>CAWFCE010000002.1:0-1274625 GCA_963814275.1 Candidatus Parcubacteria bacterium | reverse complement strand
CGTCGCCTATAATGCGGTCGACAATTGCGAGGAAGCCGACGGCTTCAAACAGGCCGAGATATTGAACGGCCGGCTTAGTCGAACAGCTTGCCCGCATTACCCGCGATCTGGGCGCGATATTCGTCCAGTACAGCTCTGACTATGTTTTTGCCGGCGATCGCCGGGATGGCTACCGCGAATCGGATGCTCCGGCGCCGCTCAATAAATACGGTGAAACCAAGCTGATGTCCGAACAGGCAATGTCCTCACAGGGCGCCCAGGGACTCAAATACTATTTGATCCGCACTTCGAAGCTTTTCAGCCGGAAGGGCAAAAGCAAAGGCGCCAAACCAAGCTTTTTTGACCTGATGCTGGATTTATCGGAAAAGAAGCAAGAGCTGAATGTTGTGAATGAAGAAACAAGCTGTTTTACCTATACGCCGGATTTGGCCGGGGCGACCACAAAATATAATCGAAGGCGGGCAAGCCTGGGGGATCTATCATATCGTGAACCCCGGACCGGCTACCTGGTATGAGGCGGCGATGGCGTTGTTCAAGATGACCGGGACGAATATAAAAGTGAACGCGGTATCGTCAGAATCATGCTACTCCGCGCCCGGCCAAGCGGCCGAATTACTCGGTTTTGCTCAATACGAAGCTGCCCCCCTTGCGTGATTACCGGGAAGCCCTACGAGAATATTTTAGTTTAAAAATCAAATAACGCATAACCCATAACCAATAACTCGTGGATAGAACTTCGAGTTATGGGTTATGTGTTATGCGTTAAATACACTTTATGAAGGGCATTATACTTTCCGGCGGCACGGCGACGCGCCTGTTTCCCGCTGACCGCCACCACATCGAAACAGCTCCTGCCGATCTATGACCGGCAAATGGTTTTTTATCCGCTTAATGTACTGGTCAAAGCCGGGATCAAGGAAATTATGATCATTGTCGCCCTTGACCAATCGGGGCAGTATCTGAATCTTCTCGGATCCGTATTCGAGAATCGAGCGTCAGGCTGGAATTCAAAGTCCAAAAGGTGCCGCGCGGCCTGGCCAAGGCCTTCTTCTGGGGGAAAACTTCATTGACCGGGATAATGTCACATTGATCCTTGGCGATAACATTTTTTGAGGACGATATGAGCGATCATATCCAGAGCTTCGAAGCGGGCGGACGGATATATGCGGTGGAAGTACGCCCGATCCCGAGCGCCTGGGCGTGGTGGAATTAGATAAAGATATGAAAGTACTCTCGATCGAGGAGAAACCGGCCAAACCGAAAAGCAACTCGGCCGTACCGGGGCTTTATACCTATGACAGCCGTGTCGCCGAAGCGGCCAGGAGCCTCAAACCGAGCGGCCGGGGCGAGATAGAGATCACCGATATCAACAATTGGTATCTGGCCAAAGGGGAGTTGGATGTCCGGACCCTGAACGGCGCCTGGCTTGACGCCGGCACCTTCGATTCGCTGCTCGCGGCCGGGGTGTTCGTCAAGGAAAAAGAATTGTACAGAATTTCGACCCGCGGATCGAAGAAGCAATCCGGGAGTTCAACGCCGAGCTGAAGGCGCTTGCTAAAAAACGTTTAAGCTTGAACTGCTATTGGAAATCCAAGAGTTAAAAGAAAAAGCCCGGGAAATCTGGGGTAAAAATTATAAAATGACACTGCCGGAGATAATAGTGGCTTTGGGGGTAATTTATGGCGATATTTGCCGTTACGAAAAAGGATTGCCCAAAAGATGCGGAAATGCACGACATCAATGAATTAAAGAAAGAACTCGGTAATGTCATTTTTTCCACTATTCGCTGGTGCGATGATGAACCGGAGCAGTGCATTGAACTTGGCATTAAAGCGCAGAAAAATTTCCCAAAATAAAAAATAATATGTCAAAAATAGTCATCGGTTTCATTACGTATAAGGCGGCAAAAATATTTGCCGTATTTTTTGCCCTCGGTCCTTTGCCCAGACCTATCGGGGATTCAGCGAGATCGTGATGGATGACGGCGAGAAGGAAGACAATGCCGATTCCCGGTACATAAAGGAGCATTACCCCCGGATGGATCTGAATTGGGCCGGAGGCAACCTCGGTTTTGCCAAAGCCAACAATATCATAATCCGGAAGGCGATCGCCGGCGGAGCGTCCTACGTGATGCTTCTCAACCCGGATATGATCCTTGAGCCGGCGGCGGTCGAAAAACTGGCGGCTGCCCTTGATAGGGATGACAAACTGGGTTCAGTGGCGCCGAAGATCTACCATTGGGATTTCGCTAAAAACGAAAAGACCCGCATTTTGGACAGCTGCGGGATCAGGGAGATATCCGCCCTGCGCTTTGCCGAGATCGGGCGGGGCGAGCGGGACGAGGGGCAGTTCGACCGGACAGCCATTCTCGGCCCGACCGGCGCGGCAGCCATGTATTAAACGCGCTTGAAAAGGCGGCAATCTCGCCCCAACCCTCTTCTAACCGGGGGAGGGGGTGAAAAAGGAATATTTTGATGAGCTTATGTTCATGTACGAGGAAGACTGCGACTGGCCTACCGCCTGAAGCTGGCCGGTTTCGGTTCAAAGCTGGTTCCGGATGCCCGTATTTATCATGATCGCACCGCCAAAGGCGCCGGCACGGGCAACCTGGCGGTGGCCTTTAACCGCCGGACCAAGGGCCGGAGGTACGGGCCTGGGGATTTCTCCATAAGCACATAATTTTCCTTAAATATTGGCGGATTTTGAACCTAAATGAAAGGCTCGATGTTTTGTGGTTCGCTATCCGGATGTTCGTTTATGCTTTTTTGTTTGAACAGTATCTGTTGGGGCAGTATGTTAAACTTTGGAATATTAAGGATAAAATATATAAACAACCGGTAAATAGTAATTTATAGTTAGGTCTTAAGTTAATAGTTTAAGGCTGCCGGTTTGGTTATTGGTCGTTAGTCTTTGGGCCTTTCAACTTAAGCCCATAGACTAAACCGGCAGCCATTAACCATAACCTTTAAACCATTTTGCTATCTATTTATAATATGGATCTATCGATAATCATCGTCAGCTGGAATGTCAAAGATAAGCTGCGCGACAATTTAACCGCGCTTTACAAAAGCCAGACCGAATATTCGTTCGAAGTTTTTGTCGTCGACAACAATTCAGAAGACGGTTCGGCCGAAATGGTGGCGCGCGAGTTCCTCAGGCAAATCTTGTCAGGAACAACGCCAATTACGGCTTCGGCAAGGCCAACAACCAGGTGATCCGCAATGTCGATTCGAAATTCATCCTCCTGCTCAATCCCGATATACGCGTCCGTCCGGACACGGTGCAGAATATCGTCTACTGGCTGCGGCACAACCCGCAGGCCAGCGTAGCCGGCTGCCGCCTGGTAGCGGAAACCGGAGAGACGATCAGGCATGTCCGGGCCTGGCCGCGACTGGCTGACCAATTGGCGATCGTTCTGAAGCTGCCGCATTTACTCAAGGGTCTGCTTAAAAATTATATCCGTGAAGACTTCGACTATGCCCGGGCCGCCCGGGTTGATTCGGTGCGGGGCGGGTTTTTCCTGATCGCGCGCGAGCGGGTGAAGAACCTGAAATTGTTCCTCGATAGCACTCTGCCGCAGTTCGACGAGCGCTATTTCCTGTGGTTCGAGGAGGTCGATTATTGCCGGCAGATCGCGCGCGCCGGCGGGGAAGTCTGGTATACGCCGGCTGCCGAGTGCATCGATCTGGTCGGAGCCAGTTTCAGGCAGCTGCCGCGCGGCCTCGCCCAGCGCTACGCCCGCGACTCGATGCTCAAGTATTTCAGGAAATGGCACCCGTATTGGCAGTACCTGGCCCTCAAAGCCGCCTGGCCGTTCGGGCGTCTGATGGCGGTCGTCGGCGAGAAGATCGGCATCAAGCCCAAAGCCAAAACCTGAAATTAGCAGAGTTTAAAACAAATAAATAATAAAAAATAGCCCGGTCATGGGCTTTTTTTTCGTATATATAATCGATGAAAAAAAACAGGACTCCAGGTAACTCCGGCACTGGTGTGGGTGGACATACCCGTGCGATTGTTCGCGGGTTTGAGACCATCGGGGCCCCCTGGTGTTTTTCGGCACGCGTCTGCCCGGAGTCCTGTGAAGTTATCTTACAGCATAATACGGCCGAGTCAAGCCGCAATCATTTTTTTCCGGTTTCTGAGGCAACCCAGATATACAATAAAAATGCGGGAATTATATAAGGGAAAACGCCGTAAAGCGTATCGCTGACCGAGTGGGAGCGGCTGTCAACAAAAATGAAAATGTGGATGCAAAATACGGCAAAAACCGCAAAAACGAGCCAGCCCGGCCAGTTTGCCGGCAGGTAAATCCAGCCGGCCTTTTTGAACCAATTAAGTTTCATATCGTTAATATTATTTCATTAAACGTCATTATTGCCGACTTTCAATTCATCCAGCCGTTCTTTGATTTTCCGGTTTTCTTCTTCCACCACTCCCTCCTTGATCTGTTCTTCCATGCTCAGGCGCAAGGTATAGAAGTCCTCCATTGTTTCTTCCAATTCTTTGGATTTATCCCGGTATTTTTTTTCGGATACTTTCAGGGCTTCCGTCTTATTTCGTAATTCCTTATTCTTGGTTTCGAGTTCCCTGTTCAATCCGGACAGCCGTTCGGTGTTTTGGGCCAGGTCATAGATCAATTTGTGGTTCGCCTTCAATACGGCTACGACAAAGGTCGCTCCGAAGAAAAAGATGGTGCTGACCAGAATTTCGCTCATGCCATGCGATCCGAATGTCATTATCAGCCTGACGAGGTATACCAGGTAGCCGGCAATGAAGAAATAGACGAGAACCAGGATCAAGAAGCATAGTTTTCCCGCGATATTATTATCGATCCGGGAATTAAGACGGTGGCACAGCAAGGCGGAATACGCCAAAAGAATTATGCCGCCGCCGACGAGAAGTACGCTGATCATATTATATAATTTAATTTCAAGTTCGATTTTTTATTTACTTAAGTCGATATTATAAGAAAAGTCAGCCAGAAGATTTCCGTCTAAATTTTTAATGTTTTTTACCACCACCGTTATTCTCATAATGTTTTCATCCGTTGCCGTTAGCGGGTTGGTGAATTTTAAGGACGCTTTTCTGCTCAGGGGGTCATATTCGATTGAAGCGGGAACCGTCTCGCCAATACCCTGCAGGGCGTAGAAATTATCGGCTGTTAAGGTCGAGCGGTCGATGTCGCGGTTGAAAATAATGCTTATTTCGTTCAGGGGGCCGGTTACGATATTATTTTCATCGACAAACCCGCTGACAGTACCCACAGGGTTCCTTTCGACGATCTGAAGCAGGGGAGGGTGCGCCGGATCGTTACCGGGCCGGGCCGTCGGATAAGCACAGCCGGAGAGCAGCAAAGTGATAGCGGAGATAGCAAGCAATTTTTTGATCATAGATTATTTATTTTCTGGCCAGCGATTCTAGGTCGGTTGTCATATCTTCAAAGCGGCTGTGCAATACCTTTTTGGCGTCTTCGATCCCTTTGTTATAGATTTGCCTGCCGATATTTTGCATGAGCATATCCAGGACATCCTCGGCCGCGATTATTCCGATCTCTTCATCCCTCTCGGTTTTAAAAAAATCGATGATCGATTCGATCGCTTCTTTTCTTTTGTCATCGGAAAGCAAGTCCCAGCCGCGTTTAGCTTCTGTCATATTTTTTGTATTCCATGGTTATAAAGGTTTAGGCAGAGCGGCGTTTCGCCAACTCGTCAACGGCCGCTTCGTATTTCTTGTGGATCATTGTCCGGTCGAATGCCCGGCCCTCTTCGAGCATCTGGTCTTTTTCGGAGTCGCTGAAATACTCCATCACCGGGATAAAGAAAGCCTTGTCTTCGGCGGCGATATGGGGCGGGTAGAGCCTGATCAAATTCGTAAGGCTGGCGGCCGCTTCCTCCGCGCTCTCTGCCGCCAGCAGGGCGCCAACCTGGCGGCGCGCCTCGGCATGCTCGCCGATAAGCTTGTCCATTGCGGATAGGTGTCCGGCGGACAGGCTTTTTTTCTTAAGTTCCCGGAAGAGGATGCTTTCTTCTTTGCCGTGATGGGTCTGGTCGGCGTAAACCCGGAAAAAGTCGACCGCCGCTTCGTTAAAAGCGCGGTCGATCCGGCCGCCGGCATTAAGGCGGTCAAGCTCAAGCCCGAGCAGCTTGACCATTTTTTCGATCAAACGATGTTCGATCATCAGGGGAGCGATTGGTAGCATAATTTTATTATTTAACTTCCACGAATTTATCCTTGCCGACGCCGCAGAGCGGGCAGACCCAATCTGCCGGCAAATCCCCGAATTTCGTACCGGGTGCGGCGCCGTGTTCCGGGTCGCCGGCGGCCTCATCGTAGATATAATCGCAGATCGTGCATTTATATTTAGCCATAGAATTTGTAATTATTATTTATGATAATTTAAAGGCGAGAGCGCAGCGGGCAATGATTTTTTGATAGGCGCTTGAAAGTAATATAGATTATAATCTATATTAAATTTTAATTTCCCCAAATTGCATCATTCTTAGTATTTGCAAAAATAAAATTTTGCCTTTATATTTACTTTTGCAAAAACAATGCTATTTGGTATGCTTTAATTCTCTTTTTATCAACTCTGACGCAATATAGAATGCCTTAATCCGGCGTATGAGCAAGGTGTGCTGGGAAGTGCCTGGCGCTAATTTAGGCTTTACTTTCTCGCATTTGCTGATAGTTGAAGCTATGGCCCGGAGAGCTTCTTCTAATTCATCTTTTGTAAAATTATCCATACTAAAATAATTATTGAAATGCGGGGGGGGGGGGCGCAACACGGCAGTTCTGATATCATTATTAAATCAATAAAGAAAAATAAGGACGCAGAGTGAATTTTTTATCTGGTGTTCAAGCCTATGAGCATAGTCAGCTTTAAAAAAATATTTTATTTTTTCGTTTTAAGGGAAGGACAGTGGGAAGGGGCGAATGTGCGAAGCCTAAAACACCTTAATTTTTGAATTATTGGTTGCCAGTCGGGCTGCCGGGGACACAGGGCGTAAGCCGTATCTGTTTCGCAAGATTATACGCAGTCGGAATATCGCTGTCGTTCTCGACAAATACGCGGCCGAGGACGAGCACTGAGTTATTCGGCGAAGAAATCTGCTTCATGCCTTGCGGCACGGTTCCTTTCCAGTCCGGGCCCCGTGATGAGATAGTCGCCGGCTTTGGTGCCGGTGGTTCGTTTGCCGACGTAGGCAAAATTAATGTTTTTTGACGGATCGGTAAACTGCACGCTGTAGTAGCGGCCGGCCATATCCGGCACATGCAAAATTTGCGCACCCTTGGAAAGGTCTAACCAGCCGATCGTGGGAAGCGTGTCGCGGTTCACGCCGGTAGTCCACAATTTTGAAGCCGAAGCGGGCGGATGGATGGGATCTGCAAAAATCGTTTGAGGCTCCGTATAGAGCGTATTAATCGGGATGGGGCCGTCGCCGCCTCCTTTAACGAGAATCGCTCTTTTGTATACGATAAATAACATACGCGGCCAAAAATAGGTGAAAAGAAGCCATGCCGCGACACATGCAAGGCTGAATATAATTAGGTGTTGAATATTTGATGTCATATAGTTTTGACGATCGGCGGCATCTTATACTCGCCGTTAAGAATGGTTGCGCCTGGCATATACACGCGCATCCATAATATGAAATTGCCCGTCGGTGCCGGCAGCCAGTTGGATTCATGACCGGCCGGGACAGCGTTCTGAATGTAAATGTCGACGGAGCCGTCGGCGTTCGGCACGAGAGCGGTGCGGTCGCTGATGCTGTAGCGATTGATCGGATTCGCCACAAAGCGATTTTTCGCGTCCCCCATGGTGAGCGACCAAAACGCATTGTTGGGCGGAAGCCCGTCCGGCGGAAAATGCATGATGTATTTATGCCCTCCTGAGAGCACTTGACCGGCACCGTCTCCGGACGTCGTCCAATACATCGCTTCTTCCGGCACGTTCACGGGACCGGGAAATATCTGGGCGTGCGCGGTCCGCAGGAACATGCCGTTGCCGGGTACGCCTAATCCGAACATGGTGATCCAGCCGTTGACCTTCACGGCCTTGATCCTCGCATAAATTTGGGCTGTGACGAACGCCAGCCCGAAACCGATGAGGATGCCTTGCAACACATCACTTTGCACGTTTCTCGAACTTAAATCGATAAAGAAAAACAAGCGGATGATGAAATAACCGCATATTGCGCCGATAAGTATCGTCAGAAAAGTAGTTGTTCTGTTGTTCATATAATATTCATTATATCCGTTTTTCCTTCAATAGTTAAAGAAAAAGAAATTTGAAAATTATTTAACATGATTGGACGATAGCCCGGAAAAGAAAAGGAATATTTTAGCTAATGTTTACCGATGAAGCGAAGTTTTGCGGATACATTATTATATTTTATATTTATCCGCAAAATTTGGGAAAAGGATTTTACTCCTTATTATATTCAATAAAGTAAAAATCTTAAAACCGCTTATCTTGTTGTTAAATGAAGTCAATAAAAAAGATTAATTATCACAAATCCAATTATTATTGTTCTTTTGCCAATTATCACAGATACAGGGCTGATTAAAGAGACAACCAACCATATCCGGGGTACAATCACCTTTCTTTGTTAACCAAATTTCTTGAGGTTTGCATTGATTTAAATTTATTGTACAGATCTTTTTATTATCTTTTCCCGTTGATATGTCGAATTGGTAAGAATATCCTTTTGGACAAGTTTTTATCAATAAAGTCGGGTAAACAGATTTGGCCTTAAAAAAAGAAAAAATAATTGGATTCAAAAAATAGACAAAACATCCCCCCAAAATAATGGTTATTACTATTATTAATGTTTTTTTCATATTTTTATTTATTTCATTTAATATTTAGCTGTATTTGAAGTTTTTCTGAAACGTAGTGAAAGAAAAATTTCTGGACTGGATATGCCTTGTTTTTGGATGTAAATTTTTTAAATTTTATATTTTCGCTCTATTTTTCTAAAATCTTTTTCAAGTTATTTACGACAGCTTTTTCCCACGCTTTCATAGCGAACCATCCGATAAGCGGCTTGGCAATAATCCGCAACCACTTTTTATGGATGTCCACCTCGTAGACATAATTGATCTTTGTGTTACCATTCGAATCTTCCAAGAATAACTCTTCATGTCCTGATGTACCGAATTTAGAACTCTGATTGTCGGAAATAAAACCTCTATGTGGGAGAATTGTAGTTTTCATTTGCACAGGAAAAGTGGTGCCAAAAGATTTCACTTGAGCTTCGATTTCCAGGTTGTTGCCTTCTCGTTTTGTAATAGTGACTGATTCGGCAACTTTGGGAAAATATTTTGGCATATTTTCAAAATCGGTGACGATGTTGAAAACCTTATCGATGGGAGCTTTTATTATCCATGAATCCTCTAAATGAATATGTTTCATAATTTTAAAAATTTAAATTAAAATATAAAATTTAAAAATTTATTTCGCCTAACATTTGTGATAACCGAAGTTCGTTTGACCGAAGGGAAAACGAATTTGGGAAAATGCCGCCTGTCCGCCTCAGGAGGAAGCCGAGGCATTTTCCGGTTATCACTTGTTAGGCGCCTTGTGCCGTAACGCAGTCGAAGCTCAAGCGCAGCGTGGTCTGAGCGATAGCGGAGAAGTAATGACAAGCCTTTTTAATATGTAATTTTGGCGATTGCTTAATTACCGAATGCCGCTACTAGCATTTTGATAATATTAATTAATTTGTCAAATGATAAAACAATAAATATTAACGCCGCACACAGAGCACCAATTAAAAATATGGTATTAACTTTTTTAATCCTTGCTTTAATGGCGTTTTCATCGTATTTTATCTCTGGAATTTTATTTTTTAGAAAATCGTATACTAGTTTCTTGTCCTGATTGTTAATATTGATTTTTGTAAATCTAATATAAGCTACATACTCAAGCTTTGAGCCCTTTTTAAGCCTTAGATATAGAGCATTAGCTGTTTTTGAGGTTCCGATGTTGTTTTCTTTGGTATATGTTTTCAGGTTGTCGCTAAAAGACGAAAATTCTTCCCATAAGTATTTTTTTACTTTGCTATTCTTTTTTTCGATTATTAAATATTGGTCAGTAAAAATATATTTTTCCTCCTCAATAACAAAGTATTTAACAGCGGCCAGGTGCATTATCAGAAAGATAAATAATGATAGCGCGAGAGCAGGAAAGAATATCGAAGAATCAGTGTACTCCAAAAGTCCTTTGTCCCCAGCACGTGTTCCTCCGAAGTAAAAGGGAAGAGCCAAAACAAAAAGTGTTAATAAATAGAAATATGTTTTCTCCAGTTTAGTATTCTTTATATCATTTTCACTAGGTATGTATGTAAACTGAAGTTGATCTGGCGTGTTCATATGGAGGTTTTTAATGTGTTAGTCTTTTCTAATTTGCCCTCTGTTGTTTATGCAGTTCCCACCCTCGTAGTAATCGTCGTATTTTATAATAATATTAAAACAGAGTTCGTAATCCTCTCCAATTTTCTGATAATTATATTGCGAGCCCATAGGGTCAACTAACGGAATGCTTTTCTTTCCTTGTAATGTGGCAAATAATTGCTTTAGATTGTCAGGATAAGTTCCTCGGTTGTTGAAATAAAACGCCAGTTCTGTTCGTAAGTCTTTAATATCGTTTGACACTTTTTGTGCACCAGCTTTGTTTTGATTATCTTTAATGCTTTGTGCTGATTCGGAGTTTGATTTTTGCGCAGAAGATAAAACTTTTACATTTTGGTCTTGAATTCTTTTTAATGATTTTGTTTGTTGTTCGATTTCGATAGAAAAAGGATCAGATTTTTGGGAAGAATCTAGTTGTGTAAATGATTGATTGTTTTTAGCGCAGCCTGTAAAAATAAATATTGTTACGGCCAACCCAACAAAGTAAGATGTTTTTTTCATAAAACATTTAATGGCAAATAAATTGCCAAAATTATTAATTAAATTTATAAGGCCTTTTATTATTGCGTATAACATTTCCCAATGAAGCAAGTTTCAATTCTTTCTACGTTATATCATTAATAAAGAAAAGAAAGGATTGAAATTTAGGTCGGAATCCCGAGGCCTCGGGATGAAGCCGCTTATCGCGGTGTTATCGGATGTGCCATAGCCGATTTAAATATCAAGCGACATTTTTTCATTGAATGCTTTAAATCCGAGATTTTTAAAAAATTCTTTTGCTTTTATGTTTTGAGACCAAACATCTAACTCAACACAATCGATATTCAACTCTTTTGCTCTATCAATAGCTGCCTGCATCAATTTTTTTCCAAGACCTTTTCCTTGAAATTCTTTGTTGAGTGAGATGTGGTGGATATATAACGATCTGTAGGCAAAAGTAAAACCTGACTCCATGTACTTTTTATCTTCAAACAAAACATATCCCGTTGGTTTATCATCCTCAGAGTAGGCAATAAAAATAGTTGAATTTTTATCTTCTAAGATTTTTTTAAAAATCTCGCTCATATCAGCGATGGATGAAGGTTTGAATTTTTTGGGAAATATTTTGGAATGCAAATCTTGAACTTCTTGATTTAAAGCATTCAAAATAGGGATGTCTTTAGTTGTGGCTTGTTTTATCATAAATGTAAGGCTATGATATTTCAGCTAACATTTGTGATAACCGAAGTTCGTTTGACCGAAGGGAAAACGAATTTGGGAAAATGCCGCCTGTCCGCCTCAGGAGGAAGCCGAGGCATTTTCCGGTTATCACTTGTTAGGCGAGGGTTCATTTTGGTCTCATTATTTTTAATAAAACAAAAGCCAAAATGAAAGCGCAGCGTCCCCTTGAGTTTCATCTTTAAGAAGTATATTTTAATTTGTTAAATCGTAAATAGGGTCTTTGCCATCAAATCCGTTAATGTAACCATTGCTTTTAGAATTAAAGTCTTTATCTTCATTAAGTTCTTGAGCAGTGTTTGATATTGCAATTCCTAAGTGATAATTTAACGGATTAGCTGCTGGATAATAAGCATAGAAAACATCTTCTTTTTGTAATAAATCTTTGTTTGTAAAAATGCCAGGGTATAAATCAATAAGTTTGGTAGGGAAATAGCCATTCATACTTTGATATAATTCAAGAGCTGTCATAATTTGTCTCAGTTCACTAATCAAAAGTGGCGAGGTTAATTCTAATTGTTTTTCTTCAGTAATATTTTTTGTGCACCTGCCGGTTGTTAGAGGATTAAAATTTATGGTAGTGGGGCTGTTATCGACAGTATAGCTGTCAACGCAAAAATATTGTTCTGAATCTTGTTGATCGTCACTTGGTTCTAACTTGGTAAAAAGAAGATATTTTCCCAACTCTTCCTCATAATAATAATTGTAGTTATTTTTGTTTGTTGGATCGATTATAATGTTTTTTAAATATTCAGGAACTAGAGGGTTTACTTCTGGATTATCAGAGAAAATTCCTGTTTTAGCAATACTGCTTGAGCGCATCTCCGGGTATTTATTATTACTCGCATAATATTGTTTTAAAGCATTAACTAATTGAAAAATAGCATCTTTACGTTTAAGATTGCGATCAACAGGATTTTCGATTGTTGAAGTATTAGTTTGTTTGCTATCTGAAAGTTTAATATTAGTTGTTTCTTGATTTTTTTCCAGTGTTGTAGATTCTTCTACGTTTTGTGGTTTAAGGTATAAATAACCACCGTAGACTAAAGCGGCTATTACTGATGATGCAATGATTATTAAGAATAGATATTTTTTTGATGGTTTTTGCTCTTCTGGTTCCCCCAAAGGAATTGACGGAATTTTTTCTGGTTGATTTTCATCTGGTTGTTGTAAATTTTGTTGGTCCATATTTTTTAGTTATTTAAATAATAATATTAATATAGGCAGCAATAATAAGTAAATCGGTGACAAAACAGTCTGTTTAAAGTAACTAAAAAAATTGCATTCAGAACAGTAAGTACCGGACCAAATAGAACCTGAACAGCATTTTTCTTCATATCCATAAGCAATATAAACAAAAATAACTACAATGATTATTATTCCAGCAGCCCGAGTATATTTTTTCGGTATTTGTTTATTAAATGACATAAAAATATTTCTTTAAAATGAAATTTCGCCTAACATTTGTGATAACCGAAGTTTTCTGAGCGTAGTGAAAAAGAATTTGGGAAAATGCCGCTTGTCCGCCTCGGGAGGAAGCCGAGGCATTTTCCGGTTATCACTTGTTAGGCGAGGGTTCGTCCCGCCTTCATTATTATAATTAATTATTCAAAGAGCGGGGCGAAAGCGCAGACCCCCCCCTTTTTTTTGAGTTGTGCTAATTATTTATAAATTTAAAACTATTTATCATTCTTTCGTATGCCTTAATTTCACCATCAGACATTGAGGTAGAAGTAAATATCGGCTGTTTTATCTTATAATAGTAATCTCCGTTTTTAACTATTAATACTTTATCTTCAAAGTTAAGAGGCTCTGGGCATGTAGTTTCCATTTTGTATGGATCGGCATAGCAGCGGTTTATTTTTTTGGAGTATAAAGTGGGTTCAAATTCTTGCATATTAGCAAATTCATTAATTATTTCTGTGCATTCTCCACTACCACATGAAACTTTATTCCTTGAAGTACATGACTCTTCATCGTTCGAATCAAAGCATTCAGACTGTTTAATATCTAGAAACTCATAAGTGCTTATTGGATATATCGTAATACTCATTTGCTCAATATACATAGCATAATGAACTGCCTTGTAATCAATTTTCTGGATATCCCTGAAATTCATTACTTTATCATTTAATTTTTCTGGATAATCAATCATAAAATTGAAATCAGAATTAGAGTAAGTTATCCAATTATCATTTTCCGAGCTATCTGTTGTTCTTTCGTAGTAACAGGATGCACCCGGGTATTGCATGGCCTTTTCGGCGCCGTTAATATCGTCTGCTGATAAAGGCAATATGTAATCACTGGGTACAGTAATTATATCTTCAAGATTAAAACCGTTATCCTGGAAAACCATACGGGAACTGAATTTTCTTGCCCTGCCATCTGGGTTTATGTAATATATATCCTCTGAACCCATTTTTTGAATCAAGCTGCTTTTTGGGTAAAAATTGGAATCGATCTCTGCGCTGCCGATATTATAGTTCATGAAAAAAGTATCCGGTATGTCAATAACTCGCTTAGCCCAATTTGGACCGTAAAGAGCAATAGCAGTGTCCTCATCTGGAATATGCCTTAGATAACAGTTTGATTCAACAACATATACTTTTGGGTCGGTGGTAATTTTAATCAGTTTTGTGCCTGGCCTGATTGTGAGGTTAGCGCCAATTGGATAACTGGCTAATTCTAAATTAGAGATCGTTTTAACTTTAGAGTAATCTGAATACCAGGAAAAATAAATATCTTCATTGGGAAAGACATAGCGCTTTCCATCTTCCTGGATTAAATAAACTGATGAATTACCCTCTACCTTGACCAAGTCATATGGCTCAGCAGCTTTACTACTCGAAAATGGGATAAGCATAGCCAAAAGAGAGAATGACAAAATAGTTTTAATAGTGTTGTTCATAAGATATATTTATTAATAATTAGCACAATTTCACATAACATATCCGAATAAACGAAGTTTCGGATTTTTTCTTTGATAAAATTGGCTGGAAGCCTATTAAAGAAAAAATTCGAAATTTGGGGAAAATCCGGGCCGAGGATTTTTCCGTTTATTCGGTGTTGTACGACCCAAGCGGAACGAAGTGGAGCGAGAGCGCCAGCGCGGCAAGGATTTGCTTTAGATGAACGTGTAAAGAAATATAGATTTCCTGGATGACTTTGAAAAGCAAATCCGCAGAGTAAATTTTTTATTTCGTGATTAAATATCTGTACTATGTCTACTCGACAAGAAAAATTGATTTTTTGTTTTGGGTTCGGGAAGATCGGAGTTAAAGGGGTGAATTCCCGAAGTGCGAAATTACGTATTCATCGTCAAAAATGTTGTAAATTACCAATCCATTCACATTTGCATTCGTAGTTGATGCACATTGGGTTGTATTCAACTAAATCTTTATTGTTTAGTTTTTTATTCTGTATAGTACAATCAATTTTTGCACAATGTTTATTAATTAAACAGAATTGCTTTTCTTTGGAAATTACAAAAGTTGGCAAAAAATATAATAACGATAAAACAAATATTATAACAGCTGTAATCGATAAGTACTTAATGCTAAAATTTTTCATAATAATAGTTTAACTTATAAATAAAGTAATATCGATGACGTAGTTTTAATTTAAGAATTTAAAGCTTGAGATTATTTTTTCGAAAGTATGCTGTCTTTCGGAGTTTAAGTTTGTTTCATATAGCGCTATAACAAAAGCCTTATTTTCTTTTTGAATGCAATATAAATTTGGATACCAAGTTCCGTTATTAGTATTAGTTTTAGTGATTTTTTTTACGCCACTATTGTTCTCGATAGTAAAATTTTCTTTTGAGATCAGTTTGCTCATTCCAAAGTTGTCATCATGCGGAGAATCGAAACAGTTTTGATTATTGCTTAATAATATTGCGCCAGGCAATAATTCGGCTATTTTACTTCCTGTCTCATCATCAAATACACTGGTACCAGTAAAACTCCAACTTCCAGGGTACTCAAAAGCAATTTGAACTTTATTGGCGCTATCTTGAGGGCTGTATGATGACCAGTCATCTGTTTCATAATATATCTGTTTTTCAGTAGATTTAAAAATTTTCCAATTTGTATCATTATTAATCATTTTCTCAAAATTTGCATCACTTATGCCAAGTCCCAAGTCCCTCATTAGGTTAAATGCGTCAATCGGCCTTCCCAAAAAATATCTTTTATAATTTATGGGATTTACATACCAGGCTTCGCCATTTTTTTCGACCTGCAAGAAAATTTTACCTGCCTGAGCTCGTGCAAAACCGCTATCAAGATTCAATTTTTTGCTGTTTGCCGGATTATATCCGTTCACAACCTCTTCTTTGTCGTTAAAACCATCTCCATCGCTGTCCATTTTGTATTTATTCGTACCCAACGAATCTTCAAGCATATCCGAAAGTTTGTCTCCATCAGAATCAGTTCCCGATATATTGTCTATGGCAATTTCTATTTTTTCTAAATCACCGTCGGTAATGCCTATTCCTTGTTCCCGCATAACATAGAAAGCTACCAACGGACGGGACAGATAGTGCATTTCCTGTTTAGTCGGATGTACATAGTAAGCTTCGCCATTAGCTTCTACTTTGAGTAAAACTTTCCCTTTAAGATTTTGGTAAAGTGATTTGTCGGTGATTTTGTCAGCTGCTTCGTTTAGAACTTTGCCGTACAAGTACATATTGTTTTTATCCATGGCGTAACTGCCATCTTCACTCAAAACTTCGAAGGTTCCAACATCAGCCATAGTGATTTTTTCATGGTCAGTAAGGCGTGTATAATAAGCATAGTTCTTATCTTTGGCGTACCAGTCATTAAGAACGGTAAAAGTATTTATATCCGCGCCTTCAATTATTTGCGGTGTGCCGAATCCCCAGTAGTTATCGCTATAATATATATTGTTATTATCTTTTTGGTAATAGTCATTAAATATCACGAATGATTCTGGGTCAATATTATCAAGTATATAGAATGTACAGATTCTGGCCTTCCAATTTTCGGAGACCGTATAAACTTTGTTTTTGTCTTTAAAAAATCTATCGTCAATTATAGACGTACTTTCCATATCGATATTTAGATTTTCAGGCGCGGTTACTTGGCCATCAGGGCAGTCATAGACTACATTATCTTCTGAGATATGGAGTTTTTCACTTTGCGCATTTGTAATGCCAATTAATCCAAATAATACAATAGAAGTCACTGTTGATAAAAGTAGTTTTTTTGTCATATTTTTAGATATGTTAATAAATCGTTTTCGCAGCGGAGCGAAGAAAACCCGCCTTATTTCCCCTCATTAAATAAATAAAAAATCAAATTTTCGTCGTGTTCAAAACACTAACCATTAAAACCTCTACAGATAAAAAATTTATTTCGTACAACGTTGCCGATATACGAAGTTTTTGAAATACATTATTAAAGTTAATATTCATTTTAAAAATTTGGGAGAGCAAGTGCGCGAGCGAACCGTGTATCGTGCTGTTAGGCGTCTCGAAGACTCAAATTATTTTTATTATAATAGAAATTTATAATTTGAAAGTGAGAGTGCAACGGGGCAAGGATTTACTTTAGATGTACACTTAATGTTGTGCTGTTATGGAGTTGTGCTAATTGTGTTAGTCACTCGAATTTGGAAAAGTAAATCCGCAGAGTTTAAAATTTATTTTTATTACTTTTTACTTTATTAACGATTTCTTTTCCCCACTTAATAAATATGGTTAAAATCACAGAACTAATGAGAGTAATTGCAATAATTATTATATAGATAACTGGATTAGTAAAAGCACCAAAAGAAGGATTAGGAGAACTTCCGCCAAGACCACCAAAATTGAATACAGCCCAAATGTAAATAATCAGTAAAAACATGGATATTATTGCCGATACTCTTTTGAATGTTTCTTTGTAACTAAATTTATCTTCTGCCATAAAAGTAATAAAAAATAAATATTAAATTACGATTAACATTTTGTATACACGAAGTTTTTATTTTTCTTCATTATTATCATTATAGAGAAAAGAAAAATAAAAATTTGGGCAGAGCCAGTGAAATAAATATTTTTAGAAAGCGGGGGAAAGCGAATTTCCCCCAGAATGGAATGTTAATTGTTACTAAGAACAGATGCGCGCAATATTCTCGATAATGCTTTCGGCTGCGTTTAAAGCATTTTCCCAGTCTTCGGGCTTCATTTTTTTGCGCGCTCGTTCACCCCATTCTTTGAGGTTTCTGTAAGGATCGTCTTTGCCAACATCTTTTTTTATTTCATCCATGTGCACCTCCTTTTAGTTAGCTTTCTAAAAATATTTATTTCACGTCCGGCGGAGCCGTATATACATTGTTAAGTGAAGTTGGCTCGCGATTAATTTTATTTATTACGTTAGTGTACTCTATAGATGGCGCTATGGTGTACACTATATGTGAAGCCAATTTTATATAACGTTTCCCGATGAAGCGATGTTTCAATTCTTTCTACATTATTAAAATTAATACTTAAAAG
This sequence comes from Candidatus Parcubacteria bacterium, assembly GCA_963814275.1. Classification (GTDB taxonomy): domain Bacteria; phylum Patescibacteriota; class Patescibacteriia; order Patescibacteriales; family UBA12075; genus CAWFCE01. The sequence continues at coordinate 1,256,498 of CAWFCE010000002.1, read as the reverse complement.
AAAGGATTGAAATTTGGGTCGGAATCCCGCCATTTAATATTATCATTTATTAATAATAAGCGAGATGGAGCCGCTTATCGCGGTGTTAGGCGATGTATTTTTAAAGCAACAGTTAATTATTTGTTGGTTGAATTTCAGGAAAATTTGTTATATATGGACAACTGTCTATGTCAAAAAATTGTAAAGCCGAATCGCATATTTTTGAGCACATTGATTCAATCGGACAGTTGCATGTTTTTCGACAATGATTGATTGACAGAGCTGAGATGATTGATAATGCCACAATGGATATTATCAAAATTGTTATTATTTTTTTGTTCATAAGATTTGTTGCTTTAAAAATATTTCGCCTAACGTTCACCGATGAAGCTAAGTTTCACTTCAGTTTTCCGTTTTAGAATCGATTATTATCAATATCAGATAATCGTGGAGCGATGAACGTTTATTGAACGTTCATCAGAAAACTGAAATGAAATTTGGGCCGGTAGAAAATTTTATTCCTGTTTAATATTAATAAAGAAAATTTTCTGGAGCCGCTTATCGTGGTGTTATATGATGTTTAAGTTGTGGCACTCAATATTTGTTTTTAATATAATCAATAACTTCTCGGTCGTGGTCTACCATTTTTAATTTTTGTATTTCGCCTAAATGGTACCATCCCATAGCTTGACCCTCGTGTTGAACAAGTTTGCTGTTATTATATTCCTCTAAATAAACGTATTTTCTATGTCGTATATTGTCGTGCATAAAATCCTGAGTCATAACTAGGCGAGGGTTTTCCGGCATATACTCTAATTCCTCCTCAGACTCTCTCAGTAATGCCTGCTCTGGTGTTTCGCCGTTTTCAATATGACCACCAAAAAAAGCCCAATAACCAGGTAATCCTTCTTGATCTTCGGAACGATGTTGTAATAAAATGCGCTTATCTTTATCAAATAATATTAACAATGAAACTTGTTTTATCATTAAGAAAGAAGTTATTGAATATATTAAATTAAATTAAGGCCACAACTTAAATTTCACATAACATCTGTGATATGCGAAGTTCCTGCCCCGACTCATTATTAAAATTATCTAAAAAGAGGGACAGGAATTTGGACGGAGAAAAGTGATTTTTATTTTTTAATTTTTATCTTATAAAGTATCCAGGCAGACAAGGCGTGGTTATTTATAATGTCCCCATTTCTTATCATGTCGTCAATTTCGTCTTCACTAAACCAAAAACTTTCGATTTCTTCGGTTTCGTCGCTGGGCAACGAGTCACTTACTAAATCTGTAGCAAGGTAAACATGAAACATTACCTTGGAACGACGATTATTTTTCAGATATTTTCCAATTAACTCAAGTTTGTTAGCTCTTAAGTTCGCTTCTTCCATTAGTTCGCGGTTAGCTCCGTCTTCCAGTTTTTCACCCGGATGTGTTCCGCCGCCAGGAAATTGGAAAAGTTTTTGGTTGATCGGGTAGGAATATTCTTTCTGTAATAATATCTTGCCGTCATCACGCCTGCAGACTATGGTAACGACGCCAGCACCACTGTCCTTGTATCTAAGGTATTTGGTTACTTTGCCATTCGGTAATTCAACCTCATCCTCGACTAATACAATGCGTGGATGATTGAATATCTCTTTAGATGAAATTGTTCGCCACATAAAAATTAAAAAATAAAAATTACTTTTCGCAGTCGCATATCACCTGTTAAGTGAAGTTGGCTTGCGATTAATTTGGATTAACCACCTATAGAGTATTCTATAGCACATTCTATGGAATGTGCTAATCGTGAAGCCAATTTCATTTAACATATCGCTGTATCTGAAGTTCGCTGGAGCGAAGCGGAAGCGAATTTGGGAGAGGGGCGGGCTGAGCCCCGAACCAGATACAGCGTGTTGTACGACCCGAGGTCTGCCCTCATTATTAAATTAATAAAAAGAGGCAGGCCGAGAGCGCAGCGGGGCCGAAGGAGTTTGAGAACTTATTATTCAAAAAAAGAATTCAAATATTACTCCGATAAAAAATGTGATTAGTACCGCCCACGCAATAATTCTAACCATGTCAATGTCTGCTGGCTCTTTGCCTTTTATCGCTTGAATGTTTTTTGATAACGCAATTCCAAAAGCAATTATGAAAAATATCAATATAATAATTTGGACACCAACAGAGAGAAAACCAAAACATTTTTTATCGGGTACTAAATCACAATACCCTGGATATATATTTCTAAAATTTGCCACTTGAAAAAGAATAATTACTGTAATAGTGAGAGTAATGTATCCTAGATTTTTCGTTTTTTTGTTTAGTTGTTTCCACATATTTTGAATAATAAGTTCTCAAATTTCGTACAACTGGTTATTATGCGAAAATATGTAAAATAATGGTGTTTTTTTGTATATTATGTGAAATATTTGGTATAATATTGTCAACACGTTTCTTATTATATTTTAGCAAATATTTAATAAAATGCAATCTATTTTAGCTAAAACAGAAAGAGAATTAGTGATGATGATCTATAGTGGAAAAACCATAACCAGCTACCTGAGATATATCAGGGAATATTTAAAATACGTGACTATTAACAAAAAAGAAAGCAAAGAAGAAGCGGTTAAAGATTTCTTGCTGGAAATGAGAAAACGAGATCTGGCCGCGCAGACTATTAATCTGGCCTTGAATGCGGTAAAATTCCTATACCGGGATATTCTAAATATATCTGATAAAATCGACGTTAAATTCGCAAAAAGAGAGAGTAAACTGCCGGTAGTAATGAGTTCGCGGGAAATTAAATTGCTGATGAGCAAAATAAAAAACCGTCAGCACCGCCTGATGATCGAATTGTCATATGCGGCCGGACTGCGGATCAGCGAAGTAACAGGCCTGCGCGTCAGAGATTTTGATTTGGAAGAATTGATAATCCACATCAAAGGCGCTAAGGGCAAAAAGGATAGAATAACGATTATATCCGAACTGCTCAGGCATGATTTAAGGGAATTCATCTGCGAGCGGCAAGCCGGTGATCCGGTATTCATGAGCAACCGAGGCGGGAAATATTCCTCGCGCGCCGTGCAAGCCATATTTGAACGCGCGCTTAAAGACACGGAAATAAAAAAAGACGCGACCTTCCATTCTCTGCGGCATAGCTTTGCCACTCATTTGCTGGAACAGGGAACGGATGTACGCTATGTGCAGGCCCTGCTCGGGCACGCCAATATCCGTACCACCCAGCACTACACCCAGGTAACCAATCCGGGGATTAAAAAAATAAAAAGCCCATATTAATGCCGGATATAAAGATTAAAATCAGGATCATATTGTGGACGGCCTTGGGGCTGTTGCTTGTTTGGCTTGTCTATATGACAGTCGTTCCCGGCGGGAAAATTACCTATAAGCAGGATTTTACCGCGAGCAGCTATTTTATCCGGGCGCTCACTCCGGACGACAGAGTGGAAAGAACCGACAGCCACACTGTCAAACTGACCGGCGATCCGGTCTATTTTGCTTTGTACACCCCGCGCCGCTTCGATAAAGCCAAATTAACGATCGAATATAAGAACGATTCTACTAAGCCCATCATCGAAACCGGAGCCTTGGTCGATAAGACCGTGTGGCGCTACTCGCTTAAGCCTTTGGATAACAGTTTGCTCGACCGATTGGCCGGAGACTGGAACGCGGTCAGGGAAGGGGAGACGCTGCTGCTGCAGCGCCAGCCTGATTACGATTCGATCGGCGATTTCCTGGCCAATCCGCCCGGGCGCGGGCGTATTGCCGTATATAATTATGATTTGCGCTTGCCCTATCTTTTATCCGGTTATGCCAGTTCGAGCGCCATGCGCGATATCGGCATTGCCCTCCGGGGTGATTACCAGTTCTATACCTATGTCAAGGATGAGCCGCTCCGCTTCGATTTCACCTTTCATGACCTGAACCTTAACCGGGATCCGGACCCGGTCGAGATCATCCTTTATTATAACGGCGAACCGATCGATTCCCGAAAGGTCGAAGACGCGGGCGCCCCGGAAAACGGCCAGTCCGGCGGGAACGAAAAAGCGTCTTTTGACCTGCCCGGACTGCCTGAGGGTGTCTATAAGATCGCGGTGCGCGCCGGCAGTGACATCGTCACCGACCGGATAGACACAGCGCAAAGCAAGCTGTCGTTAATCGGCAAAGTGCCCTTGTATGCTTCCGGAGAGGAGAATTTTGTTTTCTATACCGACAGCCGGCAAATTCAGGCGGTAACATCCCGACCGGAGAGCCTGCAAACGCTCAGGGTCGGTTCTTCTACCATCGATATGGCCGAAACCTACCGCCAGTACACCGCCCAAACAGACGCTAAACCCGGCCAACCTGCCCCGATCGAGCTGGAAAAAGACGGGATTACCCTGACCGGCGACGGCGTCTTCACCTTGCGCCCGGAAGAATTGCTTAACCCCGCCATCAGGAAAGTCGACGCCACGTTCGATCCGGATAAAGAGGGGATAGATTATGTAATAGCCGGCTACTATCCGCCCGCGTCAGCAGATGGCTGGCAGACCGCTGCCGCTGACATCGATCTATCCTCCGCCTACCGCGAAAACGGCGCGTATTCTTTCATTATCTCCATACCCGGCCTCCGCGCCGATGATGAGATTGATGATTTTGTTGAAATTAAATCAATTAAAGCTGACTTGGAAGGCAAATCACTTTTTGAAAAAATAAAAGAAATCTTATGAATCATATAAATCCCTGCAAAATTATTTATATATGGTATATAATTGGCAGGGATTTATATGATTAATATGATATTCAAAGAAATATTCTCTGTGCTGACCTGGACACTGGCTTTATTTATTGTACTCGAATTGATTCACCCAGGTATCGTAATTGCCTATATCAATACCAATTTCGTTTTACTTTTTTGGCTTATTAATGGTATAATATTATTGTTATTCGCGAAAAAAGATGGACATGAATAAGCTAAAAAGCAATTGGCCCCTGATATTGTTCGCGGTTCTTTTTTTATTGCCGATTTTAGGCAAAAATATCATTGCGCTCTTAATCGTGGCTGTGGCGTTATATTTCGTTTATCAAAAGTTTAAAAATAATTTTAACTTTAATAATATTAATAACTACAAAAACATGGGCAATCCGATAGATTTGGACAAAATCAAATCATTAAAAAAAGCGAAAAGCATCTTTATCAGCGCCGTGGTCGTTATCTTCCTGGCTTGGCTGTTCTTCGCCTCGATCCAGATCGTGGACGCGGGCGAAACCGGCGTTTATTCGCTTTTCGGCAAAGTGCGGGACAGCGAGCTGTCACCCGGCTTTCACCTGGTAATACCTTTGGCCAAAGTGACCAGGATGAGCATCCGGACCGAGGAATACACAATGAGCATAACGACGAGCGAGGGCAAGCGGACAGGCGATGATTCGATCGCCGCCCTGACCAAGGAAGGGTTGAATGTGGACCTGGACATGACCGTACTCTACCGCCTGCAGGAGGATAAAGCATCGGACGTCTATAGCGAATTGGGCCTGAATTATGACGAAAAAATTATCCGGCCGACCATCCGGACCGCTATCCGTGATGTCATTGCCGGCTATGAAGCGAAGGATATTTATTCCGTGAAACGCGAAGAAGCATCCCAGAAGATACAGGACAAGCTTAAGGCCGAGCTGGACCCGCGAGGCATTACCGTCGAAAGCGTTCTTTTGCGCAACGTGGTCCTGCCGCCGAACCTGGCCAACGCGATCCAGGAGAAGCTTCAGGCCGAACAGGAAGCGGAAAAATACGACTTCATCCTGGAAACGGAAAAGAAAGAGAAAGAGCGCAAAGTGATCGAAGCCGAGGGCCAGCGCGACGCCCAGAAGATCATCAACGAATCGCTGACCACGAATTACCTGTATTATTCCTATATTAACCAATTGAAAGACCGCGAAGGCACGATCTACGTCCCGACCAGCCCGGACACGGGTATGCCCTTGTTCAAGAATGTGGGGCAATAATTGTGCAATTCAGTAAGACTGGTAAGTGGTAAGACTGGTAATTAGTAAAATTGGTAACAAGTTCAAGAAAATATTTATATTCTAAGATAAAATAAATGATCGAAGGCGTGTTAATTAAAAAAATAGATAAATACGAAGATGAGCGCGGTTGGCTGGCTGAGTTTTACCGTAGTGACGAGGTCAACTACCGGCCGCTTATGTGCTATGTGAGCGTGACTAAGCCGGGAGTGGTCCGTGGTCCGCATGAACACGTATATCAGTCGGATATGTTCGTCTTTGTCGGTCCGGGTACTTTCGAATTGCATTTGTGGGACCGGCGGGATAATTCTCCGACCAAGGACGAATATATGAAACTGAGTGCGGGAGAAGAAAATGCCTGCTTTGTGATCGTACCCCCCGGCGTCGTGCATGGGTATAAATGCGTTTCCGAAGCTAGCGCCTACTCGATCAACTTACCCGACAAGCTTTATAAGGGGGAAGGCAAAGCAGAGGAGATAGACGAAATCCGCTGGGAAAAAGACCCGGATTCTCCATATAAAATCATTTAATATAACCAATTAATTATTATTTGTTCGAAATGTATTTTCGTTATTTCGAATCATTATTCGAAATTCGAAATTCGTAATTCGAAATTTGAAACATGGATTGCATTTTCTGCAAAATCATTGCCGGGGACATCCCCAGCTACAAAGTCTATGAAGACGACAAGGTAATGGCCTTTTTCGATATCCTGCCGATCAGCCCGGGCCATACGATCGTCGTACCCAAGAAGCACGAAGGGGACGTCGAGAGCCTGAGCGATGAGGAAATTTCCGCCATGGCGGTCGCGGTCAAGAAGATCGGCCAGGCCGTAATGGCCGGGCTGGGCGTAAAAGGCTATAGCGTATTCCTGGACAATAAAAGCGCGGCCAACCAGCACGTACCGCACGCCCATTTCCACGTCGTACCCCGCGCCGAAGGCGACGGACTGGAACGCTGGCCGCAAAGCGGCTACTCCGAAGGCGAAGCGGAGCATTGCCTCAAACAAGTGACGGAAAACATAAAATAATAATCCGAATCCACGAATTTATCCCTGCCTGCCGGCAGGCAGGCGAATGCCTCGAATGCGAATTATCCGAATAGTTTGGATATGACATATTCGGAGCATTCGGAAATCAATTCGGAATATTCGGATTATATTTATGGAGTGCATTTTCTGTAAAATCATAACCGGGGACATCCCCAGCTATAAAATTTACGAGGATAACGATTTTTTGGCATTCCTCGATATCACGCCGCGCAATCCCGGCCATACGCTTGTCATACCCAAGAAGCATTACCGCTGGGTCTGGGACGTGCCTGATATCGGCGCATATTACGGCGTGGTAGGAAGGATCGCCAATGCGCTGCGTCGGGAGTTCAATACGGAATGGGTGGTTTCCGCCGTTTTCGGCGAGGAAGTGCCACACGCCCACGTCTGGCTGATACCCCGTTTCCCGAACGACGGCCACGGCGATTCCCTTGATTTGAAGAACGTGAAGAAATTATCTACGGAGGAACTGGAGGGCATTGCCCGCCGCCTGCGTGAACGATTAGACGGTTAAAAAACTGTATTCTTGATTTTGGCAGTAATAATTCAGTTCGAAAGTTCAATGCGAATAAAGCAACAGCTTTTATTTAAGCTTAAATTAATATAAGATTCCGTTATCTGTTTTCTGCTATTTGTTATCTGAATCACATGAAATTAAATTCCGATAGACTGTTACAATTGATCGCCGCCAACCGCCTGCTCGTCAAAGTGCGGTGGTTTTATTTGGGCTCTCTGGCATTGACCGGTCTGTTGAACCGATTGTCCGGGATGGTTGGGGTCAATTTGTCGCCCCTCGGACTGGCCGCGCTGGTCGGTTGTTCGTTCTTGGTCAATGTATTGTATACCTTGTATTTTTGGCGGATAAAAAAGCCTAGCGCGCAGGGAGTATGGCTGGTCACCGCCCTGCAGCTGGTTATCGACAGCATCATTTTGACTTTTACCATCTACCTGGCCGGCGGGATCATCAGTATCTCTTTCCTGTATTTTACGTTTGTCATAATCGCGTCCGGTTTCTTCTATCAATATCGCGGCGTGCTCGTATTCACCACCCTAATCTGCGTTTTGTACAGCGGCTTGTTATGGGGACAGTTGCTGGGCATATTTCCGTATATTCCCCGTTACAATGACGCCTTCGAATTCTCTTTGGCCGCCTCGTTCTGGCCGGTGTTGATCAATACGTTTACGATCGTGACCAGTTTCTATATGTTGGGTTTTTTCGTCAGTAAGTACGCGGGCAGCATCCGCAAGCGGGAGCAGGAAGTAACCGAGGAACGCGACAAGGTGAAGTCGGTTTTTGCCGATCTGACGGATGGCTTGATCTACATCAACAACAAAGACGTGATCGAATTGGTGAACCCGCAAGCGGAAAAATATCTTGATATCAAAGGCAAGGATCTCATCGGCAAGAATATCATCCAGATCAAGATAGACAACTTTCCGATCTTACGGCAGATCCTGTCAGTCGATACCAGCCGCGGACAGGAGATCGTACCCGCCACGCAGCCTGACAACACCCTCCTGGTGTCATCTTCGGCAATCCGCAATGAGGCCGACGAATATATCGGAATGGCCAAAGTGATCCGGGATATCAGTCGGGAAAAATTCGTTGACAATATGAAATCAGAATTCATCACGATCGCCGGCCATCAGCTCCGCACCCCTCTGTCAGCCATCAAAGGAGCCTTGAATTTGCTCAAGACAGGGGATTTCGGCCCGGTATCGGATGAACAGAAAAGAGTGCTGGAACAATGCTACCAGTACAATGACCGGCTGATATTCCTGATCAACGATCTGCTGGAAGTCAGCTCGATCGAAGAGGGCAAATTCGAGTATCAATACGAATCCGTCGACATTGAGCCGTTGATCCTCGATATCTGCCGCCGCTACGAAGAGGAAGCAGGGAAAAAATTGATCGGTTTTAATTTGCAGGTCGTTAATAATTTGTCCCCGGTCACGCTTGACGTCTATAAGATCAAGCTGGTGCTGGGGGCCATACTGAGCAACGCCATCAGCTATACTCCGAAACGCGGTAAAGTGAAAGTAAATGTCGAATTCAAAGATAACACCAGCTGCCAGATCAGCGTGAGCGACAGCGGCATCGGGATACCCAAGGGGCAGCAAAAGAAAATGTTCGGCAAGTTCTTCCGGGCGGATAACGCCCTGCGCGTCGATACCGAAGGCAACGGCCTGGACCTATTCGTGGCGAAGAACATAATCGATAACCATAACGGGAAAATATGGTTCGAGTCCCAGGAGGGGATCGGCACTACTTTTTATATAGAGCTGCCGACCAAGCGGCGTGGCGAGAAATAATTTTTCTTTGTTTCCCGTCTGAGTGCTGTGCATTCGGGACGAGATAATCCTGAACTACATATTCTTAACGAAGGATATGAATGACGGTTATGGGGATGATAGTAGCGTGCGCCTCGGGATTGCTTCGTCGCTGCGGCTCCTCGCAATGACATTATTACCAAATATTGATTCGTCGTTCCCTTCACTCTTACTCGCATAGACATAATTAAAATAATAATTTCAGGAGTATGAAATTACTTGTCACGGGCGGCGCCGGATTCATGGGCTCGCATTTTATCAAATACATATTGAAAAAATATTCGGATTACGAGGTGGTTAATTTGGATAAATTGACCTATGCCGGTAACTTGGAAAATTTGAAGGAAGTTGAGGACAATACCAAATACAGGTTCGTTAAAGGTGATATCGCCATTAGGGATGATGTAATTCGCGCGCTGGGCAACGGGGCGGATGTGATCCTTAATTATGCCGCTGAAACCCATGTAGACCGCTCGATCATGGAGCCCGATTCTTTTTTGAAAACCGATGTGTACGGAACATATGTGCTTCTTGAGGCGGTACGTAAAGGGTTGGCCAAAAAACTCGTCCAGATCTCGACTGACGAAGTCTTCGGCATGGTCCATACGATGGATGAAGAATTCGATGAAGATTCGCGTTTCGACCCGTCAAGCCCCTACAGCGCGTCAAAAGCCGGCGGGGATCATTTGTGCATGGCCTATTTCCGTACATACAAAACTCCGGTAATCGTAACCCATAGCTGTAACTATTACGGCCCCAACCAGTATCCGGAAAAAATAATCCCGCTCTTCATTACCAATCTGATGGAAAACAAGAAAGTCCCATTGTACGGAGAAGGCAAGCAATTCCGGGAGTGGATTTATACGAGCGACCATTGCCGCGCGATTGATCTAGTTTTGCACAAAGGAGAAATCGGCGAAGTCTACAACATCGGCACCCGGCAAAGGCTCAATAATAGGGAATTGACCGCAATGCTTTTGAGGGAATTCGGAAAGGATGAGAGCTCTATCGAACGGGTAAAAGACCGGCCTGGCCACGATTTCGGTTATGCCATCAATCCGGACAAGTTGATTGAAAAATTGGGGTGGCGACCAGGGGTCAAGTTCGAGGACGGCCTGAAAGAGACCGTGAATTGGTATAAAAACAATCAGGCGTGGTGGCAAAAACTAAAAAACGGGGAATATCTGGAATATTACAAAAAACAGTACCAGGAAAGATAGTTAGTGGTTAAATTTCTAAATTATATATTTAAATATCCAAATGAGTTAGCGGGGTTAGAAATTATAATTTATAATTTAGAAATTAATAAAATTTCGGATAATATGGCATTACAACTTCTAATAACATTTAATAATATATTATGTTCCGTGTATTAATCCTCGGTGCCCGCGGCAATCTGGGCAGCCAGCTGGCCAAAGTGTTCCGGCGCGATTATGAAGTGATCGGCTGGGACCGCGACGAGCTTGACCTGCTGAACCACCATCAGGCGAAGAAGAGCATCATGGCGGTCGAACCGGATATTATCATCAATACGGTCGCCTACAACGCGGTCGACAAATGCGAAGAAAGCGAAATGGACGAAGAGGTGGCCCGGCAACTAAATGGCGAAGTAGTGGCGAATCTGGCCGACCTGGCGCTGGAGCTGGAGGCGCTGTTCATCCATTATGTCTCCGACTATGTCTTTGACGGCCGGAAGAAGGAAGGCTACCGGGAAACTGACGAACCGGCGCCGATTAACAAATATGGCTTTACCAAGCTCCTGGGCGAACGGGCGGTTCTGGAACGCGCCGAAGAGGGCCTTAAGTATTATTTGATCCGCACATCAAAGTTATTCGGTCCCAAGGGCGAGAGCGAGGGGGCAAAACCGGCATTTTTCGATATGATGATGAAATTGGCGCACGACAAAGGCGAGATCGACGTGGTGGACAGTGAAGTCAGCTGTTTTACCTATACTCTGGACTTGGCTGGCGCGACACTGAAGCTGGTCGAAGATATGAAATCGTTCGGGATATACCATTTGGTCAATGAAGGGCCGTGTACCTGGTATGAGGCGGCCCAGGCCCTATTCGAGATTTCCGGCGTTCCGGTCAGGCTCCGGCCGGTGCCCGGATCGCATTTTCCCCGCCCGGCCAAGCGGCCGGAGTATTCGGTATTGCTCAACACGAAAACGGATAAATTACGGAATTACAAAGATGCCTTGCGTGAATACTTAAGTAGAAAGTAACAAAGTTCATAAAGTTGAAAGTTATGAAGATCGACAGATTTGAGGATATTTATTCATGGCGAAAAAGCGGAGAGTTGTCGTTAACGATTTATAAATATTTCGATAATTCCCGTGATTATGCTTTCCGGAACCAAATATGCCGAGCCTCAGTATCAATAATGAACAATATTGCGGAAGGTTTTGAAAGGAATACCAATAAAGAATTTAAAAACTTTCTATATATTGCCAAAGGATCATACGCCGAGGTAAGATCCATGCTATATTTGGCTTTCAAATTGAAATATATAGATGGCAATCAGTTCAATGACTGCTACTTTAAGACGATCGAAATATCCAAATTATTATCCGGTTTGATAAAAACCCTGTAGAGTTTACCTTCAACTTTATGAACTTTATTACTTTATAACTGTCAATATGAAAGGTATCATATTATCCGGCGGGACCGCGACACGTTTGTTTCCGCTGACCGCTACCACATCGAAGCAATTATTGCCGATCTATGACCGGCAAATGGTGTTTTATCCGTTGAATATCCTGGTGAAGGCCGGAATCAAGGAAATATTAGTGATCGTGGCGCCTGATCACTCCGGACAATATCTGAATCTTTTGGGCTCTATTCTCGGGAATCATGGCATATCGATCGAATTTAAGGTGCAAAAAGTTCCGCGCGGATTAGCCGATGCTTTTATTGTTGGCGAAAAGTTCATAGACAATGATAATGTGACCATGGTTCTGGGAGACAACATATTTGAGGACGATCTTAGCAATGATATCAAAAGCTTCAAATCCGGCGGCCGGGTTTTCGCGGCTGAAGTCGAAGATCCGGAACGTTTCGGCGTAGTTAAATTCAATGATGATATGAAGGCGGTCAAGATCGAGGAAAAACCGAAAAAATTTTTAAGTAATTACGCTATTACCGGCTTGTACATTTATGACAAACGGGTCGTGTCCGCGGCAAAAGCCGCTAAACCGAGCGAGCGGGGCGAAATAGAGATTACCGAATTGCATAACTGGTATTTGAAAAAAAATGAACTCGATGTCCGTCTGTTAAAAGGAAAGTGGCTTGATGCCGGGACTTTCGATACGCTATTGGATGCGGGTAATTTCGTCAGGGATAATGGCATCCACAAACAATTCGATCCCAAGATAGATGAAGCAATACAGGAATTCAACGCTGAGCTGAAGGCGTTGGCGAAAAAACGCTTAGCGTGATCCGTATAAATCAGTTTAAATCAATGCAAAATAATATTAATTTGGTTGTTGGTTTCATTACTTACAATACACTGACGGCAAAATATTTGCCGTATTTTTTACCGTCCCTATTGGGCCAGTCCTACCGCGACTTTGAGATTTTTGCAGTGGACAATAGCGAAAATATCGATAATCCCAATATCGACTACTTGCAAAAAGCCTATCCGGATATTCCGGTAAAACAGATGGGACAGAATCTGGGCTTTGCCCGGGCCAATAATATCATAATCGGCGAGGCTATAAAAAGGGGCGCCGAATTCGTTATGCTCCTTAATCCGGATACGATCCTGGAGAAGGATGCGGTCGAAAAGATGGTCAAAATAATGGCTGGAGACAGCGCGCTTGGTTCGGCCAGCGCCAAAATATTACGGTGGGATTTCGATAATAATACTAAAACCGCCATATTGGACAGCTGCGGCATAATCGTGAAATCCGGTTTGCGTTTTTTCGACCTGGGCCAGGGCCAGCGTGATTCCGGGCAATTCAATAATGCCGAAATATTGGGGCCAAGCGGCACCGCGCCGCTGTACCGGTCGTCATCACTGAAAAAAATCGAAAGAAACGGGCAGTATTTCGACGAAATGATGTTTATGTACAAAGAGGACTGTGACCTGGCTTATCGGCTGAAACTGGCGGGTTACGGTTCAAAATTAGTTAACGAAGCGAGGATCTATCATGACCGGACGACATTCGGAAAAGGGGAGAGCGATGTCAAAGTCGCGCTGAATAGGCGGAACAAAAACCGCCAAGCCAAGGAATGGGCATTTTTCAACCAGCATATGATGTTTATAAAATTTTGGCATACATTATCAATTGGAAAAAAAATTTCGGTTCTTTGGTATGCTTTTGAGATGTTTATTTTTGTCTTGATATTCGAGCAGTTTTTATTGAAGCAGTATGTGATGTTATGGAAGATTAAGAACAAAATAAGTCCAGTTGAGATAGCAGATAACAGATAGCAGAATAGTTTTAATATATTGTTAATAACCCACAGGATTTGCTTTATATTTAGTATATTATAATTTTTCCGATATAAAATACTGTTATCTGTCGTCTGCTATCTGTTATCTATCAATATGATATTATCCATCATCATCGTTTCCTGGAACGTCAAAGATAAATTGCGCGAAAACCTGGCTGCTTTGCTCAAGAGCAAGGTGGATTTTGAATATGAAATAATCGTGGTCGACAACAATTCCGAAGACGGGACGATCGAAATGGTGGAGAAAGAATTTCCCGATGTATCCTATATCGCCAATGAAGCTAATCTCGGCTTTGCCAAGGCCAATAATATCGCCATGAAACAGATCGAGAGCGACTATGTCCTGCTCTTAAACCCGGATATGCGCGTTCGCGATGATACGCTTGGCAAAGCGCTGAATTGGCTAATGCGCAACCCGCGGGCCAGTGTAGCCGGGTGCCGCCTCACGGACCCCGCCGGCAATACTATCCGCCAGGTCCGCCGATTTCCTTCCGTGTGGAACCAATTGTCGATCATATTGAAATTACCCCATATTTTTAAGAGAATAATAGACCATTATTTATTTGCCGATTTTGATTACACCCGGTCCGCCCGGGTCGATTCGATCCGCGGTTCGTTCTTCCTGATCGCGATGCATCGGGTCAGGGAGCTGGACCACTTTCTGGACAGTACGCTGCCTTTTTTCGACGATAATTATTTTCTCTGGTTCGAGGAGGTCGATTATTGCCGGCAGATCAAAAAAGCCGGCGGCGAAGTCTGGTATACGCCGGCGGCCGAATGCACTGATCTGGTCGGGCAAAGCTTCAAACAAGTAAAGCTTTCCACGACCCAGAACTATATGCGCGACTCGATGATCAAATATTTCCGCAAATGGCATCCGTTTTGGCAGTATTTAGCTTTGCAATCGGCATGGGTGATCGGCAAAGCGATGGCGGTATGGGGGGAGAAGGCGGGGGTCAAGCCCCGGGCGAAAACCTGAAAATCAATAAAAGTATCCACTGTACGTTTAGTGGCGAGTAATCGGGAAAAACGGCATTTTGTGCCGGTTTTTTTATTTTATTTACGGGCCGCCGTTTCCGAGGCAATCCAGAGATAAAGCAGGAAAGCCGGGGCCAGGAAGGGGAAGATGCCGTAAAGGGTGTCGCTCACTGAATGGGAACGGCTGTCGACGAAAAGGAAAATATGGACACAGAAAGCGATTAAAACCAGGGTGATAAGGATGCCCGGCCAGGCAATGGGAAGGTAGAGCCAGCCGGATTTTTTGAACCATTTTTTCTCCATAATTTTGCGGTTAATAAGTTTAATTCGGCAGCTATGAGAGCAGGCCTGATTCGCGCAGTTTGGCCAGGGCGGATTCCGTGATTATTCTTTTGCCCTTTTGGTGGATTGCGGCAGTCAGTCGGAGTGCGCCTTCGTAGTCCAGCCATTTATAATCATCGAATTCGGTTTTATCGATATCCAGATTGGATAAATCCGTATCGATCGCGACAAAAAAATATTTTTTTCCGCGCATATTCATCTCTTCGCCATCATCCGTTCTCATCTCACGGGAATTCTTGAAGCGGTCGGGAAATTCCAGCTGATCTTCACCGAGAAGCGCCTTGATTTCCGCGGGCGCGGTAAATTCTTCTCCCAGTTCCTCGGACATTTCACGCAATACCGCCTGTTCGACTGTTTCTTTGTTATCGATGCCGCCTTGGGGCAGTTGCCAGAGCCCGTATTTCTTATCATAGAGAAAAAGGATCCTTTGGCTATTCATAAAACAGCCGACCACCTGCGGCCGGTAGCCGTTCTTGCGAATGCGATCGATTTCTGCCAATGACGGTGAATACATAAAACATTAAATGATTTTCCGGTGTTTAGATTAAAACATTATTTACCCGTTACTCCGGCCAATGGGAGCTTGATCGTAAATACAGAGCCCACGCCTTCGGTGCTCTCGAAATCCAGGGTACCGCCATGTCCTTCAATGATATTCCTGGTTATATATAGGCCAAGCCCGGAACCATCGGTTTGTACGCGAAGGACATTGTCGCTTCGGAAAAATTTTGTTCCTATCTTGTCCTGATCATTTTTTGGTATGCCAAGGCCGCTATCCTTTATGGTAAAAGCCAGGCTATTGTCTTCCTGCCTTACTTCAATATCAATTTTGTTATTTTCCGGGCTGTAAAGGATCGCGTTGTCAATTAAATTCTGAATAGCCATATTAATTTTTTCCTTGTCCATGTTAATATTAATGGGTTTATCCGGAAGCTTTAAATTTATTTTAAGATTTTTATTTTCGGTCAAATCCTTGATATTATTTACATTAGATCTGATTATGTCGAGAAAATCGCTCATTGCGTAGCTGTAGCCGAATTTGCCCTCTTCAATACGTGATACATTTAGCATCTGATTGACAAGTTTTATGACCCGCTCATTACTCACATATCCTTTGTTTAATATGGCAATTTGCTGCTTGGTTATTTTCCCGACATCACCATCCAGAACCATTTTAATAGACCATTTTATAGCTGAGAGGGGAGTACGGAGCTGATGGGCGGCGACCGAGATAAATTCTGATTTCATCTGGTCCAACAATCGTTCTCTGGTCATATTGTAGAAAATTTTCATGTAGCCGTATTTTTGGCCTTCCTTACCCACTACCGGCACGGTGATTATTTTATATATTTTATTGTCGGTATCGTAATTAGACCGGCCGCTCAGGAAAGGATTAAGCGGTTTTAGCCCTGGCTTATTTCCGTTGATTACTACTTCTTCGAGCCATACCTTTCCGTCAGGAGTGGCATTAAGTATTTTAGAATTAAAATTTATGGATGATAATCCTTTAAAATTGGTAAAAGCGAGATCGCTATTTTTGGCACCGACCGTTTGTCCGATGGCCTTAGTATTTAGTTTTAGTACATTTTGGCTTGCCTGGTTGGCCAGGACCAGCTTCATATCATTATTGACTACCAATATCGGGTCAACCATATTGGAAATTATCGCATTGGTTTTGTCCCGTTCCGAAATCAATTCTGCGGTTCTGCTTGCGACTTTTTCCTCAAGGTTGTCCTGCAAGCGCTTTAATTCGGTTGTCCGGTTTTTGAGATTATCGATCAAGCGGTTGATTTTTCTCATATCTTTCGCCACGATGACATAACCAACCGCTTCTTTGTCTTGGATTATTTCGGCAATACTCATATCCACGGGGATATTCTCGCCATTTTTTGCTTTGACCAGGGAATTGCAGTTTAAAATAGGCTGAGTTTTCTGGGAAAACCATCGGGTAACCAATGTATCGTATTCCGGGAATATTATGCCGATTGGTTCAGCAAAGATGTCTTCGTTTTTGTAATCTAGAATTTTTAGCGTGGCTTGATTGGCGAAAGAAATCGACTGGTCTTTGTTTATGATTATGAGCAGATCAGGCATTGTGGAAACGATCGTTTCGGCCGCGATTGCCGTGGTTACGCTCATGATTTTGTAGCGGATCACCATATACGCTATCACCAGGGCGAAAATTGTCACCGAGATATAGCCGATTGGATAAAGTCTCACCCCATAGGCAACGAGATGGTCTACCATGGCCAGGGAGCCGGTCATTAGGGCTAGTAATATGATCAGATATTGCCTTTTCATCGCCCGGCTCCTGGTCTCTTTTGATTTTTTCCATATCAGATAAAAACCGTATAAAATCAAAAACGAAAACCAGGGGATAAAAACCACTTTGCCCACAATGGCATAATGGAGGTAGTAGCCGAGTCCATTAATAATTATTTTATCTGACAACAGCAGGGTTTCACTTGTAAGTATATAAAACATGAACCCGGCAATAAAATTTAAAACCACAAAAATCCTTCGCCGGTTTATGGCGCCCACAAAAGTAATAGTAAAAAAAATATAGGTAGGGGCAAGAAATATGATTCCCGAAAACGCAAAATGGCGGTACCAGGCGAACGCAATATCCGGATTGTTCATGCTGTATGCGATGCTGAAACCGATTAGCCAGACGGCCAGGCTCAGGGCAAAGCAAAAATAGGAAATGTTGATTATCGACCGGCGATTTTTAAAGAAGACAAAAATCCCGACTGATAAATTAATGAAACCGGCGATCAAAACCGGTATGGCAGCCGGATTGTATGAATAAATGGCCGGAGAAAATAATTCTGAAAACATATTATATTTTACTATATATGGTTAAGAATAAAGATAAAGAATTTGGTAAGCCGTTTGTTGCGTGGTGAACCGTGGCCCGCAGGCCATGCGCAGCAGGGAGCGGAATGAGGTGAATAAAGTTGAAACTGCTCGTTATAATAATTTTAGGCTTCATTCCATCCAGATACCGCATAAATTCTTTTGGGTTCATCCCTTTGTTCTTTCCAAGGATATTTAAATAAAATCACTTCCTTTTAATTTTTTTAAACATGCATACGACAAAAAAGATTTTTTATTATTTCTCTGAACATATCGGAGTATCGGAAGTTTTATTTATTATAGCTTATTATAATTATTGATAAAAGGATAAATGAAATTTGGGTGTAGTGAAAAGAAATTTAACAAATAACATACCTTATTTTAGAGCCCTTTTAATATTTTTTTGTTTTTACTATAGACAAATATTATAAAATATGTTATAAAGTAAAATCTGGCTATACAAACAAAGGAGGTTCAATATGGAAGGAATAGTGGCACAAGCATTTGGGGTACCAAGTTCTTTACTCTCAAATAGGTTAATTTCTGAAATCGCTTCGCGGAAAGCCAGGGAATTATGCGCACCAGTATATACTCAGGTTGACGTTATGGTTGAGCCGAAAATTGAAGTTGAATTTACGAAAGAACAACCAGGTTATCCGCCGCCTACTTTGCGAATAGCAAGGGGGGCTGTTCAGTGGGCAATGCGTAGAGGAATTACAAATCTTTTGATTGTAGCCGCAAAACCTCACATGTGGCGCTGTGTTAGGGATCTGACTTATGCTGTCCGAGAAGCTGGCGCACAAATTAAGGTTAACGCATGTGAAGAAGTGAGACTATATTCTAATGAGTGGTTTTGCGTCGAATCAGGGCAAAAACGCACTCGTACAAAATGGGAATGGTGGAGCAGGGAGCTAATCATCATGTTAATGCCTTTTTTCATTTACAAACGCATAGCCAGGTAAACTGTAAAAAGGGTTCAATTTATTAAATTCCTTTTTACGGACCAGATGTTCCGTGTAAAGTGAGATAGTCCATTCAAAAGCCGTGAAATTAAGTAGCGGCTTTTTTACGTTGTCAATACTTTGATACAAGAATAATGGCCGAGGCTATTTTATTTAACTGATTCGGGCACCGCGACCGTTCAGCAAGATCGAAGCGCCGAGCGTTAGCGAAGGCGCACGATTTTGCTGAACATATCCGCATGTTGCGAAGTTTTGCAGATACCTTATTAATATTTATATTCATCTGCAAAATTTGGGTGAAAGAATTTCAATATTATAATTTCTCTGAAGCGAATGCGTAAGAGAAAGTTTTATATTAAGAAAAATGAATTTAATCCATTCCCGCAGCCAACATCTAAAAGATTTTTATTCCTAATATATTTTTCTACTATCGGAAGAAAACCTTGTTGGTGAATTTTAATTGCCTGTTTTATGTTTTTTTTCATATTTATACAAATTTTGTTTAAAAATAATCTTTATTTATAATTATTTTTTGTTAGGATCCTGTAGACAAATTAACACGCTCGCAAATGTCGCCTAACGTTTGTGATAACCGAAGTCCCGAGTAGCGAAGGGTAAGCATTTGCCAGAGGTAAGCGCAAACCGGATATCGGCTGTTATCGGATAGTAGTAAAAAACAGGAAATAGTGTCTTGACTTTCTTCCTAAAAAGTGTAAAATATAATATCTGTGATGTTAGTTTTAAACGCTATAAAATCCCGCACTATTTTTAAATTATTTTTGGAAATATTATAACTGAACAAGGAGGAATCATGGAAAGTGTTTTATTACAATCACATATAGTTCCTTGTATGGGGGCAGACAGGTCAAGAAAGAATGTCTTTGACAAGCCCTGTCAAGCAATTGTTAATGTTTACCTTGACGGTCGCACAAAAGTGTTGTGCAAACACTGGCAATTGGGCAAAGAAGGTTCGTGTTACTTGTCGTACTGTAATCCAGGACCTCCAAGATCTAAGGAGGAAGTATCTACTTATTGTGGTAGATGCCCATATTTTACAGATAGATAAAATAAAACCGTTTAATTGGCCTCGTGGATAATACTTAAGTAACCACGAGGCTTTTTAATTTTCAAAAATAATTTGTATTTTCTGGAAGAAAATATTTTTTTTCCTATTTCCGATAACATTGCCGATATCCGAAGTCCCGATGAGCGAAGCGATATCGGGATTTGGGTGAGCGTTTGCCGGAGGTAAGCGCAAACCGGATATCGTGCTGTTAGCTGATGTAAATAAATTCGCGAGCGATAGCGAGTATTATTTGGGCAAATTTTATTTATTCAATATTTTTATACTTGAAAGAATTTTATTTTCGTTCTGGTATGGGCCGCCTTCTGTAACAAACCAAATAAGTAAAGTATGATTTTCGTCGATTGGCATTCTATAGCTATTTCCCCCTGCACCCATGTCACCATCACTAAAGAAGTAGGCTTTAATTCCATTAATTGTGGTTTCACTGATTGTGTCTTTTGGGACGTATCCAATAGGGCTTTTTACATTATTAATATCAAATTTTTCATCAAGAATATCTATATGTATTGTAACTTGCTTATTTACTAGATCAAAAAAATAATAATGATTATCTTTTTTCTTTAAATCACTTGGGTATTGGAATTCGAAACCATAATCTTTGTTTGTATAAGTCTGCCAATTGTCAATTTTTTTAGTTTCGTCCATCTGTGCATCTTCCACAACCGGTTGATTAACCAGTGGGATATTTGTTTCAGGTTTAGGTTGATATTTGTTAACAATCCAGAAATAGAGCCCGATAGCCATAAGGGCTAAAATGCTTAACGTCAATATTATTTTTTTGTTCATTCTTTTAGTATTGAATAATAAATATTTGCCCGAATAATTTTTCGGCGTTAGCCGAAAAGCATTTATTTATTTCATCTAACGTTTATGTGTAACTGAAGTTTTTGAAATTCCTTATCAAGTTAATTAATTATTTCAAAAATTTGGGCGGAGCTAAATAAATAATTTTATTTCAATATTTTTTTCTCCACTAAATCGGGGATTATTTTATTTTTTATTATGGCAGAAACTTTTTCATTATTAACGTCTCTTTTTCCAATCCAATGAAGAGCGCCTATTTCAGTTGAGGGAACGGGTTTGCCAATGAGTTTTCCTTCATATAAACGAATTGAGACATCGCGATTGGGGCTTGCCGCGGCTACGTCGAGGTATTCATTAATATATTTAACACTGCTTATGTCCAATTCACAACCAAGCTCTTCTTTTGTTTCGGATTTTAAACAATCCTCGACAGAATCTTCTTCGTATTTCCCGCCGGGCATTAAATACTGAGTAACGTTTTTATTTTTATACAGGTTGCCAGGCTCACAAACAAGAAATTTAGTAGCATTTTCATTTAAAATCAATAAGCCGATTTTGTTATAGTAAGCCATAATATTGAAATGAAATTATTTATTTAGCGGAGCCAGTTACACAGTGTTAGATGATGTGACGTAATGAATATGGAGTCATTTCATCTAACATATGCGTATATTAGAAGTACAGTCGTAGTAATTTTCTAAAATTGTGCGGAGCACCAGCAAATTATGGAGACCGAATTTGGGTGGAGGCTCACCGACAGGGGAGTCGGAACCTGATATACGCTGTTATCGGACAGTTACACTTTTTAGTCCTGACCGATAGGGAAGGACATTTGGGCGAATAGCCCAAATAAAGAAATAATTTTATTATTATGAACCTTGTGGTTGGTTATGTTTTTTTGTTAAATAATTTTTATGAATTAGTAATATAAATACATTTACGACAAATGAAGCAAACAAAAGAAACAACAAAAATCCACTCGTATAAACTAGGGCCAAAAAGTCACCTACCTCGTTTCCGGTAATATTTCCTGCGAATCTAATAAATAAAAAAGTATTTATAAGAACCACGAATGATAATACAAAGTTGAATATATTAGCATCTCTAAAATATTTTTTATAGTTATTGAATTCAGCGCGAAGGTATTGATTGGGGATTTTTATAATTAAAATATAAATTATTAAATAAAGTACGAATATTATTGATTGCATGTATCTTGGCGCCACCAAAGACAGGTGGGCGAATGATAAAACTATCAAAAAGGTGAATAAATTTTGATATAAATACTTTTTTTTGTTGTTTCTTTTGTATTCGTTAAAACCTTTAACAATATTTATTGTAGCTTTCATATAAATTATGTGGAATAGCAATATTGAGATGCCATAGGTTAAGACTGGGACAAAGAAAAACGCTTCTTTGTCAAAAGGAAAGCTACTATCATAATCTGGAATATAGCTAAACACGTATGTGGCATATAAATATATTGGTGTAGCAAATATCAAACTATAGATTAAGGGTTTTAGTTTATGGTTCATAATAATAAAATTATTTTTTAAAAAGTGTAATTTCCGATAACGTTTCCGAGTATACGAAGTTCGCCGGAGTGAAACGAAGGCGAATTTGGGAAAAAGGCGAGTTGAGCCTTTTTCCGTATACTCGGTGTTAGGCGAGGGTTCGTCACGCCTACAATATTAAATTATATTATTCAAAGGGCGGGACGAAAGCGCAGCGCCCCCTTGAGTTTAAAATTTATCTTTATCTACTTTGCTCAAGGATCTATTTATAAATATTCCAACAAGGTAACCAAATAAAAACCCGACAATTAAGAAAATTACACTACCATAAAGTGCAGATGGACCCCAACAGTCTTCTCCTGCACAACCAGAAATTGATTGTACCGGATCTAAAGTGTTTTCAAATAAGATAATCCCTGGAATTCCGGCAAGTAATATATTTCCGATGGCTAGGATTATACCAACAATAAGACCAATTACCCAAGGTTTTTTAAAATGTTTTAGTTTGTTTAATGACATAATTGAGATAAAGATAAATTTTAAATTTCGCCTAACGTATGCCGATATCCGAAGTCCCGACGCAGTGAAACGGAGTCGGGATTTGCGTGAGCATTTTCCGAAGGAAAGCGCGAACCGGATATCGTGCTGTTATGTGCTGTATCTAAAACCATTTTTGCGATAGCAAAAATAATCTGCAAGTTTATAATTAATTTTCTGTTGTTTTAATAGATATCAAAACGTTTTCTATTAATTCGTTTTCACCGCAGTTATATGCGGTACTTAATCTCATTATATTTTTATTATTTTCTATATAGTAACTACAACCATTGCTATCAAAATTTTTACTGTTTATCATAAAGAATTTATTATTTCCTATTGTTTTTTGTTCTTTGATTTTGTTTTTGTTTGAATTAAAATGATTTTTATAATTTGGGTTAATCGAATTATAAATAAATTCATCTAATGACACATCAGATGCAAAACGGACAGTAAATTCAGGAACGTACATATGGTCAGTTTTTTTATTTACAATACCGTCCCAGTTTACCTCGGTGTAAAAAGCGTTATTCCTGAATATTAATGCCTCTGGAAATTCTAAGCTAAACCCAGTTGTTAAATTTTGATAACTTTTTTTATTATTAATATTTTGTATTTTTATATCGTCTTCTTGCTTAATTTCTGTTGGTTTTTCTTCGGGAATATTGTTTTTTGCTTCTACGTTTTCCTGTATTGATGTATTAGTATCGTTTGTTGAGTTTGAAATATTTTTAGTTTGATTATCTGGGGTTAAATTAATACTTGTGTTTTGTTTATTGCACCCAGCTAAGATAATGACTAAGATTAATAGTAAAAAAAATTTGTTTTTCATATAAGAAAATTAATTATAAACTTGCAGATAAAATTCCCGATAGGGAATTTGTTTTAGATATTTCATTTAACATTTCCCGATGAAGCGAAGTTTCACTTCAGTTTTCCGTTTTAGAATCGATTATTATCAATATCAGACAATCGTGGAGCGATGAACGTTTATTGAACGTTCATCAGAAAACTGAAATGAAATTTGGGCCGGTAGAAAATTTTATTCCTGTTTAATATTAATAAAGAAAATTTTCTGGAGCCGCTTATCGCGGTGTTATGTGATGTTTAAGTTGTGGCACTCAATATTTGTTTTTAATATAATCAATAACTTCTCGGTCGTGGTCTACCATTTTTAATTTTTGTATTTCGCCTAAATGGTACCATCCCATAGCTTGACCCTCGTGTTGAACAAGTTTGCTGTTATTATATTCCTCTAAATAAACGTATTTTCTATGTCGTATATTGTCGTGCATAAAATCCTGAGTCATAACTAGGCGGGGGTTTTCCGGCATATACTCTAATTCCTCCTCAGACTCTCTCAGTAATGCCTGCTCTGGTGTTTCGCCGTTTTCAATATGACCACCAAAAAAAGCCCAATAGCCAGGTAATCCTTCTTGATCTTCGGAACGATGTTGCAATAAAATGCGCTTATCTTTATCAAATAATATTAACAATGAAACTTGTTTTATCATTAAGAGAGAAGTTATTGAATATATTAAATTTAATTAAGGCCACAACTTAAATTTCACATAACATATGCCGATATCCGAAGTCCCGATGTAGTGAATCGGAGTCGGGATTTGGGTGAGCATTTGCCCGACAGGGCAAGCGCGAACCGGATAGCGTGCTGTTATCGGATATATTGCTCATTAGTGATAGCCGTTGGCTGATAAGCCAGCAAAAATATTTTTTTGAAAAGAGGGCGGGAATATTGTTTATTCCCGCGAAGACAAAGGGCGTAGATTATTTCCATGGGTTGAAACGGCATTGTAGATGCTCTAATGAACTCAATTGATTTTCGGAAGCGTTGGTTAAGGTTGTTGCAAAAACTGGAATTTGAGGTAAACCCTCACTCTCGTGTTTTCCAATTTCCAGCAGGAAACCAGCGAACCAATATTGTTTTTTAGGAATTCCAGTGCATTTGCCATATCGAATGGCGTGGATGTGAAATATACGGTCATTTTTGTTCCCAAATTCTTTGGTTTCATTAAATACGACCAAATCTCCAACGTTGTGTAAAGATTTTTTCTTCATTACAATCCTCCTTTGATAGTTAATTTCAAGCCCTCTTACAAAAAAATATTTTAATGAGCAATATTTCCGATAACGTTTCTGAATATCTGAAGTTGCGTCAGCAATTTGGGTGGAGCGATAACGGAACCAGATATTCAGTGTTGTACGATGTAAAAATTTAATTATTTTGCGTTCTTAGAAATATGTCGTTTTCCAACCCTCTTTCCCTAGAAACAGATTACCTGGGCAAGTTGTTGTGGGTTTAATTTCTCTATGACCGAATATATTACAATTTGGATATTTTTTTATGATTTCATTCGCCGTTTGAAGTGCTTTTTCAGTCGGTTTTTTTTCTTTTAAATCACCAAGAAAACAAATCGCAATACTTCTGCAGTTATAATCCCAATTGCCACAATGCCAACCTATTTGGTCATCTTGTAATATGTGTTCAAAAGAACCATCCTGTCTGATTATGTAATGATAAGCAACGAATGTTTGTTGATTTTTGCAAAAATGGTTTGACCATATTGGCTGGCCAAATTGCTCCTCATTTTTTTTGCTGTAATTCGGTGCATACAAACGAATCAATCCCAGTGCATCAATGGCTATAACGGGGGTGTCTGATGGCGTGCTCGTATGATGTATAACAATTGTATCTATGGGTAAACGGTCTTTATCCCAGTTTATACCAGAGTCGCCAAGAGCAACTTTGCCAGCTTCTAAAAGTTCACAAACCATTTTTACAAATTCTTTCCTTTTTTCAAGCCATTCTTGCGATTTGTTATCCTTATTGCCGTCATAATCATAAAAAAAATCCTTTAGTTCAGCTTGTATTTCCAAATACCATTGAGGGTTGGAAAAAATATTTATGTATTCGGTGGGGTTTATGTGTTTGTATGCTTCCTTGAATTTCATGGTAGCAAAATAATTAAATTTTTATTTCGTACAACATCACCGATATACGAAGTTTTCTTGAACGAAGTGAAAGAAAATTTGGGTGAGGCCCGAGCCGAGGGCCGAACCGCATATCGCGTTGTTAGGCGAGGGTCAGGTCTGCTCTCAATATTATTAATTGTAAAAGGCAGACCTGAAGCGCAGCGCCCCCTTGAGTAATTTATCAATAATTAAATTGTAAATCCTCCATCTTCTAATGCTGAAATTGTTTTTTCCGAAAGTGGAGCACCGTTTTCACTAATAATTAATGTTGCTTTGCCTCCGATTTCAGTGATTTCCGTTCTGGCACCTGTAGTAATTTCATGACTAGGTTTTAGCATGCCTCGGTTAAGGCCGTCAACAACTGATTGATCTCTTTTTCCCCAAAAACTTACTACTATTGATTCCGCGTCTTCCATAGAGTCACAACTAAAAAATATATATTTTTCTCCAGGTGTTTTTTTACAGTGCAATCAATTCCAAAAAAATTAATCTGTTCCTGGAGTTGCTCTGCCGTAAAAGGCTTGTTGTCTATTCCCATAGAAATTTAATTATTGATAAATTATTTCGCCTAACGTTTCCCGATGAAGCGAAGTTTTGCAAATACCTTATTAAAATTAATATTCATTTGCAAAATTTGGGTGGAAGAAAATTTTATTCATTATTATCATTAATAAAGGAAATTTTCTGGAACCGCTTATCGCGGTGTTATATGATGTTAAAAATTCCCGCCGTGAATTATTTATTATCTTGTAATTTCTGGATCCGTTTATTTAAGAGAGGTGAAAAATGTCCTTTATAGCGTTTTTGTAGCACTATGCTTTTCCAATCCTCTCCTGTAACCCGGCCGCGGCATAACGATGAACCGCAGTTGCATTTCCATTTTGAAATATAATCATCTTCCTCGAACAACGCATAATCTATTGTAATTTCTTCACCAGCATTAATATCTCTCATAGCTGTTAAAGTGTATGCATCTGTCATCCATAGATTAGGGTTACAGGAATGGTTTATGTAGTACCCATCGTCTTTCCCTCTATCTTCGTAGCTATAAAGGTCATCGTCCCATTGAAATACTAGCATACCTTTTTCTTTTGCTTTTTGCGCACCAACAGCATCAGTATAATTTCCTCCCCAGACGATGATTTTTTCACCTCGTTTAATATTGGAATTAGCAAAAATGCCTTTTCCTCCAATCGGACTATCTTTTATATCAACTTTGGGACTTTTCCAATCTTGTTTAATGCTCATAGGGAATTTTTAATTTCATATAACGTATACCGACGAAGCGAAGTTTTTGAAATTCATTATTAAAGTTAATAATCATTTCAAAAATTTGAGTGAGGTCTTTGAATAAAGACCGAATCGCTTGTCGCGTTGTTGTGTGATGTAATGTCCTTGTTTGCGATTGAGCAAACAGCTTCTGAATAGAAGCTAACAAAATATTTTAGGTGGTGCGGGGAAAGTGTTCCCCGCGAGAATAATCAATTTATTTGTTTAATAATGAACGAAGTCCAAAGAATAGCAGAAGTATTCCAAGTAAAATAGTAAACTCACTCGAAAATTGACCTTTCTGCGCCCAATCAATAAAAGGCAATGCTTTCAAAATCCCGTATAGGGTTAATATTATACCCGCTAAAAAAAGAATAAAAGTTTCTGAATGGTCTTTTAATAATCTGCCAAGTTTATTGATGATTACCATAATACCTCCCTCCTTTTTCTTTTGAATTAGCACCACCTAAAATATTTTGTTTAAGGACATTATTTCACACAACGTTTCCCGATGAAGCGAAGTTTCTATTTTTTTTCAATATTAAAATTAATAAGAAAAGAAAAATAGAAATTTGGGTCGGAAGAAAAGTTTACTCATTATTATATTTAATTAAGGAACTTTTCTGGAGCCGCTTATCGCGGTGTTAGGCGATGTTTATTTTCAATTTAAAATTTATTTTTCAGCGTAAAATACTCGGTGTCCCATTATCCCATTTTTAATTATCCTGTATTGTGTTATTCCCGCTAAATTATTTTTGGTTAATAATGGTGGTGTAAGTTTTAGTTTTTCGAGAATTATAGATAAAGGATAACTAAAAATTGACATTTTATAGATTTTTTTTGAAGAAGGAATCGTTTCGTTGACCTTGTCGTAAATTTTTATATTTTTAAATCCAACATCTTCAAGAGATTTTTTAAAGTCTGTTTCAAAAGCAAGATTGGAGAGTGCCATGCCCTCTAAAAATGCATTTAAATCTTTTTGCTCGTGTTTATTTTTCGGACTTCGCAAAAGAAATCCATCATCAACAATCAATCGTCCGCCGTTTTTAAGTACCCGGTACGCTTCTTTGATAAAGTCCTTTTTGTTCTCGGCATGGCACACGCTTTCAATCGCCAAAACTATGTTATAGGAACTATCGTTAAATTTGGTATTTAAAAAATTTCTTTGATAAAAATTTACGATATGGTCAACATTATATTTGGTAGATAAATTTTTGGCTTCCTCTAACTGTTTTTCACTTATGGTTATGCCATCAACTCGAACATTGTAATTCTGTGCCAGCCAAATCGCGCTACCTCCAATTCCGCAACCCGCGTCTAAAACACTATCATCTGATTTTATCTTAACCGTGTCAGCCAAAAATTTATTTACGTTCAATAAAGCTTCCTGGTGATTTTTAACTCCATTGTTCCAAAAGCCATAATGAACGGCATTGCTCTTGCCGTGATAAAAAAATCTATAAAATGGCAGGGTGTAATCGTAGTAATTGGTTATAGTATCCGAACTCATAAATTTTAAATTGAAAATAAATTTCGCCTAACATTTTTGATATGCGAAGTTTCTGCCCCGACTCATTATTAATTTATCCTAAAAAGAGGGGCAGGAATTTGGGTGGAGATTAAAGAAATATAGAAAATAATTTTTACTTGCGTTTTTGGCATTCACGTGCTAAGTTTCTAGCAACAATTCATAAAAAGGAGGGAATATGGAATTAAAGACAGCGCCGATATCAGAATATGACCCAGAAAAGCACGGACCAATGGTTGGAGTGGAAGTTGATGATTATCCGATTGATGATGCCATAAAGCTCATATCAGATTTTGAAAAAACCGTTGGTACCGAAGCTGCCGTGTTAGCATTGAAACGTTTAAAGGAAACCGGACGCAATACTGTGTTTATCGGTTTTCACAATGTCGAAGGCAGAGCAAAAATCCTTATTGTGTAATTTCCAAAGATGGACTAAAACCAACGTGTCCCTGCGATTCAGTTCGTGGGGATTTTTTTAGTAAAAATTATATTCTATATTTCCTTAATTGTAACCGCATATCACCTGTTAAGTGAAGTTGGCTCGCGATTAACTTTGATTTACCACATTAGTGTACACTATAGTGTCATCTATGGTGTACACTAAACAATTAGCCAATTTCATTTAACGTATCGGCACATGCGAAGTTGCGCCGTTATTTATTGATAAAATTATTGATTATCGCTTAACTTGATTATACCACTAAACTTTCCATATAGTCAGCGCAATTTGGGAGAGGAAATTTCTCATACCTTAATTGAAAAGTCTAAAAAACGAGAAATTTCTGAACCGCATGTGCCGTGTTATCGGATGTAAATTTTTTATCTCCATGCTACTGGCCGATAGCTTTTCTACGTTAAAAGAAAATTTGATTTTTTGTTTTTATTTTTGGCCAGAGGGGTAGGGGTGAATGGCCAAAAATAAAAACTCCTTATTAAAGTAATTTTTGGAGATTGTCTAACTTCTTTTGATACTTATTTCTTTTTTCATCGAGTTTTTTCTCTTGCGGCATGTTATCCAAGGCTTCTTTGTAAATGCTTGCCAAGGACTCTTTATTTAAAATATTCAAATCGAGGTCGTTTATCGTTGATTTATGAAATTCTCTAGATCTCGGATCTAAAAAATGTTCGATAGAATCGATGTCGATTTCGAGACCGTCTCTGAATACCTCTATACTATGATATGGCATCACATTGTATGTGACATTTTTTTCTTTGTCGAGCATTTCAGATATTTTTGAAAAATTTGATTCTGGCAAAAGCAAATCAATGTCTCTAATCGGGAAACTAGTATCTTTCGTATGATAAAAATATGCCAAACTACCGTAAACGATTGGTGAGGTATCTAGTCTTTGTAAAATCTCGAAAATCTGTTTGCCAAAATCAAGAAGTTTTTCCGAGGTAGTTTCTTTGGTTAATTTCATAATTACCCCTCTTTAAAAAATAAAAAATCAAATTTTCGTCTTGGCAAAACGCGCAAACCTTGAAATTACCACCAAGATAAAAAATTTATTTCCGATAACATTTCGGCGTATCTGAAGTTTCGTTGTAGCTTTTTGTTATAATTGCGCGGATGCGCCAACAAAAAGCGGAAACGAAATTTGGGCGGAGCTAGTAAAATAATTAATTTTTTTGTAATAAATTGTGATTAAATAAAAGTTCAACTAATTCTTTTAATTTAGTAAGCAAACTATCGTAATTGCTCAAATCGGGAAAGGATATGATTTCGTTGCAATGAACAACTTCATTTCTCTGAACATAATCGTCGATTGTTGAAAATAATTTTCTGGACAATTTTTTATATTTAAGATTATCATTAATTTTTGAAGAAAGCCAAATATTTATTTCTGTTTCTTTTGTGTCGAAAAATGCCCTTAAGCTATGGGGTTTTTTGCCGTCATTAATCTGGTTAAATATGCCTAATTTATCACAAATAAACCACAAGCTATTTTCATAGTATTTAACCAATGGCAAAAGTATTGGAGAATAATCATTAATTTGCCAATTGCCAGAGGTACATTTACCTTTAATCCTTTCGTAGTCTAACAAAAATTTATCATTATTTTTTGCTTTGTCCAGAAAATTATAAACTGCTCCACCTAATCTGTTTTGCAAACTATTTGAGCCAGGTTTATTTCTGGGCTTTAATATCGTCATAAAAAAATTAATTATTTTACGGCCAGCGGAGCCAGATACGCCGCGTTAGGCGAGGTGAGCGGATTCAAGGAGCGAACCCTTGAGTAAATTTTTCGCTACTAATTTTATTGACTAGTATAGCCAGTGCAACCATATGCGTAAGCCTTCCATGTGTTAGCACTATTTTCCCAGTAAATAGATATAGCTAAAAGTTCATCATTTTGTTTAGCAAGCTCGTTATTTTGGGCGATGAGTGCATCAACTGTAGGGCCATAATTGCACTCACCTATGCAATCTTCGTATTTGTTAATTAGGTCTGCATAAGAATCCTTCAAGCTAGTGAGGGTGTTAAGGCAAGAACTGAGGGTATTTTCATTTTTTGTATTCAAATTCTTCCAATCATTTAATTCTGATTCTTGCGCAGCACAATTTTCCTGGGTGCTGTTTTCTTCTGGGTCGATACCTACGTTACTTTCTGGAATTTGACTTAAATTTTCATTTGTAATGCCCAATGCAAGTTTTTCAAATATTTTTTGTGCAGTAGAAACAGTAATTCTGTATCTGTTTCCATCTTCATTGACATAATAAGTTTTACCCTTATCTTCTACTGCTAACAAAATTTTTCCTTTTAGTTTT
Source organism: Candidatus Parcubacteria bacterium (assembly GCA_963814275.1). Lineage (GTDB taxonomy): Bacteria > Patescibacteriota > Patescibacteriia > Patescibacteriales > UBA12075 > CAWFCE01. The sequence goes on along the minus strand of CAWFCE010000002.1, from coordinate 1,225,034 downwards.
GTAGACAGTGAATCAGCAGAAAAAGCGATCAGGGGAATTGTGATTAATAACGAGCTTGCGAAGCCCAAAAAGAATTTTTTCATATGTTTAAAATTAGTAGCGAAAAATTTATTTCGCCTAACGTTTATGAATATGCGAAGTTTTTGTGTAGCGAAGCGGAACAAAAATTTGGGTGAACAAATTAAAAATTATTCCTTATAATTATCAAAAGTGTAACTGCCCGGAAGCGGTGCCCAATTTCTAACAACTTCCTCACACACAGGGGTGCCGTCTCCCAAAGCGTCATGACAATTTTTACTACAGTTAGCTGTGTCGTCGTTATAAACTATTTTTCCTAATGCCCACGCTTTACAGCCATCAAAATTAGTAAAAATTGGTCCATACACTTCGTTTTCTTGTTGTCCGTGTTTGTAATAGGAACCCTGCCATGTAGCTTCTGGGGATTTATTCCACCAGCTAAACACTAAAATTATTAACAAGACAACGACCGCGAATACTAATATTTTTTTCATATATTTTGATAATTATAAGGAATAATTTTTAATTTGTGAACCGCATATTCATTGTTATGTGATGTATGTTTTTGCTCTTAATTCCGCTTATGCGGAATTGCTTTTATATAATAAATTTAATTTTTTATTCCCATTTTTTAACAAGGTTTTCAAATTCTTCATATGAATCTGTATGTTGTGGCTCTGCTCCAAAAACAGCCATTTTTTCATCTTCAGTGTTAATTAGCAAATCTTCAACTAATTCGCCTGAAATTGTCCGGAGCTTCCATCTTGCTCCGTCTGAATAGTCTTTCTGTGTTAGAGCAGTCATATTATTAGGCGAATTAAAATCGATTGCAGAGACACTAACATACAAACATTTTTTTGCTTTTGGACTGTAAAATACTTTTTGAATTTTACTGATAATTGTGTTGGTATCCTTGCTGTAATTATCGCTGTTGTATTGAAGCATGTCTTTTTGTTTCTCGCACTCCAAATTTTTTTCAAAATATTTATTTGAGCAACCAGCTAATAAGACAATAGCTACTAAAAGCAAAAAAATGTTTAGTGGTTTCGTATATTTTAGGTTATTCATAAAAATTAAATTTATTATATAAAAGTTGGGGCGTTAGCCCAAGAGTAAAAACATATTTCACATAATGTTTCCCGATGAAGCGAAGTTTCTGTCTTCTCTACATTATTAAATTAATCACAAAAGAGAAAACAGAAATTTGCGCGAGGTCTTTGAATAAAGACCGAGCCGTTTATCGCGGTGTTGTGTGATGTAATTAAATTAACGAGCGATAGCGAGTTGTTAGGGCAAATTTATTTAATCTTGAACTCAGGTGATATTTTAGTTTCGTTTTTAGCCTCTAAAATTTCTTTTTTTATTTCATAATATTTCTCAACATCACCAGCTTTGCAAACATGTTTTATTGTTGGCTTTATTTCATCGGTGTTTAAAATCGCAATTTGAAGCTCGTCAACTTCTTTTAAATTTTCTTTCGGGATTAATTCACTATCAACTTCATAAATATAAACTTCTTTTTCTGGGTCGAATGCTTCAGGATTTTCAAACTTGATTGTTTTGGTTTCATTGTCGATGTTGGCAGCACCTTCCGGCATCGAAGCGATGGCCAAAGCAAATTCATAATTTGGGGTTAAATAAATCGCGTTTAATAATTCATCATCTGGCACTTTAATATCATCACCTGCTTGCGCCTGACTTTTACGAATTGTATCAAAACTATTTGGTGAACCATGATAGAGTTTCATAAGATTAAAGATTAAATAAATTTGCCCTAACAATTTTTGCGGAGCAAAAATAATTTAATTATTTCACACAACATCACCGATATACGAAGTTGCAAGACCCGAAGGGGATTGCAATTTGGGTGAGGCCCGGGCCGAGGGCCGAACCGTATATCGCGTTGTTATACGCCCCGAAGACTCAAATTTTATACCTTATTAAAGTTAATAATCATAAAATTTGAGGGTGAGAGCGCAGCGCGGCGCGGAACGGAGTGGAGCGAGTAATAAAAAGCCTCCTCCGCTATTTAAATTAATTTTGGCAATTTGTTTATTCTTTATCTAAAGCTGCTTTTATATCTTCTTCCCGTTGTTTTGCTAACATGTCTATTCTTTTTTCTGCATCTTCTTTTGATAGTACTCCGGAAAAATAAAAGGTGTTACTTCTGAGATGTGCATCAGCTTCTAAGTATAGTCCGTTTGGAAGTTGCACATAAATATAATCTGTATTGCCTTCATTATAGTATGTTCCATCATGATTCTCGTCTATGTATTTTTGCGCCAATGAAATAAATTTTTTCTCCTGATCTTCAGGCATGTTTTTTTCATGGTATAATACGGCGAAATCTTGAAGTTGTTTTAAATCAGTTTCCTTTTCAATGGATTGGTCTTCTTTGGAAAAAAATTTTCCTAAATTTTGGTCTGGTTTTATCATAGTTTTATTGGGCAAATAAATTGCCAAAATTATTAAATTAATTAAAGAGGCTTTTTATTGTTGCGCCTAACGTTCGTGTGTATACGAAGTTTGCGAAGCAAATTTGGGTGAGCATTTGGCGATAGCCAAGCGCGAACCGTATACACGCTGTTAGATGATGTAATTAAATTCAACGAGCGAAGCGAGTTATTATTAGGGCAAATTTATTTTATTTAATAATTTATTCATTCTTACAAATTCCAACTCCTCCTCTGTTCTTATGTCTATATTAGGATAAACCTGATTTATTTTTCTAACAAGTCTGCTATTTAGATATTTTTCAGGAACAAATATGGTAGAGGCATTATCAAGCTTAATTTCTTCTTCTGTTCTTAGTTCAAATTCTCTTTCACCACCTTCAGGCACAAGTTCAGGTAGCTCATTTTTAATAAATGCAAGTGTAACAGGGAAGGCTACTTCATTTTGAGGTCGGTTTTTTAGCCTGTTTTTAAAATGGTTTTGATTTTCAATATATTCTTTTACTTTATTTTCAGCTTCTTCTTCGCTAAGCCCGTCTTTTATCCACTTCGGTTTAAGCGTGCCATATGCCATATCTTTTAATTCTTGAGTGTACTGTTCTTCAGTATCGTGGAGGACTGATTTATCTTCGTTATGTTTTTCAGCTTTTGCAAGAAGTTTGTTTTTTTCCATTTCAAACTTTTCTCCCTCGCCATATTCATTTTTTAATCTTTGCACTGCCCAATCAACAAATTCATTATATTTACTGGGGAATTGTGGATATTCATCAAGGTCAATTTTTTTGTGGGTTTTATCTATGCCTCCTGGCGTTTTTAATTTTTCCCACACAAGATTAAAAGTGATTGCGATGTCGTGATCTCCGTCAGAGAAAGAAGGTCCAAGCTGCCTTGTTCCTCCAGAAATTGTATTAACATCAGATATTATATCTAGTGCAGTTGAATTTGTGGCGTGAATTACTTTACCGCGGGAATCAAATAAATCATCTGTGTTTCCTTCCTTGTTGCCTAGAATTTTTTCATAGAGCTGAAAATCTTCTGGTTTTAATATATTAGAGACGGTTTCTAGCCTTTGCAGATCATTAAATTTATCAAACTCTTTTTTATAGAAATCAATCTCTGCCTGCATTTTTTTTTGAAAAAGCTGTAATGTTTCTTGGCTTCCTTCAGCATCTGATTCTTCCATGTATTGCTTGTAGTTTTCTTGTATCTCTTTGGTTTTGGATACCAAATCTACAGAGTTTTTTGGTCCCTGATATGAATTAATTTGCTGATTAATCTCTTGAGTGCGGGCTTTGGTGTATGTTTCAGGTAAAATATCAGCTTGTGACTCTTGATTGTTTTCAGGAGTTGGTTTTTGAATTTTTTCTTCATATTCATAAAAAAAATAAATTTGCCCCAATAATTTTTCTGCGTAGCAGAAAATAATTTAATTATTTCATCTAACTGGTTATATCTGAACTTGTTGATTTTTTGTTAAAAATTAGTTAAAATTATTATATAAATATGTTAGCTAATTAAGGTATGCTACCATCAGATTTAAATCGTTCTACTACTTTAAAAAGGGATTTGTTTTATAACTTGGAGCAGGAATTGAGAATACGGAATTATAGCCAAAAAACGGTAAAGGCTTATGTTTATTATACCAAGGAATTGCTTAGATTTGCAAACAAATTCAGCGATGATTTAAACGCGCAGGATATAAAAGATTATCTGGATTGGCTTCTGGTGAGCGGCCGGGCGCCGGCGACCTTGAACCTGGCGATCAACGCCATTAAATTCTATTACACGCAAATTTTAAAGAGGAATTTTTTTGCCGGGGAAATCCGGATCAAGCGGCCCAAAATGGGCTCCAGGATACCGGTTGTGCTGGCGAAAAAAGAAATCATTGGGATGATAGAGGTAGCAGGAAATATAAAACATAAACTCATCATCCAGGTGCTTTATACCACCGGCATGCGGGTGAGCGAACTTGTGAATTTGCGGGTTTATGATATCGACTTTGACCGAAAAATAATCCGGATCCAGGCCGGCAAGGGCAACAAGGACCGGGTGACGATCGTGTCCGGGACAGTGTTGGAAAACATCGGGCAATACATCCGCGGCTATGATCCGGCCGAATTCTTGTTCGAAAGCTTCCGTTCGGCCGGGAAATTGACGGTTCGGACCATCCAGAAAATTGTCACCGAGGCCGCAAATCGGGCCGGGATCAAAAAACGGGTTTCTGCTCATTCATTGCGCCACAGCTTTGCTACCCACCTCTTAGAAAATGGTGTAAACTTAAGATATATTCAGTCTTTGCTGGGCCATGCTCGCCTGGAAACCACTCAAATTTATACTAAAGTTGCAGTAAATAAATTTGACGAAATCGGGGATTTATTATAAATTAGCAAATCGCTATGAATAACGATTTATTTAGAAAAATAGAAGCCGACATCAAGGATTATATTCTCCGCCAGGCGGAACGGAACGACTGGGTATGGTTCTATGACTTGCACCAGAAAGAAGTCCTGCGCTGCGCCGAAAAGATTTTGAAACTCTACAAAGCCGACCGCTAGGTGGTAATGCTCGCGTGTTGGCTCCATGACATAAGCAAGTACGAGGTGGTGAACAAGAGGGGATTGGCAAAAGCCGATGAGACCCATCATATCGACAGCTACAAATTCACCCTGGGGTTCCTGCAGAACTACGGACTGCCCCAAGATGAGACCGATCTGGTCGCCAATGCCGTGATCCGCCACCGCAATAGCAAGCCGTATCTGGTGGAGACTAGCGAAGATAAGATTGTGGCGGTAGTTGATACAATGTCCCATTTCACCGGACTTTTTTACTTCTGCCATTGGTTTTTTCGTCCAGATGACACCCTGGAGGAAATGGTCGAAATACATCTGGCTAAACTGGAAAGAGACTGGCGCGATCTGGCACTTTTGCCCAGAGCGCAAAGCCTGGTCAGGAAAGAGTATGAGATAATTAAAAAATTACACCAGAATTATTTACGAAAATGAAAACAGGAAAAAAGATCGGCATCGTAACCGTGGTCTGGCGTGGTTATTCGAAGAAGTACCTGCCCGGCTGGATCGAGAGCGTGAGAAGTCAGGATTACGACGGCGAAAAGAAAATTTATATCACGGATAATGAGACGACTGCGGAAACAACCGGTTTCATCTCCCGGACCGCGCCTGAGGCGAATTTGATATTGAACAAAACTAATGACGGATTTGCCAAGGGTATGAACGACGGGATGCGGCAGGCGATTACCGATGGCTGCGATTATGTCCTGGTGCTGAATATCCATACCGTAATGGAGCCGGATTGTATTACGGAAATGGTTAAGGTGCTCAAAAGCGACGCGAAGACCGGGGTGGTCCAGGCCCGGCAGATGATGCCGGACAAAGAGACCATCAGCAGTCTGGGCAATGCCACTCACTTTCTCGGCTTCGGATACTGCGTCGGGTACCGCGAAAAGTGGCAGGAACAGATCAGCGAGCCGACAGAGATTTTTTATGCCTCCGGCACCTCCATGCTGTTTCGCGCTGAAGAACTCATGAAGATCGGCCTCTTTGATGAGGAATACTGGATGTACAACGAGGACCAGGAGCTGCCCTGGCGCTTCCGCCTGGCCGGGTATAAGGTAATGCTGTCACCCAAGGCCGTACTTTACAATAATTACGAATTCAAACGCTCGATCACGAAGTTCTATTGGATGGACCGCAATCGGATGATTTCCATTTTGATCTGTTACAAATGGCCGACTTTGGTTTTGATTTTGCCGGCTTTTATATTAATGGAATTGGGCCATATCTTATTTTCTTTGAAAGGCGGCTGGTTCAGGGACAAGCTTAAGGTCTGGGGGTATTTTCTGAAGCCGAAAACCTGGCGATACCTCCATCGGGCGCGGGAACGGAACCAATCTTTAAGAATAGTTAAGGACAAGGGGATTGTGGAATTAATATCCGGGCGCATCTGGTATCAGGAGATCGATGATTGGAAACTGCGGGCGGTGAATCCGGTGTTTGGTTTATACTGGAAAATGGTAAAATTAGTTATAATTTGGTGAATGAATTTTCGTAATAAATTTTCAATAATCCAATAATCCAATTTTCAATCAATTTCTAATATCTAATATTTAATTTTCAAACGATGCGGTTTAAATATTTGGTATTGAAAATTAAATATTGTTTGGATCATTGGGTTACTGGATTATTGAAAATTTAATAACATATAACTGCTTAATCGATAATATGGATATCAGCACAATCATCGTAAACTACCAGGCGCGCGAAAAGACCTTCCGCTGTCTGGAATCGGTCAGGAAGGCGAATTTGGCAAACCCGGATCATGAGGCAATCGTGATCGATAACGGTTCGCCGGACAATATCGAAAATGAAATTAAGCGGTACTATCCCGATATAATATTTCTGAGAAGCGAAAAGAATCTCGGAATGGGCGGCGGCAACAATCTGGGTATCAGGAAAGCTAAGGGTAGATATTTCCTGATTTTGAATATGGATACGCGGCTGGAGCCGAATACAGTTAAGATTTTGCATGAATATTTGGAGGCAAATCCATCAGTCGGCATAGTGGCGCCCGAACTGGTCTTCGCCGACGGCGGGCACCAGGATTCCTGCTTCCGCTTTCCCAATCTTTGGTACCCCTTGGTGCGGCGGACATTCGTCGGGCGGATATTCAAGTCCCAGGTCGATTCTTTCCTCATGAAAGACGCGTCCAAACGCTCGCCGATCGACGCCGACTGGGTAATGGGTTCAGTTCTCCTGATCCGTCGGGAGGCGATGGATGCGGCCGGCGGTCCGTTCGACGAACGGTTCTTCATGTATTTCGAAGATACCGACCTCTGCCGCCGGATCTGGCAGGCCGGATACAAAGTAGTTTATTACCCGCTGGTCCGGGTAGTGCATGACCATAGCCGGGAAAGCGCCAAATACCCCTGGTATATCGCGCCGTTCAAGAACAAACTGGCGCGGATACATATATCGAGCTGGGTCAAGTATGTGTGGAAATGGAGATAAATATCAATTTTCAATAATCCAATTTTCAATCAATATTTAATATTTAATTTTCAAAGGTAGTGTCAAATTAAGTGCGGCTGGATCTATTTTGATCCATAGCTTATGGCCGTTAATTCCTGAAATTGATATTCATAGCGTAAAATAAATATTGAAAATTAAATATTGATTGGATTATTGAAAATTGATAATTGAAAATTAGCTCAAAGAAATATAAATATATTTTTAAATTAATTAATTTCATCTTTTATAAAACATATGCCCAAACCCATAAAAAAAGCTATTGTCGCCGTGGCCGGCTCCGGCACCCGCTTCCTCCCAGCCACCAAGGCGATGCCCAAGGAAATGCTGCCGATCGTGGACAAGCCGATCATCCAGCTGGTGGTCGAAGAATTGGTCGAGGCCGGTATTGAAGATATCATTCTGGTCACCAAGTGGGACAAAAAGCCGCTTGAAGACCATTTCGATTATAACTGGGCGCTCTTAAACGATCTGGAAAAAGCAGGTAAACATGAGATCAAAGAGCAAATGAAGCGGATCGCCGATATGGCTAATTTCATCTATGTCCGGCAAAAGGGCCCATATGGCAACGGCACCCCGGTACTCTCCGCCGCCAGCCTGGTACGCGACGAACCGTTCGTCTATGTCTGGGGTGATGATCTGGTCAAGTCGAAAATATCATTCACCAAGCAGATGGTGGAAGAATACGAAAAGACCGGACATATGATGATCGGGGTGCAGGAAATGCCCAAAGAAGTATTGTCCCGCTACGGCGTGGCCGATATCGATCCAGCCACCATGCGTCTAAAGGGGATAATAGAGAAGCCGGCGCCGGGAGAAGAACCCTCGAATCTGGCGGATTTCGGGCGGATGATCCTTAACCAGGAAATTATCGACGTTTTGCAAGATACAGACCTGGGCAAAGGCAATGAACTCTGGATAGTGGACGCGATCACCAAATATATCAAACAGGGAGGGGAATTCTATGTAAAAAAAGTGGAGGACGGTGAATGGTTGACCACCGGCGATCCTTTAAATCATATCAAAGCGGTCTTGAAGTACGCCCTGGACCGCGAAGACATCGGCAGAGAACTGATGGATTATTTCCAGAAAACCGTTTGTAGAAAATAGAGAAGGGAGAAATGAAAAATGGATATCAGGGTCGTTAAGCGGTTGTCAGCGCTGTCTTTCATCGTCATTTTAGTAGGATTGTTGTTTTTGTGCCGAGGCATGTTTTTCACGGCAGATAAGATCGATTCCCGATTCATCATTTACGTGTCTTGCGGCTTAGGTATCATCCTGGTGGGAGGAATAGGCATGATCTTCGCATGCAAAATGGATATTTATATCCGAGGAATTGCCAGAGCGAAAAAAAAGTTGAGCATGGAGCAAGTCAGCATGGTCAAACTGAACCAATTGGCGGTATTGGCCGAAGACAGTCCGGATGAGGCACGGGATGCGGTTGTCGGGATCGATGTGCTTTTCCCCAATGATCTCAAAATCCGGCTTAATGGCCCGGTTCTGGACGAAAAAATGATCGAGCAGGTGAGGGATGCGGCTCTGCGGGATTACCAGAAAGCCTTGGAGGAATGTGAAACCGCGAAGGACGATTTGGCGGATGTTAAAACTTCAGAACCGTGTTACATGAAGTTCTGGAAGACGGTACTTTTTGCTAATTCAATGAAAGCGTAAATACCGGGAGATATGACAATGGAAAAAAGCCTTGATAACAGGATGAGGCTATTGAGCATAGTCATTTGCGTAGCGGCTATGATATTTTTTGTTTATGCGTATGATTACACCGGGAAGCAGCCGCAACTCGTAAGATGGCAAAATCTCGGTTACATGGGAATTTGCTTCATCGTCACGTTTGTTACAATGGGTCAGTACAGGCGGATCCGGAGTTATTTCGCGAAAAAATCCGATATGATTTTCGCTTTCCGTCTGTGCACTTACCGGCGTAACGAATTTCAGGAACTGGTGGAAATCGCCGTCCGTCAACAAGACAAACTTGGTGAGAAAATAAGCGATATCGATGTTATTTTCGACAATAAACGCAGTTTGCGGCTGTCTCGATCCGATTTGATCAGTATTCCGATGGATACGGTGAGGCGGAAATTAATGGAAAAGTACGAGGGCATCCTGTTAGAGCACCGGGATATGGAAGAGAGGCTAATGAAATTAAGACCGCCCGGGTACTATTGGTTTTGGAAAAAATTATTGCTTGTCAACTGAGACGGCCTTAGGCCGAACAAAAGCGACGGTTCACCCGCCGCTTTTTAATTTTTAAAATATTAATTTTGAATATAAAATTAATCCGATACCGGTAATATGCTACTTGCTATGTGTTGCGTGCTGCGTGAGAAAAGATCCCCGATCTCCGATCTCCGAAAAAGATCACTGTATCACCAGCTGATACACTCCCTGTTGGTTTCCGATCCTGGCCCCGAAATAGAGTGAATCGCCTTGGCGGGTAAGGACAGGAGCGGTAATATCGGTGAGTTCGATAATGCGGGTGATATTATACCGGTCGCGTTTGTCGAGCTCGATCGTGGCAATATAACTGCCGGTGGAATAAATGACGTAATTGTCGCTGGGGTGCCACAAGATAGAGTTGACCTGCTCGCTGATCCGGGTGAGAAGCTGGCTGTTTTTGTTATTCAAATCATAAAGCCATATTTCATGCTCGTTCGCGAATACGAGATGGCGGTCATCGATCCACTTCATCATCGTGACATCATTGATCGTGTCGAAGATCGGATTGAAAGCGGAGAAGGGATCCAGGAGATACAGGATATGATGATCCGTGTCCAAGGCGCCGGTCAGGGACTGGCTGCCGTTGTCAAGCAATCCGTAGCGGGAAAGGGGGAGGCTGACGTCCGTCAAAAAACGCCGGTCGGTCGCATCGTGAAAAACCACCCGGGTTTCACTGGCGGAGGATTCTATTGTTATGAGTTTGCCATTTTCCAGGGAATAATCTCCCAGGGACGGAGCATTATAAAATTCATCAGCCGCTTTTTCTCCCAGGTGATAACGATATATGATGTTATCCATCCGAAATGTCAGCTGGCTGTTGTCCAGCCACAATATCCTCCCGGCTGGTTGGCCGCCAGGTACCGGGATTTTTTCGGACGGTTTTGCCGACTCCGGGGTAATGATGGAATTTCCGGCCGACAATCTTTTTCCGTCAGGCGACCACCGGATTGACTCGGGCGGGAATCCGGCGCTGGAGGTGGCAGTGTATATTGCTTGCGGTAAATCCGGTTCCAAATCGATTATTGATATCACACCGTTTCCCGTGGCTGCGAGATACCGTTCACTGGGTGACAGGAGTAGTTCGGAATAATCACCGTTGGTTACTGTCAGAGGGAGATCATTCTTGAATAAAACCACGTCCTCCGCGTAAGTTGACTGGCCGGGCGAGATGTCGAGCCGTTTGTTCCAGGGCCAGTAACCCGGCAAAGACAGAGTAACATCGTACTCTCCGGGCAGAAGGTTCTTGATTTTAGCCGGAGTATTTATATCGGTATGTCCGCCGAAGAGCAGGCCCGAAATAGTGCGCCGTTGTATTTTTCCGTTCAGGGAAATGGTCGCTCCCTGCGGCCGGGTATCCAGGATCAAGATGCCTGTCTTCTGGATCTTAAAACCGCCTCCGATCTTATATCCGCCCGCGTAGAGCGAGACCAGCGGGGTAATAACCAGGAAGGCGAGGATGAAGAGGGAATATAGAATACGTCTTTTATTCAGGGACATTGGTGGATTTTAGATAAGTCAAAATATTTCGAATTTTCAATTTTCAATAATCCAATGACTCAAACAATATTCAATATCTAGTATTTATAAAGAGTGTTTGAATAACTAATATTAAATATTGGATATTGATTGAAAACCTGCCTGCCGGCAAACAGGTTGGATAATTGGATTATTGAAAATTTGATTATATATCCAGCTTATCCACCGACTTGATATTCGCCCCGATCTTATTCAGGCGGCCGACAATATCCTCATAGCCGCGGTCGATGGCGTAAGAATTGCGCAGTATCGATTGCCCCTGGGCGGCGAGCATCGTGATGAGCAAACTGATAGAGGGGCGCAAGGCCGGCGGGCAGATCAATTCGTTGGCCTTGAGTATGGTCGGGCCGTTTACCATGACGCGGTGCGGGTCCATAAGAATTATATCCGCTCCCAGCTTGTTCAACTCGGTAAAATAGATCGCCCGGTTTTCGTAAATCCAGTCATGCACCAGGGTCGTACCCCGGGCTTGTGTGAGTATCGGGAGAAACTGCGGTATGTTGTCAATATTAAGACCGGGATAAGGCAGGGGATGGATCTTGTCAGCGGGCGCGGTCAGCTCCGAAGGAATGATTTTTATATCCTTAAGGTCGAAATATCCGTTTTCTGATTTGTAAGTGTCGCTTAATTCAAATTTCTGGCCCATTATCCGCAGCTTTTCCAGTTCCAGACGAAGAAAATCGATCGGACAATGGGTAATAGTCAGCTCGGAGCCGGTAGTAATGGCAGCGGATATAAAGGCCATCGATTCGATCGGATCAGGCATAATGGCGTAGCCGTCAACTTCGCTTAGCGCCGACACCCCTTCTATTTCAAGCGTGGCCGTACCAATACCCTCGATCCGCGCGCCGGCAGCCGTTAAAAACCGGCACAGGTCCTGGACCATATAGTTGGAAGAGGCAAAATGGACAGTCGTGCTGCCGGGTATCAGACAGGCGGCCATAATCGTATTTTCCGTTGCCGTATCGCCCATTTCGTACATCGTAAAATCAGCCGGATGCGGATCGGTTTTGACGATATGGTAGGCTTCATTATCGCATTCAACCGTAATACCCAGATGTTCCAGGGCAATGGAGTACGGATTGACCGTACGCTTGCCCAGCTTGCAGCCACTGGCCTTGGGGAGGTCGAATTTATCGAAAAACGGCAACAGGGCGCCCATCAGGAGCAGGCCGGAACGGGTTTTGATGAAAGATTCACGGTTGATCTTGTCCAAAACGAATTTACCCGTATTTTCGACTGTGAGCTCATGGTCGCCGCTCCACTCTATCTTAAGGCCGATCGATTCCAGAATTTCGATTATTCTTTTCACCTCCTCGATTTTCGGTACATCGGTCAATCTTGTTCTGCCCTTGATCATGGCGGTGGCGCACAATACCGCAACTGCCGAATTTTTGGCTGAATTAGTTTTTATCTTGCCGTGTAGTTTCCGGCCGCCGTTGATAATAAAGTTAGGCATAGTTTTTAGACGAATTACTAATATGTTGTATACCCGTATTTCGAACGACTAAGCTTATTACAATTATGGAAGTATTCGAATCTTGTAATTGACGGTTATGGATAAGTCAAAACCAAATTTCCAATTTCCAATTTCAAGTTTCCGTCTAATCTTTGGCAGTATTATGTTAATATGCTTATAGTTTGGAATAATGTAAATTTTTTATTATTCAATTCTATCTTACCTTCAATTGCGGTAAAATTCAAGCATGTTTGGCTTCTTGCCACGATTGATTTATTTATGTTAGAATAATCATGTAATAAAAATTAATAATCATTCAATAAGCTCAATAATCAATTGACGCTTATTTATATTGTATTTACAATCAAGTTTTAAAGCCTAGTAATTAAAATATGTCAGAAGAAAAAAATGGAAAATCAATAAAACGTTTTTTAAAGCTAATATTAGTTGTCGTACTGCTATGGTTAAGCTTCGGGGCCGGCGTATATCTGTCGGGCAAAAATGAAATTATGGCGAAATTGGCCACTGACCAGGCCGTCTATTTGGGCAAGGTAATCGGGGAATATCAGGAACCGGAACCGGGAGTATTATCTCAGGATATAGACTTTTCTTTGTTTTGGCGCGTGTGGGATTCGCTTAAGTCCAACTATGTCGACAAGGATAAGCTAAGCGATAAACAGATGTTTTACGGCGCGATCAAGGGTATGGTTGCTTCGGCCAAAGACCCATATACGGTGTTTATGGACCCCGTGGTGGCGCGCGAGTTCCAGGAAGACTTGCAGGGGACTTTCGAAGGGATAGGGGCCGAGATCGGCATGAAGAACGATTTGTTGACGATTATCGCGCCTCTGCCCGAAATGCCGGCCGAAAAGGCCGGCTTATTGTCCGGCGACCGGATACTGGCGATAGATAAAGAAACGACAATGGGCCTGTCGGTCGATGAGGCGGTTAACCGCATACGCGGCCCCAAGGGAACCGAAGTCACCCTGACAATCAAGCGCAACGGGGAGGATGATGTCCGCGATATCGCGGTCAAACGCGATCAGATAACGGTAAAAAGCGTGCGTACGACCAAACGCGATGATGGGATCTTTGTTGTCCAAATAACCAGCTTTAACGATGACACCGAAGAAGAATTCAATACTGCCGTTCGGGAGATCGTCGACGCCAACCCCAAAGGTATTATACTTGACCTGCGGAACAACCCCGGCGGCTATCTGGAAACCGCGATCGAAGTTTCCAGTGAATGGGTGGAAGACGGGATTGTGGTGGTTGAACGCTACAGCGACGACCAGAAGATCGAGCATCTATCGCGCGGTCGCGCCCGCTTGAAATCCTTCCCCACGGTAGTGCTCATAAACCAGGGAAGCGCCTCCGCTTCGGAGATCGTCTCCGGCGCGCTTCAGGACCATAAACTGGCTACCCTGGTGGGCAAACAGTCTTTCGGCAAAGGTTCGGTCCAAACCCTGGAAAAATTCGACGACGGTTCATCGGTCAAGGTGACTGTCGCCAAATGGCTGACCCCGGACGGCCGCAGCATCAATGATGAAGGGATAACGCCAGACGTCGAGGTCGATTTAACCCTGGATGATTACAACAACAACCTCGATCCGCAGATGGATAAAGCCGTCGAAATATTAACGGGTAATAATTCCGGAGCAGCCACTGGTAATAATGCGAGCACAAGCGACCAAATGGAGAATTAATTATCAATTTTCAATAATCCAATCAATGTCAAATAAAAGTAAAGATGATTTGATAATTTGATATTAGATATTTGAAATTTATGGAAATTGATAATTGGGTAATTGAAAATTACTACTCCCAACGTTGATAACTGAATAATTTTAAATTTTTAAACAACATTTATGAAAATAGTATTGCTAAAAGAGGTTCCCAAACTCGGCCACAAGGGCGATATCAAGGATGTGGCCGAAGGCTATGCCCGGAATTACCTTATCCCTATGGGTTTTGCCGAGTTATTGAACAAACACACGCTCAATATGCTAAGCGCCCAGGCCGCCAAACGGGAAAGAGTGAAAAAACAGACAATACAGGACAAGTCAAAGCTGGTAAAGAGAATTTCCGGTAAAACATTTGTCATTACTGTAAAGACGGACGAGAAAGGGACGCTATACGCCGGGCTGGACAAAAAAGCGCTCTCCCAAGCGCTTAAAAAGGAAGGCTACAATATCGATCCGGAAGAGATAAAACTCAACCGGACTATCAAGAAAACAGGGGATTATAAAGTAGAGGTCGCACTGGGAAGCAAAGCCGTAAAAGCCGAATTCAAAATTACGACAGACAATACTAAATAACCGAAGTCACCGGAATAGGCTCGCAAATTACTAATTACAAATTACTAATTACCAAAATCCCTATGCCAAAAAGAAAAATTAACCGAAAAAAACCGTCCGCAAAATTCATTTTTGTGGTCGGCGGCGTCTTGTCCGGAGTGGGCAAGGGCATAACTACGGCCTCGATCGGCCGGATTTTATTATCCAAAGGATATAAAGTGAGCTGTATCAAGGTCGACCCCTATGTCAACGTGGATGCCGGCACGATGAATCCGATCGAGCACGGCGAAGTGTTCGTGACAGAAGACGGAGACGAAACCGACCAGGACATCGGCAATTACGAGCGGTTTCTGAACCAGAATATCTATCGTGAGAATTATATGACGACCGGGCGGGTTTACCTGAGCGTGATCCAGAAAGAGCGTAATCTGGAATATGACGGCAAATGCGTCCAGGTCGTTCCTCATGTGCCGATCGAGATCAGGGAGCGGATCCAAAGGGCGGTCAAGAAAACCGGCGCCGAGATCATGGTGATCGAGATCGGGGGCACCGCCGGAGAATACGAGAACCTGCTTTTCCTCGAAGCGGCGCGCTATATGCATCTGGAACATCCGGAAGATGTCCAGTTCGTGATGGTCAGTTATCTGCCGATCCCGGAGAAGGTCGGTGAGATGAAGACCAAGCCCACCCAGCACGCGGTGCGCAATCTGAACAGCGCCGGCATCCAGCCGGATTTCATCGTCGCCCGGGCCCGGGTGGCGATTGACGAACCGAGGCGGAAGAAGCTCGCGATCCATTGCAACGTCAAGACCGATGACGTGATTGCCGCTCCGGATATTGATTCGATCTATGACGTCCCCCTGAATTTCGAACAGGAAAATCTGGGTGACCGGATATTGGAAAAATTCGGCTTGCGCAAGCGCAAGAATGATATGAAGGAATGGACCAATATGACCGTTGCGGTCAAAAAAGCGAAAAAAGAGGTGAATATCGGGATTGTGGGCAAATATTTCGCCACCGGCGATTTCTGCCTGGCCGATTCATATATTTCGGTGATCGAAGCGATCAAGCATGCCGGAGCGGCCAATAATTGCAAACCGGTATTGCATTGGATCAACACCGAAGAGATCGAACAGAACGGCACCGCCAGCCTGAAGCGCTATGACGGCGTGATCGTACCGCAGGGCTGGGGATCGCGGGGAAGCGAGGGGAAGATCAAGACCATCGAATACTGCCGGGAAAAGAAATTGCCGTATTTCGGGCTTTGCTACGGCATGCAGATGGCGGTGATCGAATTCGCCCGTAATGTATGCGGATTTGCCGATGCTAATTCCGAGGAAGTGAATCCCCGGACGTCATACCCGGTCATCCATATTATGCCCGGCCAGAAGGAATTGATCGAGAAAAAACAATATGGAGGGACTATCCGCTTGGGCGGCTGGCCCTGCAAACTGGTTCCCAGGACTCATTTGGCATCGGCCTATTCCCGGACAGCAGCGGATATCAGGAAAAAATTCGACAGAAAAGAAGATGTAATAGTGAGCGAACGCCATCGCCATCGCTATGAATTCAATAACGATTATCGCCAGCATTTTGAAAAGAACGGCTTGACGATCGCCGGTACTTCGCCCGACGGCCGGATCGTGGAAGCGGTCGAGATCAAAGGCCACCCGTTTTTCATCGGCACCCAATTCCATCCGGAATATATCTCCCGACCTCTTTCGCCACACCCGCTCTTCGTGGAATTCATCCGGGTCTGCCTGAACGAAAGGAAAAAAAAACCAAAGAAACAATAAATTAAATCTACTATTCCTCGGGGCTCTGCCCCGGGGTTTCCTTCAGGAGGGAAAGTTTGAAAACCGTAGGTTTTCAAGAGGTTGATTAACAGCTAAACTATGTATATATGGATAAAGATGATAAACATATATACAAAAGGCACAGCAAGACATTGCTACTCTACCACATAGTTTTTCCTGTAAAATATCGACGCTCTATTCTAACTCCTGAAGTTGAAAATTCATTGAAAGATATTTGTCTGGAAATTGGAATTTGCTATGAAATGAATTTTGTAGAAATCGGAGCCGACGAAAATCACGTACACTATTTAGTCCAGGGAATTCCAAGCATGTCGGTTTCAGAAATGGTGAAAACGATCAAAAGCATAACTGGAAAAGGGCTATTCAAGAAGCATCCGGAAATCAGGAAAATATTGTGGGGTGGAAATCTTTGGACATCAGGTTTTTATGCAAACACGGTCGGACAATACGGTAATGAAAAGATGATTAAGGAATATATCGAAAAACAGGGCGGAAGCTACAAAAAGATACACGAAGGTCAGCTAAAACTGTTTGATTAACAAAAACATCGGAACATCCCCGATACCTCGGGGCTCTGCCCCGGGGTAATTCATTTTTGGGATATTTTATACAATTAAAAACACCCGGTAATTAATCGGGTGTTTTTAATATGGTGAATATATCCTATTTAGTTTGCTCGTTGACACTTACTATTTTTGTCGCTTTCAATTGGTTATTGAATTTTTTGAGCTTTCTGGTGGTGAATTTGACCAATCCGGCCGCGGTCGCAAAAAGAGTATCGTCATTGCCGCGTTTGACATTTTCACCGGGATGATATTTCGTGCCGCGCTGGCGGATTATGATCGCGCCGATTTTGGCGAATTGCCCGTCGGCCAGTTTAACGCCGAGACGCTTGCTTTTTGAATCCCGTAGGTTACTAGTACTGCCGCCGGCTTTTTTATGGGCCATATTGTTTAGATATTAACTTTGACTATTATTAGTTGTAATAGCGGAAAGTTAGATACTTAAAAATAAAATATCCCTCATAGAGATAACTATATTAATATAACAAAGCCAGGATAATATGTCAAGATTTAGTTGTCGGAAACGAGGAAAATATGTTATAATTAGATAACAGATAACAGATGGCGGATAACAGATTATTCAAGCTGTTATCTCTTGTTTGCTATTTGTTAACATTTATGTTTATACACTAATATTTCATGCTAACCAATAATTTCTATTTGTACAGCATAAAAATCCTTGGCGAGATCAGTCGGGACATTTTGATGTTTCCGTTATGGTGGTATACTTTCGGGCTGGTCCGCACGGTGCGCGGCTTGCATGAGTTCTTGAAGAACCGGGAAAGGGGATTGGCGCTTCACATCTGGGTCAAGAATTTATTCCGGCCGATGTTCGGACAAACCGACTGGCAGGGGCGCCTGATCAGTATCGGAATGCGGCTGGTCCAGATATTTTTTCGCGGAATAGTGATGTTGGTCTGGGCGGCTGTCGCAGTGGCCGCTTTGGCGGCGTGGCTTATAATACCGCCGCTTGTTATATTCGAAATATTTTTTCAGATTTATGGCTAATAACACCCGAAATGGCAAATATATCATCTGCCCGGTATGTTCCGGCCAGGGCAAGAATAATTTAGGCTTGGCGTGTCCGAATTGCTCCGGTATGGGCGTGGGTAAATTCGCCTATAACCGTTTCTTTTTTTGGGCGCCCAAATTGGGGCGGGCCATGATCGAACTCAGCCATATCCGGCAAAAATTCCAGCTGGCCATAAATATAATCGCTTTCACGATCGCCTTATCCGGATTATTGTCGCTCACGTTCTGGCTTTATAATATTTCCCGGGATACCGCCGAATTGGCCGGGTTCGCTTTTTGGCGCATCCAGCATCCGCTGATATTGATATTTTGGATCGGTTTGGCGGCCGGTATGTTCATTTTTTACCGACTGAGCGAAGAGATCCGCCGCCAGCATTTGATCCGTCCGCTGCCGTATGATGAGCATATCCAGGCAGTCCATATTGCCGATAATTGGGATGAATTGCGGACGGCCAAAGGAAAATTCAAGGTTGACGTATCCGGCGGTTTTTCCCGCTCCGCGATGGATACGGTGGAGCAGGCGTTTTTGCTCGCGAATAAGCTGGAACAACCGCATGCCACCCCCGCTCATTTGTTTTTCGCGTGCCTGTCCGACCGGCAAGTGGCGGCGATGTTCTCCCGTCTGGATGTCGATAGCGCCAGGCTGATCGAAGCGGTAAAAAAAAGGATCGGCCAGTTCCCGCGGCAGGCGGCGCGAACCCTGCTTTCGCGCACTATCCGCGAAGTGCTGGTTGACGCCTATATTTCCGCCTATCAGCTGGGGCAGAAAAAAGTCACACCCAAGAATTTTATTATACCTTGCCTCGCCAAAGATTCGATATTGAAAGAAATATTATATGAACTCGAAGTTGATACCGGAAAGATCCACAACGTATTGTTGTGGTTCATTATCAATGAACGCCAGGTGGAGTCATACCGACGGTACCGCCAAATGGCCGGTTTCAAGCCCTCTACCAATATGGACCGCGCCTACACATCCGTGGCGACACCGATCCTGAACGCCCTCGGGTATGATCTGACAGTGGCAGCCAAATGGAATAAGCTCGATTTCTGCGTAGCCCGCGAAGAGGAGATCAACCGCATATGGCAGCAATTCGAATCCGGCCTGAATGGAGTGCTCCTGGTTGGTCCGCCCGGAGTGGGTAAGAAGACTATCGTCGACGGCATTGCCCAGCTGATGGTCAAGGAGCAAGTGCCGAAGTTCCTCCAGGATAAGCGCCTGGTCGAGCTGGATGCCGCCCGCCTTATTAGCGGCGCTTCCCCTTCGGAGGCGCAGGGAAGGATGCTGAATGTGATTGACGAGGTGGCGCGGGCCGGGAATATCGTTTTGTTTATCGATAATATAGAGAATTTACTGGGTATCACGAGTGGCGGGGAGGAGAGCCTGGATCTCTCGGAGGTGCTCTCCAGCGCCCTGGAACGGCGGAACCTTTACTGTCTGGCATCGGCCAGCGACGAGAATTATATCAAGTATATCCAAGGCTGTTCGATCGCCGAAGCAATGGCTAAAGTCGACGTGGAAGAGCCGGAAGGCAACCAGGCGATACAGATAATCGAATCGAAGATCGGTTATTTCGAAGGCAAATACAAAGTATATTTTTCTTATAGCGCGGTCGAACAGGTGCTGTCCCTGGCGGCAAAGTACATCCACGATAAGTATTTACCGGAAAAAGCGGTCAAAATACTGGAGTTGGTGGCGGTCAGGGCCGCCAAGGAAAAGGGAGAAAACGCCTTTATTTCCCGGGAAGACATTGCCGCGGTCATTAGCGACGAAACTAAGATCCCCGTGACCAAGATCACGGAAAACGAAGGCCGGGAATTATTGCATCTGGAAGAGCGCATCCACGAGCGCATGATCGACCAGGAAGAAGCGGTCAGGATGGTCTCCGCCAGCCTGCGCCGCGCCCGGACCGAGCTCCGGGAAGGCAAGCGGCCGATCGCTAATTTCCTTTTTCTGGGACCGACCGGTGTCGGTAAGACCGAATTGGCCAAAACCCTATCTTATGTTTATTTCGGCAAAGAGGAGTATATGGTGCGGATCGATATGAGCGAATACCAGCATCCGGACAGTGTCAAAAAAATGATCGGCGATTCTGACGGGGCCAAGGGCTATCTGACGGAAAAGGTGCGCCAATTGCCGTTTACCCTGGTCCTGTTGGACGAGGTCGAGAAGGCCCATCCCGATATCATGAATTTGTTCCTGCAGGTGATGGATGACGGCCGCCTGACCGACGGCCAGGGGCATACGGTCGATTTCACCAATACGATCATTATCGCGACCAGCAACGCTGGCGCGATATTCATCCAGGAACAGATATTCGCCGGCAAGCGGACGGAAGAATTCAAGGATCGACTACTCGGCGATTACCTGGTCAAAGTGATGCGGCCGGAGCTCATTAACCGCTTTGACGGGGTGATCGTATTCGAACCGCTGTCAATGGAACATGTGGTTGAGATCGCCGGATTGATGCTCAAGGGCATCGCCAAACTGCTCGAACCGAAAGGCATCGGCTTTCGCGCCGAAGAAGGGGGGATACGCGTCCTGGCCAAAGCCGGCTTCGACCCCAAGTTCGGCGCCCGGCCCCTGCGCCGCCTGCTCCAGGACCGGGTAGAAGACCAGATCGCCAACCAGATCCTCCTGGGCAACCTGAAGCGCCGCGACACAGTAGTGATCGACGAACAGGGGAATGTACGGATAGAGAAGGGAAAGAAGATACTTTGATACAATTTTCCAGAAAAGGATATTGGACAGTATTTTAATGTTTAAAAAAAGAAAAGGACCACAGCTCGGCTGCGGTCCTGTAAAAAAACTCTAAAGTTTTATTATCCTGTTGTATACGACATCCTTGTTGAATGTCGCTTTCTCGGTGCCATCATTGAATTTTTCGATAACGGCAAGTGTAATCCCGACATCAATACCTCTCCTTCTTATTTCTTCCAATTTGTTGATTAGATCAACGGGGATATTGTTTGTAAGTATTAATACATTTCCATCCCCGTCGAAAATTTTGTGCCCGTAAACGTCAAATTGCTGTTTTGTTTTTTTGGGTGCTTTTGGTTTAACTGCCGCGGTTTTGCTCTTTCGACTTTTATTCTTCAAGCTTTCCTCCTCCCAATGCTTTTATAGGTTTATATTATACCAACAATTTATTATATAACTAAAATAAATTTGTGTCAATAGCGAATATAGACTTTTTATTCAATATCAGCGTTTTTCTTTTTGCTTTTCTGTTTTCGATTTTGTTTACCTTCGTGGTCCGTATAGCCGCGGAGAGGATCGGAGTGGTCGATAAGCCGAATCTGGAAAGAAAGAAGCACGAACGGGCGGTGCCGCTTTTGGGCGGGGTGGCGATTTTTGCCACATTTTTTGTTATCCTGTATCCCTTGGGAAGCAAACTTGTTGAGCGGGGGCTGGAGCCGCGGCATTGGATCGGTTTTTTCGTTGGCGGCCTGATCCTGATGATCGGCGGATTCCTTGACGACAAATACCACCTGCCCCCGGGCCGGCAGATTATATTCCCGATCCTGGCGGCCGTGGCGGTCGTGGCTGGCGGCGTGGAGATCGCCAAGGTCAGTAATCCGCTGGGAGGATATTTTTATCTGGACGCGGTAAAGATACCGATCTTTCTCTGGAACGGAACGGTCTATTATTTTACCGTTATCTCCGATTTGTTGATCATGCTCTGGCTCATGGGGATGATGTATACGACCAAGCTTCTGGACGGAGTGGATGGCCTGGTAACGGGGATAGGGGCGATCGGCAGTTTTATCGTTTTTTTGTTTACCATGACCACCCGTTATTTCCAGCCGGACATCGGCCTGGCCGCCCTGGTGCTGACCGCCGCCTGTCTCGGTTTTCTCATTTTCAATTGGCATCCGGCCAAGATCTTTCTGGGTGAAGGCGGCTCTCTTTTTTTGGGGTATGCCCTGGGCGTATTGGCGATCATTTCCGGCGGCAAGATCGCGATTGCCCTTTTGATCATGGGTATCCCGATACTGGACGTCGCCTGGACGATCGTCCGGCGCCTCAAATCAGGCCAAAACCCGTTCAAATTCGCTGACCGGCGGCATCTTCATTTCCGCATGCTTGACCTTGGCTTGACGCAGAGGCAGACCGTGCTATTATATTATCTGGCCGCCGCCGGTTTCGGCCTGCTGGCGCTTTTTTTCCAAAGTATCGGCAAACTCCTGGCCCTCGCGGTTTTGGTATTGATCATGCTGGGAATAATAGTCGCAGTGACGTATTTTGAAAGACACCGGCCACATAACACGTAACACATCTCCTCTTTAGTTGATTTTTTTAGCTGTATTTTTGGTGAGGCGTGCTATGTGGTGTGTGGTTAATGATTAGTGTAAATACCATCATCAATGGTATATTTTTATGAAAATTTTCTTTAGATTGTATTTATTATTTAACTGGATCATGTTTATTCTGATCGTTACCGGCGCTCCAAGCGTTCCGTATAACGGCACCGTGGTGACTTGGTATGACAAAGTGTTTCACATGATCTTGTTCGGCGGATTGGTGTTTTTCGTGATTCTGGCGCTGGAATTGATCCCGCGCCTGCCTTTTTTGTTAAGCGCCCTTATCGCGCTCGCGATAAGCGCTTCATATTCCGCCGGCGTGGAATATCTGCAAGGGTTCATTCCCGGCCGGACGGTGTCAATATACGATTTTTATGCCGGCGTGGCGGGAGCTTTTGTTATGATAATAATAATGTATGCCAGATACAAATTACTCCGTAAAGCCTAAAATATTCTTGCATGTCTGCTGTATCGGCTGCGGCGCTTATGTGGCGAGCACGCTGACCGATGAATACGATGTAACATTGTATTTTTTCAATCCGAATATTTACCCCCGATCCGAATACGAACTAAGGCTCAGGGAAACCGAGAAGGTGGCCAAACGGCTGGGCCTGGATCTTATAACCGGTGAATACGATCATAGCCACTGGCTTAAGGCAATCGCCGGGTACGAGAACGATCAGGAAAAAGGGGAGCGTTGCCGGATATGCTATAGGCTGCGGATGGAAGAAGCGGCAGCGCAAGCCAAAGTCCGGGGATTCGGCATATTCACGACCACCTTGACCGTAAGTCCGCACAAAGACGCCAAAGCGATCATGGCGATCGGCAGCGAGTTGGCCTCAGTTTTCGGAGTTGAATTCCTGGCCCGAGATTTCAAAAAACAGGACGGCTTCAGGCATGCCTGCGCGCTCTCGCACGAACTGGATTTGTATCGCCAGGATTACTGCGGCTGTGAATTCAGCCGGCGAACGTGATCACCGGAACATTTTAGCACGTGAACACCAGAACGCAGGTACACGGAAAAAATCCAAGATCAAACAGGGACTAAATACAGTTTAACCTCTTTTAATATTATAATATAGGGATTTTTCACGATTTATTTCCTACTCAGCGCTCGCGTGCTCCAGCGCTTCCTGCGATTGTGTTTAATCGGCAGATAATGTTATAATATATAAAGATTAAGAAATATTATCCCCATCTTATAAAAACCCACCCTCATGGACTTAGAACCTTATTTCAAGGCGGCTATCGAGCATGGCGCGTCTGATCTGCATTTGGTGGAGGGCAGTGTCCCATCGCTTAGAATATACGGTGAATTGGTCAAATTCAAAGAATCGCCGATTCCATACGGTGAACTTAGATATTCGCTTTTCCGGCGCCTGGACAAGGAGACCCAGGACCGTTTTTTACGCAAGCGTGATATCGACCTATCGCTTGAATTTTATGATAATCGTTTCCGCATTAACCTGCATTTTCAAAAAGGAAGGATCGGACTGGCGGCGCGGTTGGTTCCGAGCAATATTCCCCGGCCGGAAGACATCGGTATAAGCGAGGCGATCTATCACATGACGCATCTTAAAGACGGTTTGATCCTGGTAACCGGACCTTCGGGGGTAGGCAAATCGACGACTTTGGCGGTAATGATCGACATCATTAATTCCGAGCGTCATTCCCATATCATTACGGTAGAGGACCCGATAGAATATTCTTTTGACGATAAGCAGAGCATAGTTGAGCAGCGCCAGCTGGGGCGGGATACCGACAGTTTCGCTTCGGCCCTGAAATACGCCCTGCGGCAGGACCCGAATGTTATTATGGTCGGTGAAATGCGGGACCTGGAAACGATTCAGGCGGCGCTGACCGCGGCTAAAACCGGCCATTTGGTCCTTTCCACCCTGCACACGACGACCGCTGCCGAAACCATTGAAAGGATAGTGGATTATTTCCCGATCCAAAACCACCAATTAGTGGCGCATCAGCTGGCTACAGTGCTACGGGCCGTTGTGGCCCAGCAGTTGTTGCCGAAAAAAGGCGGCGGTTTGATTGCCGCGCGCGAGATAATGGTCAACAACACGGCCGTAGCCAACCTGATCCGCCATGGACAGTATGAACAGATACCGTCCGTCATTCAGACCGGAGCCAAGGAAGGGATGGTTACCATGAACAAAGCGATCGACCAATTATTCGCCAGTGGACAGATCTCCGAGCACACCAACCATAATCGGAAGCGTGACATGGAAACAAAAGCAGTATATTATTAATATAGACCAATATTTTACCTGGTGGGGTTTGTCGGTACAATTAATAGCCGATAATCTCAAAAGTGAACATAACGTAATTATAAGTGTAAATAATTAAAGTTATTAAATGTCCCCAGATAAATGGAAAACAATTCTCGGCAATATCAAGGATAATTTCCAGGTTTTTGACGAAGGCCGGTCCAAGATCGACGAAGAAGGCGGTATACAGGTCGATTTTATCGAATTCGGCGGGCCGCTCGGGCGGATGCGCCTGGAATACGTGGTCAAGCCGGTGATCCTGGACAAGAAAACCACTTACTCGCGGCGCATCGGTTCGGAAACCAAGGTGGATTATGTTTACAGCGACGAGGAAATGAGCCATCAGCTAATGGCATACAAATGGGACGACGCCCAAAACGATTGGGTAGAGATGGACAGCGCTTCATTCGAATAGCCGCAAATGCATAATCCAATCCGGCTATCCCGTTGAATCTTGTTATCCGGGAGTTTATTCGAGTCTTGCCCTGATCCGGTATATACCAGTATAATCCAGCTTAATTTATTGAATAAATGCGCGCTGTTATCCAACGGGTCAAAGATGCCAAAGTTGAAATCGGCAGTAAGGTCGTCGGGCGGATTAACCAGGGGCTCCTGGTATTGCTGGCGGTTCATATAGAAGATACGGAAGATCTGATTGGCAAATTGGCCGACAAAATAATGAATTTGCGGATATTTGGCGATACAGCGGACAAAATGAATTTGTCGGTCAAAGATATCGGCGGCGAGATCTTGGTCGTGCCGCAATTTACGCTTTACGGCAACACCCAAAAAGGCAATCGGCCGAGTTTCATCGCATCTGCCCGGCCGGAAAAAGCAATCCCGTTTTACGAAAAATTCGTCGAGTGTTTGCAGGAGCGGGGCGTATCCGTAGCGACCGGGGAATTCGGGGCAAAAATGAATGTGTCGCTGGTCAACGACGGACCGGTTACGATAATTATCGATATACAGCATTAACATCTTCATTTAACCCTAATTTGGCCATCAATAGAAACACAGATGCATATTAAAAGGATAATAAACAAATATGTTTTACGGCGGAAAACGGATTATAAAACGCCGACATTGATAATCGGCGGCGCATTAGTCGTTTTGTTGATTTTGTCTTATTTAATCTTCCGGTCAGATAATTTATCGATTGGTTCGATATTCGGGATACCGCAAGGTGATAAGACGCAGCCTATGGCGATACGGACGGATAAACAAATGTATAATCCGGGAGAGCCGGTAAATATCAGTATCAGAAGCGGTTACGGGAAGCAGATACGCAATAACACCGATAGCGGTTTAACGATATACGGTGATCCGCGCATGGGGAGGAACTACGGTGTTGCCCTGATCGAATATTATGCCGGCGGTTCTTGGCAGGCAATAGAACCGGTTTGGCGCTGTGATAGCAAGTGTTTTGAATCCTGCCGCGAGGGACCGGATATGAATCCAGGGGAAACCAGGACGTTCGTCTGGGATCAGAGTCGGCATATTTGCGATTTGGCAAGCGGAGAGATGGAGTCCCTTGGGGTTGAAGCGGGCCGGTATCGCGTCAGCAGCGCAGCCTGGAATGGAGCGAAGAACAGCTATGAGATAATCCATTCCAATGACTTTGCCATCAGCGGTAAATGATAATAATAAATTACGGCAGACAACAAGTCCAGACTTCAATCTAATTTATAATTGATTTAGGAATATTATTCTATGAAAAAAGAAATTAGAATTTTATTGGTTCTGCTGGTGATAGCAGGGGGGCTATCACTTTATATTTTCATTTCTTCCAAGCCGATCGATATGCAGGATGAGATCAAGAGCCTGCCGGCCGGTACGGAACAGGCGGGTTCATTGGCTGAACGGATCGATCCGAGCCAGATCGAAAACGAATACCGCCTGGAGTACCGGCGAATATATGACGGCTTCAACGGCGCGCTCATGAAAGCCGGATTGAATATCGCGACCGGTACGGAAGTTACGGCCGCGACCGGTACGGAAAATTTATCCGGCAGCCAATTGATCGAAGCCCTGGCGCAGTACAAGCTGGAGTTGATGGAGTTGGTGGTCCCGGAGGATGAAATGGATTTTCATGTCAACACCGTTTTGGCCCTGGCCCAGCTGAAGCAGTCGATACTGGATAGCGATGAGACCGCGCAAAAAACCAGCTTGGAGTCACTTCGTTTAGCGGTCGCCAATCAGCCATGGCTCTACCAATAGGATGGGATATTTGACCTTTGCGGGGAAGTTTTAATTACGTATTTGCCGGCCTTGGCCGATAACGGGTTCGGCCGGATAAAATTTTTTGAGAAAATAATAAGTAATAAGGCATAAGTAACAAGCCAATTTAAAACTAATGGCCTTGATAACGGGCTTATTACTTATTCCATGTGTCTTATTACTATTGATATATCAGCATTATTCTCAGCTAACGCATAAATTCTCATAATATTCCCTTTGCCAAACTGAAATGTTATTAAAATAAATCATCCGGCTTTCGAATCGTATCATATGAAATATAACCGTTTTTTGCCCATATTGGTTGTCATCTCCGCTTTAGCGCTTCTGGAAACGTATTATTTCCGCCCTAAAATGCTGTACGTGATCGCGGTGCTGGGACAATTTTTATTTTTTTTCGTTATTCGCCAATTCATACTTGCCAGCCATCGTAAAGAAAAGTGGTATCTTTATCTTATTTTGCCCGGCTTATTTTTTGTTGGAGACATAATATTCAGCGCAACGATACCGAACCGCTTTTATATACAGATCCTCATTGCCGTTAACGTCGTGTTTTTGTATTTGTACTTCCGCACTATATATTTTTATCTCGTCGATATCCGTCGCTATCAGCCTCGCAGTATGGAGAATATATCGGCTTACGGCAACTTCCTGGCATTTTATTTCATCGCATCTTCCATCTATGGGTTACAGGTATTTCTAGGCATCGAAATATGGAAGTTGATTCTCGCGCTGATGATCATGCTGGCGATGGCTGTTATTCAGGTTTTCTGGATCAATCAAATCCAGTTTTCCCGCGGATTTTTGTTTTTGCTTATTATTGAGCTGATAATCACCGAACTGAGCTGGTCAATTTCGTTTTTAACCCTTAACTACTATATCCTGGGCTTGATTTTGGCGGTTTGTTATTATATTATAATTGGGTTGACCAGATTTTATCTATTGGGTACGCTTACCAGGCAGACGGTAAGGGCTTATCTGGTATTCGGTTTTTCGAGCATTATATTAGTACTATTAACCGCCAATTGGTTATCTTATGGATAATAGACCTTTATTGAGAAAATCTATAATCGGGCCGCTTCTCTTCGTGGCTATTTTTGGGATGGCAAGCGGTATTATCGGTACCATCCTGGTACGGGTTTACCTGTGGGAGGCCGTTTTTAATATACCATTTGTCGGGACATTCGATTTCTCATCGCAAACCCCTTCCGGGTCAAGCGTGGTTATCCAGGGCGCCCGCAAGGTGGTAGTGGAGCAGAATACCAAGGTCGAAGAAACGATCGCCAGCGTTGAGAATAGTTTTGTGGCGATATTCAAGTCAGTAGCAACCGATAAAATGCCGCTGGCATCTTCAACCGGCCCGTCAGCGGACCGATTTTACGACCTTGACCGGCCGGTTGGGCAGGGCTTCGTGATTACCAGCGACGGATGGATCATGTCCCATTATTGGCCGTCCGAATTCAATGCTTTGCCCGATGCCAGTACAACCCGGGCACAGTTGCTCGATTCGCTGGCAAAGCAATATACTATCGCTACGAAAGACCGTATGATCTTGCCGGTTATTTCGGTCAAAGCGGATATTGTTTCGCACATTTCTTTCTGGAGGGTTGCGAGCAATGATCTGCCGGTCAAAAAAATTTCAACCGAATCGGTCATGCCCGGCCAGCAGATTTTGGCCCTTTCCTGGGAGGGCAATAGCCTGCTAACGACGATATCCGGGATAAAAGACCCGGGCAATGACGGCGTGGTCCGCTTGAGCGATAATTACGACCAGCAGCTGATTCTGGCGATCCCGCCGGATGAGGACTTATATGGATCTTATGTATTTAATTTCAATAACGAGCTATTTGCCACAGTTGGGCTGGATGGAGTGGTGCGTCCGATATCATATATAAATTCATGCATTAATTGTCTTTTGAACGGCGAAGAGCCGGCCAAGCCGATGCTTGGTTTATACTATATCGATTTGAGCCGCGCCGTCAGTACGGAAACGGTGAGTTCGGGCAAAGGGGCGATGGTAGCCGCAAACGAAAAGGGGATTTATGCGGTTCCGGGCAGCCCGGCCGCCAAAGCGGGTTTTGTTGCGGGAGATATTATTTCTGCGATAAACAATATCGAGATCGACCGGAACAATGGCCTGGATAAGCTTATCGGCGGTTTCATGGCCGGAGATGAGATCTCCGTTACCTATATCCACCAGGGACAGCGCAAAGACATTAAAGTAAAGCTGGGAAAGAAAAATTAGCATTATATTTTTATTTTAACGCCGATTATTGATAATTAGCGTTTTTTATTGCCCTTGACTTTCGCTTTTTGTTCGTGTAATATAGTAATCAGTAAGTAGTAAGCAGTAAACAGGTGGCAGACTGCCGAGATAGGAATTAAAAATAAAATTTAAAAACTTAAAAATGCCTGTCTGGATGAGGGCTTTACGGTTCAATTGTTTGCGGGATATTCTGCTGACTTAAAAACTGAAAATTTTTTTATTTTTATATTGTATTTTTAGATTTAAGATTTAATTTCAATTTATCGATTCTGTCGTTTGTTTACTGCTTACTATCGTCTAATCTTATGTTTGAGAAATTAAATGATCCAATCGATATAATCGTCAAATTCAGCGGGAGCAAGGTCATGCCGTCTTATTTCAAGTGGAAAAACCGGACATATAAGATAGAAAAGATCAATCTGGTGCACCGTGAGCGCGACGGCAACGACAAGATCTATTATTTCAGCGTTTCCGACAAAACCAATTATTTCCGCCTGGCCTTCTTCACCCGCGACTTAAGCTGGCGGCTGAAGGAATTGTTCTACGAAGGTTAAAATATTGGCAGGAGTAGGTTGGCTTATTGCTTGACATTTTAGCATAAATTGCTTAAGTTTATTAATTGCGTGTATGTGCTTTTTGAATCTTTGCCATAATATGTCCGGGTTCTTCAAATGAACTTAAACACAGGAAGAAGGGGAGACGGAAAATGATAGATCAAGCTGACTTGGAAGAAAAAATGCGGAATAGAAAAAAGGAGCCGGTTGTCGTGATCAAAAACCTGAAAAATGGCGGTTTTGCGGCCAGGCGGGTCACCTATATTGGCAGAATCGCTTCATTGACGGGGCGCAACACCTATGGAGTAAAGTACAAATTGCTTCGCCATGATCATTTCAAAAGTTATGATTAACGAAAAGTTTCAATGCAACATTGTCACCATCTGCCAATGGGCCGACGACTTCGCCGTGCTTTCCGAAGTTGAAAAAGATACGGAAATAGTCGCGAAAAAGGGCTGGGACAATGAATTGCGGCGCTTCATCAAGGCTATTTTCTATTACCGTGATGAGGGCAATCTAAAAAGACTGACGTTGCGGGATATCAAAAATGCCGCTTTCGAAAGAATCGGAATTAAACCACGTGAATTCGCGAGCATAAAAAAAGAGTATAAAAAAGAAGGATATGCCGAGGTGGGAAAAAAATCACCCGGCCTTGAGGAAGTGTTTGATTTCCTGGAAAAAGTCCTGGGGATCAAGATGGAGTGGATTGATTAAAAGCAAAAAGGGGCCTTAAGCGTATTTGGCGCAGCCCCTTAAAAATTGGTTTTTAGTTTCGTATTTTGTTCGTTCGTAGTCGTGAATAATAAAAAACAGAGTCCTTTGCCGGACCCTGTTTGGGTGGAACTGAATTAAAAGTTTCAATCTCCTTTTTTAGCTCCGGGCCAAAACCCGAAGTAGTAATTGCAGTAATAGGCAACTGTGCCGGCCGACCAATTGCAAAACTTTACGACCGGGTCCAGCAGTAAATAGGAGCAGATGCCCAAAGCAACTTCAAAGAAGGAGTAAAGCCGGGGAAAGTTGTCACTGAAAAAATCGGAAATCCTGGTCCTTGTCGGTACGCAAAAGTCGAAATCCCTTCTCTCCATTTTATGTTCTCCTTTGAAAAATTTTATTGAAAAGATGAAAAGGCCCTTTTTGCTTTCTGCTTATATTATAGCATTTAACGGATCACTGTACCATAGGACAAGGATTTTGTAAAGATATAACCTGGCGTTTAATTTTTTATTCCGATATCATATGCAAAAAAATCGAATTATCCTTCATATAGACATGAACAGCTATTTTGCCTCTGTCGAACAGCAGGCTAATCCGTTCCTCAGGGGCAAGCCGGTCGGGGTGTGCGCGTATTTGTCGCCCGGCGGCTGTGTGATCGCTTCTTCGGTCGAGGCCAAGGCTAAGGGGATCAAGACCGGCTGCACGGTCCGGGAGGCGCAGGCGCTTGACCCGAACGTCATCTTGATCGAGAATGAGCCGGCCAAGTACCGTTCCACGACCGAGGCGGTCTTCCGGATCCTGGCGCAGTACACCGACACGGTCGAGCCGTACAGTATCGATGAGGCCTTCCTCGACCTTTCCGGCTGGGTCCCTGATTTCAACCGCGCCGAACAGCTCGGGCGCGAGATCCAGCACCGGATCAGGCGGGAAGCGGGGGAGTGGCTGGGCTCATCGGTCGGGATATCCTGGACCAAATGGCTCGCCAAGTTCGCTTCCGATATCGCGCCCAAGAAAAGCGCCCTTACGATCGACAGCCGGGACAAGCTCGCCGGGATACTGGAGGGCCGGCCGCTCCAGGACGCCTGGGGGATAAACTACCGGATGGAGGCGCGGCTCAATATGCTCGGCATCAAAACCCTCGCTGACCTCAAGAATTTCAGCCCGGACCGGATCCGGCGCGCCCTTGGCCGCTACGGTTATTACCTGTGGGCCAACGTGAACGGCGAGGAAATATCCGCGGTCAATAAAGGGGTCAAGGAGCCGAAAAACATCGGCCATTCGTACTGCCTGCCGAAGAAAACGGCCGACAAGGAATATTTAGCTACGGTGTTATATAAATTATGCGAAAAAACCGGCCGCCGCCTGAGAGGACAGGACCGGGAAGCGCAAAACATCAGCGTCTTCCTGGCCTATACCCGGGGCGGCGGCGCCGGCCGTAGCCGCGCGACAGCGGACAAGATGTTCACGACCGAGGAGATCTACGCCCAGGCCGGCCGCTTCCTCGCCGAAACCAGGCTGCTGATGCCGGTGCGCATGGTGGCCGTTTCGGTCGGCCGCCTGACGCCGGTATCGAAGCAAATGTCCCTTTTTTCCGACAACTTAAGCGTTAAGGGCCTTTCGAAGGCCCTGGACAGGATAAATGATAAATACGGCGAATACACAGTCGTGGCCGGCCGGATGTTCGGCACGGACAAAATCGCAAGAGACCGGATCGGTTTCCGGAAGACGGTTGAAGTAAGGTAATAAATGTTGTAGAATAAATTCTAAGCACGAAATCCTAAATTCAAAACAAATTCTAAATTCGAATGAATTAAACCATGATTACGTCATTAATATTTGGAATTTGGGGAATTTGAATTTGTTTAGAATTTAGAGTTTAGAATTTAGAGCTTAATTTTATGTGCGGTGGCGTCGGCTATAAAACCAGGAATATTCCCGAGGAGGAGCTTAAGAAATATTATTCTCCGCAACTGATCGAACGGTTCAAATCATCCGGACGGGTTGAATCGTTCTTTTGGCATAAGGACGCAGTCTTGCCGGTCAGGACGAAGAGAGGGATACAGCTGAAACTTTGGGGCAACAAAGACGAGCGCCTAAAGCTGCCGAAGACCGGCTGGGCCAAAGAAGAATCGCTTAAGGGGGGCCGCTGGGATTACCTTCATCCCGAACCAGTCGACATCCCGGTCGACTCCGGCTACGAGAAGAAGACCTGGTTCGACCTGCCGGAAGGGACCAAGGGGATAGTGGTTAGGCATGGAGAGGAAGAACGGGTATATATGGTCACAAAAGAGGCGAGTGAAGAATACCGCAAAGAAACGGGGCACGGACGCGAGCCATTGGGCAAAAAGAAGAATTATAAACAGGGACCGGGAAAAAATTTGAAACTGGAGATTTGAGACTGGAAATTTGAGACTGGAAATTTGAGGCTGGAAATTGTTTGGCTTCGCCGCGGCTTTAGCGGTGACTGTGATGTTTATCAGTTGTTTGGCTGTTATTTCTGACTTTCTTAAATAATGTTTTTGTGATGAAGCAAGCGTTGCTAAAAACCTTAAGTAATCTGAAAATCGCCCTGCCAATGATCGGGGGGATTTTTCTATTGGTGAACCTGGTCAACCCTCTTTTCACCGGCCTATATAATAAGTTATTTACCGGTAATTTTATTATTGACCCCTTGGCCGGGGCCATGGCCGGATCGATTTCTTTCGGCATCCCCCTGACCAGTTACGTGATCGGTGGCGAACTTTTAAAACAGGGTGTGAGTTTGATCGCTATTACGGCATTTCTTCTGACCTGGAGCACGGTTGGCGTAGTGATGCTTCCCCTGGAAGCAAAGTATCTGGGCCGTCGTTTCGCGGTAATCCGTAATGCGGTAAATTTTTTGATGTCTATTATAATTGCGATCATAACAGTAATCAGCGTAAATTTGCTAAATGGATAAAAGACCGGCAAAAATCAAAGTTTCCGGGACAATAAAATTTTTCGGCGGAGTATTGGTTGTATATATTATTGGGCTGTTAGTTAACCCGCAGTATTTCTATGCTGCTTTCAAGGGCGCCCTGACGATGTTTTGGAAGATCATTCCCGTCTTATTTTTGGTTTTTAGTGTTTTGTTCGTAATTAATATTTTGCTGGAACGGGGAAAAATCAAAAAACTGCTGTCCGGAGCCCGCGGTATTAAAGGCTGGCTGATCGTTTTGCTCGCCGGCATCCTGATCGGCGGGCCGCCCTATGTCCTGTATCCCTTGCTGCATGAGCTCAAAACCAACGGACTGAACAATTCGTTTTTGGCCGTATTTCTGTTAACCGTAACGTCAAGATTCCCTTTGTGCCGGTCTCGATCTATTATTTCGGACTGGAATATACCGTGATTATGAGTTTGTATATTATGATATTCTCGATTTTTAACGGTTTGATTGTCGGTTATTTGACGAGGAGGTGAAAAATGTACCTTGTAAATCTGGATGACGCATTCAGGGTTTGGATCATGTATTTACAAAAAGCGGATATGGTAATTAATCGCCGCTATATCCTCACTCCGGTACTTGTTTGGCGGCTTCACGACATCGAGCGGGGAAAAACCATCCTGGAGCTTATGGCCTACCCCGATCGTAAGCAGTTTTTTTGCCGGTCCGGGCAAGTGCTAAACAGCAATCGGGCGGGAGAATTTTATGTTGCTGAGCTGAACGCCCTGATCGGCCAGGTCAGATCCTTGGCTCCGCCCTTTAGTGCTGAAACCGCCAGGGACATAGCTGTCTCGCATGGTTATTTGCAAGCCGGATTTTTAGACAAATATATTGAAATGTGTTCGATATATTGGGGGATATGGCAAGCTTATATCGACGTGGTCTAGTTTAACGTTTTCTAAAAGCAGGTGTCTTTTGCCTGCTTTTTCATTTGACTTTAAGGGGGGAAATTAGTACTATATATGTGTTGCGGGGTAGTAGGTCTATTATCCCGCTGACTTTGTTAACATATGGAAAAAATAAGGAATTTTTGCATTATCGCCCATATTGACCACGGCAAATCCACTCTGGCCGACCGGATGCTTGAGATAACCAATACGATCGATAAGCGGAAAATGAAAAATCAGGTATTGGACCGGATGGACCTGGAGCGGGAGCGCGGTATAACCATCAAATTACAGCCGGTAACGATGAATTACCGCGGGTTCATTTTGAACCTTATCGATACGCCCGGCCATGTCGATTTCAGCTATGAGGTTTCGCGTTCGCTGGCCGCGGTTGAAGGGGCGGTCCTTTTGGTTGACGCCACCCAAGGGATCCAGGCGCAGACTTTGGCCAATCTGTATCTGGCGCTGGAACAGGACCTGGTGATCATCCCGGTCGTTAACAAGATCGATCTGCCGGCCGCGGACAAAGATAAAACTACAAGGGAAATAGTCGAGTTGTTAGGCTGCGGCGAAGAAGAAATCATTTATGCCTCCGGCAAGACCGGCGCGGGCGTGGCCGACATCCTGAACGCCGTAATAGAAAAAATCCCCCATCCTGTAGGGGTAATTCATGAATTGCCCCTACAGGATGGGATGCTGCCAAACCAGGCAGCGGACAAGCATGAAATATCCTTTGAAAAGCGGCCGTTGCGGGCATTGATCTTCGATTCAAATTACGATGAGTACAAGGGTGTTGTGGCTTATATCAGGGTTTTCGATGGGGCAGTCAAAAAGGGCGAAGAGATCAAACTGATGGCTACCCGGGCGGAAAGCGGCGCCTTGGACGTGGGTTTGTTCAAACCTGATTATTATTCTACCGGTGTCCTGAATTGCGGCCAAATCGGTTATATTATCACGGGATTCAAAGATGTCAGCGAGTGCCGCGTAGGGGATACGGTTACGCAGGCCCGGTATATACGGACTAAAGGCACAAAAGATGAGACTGGGGATATGCGGACAGCATTGAGACCGCTCAAGGGGTACAAAGAAGTCAAACCGATGGTTTTTGCCGGTATTTTTCCCAAAGAAGGCAATGAATACCAAGAGTTACGCGAAGCGATCGAAAAATTGAAATTGAACGATGCCGCGCTGGTGTATGAACCGGAACAATCGCAAGCCCTCGGTTTCGGTTTTCGCTGCGGTTTTCTCGGCATCTTGCATCTGGAGATTTTTCAGGAACGCCTGCGGCGGGAACACGGCATCGAATTGATCGTCACTCTGCCGAGCGTCGCTTATAAAGTCCACCGGAAGAACGGTGAGGAATTTACGATGCGTACGCCTCAGCAATTCCCGGACCAGGAAACGATCGAACGGATCGAAGAACCATGGGTCAAACTCGATGTCATCACCCCCAAAGATTATGTGGGGAATATCATGAATCTGGCGCAGGAAAGGCGGGGGATTTACCGCAATACCGAATATATCGACCAAACACGGGCAATCCTGCACTATGAAATACCGATGAGCATGATCTTGACCGATTTTTATGATAAGATAAAAGGGGTCAGTTCAGGTTATGCCTCGATCAATTACGAATTTTTCTGCTATCGCGACGCCAAAGTGGTGAAAATGGATATAATGGTCGCTGAAGAACCGGTGGAGGCGCTGTCGTTGATCGTGTATGGCGACGACTCGGCCCGGCGCGGCCGCGAGATCGTTGCCACCCTTAAGGACAATATGCCCAAGCAAATGTTCGTATTGAAGATCCAGGCGACAGTCGGCGGCAAGATCGTGGCGGCGGAACGCCTGTCGGCACTGCGCAAGGACGTTACCGCCAAGCTATACGGCGGAGACGTGAGCCGGAAGAGGAAGCTTCTGGAAAAGCAGAAGCGGGGAAAGAAAAAGATGATGGCGGCCGGGAAAGGCAGTGTCGAAATACCATCTGATACTTTCGTCAAAATACTTAAAAAATGAAATTTGTCGCCATTATACGAATCACGCGAATGCCGTGGATAGATTCGCAAATTGGCATAATTAATTCCTATGAAAAGAAAAACCGTAACCAAAATCGTCTGGATGTTTTTGACCGCCATGATAATTTTCACCATGGTTTTGTGGACGCTGGGGGCGGCCTTCATGTGAAGAGGATTATGAATTGATCATAACGCGCTTTTCTGTAGCGCTTTGGCATTAATTCATAATTGAAATTAAATGGATAAAAAATGGGAAGTAAGCGAACGATTTCCCGAAGATTTTGGCATAAAAAACAGATCGTTTAACGAAATTATACTCCAGCTGCTGTGGAATCGCGGATTGAAAGACGGTAAAAATATACATAGTTTTTTAGTGCCAGATTTGGATCACGACCTGATCGACCCTCTCGAATTCAGGAATATGTCGGCAGCGGTCGATCTGCTGATTAAACACATAAAAAATCAGGGCAAAATAACGGTTTACGGCGACTACGACGCTGATGGGGTAACCGCGGCCGCCTTGATGGTGGAAACCCTCGGTATTCTCCGCGCCGATGTTGAAGTATACATTCCGCACCGCGTAGCCGAGGGTTATGGCTTGAATGTCGACGCGGTCGAAAAGATAGCGGAATCAGGAACGAAAATAATCGTAACTGTAGATGGCGGGATACGCGGCCGGGAAGAGGTCGGACGAGCCCGGGAATTGGGGCTGGATATCCTGATTACCGATCATCATCCGGCTCCGGTGGATAAGGCCGACTGGCCGGATTGCCTGATCGTGAACCCTGTTATTGAAGGAGAATCTTATCCGTATCCGCACTTGGCCGGTGTCGGAGTCGCGTACAAGCTGGCGGTCGCGCTGATCCGCCGTTCGAAATTGACCGAAAGCGATAAAGAAAAGCTCGAGGAACGGATCCTGGATCTAGTGGCGATCGGGACGGTTGCGGATTGCGTCAATATCCTGGGCGAGAACCGCACGCTGGTCAAGTACGGACTAGAAGTGTTGAATGATACGAAGAGGACAGGGCTATCGGAGTTGGTCAAGGTCGCCCGGCTCAAGAATAACCGTTCACTTGACACCTGGAATATCGGTTTTCAAATCGCGCCGCGGCTGAATGCCGCCGGCCGCATGGGCCGGGCAAATACGGCTTATGAACTTTTGGTAACCCGTGATATCGATGAGGCGGTGGCCCTGGCAGCGCGTTTGAGCGAACGTAATATTGACCGTCAGCGGCAGACGGAGGAAATTACAGCCGCTGTTATAGAGCAGATAGGGGAAGACACAAAAGACAGGATAATAATCGGTGTGTGCCCGGAAAACCAAAGCGAAGATATAGAGGACTGGAACGAAGGGGTAATCGGATTGGTAGCCGGCCGGATCGCCAGCCGTTATTATCTTCCCACATTGGTGATCACGAAAACCGCGGATGGATACAAGGGCTCCGGCAGAAGTATCCAGGAATTCAATCTGGCCGAAGCGATAGAACAGTGCTCCAGCTTATTGGCAAAATACGGCGGCCACCCGATGGCTTGCGGATTCAGTTTGTCAGCCGACCGGCTAGACGCGTTCAAGAAAAAACTAACCGCAATTGCCAATAAGGCCTTAGGCGATCTGGACTTGCGGCCGAAGATTAATATCGAAGTCGCTGTGCCGCTAAAGGATTGGGATCTTCCGCTTTTGGAGCAAATAGAATCGTTCGCGCCGTTCGGACAGAAGAATGAACGGCCGCTCTTCGTCAGTTATGGCGTTATGATCGCCGACATTTTGCGCATGGGGGTAGACGGCCAGCATCTCAAATTGCGCCTAAAGGACGAGGAATCCGGACTTGTTACCGCTCTCGGTTTCGGCCAATCCGAAACCTGGTCGCATTTGCAAACAGGTGACAAAATTGATATAGTCTACTATGTCGAAATCAACGAATTCAACGGACGAAGGGAGCCGCAATTGAAAATTGTAGACATAAAACCGCACGGCGTGCAACCCACAGCATAAACCATAATAAATATCGGCATATACTATAATTAAGAAAAGCATTTGAAATAAACATTGATTTAAATTATAATCGACATGGATTATAAGAAATTGATAATATATACGGACGGGGGCGCAAGAAATAATCCCGGTCCGGCCGGTATTGGCGCCGTTATCTACGACGAAAAGCGCAATGTAGTGGAAGAAATCTCCGAGTATATCGGCGAGACAACCAATAATCAAGCGGAGTACAAGGCCGTAATAGCCGCTATTGAATCGGCCGGTAAATACGGCGCGGAGTTTTTGGAATTTTTTCTGGACAGCGAGTTGGTTGTGCGCCAGCTAAGCCGTGAATATAGGGTGAAGAATCAGGACCTGCAGCCTCTTTTTGTCAGGATATATAATGCTTCGTTAAAATTCAAAAAAGTTACGTTTAAACATATTCCGCGCGAGCAGAACAAAGAAGCGGACAAGCTGGTCAATCTGGCGGTCGATAAACACCTAAAGGACGCGTAGCTCAGCTGGTTAGAGCGCCCCGGTGCGACCGGGGAGGTCGTTATATAGCAAACAACTTACAAATTGGACGCGTAGCTCAGCTGGTTAGAGCGCACGGTTCACATCCGTGAGGTCGAAGGTTCAAGTCCTTCTGCGTCCACAAGGCTACTAATCGTTTTGATAATGAATCAAATTACCTGGGCAGGAAGCCCAGGTTTTACTTTAAATTTTAGTCATTTTGTGTTACAGTAAATACAGATTAAAATAAGCCGTTTGCCGGCAGTTTTTGGATATTTTGTATAATATTTATGCCCGATATATCAAAGCTACTTAACCATTTTTTCGTTTTCCGGGCCAATTATAAAAAAATTGCCAGAGAATTACTGAAATTACGAATTGTTAAGGTGTTCATGGTTGTTGATTTTTCAATTAATGCGGCGGTTTGGCTGGTCGCCTGGTATATCTTTTCCAATATTGAGCAGGAAAATATTGCCCTGCATTACAGCGTCGATTTCGGAATTGATCTTTACGGGCCGACCGGCAAAGTATTTATCGTACCGACTCTGGGCCTGCTGTTTATTTTAGCTAACTTGGCGCTTATATTGGTTGTGGCAAGGTACAATCGAATGGATGCCAAATTTGCCGGGACAGTTATGCTCATTACCGCCTGTCTTACCAATATATTTTTATTGGCCGCCACCGCATCAATCTATTTGATAAATTTTAGGTAATATGTTTACAACGTTTTAATTATGGAGAATTACTATATAATCAAAATATTATTTTTTTCCACTTTGGCATTCATCTTTACGATCGCCTGGACGCCGCTTTTAACGCATATTTTGTACAAATACAAACTGGGCAAAACCATACGTGATAACGGATTGACACCGATATTTTCCAAGCTCCACGCCCACAAAGCCGGTACGCCAACGATGGGCGGCTTATTGGTGTGGGTAACAACTCTGCTATTTTGCGTAATTTTTTATTACGCGGCAAAAATTATACCGTCGGATTTTATAAAAAGCCTGAATTTTTTGAACCGCCAGGAGACCTTGCTTCCGTTAGGCGCTCTGGTGGCAACCGCCCTGGTCGGTCTGTTCGACGATTGGCTTGATGTACGAGGCAAGGGGATGCTGGGCGGCGGGGGGTTTACCATGAAACACCGCCTGGCCATTTATTCGATAATTGCCATTGTTGGCGCCTGGTGGTTCTATTCGAAATTGGAATGGACCGTCCTGCATGTGCCGTTTTTTGGGAGCTTCGAGATCGGCTGGTGGTATATCCCGTTCTTCCTTTTTATTATAATCGGCACGGCTTTTTCCGTAAATGAATCGGATGGTCTGGACGGATTGGCCGGTGGCTTGCTTTTGATGGCTTACGCCGCTTACGGAGTGATCGCCTTTGCCTTGGGACGATACGAATTGGCCACTTTTTGCGGAGTCATTATCGGCGCGCTTCTTGCTTTTCTGTGGTTCAATATCAATCCTGCCCGTTTTTTTATGGGTGATACCGGCGCAATGTCCCTGGGTGTAACGCTGGGCATTATCGCTATGCTGACCAATTACGCCCTGCTCCTGCCGATAATCGGATTGATGTTCGTAGTTGAGGCTTTTTCATTCCTTATCCAGACAGGGAGCCGGCGTTTTTGGGGTAAGAGGGTGTTCCGTTCTTCGCCGATACATCATCATTTCCAGGCGATCGGCTGGCCGGAACCGAAGATCGTAATGCGCTTTTGGGTGATCGGCGGAGTGGCGGCAGCTATCGGATTAATACTCTTCCTTTTGGATATGTCGATCGTTTGAGTTTACGGTTCGAATTATACGGATCATTTTTAAAACAAAGATAAACATGACGACGCTAAAAACGAGGGTAAAAAGATTATTCCAGTATCAGCGTGGCAGCCATCAGCCGGATAAATGGCTACTTTTGGTTATCGGTTTGCTTCTTGTGTTCGGATTAGTCAGCCTGTCCAGCGCTTCGGCAGTCGTATCTTACGATAAATTCGGCGGTGACGCATACTATTATTTCAAGCACCAGCTGGTAGGGATGTCCATGGGCTTGGTGGCATTTTGGATCTTTTCCCGGATCGATTACCACCGTTGGCGGAAATATGCCTTGGGTTTCCTGATTTTTTCCATATTTTTATTGTTGCTGGTATTCATACCGGGGTTATCGAGCCATTACGGTAAAGCGCGAAGCTGGATCAATGTCTTCGGTTTTTCTCTCCAGCCTTCAGAGCTGGTCAAGATATCATTTCTGATATACCTCGC
Source organism: Candidatus Parcubacteria bacterium (assembly GCA_963814275.1). GTDB lineage: Bacteria > Patescibacteriota > Patescibacteriia > Patescibacteriales > UBA12075 > CAWFCE01. Next base: position 1,183,627 of record CAWFCE010000002.1, on the reverse strand, counting down.
CGCCTGGCTGGAACGCCGGCGGGGCGAGCTGGAAAAGGTGGAAATGGGCATCGGCCCTTTCATAGTTGTCCTTAGCCTGATCGGCGGCCTGATGATACTGCAACCGGACATCGGTACCCTGTCGATCATCGGTGTTACCTCCCTTATAGTATATTTCATTGGCGGAGGAAAGATTTATCACATCCTGATGATCATAGCCCTGGCCTGTGTCGGCTTTTTCGTTATGGTACAGATAAAGCCGTATCAGCTGGACCGTTTTCGCTGTCTGATTGATCCGTCCTATGACACACAAAAGGTTTGCTATCAGGTCAACCAGTCGCTTATCGCCGTCGGTACCGGCGGAATATTCGGCCGCGGGCTGGGAGGGAGCCGCCAGAAATTCATGTATGTTCCGGAAGTAAGCGGGGATTCGATTTTTGCCATCATTGCCGAAGAGATGGGCCTGGTAGTCGGAGTGCTCCTGTTGGGCGCTTTCGTATTTCTCTTTTACCGGGGTTATGCGATTGCCCGGGGAGCACCGGATGATTTCGGACGGATCATGGCGATCGGCATCGTAAGCTGGCTTACGCTCCAGGCGATCATCAATATCGGCGGGATCGTAAATATTATCCCGATGACCGGCGTCCCCCTGCCTTTCATCAGCTATGGCGGCACCGCTATTCTGGCCGCCCTGACTGCTTCCGGCATATTGGTAAATATCAGTAAACAAACGAAAAACATTTAATATAATTAAGATTTACCCGCTTGGCGTAAATAATGCAGACATCTGTATCCACTAGATAATTACAAAATAGCAATAAGACATAAGTAATAAGTCCGTTATAAAGGTTGTCAGCGTTAAAAAACTTATTACTTATGTCTTATTACTATCTTTCTTGCATAATTTAACGGTTGAACCCACAATCTGTAAATGTCTGCAAATGCGTGGATCTTAATACTACAATGGAAAAGATAAATAATCACAAAATTCTGTTTACTGGCGGCGGTACGGCCGGATCGGTGATACCGCTTTTGGCTTTGGCCGAAGAGCTTACCCGCAGCGGATTGAAGTGCGAGTATGTTTGGTGGGGAACTAAGCATGGTCCGGAACGGCAGTATGTCGAAGCCGCCAAAATACCTTTTCGGACGATCTCGTCCGGCAAAATGCGGCGCTATTTCGATTGGCGGAATATATCCGATATATTACGCATCGTTGCGGCTTTTTGGCAGTCGCTTTTTTTGTTGATGAAAGAAAGGCCCGCCTTGATGATAAGCGCCGGTTCATATGCCAGCGTACCGGTTGCCTGGGCCGCATGGCTCTCGGGTATCCCGGTACTGATCCACCAAATGGACGTCATTCCCGGACTGGCCAATAAATTAATGGCGCCATTTGCGGCTTGTATCACGGTTACCTTCGAAAAATCGGTCGAGGATTACGGTAAAAAGGCGGTTTGGGTGGGAAATTCGGTGCGTAAGGAGTTTGAAGATATCAAACTGACTCCGCGGGAAGCCCGGCAGAAATTCGGCTTGGTTGGCTCGCTGCCCGTTGTTCTGGTAATGGGTGGAGGTACCGGCGCGGAAGGGATAAACAAAATTCTCGATGGTGCTGTTCCGGAACTGACGCGCTTCTGCCAGGTACTCCATATAGCGGGTAAGGGCAAACAGAGCGAGCTTTCCCGCCAGTATTCAATGTCGAATCCGAATTATCGCGCATTTGAATTTCTCGATACATTCGGCATGATCAAAGCTTTTGCCGCCGCCTCCGTGGTGGTTTCCCGCTGCGGCATGGCTACTTTGACCGAGCTTTCTTATCTTGGCAAAGTCTCGATACTGATCCCGATGCCCGCTACCCACCAGGAAGCCAACGCCGAAGTATTCAAAGCGGCCGATGCCGCAATTGTTCTGGATCAGCGGAAATTGACCGTTTCGTCTTTTACCGCCAATATCCATGAATTGATCCGCAATGAAGTGCTGCAGCGTAATTTCAGCCGCCGCATTACATCAGTCATCCGCCCTGACGGCAACCGGGCTATCGCCCAAATCATAAAAAAAATATTAACCGAAATTAAATAACAAACTAATAATTCCACTTAACACCTATTTTTAACCGCCCCCGCACCAACCACCCTACTGCCTAAAGCCTACTGCCTAAAGCCTACTGCCTAAAAACATATGGACCTGAAAAAAATAAAGAAAATCCACATTATCGGAATAGAAGGGGCCGGCACTTCGGCTCTAGCCTGCCTGCTCAGGACAGCCGGAAAAGAAATCAGTGGCTCCGATGAAGGCGACCATTTTTATAATGCGACTCTTTGTGATGCAGGCGTTAAGGTTTACCGGCGCTTCGATCCGGCTAATATTGCCGCTGATGCCGATCTTATCGTCTATTCCACTGCCCATAAGCCGGAAACTAATCCCGAACTCAAGTCCGCCCTGGATTCGAAAAAACCGGTTATTAAATACGCGGAAGCGCTGGGCGCGCTTATGGCTGACCGTTACACGATTGCGGTATGCGGGTCGCACGGCAAGACAACGACCACAGCCTGGCTGGCGTATGTCCTCGATCAGGCGGGCTTATCGCCCAGCGCCATCGTCGGTTCGCGGGTAGCGCAATGGGGCAGCGGCAGTTTGTCCGGCAAGTCCGACTATTTGGTAGTGGAAGCGGATGAATATCAGAATAAGCTGAAGTATTACAAGCCGCGCGCGGTGCTTATCAATAATATCGATTATGACCATCCGGATTTTTTTCCAACTGTCGAAGATTACGAACGGGTGTTCATCGAATTCATTAAACAAGCACCGACAAAGGGATTCGTAGTTGCTAATTTTGACGATCCGGTTGTCCGGAGTAAAGTTCCGGTCAATTGCCGGGCCAAGGTCATCAGCTACAGCCTGGCGGATAATGCGGATTATATAGCCTATGACATAAAGACCGTTGGTGAAAAGCAGTATTTCAAGGTTAAGCTCGGGGCGGGCTGGGATTATGAAGAAGACGGGATGGATGCCGGAGAGCATCTGCTGGGAGATTTCACGATCCGGCTATTCGGCAGGCATAACGTATCGAATGCGCTGGCCGTGATCGCGGCCGCTATCGAACTTAACGTCCCGCTCCACGCTCTCCGTTCCGCCCTTGATGATTTCAGCGGTACAGACAGGCGCATGGAACTGATAGGGGATTACCGCGGAGCCAGTATTTATCGGGATTACGCCCATCATCCGACGGAGATCCGCGCCACTTTATCGGCCGTTAGGGAGGTTTTTCCCGATCGGCGCCTTATTGCCGTATTTCAGCCCCACACTTTTACCCGTACCAAAGCGCTGCTTCAAGAGTTCGCCGGCAGTTTTTCCGCCGCCGACGAAACGATTGTAACAGACATATACGGCAGCGCCCGGGAGAAGCAGGGCGGAGTCCATAGCCGTGATTTGGTTGAGGCAATGAATTCAATTGAAAATACCGGAAATTCACCTTCGGTAAAATATATTTATGTCGGCAAAGGTGAGGAAGTTGAAGCTTATCTGCGCCAATCGCTTAAAACCGGTGATATTGTTATTTTTATGGGCGCCGGCGATGGCTATCAGACAGGGGAAATACTTGCCAAATAGGCGTGTCGCTAAAAGTCGATTATTTAATTAAATAATTTTCTGTTTTCTGTCGTTTGTTATTTGTTTTATAAGGTTAATGTAACTTTAACTAAAAAATTACGTATATTATAGTGTGTATTATAGGGTATAAGGGGAAGCCAAGCTTCCCCTTATAATTTTTTTTATGACTAATATAAAGGAAAAAAATAATAATAAAAGTGAACCAAAATTACCAACAAAAGAATTTTGGCTTTCTTTGTGGCGCCTGATGGAGCCGATCCATAAATCAGTTTCTGTAATATTTGTTTTGACCATATCAGTGGAAATAATGAATTTGGCCGGGCCTTATCTGGTCAAGCTTATTGTAGACGAGTTGACCAATTTTTCCCTCGCGGAAATCAAAGCGATCGCCGGTTTGATCGTTTTAATTTTCATTTCCGACCAGGCAAATATGCTTTTGGACCTATTCCGCGAACGGCGGATATTCCGGTCCTATTTTGAGCTGGAAGCGCACCTTCATCTTCGCGCCCACCGCAAATTCATGTTTCAGTCATTGTCATATCATGAACGGGAGAATACCGGCACCAAGATTACCAAGATCGAGCGCGGCGTGCAAAAGATACTGGACCTCTTGGGCAATATGTTCTGGGAAGTCGTCCCCACGCTTTTGCAGCTTGTTGTTACTATAGTGGTGCTATTTGTGGTGCATTGGTGGTTTGCCTTGTCCTTCCTGTTCTTTGCGCCGTTATTCATCGTCATAACTCTGTTTGCGAATAAAAAGCTTTATCCGCGCCGCAAGCAGCGCTTCGAAGATTATGATGAAGCATCCGGCAAATTGGGCGAATCGATCGTAAATATCAATACGGTCAAATCATTTGTCCAGGAGCGCCGTGAATACAATGAATACCGCGGAATATTCCAAAATATCGTATCCAGCGGGATCAAGGAATGGTATACGATCATTAATTTTTCCAGCTTAAGGACCGTAATCGTCGATTTGGGCCGCATAATCATGATAATTTTGGCCACATATTCGGTGTGGCATGGCAGTATCAGCATCGGTACGCTGGTTTTCGTCTTCACTCTGTCCGAGAAGTCGTATTTATCGCTCTGGCGCTTATCGCGTTTCTATGACCGGGTCGAGGAAGGCAATATCGCCGTTCGGCGCTATATGAAAGTCATCAATGCTTCCGAGGATATCGCTAATCCGCCCCATGGATTCAAGCCAAAAACGATAACCGGCGAGGTAGCATTCGAAAAAGTGGTTTTCGCTTACGACAGCAGCCGGCAAAAAGCGCTCAAAGGGATCGATCTGCGGATCGCTTCGGGCTGTGTGACCGCCCTGGTCGGACCTTCCGGCGGCGGCAAAACCACGGTAGCGAAGATGATCTACCGCCACTATGATCCGCAAGCGGGCCGGGTGATTATCGATGGCAGGGATGTGAAGGAATATGACATCTACGGCTTCCGTAAATTCATCGCGATCGTCCCCCAGGAAGTGGAAATATTCAATACCAGCGTTAGGGATAACATCAGCTATGCCAACCACCAGGCCGGCAGCCAGGAGGTCGAAGCGGCCGCCCGGATCGCCAACGCCGAGGAATTCATCCTCAAACTGCCCCAAAAATACGATACGGAAGTGGGGGAGCGGGGGATCAAACTGTCCGGCGGACAGCGCCAGCGCGTCGGCATCGCCCGGGCCATTCTGGCCAATCCGCGCATCCTGATCTTCGATGAAGCGACCAGCAATCTCGATAGTATGAGTGAACGGCTGATCCAGGAAGCGATGGAGAAGATCCGCAAAGGGCGTACGGTGATAATAATCGCCCACCGCCTGTCCACGATCAAGAAAGCGAATAAGATAATCGTCCTGGAAAACGGCCAGGTAGTCGAGGAGGGCAGCCATTATGAGCTGGCCCAGGAAAAAGGCGGCCTCTACGCCCGCCTGCTGGCACTGCAGAAAATGGGCGACGTCGAGTAATCTATCGGATTAAACAAAAAAGAGGAATCATATTATCGGTATGATTCCTCTTTTAATTTATATTTGGATATTTTTACTTAATTTTGTCAATGGTGATATCCGGTATAATCTGCTATGATAGATAACGTGAATGTTATGTAAAGTAATAAGACAATAGTAATAAGACATTAGTAATAAGTAATAAGTCTGTAATTTGTGTTCTCAGAAACAATAGACTTATTACTTATGTCTTATTACTTATTACTTCTAACGCTGGCAACCTCTCCGCTTATGCAGAAGATGATTACTGCATAAGCGATTCGACAGCTTAAATAAATATGCAGATAGAGCAAAAAATCCAAAAAAATGTGCCCTTGGCACCGTTTACCACTTATAAGATCGGCGGGCCGGCCAAGTATTACCTGGAAGCTGCTATCCGCGAAGATCTGAGCGGGGCTTTTGCCTGGGCGATTGAACAGGGGATAAAAGTCTATGTTTTGGGAGGCGGGTCTAACGTATTGATCCCGGACCGGGGCGTGGATGGTTTGGTTATCCGGCTGGCAAACAACGATATCGCCATAAAAGGCGAACGGGTGGAGTGCGGTGCGGGCGCGATGCTGGCCAGCATAATCAATAAGGCTAAGGGCAATAAGCTGAGCGGGCTGGAATGGGCTAGCGGCATCCCGCGGGCGACTGTCGGCGGAGCGATCCGCGGCAATGCCGAGGCCTTTAACTGCCCGATGTCGGGTCTAGTGGAAACTGTTGAAGTTTACGATAAAATTAAGGATAAATTCGTTATTTACAGTAACCGCGAATGTCAGTTCGCTTACCGCATGAGCATCTTTAAAAAAACCCCCGACCTGTTGGTATGGCAGGCCGTATTGCGGATGAGGAGCGAAGATAGCGATAAGATCGCCCGTTTAGTGGAGGAATCCCTGGATTTCCGGGGGGCGCATTACCCCAAGCTTCCCGGCGCCGGGTCCATTTTTGAAAACATCGACCCGGATTATTTCAAAAAACAGAATCCAGCTTTTTTCGAAAATGAACTTGAAGGCCGTGTCGGGCAAAGCGGCCGGATAAGCGCTGGCTTATTGATAGATAAGCTTGACCTAAAAGGCAAGACGATCGGCGGCGCCAAGGTCAGTCTGGAGCATGCCAATCATATAATCAATACCGGACGGGCTAAGGCTGAAGAGGTGTTGATGCTAATTAGCTATATTAAACAGCAAGTGCGCGACAATTATAATATCCAGATCAAGGAAGAGATCCAGTATTTCGGGTTTGAATGATTTAATTGGAGAAAAGCGGCGTATGATAGGGGGAAATGTAAAACTAGGGCAATATTTATAATATATTTTTTAATAAATTTTTTTTGTTAATTAAAAAATAAATAATATTAGACTCAATGCAATCGATTATATTTGCGTAAATACCCGATAAAAAGCGGGTTTTTTTTATTTAACTTTAGTCTATTTTAAATATATTTCATAACTTCGCCTAACTATCGTTATTAGATTAATTTATAATCTTGACTAAAGTAAATATTTATGCTATATTATCAACGATATTGATATTTAATTATGATTATATTCGACAGATAAAGCAAATCATTTGTTGATAAGTCTTAATAAAAATTATTTTCAATCAATTTATTTTTTTATTTTTAGCGATCCAAGCATCCCATGACTTGATTCGCACCAGATAAATATGGACACTGTCTCAATTCTCGATCAAATTATCGACAATCAAAAGGCCGAGGAGGTGGCGAAACTGGACGCAGTAGAGATTATTAATAACCTGTTCGGTGAATTGACCGAACGGGAGCGGGACGTGCTTGTCCGCCGCTATGGATTGCATGGCAGCGGCAAAGAAACGCTCGAGTCGATCGGCGCCGCCCATAAGCTGACCCGCGAAAGAATTCGCCAAATCGAAACATCGAGCGTCAAGAAGCTCCAGCTTTTGGCTAATTTGGAAAACTACATCTCGACTTTAAGAAAGGTCATATACCAGCTTCTGGAAGAACATGGAGGACTGGTGGAGAAGGAGTATATGCTTGACCTTCTGGTTGGTTATTCGATGAACGGTCTGTCGAAGCGCCAAAACAGCGAACTGACGCACAAGAATTATCTCAATTTCATGATCACCAAGCTGTTGCACCGGGAATTCGAAGAGCTCAATAACCATCGGCATTTCAAAGATTCCTATAAGCTTAAGTTCCAGGACATCGAACATCTGGAAGAACTGATCGAGGAACTTCTGGCCAATATAAAGAAAGCGGAAAAAATACACGCCACCAGGGAAATTATCGATCTGATCCGTTCGCTTGATAGCTATAAAAAGCACGAAGAGAAGGTCAGTTTCGAAGGCAGTCTGGATGTTGCCCGCATACTGAAAAGCGATTTGTTTTCCGAAGACCCGGAATTGATAAACAATAACAAAGTATTATATTCATTGTTAAGAGCGGCCCGGAGGATCGAACAAAACAAATTCGGCCACTGGGGTACTCATACTTCACGGGAAATCAATCCGAAGACGATCAACGACAAGATCTATCTGGTCCTGTCAAACAATAAACAGCCTCTTCATTTCGGGGAAATTGCCGATATTATCAATAAGATCGCCTTTGACAGCAAGCAGGCGAACGCCGCGACTGTCCACAACGAACTTATTTTGGACGACAAATACGTATTGGTCGGACGCGGGCTTTATGGCCTCAAGGAATGGGGATACCGCAAAGGGACGGTTTCCGATGTGATTGAAGAGATTTTGGAAAAAAGCAGCGAACCTCTTTCGCGCGACGAAATTATCGATCGGGTGCTGGAAAAAAGACTGGTCAAAAAAGCCACGATTATCCTGGCTCTTATGAACAAGGATAAATTCGCCAAAGAAAGCGGACGGTATAATTTGAAAACAAATAATCAATAAACTTGAATTTTTTATAAAACGCCCCGGTTTGACCGGGGCGTTTTTGAATTTTAGGCTTGATTGTGTTATAATTATATTTAGAAATTATAAATTGGAAATTGGCAATCGGGAACAAAAGTAATGGATTAAAAGAGTCCAATTTTATTTTTTTACCGAATAGCACAAGTAATAATTGGTTAATCTTTAGTCAAACCAAGGCGAAATTAAATTTCAAAATTAAAAATTACTGGAAATAAGCAGCCATAGCAATTTCGGTGATAAGTTAATATTGTTATTAATTAAACCTGATATATTACTAAATGAGCATAGACCTTAGCTCCATTCAGTCCTTATTTGCTTTACCCGCAGACCAATTGCTGTATTTGTTGTTGGTAAATTTCGGATGGATGCCGATTGCGGCAACAATGGTATGGGGCGCGTTTTTATTATGGCAGGAATACCGCGGCGGACAATATGACGCTACGGTCCAGCGTGTTCTGCTGGCCGTCGATATCCCGCGCGGCAACGAACAGTCGGTCAAGGCGGTCGAGAATTTGTTCACCTATTTCGGCGGAGCGCACGGCACTTTCAATCTTATCGAAAAATATTGGGAATGCCGGTTCCAACTCGGGTTTAGTTTCGAAATAGTCAGTATTGACGGGTATACCCAGTTTTTGATCTGGACACCGGTGCATTTTCGCGATTTGGTGGAATCCGCCATATATTCCCAATACCCGGACGCGGAAATCACGGAAGTTGACGATTATACCGAAAATATACCTTCCCGGTTTCCCGATGAGGAGTGGGATATTTGGGGGACGGAATTCATTTATACCAAAAAAGACGCTTATCCGATCAAAACCTATTCCGCCTTCGGCGATGAGTTCGGCCGGCCAGAAACCAATTTCAAAGATCCAATGGCGTCTTTGATGGACCTTTGCAGCAGCTTAAAAAATGGGGAACAGCTTTGGTACCAGATGATAGTATATCCGACCGGTTTTGACTGGATGGACGAACGGGAAAATGAGGTAAGGAAAATACTGCGCGAAAAAACCAAGGCAAAATCCGGGATATTCGGCAAATTTTTCAGTGAGATTTTCGGCCTTCTGTCGGAAGCCTCTGACCAGCTCTTGAGTTCACCGTTCGGCTGGGGCTCTGCGGCGGAAACAACCGCTGAAGAGCCGCTTAAGATGCTCCAGCTTAAGCCCAAGGAGAAGAAACAGGTGGAAGCAATACAGCATAAAACCTCACAGCTGGGTTTTGAGGTCAAAAACCGTTTCATTTATGTCTCAAGGAAAGAGGTGATGAACAAGCCAAAAGTAGTAAACGGCTTTGTCGGCTATATGAAGCAGTTTATGGATCTGGACCTGAACAATTTGCGGCCGGATATGGAGCGCACCGCAACGCGGGCAAGTTATTTTTTCGTTGATTCGGTCATAAACGGAAAAAAAAATCGTATCATGTCTGCCTATAAATCCAGAAGCGGCACGCGCGGCCGAACAAGGAGGATCATGACGATCGACGAGCTGGCCACTCTTTGGCATTTCCCGATCGAAGCGGTTGTTAAGGCCCCGCTGATCCAAAAAGCGCCAGGCCGTAAAGCGGAACCGCCAATGAGCCTGCCGGTCGGTGAAGAGGTGTTCGGCTCGACATTTTTCGACGAGATCGGGCCTCCGGGCGAACCGCTAACGGAGCCGGCGGTATCGAGGAGACGCGAGTCCGGTTCTATTCCGCCGAAAGCGGCCAAGCCGGCCGCGGGAGAACGCTTGCCCTGGGATGACGGACCGGTGGCTTCGGTTAAACCTGGCGCGAGACCGCCGGTAGCAGCAGTCAAGAAAGGCCAGCCGCCCGAAAATCTGCCGTTTGCCTGACAATGTATCCTCGGATACCCTAAGTATGGAAGATATCTAAACCAAAAAATATTCAAATAACCTTGAAATATATGGACAATGAAAAAATAACCTTGTTTGCCGAAACCACTTTCCGTAATAAAAGCCGGCGTTTCGGCATAAAATTAGACGACCGTCGGCGGCATATGTACCTGATCGGCAAAACCGGTGTTGGGAAATCCACGGTTCAGGAGAATATGATCATTGAGGATATTCGCGCCGGCAAAGGCGTGGCCGTGGTCGATCCTCATGGCGATCTGGCGGAAAAAATCATTGAATACATTCCCAGTAACCGTATTAACGATGTAATTTATTTCAACCCGTCCGACATCGATTATCCGATCGCATTCAATGTAGTCGAGCATGTTGATCCGCAATTCCGCCATTTGGTGGCATCCGGCTTGATCGGCGTGTTCCAGAAGCTTTGGGCCGATTCGTGGGGGCCGCGTCTGGAGTACATCCTGCGCAATACCATCCTGGCGATACTTGACTACCCCGGTTCGACCCTTCTGGCCGTGACCAGAATGCTGGCGGATAAGAAATTCCGCAAACGGGTGGTGGAGATGATCCAGGATCCGGTGGTAAAATCCTTCTGGGTGAATGAATTCGCCGGCTATGCCGATAAGTTCGCGTCCGAAGCTGTTTCTCCTATTCAGAATAAGGTCGGACAGTTTCTTTCCACGTCGCTTATCCGTAATATAGTCGGCCAGGTCAAGTCGACAATCGACATGCGCGATATTATGGACAACGGCAAAATTTTGATCCTGAACCTGAGCAAAGGCCGTATCGGCGAGGACTCGTCCGCCCTTCTGGGTTCGATGATGATCACCAAAATACAATTAGCGGCAATGAGCCGGGTCGATATGCCCGAAAGCGAACGCCGGGATTTTTATCTTTATATCGACGAATTACAGAATTTTATCACCGATAGTTTTGCGAATATTCTGTCTGAAGCAAGGAAGTACCATCTTAACCTGATAATGGCACACCAGTATATCGAACAATTAGGCGATACCGTGAAGGGGGCGGTGTTCGGCAATGTCGGTACCATGGTGGTCTTTCGGGTCGGCGCGGCCGATGCCGAAGAGCTGGAGCCGGAATTCACTCCGGTATTTACGATCGAGGATATCGTTAATCTGCCAAAATATGAATTTTACATTAAGTTGATGATCGATGGCATCGCATCCAATCCTTTTTCCGCCCGCGGACTGCCGCCATTATTGGAAAGCGAAAAGACCGGCCATACTGAAAAAGTGATCCAGATCAGCCGCGAGCGTTATGCTAAAGACCGCCTGACGGTTGAGGACAAGATATCCCGCTGGCATGAAAATAACGAAGATCCTGCTCCCGGTAAACCGGCCAGAACTACGCCTGTCAAGCCCAAAACCATGCCGAAAAACGATTTGGCCAGTATGCCTGCCGTTAGCAAAGCACCTGCGCCGCGCGAAGAGACGCGCCAGGCCCCGGATTCAATCTATAAATACGAAGCGGTCTGCGCGCGCTGCGGTAAAGATACCAGAACGTCATTCAAGCCGGATGGCGTAAGGCCGGTTTACTGCAAAGATTGCCTGAACCTGATCAAACAGGAAAAAAAGAACGAATTAGACAGTAGAAGAGAAGCAAAAAGGTCAGAATTGGAGCAACTGGAGGCGAAGTTGGGAGAGTTCACCAGCTTGAAGGATTTTTCCGCCGCATTCAAGAAACAAGGCGGTAAACCGTTCCGGGACGATTCGAACGGAGCGAACCGGATGGCAGGCCCAGACCAGCGTCAATACGGCAATAACGCGCAAAAAGATCATACCGCGGAAGGGCGTCCGGCTGACAAGGCGAACTGGCCGCCGAGAGGCCCAAAATCGGCGATGCATAAGCCAATAGACAGCGCCAATTTGGCATCTCCGAAAGTGCGCGCTACGCCGCCGGTTCGGCAAACAGGAGAAAAAGCGGCGAATGAAAATGAGCTGCCCGAAGGAGAGGCGATAAATTTGACATAATTTTGACCTTACCGCTATTTGATGGCGGTTGCATTGCGGAAATGGACCAATTTTTTGCGTTAAACAACTATTCTCTCGTGTATGTAGTTTGGAATTTGTTTTTGCTCGCAATTCCATTTTTTTTGTTTTCCATATTACGGCAATTTTACAGACGCACCCGCTTTAAGCGTCTCGGTGATAAACTGGCAGGATTATTATGTGCCTTACTGTGGCTGATTTTTTTACCGAATTCGGCTTATGTTATTGTTGATATACGGCATTTGAACGGATTTTGCGATCTGAAGTATAATAATTGCCTGGACAGTGTCTGGATGACGTTATTCTTTTTTTCTTACAGCGTGATTGGATGGTATGCCTATGTCCGGCTGGTCAAGGACATGAAACGATTCGTAAATCAATTATACGGCCGCCATGCGTCCGATTTTTTTATTGCGGCAATAATTCCTACGATTTCATTAGGCGTGCTTTTGGGGCTGATCAATCGTTGGAATTCCTGGGACATAGTGAGATCGCCGATTATGGTAATGCGGGATGCAGGCAAATATTTTTATGATTGGCCGTATTTCAGGAATTGGTTGATATTTACATTTTTTTTCTTTATACTTTATCTGGTCGGTAACAGTATTTTTAAAGGTGAAATTAAAAACGTGAATACTTAAAACGTTAATTTGCAGTAAACCGAACACCGGCAAAAATCAAATCCTGAATATTGGTTGCGACCGAGTGGGTGATAAATAGCGCATATTGCCGATGCTTGGCACCGTAAATATATAAGAGCGTGATAAAAAACAGTATGTCAAATATCGATTATCTAAAAGTCGGAAAAGCCGATGATCTATCCGGAAAGGATTTCCGTTTATACCGTTTTTTGGAAATAGTTCCCGGATTTTTATCCATTTTTACTTTGGTCGTTTTAATCGTCTTTTCTTATCTTCAGCCGGTTTGGCTGGCGTATTTCATTATCGCCTTTGATGTCTACTGGCTGCTTTTGGTATTGTTTCTGGGTATTCACCTAGTGGCTTCCTACCGGCGCATGAAGCGCAATATCAATAAAGACTGGGAAGCGCTATGCCGGGGTTTGGATCGGGAGCCGAATCAATGCAAGGCAGGCGAATGCCTATCGCTCCGCGGCCTAAGGTGGAAAGATATCGTGCAAGTAATAATTTTTCCCGTTGTCAACGAAAGCCATGAGGTTATCCGGTCAAGCATTAAGGCGATCGCGGACTGCTCCTATCCCGGGGAACGGATAATTCTGGTATTATCGATCGAAGAAAGGGGAGGGGAAGAAGTATGGCATTCGGGACAAGCGGTATACGAGGAATTCAAGACACATTTCAAGCGGTTTTATTTGACCCGCCATCCCGACGGCATTGCCGGTGAGCTTAAAGGCAAAGGAGCAAACCAGACCTGGGCCGCCAAGCAGCTGAAAAAAGACGTGATCGATCCTTTGCGGCTGGATTATGACAGTATTTTGGTCAGCGTATTCGATATCGATACAATCATTTATCCGCATTATTTCCATTGTCTGGCGTATAATTTTTTGACGGTTCCGAATCCTTACCGTTCCAGTTACCAACCGGTTCCGGTATATCATAATAATATTTGGCAGGCGCCCTTTTTCGCTCGGGTCGCGGCGGCATCGAATACCTTCTGGCAGATGATGCAGCAAATCAGGCAGGAAAAGCTGGCGACTTATTCTTCCCATTCGATGACGTGGCGAGCCCTTCATGAAATAGGCTTTTGGTCAAAAACCATGGTAAGCGAAGACTCCCGCATCTTTTGGCACTGCTTTTGCTTTTATCGCGGTGATTACCGTGTTTACCCCTTGCATTTTCCCGTTTCCATGGATGTGACCATGAATAAGGGCTTTTTTGACACCGCCCGTTCGTTGTATCTACAGCAGCGCCGCTGGGGCTGGGGAGTGGAGAATATTCCTTATTTGATTTTTAATTTTATCCGTAACCGGCGCAACATGCCCAAAGGCAAATTCCTTAACCGTATTTTCGTGCAGGTCTACGGATTCCATTCCTGGGCGACAAACGCTTTGATAATCGGTATTATCGGCTGGCTTCCCATGCTTTTGGGCGGCGACCGGTTTAATGCCACCGTATTATCGGCCAATCTGCCGCTTGTGACCCGTACTTTAATGACCATGGCGATGCTTGGCTTGGTGCTATCAGCAGTCCTATCCACTTTGTTACTGCCGCGCCGACCGAAAAATTATCCATCAATTAAATATCTGGGGATGTTGGCGCAATGGATCGTTCTGCCGGTCTCTATAATTATTTTTGGCTCCATTCCCGGACTGGACTCACAAATAAGATTGATGCTCGGTGGAAAAAGGCGGCTGGGGTTTTATGTCACTCCAAAGGTGAGATAGGTGTACACGCTTATTCAAAACAATTCTACTGACATTTTTGCGGGGTAAAAATGACCAAATTCAAAACCGGCGCCATAACTAGATTTTACGGTGAATTCAGGAGTGTTTATAACTTATAATTTCGGTAATTGGGATTTGTTTAGAATTTAGAGTTTAGTATTTAGGATTTTTAAGGATCTAACAACGAACAGAATTCGGGATTCTATACATATGATTATCCGAAGTGCCTACGAAGCAAATAGGCAAAAAGATCCGCTCTTGGCGGCAAATGTAAATTGAAAATGACCATTGATAAATGGTTTTTTTGTGGTTAATTTTGTGGATATAGTTAGTTTGTGTTATAATATTAATGTATTTACCTTTTGCACGAAGGTCAATTTTGATATTTATTAATTTAATTCAAAACCGGCAACTAAGAGCAAATTAAGGAAAATTATCTTGTAAATGAGTATCGATTTTCACAATTTATCGGTTAATGCCTGCTTTAGCGCCCTGAAATCCAAGCCGGCCGGCTTGACCTTTGCGCAAGCGGAAAAGACACTTAAACATAACGGACCCAATGAGCTGCCGAAAGAAAAGGTTCTCGGCGCGCACCGGATATTGCTGCGCCAGTTCAATAACCCATTGATATATATCCTGATATTTACCGCAGTTTTATCCGTCATAACCGCTGCCGAGAAAGAAGCTGCGGTTATTGTCGGCGCTGTATTGATCAATGTCATAATCGGCTTCATTCAGGAAAATAAGGCCAACCGTTCTATTACCAAATTACGACAATTGGTCGAACATAAAGCCTATATCATAAGGGACGGTAATGAGACTATGGTCGACAGTGCTTCGGTTGTCGTCGGCGACGTGATAATGATAAACACAGGCAACCGCATACCGGCCGACGCCAGAGTGTTCGAGGCGGTTGAGTTGCTGGTTGACGAAGCGATGTTGACGGGCGAGTCGATCCCTTCCCACAAGCGGATCGATGACATTCCGAAAGGAGCCGCGTTGGCTGACCGCGAAAATATGGTGTATTCGGGAACCATAGTCGTGAGCGGTGTCGGCAAGGCGGTCGTAACCGCCACGGGAAGTGATACTCAAATCGGACAAATTGCGGAAATGGTGAAAGTGACCGAAGAGGAGAAAACTCCTTTGCAGCTGCGTCTGACGAAATTCAGCAAGTTTTTAGGGTTGATGTTCGGTATAATCTGTATTTTGATTATCGGAATCGGTATCTGGCAGGGACGGCCGCTCGGTTTGATGCTCGAAACCGGAGTTGCCCTTGGCGTCGCCTCCATACCGGAGGGACTGATCGTCGCGGTAACTTTTATTTTGGCGCTGGGTATGCAGCGGATACTTAAGGAGAAAGCGCTAACGCGCAAACTGGTAGCCGCGGAAACACTGGGTTCGACAACTGTTATCTGTTCCGATAAGACCGGTACGCTGACCGAGGGAAAAATGCAAGTAGCCCATATTGTCATCGGGGAGCATGAATATGATTGGCGCAGTCCCGGTACAAGGCAGGATCCCGAGGAGGCGCAGGCCGTCAGCATGGCTTTGCAAATCGGGATGATGTGCAATACGGCGATGATCGAAAATCCGGAAGACGAGCTGCATAGCTGGCGGTTCATCGGATCGCCGACTGAAGTCGCCCTCCTCTCTGCTGCGATCCAATCGGGCCTGAACCGCAAGAAATTATCGGCTGCCCAGCCGAGATTTGATGAAATGCCTTTCGACAGTGACAGAAAATTCATGCTTAGCCTCCGCCATAATGGCCTCCGGAAATATCTGTTATATGAAAAAGGAGCGCCGGAAATCCTCCTGTCTAAGGCGAAAAAATATCTCCACAGCGGCAGTTTACGTCCACTGGGCACTGCCGAAAGAGCGCGACTGGACGAGGTTTATGAAGCGCTGACCAAGAGGGGATTAAGAGTGATCGGCCTGGCAAAGCGCGAGCTTGCTTTCCGGCCGAACGAAGACCATCTAACAAACGGCAATATGAACTGGGAAGAGGTCGACTGCGACCTGGATTTCATCGGTTTTATCGCCTTGAAGGATCCGTTGCGCCAAGAAGCCAAGGAGACGATCAGTATCGCCCAGGCTGCCGGGATAAGGACGATTATTATCACCGGAGATCATCCGCTAACCGCGAAAGCGATTGCCCGCGAAGTGGGTTTAAAAACAAAAAGGGCAAATGTCATAGTCGGCGAAAAGCTGAATGAAATAAATGATGACGAACTTATAAAACTTTCAAGAACGATTGATATTTACGCCCGGGTAAGTCCGCGGCACAAGCTTCGTATTATCAACGCCCTGAAGAAAAATGGGGACGTGGTAGCCATGACGGGCGATGGCATAAACGATTCTCCGGCATTGAAAGCGGCCGATATCGGGATTTCGTTCGGTACCGGAACGGACATTGCCAAAGAAACATCGGATATCGTTCTTTTGGATAATAATTTCAAGACTATCGTTTCAGCGATCAGACAAGGAAGGATCATTTACCGGAACATTCAAAAGGTCATAACGTATCTCATCTCAGACAGTTTTACGGAAATAATCCTGGTGGTAGGCTCTATTATATTCGGTACTCCGTTAGCAATTCTGCCCGCCCAGATACTTTGGATAAATATCATTAATGACGGCTTGCCCCATTTTTCCCTGGCATTCGAACGCGGACAGGACAATATAATGACAGAACCGCCGATAAACAAGGACCAGCCCCTGCTGGACAGCAAGATGAAAGCGATTATTTTTGGGGTAGGATTGATACGCGATTTTTTCCTTTTTTTTGTTTTTTATATGTTGTGGTGGCATTGGCGTGAGTCCTCTGAGATGCTACAATATATCATAACCTTCATATTCGCAACCTTGGGCGTGAAATCCCTAGCGACAATATACAGCATCCGTAATCTTAGCCAGCCGATATGGCATTATAATCCGTTTTCGAACCGTTATTTGAATTACGCGGTAGGGGCCAGTTTAATATTACTTCTGGCGGGTATTTACTGGCCGCCGATCAATCGTCTGTTGTCTACGGTGCCTTTGGGGCTATGGGCCTGGTTGCTTATATTGTTAATAGTGTTTTTTAACTTATTCCTGATCGAATTCGTCAAGATAATATTTAATGTGAATTATCGCCGAAACCGCCGGCACGCGCTATGATAACAAGCAAAAAATATTCATCAAAGAAGATTAGCCGTAAACCGATGTATGTCGCGATAATAAGCAGTATCGTTCTATTGGCGATATGCTACCCCTTGTTCAAAAAATTAACCCAGCATCGCGAGGTGGGCCGGGAGATCGACGGTCTGCGCCGCGAGATATCCGACTTGGAATCAAAAGGGACCGAGCTAAAAGATATGATTGCTTACCTGCAGTCTGATTTTTATGTTGAAGAACAGGCGCGGGAAAATTTAAATTATAAAAAAGACGGGGAAGAAGTAGCGGTAATCAAGGGTATGGACAACTCCGTTATCACAGATGGAACGCCAGCCGGAATATCCATCGCCAGCTTTCCCGCCGAAAGTGATTTCGGGCGGCCTTTTTTGCCGGTCGAAAACGCGCAAAAATGGTGGGCCTATTTTTTCAAACAATAAATTATGGGCAGTTCAACGAATAAAGTTGATGGAATTAAAAAATTAAACCGAGAAGAATTGGAGAAATCAAGGAAATTGGTTCTTGATTCTATCGGTGAAAATAAAAAGCGCGAGGCGGCGGCCGGGAGCGGGCCTGTTTTGACGTCCGCGACGGTAGACGGAATAAAGGAACCAAATACCGCAATATTGCCAAGTGCCTCAACGGTCTCACGCAAGGATATGCCACGGCCGGAAAAAGCGCCGGAGGTTAAGGTTTATGCCCCAAAACCCAGGAAGCGCTGGCAGGAAGAAATCCAGAAAATTATCTCCCCGGCCGTTCCCAGGGGCAATACGGATATACCGGCTGATAATCTGCTTCATCCCCATGAACTTCCCGCCGAAGTCACGGCGCGGCAGCCGGAAAGAAAAAGCGGAAAAGAAATGCCCATAAAAACCAGCAGTGCCAATCCAGAACCGGATACAAAAAATGCGCCGAATGAAACGAAATCAAAATCCGCGCAAATAGATTCTGTGTCGCATATAAATCCTTTTCAGCATCCTCTGGTCGCGGAAAAAATTCAGCATGAAGAGGAAAATAAGAAAAAAATCCTTGAACAAGAAAAGCAGGAGCAGGAAGCGAAGGAGCGGGAGGAGAAACGCCAGGCCAGGGAAGATAAAAAGGCGCGTCAAGCGAAGGAGCGGGAGGAGAAACGCCGGGCCCAGGCGAAGGAGGAAGCGCGTAAAACCAAGGAAAGGGAGCGCCTAGCCGAGCAGGAAAGAAGAAAAAAGGAAAAAGCCATCAAACAAAAGACAAGAGCCGAGCGAAGAACCAAAAGTAGGGAGAAATTCCGCAAAACCCTTAACGGCATTAAAGAGGGTTCATTGTTTTTTCTTCACCATTTGCGCCATAATTTTAAGAAAGCTTTTTCTCTATTGCTGGCTTGCATCACTTTATTCATTTTTTTATACACGATCCTGGTTATAGTTATTCTGGAATACCGTTTTGACAACAAAATTTTACGTCAGATCAATTCTTTTGTACCGATACCGGCACTTATAACCCCGCAAGGCATAATAGATTATTATACATACGAAGATATCAGAAGCGCGATCGTCGATACTACGAGCGATCCGGAAAATATCGACCGGGACGCCAAGGTGGCGGTGATCAAAAATCTCTTAGTTGAGGATCTGGCGGCACGTTATGGCATAGCCGGACAATTGGCCGGTAAGGTTGACGACAAAATCGCTTCCACTTTGCTGCCATATGTGATCCGGGATCAAGCGATAAATCAGGTCGGGATCAAAAGAATCGGCAAAATTTTTGATTTGATAAATACCGGCAACGACTTTGCCGCCGTAGCAAACCGCTACGGCGACGAACAGGGACAGTTGAATATTACCGCCGGCAACAAAGACCAATATGATTTTTATGGTCAAATCAGCGGTTTGCAAAAAAACGATTTCAGCCAAATCGTTTATAACGATGACGGGTATTATATATTCCGCTGTTACGATCGAAGAGGGGACAACTTATATTTGAGTTATGTTATGGTTAAGGCCAGGAACCTCGATAATTATTTGAATGATGCCATATTGAATTATCGAATGTGGAGCCTGGTTGATTGATAAAAATAAAAGCCGCCCATACTGGATTGGGGCGGCTTTTTTGACTCAATATTGGTGGATTCGATTGGTCAGTTGCTTGCTGTATAGTGTATTATATTGAATTCTGAGCCGGAGACGAGACTTGAACTCGTGACCTCTGCTTTACGAAAGCATTGCTCTACCAGCTGAGCTACTCCGGCCTATGCAAAATTCGATTTCAGATTTTCAATTGATTATTTTGATTTGTTATTAAGCCATATATATCTATCATTCGACAGGTTCAGGAAATTACGACTTTATTTTTTATGTTGTACTGCGCCTGCGCCGAGCTAATGTTCAAAGTGGCGATTAGCCAATTAGGATATGAACCGAGCTGAGCAGGTGAGCGGAATCGAACCGCCGTATTCAGCTTGGGAAGCTGATGTAATAACCATTATACGACACCTGCTGATTTGCGGCGGGAAGGGACGAACTGATCCCGCGTATATCCAAAATGCGGTGCGGGTGTAATTTGCCCAAATAAAAGCGGTGATACCTTATCCCCACAAAGTATGTTATAATTATATTGTTAAAATTAACAATAAGTCAAATGATGGGTAAAATATATCCTAAATTAGTAATATTATTGCTCCTGATATCCGGAATTACCTTATTTTTGCCTGATCTTGGGTATCGGGCGCAAATAGCTTTGGCGGATATCGGTGAAGCCGCCGGTAATCGTGAATATCACGTTAATCTCGACGCAGCGACGATTGCCAGAGGTTATACCGTGGCCGCTTTTGAAGATAAGATCAAGTTATCATTGGTTCCGGGCATTTTGTCCGACGCCACCGGTGTTGACGTACTTGAGCTGAATGAACCGCTTCCCATGCCCTGGAATCTCGATCTGATCAGCCCGGTATATCAGTTCGAATTCCGCAATAAATCGGCTTACGACGATGATAAGCCGTTCTATATACAGATTTCTTACGACCGTGAAGATCCGGATTTCAAGCAAGTATTTTTCTATGACAAAGGCACCGGCGGATGGCGTCCGTTGCCGACCAGGGATTTCCCCGATGATAAATTTGTCCGTTCGCTGATCCATTTGCCGTTTGCCCGAATCGCGGTTTTTTCTTATCCCGATATTTTGACGGCCGGGCGAGCCAGTTGGTACACCTACAAATCCGGAAATTATACCGCCTCGCCGGATTTCCCCAAAGACTCGCGCCTGCGGGTGACAAATCGGGAGAACGGCAAGTTTGTCGATGTGGTCGTGAACGATTACGGCCCGGATCGCGGATTGCATCCCGATCGGGTAGTAGATTTGGATAAACAGGCATTCTTGAAAATCGCGAATTTGTCCGAAGGGATGGTGGATGTGGCCGTGGAACCCCTTTATATCGCCCCTGACGCCGACGGGAAGGTGGTGGGAGTGCCTAACGCCGGCATGGGAGAGGAACCGGTTTTGGATTTCGCCTCCGCAATCGCGATGAATGAAGGAACGGGTGAAATATACTATGCCGCGCATGCGACAGCCACTCTGCCGCTGGCCAGTTTAACCAAATTGATCGCCGTCAAAGTGTTTCTTGATACTAATCCGACTTTGAGCCGGGTGGTCACATACTCCCTGGCTGATGAGGAATATAATTATCGGTATGTGAATAAATGGGAGTCGGCGCGTTTAGCGCTTTCGGACGGTGAATCGCTGACGATCGAAGATCTGGTATATGTTTCACTGGTTGGTTCGACCAATAATACGATCGAGACCCTGGTCCGGGTAAGCGGGCTTGACCGGGCGGAATTCATATCCAGAATGAACGCGCAAGTGGCGGATTGGGGGGCCAGCAGCACTCATTTCATCGAACCGACCGGCCTGGCACCGGAAAACGTGAGTTCTGCCCTGGATTATGCTATAATAAGTAGGGAGGCGCTGAAGCATCCGATCATCGTCAAGGCCAGTACGATGCCGGAATACGTGTTCACGACCGTCAATTTGCAAAAATACCATAAAATTAAGAATACCGATAAGATCATCGCCCAAAATAAATACACTATAACCGGATCAAAAACCGGATATCTGGACGAAGCCGGCTATTGTCTGATGACCAGGGCGGAGTCCGGCGGAGAAAAATTGATTGTCGTCACTATGGGCGCCAAGACAAGAGACGGAAGTTTCCGCGATACCAGCCGCTTGATACAGTATAGCATCAGGCAATCCGAAATTGCTAACGGGACTTAATAACCGGTTGCGCCGATTAAAACGCGAACATATTAAATAGCAATTATGCTTATCCAGCAATTCGTAAATTAGCAGAAAGCAATGATCAAATATTATAACGTATCCAAAATATATCCCAAGAACGTGAAAGCGCTTGACTGGGTGAATTTGCACATTAAGCCGGGAGAATTCGTCTCGATCGTCGGACAGTCAGGGACCGGCAAAACTACCCTGGTCAAAACCTTGATCAGTGAAGAACGGGTTGATCAGGGCAAGATCGTGGTTGGCGGCTGGGATATCACCGACATCGGACAGAGGGAAATACCGGTATTGCGCCGGCAGATTGGCGTTATTTTTCAGGATTTCAAGCTCTTGCCCAAAAAAACCTTGTTCGAAAACGTAGCCTTTGCGATGCAGGTCTGCGGCGGTCATCCCAGGAAGATCAGGAAAATAGTACCTCATGTCATGAAGATCGTCGGATTGGAAACGAAGATGGAACGTTATCCGCAGGAGGTGTCTGGCGGCGAGCAGCAGCGCGCGGCGATTGCCCGCGCCCTGGTGCATCGGCCCAAGATCCTCTTGGCGGACGAGCCGACGGGGAATCTTGACTCTTTGAATGCCCATGAAATTATCGAATTACTGTTGCGCATCAATAAATTCGGCACCACTGTCATACTGGTCACCCATAACCGCGAGATCGTCAACCGTCTGCGGCGCCGGGTGGTGGCGATCGATAACGGCCGGGTCGTCAGCGACCAGGAAGTCGGAAAGTATGTGTTATAGTTTTTTAAAATGCAAAGCATAATTTGCCGCAATGTCCGTGCATCCGCGTAAAATCAGCGGTAAAGAGATAGAATGTTAGTGGAATTATTCTTACGTTAGTAATTTGATATATCAGATTTGCGTTATATATTATATGTTTTTATCAATCATCAGGGTATTTAAATTCAGTCTGCAGGATATCGGCAGGAATATCTGGCTGTCTTTGGTTACGATTATCATCCTGATTTTGGCGCTGTTTACCGTCAACATGCTTTTGGTCATTAAAGTAGTGGGCGAAACTGCCGTAAATGCGATAAAGGAAAAGATCGATATCAACCTTTTCCTTAAATCCGATGCGCCCGAGGAGGAAATTTTGGCGCTGAAGGGGAAGATAAGCAATATGAGCGAAGTAAAGGAGGTCGTATATATTTCGAAAGGCGAAGCGCTCGATAGCTTCAATACATCACATCGGTCCAATCCGGAACTTTTGGAAGCATTGCGCGAATTAGGCACTAATCCGCTGGCCCCAAGCCTGGTTATCAGGCCGGTAAACCTGGATGCATTCGACAATTTGATCAATAAGATAAACGGATTTGACGATGCGATAATCGAATCGCGCAATTTTACGAATTACAAG
This sequence comes from Candidatus Parcubacteria bacterium, assembly GCA_963814275.1. Lineage (GTDB taxonomy): Bacteria > Patescibacteriota > Patescibacteriia > Patescibacteriales > UBA12075 > CAWFCE01. The sequence continues at coordinate 1,160,166 of CAWFCE010000002.1, read as the reverse complement.
ACGATGTTGGGAAAGATCAATTCGATCACCGACAAAGTCAGCCGCGCTGCCATGTTCCTTTCCGGAATATTCATTTTGATTACCATCCTTGTCGTTTATAATTCGGTCCGGGTGGCGATCTATACCCATCGCCGGGAAATAATGATCATGCGCCTGGTCGGCGCATCACGTTGGTTCATCCAGATGCCGTACCTGTTGTCGGGCGTGATCTATACATTCGTGGGCATCCTGGCGATCATGGCCGTATTTTATCCTTTTATTCGCCTGCTTCAACCTTATCTGGAAACATTTTTTGTCGGCTATAACGTAAATTTGCCAGATTATTTCTACGGCAATGTATTATCTATTTTCGGATTGCAATTCCTTGGTGTCGCCCTGGTCAATATCATCGCCAGCCAATTAGCGGTCAGGAAATATTCCAGAGTCTGACAATTTTCGAATGGCAATTTTCGATTTTCGATTTGTTACGTATTTTACTTTACAATTCACCAACAATAGGTTAAAATATGAAATGCCAATAGACTTGGCTTTTTTTGATTTTATAAAGTGATTCGACATTCGTAATTCGTCATTCGGAATTTGATTTCTTCGGGGGTCGTCTAACGGTAGGACAGCGGGTTTTGGTCCCGTCAATAGGGGTTCGATTCCCTTCCCCCGAGCCGCGAAAAATGCGCAAGCGCATCTCGCGGCACGCCGCTTAAATGGTGGTTAGTGCCGTGAAGGAAAGCTTACGTAAAGCGCATCTCGCGGCACGCCGCTTAAATGGTGGTTAGTGCCGTGAAGGATGGCTAAGGTGTCCTGTCAGAAAATTATGCCAAATATTTTGCCACAATTAATAGCGACCATCGTAATTCTGCCTTTGCTGTTTTTCTGGGCGTGGATGTTTTCGGATATGGTCAAAAATGACCGGTTACCCGCGGCCGGTAAACAAGTCTGGCTCGCGCTTTTCATATTTCTCAATATTTTCACGGCGATCTATTATTTCTTCAAAGTATTTAGGAACAGGGAATAAATCGCGCGAGTAAAATCGATAAGGAGCATCCGTCTTATGGGACAAAGCCAGGAAGATTACGCAGAGCTTATGAATGCCAGGCTATACTGCCATTTAAAAATCGCCGCTTTTGGCGGTTTTTTTAATTTTTGTTGAATTGACAAACATTGGTTTTTATTGTTAAGATTCCGCTGGATGCGAAAATACATCGAATGTGCGCAACGCATCCATGCGCAATGATTCGATAGAAAAAAGGAGGTTAAAATGCAGATAGTAAGTAGTGAGCCATATTTGGAGTGCAGCTTCAAAGAGTTTTGGAATGAGTTTTGGTCAAGGCAAGCCAGCAATAGCGAAACAATGTTGGGCGCAGAATTGGTTTTTCGCGGAGAATCAGAGGTCAGACCGAAATTCCGTATTCCTGGAGCGGACGGAAGGGGGGATATATTCTTTGATAACCGGGAACTGTTTTGTCGCTTTGCCAATCTGCCGACCCCCAGCCAAAAAAGATTCCTACAGGCTGTACAAGCTGCACTTGCCAAATTCAATACTTTACGGATAGTTATTGATATTCCCTGGTCAAAAAACTCCCAAAGAAAACTTCTGATTCGGGCTTCCGGACTGAGCATTGAAGGTTCTTTTGATTTCGACCTGATATTGTGATGGCAGGTTTTGGTTGTTTATAATCATCGCTCACTTTCTACTTAAAAGTGAGCGATTTTTATTTATTAATATTCCATTTATCCATTGACAATGCAGCTGAGGCATGTTATTTTATTTAATCCCCTTGAAATTAAACCAAAAATAAAGCGACCATTTTAACGAAAGGAGCATACTATGCCGGATTATTACCGGGAGTTGACCATCAAGGAAGCCGTAGTAAAAGAAAATTACGTAAGCCTGTCCTTTTGTAACTCCAAGATCTCATTGCAGTCGGATTTGCCATGGCTGATCGGCCGCCGCATCCGTCCCGAAGACCTTAGAGCGGGAAGGCGAATATTGATAAAGGGTATAAAAGGCAATAGCGATTCCGACCTTATATCACTTAATGTCCTCGAAGATATGATGCTTATCCCGAAGATTGGGGAGTACAGGATCGTTGCGATGTCTCAATTGGATATAGAAAGCTTTTTGAGCCTGCTTAGGACATTGGCAGGATCCGAACTCGGAAAAGTCGCCGAGATTGAGGTGGAAATCCTGGATAACGTTGAAAAATGGCTGGTAACTTTGAAAACCGCAGTAGAGGCTAAAGATTTGCTTATCAGCTCATTAAAAGATGGTTTGCTGCGGAATTGGGGCAAAAAATTTATTGTAATAATTCCGGTATGATTAGAGATATAAGGGTTGCATCCAAAGATGCAACCCTTTGCTTTTTTTAAATGCCGTATTGCTAATTACTGATTTTTTATATATAGTACTAGCATCAAACAAATAACGCTCCCAAACAACCTGGAAGGAGGTGTAATAATGGAACAAGAGACGAAATTTGAGGATTTGATCGGCCGGGATCTGAAAGGATTCAGTATCCAGGAATATACCGAAGTTTTCCGGACAAATGATGAAGGGTTCAAAAGTTCTTCCATCGGTTTCTTTAAGGATGATAATATCGCAAAGGCGTTCGCCCAAAATCAAACCGATGCCAATTGGCACAAAACCGAAAAAGCCTTTATTTTGACCGATGGGAAAATCGGGTTCCTGCTCGGCAAATCAGTCACGCTCCTCGATGCTGAAAAAGCGGCCCTGGAAATAAGGAACAGCGCCCTTAATAAATTGTCCGCCGAAGAAAGAAAACTTTTAAAGATTTAAAATCAGCATGTCTCACGATATAACAATACGGGTTTTCCTGGCAGGCGAATCCGTATTTTTTTGTAATGAAAAACGCCTTATTCCCAAACTGAGAATAAGGCGTGATTGTGGGCAGTGTTCAATGCCAATGTCCGTTAAAAAGACCTTTTAGCCGATGGCGGTTGGTAAATGCGGCAATTGCCAGTAAAATAGCGGCCGGCAATAACAGATAAAACGCACCAGTTCCCAGGGCTCTATGGGCATAATAAGCAACCAGAATAAACATAGTCCAGAGATAATAATGCGGCGACAAACTACTGCATAGCAGATGGTATTTATTATCTTTTCGCGACACTAACAAGCCGGCGTTGACCAGAATGAATATTACTACCATCAACCAAAACGACTTCAAGGAAATATGTCCGGTAATAACCAAGCCCCAAAGCGAGCAGGCAGCAAGAGAAGTGTCACCCAGCGGATCAATAATCTTTCCTGTACGGCTGAATGCCTTTAATTTGCCGGCCAGAAAACCGTCAAGCCAATCGCTTAGTAACAAAGACGCGGCCAGGACAAATGCACCCAGCCAATTATTACAATACGCCAGTAAAATAATTAACGGTGAAAAGAGCACACGTATACCCGATAATATATTCGGTATATTTTTCCAGAGCATTATCTGTCCTCCATTTATTTTAGTGTTTGTCTATTTAAATTAAGATTATATATTATAAACAATATTTAATATTTTGTAAAGTGTTTGACAAGTCCGGATACTCTAATTATAATAGTAACATTGGCAATAAATATTTATTAAAAATCATTGATATGAACTCCAAGGAAGTCCGTCAAAAATATCTGGATTTTTTCCAGTCCAAAGGTCATGTGATCATCAAGAGCGCGTCTTTGATGCCGGAAAACGATCCTTCGACGCTTTTTACCAGCTCCGGTATGCAGCCGCTGGTGCCGTATTTGCTGGGGGAAAGACACCCGGCCGGCACGCGTCTGGCGGATAGCCAGAAATCCTTCCGCGCCGGTGATATCGAAGAAGTCGGGGATAACCGCCACAATACGATGTTCGAGATGCTCGGCAATTGGTCATTGGGCGACTATTTCAAGGAAGAGCAGCTTAATTGGTTTTGGGAATTTTTGACCGAAGAGTTGGGGCTGGACCCGGACCGGCTTTATGTTTCTGTCTATCGCGGCAATGACACGATAGGTGTCGAGCGGGACACAGTGTCGGTTGATATTTGGAAAAAAATATTCAAAAAAGCCAATATCGCCGCGCAAGCTGTCGATTTTGCCGAACGGGATGGTATGCGGGATGGGCGGATATTCTATTATCCTGACAGCAAGAATTGGTGGTCACGGTCCGGTGAGCCGGCCAATATGCCCGTCGGTGAGATCGGCGGGCCGGATAGTGAAGTGTTCTATGATTTGGGTGCGAATCTGGAACGGCATGAGAACTCGACCTGGAAAGACGAACCTTGCCATGTCAATTGCGATTGCGGCCGTTTCATCGAAGTCGGGAACAGCGTGTTTATCGAATTTATGAGGACGGAAAAAGGCTTCGTGCCGCTTAAGCAGAAAAACGTCGATTTCGGCGGTGGACTGGAACGCATGACCATGGTCGTTCAGGGCAAGGATAACGTCTTCGAAACCGATTTGTTCTCAAATATCCTTGATAAGACAAGCGAACTGAGCGGCAAGAAATACCGCGATGATATGAAGGCATTCGAAGTGATTGCCGACCATCTTAAAGGAGCGACTTTTCTAATGGGCGACGACAAGGGTATTGTGCCGTCAAATGTCGACCAGGGCTATATCGTACGCCGGCTCATCAGAAGGGCGGTGCGCTTCGGGCGGCAATTGGGGATTAATAAAGAATCATGGACCAAAAAGATCGCGGCAATAATCATTGATGACTACGGGGAAATATATCCGGAACTCGGCCGCAACCAGGAGTTTATCCTGAAGAATCTGGATGAGGAAGAAGTCAAATTTGCCAGGACGCTCGAAAAAGGGGAGAAGCAATTTTCGAATGTCGAATATCGAATTTCGAATGACGGCGTAAAAGCCATTTCCGGTAAGGATGCTTTCAATCTGTTCCAGACCTATGGTTTCCCCATAGAGATGACTATTGAAATGGCGGCCGAAAAAGGAATGGCGGTCGATGAAGATGGATTCAGGAAAGAAATGGAGAAGCATCAGGAGCTGTCGAGGACAGCAGCCCAGGGTAAATTCAAGGGCGGGTTGGCCGACCAGAGCGAAGACACCACCAGATTGCATACCGCGGCGCACTTGATGCTGGCAGCGTTAAGGAAAGTATTGGGCGGGCATGTCCATCAGAAAGGTAGTAATATAACTGCCGAACGTTTGCGGTTTGATTTCTCCCATCCGGATAAATTGACCGAAGAGCAAAAAAAACAAGTGGAAGATATCGTAAACAAGGCTATCCGTGACGATTTGCCTGTGAGTTTTAAAGAAATGACTTTGGAGGAAGCCAGAAATTACGGTGCCGAGGGGGTATTTGAGTCTAAATATGGGGAAAAAGTCAAAGTATATACAGTAGGAGAGGGAGAAAATTTGTTTTCCTGTGAAATATGCGGCGGTCCCCATGTTGAACACACCGGATTATTAGGGGAGTTCAAAATAAGCAAAGAGCAGTCTTCAAGTGCTGGCGTAAGAAGGATTAAGGCTATTTTATTTTAATATTAGCAGTATTATTATTGTATATACTCGCTTTTTTAAGCTAAATAATCCGTTATATTTGAACCCTTGACAATATTGTATTTAAAATATATAATTATTTTACGAATATAAAATCAGCAAAATTTGATTTTAACTAGTTTTACCGTTTTTGGTAAAATTTTTAAATTTTGCCAAATTTTTTGTGCTTATTTAGCATTTTAATAACTGTATAAATAATGAGCGGCAAAGAAGATAACAAGCCAATCGATTCCAAAGAATTTATCGAAATGAAAGGCGAGGTGGTCGAACTGATGCCTGCCACCACTTTTAAGGTATTGCTGGAAAACGGCCACGAAATATTGGCTCATCTATCCGGCAAAATGAGGATGAACAGGATCCGGCTCCTGCCGGGCGATCGGGTTAGGGTACAGCTGAGCCCGTATGATCTGACCAAAGGAAGAATCACCTATAGAATGTAAGAACCAATTCGGTAAAGCTGTCCGTAATAACAAGTTTTTAGGAAAGATTTAATATTGAAAAATTTTCGGTAATGGCGGTCCGCTAATCAGGACCAGGGGCCAGAGACCGGATAAAATATAACCATGAAGGTAAGAGCGTCTGTTAAGAAAATCTGCAAAGACTGCAAGACCATCCGCCGCAAAGGACGGGTGGTTGTCATCTGCAAAAATCCCAAACACAAGCAGCGGCAAGGCTGAACAATTTACGAATGTCGAATGACGAATAAATCTAAATTATCCGTGATTCGAAATTCGTAAAATACAGTTAGTATTAATAAATAGATTATTTTGATAAATGAATGGCGATATGCCGGATTAATAATTCGACATTCGTAATTCGACACTTGAAATATGGCGGTAAGGATCGCAGGAGTAACAATACCCAACGAAAAGCGCGTAGAGATCGCTTTGACATATATTTACGGAATTGGCCGGACGGTAGCCGGTGAGATTTTGGTGTCAGCCCAAGTCGAGCCCGGCCAGAGAGTAAAGGACCTCAAAGAAGATGATATCAATAAATTGCGTACGGTAATTGAGAAGAAATTGAAAGTTGAAGGCGACCTGAAGCGCGAAGTGATGGGTAACATAAAAAGATTGAAAGAGATAAATAGCTACCGCGGGTACCGGCATCAAAAAGGTTTGCCGTCCAGGGGGCAGAGAACCAAAACCAATAGCCGCACGGTTCGCGGCAATACCCGCCGGACCATGGGCTCCGGGCGCCGTCCGAGCGCGCAAAAGACTTAAGTTAATACCAACGGGCTTAGGAACAAAAATAGGACAGGAACATGACGTCCAATTTGATCAGTAAGCCGAAAGTTAACATTAAATATATTATGACGGATAGCAAGGACAAAAAAGAAATCAAGAAGGAGGAAGCTCTTGCCGATGGCGAAGAGGGCTTGACGACGGAAAAATCCGCCTCCAAGACCGCAGATAAGCCGGAACAGGCGGCGGCTGGCGAGAAGGAAGAAAAAGGAATCAAGGGGCTTGAGGAGTTGCCGGAAGAGATTGTTAAGAAAATGGAAAAGAAAAAGGCGGAAAGCAAAAAGTTACAAAGTAAAAAGAAAGTGGTAAGAAAGAAGAAAAAAACCGCCCGCCGGGTAACAGTCGGCAAGGCGTATATCAAAGCCACTTACAATAATACAATGGTAACCCTGACCGATATCCAGGGCAATGTATTGTCATGGGCCAGCGCCGGAGTAGCCGGATTCAAGGGGCCGAAAAAATCAACGCCATATGCGGCTCAGATCATTACCCGTATCGCTGTCGGTAAGGCGCGTGAGGATTACGGTTTGTCTGAAGTAAGCGTATTCGTGAAAGGCGTCGGCACCGGCCGTGAATCGGCCGTGCGCGCGCTGAATAACAACGGTTTGATAATTACCTCGATAAAAGATATGACGCCGATTCCGCATAACGGCTGCCGTCCGCCTAAACCGCGGCGGGTCTAAATAAATATCGGATTTCTATAAATATGGGAAGAAACCTTAATCCAAAATGTAAACAGTGCCGGCGTTCGGGTGAACGTTTGTTTCTGAAAGGCGAACGTTGCCTGGCTCCTAAATGCGCGATCGTAAAACGGAATTACCCGCCCGGAACACATGGCAGCAAGAATCGGCAGAGAATGACCGATTACGGACAGCAATTAATGGAGAAGCAAAAAGCCCGGCGCCAGTATCAACTTCTGGAAAAGCAATTCCGCTTGATTTTCGAAAAGGCCCGGAGACAGACTGGCAATACTGGCGATAATTTCCTCAAATTGCTCGAAACCAGGCTTGATAATACGGTCTACCGCCTGGGAATAGCCAGCTCACGCACCCAGGCCAGGCAACTGGTCAACCACGGCCATTTTACGGTGAACGGCAAAAAGTCTTCGATTCCATCGTACCAGGTAAAGATCGGCGATATTATCGGGATCAAAGCCAATAAAAAAGATTCTAATTATTTCAAAAATATTACTGAAAAGCTGAAAAAACAGGAAGTTCCCGGCTGGCTGCATTTCGATAATCAGGCAATGACCGCCAAAGTCCTCGGTTTGCCGGCAAAAGAAGCGATTACCGTGAATTTCAACCCGCAGATGATCATTGAGTTTTATTCTAGATAAATTATTAATACGAATAAACGAATCCAAACGGCGGCTCAGCTGCCGGCAAAGATCGTTTCCAGCTCTATGGGATTATCAATTGCCTTACCTAAAAAAATCGAATTCCAACCAGGCGATGGCCCGCAAAACGCGAAAGTGATAGTTGAACCGCTGCATCCTGGATATGGGATTACCCTTGGTAATTCGATCAGGAGAGTGCTTTTGTCATCTCTGCCGGGCGCAGCTCCGATTGGCGTGAAAATCAAAGGAGTTGACCATGAATTCATGGCTTTGCCGCATGTAAAGGAAGATATTTTGGAAATTATCCTGAAATTGAAGAATCTTAGATTACGTGTGTTTAGCGACGAGGTGGTAAAACTGGACTTGAATGTCCATGGTAAAAAGAACGTAACGGCTGCTGATTTTACAAAAAATTCTGACGTGGAAATAATCAATACGGACCTCGATATTTGTACGATCACCGATATATCGGGCAGTATCAGTATGGAACTATTTGTCAGCCGGGGAATGGGATACGAAACGATCGAAAGCCGCGAACAAGGTACCGGCCTGCAGCGCAAGACAGATAAGGAAATAGGCTATATCGAGATGGATTCGATTTTTTCGCCGATAGTAAAAATTGGCGTAGACATAGAAAACGTTCGTGTCGGCAAGATGACCAATTGGGACCGTTTAGTGATCGATATCGTTACTGACGGAACCATTACCCCGGAAGAAGCTTTCCGCAGCAGCGTCGATATATTGATTAAACAGTTTTCCGCCCTGAGTGAAACAACCGTTCCGGAAGGCGAAGAAGATATTGACAAAGGGGCGGTGAGCGAGGAAAAAGCGGAAAAAGCGGAAGAACCGGAAAAAAGCGAAGTAAAAATTGACGAAGGAGAAGCGAATGAACCGGAAGCAAAGAAGAAAAGGGGACGTCCCAAGAAAAAAGAATAGGATTATACGATTGAGATATAGCTAAAAACCATTAGCAGCAGCTAAGCACAATATTTATACGAATTTCAAATCATATATTTTATGCGTCATCGTAATACTATAAAAAAACTAGATAGAAAAAAAGAACCGCGGGAAATGATGCTCAGGAATCTTGCCGCCAGCGTTTTGATATACGAAAAAGTTAAAACAACGGCGACTAAAGCCCATGTAGTACGGCCCTTGGTGGAATCCGCGATTACTTTAGCCAAAAAAGGTGATTTGGCCGCACGCCGCCGGCTGATTACGATTCTTCCCCAGCCGAAGGCAGTCCATAAGGCAATGGATATATTGGGCAAACGCTACGAAGGCCGGTCCGGCGGATACACCCGCATAATAAAACTGGGTAACCGCGCCGGCGATGGAGCGGAAATTGTCCAATTGGAATTAATTTAATATCAGATCGCTTATATATAAGAATATGTCTAAGATTGAAAGAAAAATTCACACGATTGACGCCGCCGGCCAATCATTGGGACGGATCGGCAGCCAGGTTGCCATATTGCTTCGCGGCAAAAACAAACCGGAATTTCAGCCTAACATGGATTGCGGCGATATAGTCGAAGTGAATAATATCGATCAGCTGGCTTTTACCGGCAAAAAAATAGAGCAAAAACAATATTATCATTATTCCGGTTATCCGGGCGGTCTTAAAAAAACCGCAGCCAAAGATATCTACGCCAAAAATCCCGGCGAGTTGCTTAAGCGGGCAGTAAAGGAAATGCTGCCTCCGGTCAGGTTCCGCACGCAAATGCTGAAACGTTTGATCATAAGATAATTTTTTTAATACTATTAAATCAATCAAAATAGACATGAGCGAAAATACACAAGAAAACATTACGCCAGTGGAAACCGATGAAGCGGCAAAATTCAAAGGGCGTTATATAGTGGCCGTTGGACGCCGCAAAACCGCGGTAGCCAGCGTTAGAATATACAAAAAAGGGACTGGCGCGATCCAGGTAAACGGACTTCCCGCCAAAGAATACCTGCCGTCACAGTTGCTTAACCTGGTCAGGCAGCCCTTGAAGCTTACCGGTTTTGTCAAAGATTTGAATATTTCCGTAGCCGTCAACGGAGGCGGAAAAAAGGGCCAGGCCGAAGCAATCAGGCATGGAATTACCCGCGCTCTGATCGAGATGCAGGAAGACCTGAAGCCGGCATTGAGAAGCAAAGGCTGGGTAACACGCGACGCCCGCAAAAAAGAACGTAAGAAACCGGGTCTCAAGAAGGCCCGCCGCGCGCCGCAATGGTCAAAACGCTAGTTATTCGGAAGTTAGTTTTATTATATAAAGTACGTTTGATTGAAATCAAACGTACTTTTATTTTTGAAATAATATCGTTAGTTATTTACACTAAGTTAAAAATTGAAAAACAAGTCAAAAAATAGTATAATTAACTAAGCCTCTCAATAATTAGTTACTAATTTAATCGCATAAGCCGGTAGTATATTCCGCTATGAAAGTCACCAACATCGCCAAAAATACCTCATATTTTACGATTGCCCTGGTAATCCAGAAAATACTTAGTTTTACCTATTTTACCATTCTGGCCAATTACCTTATCCCCGAAGATCTCGGCAAATACTATCTGGCCATCAGCTTCACTTCCATCTTCGCGATTTTCATTGATTTCGGGCTTTCTAATGTCCTGACCAGGGAAGTGGCTAAAAACCAAGAAAGGTCCGGATCGCTATTGGGTGTGATAATGGCGTTTAAACTACCGTTAGCGGTTTTGGCCATTAGCGCGACCGCCTTAATGGTCAATGTGCTCGGTTATCCGTCGTTAACCAGGACCTTGGTATACCTGTCTTCCATTTCAATGGTGCTCGATTCATTCACGATGAGTTTTTTCAGCGTAATCCGCGGTTTCCATAATCTAAAGTATGAAAGCATTTCCAGCATTATGTTCATGGTAATTGCTTTGGGGTGGGGGATAGTGGCATTACGCCTGGAGCTCTCCCTGCCCTGGATAATCATGGCATTGGTGGCCTCAAGCATCTTTAACCTGCTATATTCGCTGGGATTTTTACTTTTTAAATTCAAAATATCATTCCGTCCCCGCTGGGATAAGGTGTTAATGAAATCCATAATTCTGATCGCTTTGCCTTTCGCCATGTATGGTATATTCCAGCGAATATATATGTATCTGGATACGGTGCTTTTGTCCATTATGGCCGGTGACCGCGCTGTCGGTATATACCAGATAGCTTTTAAGATAATATTCGCCCTGCAATTCCTGCCGATGGCTTTTATCGCTTCATTGTACCCCGCCTTTTCTTCATATTGGCAGCACAATCGCGAGCAATTGGCGATTACTTTTGAGAGGGCAATGAATTATCTCATAATAATAAGCTTGCCGATCAGTTTGGGGATTTCGGTATTGGCCCGCAGTATTATCAATTTGTTCAAGCCCGAATACAGCGATGCGGTTTTGCCGCTGCAGATAATTATCGGGTCATTAATATTCATATTTTTGAATTTTCCCGTCGGTTCCCTGCTTAATGCCTGTGACCGCCAAAAGCGCAATACCTTAAATATGTCCATTACAGTGACGGTTAGTATTATTTTGAATTTGATATTGATTCCCCGGCTGCAGGCGACCGGCGCCAGCATAACCGTATTTGCCACAAATTTTTTGATGCTGGCCTTGGGGCTCCAAAGCGTGTCAAGAGTCGTCAAGATCCGCTACGGAAAGATCCTGAGCGTACTTTTCCGCTCCCTGCCGGCCGCTATTTTGATGGCTGGAGCGGTTTATTTCCTGAAATCACTTACAACTATTTTTGTTGCTGTTCCTATCGGCGGTTTGTTGTATTTCTGCATCCTTTATCTGTTCGGCGGTTTTCGCCGTGACGATGTCGCCAGCATACTCAATGCGTTCATCGGGAAAAAGAAGGCAGTGTAAGATATATTTATTCAATAAGCATGAAGACCATAACGATAAATTAAAATGAAAATATTATTGTTTACAATGGACTATGCCCCATTCAAAGGCGGAGTAGCCGAGTATTATGCGAATCTGGTTAAGTATTGGCCGAATAAGGGCGAAATTAATGTGCTTAATAATAATGATAATAGATTTTTCCGCCGCCGCGGGCCGGTGAAGTGGCTGCCTGCTTTAAGAATGTTTTGGTCTGAGTTAAAAAGGGGGAATTTCGAGCAGGTCATAGTCGGCCAAATTTTGCCTTTGGGAACTATCGTGTGGCTGGTTTCGAAAATTCGTCCGCTGAAATATACCGTTGTGATCCATGGCATGGATATCAACTGCGCGCAGCATACCGAGAAAAAACGATGGCTGGCGAAAAAGATATTGTATGGCGCTAAGTGCATAATTTGCAACAGTGAATTCACCCGCGGCCTGGTAGAAGAATTTTTACCGCCAGTCGACGAAAAGCTCCGCGTGGTATATCCGGGAGTGGTGCAGCCGGTTTATAGCGTCGAAAACAGCGGAAGAAATTTTCCTGGGTCAGAGCGGGATTTTGTTATTTTCAGCCTGGGCCGGCTGGTTAAGCGCAAAGGATTCGACCAGGTGATAAAAGTGATGCCATGGTTATATAAAAATATTCCCAATATAAAATATTATATTGCGGGAGAAGGGCCCGATGAAGAATATCTGAAAACGCTGAAAGGTTCACTCAAACCGGCGGTAAGGGACCGGGTAGAATTCCTGGGGAGAATAGACGACGAAGAAAAATGGTATTGGCTAAGGCGCTGCCAGATATTCGCCATGCCGGACCGCAACCGTGGCGGCGACGTAGAAGGATTTGGGATAGTGTTTTTGGAAGCGAGCTTGTCCGGAAAACCGGTTATCGGCGGGAACGAGAGTGGAGCAGTGGAGGCGATTGACGATTATGACACCGGGATCTTGGTTGACGGCAGTTCGCCGGACGATATCAAGGAGACAATCTTCCACTTATATACCGATATTGAGCTGCGCGACCGGCTAGGCGAAGAAGGCATGAAACGCGCCCTCGAACAATTCAATTGGAACACCCAGGCAAAACTTTTCCGCAGTATCTTGGATAAAAACGATTAGCTACTTTTGGCTGTTCATAGCCGCAGCCTTGAACAGCTATTCGGGAGTTTATATTAAATCATGTAATCAATTTGCATTTTAGGATTTGGCATTCGTAATTTTACATAACTTTGTTGAGAATTCTTTAAGCAAAAATATTTTAATAATTATATAAATTATAAACGTATGATCTCAATAATTATTCCCGTATATAACCAGCCGAGACAGCTGAAAAAATGTCTTGATTCGATCCAAAAGCAGACTTATGACAACTACGAGATTATTCTCGTAAATGACCGTTCGACCACTCCGATGAATTCGGTGGTTCTTCCGTTCAAGCACAACCTTGGCATCAGAATGGAAATAATGAACAATCAGTCAAACCACGGTGCGTCGTATTCGCGAAATAAAGGCCGTAAAAAGGCGCGTGGTGAATTTCTTTTGTTTTGTGACGCAGATGTCATAATGATCCCGGAAATGCTTGAAATTATGCTGAAGACGCTCCACGGCAATCCTAAGGCCGGGTTCGTTTACTGCTCGCATCGTTACGGCCACAAATTGTTCCGATTCTGGCCGTTTGATGCCGATAAGCTCAAGTCTATTCCTTATATCCATTCCACATCGCTGATGCGGCGGGAAGCTTTTCCGGATAAGGGCTGGGACGAGAATTTGAACAAACTTCAGGACTGGGATTTTTGGCTAACTGTAGTTAAAAACGGCTGGGAGGGGGTTTGGGTCGATAAAGTATTGTTTACTTATTTGCCGGGCGGCGTTTATTCGAGCTGGGTGCCGCGTTTTAGCTACCGCTGGCTGCCTTTTTTGCCTAGCGTCAGGAAATACAAAAAAGCGATCATGATCGTGCAAAAAAAACATAATATTATTATATGAATTCGGTGCTTAAAAAAATATCATACGTTAGCATAGCCGTTTTGTCGCTGGCTTTTGTGTTATTTGCCGTTTTGACAGGAACGAGACCGGGGACGGCAACAATCGATAAAACAGCCCCGTACCTTATTATAAATGGCCATGCGATACAGGTTGAAGTTGCCGATGAGCAGGCTGAGTGGATTCAGGGCTTGTCCGATCGGGAAGCGCTGGGCCGGGAGCGGGGGATGCTATTCATATTTCCCGCGAGCAGCCAGCATATATTCGTAATGCGCCGCATGCATTTCCCGCTGGATATGATCTGGATAGACGGCGATACGATCAAAGGAATCGCCGAGAATCTTCCTCCCGAAGGGGAAAATCCGGTAGAAAGATATTATTCGACCGGCTTAGTCGATAAGGTCCTTGAAGTGAACGGCGGATTATCCAGCCAGCTTGGGTTCAAGACGGGAGACAAGGTCGAGATCAAATTGCCTGAGTAAATTGGGATATATTATTGACGCGCCGATATCCAATAACACGGACAATATGAATTAGTATCGTTAATTTTGTATTAGCCGTAGCAAAAGATGCCGTTACCGATTAAAAAAATCAAATTATTATTTACCGTAATGCTAATACTTGAGGCGGTATCATTTGCCGCCTTTCTGCTACCCTGGCTGGTGTGGCCGGTTTTTATATTGCTTTCCGTTTGTGTGGCGGCTTTAACGGTCCGCCGGCTCGAGTATGGGCTGTTGGCTTTGTTTATGGAATTATTTATCGGTTCCAAAGGGTATTTATTTTTTGTGAGTATCGGTGATATTTCCATATCGTTACGCCATGTTATGTGGCTGGCTGTTATGACGGTCTGGCTGGTTCGATTTGCCATCGCCCTGTACAGGCACAAAATAAGTTTTGAAGAAATCAAAAAATATTGCCGGAATAATCTCATATTTTGCTCTCTGCTCGTTTTGGGGGTTTTTATAATTTGGGGGACAGTAAACGGGTTTTTACACAGCAATGGCATTGCCAATATATATCCAGACGCTAACGGCTGGCTGTTTTTCGCATTGATGCTGCCGCTGTTTACCCTGCCGTTAGTCTCTGGTCCGGACGGAAACAGCCGGCTTTTCGAATGGCTCATGCCGGCATTCATTGTCGCAGTATTATGGCTGGCGGTAAAAACAATCTTTCTCCTGTTTTTATTTTCCCATGTCGATCCCGAGCTTCTTTATCCGCTATACCGCTGGATCCGGGTAAGCGGAGTCGGGGAGATAACCAATATGAAGGGCGGTTTTTACCGGGTGTTCTTCCAGTCCCATATTTATTCCCTGATCGGTTTTTTTGTGTTTTATCTTTTAACAATGTATTTTGAAGAGAAGAAAGAGCGGCAAAAAGCGTTTTTCACCGCCATTTTGTCGATTTTGGCCATGAGTACTCTTGTCATCAGTTTTTCACGCAGTAACTGGATCGGCCTGGCGGCTGGAATGGGGGTATATGCGTTGTACCTGCTTTTTACAAACCGGGCCGGCTGGCGCAAGACCGGGAAAGCATTCGGATCATTCGCGGCGATTTCCATCGCATCGGTTTTATTGGTCGCCTTGGTCGTAAAATTCCCATTTCCCCGGCCGACCGGCGGATTCAATACGGCCAATCTGCTCCAGGATCGGGCGACCAATATTGCGGGAGAGGCCGGAGCGTCATCCCGCTGGGCCCTGTTGCCCGAGCTGATGGCGCGGATCAAAACTTCACCTTTTTTCGGACTCGGTTTCGGCGCCACCGTTACATACCATACGAGCGACCCGCGAATTTTGGAGTCGGACCCCAGCGGTGAATATACGACTTATGCTTTTGAGTGGGGCTGGCTTGATATTTGGCTGAAACTTGGTTTATTTGGAGTAATTTGGTATATTTCCTATGTTATTTGGCTGCTTCGCCTTGGATTCAAGGCGGCCGGAAAAACCGCTTCTATTACTGGACAAATAATTCTGGCTTCGGTTCTTGGATTGGCGGCGATTGCTTCGACCAGCATTTTTAGCCCTTATATGAATCATCCCTTGGGTATAGGGTGGCTGCTCTTGACTGGCGCCTGTTTGGCGGGAAAAGATGCTAAAATCATAAATGAACATTTGAACATGGATAATGCCGGAGTAATAAGACACAGGTAATAAGCCTTTTATTAACTTTAATAATTTTGATTACGGACTTATTACTTATGCCTTTCATTATCTTATGGAATAGTGAGCCAATATAAGGATATAGTCAGTGATATTTCCGCTATGCTCGTTAGCCCTATTATTAATATTTCCTGTTTATACCCACAAATGACCTTGCCACTTGCCAAAATCTAAAAAATGCTTTATATTAAAAATTATGTTAATTATATTCTAATTTATGAACGATCAAATTATTTCTCAGGAAGGTTATGACAAGCTCAAACAAGAGCTTGAAAACCTTGTTAACGTAAAAAGAAAAGAGATAGCGGACAGGATTCAGCGCGCCAAAGACATGGGGGATTTGAGCGAAAATGCCGAATATAGCGAAGCGAAGGACGCGCAGGCCTTTAATGAAGGCCGGATCGGGGAGCTTACGCAAATGCTAAAGAATGTTACTGTCGTTGACAATGGCGGAGGCAAAGAGGTGGTTGGTATGGGTTCGAGTCTGGTTGTCGAGTCAAACGGCCAGAAAAGAGAGTTTACGATTGTCAGTTTCAATGAGGCTGACCCGGCAAACGGTAAGATCTCTAACGAATCTCCGCTTGGACATTCGTTTTCCGGGAAAAAAGCAGGGGACCGGGTAACGGTCGAAACCCCCAAGGGAGATATCGAATATACGATCATATCCGTAAAATAAACCAATAAATTGATTTTATACGAAATAATACCTCGCAATTATATCGCGAGGTATTATTATATACAAAATGATTTCTTTAGCTGCCCAATCGGCAATTACCGCTAAAGCATCGCGGCATGATTTAAACAGTCATAAATATCCGTTACAAATCAAACAAATTATGGATTCTTGGGTTATGATTATTTTTGGCTATAATTACTTTATTTTTTATTGATTTTTTGCTATAATATAAGCATAGATATGAATAAGGTAAAATTAAATAATTAAAATATCTAATTTTAGCTATTTAATGAGGTATTAATCATAATACGCCTATAGCGAAAAGAGCTATAAGCCATAAAATTATGGAAGCATATTGCGTAAAATGCAAAGCTAAACAGGAAATGAAGGATCCGGCTGAAGTGGAAATGAAAGGCAAGGGCGGTAAAGTCCGCCGAGCCATGAAAGGAACATGCCCGGTTTGCGGCACGACAATGTTCCGGATAATGCCCAACAAATAATATTTTTCGGCGAGTTTGACGTATTCCAAAACCCCCCGTTTCGATAACGGGGGGTTTTATTGTGCTAGACAAGAGGCTGTCAAATACTTATTTGACGTTAACCAGGAGATTATTCTTTAGTCCCATATCAATAGTGACTTTATCGCCATCTTTTATTTTTCCCTCAATAATATCAAGCGCTAATTCATCCAGAATCATGTTTTGTATCAGACGTTTTATGGGCCGGGCGCCAAAGGTGGTGTCATAGCCTTTTTTCGCCAAATGATGCTTGATCCGGTTGGCGATTTTCAAAGTGATATTCTGGTCGAACAGCCGTTTCTCCACTTTGGCAAGTTCCAGATCCACGATCTGTTCGAGCGACTTCGGATCCAGGCTCTTGAAAATGACGATTTCATCGATACGGTTCAAAAATTCCAATTTGAAATGTTCCTTAAGGATTTTGTCTATTTTTTCTTTCATTTCTTCGTTCCGGTATTCTTTCTGCTTGACTTCGTCGCTCCCGTCGGAGAATCCGATCGAATATTGCTTGATGACTTCATTGCCTAGATTCGATGTCATAATTATTATCGTATTCTTGAAATTAACCACCCGACCCTTGGAGTCGGTCAGGCGCCCGTCATCTAATATTTGCAGAAGTATATTAAACACTTCCGGATGGGCTTTTTCGATTTCGTCGAATAATACCACGCTATAGGGGCGGCGTCGGATCTTTTCCGTCAATTGTCCGCCTTCGTCATAACCGACATAACCGGGAGGAGAGCCGATTATCTTGGCCACCGAATGTTTTTCCATAAATTCGCTCATATCAAGGCGGACCAGGGCGGCTTCGTCATTGAACATGAATCCGGCCAATGTTTTGGCAAGTTCGGTTTTACCGACGCCGGTCGGACCGACAAAGAGGAAAGAGCCAATCGGTTTTTGTTCCTCGCCGATCCCGGCGCGAGAACGACGCAGGGCGTTAGCCACCGAAGTTATGGCTTCGTCCTGGCCCTTTACCCGTTTTTTAAGCTCGATTTCGGCCTTAGCCAGTTTCTTGATCTCCGACTCCAGCATTTTGGACACCGGAATGCCGGTCCAGCGAGAGACTACTTTGGCGATATCTTCTTCGTCGATCTCTTCTTTCAGTATCCGTTGGCCGTTTTTCTGTATATCAGCCAGTGCTTTTTCGTGTTTTTTGACATCTTTTTCGAGCGAGGGGATCTTGTCGTAGCGTATTTCCGCTACTTGCGTCAGGTCGTCGCCGCGCCGTTCGATGATCTCGGCTTTTGCCTTAAGGCCGTCGATTTCCTTCTTGGTGGCGCTTATCCGGGAAATGATGGATTTTTCATTATTCCAGTGCAATTCCAGCTGGTTCGATTGTTCTTTCAATTGGGCCAGTTTTTTGTTCAGGGATTTCGTTTTTCCGGTATTCTTTTTATCGTGTTTCAGGCCGGCCTTTTCGATCTCCAACCGTTTGATCTCACGTTTAAGGCTGTCCAGGTCCTCGGGCATGGAATCGATTTCCATGCGCAATGCCGAGGTCGCTTCATCGATCAGGTCAACCGCTTTGTCGGGAAGAAAGCGGTCAGTGATATAGCGAGCCGACAGCTTGGCCGCCGATATGATGGCATCGTCGGTAATTCTTACCCCATGGTGCACTTCGTATTTTTCTTTAATACCGCGTAAGATCGCTATCGTATCCTCGATGGACGGCTCCGCCACATAGATCGGCTGGAAGCGTCGCTCAAGGGCGGCATCACGCTCGATATACTTTTGATACTCCCTGGTGGTGGTGGCGCCGATAGCCCGCAATTCACCGCGGGACAGCGCCGGCTTCAGCATATTGGACGCGTCCATAGAACCCTCGGACGCGCCGGCTCCCACCAGCGTATGCAATTCGTCGATAAAAAGTATCAGCTTGCCTTCATGGGCTTTGATTTCTTTTAGGACGGCCTTCAAGCGGTCCTCGAATTCTCCGCGAAATTTGGCTCCGGCAACCATCGAACCGAGATCAAGCGATATGATTTCCTTGTTTTTGAGGGTTTCGGGAACATCGCCGCTGACGATCCTTTGCGCTAAACCTTCTACGATCGCGGTTTTCCCCGTACCCGCCTCCCCGATCAAAACCGGGTTATTTTTGGTCCTGCGGGAAAGGACCTGCATAATACGCCGGATTTCATTGTCCCGGCCGATTACGGGATCGAGCATTTTTTTGCGTGCCTGTTCAGTCAGGTTAACGGCGTACTTTTCCAAAACTTTGTATTTATTTTCCGGATCCGGCGTATCGACCGTTTGCGCTCCGCGCAATTCAGCCAGTATTTTCAATACAGTATCATATTCGACGCCCAGATGCATAAGTACCTCCTGGGCCGACGAACGGATTCCGATCAAGGCCAGCATCAAGTGCTCGGTCGATATATAGTCATCGCCCATTTTGTCCGCTTCTTTTTTAGCCCGCTCCAACACCATTGCCACTTCCGCGGTGCCCTGTACTGTCCCGATCGGCCCCGTTGGCCCGGATTTCGGCAGTTTGGCGATTTTGGCGAATACTTGCTCTTCCAAATGGTCGGGTGAGATCTTCAGCTTTTCCAGAATCGGCTTGACCAGGCTTTCGCTTTGCTGCAGCAAAGACGCCAATATGTGCAGAGCTTCGATCTGTTGCTGCCCATAATCCTGGGCGATAATTTGCGCGTTTATAATGGCTTCCTGGGTTTTGTTAGTGAATTTATTGAACATATCCATATATTTAATTATTCTGGCCGGGAAAAAGGTTTTTATCTCATTCGCCGGGCATTATGTTATAATTATATCAAATTATAGTTTAAAATTAAATGAATTCGCTATTGTATTTTTCTAATATAAGAATTAATCTTGGGAAAAATTTACCCGTGTAAGAATGCAATGGTTAGCACTCCTGACATTAGAGTGCTAATTAAAATATACCGTCATAAACGGTTTATGTCAAGAGTAACAAAAAAGCCTGATATTTAGCTAATTTTAAATACAAAATAATAGGCTAAATAAGAGGCTAATCAATGATATCAAGGCTGCGGTCGCAGTAAGAGCAATGTCCGTTAAGGTCGAAACGTTCGATGTGGTAGCCGAAACGGCGGATGGCCACTTCGCGGCATTTGGGGCAGTATGTGTTTTCATACTGGTCGCCGGGAAGATTGCCGGCGTAGACATACTTTAAGCCGGCATCTTTGCCGATTTCAACCGCTTCGTAAATCAGGTCTTCACCGGTCGTTTGGTGGTCTTTCAGCTGCCAGGATATCTCCGGGGCAAAGCGGGTAAGATGCCAAGGGGTATCGGCATCCAAATCACTTACAATAAAGTCGGCCAATTGGCGGAGCATTTCCGGCTCGTCGGATAATGAAGGTATCAGCAGGGTGGTAATTTCGACATGAACCTGTTCTTCTTTCAGCCGTTTGAGGTTTTCCAGTATGGGGGCTAAGGAAGCCCCGCAGTTATTCCGGTAAAACTCATCATCAAAAGATTTGATGTCGATATTGGCCGCGTCCAAATATGGCAGTATATCGTTTAGACAGGCCGAAGACATGTAACCATTGGAAACCCAGATGTTTTTTAAGCCGTTTTCATGGGCTAATTTCATTATGGCCAGGGCGTATTCGGCGAAAACAGTCGGTTCGTTGTAGGTATAGGAGATTGACCGGCAATCATCGCCCAAAGCATTGTCGATTATCCTTTCGGGGGAAACTTCATCACTGCCGTGAAGTTTGCGGTTAATATCCTTTAATTGGCTGATATCGTAATTTTGGCAATTGGCGCAGCTTAGGTTGCAGCCCAATGTTCCGATCGAATAGGTTTGGCTGGCGGGTAAAAAATGATATAGCGGCTTTTTTTCGACTGGATCGATATTCTGTACGATCGGATAACCATAAACCAAGGAATATAGCACCCCTTTTTTGTTCAAGCGAGTGCGGCAAATTCCGGTATTGCCATGATCGATCAGACAGTGATGATGGCATAGCTCGCATCTCACTTTCTGTCCGTCGAGTCCGCTGTAATAGTTGGCTTTGATCATATTATCTTAAACGCGAATATCTGATTATAAAAATATCATAATTAATTGCATCCGACAAGCTTTTCCTATATAATAGAAACATGACTAAGATTAAAACAAAACGTATATTTTTAGCATTATCCTTGCCCGAATATATCAAAGAAGCTATCGGTACTCAGGCAAAATCGCTCGAAAATAACGAGAATGTCCGTATGGTTAAGGCAGATTCATACCATATTACCCTTTTATTTATCGGTACCGTAGTTATAAATTCACTGGACAGACTGGAAGAATGCCTAGATAAGTATAGAAGCAAAAACGGACCGATCAGCTTTGTGCTAAGCGGCCCATTTTGTTTTCCCGATGATGTTAATCCGCATGTTCTGGCAGTTGGCTGCCGGCAGACCGGCGGTAAAGATATTTTTCGGTTTCAGCAGATGCTTAAAGAAGATTTGGAAAAACCGAAATTCTTACCAAAGGATATGAAAGCTCTCAAACCGCATATTACGGCTGGCCGCGTTAAGGGGCGGGCCTTTGTTGCCTCGGATTGGCTTTCCCTTCAGATTGAGCAACAACAATTTACCGTTGATTCTTTCGATTTGATAGAATCGAAATTAACATCGAATGGGGCTTATCATTCGCTTATCCGACGCTATGAAATCTGAACCGATAGTCAATATTTTGGGAATAAATATAGGGAATTTCAGACCCAATGATACTGACGCTATTCTGAACGGTTATTTTGGTTACCGTGATTTCCGGCTGGTAGTTACGGTAAACCCGGAATTTATTCTGATCGCTGGGGAAGATGAAGAGTTTTTCTATATTTTGAACCATGCCGATCTGTCGGTAGCGGACGGCGGAGGGCTATGGTTTGCCGGAATCGCTCTTGGCCGGCATATCCACCGCTACCCCGGGGTCGAATTGGCTGATAATTTACTTCGTACGGCGTGCGGCAAAGATATGAGAGTGGCAGTATTCAATTGGCGCGGCGGGTTGACCGGCGCTAAGGAGCTTAGCGCCTTACTTTGTTCCAAGTATGCGGGTCTTAAGCTTCGCGTATATGACATCGATCGCGAGGGCAGGGAATTAGAGTGGGAGAAAGTTCGGGAATGGCAGCCGCAGATAGTATTCGCCGCGTTGGGAGCGCCCTGGCAGGAAAAATTCCTATATCGCAATAAAGATAGATTTTCACCCGCCAAGATCGGTATTGGCGTAGGCGGAGCTTTCGATCTGCTGACGGGTAGGGTGAAACGGGCCCCGAAATTAATGCGCGTACTTTGCTTGGAATGGCTTTGGCGGGCGCTTTATCATCGGGGCAAGGGGATAGAAGACAGGAAAAAGCGGCTTTTCAGGATATTCCGATCGGCGGCCGTTTTTCCCGTAATATTCATAAAATGGCGTTTTTTTCTGCCTTTATTTTATCGTCCAAATGTTGCCTGCCTGGTCTACAAACAGATAAATGGCGTATATTATGTTTTTTTGGTCGAACGGCAGGACGAACCAGGCCACTGGCAGATCCCCCAGGGCGGGATTGGCAAGCGCCGCATTGAAGAAGCGGCCGCCAAGGAGATCAGGGAAGAACTGGGCACCGATAAATTCGAAATGAAAGCGGTCGATAAGGAATTTTTCAAATACACTTTCAAACCGGACAGTAATTACCGGGGAGGGGTATATGCGAAGCACGCGGGTTATAAAGGCCAGAAGCAAGCCCTGGCTATTATCGAATTTAAAGGAAGCGACAAGGATATTAAAATCAATTATTGGGACCATAGCAGATGGAAATGGACCAAGCTGGAAGAGACGGCGGCTAGCGTACACCCGCTCAGAAAAGAACGGACTGAGATGTATTTGGATAAATTTAAAGAAATCATTTAAGCCCGGCACAGTTCTTTTGAATGCAAGGATTTGCCTGGACGACAAAATTATGAAATTCGAATTTAAGAAGTATGTCTATCTGGTCAATGACATCACCAATATCATGCTGAAAAAAGAAAGGGAACATATTTCCGAAAAAGCGGAAAAACTGCGGTCAGCATTAATTATCGTTTCGATAATACTTTTATTATCGATATTTTTAAATATTTATCTGTTAGTTTTCTAATCATATGGTAAGAACGCGTTTTGCCCCCAGTCCAACCGGCTATTTGCATATCGGCGGCCTCAGGACCGCCCTCTTCGCTTATTTGACCGCCAAATCCCAGGGCGGCAGTTTCATCCTGCGCATTGAAGACACGGACCAGAAAAGGGAAGTGCCGGGCGCGGTCGGTAAGCTGATCGAGATCATTGACTGGGCCGGCCTTAAATTCGACGAAGGACCGCAAATCGGCGGTTCACACGGTCCGTATGTGCAGTCGGAAAGATTGGAAATTTATAACAAATTCGCGGCGGAGCTTGTTGCCAAAGGGCAAGCCTACCGCTGCTTCTGTACGCCGGAGCGCCTCAATAAAATGCGGGAGGAGCAACAAGCGCGCAAACTGCCGCCGCGCTACGACCGCCGCTGCCGTGACATAGACGCCCAGGATGCGGCCAAACGGGCTGAGGCCGGTGAAAAATTCGTTATCAGGCAAAAAATGCCGCTCCGAGCTGAAGTGATCGCCCATGATGAGTTGCGCGGTGATATCAAATTCCAATCAGGCGAATTGGAGGACCACGTCCTAATTAAGTCAGACGGTTTTCCGACCTATCAATTTGCCGTCGTAGTTGACGACCGTTTGATGGAAATTACGCATGTTATCAGGGGAGAGGAGTGGATACCCAGCTTTCCGAAGAACCTCCTTCTTTACCGCTCTTTCGGCTGGGAAGCGCCCAAATTCGTCCATTTGCCGCTTACGCTCAACAAAACCGGCGGTAAATTGAGTAAGCGCCAGGGCGACGTATCGGTAGAGGATTTCCGCGCCAAAGGCTATCTGCCGGAAGCGTTGGTCAATTTTTGCGCTTTGTTGGGATGGCACGCCAAGGGTGATAAGGAGATATTTACCCTGGATGAATTGACCCATGAATTCGATTATCGCTCAATCGGCACTAGTCCCGCGGTATTCGATACCGACAAGCTTGATTATTTGAACGGATATTACATCCGGCAAAAATCAGTGGCAGAACTGACGGAATCATGCGGGCCGTTTTTGCGCGAAAACCTTAAGCGGACTTCGGACAAAAGCCGGCAATCGGCAGAATATATAAACAAAGTGATCGCATTGGAACAGGAAAGACTGAAACGGCTTGACGAGATAGGGGAGTTAACGGAATATTTTTTTGTCGATGCGCTTGATTATCCGGGAGAGCTTCTGGTGTGGAAAAAAATGACCGCTGGCCAGGTTAAACCCAGTCTGGAAACAATTACAGAACTTTTGGAAAAGGTCCCGGAGGAAAGCTGGACCCGCCAATCGATCGAAGATGCTGTTGTCAGCTACCTCAAGGCCAAAGATCTTAAAATAGGGGAGTATTTATGGCCAATGCGGGTGGCTTTGACCGGCCGAGCCGCCAGTCCCGGCCCATTTGAGGTCGCGGAGGTTTTGGGCAAGAAATTGGCTTTGAGGCGAGTTGAAACAGCTATCCATAAAACGATGGGTAAAAAGTAGTAGTTTATAGGATTCTTGGGTAATAATTTCAAAAATCCAATATTTGTGTTATTATTATAATTTTGGTGATTGGGATTTGTTTAGAGTTTGGTAGATAGGGTTTTAAAGAGTTGAAGCAACGGACATGGTCCGGAATTTTATAAACAAGACTACCATAAGGTTCGGTTTTAATTTTTACCTGTTATATGGTATAATTAAATTGTAATTCAAGTTGTTTAATTTTGATTTCTCAGGTAAAATAGAAATAAATTGAAAGTACCCCCAATGCTTAAATTTTTGCGAAAATTTGACGAGATAGTCGTATTTTTGGTGATTTTTAGCGTACTCTATGCCGGCGCCGGCATTTTTTTTGTTTATAAAGACCCGTTGGCCATTGCCCAAACCGATTATAACGACAATAGCGCGTCGATGCTGAACCGTGAAATAAAGGATATAAATAATGGGATATCCGATAAGAAGAAAGAGATCGAAACGATACAGCAGAAACAAAAACAGTACAGCGACCAGATATCGCAGAAACAGCAGGAAAAATCGTCGCTTAGCAACCAGGTTTCCATTATCGACAATCGGATTGCCAAGGCGGAATTGGACATAGAATTGGCGGAAACCGACATCGAACGGACCAACCTGGAAATCCAGAAGACCAATCTGGAAATAGACGACAAGGATAAGCAGATAGCCAAGGAGCAGGGGCATATCGCCAATGTGCTTAATTTGATCTATAAACAGGATAATGTTACAACGCTGGAGATATTACTCCTTAACAATTCGTTGTCGGATTTTTTGAGCCAGTCTAAATATCTTGAAAATGTGAACGAGGAAATAGCCAATAGTATCGCAGCTTTGCAGAAGCTCAAATACCAGTTGGAAAAAGAAAAGGTCTTATTGGATGGGCAGAAAGCGGAATTGGTAACCTTGAAAGAAGGGCTGGCGGAACGCAAGAGCGGGCTGGAATCGGAAAAAGACACCAAGGTATACGTATTGGACCAGGTGAAACAGTCGGAAAGGGATTATGAGCGTCTCTTGGCCCAGGCGAAAAAGGAGCAGGAAGACGCGGCAGCCGAGATAGCCAGCATGGAAAAACTGGCCCGGGATAAAGTCGCCCAGTTGGAGGGCAACAAACTCGATTTCAATGACGCCGGATTTATCTGGCCGGTGCCGCAAAATACGATTACGGCTTATTTCCATGACCCAGATTATCCTTTCCGTAATATTTTCGAGCATCCGGCCGTAGATATCCGGGCCGCCCAGGGGACCACGCTTAAGGCGGCCGCCTCCGGATATGTCGCCAGGACGCAATACGGTTCTAAAGGCGGTTATGGCTATATTATGCTGATACACGGCAACGGCTTGTCGACTGTATATGGCCATGTATCGAAGATCTTTGTCGAAGAAGACGATTATGTTGTCCAGGGGCAGGCGATCGGGCAAAGCGGGGGACTGCCGGGCACCGACGGTGCCGGCAGCCTGACTACCGGACCGCATTTGCATTTCGAAGTCCGTCTGAACGGCATACCGGTCGACCCGCTTGCTTACTTGCCCTAATAAAAAGGCATTGAAATAAAAAATTCCTGGATCATTATTTTTTTTGCCCTCGTGGGCGCGAGAAATAAGGATTTAGGAATTTTTTAGTCCTTTAGTTTTCTGCCGCTATGAAGCTTCTTGTGGACATCCTTTAATTGTTTATTCGTTACGTGCGTGTATATTTGGGTGGTGGCGATATTCTGGTGGCCGAGAAATTCCTGTACCAGGCGAATGTCGGCACCCTGGGAAAGCAGGTCGGTCGCGAAGGAGTGGCGCAGGGTATGCGGTGTGGCGTCAACCGGCAAACCGGCTATTTTGACATATTTTTTTACGATATCTTCTACCGATTTGGTGGTTAAGCGACGGTCTTGCCCGCTTTTTTCGATCCCCGGCTTATAGTTGATGAAAAGGGCCTGATCAATGTCTGCGCGTTTGTCCATATACGCCTTAAGCCATTTGACGGAACGGGCGGAAAAATATACGGTACGTACCCGCCCGCCCTTGCCGGTAACGGACAGTTCTATCTCCTTGGGCTGGCTGGGTAGCTTGAGCTGTTCGGAGTCCAGCCGGGCCAATTCAGCGACACGCAGGCCGGTCGAAAACAATACTTCAAGTATGGCTTTGTCCCTTAGGCCGATCAAAGTATCGGTTTTTGGTGAAGATAAAAGCTCATCAAGCTGTTTGAGAGTCAGAAATTTAACCTGTTTTTGGCCCTTATCTTTGGCCAGCTTGACGGCAGTGGGGGAGAGCGAATCTGTTTTGCACTCGACAAAGAATTCCAGCAGTGATCGCAAAGCGATCAAATAATAATTCTGTGTCGATTTTTTAAGCGTAGCGCGGCTGCGCGGGTCGACATGCCGCGACAAGTAGACCTTGTATTTCCAGACATGCTCCGCCGTCAGCTTGGCCGGAATCAGTTTGTCAAGGTTGTTTTCGAGTAGCCAATTGAAAAATTTATTCAAAAACCGGGAATAGCTTTCCTGGGTTTTTCCCGATAAACCCCTTTCTATCTCGCAATAATCGAGATAATCGGTCAGATATTCAATTATCGGTTTTTGTTTGGCCATAAATCAATTATATCATATTATGCGAAGTATTATAACGGTATCAAATATTGCGCAAAAGCAAGCAGATAAAGCCTGCGGCTACCCGCTATGATATTTAAATAATCCTGTGCCATATTCAGATAAAATCGTGTTATCCCCCCTTTAAGTTCGCTTTTTGTTCGTATGTAAATATTGAGTGATTGATCCCACGAAGAAGCAAAATAACCGATCAATCATGCCGGCCATAAAGATGCCAATAAGCCTGATAGGGAATTGGCCAAATTAAAAAAACGATCCTGGATTATCGGATCGATTTTTTAAATATTTTGCAAACCAAATAATAAATTGCAAAAAATGTTGATGCATCCCGTGGAATCCAATTAGACCGCGGAAGAGGAGCAGGTTATTCGCCGGTAGGGATGAAAATGGGATAATTGGCCGTTAGGGGACGGTAAACATATGACTTTATACGTAATAGCAATAGGCTATACAATACTTCGCATAATGTAGATTAAGCGAAGTATTAACCAAATCAGAATGTGGTAGCGGCCGGGACCATTTTAATGCCCATTAGGGTTATTTCCGGCGCAAACAAAAATAATATTTTTATGATCAACAAAAAGATCCCCACGGTTAACAAACAGAACATGAAAACTGCGACACCGAATATGATTTTAAAAAACATTTCCATAGTTATTGACATCGATCACGGCGTTTCCGTGTCGACAAGTTTAATTCCAAATCTTTGTTAATTTATGTTATGGCTTTTAGGCAACCCGTTGAATTTTTATTTAATATTAGCAAATTAAATAAAGTATTATTAATATTTTACCTAATATTAAATAAAATATTATTTTAGCGGTAATAGACACTATCGCCAAAACGGACGTCAATATATGTTTTGTTGGCCCAGTCGTCTTTCAATTTTTCGTTTTTGATGATCGTAAATTTTTCAATCTGGTTTGCCACATCGGCATTGACATTAAAGTATATTTCCGGACCGGAACTGATCTTTGTTTTTACGGTCGTAAAGTCATTATCTATAACGAAGCGTTCGATCTTGATATCGGCAAACGCTGTTTTGAATTCACGGAACAGTTTATCAACGTAATCGAATACCGCGGCCGGCAGTGACGAACGGTTATCCATGATCCGGCTGTTCGAATTATTTTGGATTATCGGATAATCTTTGTTGCCGATTTCCAGGAGGTTCGCCTCGCTGATCACATAGCCGGTATTGTCCGTAAAATACATTCCCCCACCCTCTTCCAGGATAAAGGCGTAATCTTTGCCGTTATAAGCGATCGACAGGGTATGCGGCAGACGTTTTTCGATATCCAGCGAATTGAAAGCATATTGGTCTTTTAAACGGGCGCTTAGCTTGTTGCGGTTAAACAAAAAAATATTATCTTGGGGAATAATCCAGTAAATTTTTTCCTGAAGCTGCGCTGAAGCGATTTGCCTGACCGCGTCCTGGTCGACCCTGCCTTCACCGGTGATCACGATATCGGTGATCGAAAAATAGCCGGCGGTAAATAAATAGCTGAGCCCGCCGATTATCGCCAGGAAGCAGACGGCGGCGATAATTTTAATATTACGGGAAATATAAAAGCGGCGCTGCAGCGGGGACTGTTTTTTTGATTTGGAAAAAAATGGGTTATGGTAAGTTTTGGAACCGTACTGCAGCCGGCCTTTGACGCGGATATGTCCCGGATTATGCCGGCTTTCGATCTTGTACATAGCGTTTGATTATTTTACCTGTCATCTGCAACCGAAGATTTGAAGCTGTTTTGGAATTAGGTAAATATTCTTGAGGATAGGGTTTAAGTAATATCATTTAAGCGCACTAATGGCGTTAAGGAAGGTCCTCTTGGCAAAGATATTGCGAAATTCTATCTTTTGATCAAAGCAAGATTTCCGGGCATATATTGCCTGAGTACCCCCGGAATATTTACGGAACCATCCTTGTTTTGGTTATTTTCCAGGATTGCGATAATAGTTCGAGGAGTGGCAAGCGCTGTATTGTTTATCATGTATACATGCTTAATATCCCCTTCTGCCGTGCGATAGCGTACATTGAGCCGGCGGGCCTGCCAGTCCAGGAAATTGCTGGCCGAACCAGTCTCGCCATATCCGTTCCGGCTCGGAATCCAAGCTTCCAGATCGTACATTTTGTATTTTCCGGCGCTCATGTCCCCGGTACAGATCATGAGCTTGCGATAAGGCAAGCCAAGCTCTTCGTGGAGTTCTTGCGAGATCGACACCATCTCTTCGTGGAGCTTATCCGCCACATCGACATCAGCCGGCGCCAAACAGACTTGTTCGACTTTCATGAATTCATGGACGCGGTACATTCCTTTTGTATCCTTGCCGTAGGAGCCGATCTCAGAACGGTAGCACTGGGAAAAGCCGCAGAATTTAGTCGGCAATTGGCTTTCGGACAGGATCTCATTGGAATAATAAGCGAGCAAGGACGGCTCCGCAGTTCCGATCAGGAATTTATCTTCTTTATTGTTGTTCCCGTCAGCCTCCATTTCGGTATTGGCAATTTTATATATTTCATCAATTTCCGGATTATAGGTTTTACCGGCAAAATAACCGGAACCGAAGAGCACGTTTTCGCGTACCAGCGTCGGCGGTATCACCGGAGTGAAGCCTTTGGCGATGAGTTTGTGCAAGGCATACATCATGATGGCGATTTGCAAAGCCGCCCCTTCGTTCTTCAGGTAATATCCGCGATAGCCGGATACTTTTACCCCGCGGTCAAAGTCGATCAGGTCCAGGTCTTTGCCCAGTTCGATATGGCTTTTCGGCGTGAAATCGAATTTCGTCGGTTCACCCCATTTGCAGACTTCGACATTTTCAGTTTCGTCTTTACCGACCGGGGTATCGGGTGATGGCACGGTCGGCACCTTCGCCATCAATTCCATATATTCCTCATCCATCGCCCTGAGGCTTTCTTCACTCGCAGTCACTTCGTTTTTAAGGCGCTTGCCTTCGTTTATCTGATCTTCCGTCGGACGGCCGCCCTTCCCCGCTTTGGCCAGTTCGTTTCTTTTTGTCCTCAAGGCGTCCGTATCCGTCATAATTTTCCTTCTCTCTTCGTCCAGCGCCAATAGCCGGTCAATATCAACCTTAATATTCTTGTTTTTTGCCGCTATTTTGACCTTTTCGGCATTTTCGCGGATATATTTTATGTCCAGCATAAATGGAATTAAGCGCCCGGCGCAAGCTAGCTGTCCTAGATTTCTTGTGCTCGTTTTTCGGCGCTTGAATTTATTTTATTTAAATCATTATTTATGACAATCGGCCGCATGGCGACTATTTCGTCGCGGTAGCCCATATCAGGGATTTGGTTCAAGAGATAGATAGGCTTATTCAACACATGCGCAAAGCCCATTTCCAGAAAAGTGTTGCCGCCGATATATCCCGGAATACCGTTTTTTTCGATATTTATCACCAGCACACAGTCAGAATCAGCGATTAAATCGTAATATCTTTTTATGACGTCATCCTGTATTTTTCTGAATGAGCTGTCGCCATTTGATTCTTTTTCTTTTTTGAATTCGTCCATTGTCAATTCGCCGCTGATTATTTTCTGGCTGGTCAAGGGAATTTCCGTCTGATGGCCGGCTGATTTTAGTTCTGCCGATATTTTACGGATATCTTCCGTGAATAATATACTGCCGCAGATTACGATTTTCATACAATTTTACTCAAATCACTATTTAATATGACAGGCCGCGTCAGTTTAACTTCAAAGATATAAGGCAGCTCCTTGTCATCCGGCAGTTCGTTTAAAATATAAATTTTTTTACCCAAGAATTTGGCAATGCCGATCTCCATCAGGGTGCTGCCGCCGATATAACCGGAGATGCCGCGGCGCTTATTATTGATCACCAATACCGCTTCGCTATCCTGAATTTTCCGGAAATGGTCCATCATGCAGTCATTTTCGGTCAAAAAATCAAAATCGCTGTTTAAATCAGGTTTGGTTACGCATTCGTCGGTAAATAAAGGCACTAGCACCTGATGGCCATTTTTTTGTAGAAAGGCCTGTGCATCCAACATGTCTTGGGCAAAATGCATACTGCCGCTTATCGTAATTTTCATAAACAATATTAGATAATTTTTAGTTTCTCAAACCAAAATTTCCAAACCGGTTCCAATGCCAAACTGTTTAATTCATCCGGGGATATCCACTTTGCATTTTTGACTTCATTCTCCTGGGCCTGCAAATTACCGGACCACTCCCCTGCCCCATAAACAAACCAATCGTGGCCCTGATGGTTTCGGCAGTTATTCCAGGGCACATATTCATGGATAATTTCCTTAATATTTGATATTTTTAAGCCAACTTCTTCCGCTACTTCCCTGGCTATTGCCTTTACCGGTGTTTCGCCGGGATCGACATGGCCGGCTGGACCGGCCCAGCCGTAGGGCGGGTTAATACGGTCAATCAACAGGATTTTTCCCTCACTGTTTCTTATGATTGCGCCCACGGAAGTAGCCATATAAACGCTGGTATTTATAAACCTAATTTATCGGCTATGCCCTGCAATGCCTTTAGTCCCAGTTTCAGGAATTCATCCAGGGATAAGCCGGTCTTTTCGATTTCCCTGATCAACTCGCGGTTACAGTTGGCGGCAAAGGATTTTTGCTTGAATTTTTTCTTAAGCGATTCAGGTTTGACACTCTTAAGTTTTTTATCCGGCTGGACCAGGGCGCTGGCCGCGATCAAGCCGGTCAGTGTTTCAGCCGCCGCCAATGAATGGTGAAGCTTGGTGGATCGGGATTTGTCCGGATGTTCGCCGCAGTCCTGGTTGCCGTAGGCGTGGGAAACAACCGATTCAATGAGATAATCACTGCCGCCGGCTTGTTTCAGTATATCAACCGCCTTTATCGTATGATTCTTGACGTCGTTTTTGGTCAGATCCCAATCGATATCATGGAGCAGGCCGACAATCCCCCACTTTTCTTCATCTTCACCGAATTCCTTGGCCAGGGCGCGCATGATTACTTCCGTTTCCAGTAAATGCATTTTCGTGATCGGGTCGTTGATCTGCTTGTCAACTAATTTTATCGCATGTTCGTAATCAAGTCCCAGTTCCTGTGTATTTAATCCGTGTATATCCGTCTCCAATCCGTGTTTATCGGTATTGCGTCCGTCTGGCCGCAATAATGGAAATATCTGGCATTCTCTCATGGATTTATTCATAAGAAAGGAAAACACCCGTTCGCTCATGCCGAATCCGCAGGTTGGCGGCATACCATATTCCAGAGCTTCTACAAATTCCGGATCGAACATCTGCGCTTCGTCATCTCCGGCGTCACGCAATCTTTGTTGTCCGGAAAAGCGTTCGGCCTGGTCGAGAGGATCATTCAGTTCGCTATAACCGTTTCCCAGTTCACTGCCGGCGATTATCGGCTGGAAGCGCTGGGTCAATTCCGGGTTATCAGGCATTTTTTTGGCTAGCGGGCTGACCGTTACCGGAATTCCCGTGAGAAAGCCGGGACCGCTGATATGCTTGCGGCAATACTTCCAAAGGTTATCGATTGCCCGGGTGATGTTCCACCCCTTTTTATCGTAATTCACGCCCAATTCCTTAAGTTTTCTTTCGATCTCGTTAACATCAGACTTCAGAATGTCAATTCCGGTGTATTTTTTTACGGTATCGCGATAATCGTATTTTTCCCATGGTTTGCCGAGATCGATATCATGCTTACCGATCCTGAACTTAAGCGTACCGAAAGTTTCCCGCGCGACGTATTTATAAAGTTCTTCGACCAGATCCATCCCCTTTCCGTAATCGGCATAAGCCCAATAAAATTCCATTTGCGTATAGTCCTGCAGATGCTCCGCGTCCATGCCTTCGTTGCGGAATTGCCGTCCGATCTCGAAGGTTTTTTCCAGTCCCGCTACCATCAGCCGCTTCTGCCACAGTTCACCCATGGAAATACGCAGATAAATGTCCATATCCAGGGCATTGTGGTGGGTAGCGAAAGGCCGGGCGTCGGCTCCGCCGGTCGTTACTTCCAATACCGGCGTTTCCACCTCGATAAATCCCTTAGCCAGCATGAAATTCCTGACCGATTGCCAGAACAGGGCCTTTTTTTGGATCATAACTTTTAATTCAGAATCGAAAATTATGTCCAAATAACGTTTGCGAAGGCGCTCTTCTTCATCCTTCAAACCATGCCATTTGTCCGGCAGCGGACGAAGTGATTTGGCAAGAAGCCGCCACTTCTGCGCCATGATAGTTAGCTCGCCCTTTTGGGTAACAAAACAATAGCCGGAAACTTCCACAAAATCCCCGATGTCCACCAATTTACCGAAATCAGCATACGGTTCGTTGCCGATCTCTTTTTTCGATACTGCCACTTGGCATTTCCCCGAGACATCCTCGACGTGGACAAAAGTAAGACCGCCATGCCCGCGCATGCTTCTGATACGCCCTACGATCGTAATTATCGTTTTGTCTTCCTGAAGCTTGTTGAATCCTTCCAGAACCGAATTAATGTAATGGCTGCGATACGCCTGCGCGGGATAAGGTTCAATCCCCCGCTTTTTTAATTCGGCCAATTTGATTTTTCTTTCTTCGTATTCGCTTCTTTTTGTATTATCCATATAATTATCTTATTTTATTTCCCAAGCAGCTTTATCTTTGTAGTATAATTTTGCGATATTTACGCTTATGTTTATCGGTTTGTATAATTTTTAAAACCAAAAAGATGCTTATTAAGCATCTGGCCTACAATGATATTCTACGATATTTTAGCGCAAAAGTCAAAATTTGGGGAAATTGATAATTAGCCGTTCCCAAGTCGCATCGCGGGGAAATTGGATATTAATAGGCGGCCCTTGGACAATGGATAAATCGCTGAAATTCAGTATATGATCCGGAATCTTATTCGAACAAATTCATTAGGCTTGTTTCTAATTTATCGGCTAAATCTTTCTGTAATATAACCGTATGATGCAAAAAGTTTTTGAGGGATTTTTTTACCTGCCATCCTGAGTCATCGCTGGTTGATAGTGAGATAAGCGCGGAGCTGGGTTCATCACCTTGAAATATGGTTTTCCCGGCAACGCGGCCGTCCAGTTCGTTCGGCTTGACTATGTAAACCATTTCGCCATCTGTTTTCCCGTTCAGTTTGCCCTGGTTGTCCATTATGTATGATTTCAGTACGTTTTTATCGATTGGCTTGTTTATTGCCGAGGGACGTAAATTTTGCGGCAGGTCTGAGGGTTTGACAAGCGCCTGGGCTTGTTCGCCGCCAAAGATATAGGTAACCGTGAAAATTGGGTTTACGAGCAGGCGGTCGATTGATTGGGTTATTGCCACACCCGTAGCGGGGGCAGAATGGCTAATGGCGATTGTCATAACCACGGCTACCGCGATCGCACCTACGGCCTTGGCCATTATCGGCGCCATTAGCGCAATCTCCTTTTTTTTCATCTTAGCCTTAAAAACCGGAGCCTGCGGCTGGGCAAAAAGTTTGCTTATATGGGCGTGCGGGTTAAGTTCACTGTTGAAATATTCTTTTGCGTTACGCCCGACAGTGGGTTTTGCGATTAACAATTCTTTTTGCAGTTTAACTGTCTCAAGCCAATTGGATGAAGAATACTCATCCGGATCAATCGGGTCGCTGTTACAACTGGCTAAATGCATGTCGATAGCAGTTTTAAAGGAATTGTCTGGCCGGCGCTTTTCCGCGTGATGGGCTGAACTGTTTAATGACCGGAAATGCCGATAAATATTAAAACCGGCCAATTCAGACCAGTATAGTTTTTTTAGGAATTCACTAAAATTGGTAGTTTCTTTACTTTGCATGGGGTAAAGTTTATTCTCTTGTTGCTTTAATTATAGCATAATACGGTTCTCTTGCCAATTTTTTTATATTATGTTAGTATTATAGTTGTTAAAATACGTATATATTAGATATTTTTATCAGGGAAAGATAATAAAATAATATAGATTTTAGTCTAAATTTTATGAAAAAAGATATTCACCCCAAGTATTATGAAAAGGCAACCATAACTTGCGCTTGCGGCAATACGTTCGTTACGGGATCGACTATGCCGGAATTGAAAACTGAGTTATGCTCGAATTGCCACCCGTTTTATACCGGAAAGCAAAAGCTGGTAGATACCGCCCGTCGGGTAGAGAAATTCCAGGCAAAAGTGGTCAAGCAAGCGGAGGTCGGCAAGGCGCGCCGCGGCAAGACCGTAAAGCGTGCCGCTAAAGCCGCTGCCCGCGCCAAGAAAGAAGTGGTTGTCAACGAAAAGGAAAAAACAGCGAAGCCGGACAAGAAAGCGGTGAAAAAGTTAAAAAAATAGATACGCCAATCAAATATACGCGTAGTGCTTTTAATATATACTGATGCACTGCGCGTTTTTGGTAAGATCACGAATCCGAGGATTGATTCAAGAATGGCGCAATTTAGAAATAGAATTATCCATGAATTTGTAGCGGATTCATAGATAATAATAAATTTATGTTCGAAGAAATCAAAAATGAATTTGCTGAGTTGGAAAAATCATTACAGGATCAATCAGTGATATTGGACCAGAAGAAATTAACAGATATTTCACGCCGCCATGCGGAGTTGAAACCTGTTATAGAAATGCTGGCTGAGTTGGAAAAAACGGAAAAAGAGCTCACGCAAAACCGCGAACTTTTGGAGCAGGAGAATGATCCTGAATTGTTGGCTATGGCGCAAAATGAATTGAATGAGCTGGTGGATAAGACAAGCAGACTGAAGAAGGAGATAGATTTGGAGCTCAATCCGGCAGATCCGAACGACAAGAAAAATGTGATCGTGGAGATACGGGCAGGCACGGGCGGCGATGAGTCGGCCTTGTTTACGGCCGACCTCTTCCGGATGTATAGCCGCTATGCCGAACGCATGGCCTGGAAGATATCGATCCTGGATTCGCACCGGATCGGCATCGGCGGTTTCAAAGAGATAATCTTCGAAGTCAAGGGAAAAGATGTCTACCGCTCAATGAAATACGAAGCCGGCACCCATCGCGTCCAGCGCGTTCCGGAAACGGAAAAAGCGGGCCGGATCCACACATCGGCGGCTACGGTGGCAGTGCTCCCGGAGGCGGAAGAAGTCGATATTGAGGTCAAAATGGAAGATTTGCGCATTGATACATACGCGGCTAGCGGCCCGGGCGGCCAGAAAGTAAATACCACCAACTCAGCCGTCCGCATCACCCATGTGCCGACCGGCCTGGTGGTCCAGTGCCAGGACCAGAAATCCCAGCATCAGAACAAAGAAAAGGCCATGAGCGTATTGCGCTC
Source organism: Candidatus Parcubacteria bacterium (assembly GCA_963814275.1). Lineage (GTDB taxonomy): Bacteria > Patescibacteriota > Patescibacteriia > Patescibacteriales > UBA12075 > CAWFCE01. The sequence goes on along the minus strand of CAWFCE010000002.1, from coordinate 1,123,421 downwards.
GCGGCTGATGCAGAAGATCGAAGACGACCGCGCGGCCAAGGAGTCGGCCGAGCGCAAACAGATGATCGGTACGGGTGATCGCAGCGAGAAGATCCGAACTTACAATTTCCCCCAGGACCGCATCACCGACCACCGGATCAAAAAATCCTGGAGCAATATCGCGGTAATCATGGACGGCGATCTGGGTAAAATAATCCATGAATTGCAGGAAAATACATAAGAAAATTAGAAATTTGTAATTTGGAATATGGACATCGGACAGGCGTTATTACTGGCAATGACAAAACTCAAGCAAGTAGAAATAAAAAATCCGCATTTAATGGCGGAAATTTTATTATCATTTATATTAAAGAAGCCGAGAGAATGGATTTTGTCGCATCCGGAAGGGAATTTGTCAAAACAGCAACTTTCAACTTTCAACTTTCAACTTTCAAAACTAAGCAAAGGCAGTCCCCTCGCCTATATCACCGGCGAGAAGGAATTCTATGGGCTTACGTTCAAAGTCAATAAGAATGTCCTTATTCCCCGGCCCGAGACGGAAATGATGGTAGATTACGTCGTAGATCGGAGATCGGAGATCGGAGATCGCAAAACGGTTTTTATCGATGTCGGCACGGGCTCCGGCTGTATAATTATATCGATATTAAAAACATTACAACAAGCCAAATTTCCAATTTCCCCTCGTCACGGCTCGGGGCAGGCCAATTTCCAATTTTTTGCAACTGACATCTCCCGCTCCGCCTTAACCGTTGCCCGCCAAAACGCCAAAATTCATAAAGTGCTTAAATTGATCAATTTTAGTCAGGGCAATCTCCTGACTCCCATAATAAACGACCCCCGATTCCCGCTCTCCGATTCACGATTAATTATTTTCGCCAACTTGCCCTATCTCACCCCGGCTGATGTCAAACACTCCCCTACCATCCAGAAAGAACCGAAAATCGCGTTAACCGCCGGTCCCGACGGTCTCAAATATTATCGTCAACTGCTTGTGCAAATCAAAAAGCTATCCGCAAATCCCGATTTTCGTTCCTCAATCTGCCTATTGCTCGAAATAGATCCGTCTCAGGTAAAAAAAATCAGGCAAATTGCCAAAAACCTTTTGCCGGCATTCAAATTTAAAATAACAAAGGACCTATGCGGAAAAGAGCGCAATATAATTCTCAAATATTAATGCCCGGCAATACGGATAATCTATTATGAACAGTCGGATGGTTTGGGAAAAAGTAACATTTTGTAAAAATATAAAAAGGGATGCCAGAAAAGCATCCCTTTTGCGTATACAAAAAATATTTAATAATCCAGCGTTATTTCCGGGCGGACCACTTCGATCCAGGTCGTGCCGCGGTCAAATACGGCCTCATTACCATCTTCGTAGAAGCGTGTACGTTCGGCCACGCTGTTTTTTTGCCAGGTGGCATTATGGCATTCCCCATCCAGGCAAACCGCCGCGGTGCCGGTGCCGACCGTATTCATTTCCAGCCGCAGCTCGTTGTCAATTACCTCAGCCGGTATCACTTGGATTATCACGTTTTTCGCCATTATCGGCGTGCCGTCGGCATCCAGGTGGCGGTCGCCGCCGACATAACGGCTATAAGTGTTGGAATCGTTATCGTATCGCCACTCGACATTATACCCTTTTAGGCGGTAACCGATGGCGATCGTCGAACTGGCCGGACGGGCAGCTGTCCCTGCCTCGTCTTTGAATTGCCAGCCGAAGTATTTGCCCTCGTTCAAATTTTTGGCATCAAGATACTTATACAGATTCTCCGAAGAGGTGTAGACATTATGCGGCGCAAGTTTGTCGTCGCTGCGCCAAAAGTATTCACCCTGGTAGAACTCATTGATATGAAGGACATTTTCCACGTTCATCTCGGCCAGAGCGGCCGGCGAACCGCCCACATGGGTATAAAGGGCGGACAGTTCCCGCGCCCACTCCATGAAATAAGGGCGGGCCGAACGGATCGGGCCGATCTTTTCAGGCGAATCAGATGAAGCGAAAAATGCCAGATAGCGGGTGATCCCGCCCTCCGCCTCCGCTTCGATCACGAGATTGGCATGGGCCAGTCCGGCTTGCGGCCAGGCATCGCTGTGGTTGTCGATCATCACTCCGACCGGGTAAATATTCTCTGCCCCTGGTTCGACCAGGACGCCGTCGATATGGCGCGGTACCCGGTTATCGGGGGGCAAATGCGTATTTTCCGCGTGTTGGCCGAAGTAAGCCGAAATCGATCCAAGGGGGTTCATTAGCGAGCTGCCAGGGAGGGAAATGACATAGTATGTGCCATAGGCCAGAGCCAGAGACGAAAAAAAGAACAGCAGCATCATGAATACCCACAAATGCAGCTGTCTTTTGACCCCTTCCGTGTAATCCGGCTTTTCATGTCCGGGATTATTGTCTTTGCCTTTTTCGTCCATGCCAAAAATATGAGATAAATGAAAATATGTAATTAGATGGAAGTTCCGTATTCCGTTGCCAGCTTTACTATTTTCCTTCCTTTTTCGATTCTGCCTTTTTATCTTGACCGGCCGTTTCGCCTTCTGCCGCCTTAACGTCCGCCGGTACTTCCTCAGCCGGCGCTGTCGTTTCTTCTTCTATGGCGCGCGGCGCCAGCACATTGGCGACAATGTCGGATTCATGGTCCAGTATCTGGATATTAGCCGGTATAACAAGGTCTTTGACCTGAATATGGTCATCGAAGGTTGCCAGCCGGGACAGGTCGACCTCGATGTGCTCGAGCAGATCGCCGGGCAGACACTTGGCCAGGACGGTCTCCATGCTTTTCACGAATGTTCCGCCCAGGTCCTTGACCGCTTTTGCCTCGCCGGTAAACTGAAGCGGTATTTCCACTTCGATCGGCTGATTCATGTCCACGCGGTAAAAATCGATGTGCAGTACCGAATTTTTGATCGGGTCGAATTGCGCGTCTTTTATGATAACCTTGACCGGTTCGTCTTTGTCGATCGAAAGGTCTACCAGCGATGATTCACCGGCTGCTTCGTAAGCCCTTCTAAAATCGATTGATTTTATTTTGAGAAGCTCGTTCTCATGGTCGCCGCCATAGAGCACAGCCGGTACCAATCCGGTGCTTCTGATCAGTTTCGGGTTGCCGTTTTTTTCCTCCCGGCGGGCGGCGCTTAAAATTATTTTTTTTGTCATAAACGTTTTTTGATTAAAATTATTTTATTATTAATTAATATTACCGTGCTCTATAGATCGTTTTATGCCTCATATAGGCAAGCCGTATAGGCCAATGAATTATTCCGAAAATCAATATTTTATTCTTGACCGTATAATTATACTTTCGGCAATTCCGACCAATATCAGGGTGGAAACGATCGCGCTGCCGCCATAGCTCAAAAAAGGCAGGGAAATCCCAATAACCGGCAATAAACCGATATTCATACCAATATTAATAAACATTTCGATAAAAATCAAGGAGGCGATACCGACCAAGAAAAATATCCCGTAATCATTGTTGATTTCCGCGCCAGCTTTCAATAGCCGGAAAAATATCACACCGAAGAAGAATATTACCAAAATCACCCCCAAAAATCCGAATTCCTCGGCAATGACGGCAAAAATGAAATCATTTTGCGCCTCCGGCAGGAATTTAAGCTGTGATTGTGACCCGAACCCGACTCCCCTTCCCGTGATTTGGCCTGAGCCGACGGCAATAACCGCCTGAGTGATATTGTAGCCCTGGTCCAGCGAACCCTGAGTCGGATTGAAAAATGTCATTATCCTTTCTTTTTGATAGTCCTGAAAAAAGAAAAACCAACCACTGACGAATATAATCAAAAACACGGAGCCCAATATCAGGAAATACCGTTTTTTGATGCCCGCGACCATCAGGAGAATTCCCCATAAAAGTATCAGGATCATTGCCGAGCCGAAATCGGGCTGCTTGAGAACCAAAATGGCGAATAAGAATGTGCCAGCGCCGGAAATCAATAAATGTTTGATCGGATTGATCTTCATTGTTACTCCGGAAAAATATCGCGAAAGGAATATGATCAAAATTATTTTCGCGAATTCAACAGGCTGCAGGCTTAGAGGGCCAATGGCATACCATCCCTGGGTGCCGCGGATCGTTTTGCCGAAGAAGAGCACGCCGAGAAGGAGAAGCGCGCCAAAAAGGTATAAATAATTGCTATAGCTGCGTAAATTGAAATAATCAATAAAAGCGAAAATAAACAATCCAACAATGCCTACAAGTACGAATAGGATCTGTTTTTCGAAATTAAGCAGATCGGCCGCATCGCGCGACAAAGCGATACTGTATATTTCGATCATACCGAAACAAATAAGCAGCATTACTGCCGCGAATAGTATCCAGTCGAATTTTTTTAAGAATGGGGTGATTTTCCCTGACATTGTTATTTTGGTTCGCCAGGGCCCAGATCCAGCGGCATAAATACGCGAGGATCGGTGATATTGATTTCCGGTATTATATCAATATTATGCACGCGGTTGATGGTTCCGGGCCAGGTAACGCTAATATTTCTATTGGTTTCATTGTAAAAATTATCTACGTTGTACCGGTTTACGGCTACAATATTGCTATTATCCCTTAGTAGTATTATCAAGTCAACCGTGTAGTAATTATAGGCAGTATTATTGCTTATGGTAAATGATAATTCGTTCAAGTTGACGTTTTCGCTCAGAATATTGATGTTGGCAGGGGTAAACTTTTCCCCGCTTACCGTGAAGTCCAATCGCGACGACTTATAGGCTTCCCAGTCGGGAAAATTATGCCCGCTTATCCTTCCCCATTTTATATGGTCTATGACAAAAAAAACTTTTGACGGGCGGCTAAGCAGAGTGTTGCCCAGGGATAAGGTGTATTTTGATTCCTGAGGAAGTATGAACCCTTGGGATTTTCCAAAAATCGCCCCATTTGAACCCTCCAGGTGATAATCGAATTCTGCCCAATGGTTTTTGTTGGGGTTCATTATTTTAACCGCAATATCGTAAACATTCATACCGACACTTAACACTTGCGGTTCACCCAATACCAGGGGTACTGCCGCCTGGCGCATCAGGATATCCGGAATAGCACCATTATATTGGCTCAATTCTTCGAGCATTTTGCGGTCCTGCACCATACCGATCAAAACATAATGGCCAAAGGTATATATGAATATAGACCAGCAAATAATACTTACGATAATCAGGATCGTATATAAAATATAGATGAATTTACGCCGATGCGACAGAAACCACAGACCGATTTCCAGCTTACCAACTGTTAATCCTTCGGGATCCTGGTATTTGGTTATATCGATCTTTTCAGGACTGGCCTCGCTGTCGTCTTTCGATTTTTCGTTGTCCGATGCGGTTTCGGAGGTATCCCGCTGTGGCTGTTTTACTTTGGGCTCGTAGTGGCCTTTATTGTCTTTTAATAAATTTATCATATATTTATACCGTGATTATACCAGAATATGATTGTATTTACAATTTATTTTCTGTTAAATCGCAGAAATATATTTAAATATAGCCAGATAACGTAGTTAAAAAAACAACACTATATGGATTAATAACTACTGTTTTTTAGCATTTATTTCCTTTTTAATCAATAATTATCAAGCGGGAACGGTTGAATTTTGCCCTTGAAGATAATATTTATTTTTGCTATAATAATAAGGTAAAAACAACCCCTTGGTTTAGGGGAATTTTAATTTATAGAGGCTAATATTAAATAAATTATAAATATGGCAAATAAAAAAAGCGAAAAAGAAAAAGCAATTAAAAAATCAGCATACGGCGCCGATTCAATTACCGTATTGGAAGGGTTGGAACCGGTCAGGAAACGACCTGGCATGTATATCGGTTCAACCTCATCCGCCGGTCTCCATCACCTGATCTATGAGGTGGTCGACAATGGTATTGACGAGGCCATGGCCGGCTTCGCGACTGAAGTCTCGGTATTATTGACCGAAAACGGTATGGTTGAGGTCGATGATAACGGGCGCGGTATCCCGGTCGACAAGCACAAAGCCACCGGTGTTTCCGCGCTGGAGCTGGTCTTGACAAAGCTGCATGCCGGCGGTAAATTCGGCGACCATGACGGCTATAAGGTTTCCGGAGGGCTGCACGGTGTGGGTGTTTCGGTAGTGAATGCCTTGAGCGAATATTTGAAAGTGGAAGTCCATCGCGAGGGAAAAGTCTGGTCACAGGAGTATTCCCGCGGCAAACCCAAACATAAGGTCAAACTGGCCGGCACCAGCAAAAGAACCGGGACAATCGTAACTTTCAAACCAGATGCGACGATTTTTACCGAAACCGAATTCAGCTGGGGCAAACTCCTGGACCGTCTTCGCCAACAGTCATATTTGACCAAAGGCATTACGATCAAAGCCTCGGACCGCCGGAAAGGGCATCGGCCCAAAGATTATCAATTTCATTTTGAAGGTGGTATCCAGGCGTACATCAAAGTGTTGAACCGTAACAAAAGTGTTAAGAATGAAAATGTATTTTATATCGAAAAAGAGATCAATGACGCTAAAGTCGAAGTTGCCCTGCAATATAATGACGAATACAATGAAGTCGTTCTGCCTTTTGCCAACAATATTTATAATATGGAGGGCGGCACGCATCTGATCGGGTTCCGTACTGCGCTTACCCGTACGCTCAATAACTATGCCCGCAGCCAGAACATCCTGAAAGAAAAAGAAGAAAACCTGACAGGCGACGATGTCCGTGAGGGGCTGACAGCTATTATCAGCGTAAAACTGCGTGATCCGCAATTCGAAGGCCAAACCAAGGGTAAGCTGGGAAATGCCGAAATGAAAACATATGTCGAGCAGATATTCGGTGAAACATTTGCCGTATTTCTGGAAGAGCACCCGAAAGATGCCGCGGCTATCGTCGGCAAGTGCATCCTTTCCAGCCAAGCGCGAATCGCCGCCCGCAGCGCCCGGGCCTCTATCCTCAGGAAAGGCGCCTTGGATGGTATGACTTTGCCCGGCAAGCTGTCCGATTGCTCCAGCCGCAAAGCCGAAGAGTGTGAACTGTATATTGTGGAGGGTGACAGTGCCGGCGGCAGCGCCAAGCAGGGTCGGGACCGCCGTTTCCAGGCGATTTTGCCGCTGCGGGGAAAGATCCTCAATGTTGAACGCGCGCGGCTCGATAAGATGCTGGCTAATAACGAAATAAAGAATCTGGTGATCGCAATGGGTACCAATCTGGGCGATCAATTCGATCTCAGCAAGCTTCGCTATCACCGGATAGTGATCATGACCGATGCCGATGTCGACGGCGCCCATATCCGGACCCTGCTCCTGACCCTGTTTTTCCGCCACTTCAATCCCCTGGTCACGAACGGGCATTTGTTCATTGCCCAACCGCCGCTTTATCAGGTGAAAAAAGGCAATACTTTCAAATACGCCTTTTCGGACGTTGAAAAAGAAAATATCATCAAAGAATACGGCGGCCTGAGCAAAGAAGAAGCAGTGGAGGAAGGTGATACGGAAGAGGAAGCCGCCGATCAGGAAGAGGAAACGGCTGTTAAGGCCAAGAAAGCGGCGAAAATCACCATCCAGCGCTACAAAGGTCTCGGTGAAATGAACCCGGAACAGCTCTGGGAAACGACTATGGACCCCGCCACCCGGATCATGAAACAGGTTACAGTCGAGGATGCCGCGTTGGCGGACAGTATCTTCGATATGCTGATGGGCGGCGATGTCGCCCCGCGCAAGAAATTCATCCAGACCCACGCGCAGAAAGTGGAGAATTTGGATGTTTAGTCAGGCGATAGGAAAGTAGGCAATAGGCAATAGTTTTAAATAAAAAAAATGAGGTTTACACCTCATTTTTTTATATCAGATATTATTGTTTACCTGCCGCTAGCGCCTACTGCCTACTGCCTACTGCCTATTTCCTAAACCAACGAGCTCGTGTCCCCTAACGGCAAACCCAATTCTTTCGCTTTTAAGACGCGTCGCATGATCTTGCCGCTTCTGGTCTTGGGCAGCTTATCGACGAATTTGATATCCTTAATGACCGCCACCGGACCGATATTTTTGCGGACGTGTGATTTCAATTCCTGTTTCAATTCTTCGCTGGGCTTGGCTTTGGCCGACAGTATGCAGAAAGCCACGATAACCTCGCCTTTCACCGGGTCCGGTACGCCGATCACGCCCGCCTCAACCACGCTAGGGTGGGAAACGAAACCGGACTCGACCTCAGCGGTGCCGATACGGTGTCCGGCTACCTTCAGGACGTCATCGGTTCGCCCCTGGATCCAGAAATAACCGTCTTTGTCCTTAAAGGCGACATCTCCGGCGAAATATACGCCTTTTACTTCTTTCCAGTAGGTCTTGATATAGCGTTCGGGATTATTGAAGATGGTCCGGATCATACTGGGCCACTGGTTCCTGATCACCAGAAAACCGCCCTTGCCGGCCGGAACGCTTTTCCCGTTCTTGTCCACGACGTCCGCTATTATACCGGGAAATGGCTTGCATGCGGACCCGGCTTTGAGCGGCGCGCTCGGCAGCGGGGTGAGCATATTGGCGCCGGTCTCGGTCTGCCACCAGGTATCCATGATCGGACAACGGTTCTTGCCGACATATTTATAGTACCATTTCCAGGCTTCGGGGTTGATCGGTTCGCCGACAGATCCCAGCAGGCGCAAAGACGGCATTTTGTGGGCTTGCGGCCATTTCTGGCCGTATTTCATCATCGCCCTGATCAGAGTAGGCGCGGTATAGAGCACGTTAACTTTGTATTTCTCCACCACTTGCCAGATGCGGTCAGGCTTGGGCATATCCGGAACGCCTTCATACATAAGGGTGGTGATACCGGCCAGCAGCGGACCGTAGATGATATAGCTATGGCCCGTGATCCAGCCCGGATCGGCCGTGCACCAGAAGATCTCATCGCCCTTGATATCCCAGACGTATTTCATGGTGCGCAGGACGTTTACCGGGTAACCGCCATGCACGTGCACCACTCCTTTCGGTTTGGAAGTGGTGCCGGAAGTATAGAGCACGAATGCCGGGTCTTCGGCGTCCATTTCCGCGCAATTGGCATACTCCGAATATCCTTTGACAAAGTCATGGTACCAGACATCGGTCTTTTTATTGAAGTTGATCTTGGCTTTGTTGTTCTTGGTGACGATCACCAATTTGGCCGATTTGCCGGTGCTCAATTTCAGGGCTTCATCGACGATCGGCTTCAGAAGGATCGGTTTGCCGCGCCGGAAACTGCCGTCAGCCGTGAATACGGCCTTGGCGCTGGCATCATCTATCCGGTCGGCTAAGGCCTGGGAAGAGAACCCGGCATAGACCACCGAGTGCATCGCGCCGATCTTGGCGCAGGCCAGCATGGCGAATACTATCTCGGGTATATTGGGCATATAGATCGCCACCCGGTCACCCCGGTCGATGCCGCTGGCTTTCAGGGCATTGACAAGCTTGTTGACTTCCCGGTAAAGCTCCAGATACGTATACTTGCGGGTGCGGCCGGTCTCCTCTTCCCAGAGGATGGCGGTTTTTTTGTGCATTTTCGGGTTGGTTTCGATATGGCGGTCCAGGGCGTTGTAAGCGAGATTGCATTTCCCGCCGACAAACCATTTAAAAAACGGTTTGTCTTTGTCCTCGAAGACCTTGTCCCATTTTTTGAACCAATGCAGCTCTTCGGCCGCCTCTTCCCAGAATTTGAGCGGGTCTTTGGCGGCCCGCTTGAGTTCCGCTTCATAATCCTTCACATTGGCCTCCTTAACGGTTTTTTGTGATGGTTTGAATTTTTTTTGGTTTGAGAGCAATACGTCGGTAAGCCCTCTGGTGTCATTAGCCATAATAAAATTAAAAAACTCCTATCCCTGCCAGATAGAATGAATTTAAATTAATTATTATAAAAGTCCTAGGCAAATTTCTTATTAACATTATAGCACTTTTACTGGATATATTAAACAAAGCCGGTACTAATACCTGGGGGCTGGCTTATCGGGCAGTTAAAATATTTTATCAGGGAAATTAGTGATAAGACATAAGTAACAATAATCATTAATGGACTGTGGGGCTTAATGCTGATGTCTTAAAACTTATTACTTATTACTTTTTCCAGAGTATTATAAAAATATGCAAAACTAATATTATCACTGTCATAAATATGGCAGAATATTACGAAACTTTCCATTTTTGCAATTCCAATTGGGCAAACATCGTCTTTTTATCCAAGGGAGTGACGGTAAAGCCTCGTTTCCGGAAAATATGGTCCATAGCCGCATTGTCGCGATAATACTTGGCGGATACCTTGCTGTAGCCGCGATTTTTGGCGACGCCCAATATCAGGTCGGTAAAGCGGTTGCCCAGTCCGCTGTTTTGCCAGGGATCGCCGACGACTATGGCGAATTCCGCGGTTTCATTCAGGAAATCCCCGATCAGGCGGACAACGCCGATCATTTTCTTGCCTTTTTTGTCCTTCAATTCGGCAATCAGGGCGATCTCGCGGTCATAATCGATCTGGGTATAGCGTTGGAGCAGTTCGTGCGTAATTTCTTTTATTTCCTGGAAAAAGCGGTGGCGCTGGGTGGTTTTGGAAAACGTGGTGAACATGTCCGCTTCCAGCGGCTCGTCTTCCGGACGGATCGGACGGATAGTGACCTTTTTCCGGTTTTTCATGGTAAATTCACTGACATACTCTTTGGGATACGGCGAGATCACCAGGTGCGAATACGGTTTTATTTTTTTGCCGAAGGTGGAGCTATCCAGCAAGACTTTGGCATCCAGCACAATCCCGCCGAATTCATCAACCGCGAAAGGGTTGATGTCGATCTCTTTGATCTCCGGGAAATCCGCGACCAGATAAGCGAACTTGTACAAAAGGAACTGGATCGAAGCGATGTCCACACCGGGCATGCCGCGAAAACCTTTCAATAATTTATAGATCTTGGTATCCTTGATCATTTTGAGCGACAAAGCCATGTTGAGCGGCGGCAGGCCGATCTTCGTGTCTTTGAAGACTTCCACGGCCACTCCGCCCATGCCGAACACGATCGCTGGTCCGAAGATCGGGTCCTTTTTGCAGCCGATCAACAGTTCATAACGCTTGCTCACCATCGGTTCGATAAAAACACCGTGTATGTCCGCATCCGGTTCATGTTTGCGGGCTGAAGCGATTATTTTGGTATAAGCTTTTTCAGCCGCTTGCGGCGAATCGATCCCCAATACCACGCCACCGACATCCGTTTTGTGGATGATGTCGGGCGAGAGGATCTTCATCACTACCGGGAACCCCAGTTTCTCCGCGATCACCCCGGCTTCTTTCGGGCTATGGGCTGTGCCATTGGCGACTATTGGGATATCGTAGTTGGATAAAAGAGTTTTGGCTTCCGCTTCCGTGAGAGAGTCGCGTTTCTGTCCAATGATGCCATTCAATAGTTTGCGGTTATCTTCGGTTTTGGGCTCGAAGGCGTGGGGCGTGGTGGCCGGAGTTTCGTAGAGGGTCTCCAGATTATGGGAATAGCGGACGATATTCATGAAACAATGGATCGCGTCTTCCGGCTGGCGGTATACGGGAATATTGCCCTTTTCCAGTATTTCCCGGCCGGGGGCGACGGTATAGCCTCCCATCCAGGTGGCAAGGATGGTCTTGTCGCTTTTGTGGGACAATTTGATCAGGTCCCGGGCGACGGCGGACGGGTCGGTCATAGCCTGGGGGGTTAAGATTACCAGGGCCGAATCGACATTGGCGTCAGCCAGCACCAACTCCAGGCTTTGCCGGTATCTTTCCGGATCGGCATCGCCTAAGATGTCGACCGGGTTGCCGCGGCTCCAGGCGGCGGGCAGGAATTTATCCAGCTTTTTGATGGTGCTGTCCGCGAGCTTTGCCAGACGGCCGCCGGAGAATACCAGGGCATCGGTGGCGATGATACCGGGGCCGCCGGCATTGGTAATGACCGCCATCCTGTCTCCTTTGGGATAAGGCTGCATGGCCAGCGATTTGGCGGTATGGAAAAGGCCGACCGGCGTATCGACGCGGATGATGCCGGCCCGTTCGAAGGCGGCATCGAAGATGGCGTCGTTACCGGCCAGCGAACCGGTATGCGATTTGGCGGCACTGGCGCCTTCACTGGTCCGCCCGGCCTTGAGCACGATGATCGGTTTCTGGCGGGAAAAGGCCCGGGCGGCGCTCATGAAACGGCGGGCATCTTTGATCGATTCCATATAGAGCAATATACTGGTAACTTCGGGGTCCTGGCCGAAATGGTCGATCAGGTCATGGAAGCTGACGTCGGCCATCGAACCGATAGTCACGAAATAGCGGAAGCCGACGTTATTTTTGATCGACCAGTCGAGAATGGCGGTACCCATGGCACCGGACTGGGAGATGAAGGCCAGTTTGCCTTTGAGGGCCATCTGGCTGGCGAAGGTCGCGTTCAGGTGGAGGTCGGGACGCATGAAGCCCAGGCAATTGGGACCGATGATGCGCATATCATATTTTTGGGCCGAAGCCACGATTTGCGCCATCATCTTCTCGCCGGTCTTGCCGATCTCCTGGAAACCGGCGGAGATTATCACGGCGCCGGCAATACCCGCTTTGCCGCAGTCTTCGACCACCCCCGGTACTGTCTGCGCCGGAGTCGCGATGATCGCCAGGTCGACCTGGTCCGGGATCTCGGTGATCGATTTGTACGCGCGGATACTATGGACACTTTCCCTTTTGATATTGACCGGATAAACGATACCGTCGTATTTGGAATTGATCAGATTGTCCATTAGGGCATAACCGACACTCCCCTTCTGGTCGCTGGCGCCGATCACGGCGATGGTCTTGGGATTGAAAATTTTCTTTAATTTCATTTTATTTGGATCTTTATGAATATAATAAAGTATAATACGAATGCTCCGAATATTTTTCATAAATAATCCGATAGTTCATATTTGAAGATTCGGATTATATATTCGATTATCCCTGATTAAGTGTTTTTATATGTTTATGTGAACATAATAATATTACCATATTTGCAGTTTTAATTAAAATATTTAGCTGCTTGCTATTTGTATTTTACAAAATACGGATAATAGCTTAATATTTGCTTGTCTGCTATTAGTTTTCTGTTATCGGCAGTCTATAAGCAATTTGCTAATAATAACTTAAACATAATAAATCGATAACGGTTATGAAAATTATTTATATCGCCGTTATCTTCATGCTTATCGGACCCATGTTAGCCTCGCCCCGGGCGGTCAGAAGCGAGGAAAATATTACCGACGCCGACACCGTTGCCTTGGTGGCCAGCGAAGAAAGCTTCGGTATCAGTTACTCCTGGGACGAATGTTATGCGGGAACATCAACTGTCGATTGTCTTGATTAACAATCCCTAAAAAAGACCTTTTTTCTAAAGGTCTTTTTGATTTGTAAAACTTATCAATAATATATTACTATTATTATTTAATTTATCTAATATTGGCAAATTATGATTAATTATTTAATAAAACCCTTGACATAATTGTGACTATATGATATATTAATATATTCCACACAGCAATTCGTGCATCTGGCTACTGCACCTCCGAGGAGGTATAAGCAGCACGAGCCAAAACGGTTGCCTGGTGGCAAATGGGGTTATCTGAAACAAACAGATACCCCTTTTTCTTTGGCCAATTTGACATTGACGTTACGTTATAGTTTACTATGAAAGTAGATACTTATATTTATTTGATTGTATCCACCGTTTATTTATATTATAATCTTTAGTCCGCCGATTTTCCGCCGATGGCTACGCGGATTTAAGGCTGATGTTTAGTCTGTATGAAATATTTAATTAATGAGTTGGCAAAACTGGCCGGGGTCAGCGCGCGCACTTTGCGCTATTATGACGAGATCGGCCTCTTGAAACCGTCGGGAACAATGCCGAACGGATACCGTTATTATGAGAAAGCCGAACTGCTCCGCTTGCAGCAAATTTTGTTTTACCGGGAATTGGATATGCCGTTGGACGATATCAGGGATATTCTTGACCGGCCGGATTTCGACATCCGCCAAGCTTTGCGGGATCACAAATTCCAGCTAAACAAACAAAGGGAAAGATATGATCGTATGATATTAACAATTAATAAAACCATCAAGTATATGGCTAAACAAAGCAAAATCGATGACCGGGAATTGTATGATCCTTTCCGGGACAAAGCCGCCAGGCAATACCAAAGTGAAGTAAAGCTGCGCTGGGGTAAAAGCGAGACGTACAAACAAAGCATGGCCAGGGTAAAAAAATTGACAAAGACGGAAATGGAGAATATGAAAAATGATTCTCAGGCATTAACACAGGAGATTGCCGCCGGCATGGACAAGGGGCCTGCTGACACGGCCGTGCAGGAGTTGATCGCCAGGCATTACAAGGGTATGTGCTTTTTCTACGATTGCCCGCTTGAAATGTACCGTAACCTGGGCAAAATGTATGTTAATGACCGGCGCTTTGCCGCCCATTACGAAAAATTCCGCCCGGGGTTGGCCGTTTTTATGCGCGACGCGATCGCTGTCTTCTGCGATACAAAAAAGTAATATTAATTATAAAAATAAATAGGGCAAATCGGTTGTTTGACCAGGGATAAATTGGTATAATAAGACATATAAATGATAATTGTTGCTATGATAAGAATGAAACCGAAAAAAATTGCGATTATCCATTACCGGGTGGGGGGCACGGACGGAGTATCGCTGGAGGTCGCCAAGCGCAAGGAAATTCTGGAGAGCCACGGCTGTACGGTCAAGCTGATCGCCGGTCCCCGCTCGCGCGGGGCGGACCACCAGATTCAGGAGCTCGAATGGGACAACGGGGCCATTCCGATCATCAAAGAGAATGGCTTTTTTTATTTTCGCCGGGATGACCTGAGCCCCATGGAGCTCAAGGCTAAGATGAACAAGATAGGCCAGGCGATCGAAGCCAAGCTGAATTTCATCCAACTGGCGGAAAAATTCGATTATGTCCTCGCCCATAACGTATTTACGTTCGGCCAGCATATCGCCACAGCCAAAGCGTTGGCCAAATGGATCAAAAAATTCAAAATTCCCTGCCTGGCGACCCATCATGATTTTTACTGGGAACGGAAGGAGTTCGAGATCCCCAAGAATGAATACCTGAAGAATTATATGGCTAAGTTCATGCCGCCTAAGTCCAAATATATCGAGCATGTCGTATTGAGCTCGATCGCCCGTAACGAACTGAAGAAGCGCCATGATATCGCGGCGGATATCATGCCAGATGTGATCGATTTTGCGGCCCCTGCCTGGACCAAGGATAATTTCAACAGGGACTTCCTTAAGGAATTCGCGATCGGTCCGAAAGACCTCGTCATCCTCCAGGCGACCCGCATCATCCCGCGCAAAGGGATCGAGATCGCCCTTGATTTCGCCAGGGAAATGCAGAAAAAGGCTGACGTGCTTTGCGGAAAAATCCTGTATAACGGCAAACAAATGAATACCCGGGTGAAGGTCGTCCTGCTGGCGGCCGGCTATGCCGAGGACGAGAAGCGCGAATATCTGTTCCAATTGAAAAACAAAGCATTTGATGAACATATCAATGTCAAATTCGTGTCTGACCATGTCAAGGCCGGACGCAGCTACCGCCAGGGGGTAAAGACCTATTCGCTCTGGGACGCTTATGCTTATGCTGACCTGGTTACCTTTCCCAGTATTTGGGAAGGCTGGGGCAACCAGTTCATCGAAGGTGTTTTTGCCCGTAAACCGATGGTAGTTTACGAATACCCTGTTTTCAGGAATGATATCGGAAAAGAAGGTTATGATTTTATATCCCTGGGCAGCGGCAACAACCTTGAGCATGACGCGAACGGCCTTTACCGGCTGCCGGCGGAGAATATTGAAAAAGCCGTTTCCCAAACGCTGGATTGGCTGGTTGATAAAAAAACGAATGGCCGCCTGGAAAAGAATATCCAAATCGGCCGCCAGTACCATGATTATAAGGTATTGGAAGATTTTCTGGTCCAAAAACTGGGGTTATAATATTTATGTCAAAAAGACAAACGGAATAATGCTATTCTTGCGCCAGTGTATTTATCTCCGGACTGTAAACGATATTATGACGTATTTTCAATATAAAATAATTGGCTATATATTAATACAAACCTAATAAACTTACTAGTTTCTAGAATTTAACGCAACACTATTATTAATTAGCTCATTGAATACTTGATAGGGTTTTCTGAATCCCAATGCCGCCCGGGGGCGTCCATTAAGCAAGTCCTGCACTTTTTTCACTTCATATCTGGATACTTTGTTGAAATCGGTTCCTTTGGGGAAAAATTGTCTGATCAGGCCGTTGGTGTTTTCGTTGGTGCCCCGCTCCCAAGGGCTTCTCGGATGGGCAAAATATACTTTGACGCCGGTGATGCCGGTAAACAGCTTGTGCTTGGCCATTTCCCGCCCTTGGTCGTAGGTCAGCGTCAGTTTCATCTGCTGGGGCAGTTTTTTCACTTCCTTGGCGAAGGCTTTGGCCACCACTTCGGCGTCTTTGCTTTTGACCGGGATGAGGATAGTCGTGCGGGTCGTGCGCTCCACCAGGGTGCCAAGAGCCGAGCGATTGTACTTGCCAATGATCAGATCGCCCTCCCAGTGACCGGGGATGATCCTGTCTTCAACCTCTTTCGGCCGCTCTTCGATTGAGAGCATATCCTCTATTTTCCGCTCCATTTTGACGCCCCGGGCTTGTTTATACCGCCTTTTATGGTTACGGCGCAAGCAGGCAGTCAGCTCTTTTTTAAGCGAACCCCTGGGTAACACGTAAATGTAGGTATAGATCGCTTCGGGCGATATATGCATAGTCATATCTAGAGGATAATCTATTTCCAGCTCTTCGGCAATCTGGCGGGGCGACCATTTCTTTTTCAGTTTCTTTCTGATATACGTCCACAGCTTCGGATTGTCGTTCAGTTCATGCTTGCCGGATTTCCTTTTAGCGGCATTCCGCCTGGCCCGATTCTGCGCCCTAACGGCCCGATAGGTATATTTATTGCCGCCACCAGCGTTGATTTCCCGACTGATGGTACTGATGTTCCTGCCCAAGATACCGGCAATCTGACGGAAAGAGCATTTTTGCGAGAGTAAACGACTGATTTCCTCCCGCTCTAAATCGCTTAATCTTTTAAAATTTGACATAGGAATCTAACATAGCATTATTGGCGCTTCGCGCCAAATATGTTGCGTTAAATTCTAGTCTCAAACTTATAATATAATTATATATATTATTAATATAAGGTTTATGGGAATTTTAATTTGGATAATTATGGGCGGTATTGTTGGCTGGATTGCGTCATTGATTATGGGCAGGAGAGAGGGGTTATTGCTTGATATCGTTATCGGCATTATCGGCGCGGTTATCGGCGGATGGATCATGGGCTATTTCGGTTACGGCGGAGTGTCCGGATTCAATCTCTACAGCTTCCTCGTGGCGCTTCTCGGAGCAGTGATCCTGATCGCGATTGTCCGCACAATAAGAAAAATTTGACCAAAATCATCTCTTTCGGTTGTAGCGTCGCGAAATAAGGTCAATTCTGGAAATATAACAATCGGCTTTTTATATTTTACAGGGTTTAAAAACCATAGATGAACATTCAATAGATGTTCATTTTTTATTGTTCGGGAACCTAAATTTTTTTGTATTTGCGTTATTCCCCTCCTTTGGTTTAGCTCTTCACTGATCCCACAACCATAATAAAACAGCCCCTCGGTCGGGGCAGTCTAATATGTGTGGGGATATGTTGGCAGCTTCCGAATATTTTTATGTAATTTTAAAAATTATTCGAAATAAAGTGAGACTGATTAAAAAAATTGTTTCTTTGAAGAGTAATTTAATAAATGCGAGGCAATCTTATGACTTTATTTATAGTTGTTGTTTATGTATTCAATCACTTTATCTATATCTTGTGTTTTTGCCCATCTTTTAAAAACTCTTAACCTTTTTTCTTCATACATCGCCCAATACGGATCTTCCATAGGTTTTAAAACATCATTATTCACAACGGAAAAAATTTCTTTTACATCTTCATGATCATGAGCATCTTTTATTTTATCTTGATAATATTTTCTAAACATATAGTGGTTAGCCTCATGTAATATATGCGGTATAACAAATTACAGCTCATTGAAATTGAAATATACTTTTTTTCTATATTAAAATACGAGAAAGGAGATGTATTTATGTAAAAAGAAACAGCTTTGGGAAATTCTTTTTTAAATATTTTAAACATTCCTATATAAAATTTTTCTTTATATTTTTCCCAGCCTTATCAAATCCACAAATTCTTTCCTCCGCTTTCTTAATAGATCGCTCAGTAATTTTGTCAGTCGTCGGAAACAACTTCTCCAAATCTAAACCATCGTACTCCTTGCTTTTTGCAGTTATGCGTTCCCAATTATTCTATATCGAATTTTTTTATCATACTTGAATTTAAAAATGGATTATAGGAGGAGTATTTTATCTCCCTCACATGTTTAATATTGTCAACTTTGGAATCAATTAATTCGAATATTTATCCTAACCATTATAACAAAAAACACGCAAACGGGCGTGTTTTTATATTTGTATATTTATTGCAAGTGAGCACGGCATTTATTAGGCCACATTTAGAAGCTTCGCTTCCACGTGGCTCGCATCAAAATGCGCCAAAAGCTAATTAAGTTAACCATCCTTCACGGCACTAACCACTATTTTCGCAGCGTGCCGCGAGATGCGCTTGCGCATTTTTCTCGGCTCGGGAACCTGGATTCGAAGGGGCGGAAGCCCCGTCTCACACCACTTCGATTAAATTGTTAATGTTTATGAGTCCGTGTATGTTATTTTGTATTTGCGTTATTCCCGTTCTTTAGCTTAGTTCTTCACTGATCCCACAACCATAATAAAACAGCCCCTCGGTCGGGACTGTTTTATTATGCTCGCGTACTTGGACAGCTTCCGAACTATTTTTGAACGAATGCAATTAAAATTATAATTATTGAATAATTTCAATTTCCTCCACTAAAATTAAATTTATTTTTATTGTTAGGTTAAAAATGAGATTTGCTAGCAAAATAATCTTCCCTCGATAGCACGTCTGACAGTCCTTTCTATCAAAAAAATGGGTCATACCGAAGTATAACCCATTGACTATTTACTCATTATACGGATCTATGGCGCAGTCTTTACGCCATATCCTGAGTATACGATCTGGATTCATGCCAAAGCCGAAAATTGGAGGTAACCCTCCGGAAATAACTTTGGCCAGATCAGAGTCCGCAATACGAATATCTTCGTTGGATAGTTTCCAGACTTCCCTTTGCCCATTCAGCCTATCCAAAAACCTATCATAATCGTTTTCTTGAACGCCAATTTCAAACCCACCCTTCAAACCGGGTAGATACATTCTGCTTCTTTGAATCTGGACAGAAAATTCAGCAACCCCGCAAGGAGCATAAAGAGGCGACGACCAAACCGGAAAACCGTTTACTATAGTTGGCATCCCCGTTCCACTTGCAATGGCATTTGCGAGCTCATCTGCAATACTTTCTAAAGATACCACATTGCTCTTTAATACTCCTTTCTCCGCAAGTAGCCCAACCATTTCATCTCCAGCTCTCGAGATTAGTTCGCTATCCATCTTGAATTTGTCGAATGCCCCAGCAAAAAAATCTATTTCGAGCCAGTGTTTATTCATAATATCTTCCGCCGTATGATCAACGTCTCCGATTCCCTCTTGAACAAGTTTCTCGACAACGTAAGCGAGCATCTCCTTTATAAGCTCTTTGCCATCCTCCCAGCTAAGAAATGCCTCGTAACCTTCAAGGAAGGTATGCTCCTTATCGCTACGAAAGATACTCCCTATTTGGAATATTCTTTTATAACCGATTCCGATAATTGCCTGCATGCGGTCTTCCATAGTCGTTCTATTAAATCCAATACTCTTGCCAAGGTAAGAGCTTGTGACTGGAAAGGATTTTCCGCCATTATAGTTCCTCCCAAGGATTGGAGTTTGTACTTCGAAATAACTTCTTGAAGTCAAAAATTGCCGTATAAAATTCCTAACTGCTTGGGGATAATGGAATCTTTGGTAGGCTTCAGGCGAAAACGCTTGAAGCAAGTTAACTTTACTCCTTAACACATCTCCATACTCAACGTCAGCCTTCCAGTTGTTTACAACAGACACTTCAAAAACGTCTATCGTGGGCTCTTTTGTGTTGGTATAAAAACACTTACCAAAAACTTCAACCAAATCTCCATTCTCTGGCCGGTAACCAGAATCATGTTCAAAACAACATTGAATTTTGGAAGCTTTCAATGTCAAATCGACAAAAACCGATTTTTTCATACGGCGCACTGACGTTATTCTTCCTCTAGCTCGAATATCATTACCCAAAAGAGAAGTAAACATATCGCATATTTCACGTATCGTATGCATGACTTGCCTCCTTATTTTTTGCCTCAGATTTAACCTGAGAATGTTTGTCAAAGTTCAATTGCCGAATCAAAAACCATCTTAATCTATAGCGAATTAAGACGGTTCTGTCAATGATCTAAATATTTTCAGTCGTTTTAACTATATTCTTTATTCTGCATAAATTATTTTTGCATCGTTAACACAAAAGTCTGACAGCTTCCTCCTTTGTAGTTTACCTGTCTGAGTATAAAATAAATTATCAAAAAGAAAAACCTTTTTAGGCCTACGATATTTTGGCAATTTTTGCAATATAGAATAATCAAATGGCTGGCAACATGCTAATCCCACATCTTCACCGTATTTTTCGCTGGGAATAGATACAATGGCAAACTCTCCACTTAAACCGATCTCGTTTAGTTCCGCCTCCAACTCTATTGGACTTATTTTTTCTCCTCCTCTATTTATAATTTCTTTAATTCTACCTCTCAAATAATAATATTTCTTTCCATTAATCTTTTTGTAACTACCGATATCCCCTGTAGCTACCCATTTTTTATAACCAATTTTCCCCTTTCCCCAATAACCGCTGAAATTAGATTTTGAAGAGATTAACAATTCTCCAACCAATCCCTCCTTGTTTATTTCTCCAATCCTTATTCTTACATTATCTAACGCAATTCCGATTGATGGCGTCGGAAACATTATTTTTTTATATAAAATATTACCCAAATCCACAGGCAAAGTACATGAAAAATTAGTGCTCTCAGAAAGGCCATATCCTTGGACTATCTTTATTTTCCACTCAGTAATTATCTTTAATAATAAATCAGCACTCAGCGGCGCTGCTGCTGTCAAAATATATTTAAACTGCTTATGCGGTTTCCAAGTTCTGTTTTCCTTATAAAGCTTAAAAAGGATGGACGGAACCACACTCAATATGTTAACCCTCTCTTTCGAAATTATGTCTAAAAATTCTGGCGAAACTTTATCAAATAATATCCACTTGGATCGAGCCAAATAAGTTGCTATCATAGCTAAGCCATGAGCATTGCAATGAGTTAATAAAAGCGGGCTTGCAAAAATAGTTTTATTATTTATCTTGTGATGCTTTATTAAGGAATTAGCATTTACAACCCAATTATCCCAACTTAAACAAACTCCTTTCGGCACACCGGTAGTCCCAGAAGTATATATAATCGTGCTGATGATATCACCCACTGATGCTTGATTTTTATTTTCCTTATCTAAAATCACAATCCCATCCGATGATATAATTGCTTTGGCATCGCAATCAGATATTATAAAATTTAGCCTATCCTCACTCTCTAATGTACCGACTGGTACTGCGATTGCTTTCAAGCGATAAACTGCAAAAAAAGTTATAACAGCGAGCGGAGAATTTGATAACTTAATTATCACCCTATCTTTGGCATTAATTCCTAATCGCCTCAACTCTTCAGCTTTTAAATTAATTCTTCTTTCAGATTCATCGAAGGTTAATTCTTCTTTCAGCACACCCTGCTCATAATATTTTATCCATGTTGGATTTATCATTTCCGTATAACAATAATTCACCCAGGACAAGCCCCGAGGAATATTTTGTTTATAATAATTATTTCAGGATGCTTTAACTACAGATCTATTTTTTTATAAAGATGCAACAAACCAATGTATGTTCCTTTGTGATGTACACCTTCCGGGAGGCACCCAAATTTTTTAAACCCTAATTTTTTATACATTTTTTTGGCAAAAGTATTAACTTCAAATGTAGTTGCAGATATAATTCTTAACTCTTCCAATTTTTTTTCACCCTCTGAAATTAAAACTGACGTTAACAAAGAACCGACGCCATTACTACGAAATTTTTTTGCGACAGATACTTCGAGGTCACCAATATGACTATTTACTTTTGATCTTAATTTAATTCTACCAAAACCAGCTATTGTATTATTAACTAAAGCCACTAAGTATATTGCTTTGTGCTGTTTAATTTCATTAATACTTTCTAACAATCGAGCCCTTTCTTCCGCAAGGCTAACTTTCTCTCCATGAAACAATAAAAACTCTTCCTCTTCAGCGAGATGATTTGCATAATCACTGAGGCGTTTAACTTCTGAAGTGTTTGGATACTTAAAAATAACATTAACACCTTTTTTTGTTTTGTCAGTGCATACTATCATTTTCTATTTTTTGAACTTAAATTTTAATTCCTTGGATTATTTATTATTGAATTTAAAGTTTTAATTCCAAAGATTATTTTATCCCATCGTTCTGCGAAAGTAATTCGCATTACAACATCGTTCGATCTGTAGCCATATCCCTCACAAGGCATAATTAGAATACCTGCCTCCATTAAACGTCTAGCTAGAACAATATCGCTTGAATAGCCCTTAATTTTAATAGTTATATTGAAACAAGCATCACGTTCTATTATTTCTATCTTAGGATTTTTCGATAAATATTTAATAATAAATTGTTCTTTCTTATTTAAATCATTCAAATGTTTTTCAAGCTGATGAATTTTTTTTCGCATAAATTCAAGTTCAATATCAAGCAACTTTAAAATTGCGTCATTCGCAGCGCGTGGCGCATTGCCCATTAACCCTCGCGTATGCTGAACAATCCCTTCGTATCTATTTCCAATAAAATCCTTGTTTGCAATAACCCAGCCAACACGATACTCAGCCAATCCATAATGTTTTGAAAAAGAATCTATTCTAATAACGTGCTCAGACTGAATCCACTTTCCATACTTCAACCCCCTGCCAGCTACTGGCAAAAAATTTTGCATCTCGTCAATAACTACATACATGTTTTTATTCTTGGTTGTACTGATTAAATATTTCAAGAGTTCGGCTGGAAAATATTCTCCAACAGGATTATTTGGATTCGTAACAAAAATAATATTTGGTTTATAATTTAGTATTTCGTCTATTTCCTTTCTTGATCTTGGAGTACTGCCTTCAAAGTTTATAAAATCAAAGCCCAAAACTTCTGCTCCAAATACTTCTATTGGTCTTTGAAATAACTGATAGTGAGTAGGACCAATCACTGCAATTCTTAATTTTTTTGAGCTGCTCTTCTGGCGTTGTTTAATTTCTTCAATTACAATTTCCACTCCAAACCATGCGCCTGCAACAATAGCGATGTTGGCTAAAGAATAATTAGTTTTATGCTTTAAATTTTCTAATTGTGCTATATTTTTTCTTATTTTTTCTTCACCAGCTTCCGGACCATATCCCAAGGATACTCTGTGCCTTTTTGCTCCTAGAGAATTAATAATATCGCTGTTGAGAATTTGTTTAGGATGCGTGAACGCACCCCTATCCAAACTACATTTTAAATTACCTTTTTCAATAAATTCTCTCAGCAAGGCATAGTAAACATTAAAAGCTCGCATTCGCTTTTTAATATCTTTATTTGTGCTTAATATATATCTCATAAGAATACGACTTACAATTTTAAAATTTCTGTTTTATTTCCATCTATCACAATAACTTCTCCGTCACGCAAAAGTTTATGCGGTATGCCATTTTTCTTATAGTATTTAATCTCTTCCACGGTAGCTTCTGATTCCGAATGATCAGAATCATAATGAACAACTATTGAAAAATCTATCAACCCCAAACCAAACCATTCAACGTCTTTAACATACCCATCTGCTAAAATATTTGGATCATCAGTCAATTCAATCCCATGAAGATCTTTATGTAGCACAACACAAGCCGCACTAAAACCAGAATAAACAATAACATCTTCTTTCAAAAGTTTTGATATTACTATGTCAAAACCGCTTTGCTTCATCGCTCGCCTTAATAAAAATGTATTACCGCCATTCACCCAAACCAAATTTTTCTTTCTTAAATATTTTTCCAAGTATTCCTGTTTCCCAAAATACTTCCTCAGATCTAATTCTTCCACTTCAAATCCCAAATCAGTCAACATTTTTGTTTCACTTAATAAAAAATTGTCCCTTGATTCTTGCTTATAATCAAGCGCATTTAAAATTACTACGGCACGTTTGCCATTGCCGACCAACTCCACCAACCTTTCAGGATATTTTCCGATTTTAAATGATGATAGATATAGTTTCATATTTATTCAAAAATTTAAGATATTTCTCCACAAATATTTTTATGCATTAGCTCTTTTATCATATGCAATTTTTTAGTTTGGCCAAGACACCACATTAATTTTGTAAGCGCAGATTCATTTGTCATGTCTTTCGCAGAAATAGCACCTGCTTTAATAGCAGAATACCCGCCACGGTACTTGTGTTCAACCTCTCCGTAGACACATTGAGAAGCAACGACAACGGGCCTATTATTTTTAACTAGTTTCGTGATTGCAGAAACTAAATTGTCAGAAATGTTACCATCGCCGTAACCCTCGATAATAAACCCTTTATATGCAGACAAAAGACCAAATAAATTTTCTGAGAGTTGCGGGTTTAGCTTGATTGTAATCACACTTGTATCAATTTTTGTGCTTAAAATTAATTTACTTTTCTTGTTAACTGATTCATGACTACAAAACAATCTTCCATTTTTAATTGTGGCAAAATATGGCGTATTAATACTTTCAAATGCCGCTATTTTATTAGTGATTACTTTTGATGCGCGACAACCTTTTATTACTTTGCCATTAAACACAACATATACTCCTCCATACTTTCCGCAGGCGAAAGAAATGCTATCTATTAAATTTATCTTTGCGTCAGACTTATTATTTTCTGCTGAAATCATTGCGCCGGTGATCACGACTGGCTTTTCTATCCCCTTCAACATAAACGATAACATAGACGAAGTATAAGCCAAAGTATCTGTGCCCATCGCGATAACAAAACCATCAAACTTATTCAATGATTTGGCTATCAATTTAGCAATCTTAGTCCAATCCTTAGGATAAACTATTGTTCTTTTCATCAACTGGATTGTTTCCATTTTAGCAATTTGATTAATCCTTGGCTCTTTCGATAGTAGATATTCAAGCGAATATTTTGGTACAAGTCCTTCCTCTGTGGAAGAGCAAACTATCGTTCCTCCAAGTCCAATCAAAAGAATACGCTTCATATATTATTTTAATTTCCTGCCAATGCTTTGACGGGCAATATTTCTGTTTTGCCTTTTTCAAAACTATAAACAGTTTTGTTGTTTAAGAATCCTGCAACTAAACAAGTTATCAATCCTATGACTACGCTTAATACAGAAGAAAGGACAATAAGATTTACATTCTCTGTGATATTGGCATAAACAGAAAGCGGTAAGCCTATAACGAGAGAAAGAGTAACCGCCCAAAATACACCACTTTTATTTAATCTTTTCCAATATAGACTAAACACCGTCGGGAAAAAACCGGCTGAAGCCAACGCACCATAAATAAGAAATACCCATAAAAGCTTAGGCTGGAGCAAGGCTATCCCAGTTCCGACCAGGGCCATGACTAACATAACTTTTCGAGAAACACTTAACAACTGCTTATCATTGGCATCAGGATTTAAATATTTTTTATAAATATCTATCGTGCCTAAAGAGCTAATGGCGCAATATGAGCTATCGATTGTGGAGGCCAATGCTGCGAATGCCATAAATAAAAATATTATTAAAGCTATTTTAGGTAAAAAATATCCAATAACAAGCGGCCCAACCATTTGTGGGTCGGCTACTAAAATGGCCGAGCTAAAATGAGGATTAGCTGCAATAAAGCCAAGGAGGCACAAAATAGTTGGCACTAACCCAAAAATTAAACCACCGGCAACAAAAGTCTTAACAATTTGCTCCTTTTTCGAAGCATAGACTCTTTGAAAAAACATCTGATCTCCTATCGGACCAGAAATTAAACTTAATGTTGTGGCGATACCGAAAGAATATGCTATCCATGGATTAAATATATTTCCAAATTTTCCAGTTATGCCTCCCAGACCACCAATAACCGAAGAAATGCCACCAGCCTTTATCATGATCCACGGAACCAAAATAAAACAAAACAACAAAACCATTGCCATTTGAATAACATCAGTAATAATTGAGGCCTCTAATCCGCTCATCAAAGCATATAGCAAAACCATTGCCATCACGGCCAAGACTGCAACATAAAAGTTAATGCCGGTTAATGCATTTAACAAGACTCCGCTCGCCAATGTGTTAATAATTATTGCACCCAACTGGTAGCCAAAAAATAATACTAAAAATGCTAAGTGCGTTTTTTTATCATTATCGTAGCGCTTTAAAACAAACTCTGGCAAAGTATAACCATCTGGTAAGAATCTTCTCAATCTAATGGCTAAGGGCGCGAACACAAAAAACAAATAATATTTGGAACTATAAACCAAAATGCACCCGCAATACCCTGAGTATAAGCTTGCATTGAGGCAATAAAAACTGCTGGCGCCCAAATCCAACTCACGGCAATGCTTAATGACCCTCGAAACCAGCCGACTTCACGCCTCGCCACTAAAAATGCATCTTTAGAATGGAACTGTTTTTTCGTTAAAAAATATATGATAGCGAACATTGCTACGCCAAAAATTAACAAAGTTATTAAACCTTCAGATTGAGAAATTAAATACATAGTTTTTTATAATAATTATCTAAGATAAATTTAATAAGTTATTACCACATTAGCACCTTTTACCTCCAACGTCAACACCTAATTTGCTAAACTTCGCTGAAAATTTGAAGTATTTGTAATTGTCTATCACTATTATGAGGTAGGCGTAGAAATCCACGATTTGGCCTACAAGGCAAAAGAATTGTATTTGAGCAATAAAACAACGCCGGACGACAAACGGACGCTTGTAAACAAAATTTTTGCCGATCTGAAATTGAAGGACAAAAAGTTGATCGTTCAATATACGCCGACTTACCAGTTTTTATCCGAATGGATGCCTAAGCTAAATGCCACTTCCGAACTCTTAAAACAGAGCGAGTATTACGAAAAAACAGACGCTTTTGCGCCTGCTCATCCGTGTTTGCTCGGGGACCTGGATTCGAAGGGGCGGAAGCCCCGTCTCACACCACTTCGATTAAATTGTTAATGTTTATGAGTCCGTGTATGTTATTTTGTATTTGCGTTATTCTTGTTCTTTAGCTTAGTTCTTCACTGATCCCACAACCATAATAAAACAGCCCCTCGGTCGGGACTGTTTTATTATGCTCGGGGACCTGGATTCGAAGGGGCGGAAGCCCCGTCTCACACCACTTCGATTAAATTGTTAATGTTTATGAATCCGTGTATGTTATTTTGTATTTGCCTTATTCCCGTCCTTTGGCTTAGTTCTTCGCTGATCCCACAACCATAATAAAACAGCCCCTCGGTCGGGACTGTTTTATTATGCTCGGGGACCTGGATTCGAACCAAGGTTGCCAGGGCCAGAACCTGGTGTCCTACCACTAGACGATCCCCGAATTAATAAAAATTAACCACTAAACGTGGCTTTTTAGATATTACAATAAAATTGTTAATAAGTCAATCCGGTAATTGCTAAAATTGAACAAAACATTAATTCTGTTTGAATAAAAATGGTGAAAAATAAATTATTTTTTTCATTTTTTTTATTTATTAGCTTGATTATTACTTGAATATTTATCTAAATTATGCAAAAATAGTTAATCGTTGTATAAAAATAAAAAACGAAAGGAGACGATATGGATACCCCAATGGTAGAAGTCGGGCCTCATGAGCAGGCAGAATTACTTGATCAAAAAGATGTCAACGGGAGATTTATGGTCGTGTGTCGAAGATGCGGTACGCATGCCCATTCCTTTGACAAAGATCAGGCGGCAAAAGATTTAGCTAAAACCGCCTGTGACCCATTTTGCTATAATTGTAATAGCTTGAGAAACAGCTCTGGCACCCAGCCAGCCGTCCCGATTAACGGGACTTGTAATGACCGACTGCATGTCTGCCCTTTTGAAGGAAACAGATGGTGGCAAGTTAACGGTTATTTCCATCACTGGCAACAAGTAACAGAAAACCGGGAATGGGAAATATTAACCAGGAATTCTAGCTCGAGACAATTGATTTCGAAATAGTTTATGAAACAGACAGTATAAATCTACGATTTTGGTCGTAGGGTTGTCTGTTAAAAGCTGACTTGCTACCTGTTTATACTCTAAATTGGTAATCCTGATGCTTATTCAGCGCGGGGCGGTCGGCAGAGGCAGATAAAGTATGGAATATTCTTCTGACTTTATCTGCCTTTTTTATTTATAGACATTCAACTTACATTTTGTTAAAATATTTATAATAGTTAATACAAATAATATGAAAAAGCAAACAAACGAATTTTCTTTTATTCTCAAGCCGTCAAACCATGGGGTCGGGGTTTTTGCCGTGCACGACATTGCCAAAGGAACATACTTGCGACTGTTTGGTAATGAGAAGTTATTCGAAAACAGGATTAGAATATTAAAAACAAATGACATTCCCGCGCCATTCCATGATTATTGCATGAACAGGGGTGATGAACTGGTGTGTCCGGAGGATTTCGGACAAATGCCGGTAGGATGGTATTTGAACCATTCAAAAAATCCAAACGCACACCATCAGAACTATAATTGGTATGCATTCAGAGATATTATGGCCGGGGAAGAAATATTAATCGATTACAACAGCTTGGAAGAGCCGGCAGAAGCAAAAGTAAATTATTATAAGTACTGTTTGACTTTGGAATGTAAACTTGTCCCATATATAAAAACAGCCTGTATGGCTGTTTTTGTATATGTAAAGTTTTTAACTACGATATTACTTTTCCGCCGAAAGTTTTGAGCAAGTTGTCGATCATATTATCGTCGCCTTTCGGCGGTTCGTCTTTTTTGTCTCCGCTCCCCTGCTCCGGTACAGGTTCGTTAGTGCCGATTGCCGGCTCGATCTTGATCTCGGCAAGCGGAGCCGGCTTATCGGTCGGTGTGGTGATCGTTTCGTCGATCACCGATTCGATGGTAAGCGGCTGGCCGTAGACTTCGTTGAGCACCTTTTCGATAACCGTACGGATGTTCATATCTTTCATGCGGTCGTTATGGAACTTGTACTTGAAGGCCAGGCAAAGCTGATTGCCATTTACGGTTTTCGGCTCGCAGACCCGCAGGATGAAAGAGAGGGAATGGTTATATTGCTTGATCTTGGCCAGTACTTCATGCCACTTGGACATGATATCTTCTTTCCTTATTACCTGACCGCTGGTGTTATTCGGTGCTGGGGTGATATTCCTTGGCGCTGTGTTCGGCTCCGGCGCAATGGCCCTGGGCGGAATCGGCCGGGTAGGTTCAGGATGGGACTCGGGTTCATTCGAACAAAGCCGGACGATCGCGATCTCCAGCGGAAGCTGGCTGATGAACGAGCTGGTTAAAGAATTTTTGGCTTTTTGGAATTCTTCTATAGTTCTGATCACGGCCGGTATCGAGGTTGAATCGCTGACGGTTTTTAGGCGTGACTGCAGTTGTTCCCCCATTTCCAGCCCCAGCCGGTCGACCAGCGTCGGGTTTATTTTGATAAGCAGTAATTTTCTCATCATCTCCAGAAAGTCCGTCAAAAAGCGCTTCAAATCCAGCCCCTCATCGATAAGTTTGTTCACCAGTTCGATGGCGGAAGCGGCATCGTGCCGGGTCAAAGCCTCCAGAAGGTTAAGGACCTCATTGATATCGCTCCTGGGGATCACCAGGTCCGCTTCGGTCTGGGATATTTCCGCGCCACCGATCGCCACTACTTGCCCCAAGAGGCTTTCGGCGTCGCGCATATGACCTTCGCTGTGGCGGGCAATGGCTTCGAGGATCTTTTTGTCGACTTTGATATTCTCTTTGCGGACGATAAAAGTGAGCTTTTTGACAAGATCACTGACATTGATCCGTTTGAAATCGAAGCGTTCACAGCGGGAAATTATCGTCGTGGGGATTTTGTGCACCTCGGTCGTGCATAGCACGAATATTACGGATGATGGCGGTTCTTCCAATATCTTCAGAAGAGCGTTAAATGCCGAGATCGAAAGCATGTGGACCTCGTCGATTATAAACACCTTGTATTTCCCCCGGCTGGGCGAAATCCGGGCGGCGGCAATGATATTTTCCCGTACATTATCGACTCCGGTATGGGAGGCGGCGTCTATCTCGATAATGTCGAGATCCCGTCCGCTCGTAACTTCGCGGCAGGAAGAGCATTTTCCGCACGGCTCATATTGTCCCGCTTGGATATTTTCGCAATTAACGGATTTCGCCAGAACGCGCGCTATTGTGGTCTTGCCGACACCGCGCGGTCCGCTGAACAGGTAGGCGTGGGCGGTCCGCGACGCGGCGATCTCCTGGGTCAGGGTTACTTTGATATGGTTCTGGTTTACCACTTCTTCCCAGTTCTGGGGACGATATTTTCGGTATAGGGTTGCCATATTTTATACAGTTATTCTTATGTATGTATTATATCCGTATTCCAGTAATAATCAAGACGCACTCACTAAGCACGAGAACACTTGAACACCGGAACACCTGATGGCCAGCAGCTATATCCAAAACTTTATTAATTAGTTTTTTTCATTTTTCGGCGCCAAGGTGTCTGATGTTAGCTTGTTTTCAAATAAAAACCCCACCTGCGTGGGATTTTTTCTCATATATATAGTGGATCTATTCGGGATTCTTCACAATGTTCTCGACTGCCGCCCATTTGCTTTCTCCGGTTTTCGGTATCAGAATCACAACTTCATCACCCGCCTGGCCTTTGAAATACGTCACGCTGGCGGTCAGAACTCGCCATTTCTTATTGTCGGAATCAACCGTAAAATTGCCGCTGGCTGACTGCTCGAGCATGCCGACGATTCGCCGGCGTTCGATCGGACCGATCTGCTTATAAACGAAAGTTCCACTCTGGGTAATGGTCAATTTGAGTATGTCGCCTTCCACTAGTTTGGATTTGGAAGCATAATTGGCCGGGACGCTGTATTGTTTGCCGTCAGGACCGATCATGTTTTCCCCGTCAAATACGCCTTCGATTATCCGTCCGCCGGCCTCTTCGGTGCTGCTTTCCGCCGGAGTTATGAGATCCGACATTTGGCCGATGGAAATCCGGGAGATCTGCTCCTCATCCACGTTCGCAAAAATCAGCTGGTTGATCCTTTCGGTATTTTCTTTGATATTTTCGAGTAGTTTTTTGACCAATACGATTTTTGACGCGTTTATCGTGATATCCTGGGTATTTTCATTTTCGCTTT
The DNA here is from genome assembly GCA_963814275.1 of Candidatus Parcubacteria bacterium. Taxonomy (GTDB): domain Bacteria; phylum Patescibacteriota; class Patescibacteriia; order Patescibacteriales; family UBA12075; genus CAWFCE01. The sequence goes on along the minus strand of CAWFCE010000002.1, from coordinate 1,091,851 downwards.
TTTCGGACATTTCTTCTCCATCCGGAATTGGCGGATCCAGGTCATCATGGATTTTTGGGTCTTGGTTTTCTGACTTCCCCATACTTTTTTGTTTAATGTTAGTTTATATTTGAAAGTATTTATTTTACTTTAAGTCTTTATTATAGTTTATATTATTTTTTGGGGTTTGTAAACTGGGCAACACAAGGGCACTAAAGCTCGTAGACGGCAAGGCGCTGGCGATTATGGCTGTAACTACATTATCGGCCGTGTGCTCAGGTGTTCGGGTGTTTACGTGTTCCCGTTTCAGATAGCTGCCCTTCTTCTGATCTCCGCTTCGACTATCTGCCGGTCTTGGCCGAATTTGAGTCGGGACAAAGTCTTGATCTTTTGCGGCAAACCGGGAAGCATAATTCCTGGTAGGGGCGCGATCGTGCCCATGGAAAAGGGGCGGCTGGCGGTATTGTCGATCAATAGCTTGACGTAGGCCGTGTATTTTTCAATGTTAATAAGGTCATATTGGTTGAATACAGGACTGAACTCTTTTTCCAGCGCCTGGGCATCTTCGGAACCGATCTTGAAGGACATTATTGTCCCTACATTGCCGAAGATAGCATCTTTGATACTGCTGTCCTGTCCCTTAACCAGCTGCCCGATATATTGGTGTGCCAAGATGAGGTTAAGGTTGTATTTGCGCGCTTCCGACAGAATGGAACAGATAGAGTCGGTGGTAAAATTCTGGAATTCATCGATATACAGATAGAAATCGCAGCGCTCTTCGCTCGGCATGTCTGTCCGCGACAAGGCTGACATCAGGATCTTGCCGACCAGTATCATGCCGAGTAGGAATGCGTTCATCTCTCCAACCAAGCCTTTTTGCAGATCAACCAGAAGTATTTTTTTCCGGTCCATAATATCCCGGAAATTAAATGAGCTTTTTTGCTGGGCAATGATCGGCCGCATCGTATCGTTGGATATGAATTGTGTCAGCTTGGAGGTCACATAAGGCACGACATTAGCTAAAGCCGCGTCTCCACCGGCCTTTTCCGCTTCCTTCTTCCAGAAATCAACTACCGTGGGATCGCTGCAGCGCTCCAGCTTCATTTTCCGGAAAGCGGGATCAGCCAATACTTTCGGTATTTCCATAAGTGTCGAACCGGATGCGGGATCGGACATTATCAGCAACATCGCATTGCGCATGTACTGTTCGAAAATCGGTCCGCCGGTCGACTTGAGGTCGTAGAGCTTATCGAATATCCTGATCATCTCATTGATGACGAAAGTTTTTTGTTCGGGGTAGCGCGCATCGAATTCCATCAAATTCAAAGCCAGGGGCCTTTCGATGTCAGCCGGTGAGAATAGGATCACATCTTCGGCGCGCTGCGGCGGGATGCGGGCTATGATGTCCTGGATCAAATCGCCGTGCGGATCGATGACGCATACGCCTTCACCGTTAATGATATCCTGAATCGCCATACTGGACAAAAGGAAAGACTTGCCTGTGCCGGATTTACCGATCACATATGTATGCCGGCGGCGGTCGGGGCGCTTGATGCGGATAAGCTGTTCGCGCCCGCGGTATATGTTCCGTCCAAGTACGATGCCTTCTTCCGGAATATTGCTCGGTACCGCGCCATGCTTTGCCGTCAGCCACAGGATATTGGGGATTTCAGTTTCTTTCAGGGGAAAATGATATAGACTGGCCAGCTCCTCGGTATTGAGAAGAAAAGAGATTTTTTCGTTGAAGCGCCGGTAAATGAAATCCTGCAGTAAGCGTTTTTGGTTTCCAATCCTTATTTTATTGATAAAACTATTGCCATATTCGTATAAATTATACTGGCTGAAAGCAGAAGCAAGATTTTCCAGGTATATTTGCGCGTTTCCGGCATTGGCGGCGCTGACGATAATACGCAAATTAACATCAAGGCCGGCTTTGGAATTCTTTTCCTCGATGCCTTTCAGCATTTCTTCTTCCATCTGTGTAAGCCGCGGCGTTTGCTGGTATTGTTGTAATTGCTTTTCGCGGGGATTCGGCGGTTTGGCTGCAGCCCATAAGTCGGATATGGCAGCCATGACCGGGTTCCGGGAGCAGACCCTGACCGCCTCCCGCACAGTCTTGCCTTGCAGCATCAGCCGTCCTACTCCCTGACCCGCGCTATGCCACGAAGCGTACGCGCTGCGGACCGTGAACTGGATCGCCAGGGCTTCGTTTTCGTCGAGCTTGCTCAGGACGTTGATGATCGAATTCATCGGATCGGCTTCTTGCTTCTCATAGCTCTTGATCGGAAAGAGATAGTGCCGTCTGGTGGTAAGATAGCCGGCTTTGACGGTCGTCTGGGGGTGGAATATGTTATAATCCCGCACCTCTTCGATCACGGCATCGGGATAATAGGCGTGAACCTGCTGTTCCAGATAGCGCGCTGCCGCCCGAGGGGCGACGATATACCAGGCGATCTTTTTTTTGCTGGCCACGATTTCGAAGGAATAATGGTCGTCGCGCCCGCGCCACCAGGCCCTGATCCCCCGCTGGGCGCGCAAGCCGCCGATAGCGGCAAAAATTGTTTCACCTTTTCCGATATCCTCTTTAAGCTCCTGGATCGTTGATTCCTTTTTTTCGTCTCCCGGCTTATCCTTCGGCAATCGTACCAGATAGACCATGTGCGAGTGGTAGGCCGTCTTTTGCCAGATTGCCTTCACTATTCTGCGGGCAATAAGCATTGCCGCAGAGAGAGCCGCGATCAGGATTATTATATATAAATACACCATATATTGATAATAGCGAATATTTAAAAAATGCCTGGATTAATTATTTACGGCCGATGTTCGAATTCCGCCGCCAGAATAAAATCCTTATCAAGGCTGCGGTCCGCTGTAAGCGAGGCTGCAACAGGCTTTAATCCACCATAAATCCAGGTAGGCTCTAGCCCGTTCGGTAATGCGAGGCTATACGAAAATCCGGTATTGGTCGCTCCCGGCTGTTTTTGCACCAATAAGCTATGCGAATATTTGTTCGCTTCCGCGGGCGGGTTTGCCGTATTTCCATCGGGTTCGCCGGCTTTTATGCTAAAAGGTATTTTATAGGTAAAGACCGTGGTTTCGGTTTGTCCCGGGTCGACCATAGTCCACCCGGCAAATACGGTTTTGCCGTTTTCTTCGTAGATTTTTGCATCTCCGGAATTTTGTCCGGGCCGGTCTTCTCCGGCCATAAGCTCGGGGTCCTCTTGCCAATCCTGGTCTGGGTTTTCGATAAATGACTCATCCGGTGGCCGGAAACCGCTGGCGGAGACAAGCTCGCTGCCCAGCGGAACATAAACCCGCAGCCAGTTGACATTACGTACTCCGGTAAACTCATCGCCTTTGACACCGCTATGGGCCCGGACCACGGATAGACGATTCAGGATCTCTCCGTTGGCGTTTATGCTGGATTCGAGCTTATAATCGTTCTTTATCACTTTGTCCGTTTTTCCACCGGCAATATTGCTGTTCACTACCATAAGGTAATCCCCGCTTGTATCGATTACTTCTCCGCCCCAGCCCAGACTGCATATTTTTTGCTCGATACTTTGGTCTGGCGCGTACAATAAAACTTGCTTTTCGACCAGGCTGCTTTCGAGCGCGGACATCAGTGAGAGCATAGTTTGACTGTTCAGGCGTTCCGGCAAGACCGCCATTATTTTCTCGATTAAATCTCCTATTATCTTTTTCGGGGCCAACTTCGCCGGCTCCGTTGTTGTTGCCAGTGAAGAAGTAGCCGCTGCCGCAGGCGGCTTAGCTTCGGTTATCGACTGGACGATCGGCCAGAAATTTTCGGCTGTCAGAGTAACGCCATATTCTTCACTATCCAGATCGATCGGCCCGATCGCCGTCAATATTCGCTCCATTACGGTTGGCGTCAGGGCAATAACGCCGTCGACCGTAGGTCCGCCGCTTTTTTCCAGAAACCACATCAGTTTTTGCGCGCTCATTCGCCAATCCGGCCACCAATTGGCATCCCAAAAATGCCAAAGCGGATTGACCAGCCAAAGCGGTTCCGGAGCCTTAACCAGCGCCGATAACCCGCCTTCGGTATCATAGCTTCCACCGCCGGGTGCTTCCCAGCTTTGTACTTGCCCATTGCGGATATCGATCAGGGCATAGCTGCCAATGAAGCCGCCGCTGCCGCGCATTTCTGTATTGTTCTGGAACACCGCTAAATAGCGCCGGTCATAGTCAAAGCCGGCCATTTCTCCGGCTAATGAGATGACGGCATACAGCCGGTCGATCCCGAGGACCGATTGCTGGGCCGCGGCCTTCAACAGCTTGATCTGTGCCTTATATTCATCTGGTATCGCATTTTCATCGATGCCCTCGCTTGCTTCGAGGAGTTGTCCGGCCAATACTTTAAGCTCCAGGACTTGCTTCTCGAATTCGGGCAGAAGAGCGGGCAGCTCATTCCCGTGCTGATCGATCATGCTCAAGGTCTCCCCCAGCCGTCCGGCGATCCGGGCGGATAGTTCTCCGCTTAATGCGATATCATCGGCCGTGTCCGCCAGCCGCAGTTTGTCGGATGGCAGAAGCTCGCCGATAAACGATGCTGCTTTGCTGATCAGGGATATTTGCCGGCTGACCTCGTGAAAACCGTTCTGGGCGGCGGAAAATCGATCAATAGCCGCGGTAAAATCCTCTTGCTTCAATAAATCGCCGCCGCGAATCAATTCCTGGGCCGCGCTTTCGGTGACGCCCAGAACACGCCCCTGCCAGTCGCGCAGGGATGGATAAAGGGAAATTCCCTTAAGGGGTAATATTATCAAGAACATTATAACGGCCAAGACAAAAATAGGTTTCATCCGTCGCGGCCTGGCAAAAGACTCATTGTCGAAAAGCAACTCCGACAAAGCAGTAAGCTCTGCGCTGCCTTTGCCGGTAATGGCCGGTTCTTCCGCCTGGGGCAAGGGCTCCTCAGCGCTATCGGGCGAATTGTCTTCGGGCATGCTGGGCTTTTCGATATTCGGGATCGATTTGCGGCCATAAAAAGCCGCTTGGCCGGGCTGGCTGGTGGATTTTTCTCCTGTTATCCTGGCAATTTGTTTAAGAGGATAATAAATAAGCCGGCCCAAAAGCGTAAGCGGCCGGCTTAGATAAAAAATTATCCGGAAAATCACGATTATAATCGGATAGATGAACAAGCGGCGATAACTCTCTTTCGACAAGCCTGGTCCGAAGCTATAGCCTGGATCGTCGATGTTGTCTTGGTCGATTTTTCGCTCCCCGCCCCGATGGCCGGCAAATGCGCTTAATAAGTTGAGATCATTATTGATTGTCCGATGATTTTTGGACATCCGCTTAAGGCCGGATTCCATTGTCCGATCGGTGTTTTCACGATTTTTGTGAATAAAAAATTCCCGGATTCGCTGCTTCCAGGAAAAAGAAATATTGATATTTTCCGGTTCGTTCGTGCTGTCTTTCAGGTCAACCAAAAAAGGCGATGGCCGGCTAGCTTCGTTTACGAAAGACACTTTATTGTGAGTTCTCTGCATGGGGAATATCGTAAAATTGGAAATTTGGAATTAGAAATTACCCGGCTTTGATATGTCTGAAGTTCTGATTCCAAATTCCCGATTTCGTTTTTTACCGCTGGTCGTCTGCGGTACGCTTCCTTTTTCAGCTGATCTGCCTGTAAATTTCGATAGTTTCCCGGGCGCATTTCCGCCAGTTGTATTTTGTTATCTGTACGGCTGACTCCTTTTTTAGCTTTGCCCTGAGAGTAATATCGGTCGAGGCCTTGATTATAGCGGATATCATTTCGCTTTTATCCAGGGGATCGAAATACAATGATGCCTCCCCCAGTATCTCCGGCAGGCAGGTTTTGTTCGAGCAAACTGTTATACAGCCGTGTTGCATCGCTTCCAGCGGAGGTAAACCGAAACCTTCGTAGAATGAAGGGAAGATATATGTTCTAGCTTGCCGGTAAATCGCGGCCAGATCCATGTCGGGGACATACCCGGGAAATATGATATTATTGCGATATTTCGATTTTTCGGCCAGCGTGACCAATCGTTTATAAAAATAATCCTCCTTACCGACCAAAACCAGGCTATAATCGGTCAATTTTTCTTTAATAATAGTAAAGGATTCAATTAGGTTTTCCAGGTTTTTGTGCGGATAAGCATTGCCCACATAAAGCAGATATGGCTCATGTATATTATACCTTAAAATTACTTTTTTGTCATCAGTCCCGGAGGGTGATTTCAGGGCTTCGGCAACACCTTCGTAAATGGTTATGACTTTCGCCGGATTTGGTTTGAATTTATTGATTATCTCTTGGCGGGTATAATCAGATACGGCAATTATTTTTCTTGACCGCCATACAGCCGTCCTGATAATAAGCCTGTAAGCGGCATTTTTCAGCCAATAAAAAAACGGAGCCAGGGTACTGGCCCGCTTAGTCGGGTGCTCTGTCAAGATAAGGTCATGGATAGTAACGATAAATTTTACCGGCGCAAACAAGGGAACATTAAAATGGGCGAAATGCATAAAATCCACCCGTTCCCGCCATATGATGAATGGAAAGAGCAGCTGTTCGGCCAAAGTATACCAGCGAATGTCGGCCAGCACTTTCTTCACCCGCGGGTTGGCGGTATCGAATTCGTCGAAATTCTCCCGGCGGAGAAATACGACGTATTCGTTATCCCGGTCCGACCCGGTAACCCCATCAACCACTTCTTTGGTATATCTGCCCAAGCCCTTGTTGGCTGGTCCGTAAAATCGCGCATCGATCCCGATCCGCTTAGATTTTTTCTTATCTTTAACCATATAATAATGATACTGTTTTTTGAACAAAGGGTCAAAGAGAATAATTTTTTTGTATTCTGACCATTATCCATCAATTAGCCAATGGAACCAGGCGATATAGAGTAAAATCACTTGTGATCTGTTCGACTGGTTCGATATTGAGCCCGGCTTCATAAAGGCGGCGGTTGTTGAGATAGTCCAAGTCTTTCTGGGGAAAGGTAAAATTATAATAGTAGACCGGAAGCGAATCGACCAGCATGGCGTATGTCCTAACCATGTCCGGATCGTCGAACAAGCCGACGATAACTTTGCGCTCGGGAAAAAACAGCTTATCGTGATAGCGAGTGATGATGACCGCGTTATTTTCGGTGAGATCAAGCACGCGATGAAATTCTTGACGGGCATCGGCCTGCTGGCGGGCGAGGTATACTAAACCCTCTTCCGTACCGCTCATGACATAAGTAAAAGACGAAATGGCCACAATGCCGACTATCAAGCTGCGCCAGGTAAAACGGCAAGCTGTTTTACCGAAGCCGCTTTTACTGAATTTCATCGACAGCTGTCCGGAATCATTACTGTCTCCGCTGTTGCCGCCGAACGCGCAGAAAGCATTCGACAAACGGATCAAAAAGTAACTCAAGAGCGGGATTATCCCCAGGTATACCGGCAGCCAATAGCGGGTATAGGAATTGCCGATCGTTATGGCCGAGAGGTCGGGATTGTCGGAGAAACGCCAGCTGCCGTAATAGATAATTAGGAATGAAGAGACACAGGCAAGCCCGGCCAGATATATCCAGTGGCGGCGTTTGCGCTTGCGCCAGTTAGCCGCGAACACCGCCAATCCGAACAAGCCAAACCAGAATAACCAGGGGAACATTCCCCTGATGTAGGCATCGGCCAAGCGAATGCTTTGGCGCGGATGAAAACCGAAAAAGAAAATGGTATCGAATATTTTTTTGGCCGCATCCCGGATTACTTCCGCCTGGCCGGCAACAGCCGAGCCGAACATTTCCGCCCCGCTATCCTTGATCGCGACGATTGAATCATTCATGGCTGGGTAGCCGCCGAACCAGGGCGAACCGTAAAGGATCTGATTGTAATATAGGGTAGGCAAAACCGATAATACGGCAAACGAGATGAAAATAACGAGTTTTGTTATTCTTATCTGCCGGATATTCAAGATATACAGAATGGCAAACAAAGGCAGAAGCCAAATTGCCTCCGAGGTTCTGACGGCAACGGCCATTCCCAGCGCCGTCCCCCCAATTGCGGCGTATGCTGATTTTTTGAGGCCAAATTGCGCTTGAATGAATTTCCCTTTTCTGACCCACTGCCAAGCGGCCTTGGTCATTTTAACGAATCCACCATACGATTTTTTATGCTCGGCCATTGAAATCCCGTAATACAGGCTGATTATAAGAAAAACGATGAACAGGATATTGTGGAACATGCTGCGGGCCGTATAGTAAGTGTAGACAGGAAATGCGGCCAGAACGAATACGGAAATAACCGCGTTGCTTCTTCCAAATAGGCGTTTTATCAAAAGAAAATAATAGACCAGTCCCAAGGACGCGAATAAAGGCGTCAAATACGGCAGAATTTTATAAGTCGTCAGCTTTACTATCGTCCCATACAAAAGTATCATGCCCAGAAAGCTGACCGGCTTGATATTGCCGCCGTCTGACCGGAAGCTGCGCGGGTGCATGATATCACCCGCCAATAAATTGTATTTTTCGAATATCGTCAGTTCGCCGGTTTGCCCGAATAATTTACTGAATACGTAATTGGCGGTTTCGTCCGGAGATGCCCATTTTACGAAATCCCCGTCGACCCGGTAATCTTGGGTATAGTAATTAAAAGCGCCGGTCGCCAGGAAGAAGCCCGCCGCCAGAGCGATAACCACCGGCCAATGCCAGTATTTTTTAAATATTTTTTTATAATTATTTTTTTTCATTTACTTGATTAGCTCCGTTAAATATATATCGTAGATTAGCAGATTTATTTGGTTTTGGCAATTAATTTTTAAATATTTATTTATCCTTTTTCTGCTATTGCAAGCGCGTGCGGGAACGGGCGGCCGTGTGCCAGGTTATATTAAAAAATGCCGCACAGGACAATTAATGCGCGGCAATTAACGAGCAAGTCAAATTGGTCGAATTTTATATTTATAACATCATTTCAAATTCCGTAAGTCAACAATGAAACTATCGCGAAGGCGATCGCCAGATAAAGGGTTCCGGAGGCAAGCGGGAACAATGTCGCCCAATCGAATACAATTGCCAGAAGCAAAATAATAACGCCCGCAACCTGCAAAATCATCTTAACTTTACCCCAGACATTGGCCTGTATCCTGGTCCCGGTTTTCAGACGGACCCAGCCGACAGTTATAATTATTGTCTCCAGAAAAATGATTATCAAGGCGGTCCAGGGGTCGAGATAGCGCAATACGATAATAAAAACCATGGCCCCGATCAAAATTTTATCCGCAACCGGGTCATAGACTTTCCCCCACTCGGTTATCTGGTCGCGCGTTCGGGCCATGGCCCCGTCGATCGCATCGGTAAAGGCGGTTATAAGAAATGCCCATAGGCCGAAATGGTAGCTTTCTTTAAACATCAAAATTACGACAATAGGAGTCAAAATAAAGCGCAATACTGTAATATGGTTCGGATGGATTCTCCGGGGGATCAGTTTCAGGACCGTGGCCGCTAATAGCCGGTCGAATGGATATATTTTTTCCGCTTTCTGGAACTCGCTATTTAGCATAAATGTGGTACAATTATGTTATGCTGATACCGGTCACATTAAATTATATATCGTGAACCGGCAAAATACGGCAATCAGTTGATTTCTCAATTACAATTTTTCATGGATAGTAAAAATATTGACAATATATACGACCACGCGCTGATTCTGGTAACCCTTATATCCGTAATCGGCGCAGCCGTATATTGGTTTTATAAACTGAATTTGCCCGGGATAATAGTTACCGTGATTCTGGTTGTTTTGCTATATATCATTATACTTCGTTATTCCAAAATTCACAATTTAAACACTCGCGCGCCCGGCAATACTGACTCTGAAAACCTAGCGCCGAAAAAACTCCGCCCGGTATTAGTTCTGGATATCGCATATTTTTTTGGTATTGCCGCTTCTTGGTTCATTTTGTGGCAATCCCATACTACCGCCGCCCTGATCTCCCCTTGGCAAGCGGTGCCGCAGTATTTTTTCGCGGTAATAGCCGCTGTATTTGTCGTATTGCTGTTTCGGCTTACTTTGTCAGCGAGGAATTCATTGATGCTGTTGTCGGCTTTTTATTTTACGGTTTTTGCCGTAGTTCTGGTCGTGTTTCCCCTCGGATTCGGATTTGATCCGTTCATTCATCAGGCAACATTGGACTTAATTGCCCGCGTTGGTTCCGTCGATCCGAAGCCTTTGTATTATCTGGGGCAATATGCGTTTTTGACAATCGTTTCCAAACTGTTTTTCCTGCCCCTCAAAGAACTTCATTATCTGCTTATCCCCTTGCTCGCCGCGGTATTTCTTCCCCAGACATTGCTCCGGTTTCTTCGTTCTTGGTTTTCCGAAAATAATTCGATATCGATCACGATCGCGGCATTATTGTCGATTCCATTCGGGATGTTCACCATCACCACTCCCCAGCATCTGGCCTATTTATTACTTGCGCTTGTCATACTGCGCGGACTTGACTGCCGCGGTCCGCGCGACCTTATTATCATATATTTGCTGGCGTTGGCCGCGCTTGCAAGCCAAGCGATAGCGGGTATTCCTGCCTTGTTGTTTGCCGTTATACTGACTGTCTATTACAGCGATTTGCCGCGATTTAAGGTGATTTTCAGCGCGGCTATCTATGTTTTTGCCGCTTTTGCCCTGCCCTTGGCCCTTTGGATCGCCGGTCGGTCGCAGCCCGTATCGGAAGCCGCTTATATCCCTGAACCGGTTTTTTCCCTGCCGGCCAATCCCCATTCGGAAAATCTGATCCTAAATACGGCCTACTTCTTCATCTTCAATCTGGAGTACATTATTATTTTTCTGGTGCTGGCCGGCCTTTATATCGCCTGGCGATACCGGCAACGCTGCCGGATCATGGTCTTGTATGCCGGCATGGGTATTACGCTCTTTGTGGCGTACTACTTGTCTCGTAATCTCGATTTCTCATATCTTATCGACTATGAACGCGGCAGTTTTCTCGAACGGATCAGGACCGAAGCCGTTTTGTTTGCCTCGCCTTTCATCGTCATCGCCATATACGCGCTGGTCAGCCGTGCTAAAGCGGCGCCCCGGTATATCCGCTATACTTTCGGCGCTTTTCTCGTTATTTCATTCTCCGTTTCGGTCTATGCTTCTTATCCGCGTTTCGACCGTTACTTCAATTCCCACAGCTATACCGTCAGCCAAGCCGATATTGACGCTGTTCGCCTGGTTAATAAACAAGCCGGCAACAGCAAATATATCGTATTGGCCAACCAACAAGTATCGGCCGCGGCCCTCAGTGAATTCGGCTTCAAGCAATATTATCAGACCAGCAACGGATCCGATATTTTCTACTACCCGATTCCTACCGGCGGCCCGTTATACGGCTATTACCTTAACATGGTCTATCTGAAGCCATCGCGCGATACGATGCTCAAAGCCATGGACCTGGCCGGCGTAAACGAAGCCTATTTCGTGCTGAATAAATACTGGTGGGCTTTCGATAAGATCGCTGCCGAAGCCAAGCTTGAAGCGGATTCATATTTCGGGATTGATAATGATAACATACTGGTATTTGAATACCGGCGTTAGAGAATGATACTAATACGTGGCGATTCCGGGTTTAACCCCGGGTTTTTTTATTAATACCGTTTTAACAATAATCTGCAATAATTAAATTAAGAATAAAATATTTCCATAAACATATGAATTACCAGGCAACAATAAATAAAAATGAGGTTTATTTCAATCCAATTTTTGATGGAAGAAAATTTTTCAGACGTTTTAGGCTAATTGATTTTATCCACCGTTTTCTCTACCTGTAAGATATATTTTAATTAAAACACCCCTGGATTTCCCTAATCCAGGGGTGTTTTAATTCATTTAACGTTATAAGCATGTTTGCGAATAGATAATGGCAGAATATATGTTTCTTGAACACTGCTGTTGTCGCTTTATTCTTCTTTTTTATATATCGGATTCATGTCGCGCAAACGCTTGACGATCGGTGGCAGGATCCTGATAATGTCGCCTATTTCCTGCTTGGTATTATGCTTTCCGAGTGTAAAGCGTATGGAATAATGCGCCACTTCCTTGTCTATGCCCATTGCAATGAGTACGTGCGAGGCTTTAAGCGAGCCGGACGCGCAGGCGGAGCCGGTGGAAACGGCAATGCCCTCCAGGTCCAGAGCCATCAGAAGCGACTCGCCTTCCACGCCCATAAAAGAAAAGTGGGCATGCGACGGCGTACCGTGTTCGCGGTCGGTGTTCAATACCGTGTCCGGAATGTTTTTATTTATGCCTTCAACAAGTTGGTCGCGCAGTTTGGCGATATTAAGGTTGTTTTCACTTTGCTTATCTGCGCCCAATTGGCCAATAGCCGCGCCCAATCCGACAATGCCGCTTGCATTCAATGTGCCGCTGCGGCGGTTCTTTTCCTGGTGTCCGCCGCGCTGGAGCGAGTCAATGGCTATACCTTCACGAATATACAGGGCGCCTACTCCTTTCGGTCCGTATATCTTATGTCCGGAACAGGACAAGAGGTCTATATTATGCGCCTGAACATCACAAGCGATAAAATTAAGCGCCTGGGTGGCATCACTATGGAAATACAGCGGCAAGGGCCGGCTGGCATGCTCCTGTCCCGGGCCATTGCCTTCATCGGAACGTTTATTCTGCCAAGCCTTCTCCCTGTTCTTCCTTGGCTTTTTTGATGATCTTTCCGATCTCTTTGATCGGCATGATCGCCCCGACCTCGCTGTTTACCCACATGATCGATACCAAGACCGTATTCGGCCGCAGGGCGGCTTTAAGTGTTTCCGGGTCGATCGTACCGTTGGCTTTGACCGGCAGATGAGTAACGGCCACCCCGGCTTTTTCCAATTCCATAAACGGCTCCAGGACTGCGTCATGTTCAACGATCGAGGTGATGGCATGCATCTCTTCGTGTTTGAGCCCTTGCCGGCACAGGGCGGAAATCACCCCCTTGACCGCCAGATTGTCGGATTCGGTCGCACCGGATGTAAAAACTATTTCATCCGGCTGGCAATTAAAATAAGACGCGGTTTGAAGGCGCGCCTTATCCACCCCTTTGAGAGACGCTTGGCCGAAATTATGGATAGAAGTGGGATTGCCGTAGGTTCCGCTGAAATAGGGCAGCATAGCTTCCAATACATCCCTATCAACGGGCGTGGTGGCGCTGTGGTCTAAATATATTTTTTTCATAAATTTCTGATTCTTAATAATAACCAAACTATTTGATTATTAGTTATTGAAGCCCGCATGCCGGCAAAACAAGTAGTATATTGTATTTTTGCGGCTGATAAGAATTATATTGAATTGTATATTCATCTAATTATACCTGTACTACTTCCTTCACTTCCGGAACCGCTTTTTGCACTTCTTTCAAGATTCCTTCGTTCAATGTCATTTGCGCCATCGGGCAGCCGAAACACATGCCTTTGAGGCGCACTTCCAGGCGGCCCGCTTTGTCGTCGAATTTCACGAATTCGACATCACCGCCATCAGCCTGCAATCCTGGCCGCACTTTTTCCAGGGCGTTTAAAATCTTTTTATCATTCATATTATTTGGTCAATGGCACCAGCCTGCGGAATTTTGCGCGCAGCACTATGTGTCTTTGAGTACTTATTTATAATAAATTGAATAATGTTATTCTTTTTTTAGATAGTTTTTTATTGCTTGATGAAGCGCATCTACTCCCAGCATGGAGCAGTGGACTTTTTGTTCCGGCAGGCCGCCCAGTTCTTTGACCACGTCATCCTTGGTCAGTTTCATCGCCTCGTCCAGGGTCTTGCCTATGGCCATGTCTGTCAATATCGAAGAAACAGCGATCGCCGCGGCGCAGCCCAATGTTTCGAATTTGATATCTTCGATAACATTCTGCCGGCTGTTGATCTTCAGATACATCTTCATTACATCACCGCAAACCGGATTCCCTTCCTGGGCAACCGCATCGGCATCCGCCATGTTACCCTGGTTATGCGGATTCCGAAAATGTTCGATGACTTTGTCCGTATATTGCATAATTTTTTTATTAGAAATTAGAAATTGGACATCAGGTTCATATAAATATGGATTAAGGCCATAAAACATAATCCCAGTTTCCAATTTCTAATTTCAAATTACCTAATATATGAATACCGGCGTGCCGACCGGCGTCCAGTCATATAGCAGTTTGGCCGGACCGATGCCCAATCTGACGCAGCCGTGTGAAACCGGGGTGCCGAGATGGTCCTCCCCTTCGCGGTAGCCGTTCGGCCATATCGGCAATTCATGGATGCCGGCCCGGGTTCCCGACAAGGACATCCAATACGGCATCCATAGTCCGTAAGACGACCAGGCTTTGGGGCTTTTGTTCGCGATCGTGAAATGCCCTTTCGGGGTCGGCATATAGGATACGCCGGAAGATACCGGGTAGGTATCCATGCGGACATTACCAAGAAAATACGAAAGCTCTTGCGCTCCGGTATTGATCTCGATCCTTTTCGGCAGCTGCACGGGTTCGCGGGTTAAGGGGTCATAGCCGTTGCTGATCTCATTACCGTCGGAATAACCGTCCCCGTCGGTATCGGCCTGGAGCAGGTTAGTATGGAAATTAAGTTCCATCCGGTCGGACAGCCCGTCCTTATCCTGGTCATTATCCTCAAGCCTTATCTGGCCGGGCGAATGCGGCGAATAGCCGTGGACCAGTTCCTCAAAGTCCGTATAACCGTCACCGTCCGTATCTTTGTTGGCCGGATCGGTGAAATACACTCCAATTTCATCCTTGTCCGGAACCCCGTCATGGTCACTGTCAGACAGGCTGTTGGCGCTGGCCATTACAGGCACCATTATCAGGATGATTAAAATTGCAAATTTGACTTTTGCGGCCATCTTCTTTGTTAGTAAAATTTCTAAGCACTAAATACTAAATCCTAAACAAATCACAATTTTCAAAATCTTAATTTCAAAACACTTTATTGTGCTCACCCGATCTGTCAAGGGTCGGGTTTTGGATTTCTGTCATTGGAATTTAAAATTTGTTTAGGATTTAGAGCTTAGAATTTAGAATTTGGAATAATTAAAAAATAAATAATTACTCAAACACAAATCGTCTAATAAAAATCAATTCACCAGGTCCTTAAGCGTCATCGACCGCAGTGTCCGATTCACCGCCGCTTGTACTTTGGCCAGAACCAGCGTAGCCCCGCAATTGCACTTTTTGTCGCAATAAATTTTCCCGCTGTCATCGAGACAATGAAAAGGAGACATCTTGCCCTCAAGAGTCTTCACAATATCAAAAACCATGATCCGGGAAGGGTCCTTGGCCAGCTCATACCCCCCGGATGCGCCCTTGATCGATTTGACCAGTTCCGCGTTTTTCAGATTCTTGAACAAGCGTTCCAAATAGCCTTGGGATATCTTTTCGTCTTTGGCTATCTTGCTCAAAGCCGTACTCCCCTGCCCATGGGTCTGCGCCAGGTTGATCATCGCCCGCAAGCCATAAGTTGTCCGAGTGGAAAATTTCATATCTACGGATTTACTGGATTATAAACCTAATACGATTTTAAAAAAATATTTGTTTGATAAAAGGTTTTTCGTTATGCGGCATTCTTAATTTGTAATTTGTCTCATTGCCTACCAAAAAGGTTGGTATTATAAATCTATCATACTCACCTGCATTGTCAAGTTTCAGAAATTAAAAAACTCGTAGGCCTGCTTTCCAATGGCGTATTGACATTATCCCAATATTTCTGTATCATTATAGCATTAAGGATAAACAGCCCGCGCAAGGGCCGTTTTTAAATACATTAAGAATCCTGAAATTAATAATATGGCTAATGCAAGCGAATATTTGAAAAGCTCGATCGAAGAGATGAAAAAGGTCTCCTGGCCGACCAAAAAAGAAGCCCAGAATTACACATTCCTGGTCATCGGAATCAGTTTGGCCATTGCGGCGTTTTTGGGCGCTCTGGATTTTATTTTTTCATCCGCCCTTGAGTTGATCATCAAATAATCAAGCGACGATACAATAAATAAGCGAAAATCTGCAGATGTATTATTGATTTCAATAATAATTTGCAGTTAATAGCTACCTACATGGCTAAACAAATGCTAAACCAAGGCCGGCGCTGGTATGTTCTGCATACTTATTCCGGTTATGAAGAAAATGTGGAAAAGAACCTGAAACAGCGTATTGAGTCGATGGACATGGAAGACAAAATTTTTAATATCCTTATTCCTACGGAAAAAAAGATCCGTATCAAGAATGGCAAGCGTAAAGTAGTAGAGGAAAAGATCTTTCCCGGTTATGTGCTGGTCGAAATGGTTGTTACCGACGAATCATGGTACGTTGTCCGCAATACGCCCAACGTAACCGGATTTATCGGCACCGGTACTATCCCCACCCCGATAAGCGATAAGGAAGTGAAAGGGCTGCAAAAACGTATGGGTGTCGAAGAACCGAAATATACGGTGGATGTCATGGTCGGTTCACCGGTCAGGATAGTGGACGGGCCTTTCAAGAACCTGGAAGGCAAAGTAACCAATGTCGATGAGGCCAAGGGTAAGATCAAGGTCTTGGTGTCGATGTTCGGCCGCGAAACTCCGGTAGAACTCGACTTTCTCCAGATTAAAAAGATCTAGCCTGTAAACCTAATATTTACCATCTAAAAATAACAATTAAACAGTGTGCATAACCAAGGCCTGCAGGCAATACTCGGGTGATAGTATCGGATAGTCTGGAAAAGACATGCTTCTTATCTTCCTACCACCCTGGCGCCTACATTCCTACAAACCTAAACCTATGGCAAAAAAAGTTAAAACTATCATAAAATTACAAATTCCGGCCGGTCAGGCGAATCCTGCCCCTCCGATCGGTCCGGCCCTGGGCCAGCATGGCTTGAATATCCAGGATTTTTGCACCCGTTTCAACGACAAGACCAGAGATAAAATGGGAGACATCGTACCTGTTGAAATCACCGTATACGAAGACCGCAGTTTCGATTTTATCATGAAGACCCCGCCGGCGGCTGAGCTGATAAAAAAATACGCGAAGATAAAAAAGGGTTCAGGCAAACCAAATACGGAAAAAGTCGGCTCACTGACCCTCGCCCAGGTCAAAGAGATCGCCGAGATCAAAATGCCCGATCTGAACGCGGACACGATCGAAGCGGCCATGAAGATCATCGAAGGCACCGCCCGCCAGATGGGAGTCGAAGTGAAATAGTTATACGTTTTATAACGGGCATAATTAACGCTACAAGATTAATTTATATAATTATTTGTGGGAGAGGGATAAGTTATAAAGTGGAAAGTTCATAAAGTTACAAAACGTGAAAACTTTATAACTTTATAACTTTATGAACTTTCAACTCATTAAGACCACGAAAATTCTATGGCAAAAAAAGAAGTGAAAAAAACTAAACCGGCAGCGGAGATCAAGCCTGTTGAAAGCGTTGATTTCGATAAGTCAAAGGTATATACCGCTGAGGAAGCGGTAGGATTGACGAAAACGCTCAGCAAAACCAAGTTTGATGCTACCGTAGAGGTCCATATCCGCCTGGGAATAGACACCAAAAAGGGTGAACAGCAAGTCAGGGCAGCAGTTTCCCTGCCACATGGCACCGGTAAAACCGTCCGGGTCGCCGCATTCGTTTCTCCGGAAAAAGAGAAAGAAGTGAAGGAAGCCGGCGCCGATCTGGTCGGCGGCGAGGATCTGATCGCTCAGATCAAAAAATCCGAAAAAACCGATTTTGAGGTCGCAGTTGCGGAAACCGCAATGATGAAGAACCTGGCCCAGATCGCCCGCATCCTCGGTACCCGCGGCCTGATGCCTTCGCCCAAGAACGAAACCGTGACCCCGAATCCGGCCAAAGCCGTCAAGGAATTGAAGAAAGGCAAAGTAAGCTTCAAAAACGACGATACCGGCAATCTCCATATCGTGATCGGCAAGACAAGCTTCGAACCGCTCAAACTGGTTGAAAATTTCCAGACAGTCCTGGAAGCGGTCAAAAAAGCCAAACCGACAAAAGCCAAAGGCGCCTATGTCAAAAATATCACCATATCATCCTCTATGGGACCTGGCATAAAAGTCGCCACTTCATAATTATAATAGATTTCATTATAAACAATAATACTCCTTTTATGAGGAGTTTTATTGTTATCATGTGGCACACAACACAAAGCACGTATCAAACCACCTTGAAACAAGTCTTATATATTTGTTAACATTACAACAAAGAGGTTTACACTTCTAAGAGCTAAAAATAACGCTATCTGTTACATGTTTTTTGTTACGTGCTATGTGTTGCGTGCTATATGGTACAAGTTATTGCCCTCCCCTATCAAATTTGCTAAAATAATTATGCATCCCCCTGCTTCACTCTGAAGCGATTCAGGGATATTAAAATAAACAAGTTAATATCCCTTTTTTGGTCCATTTTTTAGTATTTACGAATAACACTGACATTTATTTAGAATCTTTATGTCCAAACTAAAGACCCCTAAAAGCGCCCGGCTTACCTGGGACGAAATGTTCATGAACCTGGCGGTGATCGCCGCCAAACGGACAGCCTGCAAATACCATGAAACAGCGGCTGTGATCGTGGACAAAAAACACCGTATCGTTTCGATCGGTTACAACGGACCGACCGCCGGCGATCTCCATTGTCTCGATGTCGGCTGTGCCAAGGTCGACGGCGACCCCAAGACCGGCAAGCTGAAGCGCTGCCGGGGTGCGCACGCGGAGATCAATTCCATAATCAATGCTTTTGACGGCACCCGACTCCAAGGCGCGACGATCTATTCCGTTCTGACGCCGTGCTATGATTGTATGAAGGCCTTAAATAACGCCGGGATCAAGGAGCTGGTCTACTTGAAAGAGTACCGCCGCGTCCAGACCGGCGGGGAAAAAATGGAAGAAGAGGATGAGTCCGATGAATTGTCCAAAGCGGCCGGGATTACGGTGCGTAAATATGACGGAACTATTTATTCCACATTTCCGGCCCAATATAATATTGTAGACAACGAAGAAGAATCCTGCGAGCTGGGTTGCGCCGGGTAATTACGCGACATTCTACCCGGCTTCAGCCGGGGTTAGCGATCATCCGTTTAGATTATCTGTGTCTTAAATTCGACCCGGACTAAAGTCCGGTAGAAGACCGGCTACGTGGAAGAATCCTGCGAGCTGGGTTGCGCCGGGTTATTACGCGACATTCTACCCGGCTTCAGCCGGGGTTAGCGATCATCCGTTTAGATTATCTGTGTCTTAAATTCGACCCGGACTAAAGTCCGGTAGAAGACCAGCTATGTGGAAGAATCCTGCGAACTGGGTTGCGCCGGGTTGAATTCCCGCATCACGCAATTGAAAAAGTTAAGCGATGAGCATGACCGATATCTTCTGGCAACGAAAGAAGAAATGATGAAACTGAAAATTTCGGATGAAATGAAAAAAGCTCTGATAAAAGGCTTTGACACTATCTGACATAGAATTAAATATTTAAGAATATTTTACTGCTGTTAAACTTATGCTGCATGCTGCGTGTTGCGGGTTACATGCCGTCAGAATATGATACTAGGAATAAAAAAATTACACGAATTAGTGGAAAAAAGTAATTTAGTCGAAAACCTCTGCGGCCGGGAGATGAATTCACCGGAAGGGGCTGGGTTCGATTTGCGTTTGGGTGAAATATATGGATTATCCGGCGAAGGTTTTCTCGGTATTGAGGAAAGGGATACGCCGGAGATAGAACTGATCGCCAAATATAGCGGTGATGAGAATGAGAAAGATAATTTTTTCGTATTTGAGCCTGGCCAATATTATCTGGTCAAAACGGTCGAGAAGATAAACCTCCCCCTGGACCTTTCCGCGGTGATCTTTTCCCGCGGCACTCTGTTCCGTTCCGGCCTGGCATTGTTTAACGGCATCGTCCATGGCGGCTACAGCGGTGAACTGACTTTCGGCCTGGTGAATTTGGGCCAGGCCAAGGTGAAAATTTCCCTGGGCGCGCGCATTGCCCATATCGTCTTCGAGATGGTCAGCGGTGAAGCCAGCCAATACCGCGGCCAATGGCAGGGCGGCCGGGTATCGACTAACGGCAAAGAAACCCAAATATAATTATTAAATTATAAATTATAAGCTCTAATTCTTGATTAGTAATTATAATTTAGAAGTTAGAAATTATATGAAGAAGCATCCCGAGTACCAGTATTTGGATCTTTGCCAGGATATTATGGATAATGGCGCCGACAAACCTTTGTTTTTTAACGACATTGTCCTTGAGCGCTACAAAAAAGAAGGCAAGGAGCCGCCGTTTATTCGCAGTGTATTCGGCCGGCAAATACGGTTCGACCTGAAAGACGGGTTTCCCCTCCTCACAACCAAAAAAACATTTTGGCGCGGCCTGGTTACCGAACTTCTTTGGTTCTTGACCGGTTCGTCGAATATTAAGCCGCTCTTGGACGTGAACAACCATATCTGGGATGAGTGGGCCTGGAAGCATTACGCCATGTGGGCGAAGGAGAACGCGCCCGGGGAACAGATGGAACAAGCCGAATTCATCAAAAAAATGACCGAACTTCCGGCTGAAGATCCTTTTGTAGTGAAGTGGGGCGACCTGATCACGATCTATGGCAGAATGTGGCGGCGCTGGCCGGCCAAAGACGGCCGGGAAATCGACCAGCTCGGCTGGGCTATTGAAGGCCTTAAGGACAAGCCATATCGAAAATCGTATGTAGTATCCGCCTGGAACCCGGATTTTATCTATCAAATGGCATCTGAAGGCCAAAAATCTCAGGTACCGCCTTTTTGCCATACTATGTTCCAATTCCAGGTGGCCAATGAAAAATTGAACCTTGGCCTCTATCAGCGAAGCGCTGATCTGTTCCTGGGCGTTCCCTTCAATATAGCCAGCTATGCCTTGCTGCTGCTAATGGTATCGCACGTGACGGGAATAGAAGCCGGCGAATTTGTCCACACTTTCGGCGACGTCCATCTGTATTCGAACCATTTCGATGCGGTGAAAGAACAGCTCCAAAGAAAACCTTTTCCTTTTCCGAAAGTAACACTTAACCCGGCCATCAAAAATATCGATGATTTCAAACTTGAGGATATCACTTTGGAAAATTACGAATCACATCCGGGATTAAAGGGGGAAATAGCGACCATCGGCGGTTTTGAGGATAAAAAACCGACTAAATAATTATTATAAGCGATTAGCATCATTCACATGCTTTCGCATGCTAGCATCAATTTATATGA
Source organism: Candidatus Parcubacteria bacterium (assembly GCA_963814275.1). Lineage (GTDB taxonomy): Bacteria > Patescibacteriota > Patescibacteriia > Patescibacteriales > UBA12075 > CAWFCE01. The sequence goes on along the minus strand of CAWFCE010000002.1, from coordinate 1,070,627 downwards.
TCAGTATCATCGCCGTAATCGGGAAAAACCGTGAACTGGGTTGTGGCAACAAACTTCTCTGGAAATTGCCGGAGGATTTGAAACATTTTAAAAAATTGACCATGGGACATACTATCATCATGGGGCGCAAAACGCTCGAGTCAATCGGCCATACCCTGCCTGGCCGCTTCAATATTGTTGTAACCAAGCAGCCGGACTACCATTGTCCGGATTCCTTCGGCAAAGATTGCCAGTGTATGATCGCCCATGACCTGAAAGACGCTCTCCACAAAGCCGCCCACGATGAAGCCGGCGAGACGTTCGTGATCGGCGGCGCGCAAATTTTTGCCGATTCACTCCCCTATGCCAAAAAATTGTACCTGACAATAGTGGATGACGCGCCCGAGGCTGATGCCTATTTCCCCGATTATTCAGAATTCAAGAATATTATTTCCGAGGAATCTGCCGAAGATAACGGTTATAAACTAAAGTATTTGGAACTTTCCCGTTAATTAGCGGCACTATCAAGTAAGTTTTTTATGACCGGCCAAAATGAAATAAGCAGAAATTTTCGGGCGGCGGTATACTTGATCGCCGATTACAACGGGCGGGTTCCCCTGCTCATGCGGTCGGGTGCCGTGTTTATGACCGGGTATTGGACGCTAATCGCCGGGCGGGTCGAACCGAACGAAAGATATCTGTCAGCGATTATCAGGGAAGCAAAGGAAGAGGGTGCCCTGGATTTGGCTTCGGAAGATGTAAGACTGGTTCATGTTTGCGATCGTTATCAGGTATATGACCAGAATAATGCGAAAGTTAATTGGTGTGATATTTATTTTTACGTTAAAAACCCCGTGGAGAAACCCATTAACAACGAACCGCGTAAACACAGCGGACTTGAATGGTTTTCCCTCGATGATCTGCCGGAAAATCTTCTTCCCTACACTAAATACGCACTTGGTGAATACCTGAAAGGAAATAATTACAGCGAATATGGCTTCGAATAAAATCGGTACAAAATTGATCTTAGCCGTGGTGGGCATGGCCGGCTCGGGCAAGGGTGAAGCGACAAAATACCTGAAAGCGAAACTAAACGCGCCGAATGTTTATTTCGGCGAGCCGACTTTTGAGCGTATCAAAAAGGAAGGTTTGGAGCTGACTTATGCAAATGAACGGAAAGTGCGGGAAATGATCCGGAAAGAAATAGGGATGGATGCCTACGCCAAATTGAGCCTGCCGATGATCAATGAATATCTGAAAACGAACGATGTCGTTTTGGTGGAAAGCCTATATAGCTGGCAGGAGTATAAATTAATGAAAGAACAGTTCGTTGATAAGTTCATGGTACTGGCGATATTCGCTTCACCCGAAATCCGCTTTCAGCGCCTGGTCGCACGCAAGCAAGATACAGGAAAAGACAGAGTGCGGATAATGAGGACAAAGGATGAATTCGATACCCGCGACTACACTGAATTAGAGAATCTGGCCAAAGGCGGACCGATCGCCCGTGCCGACTTTACTATAATCAACGAATCAAACCTCGAAGATTTTCATCGACAACTTGATTCTATAATAAGGAGATTAAACATATCAGTTCTTAATTAATAATCGATTTTGGGTTAAAAGGAGTCGTTTATCAGCGTAATATCCGCGTAGCAATCCGCGTAAAATCAGCGGTAAAAATGCTAAATTTCGATTTATTATTTTTACGGTAAACGGCTTTCTATTGATCTTACACGAAGAATAACATGAAGAAAAAGAAAGTTATCGGGATTATCGGCGAGCAGGCCGGCGGTAAAGGGGCCGCTGCCGATATTATCCGCAAGCATTACGGCGGTTCCCGCCTGACCGTCTCGAACATCCTGCGCCGTACTATCGACAGCTTGTATCTGGACGCGTCCCGGGACAATCTGATCAACCTGGCCCTGGTCCTGAAGCAAGGCTTCGGTGACACTATCCTGATGGAAGCGATGCTCAAGGAAGTAGAGCATGAAGACACCGACCTGGTGATAGTCGATGGTCTGCGCATGCCCGGCGATCCTGATCCTTTCAAACGGGAATACGGCAGCGATTTCAAGCTGATCTATGTTACGGCTGACCCGCAAGTCCGCTATAAACGCAGCGTCGAGCGGGGCGAAAAAGTGGGTGAAAACGAACAAAGTTTTGAAACTTTTATCAGCAAAGAACAGAATGCCACGGAAAAGAATATCGCCCTGGTCGGAGCTACGGCTAATTTCAAAATCGTTAACAACGGCAATATGGACGACTTGGAAAAAGAAATATTAAAGGTTATGGAAAAATTATAGTCATAACTGAAAATACTTATAGACAATCTAATTGGATATAAACGCATAAAATTATATTTTATGCGTTTATTTGATTGACTTGCCAACTTGCGTTTTGAAATATATTGTAGTAAAATAAAAAACCAATATTAGAAATTTTCAGAGTCAAATCCGCGATCGATAAAAATAACAAATATGGACAATAAGGGAAAACTGATAGTTTTGGAGGGAATAGACAGTGCGGGGAAAGCTACCCAGGCAAAATCACTGATAAAACGTCTGGAAAATTCCGGTCACCGAACGGCATATTTCGATTTTCCGCAATATAACTCTAGATCATCCGGTTTTGTGGAAAATTTTTTGGAAGGGAAATACGGGCCAAGGGACTCGGTCGATCCTTATGTAACGACTTTATTTTTTGCCCTGGACCGATTTGACGCCTGCCGCCGCATCAAGGAATTCCTCGACCGCGGCAGCATCGTAATAGCCAACCGTTATACTTATTCTAACCTCGCTTATCAAGGTGCGAAAATCGATTCGACCCTGGCCCGGCGGACATTTTTCGATTGGGCGCTTAATCTCGAGTATCGGCTGCTCGGACTTCCCAATCCTGACCGCATTATTTTTCTTTCGATCGAGCCCGCTACCGCATATGGCTTGAATAAATTTCGGCTTCGGGAAGATTGGACAGGAAAAACCAACGATATAAACGAAAATGACATTGTTTACCAGGATAAAGTACAACGAACTTACCTCGAAATTGCCCGGCTTTATCCCGGTATCTCAATTATAGAATGCACTAAAAACCGCAACATACTGCCGCCAGAATCGATCAATGACCTGATATGGGATAAAATCACCGACCTGGTACCGCAATCAAGGCAACATATAGCCCCTAACTTCCGCGAATTACACGATAATCCGCCTGAATTTTCCGCTTGCGCGCGAAATAAGATAGATCTGGCCATAAGGCAGCTTACTCCCCTGGCCCGCTACCCCCAACCGGAGGGTGATAATTGTTATATCCTTTATGCCGCTGATTATTATTCTATCATACCCGGAGAGTCGATGCGGGTACGCACGGGAATTGCCTTGAGCTTACCGGACAGCTGTTTCGGCATGATAACCGACCATAAAGGCCGCCCATTAAAGATGTTCGGACGTAACTCGGACGATGAAATACGGTTCGATATCGGCAATAATACCCATGACATAATAAATATATCACCCGGCCAAAAAATCGGTTATCTTTTTATTCAGAAAATCGACAATTGAAAAATTGTCAAAAATCGATATTTAAGCTAAAATTCTTTAAGAGAAGTAATAAGTAATAAGACATAAGCTATAAGCCTTTTTTAACGCTAATATCCTTGGCTGAGCGCTTATTGCTTACGCCTTATTAGTATTATCGTTTTAATGATTTAAAGATTAGGTCTGTTGGAGTCATCTATGGAATACGACGTCATAATCGGCTTGGAGATCCATGCCGAGCTCAAAACCGAATCGAAGATGTTTTGCCGATGCGACAATGATTCGCAGGATACTTCACCGAACCGGAACGTATGTCCGATCTGCCTGGGCCATCCCGGAACTCTGCCCTCGCCCAACCGGCAAGCGATCGAATGGACATTGCTTTTGGGCTTGTCTTTGAACGGCCACATCGGCAATTTGAGCAAATTCGACCGGAAAAATTACTTTTATCCCGACCTGCCCAAGGGCTACCAAATATCCCAATACGATAAACCATTCGTAAAAAACGCCCGCTTGAAGATCAATGACCGTGAAATCGCCATTACCCGCATCCACCTGGAAGAAGACACGGCCAAAAACACCCATCCGTCCGGCAAGGCTTACTCCCTCATCGATTTCAACCGCGCCGGTACGCCCCTGGTTGAACTGGTAACCGAGCCGGTAATCGAAAATGCCGAAGAGGCCAAAGCGTTCTGCCAGGCTTACCGCGAGGCTTTGCGCTACCTGGATATTTCCAATGCCGACATGGAAAAAGGCGAAATGCGCTGTGAAGCCAACATAAGCGTCCAGGAACCGGGCAAGTGGGAATATACCGAGGGAGAGATCCGTCCGCTGGCCGACTACGAACTCAATCCGAAAATCGAGATCAAGAATATCAATTCGTTCAAGGCAGTCGAAAAAGCCATCAATTTCGAGGTCAAAAGACAGAAAGAAGCGCTCCTGAATGGCGAAAAGCTTACCCAGGAAACCCGCGGCTGGAACGACCAGACGGCAAAGACCGTAAGCCAGCGCGTCAAGGAAACTTCGGCTGATTACCGCTACTTTCCGGAACCGGATATCCCGCCGATTGCGGTAACGCCGGAATGGCTTGGCGAAATAAAATCCCGGCTCATTGAAATGCCGGCGGAGAAAAAGGATCGTTTCATCAGCCAATATAACCTGCGCAAAGAAGACGCTGCCATCCTGGTGAGTGACCGACACTTGGCGGACTATACCGAAAAGGTGATATCCGAACTGCGCGCCTGGATCGATTCGACCGGCGATTCCTGGGAGAGACAAAGGCATCTGTTGGCCAAAGCGGCGGCGAATTGGCTGATCAGCGGACTGTTCAAGCACCTGAATAATGACCACAAAACGATTATCGATATAGAAATAACACCGGAAAATTTTGCCGAATTCGTGGCGCTCGCTTACCAGGGCAAGGTCAATTCGTCCGCCGCCCAGGAAATATTGTCCGTTATGTACCGAAAAGGCGGTGACCCAAGCGATATAATGCGCGACCTGGGACTGGAGCAGATCGACAATGCCGATGAGCTGGAGAAGATCGTCATTGAACTGACGCAAAAATTTCCCAAACAGTTCGAAGAGCTGAAAAACGGCAAGGAGGCAATAGCCAAGTTCTTTGTCGGCCAGGCCATGGCCGCCACCAAGGGCAAAGCCAACCCCAAAACCGTAATAGACATAATTAATAATCTTAAATAATAAATTTATGTTTAAAGAACCAGCCCTAAATACCGAGGCTCTTGACATGAATGGCGGTAAAGAAAATGACGCGGAAGGCGATTTCAAATCTTTTGAAGACCTGATCGAACAATACAAACGAATTAATAACCTTGAGGAAATCCAGAAAGGCTATCTGGAGTTTGCCAGAAACAGATACAATCTGTTGACGGATAATCTGGCCGGTAATGCCGGGCACATAAAGGAAAAGGTATTTGCGTTATTGAATGAAAAATTAGGTGATAAGTCGGAAAGAGCTGTTTCTACCGATACAATCGACTGGACCGCCGAGCCTGAAGGAATCATATCGCAACTTGCGGGAACGATTACTGGGGGCGACATTGATGAAGATCTGCTTGCCAGCTTGGTGGGTCAATTTAAAGTTTTTGCCGGCAAAGCACAGAATAAGGTGACACAAGACGCTTTGGCATCCAAGATAAAGAGAGTTATAGATAATTGGGAAAGAGCAAACCGTCAAAAATCGCAATAGACAAAACCTTTTGATTTTGTTACAATGAATTAAGTGAAAATTATTATTTATGAATAAGGCATTGAAACATCCAAAAACCCGATTAAAAAAATGTAATTTATATATTTATAAAAATTCCTCCGGGTACGGAGGATTTTTTTTTAATTATTTCACATATCAACAAAGAGAGGAGGTAAATTTTGGGAATAAATAGCTCTTTAAAAGACAATTTGGCGTTGTACTATGAGTTTATGGATTTAGGCCCGCTCACATTGTTCAATGGCAGTATTTGTTGTAACTGCCAGAAAATTGGCAAGGACATTCCGGTAGTAAGGCGAAATGACTTTTTTGAGTGCCCGGAATGCCGTCGGGTGGCAAACATCAATATGATCATGGAAAAGGAGAATGGGAAAAATGGGAAAAAAGATAGATGAAAAAAGATGTCTGAAGCATCAAAGTGGACGTGGTTGCCAGTTTCACGGGTTCCCCTGCACTGCCAAAGAAGGGACGGAATGCAGGATATACAAAGAAATCGAAAAAGACAAGGAAAAAGAATAACAGCGATAAAAGCTAATAAGGATTATCCGCATCTGGATGATCCTTATTTTTTTATAAACTTGCGCGTTATATCCCCGGCGGCTTTAGGGGAACTCAACCAATGGATCTTTACTCCTTGCCGTTCCCAGCGCCTGAGCCAGCTCAGCTGGCGCCGGCTGAACTGGTAGCTGGCCCGGTTGATTTCGGCTTTCATTTCTTCATAGTTTAATTTCTTCTGTAAATAAAGGGCAACATACTTATATTCCAAACCAAAACTTATCAGGCGTTTCCAGCTGACATGGTATTTATTATGAAGCCGATCAATCTCCCCTATCATATCTTCATTTTCCAGCCTTTGGACCAATCTTTTATTTATTCTTTCCTTCAACTCCTCAGCCGGCCAAGCCAACCCCAATATTAAAGAATCGTACTTTTTTTTATGGTTCTGTTTCTTGCTTTCTTTTTTCTGCTTTCTAACTTCTAGATACCTGATTAACCGTCTTTTGTTTTTCCTGTCGCTGGCATTGATGCCCATGGCAAAATTTCTGTCCAGTTTTTCAAGCTCCCTGAACAATTCAATGTTGCCGGATCTCTCCAGACGCGCGCGCAATTTAAAATCAGGTTTTACGGCGGGCAGATCATAACCGTCGATCAAGGCCTGGGCGTAAAGTCCGCTGCCCCCGGCTACTATCGGCAATTTATCGCGGGACAGGATATTATCGGCTGCTTTTACCGCCTTTTTATGCCATTTACCGAGATTATAATCCGTATTCGGGCCAACTACATCGATACAATGGTATGGTATCCGGAACGGTCCGCTTTTCGTTTTGACCGTATATTCATCAAGATCTTTGCCGGTACCGATATCCATATATCTATAGACCTGGCGCGAATCCGCGCTTATTATTTCGCCATTGAACAAATAAGCCAAATAGACGGCTAAATTGGTTTTGCCGCTAGCGGTCGTACCGACTATCGCAACAATCTTCTTGTTTATGGTTTTTTTCATAAAAGTATAGCAATATACTAAAGATCAGACACTGATGCCAGGCAGCTTGATATGCTATATCAGCCTTTAATAAGCTCTCCGGACAGTCCGAAATCCCTGGCTTCTGTTATTCTTACCGTGACGAAATCGCCAGCTTTTATTCCGGCATTTGACATTAGTAATTCGACATTTTTTCCCGACCTGGTCCGGCCAAGCCAATTCCCCTTCCTGTTTTTCGCTTCGACCAATACCTCGATTGTTTCTCCGATATATTTTTTGTTTTTTTTCAGGGCGGAATGGCGCAGAATATCGGCCAACACCCGCTCTCGCCGTCTTTTTTCGGTCTTGGGCACATCATCTGCTAACTGAGCGGCCGCGGTGCCGGGACGCTCACTATACTGGGCAACATAGATCTGGTCGAATTCCATTTGCCGGGCCAATTTGGCTGTGTTTTCGAATTGCTTATCGCTTTCACCGGGAAATCCCACGATAATATCCGTTGAAATAGCCGCTTTTGGCATGCTCCCGCGGATTTTTTTTATTAAATTCCCGTACTTACTTATTGTATATTTACGATTCATGCTTTTCAGGATCTTGTCATCCCCGGCCTGGACAGGCAGATGGATATGCTCGCACACTTTATCGCATTTCGCAACCATGTCGATCAGCTCATCGCTCATATCTTTGGGGTGGCTGGTCGCGAACCTGATCCAAAATTTTCCCGGAATATCGTTGATAGCACTGAGCAGTCCAGTAAAATCACAGCGCTCGCCTCTGGACTTGTTTTCCACCACGCTCACCGATCCCCGCTCTCCGATCCCCGACCGATAGCTATTAACGTTCTGCGCTATCAAATTGATTTCTTTGAAGCCGTTATCCACTAATTTCCGCACTTCATTGATGATCGAACCGGCCGGGCGGTATTTTTCTCTGCCGCGGGCGTATGGTACCACGCAATATGAACAAAAATTGTCACAGCCGTTACCGATCGGAACATATGCCGAAAATTCGCTTTTATGTTTTGCGGCGATTTCCAAATACCCGCAATTGTCCGGCCCTGAAGCCGATTTTTTTTGGCGGAAAGCCGATAAAGGCAATTTAAATTTAGCGATCTCACCTATCGGCATCCAGGCATCTATGAATTTATCCAGTTTCTTTTTCACATCTTCCCTCTCGGCCAGACAGCCGGTTAAAACCAATATACATTCCGGGTTCGCTTTTTTGATCTTATGAGCCAGGCTGTAAGCCTTATCCTCCGCTGATTGCCTCACGGCGCAAGTGGTCAAAACGATCATATCGGCTTGGTCGCTATTTGCTATCCCCACATAGCCTTGTCCGTCCAAATATGACGCGATCCTTTCACTGTCGCTTTTATTCATCTGGCAACCGATAGTAATAATATTGTAAGTTTTTTCTTTCATATAATATCTTAATACCATATATTATTTTACGATTATATTCAATAAATAACGTTTAATAAAAAATATTAATTTTTAATAATACAAGTATTAAGGCAAAAAAAGCTTATTAATCTATATTTTTTTAGCCAGCTCCTTATTTGCTGGCCTACTTTATCTATTTTATGTTATAATATAAATAGTTTTCAACAATATTTATAATCATTACCTCGGATTCTTTAGAATTCGCTTTTAGTATGTTCACAGATAAGCAGTTGGAAAAAATTTTAATAGCTTCAGAAATTTTAAACCCTGAAAATTTCAAAAAAAATAAGGAGGAAGCTGTTAGCAAATCGAAAAAACTGGAAAATTACCTGTTGGAAAAGAAGATCATCACCCCTTTGGTGCTTTACGAAAGCGCGGCCACATACTACAAAATTCCTTTTATCGACCTTAAGAATCAAACGATCCGCAAAGACGTATTATTCACGGTTCCCGAACCGATCGCAACTACCCATAGCATAATCTCTTTTGACGCCACGGACAAGGAAATAAAACTGGCGGTTATCGATCCTGAAGACATCGAAATTTTTGAATTTATCAAAAAAAAGACCGGACTTAAACCGATCATTTATCTGACCACACCGGACAATATTTCAGAAACGCTTAAGCAATACCACAAAAGCCTTAAAGCCGAATTCGATTATTTGTCCGAAGATAAAAACCTCAAGCTCGATGACAATAAGGATCTTAAGAAACTGGCTGAGGATCTGCCGGTGGTCAGGATTGTCGACACCCTGCTGGAATATTCGGTGATTGAGGGGGCCAGCGATATCCATATCGAGCCGGAAGAAAAAAACGTCCTGGTCCGCTACCGCATTGACGGTATTCTGCGTAACGTGATGGTCCTGCCCAAAAGCGTCCAATCCGGTATTGCCGCCCGCATCAAGATACTTTCCAACCTCAAAGTCGACGAACATCGCATGCCGCAGGATGGACGTTTCAAAATCGCGACCAGTGAATACAAGGTTGCGTTTCGCGTTTCGATCATGCCTACTTTCGATGGCGAAAAGATCGTCTTGCGCCTGCTGAACGAGAAAGCCCAGGTCCTGAGCCTTGAACAATTGGGCCTTCAGCCGAACGCTTTAAAAACCCTGAAACGCAATATCGAAAAACCCCATGGCATAATAATGGTCACCGGCCCCACCGGCTCGGGGAAAACGACCACTCTTTATACCGTGCTCAATATCCTGAACGTACCCGAAGTGAACATCTCCACTATCGAAGACCCGATCGAGTACCGCATGCCGCATGTCAACCAGTCACAGGTGAACACCAAGATCGGCTTCACTTTTGCTTCCGGTTTGCGCGCTTTTCTTCGCCAGGATCCCGATATCATTATGGTCGGTGAAATTCGCGACCAAGAAACCGCCGAAATCGCGATACACGCCGCTATGACGGGCCACTTGGTCCTCTCGACCCTTCATACCAATGACGCCCCCACCACCCTGCCGCGCCTGGCGGAAATGGGCGTTCCCTCGTTCCTGATAGCTACGACCACTAATTGCATCGTTGCCCAGCGCCTGGTCAGGAAGATCTGCCCGGATTGCATACAAAGCTTCAACCTTGACGCAGAACAAGTGCAGGAATTGGAAAAGCAGCTTGATGTCGAGTCCATTCTCGACACAATGGAGAAGGAAAAAACGATTATTAGCGCAAAAAAAGGCCTCAAATCCCTTCTTTTTTACCGCGGTAAAGGCTGTAAGCGCTGCAATAACAGCGGCTACAAGGGACGTATCGGCATATATGAAATATTGGAAAACAACGAAGCGGTTTCATCCCTGATGCTTAAAAATGCTTCCGCCCATGACATCAAAAAGCAATCCTTGCTTGATGGCATGATCACCATGGTCGATGACGGTTTCATCAAAGCCAAAAACGGTATCACCACCCTGGAAGAAGTGATGAGGGTAACAAAGGAATAAATTGAAAAATGCCATTAACTAAAAAATGATCATTAATATTTAATTTTCCAGGAATAATTAATTTTAAATATTTAAAAAGTGTTTTGAATATTCGTTTATTGGATATTATTGGTCTCAAAACCAATAAACATTTAATAAATTATTAACCGCTAAAATAATGCCTGTAAATTTCTCATCCGCCTTATCTACTGACACTGAAGAAGCAGTAAAAAGGCCGCTAATGGAGCGGCTCAATGATTTTGTCATGTCATTGTCCCGGATTCCGTTAAAAGAAAAACTATTTTTTGTCCAACACCTACGGCTGATGCTTAAATCCGGAATATCATTGTCGATAGCCATCACCACGCTTGCCTCGCAATCAACTAACAAATACTTCGTGAAAGTCCTTACTGATGTCTCGGGAAAAGTCGAAAAAGGCACCAGTTTTGCCGACAGTATGCGTCCCTACATCAAAATTTTCGGAGAATTGTTCGTATCCATGGTAGAAGCTGGCGAGATGTCGGGGAAGCTTGAGGATGTGCTTTCCGAGCTTTATATCCAAATGAAAAAAGAACATGCCCTGATCTCCAAAGTCAAAGGCGCCTTGACCTACCCGGCGGTGATCGTAATGGCGATGGGCGGGATCGGTACTTTCATGATGATCGTTGTCGTTCCCAAGATCACTCAGATGTTCACGGACATGGATGCCGAATTACCGCTGCCGACCAAAATTCTGATCGGGGTAAGCGGCGCCTTGATAAAAAACGGCGTATTATCCGTAATCCTGCTGGTGGTTTTCGTATTCACGCTTATTCGGGTGCTGAAAACACACAAAGGTAAATATATTTTTCAGGCCATATTGCTGCATACACCGGTATTCGGACCGATCATAAAAAAGATAAATCTCGCCCGTTTTGCCCGCAACATCAGCTCGCTGCTTAAGACAGACATCATGATAATCAAAACTTTCCAAATCACCGCCAATGTCCTCGGCAATCTGCACTATCGCGCAGTCATTAACGATATGGCGCAAAAGATCAAGAAAGGCGGCAAACTCAATGAAGTAATCAAAGAATACCCCAAGCTTTTCCCACCGGTAGTGACGCAAATGGTGGCAATTGGCGAAGAAACCGGTGAACTGGACAATATATTGAGTGAACTGGCGGAGTTTTACGAGGAAGAAGTGAATCAAATCATGGAAAATCTGCCTTCCATCATCGAACCGCTGCTTATTCTCGCCCTCGGGTTGGGCGTTGGCGGTATGGCCGTGGCTATCATCATGCCGATGTACAGCATTACCACCCAAATTTAACCTTAACCAAACTATTTATACTATCAAAGCCAATATTTGACATCCCGAGCCGGCTTTGTATTTAATAACATAAAATTATGTTATAATTTCCAATATGATTTTTTCCGGAAATAAAACAACTTCATTCGGCCTTGACATCTCGGACCGCTCAATAAAAGCCTTCCAGCTAAAAAAAGCCGGGGAACACACGAAAATTCAGGCTTTCGGACGATACCGGCTGCCGGAAGGATTGATTGTTGACGGCATGCCAAAGGATTACGCCGAATTAAGCAAAAACATCAATAAGCTTCTGAGCAAACCCATATATGGTTCATTTACGACCAATAGCGTGGTGGCCTCTTTACCGGAAAGCAGAACCTTCATCAAGCTTATATCAATCGATAAATCGCCCAATAACATCGCCGACCTTATCGGCGCCGAACTTGAAAAACACATCCCCTTGACCGCAAAGGAAATTTATTATGACTGGCAGATCATCAAAGAAAAAAAAGACAGTTTCGATATTCTTATCGGCGCGGCGCCCAAAGGCATCGTGAACAGCTATATTGAGTTATTGCGTGGCACTAAATTAACGATCTCCGCCCTAGAGACTGGTTCGGTGGCAATGTGCCGTTGTTTATTGCCGGAAGAAAACAAAAAATACAATGGTCCTCTTGACAAGAATTACGCTCTGATCGATATCGGTGCCATGAACTCGAATTTGACTGTTTATTCAAAGGGTACGATCGCGCTGTCGGTCAGCATCCCGATTTCGAGCGAAGCTGCCACTGACGAAATCTCAAAAACCCTTGAGATCAAACGCGAGCAGGCGGAAAAAGCTAAACTCATATGCGGTCTTGACAAATCGCAAGCTCACGGTATTGTGGCGGACATATTGTCATCATTAATAAACAGTTTGATTAACCGTATGGAAATTTCCATAGATTATTACAACAGTCATTACGGCAATCGCGGACCGGTATCCGAAATTATTATTACCGGTGGCGGTTCGAACATCAAAGATCTGGATAAATTAATACACGATAAAATAGCGGTGACTACCGTGGTCGGAAATATTTTCACGAATCTTAACGAGGATACGGGCAAATTTTCGAAATGGCTTACCCCCGTAAATGACCCCGAGTCAAAAAACAATCTCCCGGCAACGAACATGAGCAACAACGGACTGTCCTATGCCCCAGCAATCGGACTGGCACTTCGCTCGATAATTGCCGGCAAATCCTAAAATTATGATTACTTTGAATATTATTTCACCGGAGCTTAAAAAAGAGCTTAAGATCAAATCCATCTACAAGCACCTGAAGCACCTTTATGGGTGGATAATTTTTTGCATGGCAATTTACGTACTTATTTTTGTTGCCGGAAAAATCCTGCTTAACGTATACCTGGGCAAAACCACCCGCGAAACCACTTTATTGACGAAAAACACGCAGGACTACAACGAACGGGTAAAAATTATTAACAGTGAGTTGACGGATATGGATGCTATCCAAAAAAATACGGTATATTGGTCATATTTCCTGGAATTTATCGGACAAGTTACGGACAAAGACCTGATTATAAATAACATCACAATCAATAAAGATGCGGGGACGATCAATTTTTCCGGGTACGCCTCCACCAGAACCAATCTGCTCGATTTTAAAGCGAGCCTGGAAAATTCCGGCTATTTCAACGAAATTGATTTCCCGATCAACAACCTCCTCGCACAAAGCAATATTAATTTTACCATCAATACCACTTTCAAAACTTATGAATTTGAATAATTTGAAAATTTCCACGAATTACAATAGCCGAATCATGTATTTATCGTTATTTTTCGTTGTGGCATCTGTCGCCGCGGTATATTTTGGCATTATACCGATTGCAAACTCGATCAAGTCTTTACGCGGGGAAATAGTTACGCAGAAAGTAGAAATGGAAAAGCAGCTTAACCAGGAAAAAAATAGCACCATATTAAGCGCCAAACTGAAAAAGATCGAACCGGACCTGGATACGCTTTCTGCCGCTTATATCAACCATAACCGCGAGTTGGAATTCATTACAGCGCTGGAGGGCATCGCCCGGAATAATAGTGTCACCCAAAATATTCAGCTTGATGTCAAAAACGGAAAAAATTCGGGCAATTACGAGATTATTCCGCTGCAAATAAATATAAACGGCAAAATGGGCAGCATCCTCAAATATTTGATTGACCTGGAAACGATGGATTACTACATATCCGTTAACCAACTAAAACTTAGCTCCGGAAACACTTCCCTGCCCGTCCAAGAGGAAATTACGCCAGAAAACCGTTTGCCGGGAAACGCGGACATGGTTTATAATATGCAGATCATGTCCAGCACTTACTGGCAATAATTTACCGGATAATCTAACATGATATGAAATTAAAAATTGCGTTTTCCAACGAACTAATATTCAGGTATCTGTATGTTTTGCTTATTGTCGTGAATATGGTTGCCTGCTTTTATCTTTTTGTTTTCCTAAAGCATTATGTTTATGGCGCCTACGTAATAGACCAGGACGAAGTGGATATGCTTTCTGCCCGTTCTTCCGGCGACATAAACCTGGAGAAATTCGACGAAATCATAGAAGGCATCAGAATTAAGTCAACACATTAGAATAGCCATCAGTATAGCAGAAAAGCGGCGATCAGCCGCTTTTTTCGGTTCCTTCAATATATATGCGATAATTATGCTGATAATAAACTTTTCAGATAACGCCTGGTATTATATTCGCCGATCTTGTCCATAGCCAGACGCGCGGCATTGATCATATCGAGCCGATTATCATATGCCCAAAGCATCGCATTCGCTAAATCTTTACTGTTGTCTGGAGTGAACAATTTACCTCCGAAAACAGAGATCAGCTCTGGTATCCCGCCAATATTAGCGGCGATTACCGGTAAGCCCGTGCCGGCCGCCTCATAGATCACTGTGGGGGAATTTTCATAGCAACGGGAAGGAACGACCAAGCAGTCGGTTGCATACATAGCCGCCAAAACATCTTGATGGCTGGGTTCTTCGGGAATCGATATATCTTCCCTTTGTTCATATTTAGTTTGCCATTCCTTTTTTCGTTCGCCATATCCGATTATAACGAGCTTGATACGCGCCGCAATCCCCTTTCTGGCCACCTCGTAGGCATCTAACAGTATATCCACCCCCTTGGCATTATTAATTTGGCCGACATATAAAAAGGCGAATTCGGAGTAGCTTGTTTTACTTGCGGATATCGAATCTCCGGTATCAACCATTATCGGGTTCAGAACCACCGCATGTTTGGCTTTGCGAAAAAATCCCGCTTTCCGATGTAAATCGAGCAGCCAGCTTGACGGTGCTATTACTTTTACCGGTGAACCGACACAAATTCGGCTTATAAAACCATAAAGTCGCGACCAGGGCAGGCGAAGTACGCCCTCTCTCCCCCAATACAAAAGCCCGGAAGGATAAATTAACTGCAGGTCATGCAAAATATGGATGTGTTGCCCCCCATAAGAGCGAATTGCCCGGGCACTGACCAGCCCAAGCCCTTTGAGATTATGGGATATGGTAATGTCGGGCTTTTCGCGTGACAATATTTTACGAATTTTAAAATATGATACCAAATTTACCGCGTCCCACCAGTGCCAAATAAGCCTGATCGCCATGGGCATACCCGGCAAACGACCAAAAACACTCTTTATGCGATAAATCCTTTTTGCGGCGTCATGGGACGTGTTATTGCCTGTTGCGATAATGAACACATTATGTCCTTGGCGGGTCAGCTCTTCCGCCATGTGCTTGGCTATCCGCTCCGATCCTGACGACTTATTGCTATCGCTATATATATTGTTGATGATACAAATCTTCATAAAAGGATTTTTTCCACACCCCGATGCACCGGCGATTTTCAGGGTTTATGTTCTATTGGAATAAACTTTTTTGTAAATTTCCATCAGGCGGTCAGCGGTCTTGGACTGACTGTATTTCTCCAGAACCAAGCGGCGCGCCGCTAATCCCATTGAGTCCCGCAAATCAATTCTGGACAATATCGAATCGATCTTATTGGCCAGGTCTGAACTGTCTCCGGCAATTGCCAGATATCCCTGCTTTCCCGATTCGAAGACCTTGCGCACACCGGGCAGATCACTGGCCACAACCGGGGTTCCGGAAGCCATGGCTTCCAGAAGCACTAAGCCAAATGCTTCATTCCTGTTTATTGAAGGCAAAACGAATACGGATGCCCGGCGATATTCATCGGCCAGCTCTTGATCGGAAATTCCTCCCAAAAATTCGACCAACCCACCCGAGCCTAATTTGTTTGCCTGTTTCCGATACAATTCAAGAAGTTCTCCGCTGCCCGCTATCCGTAGGCGCCAACCGGCAGTTTTGAGCAGTCGGCAAGCGCCAAACAGTACTGATAATCCTTTGAAATCATGCGCTTTGTCCAGTCCCCCGACGAAAAGTATGCTTTTGCCGTCTTTAACTATATTATTTCCGATATAATATTTATTTTCATCTACGCCAAACGGCAGTTCAATGAATTTTTCGGTATTTTCATAATAAATCTTCCTAATCTGGCTACTCTCAACATAATCAAGGCTGGCACAGGTAACAACCGAAGCACATCGAAATAATGATTTTTTCAAAATCAGTGAAGGCAGGCTTAACGGGCGAATACAGAAGGGCAAACCCGGCGTGTCCATGTGATAATGGATAATCAGCTTGCCCGGGCCGGCATTGAACCGTTTTGCCAGCCACACCGCCTCGCTGCCGCCGAAAAATGGGTAATGAAGATGAACAATATCAAAATCCCGCAACTTTAGAATTAGTTGTGGGATAAAGGCCGCATTACCGTATTCGAGCCATGGTTTCAGGCGTTTTATTGCGCTGTCTTCGCCTGATATTATCGCTTTACGGAAAAGCGGGGTGAATACGACTGAGTCAAAGCCGCTATTTTTGGCGGCATTATGAAAAAAAGCCGCCACCTTGCCGATCCCCGAACGGTAAGGCGGATAGGCGCATACGATTTGTGCGATTTTCATTTGTTTATTCTCCCTGCCGAAACATGTATTGGCGCCATAAAAAATACAGGGCAAAAGGAATGAGAGCTTGCGCCAAATCGGTATAATCGATGTCCCGATTGATCAAGGCGATTCCCAGGACAATCACCGGTATCAAAAATATGATGACTTCATCCTGTCCTTTCTGTTTGCGGGTAATGCCGATGTTTTCGATGCCGGCTTTGGACGTTATAAATAGATGACGATGCCAGGCGAACAGTAGTAAACCGATAATAATGCTTTGGCAAAAATCTTCAAAAAATATCCTGCCGTCGATTATCGGCACCAGAATAATAAAAATGATTATGAATATTATGACGAAACGGTCGATGGTAATTGTTTTGTTCGACGGATAGAATACAACTTCGTCCTCAGTGTTGTCACTCCTCAGCCTTCTGGCCTTGTAGCGATGTTCCTTGGTTTTGAAAAGCAAAACTATCACGAACAAAACTAACGGCATGGCCATTTTAACCATTTCGGCCGCCACCGCATAGCGTTTTCCGACAATGAAATAAAAAATAACAAAGGTGACCAGCAAAATCAAAAATACGGTATTAACAAATTCTATTATTAGGTCTTTGGGGTCCATAATTATTTATTTTTGTTTTTTTTATCGATTGCAATTGCCCTTACCACCTTGGTCAACTCCTTTTCGATCCTTTCGATTTTTATCCTAAGCCGGAAAAACAGGTAAAACATCAATGCTACCGCCAGATACAAAAGCACTTCGATCCCCGAACCGCTAAAGCCGAAAAAACCAACAAGCCGGTCTATATATTTGATAAATATCACCGATAAGCCGGTTAGTATCCAAAACACCAGCCAGAGCAAATACTCACCCTTGGAGATCGAATTGTTCCGTCTTTGCTGGAATAAGCGGATGATGAAAAAAGCGATTACGATCACGGCCAAAAGCTGTTGAATCATATTTTGTCAAATGAATTTTTAAATTGGCCAAAAGCATATTCGCTCTGGCTGGCGTTACCCCGCAAACATGGTTTCGGATGGAATCTCATCTCGCGGACCCGGTGTCCGACCATAAATAATATAGCTATTTTATTATTTTACTGAACAACAGGTCCTTAAAGATACGGAAACCGCCTACTCCCCGCCCTTTACCGGCGAGAAATCCCTGGCCGAAATCATTATAGATCACGGACACGGGGACTTCTTTGATCCTAAATCCGAAGGATAGGGCGGATGCTATTATTTCGGTACAATGGGCGCCGCCGTCATTGGTGATGCGGATTTTTTCCGCCGCCTGGCGGCTTAACGCCCGGAAGCCGTTTTGCGGATCAGTCAGGCGAATACCAAAAAGGATCCGATTAACGATTTTTGCTATGGGAAAAATGACGTATCTTTTGAATCGGGGAATTTCCGATCTTTTACCCAGGAATCTCGAACCAATCACAACATCAGCCTGGCCATTGCTTATGGGCTCGATCATATCGTTTATTTCCGTTGCCAAGAATTGTCCGTCAGCATCGAAATGAACCAAGGCATAAGCGCCTGCGGACAACGCAAAGAGGTCGCCTGTTTCCAGTGCCGCACCCTGTCCGCGGTTCGTCAAATGCCGCAAAACGATAGCGCCGGCTGATTCGGCTGCCTCAAACGTATTGTCGGATGAACCATCGTCAACCACTATCACCCGGTCGACATAAAGCTTTGCGTCTTTGACAACCTCTGCGATATGGGCGCCTTCGTTGAAGGCGGGTATTATGCAATAAATATTTTTAAGTGTATTGTCCATTATTTCCCCTTTTATCATTAGGCGCTATATCTGCGCTTTTAAGGCCCTTCACGGCCTGTAATTCATATATCGTCATTTCCAGGCCTTTGTCCAAAGCGATAACCGGCATCCAACCCAGCTCATTGCGCGCTTTCGCGATATCGGGAATCAGTAGCGGGCGCATAAATAGTATTTGCCCGGAATAGCTGATGCTTGATTTCGAGCGTGTAATTGCGATAACTTTTTCCGCCAGATCGGTAAGATTGATCTCGACATCGGATCCGATATTAATCGGGTCTTTAATATCCGATTCCATCAACTTCATAACCGCATCGATACAATCGCCGACATAACAAAACGAGGATGAAAAATCTTTACCGCCATATACCATGACATCGGTATTATCGAGGGCATTATTAATAATATCGGGAATCATCTGATTGTCATTCAATTTCATTCTCGGCCCGTACACCCGGAAAAGGCGCATAATGCGGGTATCCAGATTATATTTATCGCGATAGGTAGCCACCAGCGACTCGGAAAACCGCTTGCCCTCGTCATAACAGCTGGTCGGAGACTGGGTATCCACTTGGCCGAAATCGTTTTCCCTGATCTGATGGTGGGATGTTTCCCGCTGCCCGTATACGACGGATGACGAAAAATGGAAGAATTTCGCCTCGTGCTTGACTGCCAGATCCAGGGCATTTTTCGTGCCATATGAATTCGCCATCAAAATTTTTATACGATTATCTTCAAAATGTTTGGGCGACATCGGACAGGCCAGATGGTATATCTCCTGAATTCCCTGGAATTCTATCTTGAATTTTTGCAATTCCGGCATGGCCATCAGGTCGATCGGATCGGTAATATCATGACGGACAAATTCAAAATCCGGTTCCGCCAGCAAATGATCGATGTTTTTTTCGTCACCGGACGAAAAATCATCCAGACAGATCACTTTGGCATCTTTGATCAAAGCATCACAAAGATGCGAACCGATAAATCCGGCACCGCCGATAACCAGCACATTTTTCTTGTCGAATATTACTTTTTTTGCCATATATGTTGTTTATTATAAAAAAAAACCAAATCTTATCCATCGAATGTTCGGGACAGCCGGCAACTTTTGATTATTTAATTTGTCTTCGTAGCTTAAAAAACAATCTTTATCCAGCCGACAATGTTATTGCCGATACATTTACTCCTCCGGTAAAATCGGGCGGCCAGGCATAGAAAGACTCCAATAACTGCCCGTTAGTTTCAAAACATCTCACATGCGGCGTCCCTCCCGGACCGGCACCGGTGATTATCTCTTCCAGCCCGTCGGAATCAATATCAGCCGCGGCTATCGAAACACCGCCGTGGAATTGTTCGCTATAGGCGAAGAACTGGGATATTGCACGGGCATGATTGTCATATACGATGATGTGGGGTCCGCCGCCCTGGCCGGGCGCGGTAATAATATTCATGCTATTGCCCGACCCCCTGCTTAACCTGCCTACTGCCACCCTGACTCCGCCCCGGAAATTCTTGTCATAGGCGAAGAATTGGCCTTCCACATTGCCATGGCGATCGAAAATGCGCACTTGCGGACCGCCGCCGTTTCCAGCTCCGGTTACTATTTCATCCACTCCATCCCCGTCAATATCCCCTACCGCGACATTCACGCCTCCCCGGAAATTCTTGTCATAGGCGAAGAATTGGCCCATAAGATCACCGCGATCATTGAATATTCTTATATGCGGACCGCCGCCGTTTCCAGCTCCGGTTACTATTTCATCCACTCCATCCCCGTCAATATCCCCTACCGCGACATTCACGCCTCCCCGGAAATTCTCAGCATAGGCGAAAAACTGCCCCTTAGGCTCGCCATCGGCATTAAAAACGCGTACCTGCGGGCCGCCGCCGTTGCCTGTGCCGGTGACAATTTCGTCTTTGCCGTCACCGTCAACATCGCCGCTGGCGGTGCTTATCCCATTTTTATAATTCTCGGTGTAGGCGGAAAATTCCTTGATTTTATCGCCTTTACTGTCCGTCAGATCCACGACTCCGTTCCTGTCCTGATAAGGCGATAATATAAGCTCAACTTTCCGGTTCTCTAAGAGCGTCCTGGCTCTGGTCACCGCCTGCAGCACGTTTACCCGTCCCGTTCCAAGCATACCATGGTACTCGGGATTCAACCGTTCGATAGAATCAGCCGTTGACAGCAATGAATCCCTCACTTCCGCCGGTGACAAGCTCGGATTGGCTGCCGTAACCAGGGCCAATGCGCCGCTGATCATCGGAGTGGCCATGGAAGTGCCCGCCCAATATCCGTCATAATAATTATTCAGAACTTTCCCGTCGACCTCCTTGTCGGGCGCATAGACAGAAGTGCTAAAAATACTTACACCCGGAGCGGATATGTCGACGCATTTCGAACCGTATCCCGAAAAATTCGCTTTCTGGTCCAGGGCGTCGGTAGCGCTGACGCCAATAACCATGTTTTCCCCTGTATTACCGTCCATACAGGCGGGATAGATCGGTTCATTGTCGATATCTATCCCATTGCCTTGTCCCTGCTCGTTCCCGGCCGCAGCTACGACCAGCACTCCCGACTGGTACGCGTTACGAATCGCGTTTTGCAGGCTTTGGCTGAATCCATGGCCGACAAAGCTCAAATTGATGATATCGGCTCCGTTCGCGACGGCATAATCGATCGCCCGGACAACATTTTTCGAGTCGCCCGAGCCCTGGTCATCCAGCGCTTTCAGCGCCATGATCCGGGCATTCCAGGTGATACCGCTGACTCCGATTCCGTTATTTCCCGAAGCGGCGGCCACTCCGGCCACTATCGTGCCGTGCAAAACCCCGTCCAGCGTATAGCCATCGTTGAATTTAACGGTCGGCTGGGAGCTATTGTTGACGAAGTCCCAGCCGTTTAGGTCATCTATGTAGCCGTTATGGTCATCATCGATATTGTTGCCGGGGATCTCTCCGCTGTTGCGCCAGATATTATCGGCCAGGTCGGGATGGCTGATTTGCACACCGCTGTCTATTATCGCGATTACGATATTTGCGCTCTCTCGCACATAATCCCAGGCATCTTTTGCTTTTATTTTTTGCAGGTACCATTGATTGGAGTAGAACGTATCGGAGGGAATGATCGACGCGTCATATAGATAATTCAATTCGGCATACTCGACATCCTCGAGGGAGCGGAAATATTCTAGTTTCTCCCTGAGTTCATCTTCTTCGAACCGGATATATTTCAACTCGTCTATTCCGTAGTATTTAACGATAATTTCGCTCTGGTGTGGAAATTCCAATTCACGGTCCAGCCCATTTTCTTCGGCCAAAGCCATGCAGGGCAAGGCCGGACAAAAAAGCCCTGCCACCATTGGAAAAATAAATAAAATACCAAAAAAAGACGTTATTTTTTTGCTCATAACATCTTTAATTATAACACAAACAATGATTTAAAGGCAAACAACGAAAATCAAGAATTATTATGGGAATTTTCGTATTTATCCCATCCCAAAAATTAAAATAAACAATTCAAAATTTCCGGCTTGTCTATTGCGATTGGCTTCTTACCCGATAAATATTTCCTTCTTTGAGCGGATATGCCGGATTACCTGTGATCATATTTTTATCGAATTCAATATCAAAATAATACTCGGTTTTACCAATCATTTTTTTACCATTGCATTTTTCCAGTACTAGCGGCAGTATTTTTCCCATGAATCGTTTCTGATATTTGTCTTCCAGGGCCAAGCTCATCTGCCGTAATATTTTTGCACGCGACTGTTTCATTTTTCCGTTTACCTGATGAGGCAGCTTTGCGGCCGGCGTGATTGCATGCGCGGAAAAAGGGAAAACATGCAAACGGCTGAACCCGATACGTCCTATCGTGTCGCAGGTTTCCCGATAATCCAGGTCTGATTCGCCGGGAAAACCGGCTACCACATCGGTTGTAACGGCGATTTCCGGCATTGCTCTCCTTATTTTTGCGATTGATCGTTCGAAGCTTTCAACGGTATATGGCCGCTTCATCAATTTCAATATTTTATCGCAACCGGACTGAAGCGGTATATGCAAATGCCGGCAAAACTTACGGTTATTTTTCATTAAGCCGATCAATTCGTCATTTATTTCCGTTACTTCGATCGAGCTCAGGCGTATTCGCCCCAGGCCGGGTATCGTCAGGATTTTTTCGAGTAATTCCGCTAATGTTGAGAAACGGCGTTGCCTGCGGCCGCTGCTGTTTATGCCGTATAACCCCAGGTGTATACCGGACAATACGAACTCGCGGAAACCTGCTTTTACCGCGCTTCTTATCTCTTCCAAAATTTCTTCTTGCGGACGGCTCTTCAATTTCCCGCGGACATACGGGATAATGCAATAAGTACAAAATTGTTCACAGCCATCTTGGACTTTAATGAAATAGCGTGAACGTTCTTGTCCGATGTGCTTTTTTATAGACCGGGAGCCATCTTCATTGCCCTTTTCACCACGGATGATCAATTTTCCCGGCAAGTCTTTTTTGCCGAAAACGGTAATAATATCCGTGCCAAAACTTTCCGCGCCGACAGGGTCAAGCGCCGGCCAACAGCCGCTCAAAAAAATCCTGGCTCCGGGATTATCCCTTCTTGAACGGCTCACCAGCGCGCGAACTTTCCTGACGGCTATTTTGGTCACGGCGCATGAATTGATTATTACGATATCTGCATTTTGGTGCGCATAGACCAAGCCGGCATCAGAAAGTTCTTGACGCAGCTTGTTGCTTTCGTATTGGTTTACCTTGCAACCCAATGTTTTTATGTTGTAAGTTTTAATCCCCATTATAAATATAGGCCGTGCCGATCTTCGGTCGGCAACGGCCTAGTTGTTAAATGTAGAATGTGTGTATCCATGCCGCCAAGCGAAGCTTCGCTTTTTCCGGAATTTTGTCAAAGCTGGATAAGAGCGATAGTGTTATACAAAATATCATGCAGACGCCAATAATCTCTTGAGATACAACATAAGGTATTTCGACGCCAATCCCCAAATAGATAAAAAACAAGTTGTAGAAAAGTCTCTTACGCTTGCCATAGACCTTTGCCGCCAATGATCCGCCGAATAAATTCGCATACCAGCGTACAAAGATCATATTAACGAACACTTCTAAAAACACCAGAAGCGCGACGTAGCCCAATGTGATAATCGGGTAAAAAAAAGCAAATACATAAAACGCCGCGTTATCGATAATCTTATCCGCTACCGGATCGATAAGCTCTCCGACCTTGCTTGTGAGGCCGCATAGTCTCGCTACCATCCCATCAAGCGTATCGCCCAAACTGGCAAAGACAAACAACAGGCTTCCCGGAAAGTAAAATCCTTGGCAAAACAGCCACAATCCCGGTAATCCCAACAGTACCCGCCAGAAACAAATCGTGTTCGGCCGGATCAGGAAATATTTCCAGTAATTCCCCTGTATCCGGTCATGGTTGGATGCGACCGACTCTTCGTCTTTGTCAAAATCATGATGGATCCATACAAGTAACGCAAGATACAACAAAGCTCCCGTAGCCATTCCATTGATAATTTGCATCGCTTACCTCCTTCGGTTTAAAATTGATAAAAGACCAATAATGGCGTACTGCACGCCATAGTTGAGCCGAGAATGGGATTTGAACCCATAACCTACAGTTTACAAAACTGTTGCTCTACCGTTGAGCTATCTCGGCCTGTTTAAAGATTTGGTAATCAGTACTTTCAGTTTTATTCTGTTACAAAAGTTAATTTAGATAACAACCATTTATCCGCTGATTTAACGCAGATTGCTACGCTGATTTAACGCGGAAATTACTTTTTCTGAAATATCTTTATATTTCTGTACCATGCAGCTTGAATCTGATCCTGAGAATCCCGTTCTCATGTGATGTGGAGATGACGCGGAATATGCCGAGCTCCTTCGTGCTTGTTACATGTTGTCCGATACACGGCACGGCGTCATAATCCCCTATCCTGACCACTCTTATTTTCCCCTCTGTCCCCTCCGGCAACCGTCCAAGATCGAATTTTTCAGCCGCTTTATCCTTTTCTATAAAAACCTCCTCCACTTTCAAATCCTCGTTTATGATCTCATTCATTTTGTCTTCTATCATTTTCTCTTCATCTGCACTAAGAGGCTGGTCAAATAAGTAATCACACTTCGATTTTTTCTTTTCGATATGGGCGCTAAAACACCGTCCGGTCTTAAAAAGCCGAATCATAGTCTGGTTCAGAATATGTTCGGCCGTATGCATCGGTGGATATGCTTCTTTGGACATGTGCGCCGTACAGGATTCGAAAGGCCGAGGCCCGCTCCCCACTTGCTAAACAGTATAAGCAGCATTACTTGAGAATTACCTGAACATCTTAGTTCCGTAAACGTCAGCTTACCTCAGGTTCGAATCCCGATATTAATATCAACTTACTATTACGCAGATTTTCAATTTAAAACAGAAAATTTTTTGTGCGCCGTACAGGATTCGAACCTGTGACCTTCTCCTTAAAAGGGAGCTGCTCTACCAGCTGAGCTAACGGCGCGTTCTATGATATTTTTTTGTTTTAGCGACCTTCTCCTTAAATGGCACCGCTGCGGCCGGGTACCGGCTGTGCCTGTCCCGAGCCGGGTCGAGGGAAGCTAAAACACTCTATATAAAACAAAAATAAAACTGCCTGAAAGCAGATCATTTTGTTATTGAAATAATAACAGAAAATAAGCCTTTTTGCAAGCCTTTCAATATTCGCTTATTTTAACAAATTTTTATTTAATTATTAAATGATTATTACCAAAGTTTGCCGAAAATTACCGGCATTTTTATGAATGCCAATATTAACTTTTTTTCATCATCTTTGGCTAATTTCAGTGGAGAAAAAGTGGACAAAATGCACTTGCGAAAATAGCTCCCATCAGTTACTATGATAATACTATGCCAACAGCAGTTGCCACACAAATAGAAAAATTACCGCCCCAGAACCTTGAGGCTGAAGAATCATTTTTGGGATGCCTGCTGATCGACAAGGATGCCATCATCAAGATCGCCGACATCATCGACGAAAAGGATTTTTATCGTGACGCCCATCGTATCATTTATGAAACAATGAAAGAGCTCTATACCCGCCATGATCCGATCGATATCCTGAGCCTGACCAACCGCCTGGATGAAAAAAGCAAGCTGGAAGCAGTCGGCGGCAGGACATATTTGGCGCATTTGTCGAATGTTATCGCCACTTCTTCCAACATAGTGCACTACGCCCAGATTATTCAGCGTAAAGCGACATTGCGCCGTTTGTTGGCCGCCGCCGGAGAGATCGCCGAAATGGGTTTCAAGGAAGAGGAAGACATTGATAAATTGCTCGATGATGCCGAATCAAAATTATTTTCCGTATCGCAAAAATACCTGAAAAACGTTTTCGTGCCCGTCGACCAGCTATTAGCCGAAGCTTTCGAAAGAATTGACGAACTGCACAAGCAAAGCGGCAAATTACGCGGCTTGCCTACCGGTTTTCCCGATCTGGACAACCTTCTGGCTGGTCTGCAAAAATCGGATCTGATCATCCTGGCCGCCCGTCCGAGTGTAGGCAAGACATCGCTGGCCCTCGATATTGCGCGCCAGTGCGCCGTCAAATCCAAAACCCCGGTCGGAGTATTTTCCCTGGAAATGAGCAAGGAGCAGCTGGTCGACCGCATGCTCTGCGCCCAAGCCAATGTCTCTTTATGGAAAATGCGCACGGGCAAGCTTTCTGACCATGAAGAAGACAATGATTTCGCCCGCATCGGCGAGGGCATGGGCGTCCTTTCGGAAACACCGATATACATTGACGATACCCCCAATTGCTCCATCATGGAGATCCGGACCAAAGCCCGCCGCCTCCAGGTGGAAAAAGATCTGGGACTTCTGGTCATCGATTATCTCCAGCTCATGGAAGGCCGGGGCAAATACAGCGATAACCGCGTCCAGGAAGTGGCGGAAATTACCCGCGGTCTCAAGGGTATTGCCCGCGAGCTTAACATTCCGGTACTGGCCCTATCGCAGCTTTCACGCGCCGTCGAACAGACCAAGCCGGCTATCCCCCGCCTGGCCAACCTGCGCGAATCCGGCTCGATCGAACAAGATGCCGATGTGGTCATGTTCATATACCGCAAGGCCGCTGACCGCAATTACAACCGCGAAGAATTGACCGGCGAGGAACGATACAAAGCGGAGATTCATATCGCCAAACATCGCAATGGTCCGACCGGCAAAGTCGACCTCTTTTTCGATGAGGATACGGTTAGTTTCCGGAATATCGAACACACCGGGCTCACCGAACCAGCCCCTGAATTTTAAATAATAGCGATGTTCAATAAAATATACTTATAAATTATTTGTAATTTAAGCATCTTATGTTCAGTAAATTAAAACAATATAAAGACTTGAGAAGCCAGGCCAAAACATTGCAGAACATGCTCGCCGGCGAAACGATTACTGTGGAAAAAAACGGTATTACGGTTACCATGAACGGCAATATGGAGATCATCTCCCTGTCATTGCCCGCAGATAAAGCCGGCGAAAAGCTGGCGGCTGATATCGTCCCGGCCGTAAATGAAGCGATCAAAAAAACCCAGCGGTTAATGGCGGAAAAAATGCAATCAATGGGTGGTTTACCCGGCTTGACAGGTTAAGTAAAATTTATATTAAAACTGGAAATTTGGATGCATGGTTGAATGGTGATATTTACAAATTTCCAGTATCAAATTTCCAGTTACAACATAATGCATTATCCCAAAGCGATCCAAAAACTGATCGATCTACTGTCCATGCTGCCGTCCGTCGGCCCGAAAACCGCTGAACGGTATGTTTTTTACCTTTTGAACCGGCACCCCGAGGAGCTGCAAAAACTGGCGCAAGCAATCGCCGAGCTTAAAGAGAATATTACAATTTGCAAACAATGCCTGGCAGTAGCTGAAGCCAACCCTTGCTCTGTCTGCGCCGACGCGAAGCGCGACCGTTCGATCCTATGTGTTGTCGCCAATACCCGCGATATGCTCACGATCGAATCAACCGGCACTTTTCGCGGTTACTATCATGTTTTAGGCGGGCTGGTAAATGTCATTGATAATATCGGTCCTGATAAGTTGACGGTCAAACAACTTTTGAAGAAAACCGCCAAGGGCGATATAAAGGAAATGATCCTTGCCTTAAACCCCAATATGGAGGGAGAAACCACCGCCTTGTATCTCAAAAAACTGTTTCAAAATAACAAGATCAAGATCAGCCGTTTGGCCAAAGGTCTGCCCAGCGGCGCCGAACTGGAATATGCCGATGAACTGACCCTGGGCAACGCCCTGAAATACCGCACCCAACTATAAAAGGAGGATATCCCAATGGTACAATGCGACAGCATCTTCGCAAAAGCACTGCAAAAACCGGCAATCGACCAAAATTCAGATCAGGACGCCTATCTACTCTCGCAATTCGATCACGAAGAAGGAGGAGTATGCAGTGATGATCCGGAAAACCCCGATGAGCTGGAGCCGGAATGATTATTTATATTCTGTCCGGTACACAAATATACCACCGCAGTTGCTGGTGGTATTTTTTTATCCTATCGGGTAACGGAAATGTTGATCTTGAATGTTATATTTTCTAGATTTTCAAAAAAATAAGCGCCCCGGTATGAACCGGGGCGCTTATTATATAAAAACGATTATAACTGTTATTACGCGATCTTCGTGATCTCTACTTTCGAATATTCCTGGCGGTGGCTCTTATTACGCAAATACCGGGTCTTATTCTTGTATTTGACAACCGTCACCTTCTTCCCTTTTCCCTGTTCGAGCACCTTGCCTTCCACCTTTTTTCCCAGTAGCGGCTTGCCCACCTGGACATCGGTTCCGTCGGTAGCGGCGACTAAAAGTGTATCGAAGCTGACTTTACCGCCGTCTTTTACGTCTAATTTCTCGATTTTCAGGCTTTGGCCTTCCTTGACCTTGTATTGCTTACCGCCTGTTTTTATTACTGCGATTTTATCCATATTTGTCTGTATATTATGTAATTATAAACTTTATTTCGTAATCTTTATTATACTGATTTACTGCAAATAGTCAAGGATGACTATCGTCAGATCGCGCGGGCAATTTTTTTCGCTACTTTTTTGTCCGTAACCTTAGGCAAAATATTATTTTTATGGGGGCGCTTTACGCTGTAGGCGATCGCAATTGCAGCTGCTGTTTTCATTTTGACAGTGACTTTTCTCCGGCGCTTATCCAATAGGCCGCGGAATATGCCGGGAAACACCAGGGCATTATTGATCTGGTTCATAAAATCACTCCGCCCGGTACCGACCACAACAGCTCCGGCCCTCAATGCTTCTTCGGGATATATTTCCGGGTCCGGATTGGCCATGGCGAATATAATCGGCTCGGGATTCATGGTTTTGATCATTCCCGCGGTCAGCTGTTTCGGCTTCGATACTCCAATGAATACATCACTGCCCATGAGCGCTTCTTCCTTCCCGCCTTTGATCTTGCCTTTATTGGTCTTAGCGGCCATGACGGCTTTATAAGGGTTCATGCCTTGACGGCCACGGTATATCGCGCCGACACTGTCAATTATTATGATGTCCTTAACCCCCTGGGCCAAAAGTAATTTGGCGATGGCGATCCCGGCCGCTCCGGCTCCGTTTATCACCACTTTCAGCTCCCTGATCACTTTGTTGGTGGCGCGGCAGGCGTTGATCAGCGCCGCCAAAGTTACGATTGCCGTTCCGTCCTGATCATCGTGGAATACCGGGATAGAAAGCTCCTTTTCCAGTCTTTCCAAAATATCGAAACACCGGGGAGCGGCTATATCCTCCAGATTGATCCCGCCGAAACTGGGAGCGATCATTTTGACGAATTTGATTATTTCCTCGCTGTCCTGCGTGTCGATACACAACGGATAGGCGTCAACTCCGGCAAATTCCTTGAATATCGCCGCCTTGCCTTCCATTACCGGCATACCGGCCTCCGGCCCGATATTGCCCAAACCGAGAATGGCGCTGCCATCGGTTACAATAGCGACGCTGTTCGCGCGGTTCGTAAGTTCCCAGCTTTTCGCCTTGTTCCTTTCTATTTCCAGACAAACCGCCGCTACTCCCGGAGTATAAGCGGTCGATAAGTCGTCTTTCGATACCAGCGGCACTTTTGACCTGATCTCTATTTTTCCCCGGTGTTTTTTATGCAAACCAATCGCCTTCTTATTATAATTCATATGATTTTAATTTTTTTTATTATAAATTTTTTAAAATTATTAAAAATATCTAAGTAATAATACAATCCAAAAAATTTAATTTTCAATTTATATATTTGTTTTCTTTCGTCTATATCTATCTATTTAATATATTTTTTGTCCTTAAGCTTCTCCGGCAAATACTCCTGGTCCTCTTTGTACCCATGGCTTGGCGAATATTTGTAATCCTTGCCATAGCCAAGGTCCTTCATCAGCTTGGTCGGAGCGTTGCGGATATGGAGCGGTACCGGCAAATTGCCTTTCTCCCTGACGTCGCGGGCCGCTTCTTTGTATGCCAGATAAAGACCGTTGGATTTGTCGCATTTAGCCATATAGACCACGGTCTGCGCCAGTATGACGTTGCATTCCGGCATACCGATGAAATGGCAGGCTTGGTAAGCGGCTACGGCCTGTTCCAGGGCGCGGCTGTTGGCCAGGCCGATATCTTCGCTGGCAAAACGCACCAGGCGCCGGGCAACATATAGCGGATCTTCTCCGGCTTCCAGCATTCGCGCCAGCCAGTACAATGCGGCATTGGCGTCGGAACCGCGCATCGACTTATGCAGCGCGGAAATGATATTATAATGCTCTTCGCCGTCCTTGTCGTACATTAAATGGGATTTCTGGAATGCTTCCTTGATGGCGTCAACCGTAATCTTGCGGTTGATCGTTCCGGAATATTCGAGAATATTAAGCGCCGTACGGGCGTCCCCATTGCTCATTTGCGCCAATAATTTTACGGCATCATCGCCGATCTCGATGTTTTTCTGGCCCAATCCCCTGTCCTCGTCTTTTAGGGCGTGGCGGATTATCCGTTCGATATGTTCATCGGACAAACGATAAAGGACAAAGACCCGACAGCGCGACAAAAGCGCGCCCCGGACCTCAAAGCTGGGATTTTCCGTGGTCGCGCCGATCAGGATCAAAGTACCGTTCTCGACATGCGGCAGAAGCGCATCCTGCTGCGATTTGTTCCAGCGGTGGATCTCGTCGATGAAAAGGATCGTTTTTTTCTCTTCGATCTGGTTGGCTTTCGCTTCTTTTATTATGGTGCGCAGGTCTTTCATCCCGCTGGTAACGGCGCTTATCTGCAGGAAGGCTGCTTTGGTTTGCCTGGCAATGATCGACGCCAGGGTGGTTTTACCGCTGCCGGGCGGACCCCAAAATATCATTGAAGGAAGAGAGTCCGATTCGATCGCCAGCCTGAGCATCTTCCCCTGCCCGACCACTTCCTCCTGTCCGAGGAATTCATCAATGGTTTGCGGCCTGATCCTGTCCGCCAACGGCCGTTTGTCTTTTTCCGTTTTTGCCATATCTAGTATTGTTGGTTATTCTTTTTGCAATTATAAAATGCCTAAATATTCAATCAATTTCCCCCAAAACGCCTTTTCCGGAGCCCATACTCCTCTATTATCGCCTCGGCATCCGTTCTCTCGAAGTCCGGCCAATACTTTTTTATGAACATCAGCTCGCTATAGGTTCCTTCCCAAAGCTGGAAGCCCGATAAGCGCTCTTCCCCCGACGTGCGCACGATAATATCCGGATCAGACAGCTCCGGCTGGTACAAATATTTTCTGATCATGCCTTCATGTATTTGATCCGCGGTCAGTTGTTTGGCGAATATTTTCTTTACCGCGTCCACGATTTCCGCCCTGCCGCCGTAGTTGATGCAGATATTGAGGGTGCCTTTCTTGTTGGTTTCGGTCTGGGCAATGGCATTACGGCAGAGCTCCGGCAGGTCACCGGGTAGTTCTTCGATGCGTCCGGATATAAGCACCCGGTAGCCGCGGGAATGGAAATCATCCAAATTGTCCATAAGCGAGCGTCCCAGCAATTTCATGAGATAATTCACTTCACTCTGGGAACGGTTCCAATTTTCCGTCGAAAAGGCGAATACGCTCAGGATCTTAACGCCGCGCGGGAAAAACCAATCCCCGCACTGTTTCATTTTCTCATACCCCTTGGCATGCCCCTCCAGAGTGGGGAGATTCCGTTCCTTGGCCCAGCGCCGGTTGCCGTCCATTATGATTCCGACATGGGCGGGTATATTTGATTTTAACGTTTCATTTTCGCTCATATGAATTATTATGATTTGCGTTAATATGAAATCACCGGAAGCGGATTTATTTGCCGGTCACCCGTCCCCGGCGCAGTTTGTTGTATACACCGGCCAGGAAGATCGTGCCGATTATCGATATTATGCTGACCAAGATGAATAAGCGGGCAAATCCGTAGCGATAGGCGAGAAGCCCGCCAATCGAAGCGGAAACCGCCCCGCCAAAATCGGTAAATGTCCGGTATACGCCCCACTCGATGCCTTCATGGTTCTTATCGACGTGGCGCGTGAACAAAGCATACCAGCTAGGCAGAGTCAATGCGGAGGCAGCGCCGTAAACGATCTGGACCAGGTACAGCTGCATTGGCGTCCGGATCAGGATATACATGATCGGGATAAAGCTGTAAACCAATGTTCCGATAAACAACGCCCAAAAATCATCTCTTTCTCCCTTTATCTTGTCGATAACACTGGCAATCGGGATCTGTAAAAGCCCTTTGGTCAATAAATAAAGCGCTTCCGCTATTCCCACCACTTCCACCGAACCGCCCCTGATGCTGTCGCTCACGAAGATCGCGAATATCGGCCCGAACAAACCAAAACCGGATAAAACCAAAAAATCGGTTAATGTCAGGATCCTGACAACCGGATTTACCGATTTTAGCATCAAATAATCCTTCCAGCCGCTTTTCTTTTGAAAAAAATGATCCATATTTATGATTTTCCGCTTTCCTCTTTCCGTTTTCCGCTGACTAAAATTTTAATAATCTTAAATTTTTCTTTTTCTCCGTGAAGGATTTTTATATTCGCCCGTTTCACTTCAAATATTCCAGCCAAATAACGGATAAGTTCTCGGTTGGCTTTGCCTTTCTCCGGCACTGCCGCCACTTCTATTTTCCAGGTGCCGTCGGCCATAATATCCCGTAATCCCGTACTGGGCGCGTTCACTCTCGCTTTTACCCTCAACACCGCCTCGCCGCTACTTCCGACATCATCAATCAATTTTTCGAGTATTGTTTTTTTATCATCCATAATATTAATATCCTCAATTTACCGGCCTTGCCCTGGTCGAATGCGATTATCGGATTCCGGAGAAAAACGGCTGAATCCCGCCGCCTCCGCAGGCGGCAGATATCTGCATTCAGAAAGCCGCTTTCTTCAGTCCGATATACGCTACCATCGCTTCGATGACTTCCGGCTTATCACGGCGGAAGGAAAAATATTTTTGCGGCTGGCATTGCGTACATTCCGGGCTGATGCCGATATTCTCCTCGCGATAACCGTTGTTCAGCAATATATTTTTCACTACTTTGGAAAGGTCCAAATACCGTTTGCCGTCACGGACAATAACCGCTTCCGGTATAGATTCAAAATGGGTCCATACATCCTTTTTCACTTCGAAATGGCAAGAGCGGATATGCGGCCCGACGAAAACGATCGTTTCTTCCGCTTTTGCGCCGAAATCCTCCTTTAGCGCCTGGCAGGTATTCGCTATAATCCCCTGCTGTATTCCGCGCCAGCCAGCGTGGCAAATGCCGATAGCGTGATCATCGGGATTATAGAAATAAACCGGCAGGCAATCGGCTATAGTGATCGCCAATATCAGGTCCGGCTCTTGGGTGGCCAAGCCGTCGATATTATCGAGGATGCGGCCGCCATACGACCGGTCGACATTTTTCACTTTGCCGCCATGGGCCAGCCGGGCGGAGACCACCCGGTCCATGCCAATGCCCAATCCGGCAAAAAAATGCAGCCGGTTATCCGAATTTGCGTCATTTTCCGCGGTCAGAAGCTTCATACTGCCGTCCATCTTGGTGGAAATGCCGTAAATTAGATTTTTAAAATCTTTCAAATTCATAAGCTACGAATTACTAATTAGTACGAAAATGCGAATGATTAAAAATTGTGTTATATCTGTCTGTTGCGAAGACATTATCGGCGTAAATGATAATTTTTCCCCTTACTCTAATGGTTGTAAATATTCGAATTTGTCATTAATTAGACTTGAAGGCCTTGCATATGCGATAAACCATTAACGGCGCGCAGGCTTTATTCGATGCATATTTACTCCTCGGCAAATACAATAGCAGTCGGTATTTCACGGCCGGGACCGACCATATATTCATCATTATACCATAATGCGGACGATGAGCCCCCATCCAGATTGAGGGCGTATTGGACACCGAGTTTTTTCATTATATCGGCCAATTCCGGCACGGTTGCATTGTAGGTTACGACCAGATAAACGGTATTGTCTTTGTACCCGATGGCGTTGCGGGTGGATTTGACATCCCGCTGGCTGGCATCGATATCCCATTCGATCAGCAGATTCATGCCGTCCTCGATCAGGCGCGGCTTATTGCCCAGGGCTGCCTGCAATTTTACGCCAAACTTATTTTCGAAATCCGCTACGCTTTTGAACTCACGGCTGTCTTTGAAATAGTAAAATTTATTATTTACATCCCAGGCCATGATTGGTCCGGTCGTCCAATATTTTAGCTGATCTTCATTGATCAGGGTATGGTCGCTGCTGCGATAAACCGGAAAGAAATAATAATTGGCCTTGGCGGCGCTGGTATCGAAATATGTGGCATTGATCGCGGCGAAGCCGTCATGGCCAAGTACGTATTCGCCCAGCGGTTTGGCCGTACAATCGTTTTTACAATTGAAATCCTGGGCAGTGTCGGTAATGATGCGCAGCCTGGGGTTCGCGAGGTCAATCGTAATGATATCGGTCGAGAAAGTGCCGGCCGCGGTCGTGATCTTGGCATGCTCATATTTCGAATATTCGTCCAGCGACTCTTCTGTCCCGGGTTTGTGCACTTTCGCGAGATTTTCGCGGGTGATCCCCAGGGATAGTTCACGCATTATGCGGAAAGCGTCATCGGGGCGGCCGAGGTAATATTTCCTGAGATCCTTTGGATATATGTACCAGGCTTCACCGTTTTTTTCGACCTGCAATATAATACGGCCGGACAGGCGCGCGGCCAGAATCGTATCGCCGGCCACCGGCATTCCATTCTGGGCGATCTTCTGGAAATCGGCTTCGCTGATGCCCAAGCCGAGCTCGCGCATAACAGCAAACGCGTCAGCCGGCCGGCCGAGGTAATAGCGCTGGCTGTTTTCCGGCCAGACATACCAGGCTTCGCCATTGCCCTCGACATTCAGCAATATCTGCCCGGACAGCTTGCTGCCGAGTCCGGCAGAAACCGAAACAGGGATTAATACCGCGAACATTAGCAGAATTAGTAAATATAGCCGATACATTATCATTTTATTTATTTATAAATTCACTTACCACGCAAATTTGTTTCTTCATTCCGGAATATGGCTGTTTTATCTCTTCGGTCCGGCCCTTTATTCCTGCCTGCTGTTTACTCTAATTATAATCATTTAATTGCCAA
Organism: Candidatus Parcubacteria bacterium; assembly: GCA_963814275.1. Lineage (GTDB taxonomy): Bacteria > Patescibacteriota > Patescibacteriia > Patescibacteriales > UBA12075 > CAWFCE01. Next base: position 1,035,232 of record CAWFCE010000002.1, on the reverse strand, counting down.
TTGTAAATCGCCAACTCTTATGTTATACTATGTGTATACCCATACCTAGGGTATGGGTATAACTAGTTATTTATTGCTAATATTATTAATTAAATATAATGTATTTTTTATTACTGTTTCAAATAGTAAATTCATAAAGCATTATAATCAACGATTTATGACCCTAAAAAAAGACAAAGCGCTTATTGCCATGAAAAAAGCAAGGAGTTTAATCGACAAAATAATAAATATGACCGAAGAAAATGAATATTGCATCGATATTATGCAGCAAAACCTGGCCGTAGTCGGCCTGCTCAAATCGGCCCATGAAATGCTGATGGAAAACCATCTGAATACCTGTTTCAAAAACGCCCTGGCGGCTAAAAATGAGAAAATAAAGCAGGGAATGGTCGATGAAATACTAAAAGTGAACAAGCTTTACAACAAGTGACCGTTTGTAAATCGCCGCTCCTCCCCTGTCCGGTCAACAGAATGCAAATCATGTTTATAAATTATATCACAAAAATGATTGGTCCGCTCCGAAAGCCTTCTTGGCCCGCAAACAGGGCCAGATTTATTAGAAACTTTAAAAAATAGTATGCATCTAAAGCAAATTAAACAATTATTAAGTAAAAAACCGGGCCATAAACTATCCATTCCCCCGATCCTTTTTGCGGTCCTGGCCATGTCGATATTTGTTGCCGGTCTCGGTATATCGTTGGTCATAGTGGAAAGTTTTTTTTCTAAGCCATCGATAGGACAGGGGCAAATGGCAAACAGTATTGCCAAGACCGGACCGGCCGTCATTGCACGTCCGGAAAATTTACAGTTGGGCAATATTCTGGCAGACAAGGAAATTACCGTATATTTCGATCTAAGCTGCCCTTATTGCGCCGAACAGTATTTCATGCTCAAAGATTATCTATTTTCGAACCCTGAGTACAAATTGACTTTTAAACACTTTCCCAAAACCGAAGTGTATCCCGATTCATTCATGGCGGCCGAGGCGGTCGAATGCGCCGGCGAGCAAGGCAAGCTCTGGAAGACCGTTGATTTTATCTTTAGAAATCAGAACAGCATTAGCCGCAATTTCCTCTTTTCGCTGGATGAAGAGTTGGGGCTGGACAAGAATAGCTATTATGCCTGCCTCAATGACGGCAAATATGCCGACCGTGTTGCCGTGGAACATAGCGAAGGCCTCCATGCCGGCGTGACGAACATACCCACCACCTTCATTAACGGCAATAAATTCGTCGGACTGATGACGCTATCCGTGTTTAATGATGTCGTCACGGAAAGTTTTGCGCAATAAATTATAATAAATATATTTTAACATCTAACGCTCTTATATGAAAAAAAATTCAGTCAAAATAACCGGCATGCATTGCCGGAGCTGTAAGACTCTGATCGAAACGGAGCTGTCCGATCTGCCCGGGGTCAAGAGGGCCGATGTGAATTTTTCTACCGGCAATTTAAGCTTGGAATATGACGAGGCCGAAATCACGGACAAAGAAATATTTAAAGAGATAAAAAAACTTAATTATGGCGTGTCGCCCATAGCAGACGAAGAAAAAATCGATAAAAGATCCGGACGCAAACCGCTATTTATGGCCGGCGCCCTGATAATAGTTCTCATTTTCGGATATTTTATAATCGACCGCCTGGGTCTGTTATCGCTAATGGGCAAGCTTAATGAAGGGACAATAAGCGTTTGGCTGGTTTTCGTGATCGGACTTTTGGCCAGTTTCCACTGCGTCGGAATGTGCGGCGGCCTGATAGTATCTTATTCCGTGTCACGCCCGGAGAGCACAGGAAAAAATATCCTCAAAGGCATGAAGCCGCATATTTTTTATAATCTGGGACGATTAATATCGTATACCATCGTCGGGACGGTACTGGGCGGCATCGGATCGTTCTTCGGCCTTAACCCGAGCGTTTCCGGTTATATCCTGATCATTGCCGCCGGTTTTATGGTCTTGATGGGCTTGTCCCTCATGACCGAACACCGTCTGCTTAAAGCGATCAAGCTCAAAACCCCCGACTTCATCGCCCGCTTCCTTTTCCGTAACCGGCGTTCCGACAAGCCCAAGGGGCCGTTTATCATCGGTTTATTGACGGCTTTCATGCCTTGCGGACCGCTGCAGGCGATGCAGCTATTCGCCTTGACCACCGGCAGCGCCTGGCAGGGCGCGGTGGCCATGGGCGTATACGCGCTGGGCACTTTTCCGGTACTGCTCCTATTCGGCGGCATTTTGTCGCTTATCAACCGTTCGCGCGTCAAACAGATGATGCGTTTTTCGGGGGTAGTGGTCATTGGCCTGGCCTTACTCATGCTTAACCGCGGCCTGACGAATTTCGGACTGGGTGCTCGGACGCTATTGGCGAAGAACTCCGTCGCCCAAACCCAAATTAGCCCGTCATCACCATCGGGTGAGGTCCAAACAGTCAAGATGGCCGTCACTTATCGCGGCTACCAGCCAAATGTCCTGTATATCAAAAAAGGTATTCCCGTCCGCTGGGTTATTAGCGGCGACGAAATTACCGGTTGTACCAACGAGATACTCTTGCCGGATTACAACATTAAGCAAAAACTGCATTCCGGAGAGAATATAATCGAATTCACCCCGACCAGATCCGGAGAGCTCAAATTTTCCTGCTGGATGAGAATGGTCTGGGGCAAATTCATAGTGACGGAAGAAGGCGCTTCCGCTCCGGCCGCTGCCAAAACCGCCGAAACTACGGATGATATTGGAAAAACACTCATGTAATGTGAGCGTCGGCTGCGGAGCCGGCTAATACTTCCCCTGTCGATAGTCTTACAGCCATGCTACCACAACCTATACCATAATCAATTAACTATATACACTATGCCTACTATATCACTTAAGATCGGCGGCATGCATTGTGCCTCCTGCGCCGCCAATATTACGATCAATCTCAAGCGAAAAGAAGGGGTCGAAAAAGCCGAGGTCAATTTTACCGCCGGCAAGGCCAATATCGTTTATGACGAAGGAAAGATCAAACTCGCAGAAATAAAAAAAGTAATCACCGAAACCGGATACCAGGTCATTGAAAATGAAACCGCTCCGGGTGACGGCCAAAGCCATAGCCATGGGACCAGAAGTGAAAAAATGCTGAAACTCAAGGTCATTTTTGCCGTACTTTTTTCCCTGCCCCTGATCGTACGCATGCTCTGGATGTGGGAGATACCCGGTGAGATCCTCGGAGTCAGCTTCACCGCCTGGTTGCAGCACGATCTGGCCTTTTTGGTGGTTTTCATTTTCGGCTTCGAATTCCACCGCAATGCCCTGCGCGCCCTCCGGCACGGCCAGACCGACATGGACACCTTGATTTCACTGGGCACCCTGGCCGCCTATGGCTATAGCACTTATTCCATGTTCCGGGGCGGGCATTTGTATTTTGAAAGCGCCGCTACGATCACCGCCCTCATCCTCCTGGGCCGCTATCTGGAGTTCAAAACGCGCGACCGGGCGTCTTTGGCTATGCGCAAACTGATGGAGCTCGGAGTCAAGGAAGCGCGATTGCTCGCCCAAGACGGGAGTGAGGCGATGGTCCCGATTGGCCAGGTCAAGATCGGCGACACCATCACAGTCAAACCCGGCGAGAAGATCCCCCTGGACGGCGTGGTTACGTCCGGCCAATCCAATATCGATGAATCGATGCTCTCCGGCGAAAGTTTGCCGGTTTACAAGCTGTCCGGCAGCGAGGTTTACGGCGCGACGATCAATCAGGACGGCGCCATATCGGTCGAAGTGACCAAGGATGGCGACAAGACCGTACTGGCGCAGATAATCAAAACCGTCGAAGAGGCCCAGAGCTTCAAGGCGCCGGCCCAGCGCCTGGCGGACCGGATTGCGTCAGTCTTCGTACCGGTCGTGGTCGGCATCTCCCTGCTTACCTTTGTCGGCTGGATCTTGATCACGGGCGATTTCGCGTCGGGGATCATCGCGGCCGTATCGGTTCTGGTTATTTCCTGCCCCTGCGCCCTGGGTATCGCCACTCCGATTGCCATCATGGTCGGGTCTTCGGTCGGCGCGCGGCGCGGTATCCTGATCAAAAACGGCGAAAGTTTCGAACGGGCCAGGAATATCGACGTCATAATGTTCGATAAGACCGGTACCCTGACAGAAGGCAAGGTCGAGGTAGCGGACATTGTTACGTTTTCGGCGGACGCCGACAGCAACCAGGTACTGAAAATCGCTGCGTCATTGGCCAAAAACTCGGAACACCCCTTGTCGCGTGCCGTCAACAAATACGGCCAAGAAAAAAATGTCGTTTTTGTCGATGTCGATCAATTCAAAGAAATACCCGGCCAGGGCCTGTCCGGCCGCTGCCGCAAACACGGGACCAATATCCTCCTGGGAAACAAAAGACTGTTGGACGCCAACCAAATCGCCTTCGACAACAATACCATCGCCAGTTACAAAACCGGAGACCAGATCGGCAGCTGGCTATTTGTCGTCCACGGCAAAGAATTGGTCGGTGCCTTGTTATTGTCCGACCGAATCAGGAAAACAGCCAAGGATTCCGTCTCCTGGGTCAAACAGCTGGGCCTGGCCCCCTACATGATCTCCGGCGACAGCGCATCGGTTGTCAAGCATGTCGCAGCCGAAGTCGGCATCGACAACTACCTCTACGAAGTAATGCCGGCCGACAAGCAAAACGAAGTCAAGAAGCTGCAGGCTGAGGGTAAAAAAGTCGCTTTTGCCGGCGACGGCATCAACGACGCGCCGGCAATCGTGCAATCCGACCTGGGGATAGCGATGGGCGGAGGAACCGACATCGCCAAAGAGGCAGGCGACATTATTATCATGCAGAACGATCCGATGAAGGTCGTGGAGGCGATCAAACTTTCGCAAAAAACGTTCAATGTGATCAAACAAAATCTGTTTTGGGCTTTTTTCTATAACGTACTGGCGATCCCGCTGGCCGTCTTCGGCCTGGTCAACCCCATGATCGCCGCCCTGGCCATGAGCTTCTCCGACCTCACGGTCATCTCCAACAGCATGAGGATCTACCGCAAATAGAACCTACCCAAAAATCAGAATTATCATAATTCAAATAATAATTTCATCGTCTAATCCCGGGATTCTCACCAAAAAACCGCCCTAAGGGCGGTTTTAAATTATATCTGAATTTATAATAATACTTAATACTTGATACTAAATACTTAATACAAATCAAAGCACTTTCTTGATCGCCCGCTCCATATCCTCAAAAGAAAAATTCGCTTTTATCACGTAATCTTTTGCCCCCAAAGACATGCATTTCTTCAGGGTAACGCCATCCGAGACGTTGGTCAGGATGATGACCGGTATTTTTTCGACCAAGCCCTTTTGCTTCATTTGTTCCAGAAGTTCCTGCCCGGACATTACCGGCAGTATCAGGTCCAATAGGACCAAATCCGGTTGCTCGCTTTCCACCAGGTCAAGCCCGCGCTTACCGTCCTCTGCTTTGACGATGTCGAATCCTCTCCGGTTGAATCCCTCCGACAAAGCTTTGAGGATCAATTCCTCATCTTCGATAATAAGGATTTTTTTCTTATTTTCCGGCATATGTTTGTTGCTTTTAATTTATTGCTTATGCTTGAATTATAATACAAAAAAACAATAGAAGCAAATTAGCCAATATTATTCATTAAAGCTATTAATATGCGCTTTTATTTGCTGTTGCGGGAATTGTGAACTACCTTAAAACAACCGGTCTTGGCATCGGTTTTAAATCCGGAATTTCAGAGTTTCTTGGCCGCGGCCGTGATAGCGTCCGCCAATTCATTCAAATGCCTTTCGATAACCGAATTGGGGACATGGAAAGTATAGGAATCGGAACTGCAAGAGGCGCAGGCCCGCTTCATATCGGCTAATATTTGCCCCGAATCCAGAAAATGCTGCAATCCGTCGACTTCGATGGACATTTTACTCTCTGGCAGGAAAATATCCACATGCTTGTGTCCGTCCCAATGCTCTAACTTGCTTTTCACATTCCGGCGCTTAAGCGCCCGGTTGAGACGGCGCGCCTGCCGGCTTATTCGGGTATTTTTAAGAAATAACGCTATCACATATACCGCGCTGGCCACGGTAATAGCGGCCAGGATTATCTTAGCGGCCGGCCAGCCGGTCAAATTAGTTCGAAGGAATTCGATCATCATTTATCACAGCTTATTTTGAACCTCATAATACCATTATATTAAATAATTATTATAAAAATATTAATTTAGAAATAATGCTTGCGTTTTTTGTCTCATCAAAAAAACCATTGGCTGATGCCCTTTTCCGGCACTGGCCAATGGCTTCGAGCGTCAGCGGTATCTAACCGGCCGGCTTAACGGATGATATCGGGCTAGCGACCCTGTAACTGAAGAAAAACGAATCGGGTATATCATCGACCATTTCGCTCCAGTCATCGCCGTAAAGTGCAGCCGCAATTTCCGCGGATTGCACCCACCGGAGCATACCGCCGCGCCCTACCGCGTAGACTTTCGGATCGGTCTGGATCTTCACCAGTTTGCTGCCCGGCCGGTAGGTCACGTTACCGCCCAGCGCCATGGCGGCCATTTGTTCGTTAGTCAGCACGATGACATTGTCAAAACCGTCGTACCAGGTGAAATAGACCTTGTCGTTGGGGAATACATATCTCCGGCCGTCGGCTCCGCAATAGTAAACCGCGGACTGGCCGGCTAATTTGGCGAGGGAACCGGAAGCACAGGATGAAGCGATATTACCGGTATTTTCCAGGTCTTTATCGGTATTGATGTCCGGGCTGAGTTCGCCGGCGATTGCCGGGTTGTAAGAATCGGCATAAAGCGCTTTGAGCAGGCTGGGATACGGATCAATTGCCGTTCCGTCCGGCTCCCTGATCTCGAAATGAAGATGCGGACCGACATCTTCGGCATTGCCGCTATCCCCCATCCAGCCGATCAGCTGTCCGCGACTTACTGCTGCCCCTTTCTCTATACCAGGCGCGTATGCCTGCTCCGGTCCGCCCATATCGTCATCGGTTCCCGGCGTATCGTTATTGACATGAAGATAATTATAGATATAGCCGTCGGCATCCACCAGCGAGATCGCGTATCCCCAGCTCGCTTCGGGAATTTCCACGTCTTTGACGCGTCCGTCTGCAGCGGCATAAAGCGGCATCATCTGTTCGCCCATGATATCGTCCCCTTCGTGCAAATGCCCGGTCCGGCCATCCCCGAAACTGTCGGTCAGGGTAGCGCTTGTATCGGTCGGAAAAAAGATATCCCTGGTCTCGCCCGCCTGCACTCCGAAGGCCGGCCAGCTGTTGAAGCCGCCAAGCATTATCAAAATAATCAAATATAAAGCCTTATTCGGAAGTTTTCTCTTTTTCGATAATTTCGCCATAATTGTACTTTTTTTTATTACGCAGAACAACGAACAAGATGCCTGACAAGGCCGCCATTACACTGCCGAAGATAAACGGAGCACTGACGCTTACATAGGACCAAAGCAGTCCGGCGGCGAAAGACGCGAAAAAAGCGCATAGTCCGACCGTGGCATTGTAGACTCCGTATGCCGTGCCGGTTTTTCCGGCTGGTACCAGGTTGGCGATAAAGGCCTTGCCCACCCCTTCGGTCAGCGCCATATAGATACCGTAAGCCGGAAACAGGAACCAAAGATAAAAACTGTCGCCGATCAAGCCGAAAAACAGGTAAACCGCGGCAAAAAAGAAATAGCCGGCCGTAATCACTTTTTTCGGGCCGATCCGGTCGGCAATGGCCCCAGCCGGCGTGGAAACCGCGGTATAGACCAGATTATAGAGGACGTAGGCGAGAACCACCATCGTGACCGACAATCCCAGATTCTGGGCGCGCAGGATCAAAAAGGCATCCGAACTATTGCCTAGGGCAAAAATAAAACTGATAAAAAGGAAGGTCTTGAAGGCCGGATCCAAGTTGCGCAAACCCAGACTGAAGGTTTTGTCCGTCCGCGATGCCAGGGCCTTTTCCCGGACGAAAAAAATAAGCAGCACGCCCACGGCGGAAGGTATGGCGGCCAGGAAAAATATCCGGCGGTAGTCGTCGTGCAGGAAGTTGATGGCGGCCAAGGCCAGGAGCGGACCGACTACCGCGCCCATGGTATCGAGCCCGCGATGGAAGCCGAAGGCTTTGCCCCGGAAAGCCGGCTCGGTGCTTTCCGCGATCAGGGCGTCGCGGGCGGCTGTCCTGACCCCTTTGCCGCTGCGGTCGATGAAACGGGCAAACAGGACGAACGGCCAGCTGCCGGCGATACTGATAAGCAATTTGGATACAGTGGAAAACGAATAGCCGAAGACGATTAATGTCTTGCGCTTTCCCAGGCGGTCGGACAGCCAGCCAAACACCATCTTCATGATACTGGCGGTCGATTCGGCCACACCTTCAATGAGTCCCACGACCGCCGCCGGCGCCCCCAGGACCGAGGTCAGAAATAGGGGCACGATCGGGTAGATCATCTCCGAAGCGATATCATTAAAAAAGCTCACCAGTCCCAAGACGACCACGTTTTTCGTTATACCTTTGGTGAACTTGCTTTTATCGGGCATAGATTTACAATTTTCGCGTATTGCTTATTCGCAGCCGATTGCGGTTTATATTTAATTTAATTCGCAAATTTAATTCTTAATTCTATATGAATGGCCTCTGCCGGGACTAGATGGCACTTTAAAATAAGTCCCGGTTTTTTAGCCCGTGCCTGACCGCTTTGTAATCAGGCAAGGCCTTTTCCACTAACTGCCAGAAACGGCGTGAATGGTTGAGCTCCTTCAAGTGGCACAGTTCATGGACGACCAGATAATCCTGCTCCTTTTCGGGCAAATACACTATTTTATAATTGAAATTCAAATTTTTTTTGACCGAACAGCTGCCCCAGCGCGTCTTCTGATTTTTAATGGATACGCGGTTATAGGTGTAGCCGAATATTTGATTGAAATGCTCTATTTTTGCCCTGACCAGCACACGCGCCGCTTCTTTATACTTCTTGTAATCACCCCGGGGATAGCGGCGGATAGGCCGGCTCCCGATATTTTTGAAATATTCGACTTTATTAACCACCCATTTTTTCTTGTCCGAAATGAATTTTTCGATTATCCGGTTCTTCACCCAGGCTGGAGCAGTCAAGACGACACTGCCGTCGCAATATACGGCCAAACGCAATCGTTTGGCCTTATCGCTTCTTCGAACAGTGTAGATTGGCTTATTGGCCATAAATATTTTTCATTATAAACATATCCCCATTATAACAAAAATCGTCAAAATTGACGATTATGCATATTCCGAATATTACGATAGATAGTAAAAATAACCAATAATTAAGCGAGGTACCCCCGATGGATTACCTCGCTATTTTCATAAGGACGATTATAGCATAATGTTCTTTTTATTTGCATCGAATTTCCTTAAAATTTTTATGGCCAAGCCATAACCATTCTCCAATACCGCTTCTTGCTTCTCGACCGGTAGCTGCCTGAACTGATTTACATACCTGAAAGCTAATCGCAAAAAATCATTCCATTCCGCCCTTTTCCTGAGGTTCACGGCCGATATTTTTCTCAGGAATTCGGCCGCCAGGATTTTTTCCAGTTTCTCCGCCTCGCTTACACCATCCATATTTGCTTCATTTTTCAGGAATGTAATTTCTTCCTGGAATTCCGGATTAGCGGCTTTCGGTATTCGCCCCTTTTTTTCATTCTCCATCTTGGCTCCCCTTTTTGTTATTATTTTGCAAGTTTATTTATAGTGATTATACCGAAAACCAATTAAAATTTTGTTAATTGAAATATCGCCGTATTTTAGGTAATTGAAAAAACGAAAAATTACCGCTAACAAAAGGTTTAATAATCTTTTAATTAAAACCATATATAATATGAATAGAAAATAAAAACTATTTCCGCACATTACAATGCAGCCGCTTTCCAACAAAAGGAGAATGTATGGATAAAATAACCGGAGTAAAAATCAGACACCACGCCATCCCGCCGGCGCTAAAACTGGCAGTCCAGAAAGGAAATCGTTTTCATTTAAAAGTATTTATCCCTGACGGTCTGACAGACAAATTCCCGGCCACCCCGACGCAAATTGCGTTATCCTCCGATGCGGAGGGGCGAGCTATCTCGGCAAAAATTCTCGTCTATCCGGACAAATTATATCAATGGCCTGACAAAAGATCACCCAACGCAACAAACTCCAACGCCCAACAATGCCAAAATCTAACCAGTATTCCGATTTCGGCAATCCGCATTTACGCCTGACCGGAAAACGCCTGCATTAATGATCGAAGGGTAGTCCCCCGGACTACCCTTCTTTAATATGGCAATTAATTTAAAACTGCTGAATATTTGTTTTAAGGCCGCCTAAACTTGATTCTGGTATTTGTACGATTTTTTCATCGCTTTCCAGAATACATCGCGGTTGATACAATGCGGGTTAGTGCCGTCGCAATCTTTGTTCTCCAGGACATTGCCGTATTTGGCGAAAGAATTCTTGTCCTCATACATATAGGGGTCTTTCTGCAAATTCGCCGTCACGATCTCGTGCGCCCGTTCGATGTTGCCGCCGGCTTTGGCCAGCTCTTCTTCCATGCCGAGATTATAGGCGCGCACCAGGCCGCGGAACTCGGCCGATTTTGCCTCTTTTTTGACCGTATCGATCGCCTCGCCCAGGACTGCAGTCACCGGCGCTTCGGCCGATGAGTCTACCAGGTCCATCAGCTCGCCAAAGGCGGCTTTTTTCGCTTCGTCCGTCGCCGTCGACCAAGCCTTATCCTTGAGGGCATCTTTGACCATGCCGAGATTGCGGTCGATGTCCTGCTGGCGTTCACTTAGGCCTTTATCGATCGCCGCCTGCCGCTCCAGCATGCGCTCGTACATGAATAGCTGTTCGTCGTATTTCTGCTCGGTGGCGGTCGGGTTGGCATTCCAGAATTTCAGATAATCGACCGCGCTGCCTAATTTTTCGTTCCAGCGCTTTTTCAACATTTCCCGTTCGTCCATATTCTCGATATCGTTTTTGGGGTCGTTCTTGTAGGCCAGCACATCGCGCAGTTTCTGATAATCAGTCTCGTTCATGCTCTCCCCCCGCGCGCGCAACCGGTCGTTCAATTCGACCAGGGTATCCCGGGTCTTCGCGTCGATCTTGCCCAAGTGATAATCCAGACTCGCCGCCCGGTTCAGGGGATCGGACATCGATTCATAATTCTGTCTGTTCGTATCACTCATGATATCCAGGATATCGGTGCGTTTTTGCGTCAAACCCTGCAGCTGCTTTTCCAGGTCCGGATCAGCCCCTTTCTTCAATTCCTCCCGCAAAAGCGCGATCTGGTCATCGATCTCAATCACGCTTCCCGGCTCCATCTTCGGGCCGACCTGGGCGATGCATTCGCTTTTGTCGGTGCCGGTGAGCATCCGGCAGCCGGCCGCATCCTCAAATTTGACCGCGGCCCCCAGGATGCATTCTTCCCGTGTATAAGACATAGGCCCACCTTCGATATTGTCGCAAGCGGACAGGTCGCCGGTGTTTTCCGCGATCATGAGATAGCACTTATCACGGGGAGGATTCGACCCGGTAAAACCTTCCCCCTCTACTTTGTCGCAGCCGCTGGGATCGCCCTCCTGGACTGCCGCACCCTGGAAGCAATGGTCCGCTTCCGGCATGAAATCACAGACAATGCCCATTAGCGCGCCGACACAGCCGGAAAGAAAAAGCGGGCTGGCGGCAAGCAATATAACCAGCGCGGCTGTCTTGGATGGTTTCCCGGCAAATCTGACTGTAATCAACAGGATCAGCCAAAGGGCCGACAGGATAAAAACGAATACAGTAGCATCATAAAGTGGTTCGCCGATGAAACTGATCAATGCCTTGGCGATATCGGTATAACGGGGTTCGAAATATACGAGCTGGCGCGCCAGGAGAAACCAAGGCAGAAATGAAATAGCCAACAGGACCGGATTTAAGCAGGTAAGTTTCTTCAATCTGGCCAGACGCTTTATACCGAGCAAAAGCATATACACCACCAGCGACAACAGGGCTAAGATGATACCGGCATAAGGACTCCAGGTACTGAATATGCCGATCATTTCGCTGTTTCCGATATCGCGTATCTCCGCGTTGAGACCGCTCTGGCCGCCGATATAAAGCATGAAAAACGCTAATGCAAACAAAACAAAAATCACCCAGCCCCAGATCCTAGCAAACAAGCTGCCTGCCCTGGGCACAGGCTTGTCCTCCTTTTTAACGGTTTCGATTTTCTCCTGTTTCGGCTCATCTTGAGCGATGTTTTCATTCTCCATAAAAATAATTTAATAATAGATTAAACCTATATTAATATTACCATATTTTTGTTGAAAAACGAAAATCCGTCAATACCACGGCTAATTTTAATTTATGGATAACAGTTGACTTAAGCTTCGATTAGCGCTAAGATATCGAAAGTCCTTATGATAAAACCAATAAATAAAAGGGGGTAAAAAATGGCTTATACCTTTCTTGATTTCACAAATTTTCGAGCTTCTGTCATTATGTTCGCTGACACGGGACAGTGCGACCGAAATGCGCCGCCTCTTCTGAAAGTAGAGGCAATGTTACGTGAAGTACTTGACGTTAAACCCGACGATTTGCTTGAGCGTCCGTTAGCCATAATCCTGCCGCCGGAAATGGACGAGGCAATGGCGGAACTTCAAGGTTACGTGCGGGATGCGGAAGAAACTGCCGCCCATTTCGATCGTGTTCGCAATCTTCTGGGGAAAAACCTTAGCGTTTCCGGCCCATGAAACAGCCTCCCGCTCAGACAAAAAATCACAAAAACCCGCCAACTGGACGGGTTTTTTCTTTTTAACGGTTAATTTTGGCGGTAAAATTTTACTAAATAATTTTCCGCTTGATCATTTCGAAAAAACAGCGGGCGCAGGCTTTGACATCGGCCGAGGCGTCATGGGCATCATCAAAACCCTCGTTAAATAGGCAATTATGAAGTTCGGCCAATTTCGGCCATTTGTAGCCATGGCCATTATCCAGCCGGCAATAATCAGTTGAACTCTGCATGGTGCATATTCTCGGTTTTTCGAATAATTTATGCTCCCGCTTTTGCCTCAGTAGTTCGGCTCCCATTATCATCTCGTCGAAGCTCATGTTGTGAGCGACCAGTATCTTCGCTTCGTCCATGGCCTGACTGAAGTCATCAAGCGCCCGGTCCAATAACACCCCTTCGGCCAGGGCCCGTTTTGTACTGATGCCGTGTACGCGGGCCGCTTCTTCCGGTATGACAAATCCTTCCGGCTTGATGATGGCGCTATAGCTTTTGACCTCCTTGCCTTGCCCGTCCGCCATAAGCCAGGCCAGCTGGACCAGCCGCGGCCAATTGTCCAGGTCATCCAAAGGCGCCCGCCAATCCCGCGGCAGACCGGTTGTTTCGGTATCGAAAAATAAAAACATAATTTTTATTGGTTATTAATTCACTTAGCTTTCACCCCGGAACGGGGTTGTGGTAGGGCGTCGGCCGTAAGATATATGAGCTCTCTGAGCCAATCGCGGTCTTCGATCATATCTTCGTCTACAAGCATTGAGGCTTTCGCGCCGGGATAGGCATGGCCTTCCCGATAATGCCCGCCGGCCCGATCCGCTCCGGCCGGGGTCTCTTTGACGAAGAGCCGGCCATCACAGACCAGGGCCACGACCTTATTGTCGCAATAAAGCGCGTATTCACCGAACATCTTCCGCGCCCGCACTTCCCGCTCCCCTTTGAGCTGGTCCAAGAGATAGTCAATTATCGATTGTTCGGTCGCCATATGGCTTTCGATATATTTAATAAAGTTAAATGTGGAGCATTTTAGGGAATATCAACATTATGGCCATATTTGTTTATGGAATTCGGCAGGCTTTAAGTACTACTTGCTCTGGATTACCGGTCCTCAATTTTTGATTTAGCTTTTCGTTCCATCTCCGCCATCGCTTCCACTACCAACGGGATATACTTTTGCGGATTTAAATAGAGTTCGTTGTGTCCGCCCTTTACGCTGTAAAAACCGTCGATAGCATCCGGCAAACCCCGTTCTTTCGCGCCTTCCTGCACCCGATCCATCGGGAATGTTTTGTCATCGACCCCGTGGATGATCGAGATACCGATATTACTGGCCTCTTTTAACGACACTAATAATTCTTCCAGCCGCACTGCGGTCATGCCTTCGATCTCTTTCATGGCCCGTTTCGGGTTTTTAAGCAGGTACTTGACGAATTCTTTCGCCGCTGTTTTCTGGTTATTAACGGCCGAGAATGGACGGGTTCCGCTATTCATTACTTCCTTGTTATCGGTTATCTGTTCTTTGAATCTGGTTTTCAGTTCTTTGGCGTTATCCGGCCCGATGATGCCCGCGGGATCGACCAAAACCAAGTTTCCGATTGACCCCGGCCTTTCCTCTTCGATCATCATAGCGGCCAACGGCGCGTCCAGGCCGCCGGCCGACTGGCCCACCAAATTGTATTTTCTGTCTATGCAGCGTTCTTTGTCTTTGTCGATATTTTTAAGGGCAAGCTTGTACAACGAGGTCGCCCGCCGAAGGACTTCTTTCGGCATATCCGGCTTATGTTCATCATTTTTTACTTCCCCGAATAAGCGCGGATGGCTTAAGGATATGGCTTCCCGCTCCATTCCGTAAAATACCCGCAATGAATTCTTGAAGGTTGCGGGGGTTCGCGAAAATCCCGGCGCGAACAGAACCGGGTTTTTGCCGGTTTCCCTGGCTGGCGCGATATCGATCGTTTCGATACCGTCAAAATTTTCCCGTTCTTTGAACCGTTCATTGAAAACCGGGTCTTCTTGCTCGAACGGGTCTTCGTCGCGTTCCGGCTGAACCCGGATTGGATTCGGATGTTCGAAATTTTGTTTTTCCATATGTGTTGACAGTTTATGTCAATCCTCCAAAATCTCCTGTACTCTCCCCACTTCCCCGCTCTCCAAACGCACTTTGATCCCGTGCGGATGGGTCGGCGAATTGGTCAGGATAGCCGCCACTATTCCTTCGGTCAGGGCGCCGCTGGCCTGATCCTGCTTTTGCACGATCGCGACGCGCGCCCCGACCGTGATATTGGCCCTGTTTTGTCCATCCATAGTTTAACGTTTTATATTTAAGCCGGGATTAAGCTGCCCGATTGCTTTTTATCATTTCCAGCTTCCCGGTCCGTCCTAATTTCTTTATCCTTAACTCTTCTTTTAAGGCCTGTGGCCGGGTCTTGAATTTTCGGGCATACGCCAAAACGACCGGCCGCCGGCTCCTGGTATATTTCGCCCCCAGGTTCGTCTGATTATGTTCCCGGATCCGCCGTTCGAGGTCGCTGCTGATCCCGGTATAGAGCGTCTTATCCGCGCATTCTAATATATAAACATGCCACATACTAGATCCATTGGAACGCAAAACCTTGCGTTCCGGAATAATTTTATTTAATTCAATTATAGCAAACATCGCTATTTTCGGCCACCTAAATCCACACAAGCACAAATTCATAAATATTGGTTGGGGCATTTTCGTATACAAAAAAGAGCCGCTTACCGGTAAAGGTAAGCGGCTTATGCATATTTCACTTTCAGACCAATGCTTCGTAAAACATTTTTGCTCCATTACCAAAGACAGCGAAAGTTACTTCTTCCAGGGCATCCGGAAATTCGGCGATAAAATTCTTGACTGTCTGGGTGGCAATTACCGCCGCATCATCCAGCGGGTAACCATATGCGCCGGTCGAAATACCTGGATAGGCGATCGTCTTGATACTCTTTTCTTTGGCCAGCAGCAGCGAATTTACGTAACAGTTCCGCAGCAACCGGGCGCAAATTACATCGCGGCGAGGGCTATAGATCGGCCCCACCGTATGGATTACGTATCTGGCCCGCAGATTGTGGCCGCCGGTCAGTACCGCTTCACCGGTGAGACAGCGCCGGCCGTGGCTATCGGCCTGAATTTTCGCGCATTCTGCCCTGAGCCCCGGACCGGCCGCCCGATGGATCGCGCCGTCGACACCGCCGCCGCCCAGCAAGCTCGGATTAGCCGCATTAACGATGGCATCGACCGGCAACGCGGTAATATCCCCTTGGTAGATCTTCAGTTTGGTTTTCTTCGTCATTTTACTCCTTCCCCTCCTTATTTGAAGTTAACGGTCATTGGCGATAACAGACATTTAATCAAAAAGCGGACAGAATGTCAAATATGATAACGCAATTAAAAAGCCAACGGCAAATGTCGCTGGCTTTTCGGTTAACATTGATTTTGGACCAGTCATTTGAGCCTCCGGAATTCTTCGGCCAGATGAATCAAGTCTTCGCGCAAGACAATTTCCGGCCAGCGCCCGATGATCGCTTCGATCACTTCCAGATAATGCGCTACGATCTTCTCCTGCGATGCGTTGAAGCGCTTGAATATGCCCTTGCCATAACGCCGGAAGCTATCGATGATCTCACTGCCGTTGTTCAGGGTATCAGCCGCTTTGATCAGCAGCGAACCATGGGAAAAATCGGCGATTTGTTCGACGGCTTCCTTTTTCCTGGCTTCCCAAGGCAGATCCTTGTTCTTTTCCGTTACGCTCATTACCAGGTACGCTACCTTCCGGCCGAAGCGGGCAGTGATCATTTTGGCGTCCACTCTTTTGTGTTTGGCGCTATCCTCGATCGTATCATGCAATATCCCGGCCACGACCACATCTTCTTCGGCTCCCGCCAACGCCAGGATCAGCCCGACGGACAACGGATGGGTAATATACGCGACATCGGTACCCTTCCTTTTCTGCTTCTTATAGACCTCATGGGTCTTGATGGCGAATATGATCGCCTTTTTTACCGCGTCAGTATAGATCATCTTTCCCCCTTTCCTTGGATTTATTTAAAAGAAGTTACCCTATATTAAACATTTATAGGCCAATTGTCAAATTTCCCCTGCCTGTCCATTTTATGGCAAACAAACCGCCGTTGCGCTACACAGGCGGTTTTCATCTAGCGCAAATGCGTACTATGCGCCCAGCTTTTTTAATTTAAGCAAATGTTCTTTCGAATCGCGGCACTGGCAATTGGCCGCATGCCCCTCGTGCCATTTGATCTTTTGCGCCAGGCTGGGATTCTTCGGCATTTTGTTGGCCGCATGCCATTCTTTGTTGATTTTTCCCATATGGATAGCAATTTTATATGAATAGTTACTGTTTTATCAGTCAACTGCTTATATGCAAATTATATCAAAATACTTCATTATTGGCGATTAAATTTTGTATAAAAAATCTCTTTGCCAAAGAAATTTTTTGCTTATTTTAAATATATTACCCTAGCGGCAGATAGTTTAGGCTAACTTGCATATTGCCATCAATGCTTGATAAACCCGCAATTCTGGAATTAGAAAAGGACATACCGGGTTTTGTGGTATGTCCTTCTTAGCGGGAAACTACCAGTTTGAAATTGCGTATGGGGTCGGGTAGCCCCAGTTCCCTGTCCACTCCCTGCCTGATGAACTCCGAACCGCGGGCCCGGCAGATCCGCCACTGGTCATCAATGAATCTCATGAGCTCCCGGTAAAGTTCCAGGGCCTCCATGACAGCATATCCCAAAGATACTTCCATGTCAGGAATATATTTGGCACATATCTCTTTTAATTTTGCAGCCGTAATATCGTCCAAACGGACTTCTGTCCTATACGTTCCCGAAGATTTCCGCCCGAACCAGGGTACGATATTTTTCTCAATATCATCCAGCCTGATGAGCTCGCCTTTTTTGACGGTATGGAAATTCCAGCCATCCCAACTCATTTCGTGCCGCTTGATATAGCAATTGCAGGCAGATTGGGCGGCATAATTCACCATATCGAGTTGCCGGTCCAGGCGTCGGCCCAGTAGCGCAAGGTACATATACTGGTCATTGTCAACCGGAAGAGAAACTATAGGCATTACCCCACCTCCTTTTTGTTTTATTCAAGATGTGCGTCACTACAAATTAGCGGATTATACGGGATTAGTCAAATAAAATAAGCGCCCTGACAGGCGACTATTATCCGGACCTTGAATATTATTATCAGGTTGGTTGATCGTCTTTCCCGGCCTGTTTTATTAGCGTTAATAAGTTAACTCCGTCGATCAATGCCAACGGCCTGTCTGCGGCAAATTTGATCGCCTCTGCGGTGAATATATTGGTGGTGATGAATATGCCTTTGCCGGCAGCCAGATTATTAGCCATCGTAGCATAAAAATCCCGGACATTATGGATGGTTACTTTTGAATTTATGAATTTCTTACACTGGATATAGTATATCACTCCGTTCTTTTTGGCGGTGACGTCTATGCCTCCGCCAGGCGAGCCGCCCACCCGTTCGGTCGCATAGCCCAGGCGGCGGTAAAGGTCGGCGATGAAGTCCTCGAATTCATCCGGCTTCATCTGTCTAAGCTTTGCCAATTGCCGTTGTCCGTCTGATTGTTCCAGAATATGGCCAAAGCGCCTTTTCCTGACTATTGCCACCAATCCCAACAAAAGGCCCAGGGCGATCAGGCTCAAGACCAAAACCTGATAGAATATTCTCCGGTCGCCAAAATAAATAACAACAATGACCAACAGCCAAAGGCTGCCGGCCCCCTGCACCAGATCCTTGTTGTTATATTTTTTTCCAGCCATTATAGTACCGTAATTTCTCACAGCTATCGCCATTAACCCGCTTTACCCTTCCGCGGGAACAGGCCACTGCCCTCTTCGCAATATCCATCCAACTATTGCTATTAATATTTTTCCACGAATTTTAAAATTCAAAACCAGTCCTCCCCTATCCGCCGGCACCGGTTTCGCATTGTTTCTGGAGCTGGGTATCCTTAAGCTCCCCGCAAAGGGACGGGTCTTTCATCTGCTGGGCGGCGCGGGCCAGACACTGGTCATGCCATTCTTCAGTCTGAAGGTCACGGCACACGTCTGCCGTGGGCCGGGCCATACCGTAAAAATATCGGCACTGTTCGTTCAGGAACGAATCCTTAAGGCCGCTGCAGACGGAAATATCGGCCTGGCTTTGGGCCATGCGGCTGTAGCACTTCACCAGCATGTAATCGTCTTCAATTGACCGGCAGATTGACGGATCGCGCCTGGCCAACGCGACCTCGCCGTAGCACCAGCCCTGGGCCTGGTCGTTGTCCAGGTTATCGCATATTTCCGGCGTACCCTTCGCTCTTGCCACTGCTTCAACACATAATTCCCGATCACTTTCATTTCCGATCAAACTGCAGACGGACAATTCCTCTTTTCCTTTGGCCACTTTGATAAGGCAGGCATCACGCTCGTTTTCAATATCGATCTGCCGGCAAACTGTTTCATCATTCGTTTCCTTGGCCACTGTGGCCAGGCAGTTGTCCTTCCTGGTTTCATCACCGATCTCTTGGCAGACATCGCTTTTTTTGGCGGCGATGGCCACTTCTTCATAACAACGGTCCCGACGGGTCTGTGTTTTCTCATCGTTTTCCGCGTCAAGCCCGGCGCAGAGGGCCGGGTTCTGCGCCTCGACCGCTTTTTGCCGCTCTTCGTCAACGGAAAGGAGACTGTCGAAATTGACTTTGGCTTCGCATCCAGCCAGAAGCAGAGTGCAAGCCAGAAATACTATGGTTTTTTTGGTCTTCATAATCGATTAATCAATTGAATAATAACCTTTAATATAATTATATCCTTTTAACGGCCAGTAGGCAAAAATCACCTGTTATGCGCGTTTACGGGACGAAGGCGTCTATGTCAATAAAATGGATATATCCTGCATCGATCAGACATCCTGAATCCTGGGTGAGGAAGTGCCCAAAATGATTTATATCATTTCGAGCCATAATACGTAAATACCATCGTTATCGTCCTAACACCTGGGCACAGGATTCTGTGCCCCTACGCGACGCATACAATGTCTTGTCAATTTTGTAGGGGTTCAGGATTCTGAACCCGCGTATCCCCCGTCCGTTTATAACCCGATCTGTAGGGGTTCATAATTCTGAACCCGATCATCGAAGATTTTCAAAACGAATAATTTCTTTTCAAACCATCACGCGTTAAAATCATCCTTATTGA
Organism: Candidatus Parcubacteria bacterium; assembly: GCA_963814275.1. Lineage (GTDB taxonomy): Bacteria > Patescibacteriota > Patescibacteriia > Patescibacteriales > UBA12075 > CAWFCE01. Next base: position 1,015,196 of record CAWFCE010000002.1, on the reverse strand, counting down.
TCTTATCACCTGGGCACAGAATCCTGTGCCCCTACGCGGCGCATACAATGTCTTGTCAATTTTGTAGGGGTTCAGGATTCTGAACCCGCGTATCCCCCGTCCGTTGATAACCCGATCTGTAGGGGTTCAGAATTCTGAACCCGTTCCACGAAGGTTTTTAAATCGATTAATTTCTTTTCAAACCATCACGCGTTAAAATCATCCTTATTGATCTTATCACCTGGGCACAGAATCCTGTGCCCCTACGCGGCGCATACAATGTCTTGTCAATTTTGTAGGGGTTCAGGATTCTGAACCAGCGTATCCCCCGTCCGTTGATAACCCGATCTGTAGGGGTTCAGGATTCTGAACCCGCTCCACGAAGATTTTCAAAACGAATAATTTCTTTTCAAACCACTACGCGTCAATACCACCTTTATCAACCTAACACCTGGGCACAGAATCCTGTGCCCCTACGCGGCGCATACAATGTCTTGTCAATTTTGTAGGGGTTCAGGATTCTGAACCCGCGTATCCCCCGTCCGTTTATAACCCGATCTGTAGGGGTTCAGGATTCTGAACCCGTTCCACGAAGGTTTAAATATGATTAATTTCTTTTCAAACCATTTCGGGTCAATACCATTATCATCGTCCTAACACCAGGGCACAGAATCCTGTGCCCCTACGCGGCGCATACAATGTCTTGTCAATTTTGTAGGGGTTCAGGATTCTGAACCCGTTCCACGAAGGTTTAAATACGAACAATTTCTTTTAAAACCATCACGCGTCAATACCATCGTCATCGTTCTAACACCAGGGCACAGAATCCTGTGCCCCTACGGTTGGGTGATAATTTTTAAGGTTATTTCGGTCGTTATCCCAATTGCCGGGATTATTTATAATATATGCCCTGATTTCGTCCATTGCTTTCTCGTCGCGGATGATATGGTCATAATATGACCGTTGCCATATCGTATTGGTTTTTGTATGTTCTCTGACCCATTTGGTCATGCCTAGTTTATACCCCCGAATTATTGACCCGATAGATTTCGGAATTATGTGTTGGAACCGGTTAATCGAATCATCCGGTTGCGCTGATTGCGTAGGAAATTCCCTGTTCACAGACGTATCGTGATCCTTGTCGATAATAATTATACCGTGAATATGATTGGGCATAACGGTATATTCGTCTAAGACCGCCCTCGGATAATGTGCCGGAATTTCCTGCCAATAATAATCCGCGGCCTTACCGGTACTATTCAATAACATCTTATCATTTTTGATTTCACCGAAATGACAAATTCGATTGTTTGTACATATGGTGATGAAATAAGCATCTTCCTGCGAATAATCATAATCCAACAATCGTATTTGTTTCCTCCTCCTTGAGTCCATATTTAATATTAATTTAAATATAGCATTTTTCGAAATTTTGTAGGGGTTCAGGATTCTGAACCCTATGCACGGACTTGTTATTTCTTCAGGCATTTATGGAACACTGCCGCGGTTTCTTCGATCAGATTTACAAATTCCTCGTCCAGATAATTCTTGTTGTCCAACAGGGGTTTTAATCTGGCTATGGGTACGCGCTCTTTTTCGTAGCGCTTCCTGTCCAGGGGGAATTGGTGGTAGTAATATTCATCCGCTTTTTCCCGGTAATTGACGTAGAAAAACTCGAAAACGTCTTTGGCGTAAATATAAAACAATTCTTTCTTGGCCGCGCTTATTTTTATCGCCAGATAATATAGATTATCGGTGTCCGATTCGTCGCAATCTTCATGTTCATAATATTCTTTGGCCTGTTCCCAATAGGTACGGGAGTTTTTCGCGTCCAAGTAAGCATATTTCAAGATAAACATATACTTATCTATTATTTTGAGGACTCTTGCCACGCCCTTAGGCGTCAATTTTCCTCTTTTTACGATCTCCTGGACGCTCATATTTGTTTTTCTGTATGGTACCGAGTGTTTCGGAATTAATTATAAACCGGATCATGGTCTAGATTAATTTCATTATAGCAAAAATGGCCATAATTGGCGAATAAACCTATCTGAATAAATAATATGTTTTGGCAAAATTGACATTTTATAATGGAATAATATATACTGAATCGTTATCATGCAAATGTGATATTGAAATAAAATAATTGTTCAACACCAAAATCCAATATACAACTATCAATCAAGGAGGTGCAAAATGTCCGGAGAAGCATCGATCGCGTTATTCATCTTTGGCTTATTGATTTTACTGGCCCTGGGCGGCAAGAATGGCAAGGACAAACCCACAGAGAAAAAAGTAAGGGCAAAGGAGGCGGAAAAATACACAAAACCATATAGTGCCATCTATCACTCAAGTGTAGAACCAAACAGTAAAAGCGAGGGAAAAATCTGTTCAACTTGCGGTAACGTCACTTTTAATGATGGATACTGCTCATACTGCGACAACAATGATTGACACAAAAAGGAGAATATAAATGGAAGGATTTTGGATAATATTGTTTATCGTAGTATTTATCTTTATTCTTGCTTCAAAGGGGAGCAAACAAGATTCCGGAACAACCGGGAGCAAAAAAGCAAATTCTTCTGGCCAACCGAAGACAATGTCCAGCAAGAGAAATTATGAAACAACAAGGTTTGTCAGAACGAGAAACGACGAAGGCGATCCGATCAGATGTTCATCCTGCGGCCATATAACGGATGGCGGCTCCTGCGTTGTTTGCGACAACAACAACGAAGATTAATGCCAATCTAACACGTCCTTTAAAATACCTGTAAAACATATGACGTCATCCCCCGATGACGTCATTTTTTTTACTAATTTCCGTTTGTCTCTATCAACCTCCTAATAGCTATTTTTCGCAAAATATTGCCAAAGCACGAAATCCTCAAACCCATACGCATTATATATTTCCCCCATCTCCCCTCTCCCGCGACCCGCGCAAGCGGGCGAAGCCGCCGCGTCGTAGGGGTTCAGGATTCTGAACCCGTTCCACGAAGGTTTAAATACGAACAATTTCTTTTAAAACCATCACGCGTCAATACCATCATCATCGTCCTAACACCAGGGCACAGAATCCTGTGCCCCTACGCGGCGCATACAATGTCTTGTCAATTTTGTAGGGGTTCAGGATTCTGAACCCGCGTATCCCCCGTCCGTTTATAACCCGATCTGTAGGGGTTCAGGATTCTGAACCCGCGTATCCCCCGTCCGTTTATAACCCAATCTGTAGGGGTTCAGGATTCTGAACCCGTTCCACGAAGGTTTAAATATGATTAATTTCTTTTCAAACCATCACGCGTCAATACCATCATCATCGTCCTAACACCAGGGCACAGAATCCTGTGCCCCTACGCGGCGCATACAATGTCTTATATATTTTGTAGGGGTTCAGGATTCTGAACCCGCGTATCCCCCGTCCGTTTATAACCCGATCTGTAGGGGTTCAGGATTCTGAACCCGTTCCACGAAGGTTTAAAGACGAATAGATTTCTTTTCAAACCATTACGCGTCCATACCATCTTCATCATCCTAACACCAGGGCACAGAATCCTGTGCCCCTACACGATATCGCGATATAATATGTTTTTCCTATTTTCCCTCTCCCGCGACCCGCGCGAGTGGGAGAGGGTGCCCCGGTCGCACCCGTGGCGGGTGAGGGCCGCCGCGTCGTAGGGGTTCATTATTTGAACCCGTGCATCCACGATCCCGGGCGGGTTATATTCATTTATACAAACTGCCTAATTGTTTTTCAAGCAGGCCCTCAATATCGATTTTATCCACTAACTTGATGTTAAACGTAGTATAAAACTCTTGTCTTTCTTTTTCGCCCCTTAGGATGGCTTCTATCACATCCACCCCGTTGGATAAGACGCGGAGCTCAGAAATAAGATCGCAAACCCTGTCCGAAGTGCATTTCATGGAGATAAAACCTTTGTCCTCCAAATACTTAAGGGCATTATAAAGGTTATTGTCATTATCGGTAAGTTCCAATAGATTTTTTATGGTCGAACTATCTTTCCCGCCCAATATGGGCATTTTTTCTTGTCTTGCATTAAAGTCTCTCATATGAAAATTAAAAGCTGTGTCATAGAGTCGGGCATAATCTGTCCTTTGGACAAAATAAGAATACAAAAGAACTTTCCCGGCGATCGTTTTGATTGGTTTCATATATTCCTTGCCTCGCCGTAGTCCTGAACCTGTCGAAGGACGAAGGCGGGTAATTTAATTAATTTTTTAACCAATAATTTTTACCAAAGCATCATGGCGGGATTTTATTTTTTTCTTGGCAAATGGAAAGAAAATTTTTCGGTTTTAATCCAGATTATAATCTATATTATTTTTCTCTTGCGAAAGAAAACATTTTGAAAGCCGAGCCCTTCCCAGGTCTTTATGGCCGGTTCATTGGCGGCGCTCATCCCCACTTCGATTCTTTTGACTCCTTTTTCTTTGAACCAATCCAATGCAGTCTGGACCATTAGCCTGGCTATGCCTTGCCTGCGATGTGGTTCCTGACACAAACAAGTCGAAAATAACCCCAAAATCACGATAACGGTAAATCGGAGGGATTTTGCTAACCCCGGCGCCCAAAAGACCGACGATGCGGCCGGATCTTTCCGCCACCAACAAAATAGTATCCCGTCCGTATATGGTTTTTCTTAAATACTTTGCCGCCTCTTCGTCCGGTTTACTCGTGATCTTCAACAACGGGTCAATACGGCCGTGGTATTTCATAAATTCTATGTACAATATACGAAGATCATCGATGTCTTTTATTTTTGCCCGCCGGACAATAATATCCTCGATTTTTTTTCTGGTCATATCATTATTTAATAATCTAGATTATAGTATAGATTAATTTTATTATACCAAAAACTCCAAAGACAAACAAAAAACAGCCCGGTAAGGCTGGCTCTTGTATATTCATAATTGATAATTATTATTTCATTGCTTTCAAAACGGACTTTATAGCTCCCTTTTTCTCCAACTCCTCTAATTGCTTTACAATAAAATCGACCGACTTCCGTTCACCATTCTTAATAAGATCAGAAAAAATAATTCGTCAAATGTCAAAAGTCAGGTGTCAAATGTCATGAACGTATGTTCATTCATACAAACTGCCTAACTGTTTTTCAAGCAGGCTCTCAATATCGGTTTTATCAGGTAGCTTGATGTTAAATGTAGTATAAAACTCCTCTTTTTCTTCTTTGCCCCTGAGGATTGCTTCGATAGCGTCCACCCCGCCGGACTTGACGCGGAAGAGGGAAAAATGATCGTTGGTTCTGTCCGGCGAGTATTTCATCTCGATAAAATCCAAGTCCCTCAAATACCGAAGGGCGTTAAATAGGTTATTGGCAGTATCGGTAAGCTTTAATAGATTTTTTTGGACCAAAGTATCTGTTCTTCCCAAGATGGGCATTTCTTCCTGTCGGCTATTTAAGTCTCTCATCTGGAAATTCAAAACCAAATCAAAGAGTTTGGCCGTATCTGTCCTTTGCACATAATAAAAATACAAAAGAACTTTCCCGGCGATTGTTTTAATTGGTTTCATATTTTTTGACATATGTTAAATGTTAAAAGTCAAAGGTCAAATGTCATCTTTCCCAATCCTCAATAATAATTCTTTTCCCGCTCCGCTTCACCACCACCTTTTGCCCCTTGCGGATATTCATTGCGTCTACAATCTCGAGCGGAATCGTGACGGCGTAACTGGAGCCTGATTTTCACCCTGTTAAATTTGAAAACTATTTAACGGGATAAAGATTTTACGGATATTTTTGTCCTCGGTTTTGCGTCTGGTCATAGGTTTGAAAAGTAATATAAATTATAATATAGATTAATTTTAAATATTAATTTAATATTTTACGAGCGAAATTTTCTAAATCGAAATTATCTATATAATTCTCAACTTGAACAAGTTCATCTGATTCCTTGGACACTGCACTTTCATTTGGATACAAAACAAAATCTTCAAGTGAAAGATTTTGTAAGCGCTTAGCTCCAATCATATACGAATGCGGAACTTGACGACCAGACTTAATCTTTTCCAAAATCTCCGGACTAACTTTATACAAAGGCACTATAGTTTCTTTGAGGATATACAATACACGCACCATGGCTTTTAATTGTATACGGCATTTCCAATATCCCCAGTCCCAACTATCCATATAAATTCTGTATCGATTTATTTCATTATCATCCAAATCCACAATTTTTTCGTTAAGTACAAGAACGATTGGTTGACCACGAAATCGTTTATAACCAATTTTATCTGACTGGCAAAAAGCAAATATGGGACAATAAAATGGTTCTTTAAAATTAAGGTTAGCGATATCTTTAAAAAAACGATGAGGATTTTTATAACACCACAATGTATCATACATCCGAACGCTTAATCCTTCTATCCATTGGCGTCTAATCTGAAATAAATTTACAACTTTATCAATTACTTTATTATTAAGCGATGGGATTAAAGACTCAGGTAAATTTTTTAAGCTATCAAGGCTTATTTGTGGGATTAATCGTGGGATTTGAGTGGTAGCAACACCATGATCCTCGAATGTTCGTACGAATCTCATAGTGATATTTTGGATATCTGAAATTTTGGGTTGTTTTTTAATTATGCGTTTATATAAAGCATTAAAATTTACTCCCAACCCATGAAAATTTGGTTTAATCTCAATAATATCATCACCCATATTATTTTCTACATCCTCCCTTCAGTTAATAATTTCATCTCCAACTTCTCCTTTACCTTCTCCCAATTAGGAATCTTGGACTCTAGTAATTTAAAAAAATTGCTGTCATGGCGCTTGCGCTCCAGGTGGCAAAGCTCGTGGGTAATCACGTAATCGATGCAGTACTTCGGCGCTTGGATTAATTTAGGATTTAATAATATTTTTTTATTCGATACAAAACTGCCCCAGCGCTTATCCATTTTTTTTATAACGAAATCAGGAACTGTTTTTACTTTAAAACTTTTCAATACTTCTTGATATCTTGCGCATAAAACATCCTTGGTTTTTTCTTCGTACCACTTTTCCAGAATTTTTTTATTATTTTTGCCGTTGCGCGCACCACCATTAGTAAACAGCATTAACTTCCCTTGATCAAGCTTAACCTGATTATTCTTGGCCTGGCAGACAATCAACTTATATTGCCGGCCCAAATACAAAAAACTTTCTCCGGAAATATATTCCTTTTTACCATTATTATTCTGAAACTTTTTAAAAAATGATAACTGCTTTTCCAGCCACAGCCATTTCCGCTTGAGAAAAGCATTGATTTTCTCTTTGCTGTAGCCAATAGGGCTCTTGAGCACCACGGACAAATCAGGCTTGACGGTCAAACTGATCGTTTGCCGCGCCTCCTTGATTAAATAATAATCATAAGTATATTTGCCGTAACTAAAAACCTGTTTAGTCATTGTTATTCGCTTCGCTCACCCGCACTACAAATGCGGGACATGCGAATATATACTATATTACTTCGTGATTAAATACCGCCAGCTCAATGATAGAATTTATTATTTTTTTAATTTCCTCGCTGGGTATTTTTATGCCTTGCTCGGTAATTACCTCGTCATAAATATAGTCATCGATTTTGTTGGTGATTATCCTTTTTACCTCGCTATTCCGGTACCAATCGACGATCGCTTCTTTTTTAAGCAGACTGAATATGTCTAAAATAATTTGACTGTACGCTTCCCCCTCTAAGCCGATACTTTTTAAACTCACATTGTAAATTGCGGTAAAATATATCCGCGCCTTGGACTTTTTATACCGGCCGGAATCGATTCATCTTCTTTTTTTATCACCTGGGCGCTTATTTCTTTCATTTGCTTTAAGGCCTCCAGGTCTTCCAGCTTCTTCTGGTGCAGCTTATTGAGCAGATCGGCAATCTTGTCGGAAAAACGCCGATAGAATTCCGGATCCGTATGCTCTCTTTCGTGGATGGTTTTCTTGGTATGGGCGGCGATCGCTTCGGCTTTGGACTTATTCGACCCTAGGGTTTCGATCGCCTGGTCGAACGCCTCTTTATCGTTGATATTAATCTGCCTAGTCATGATCTCCACCGATTCGGCGTCCACGTATTGATCAAGGATCTTAACTAAACGCTGTTTGTATTCGGTAAAATCAATCGAATCGGCGTAGCGGATGCGGACGGTTTTCCGCAGATTATCGAATTTTTTCCAGTTCATTTTTATAAACGTCGAGGTCCTTGAATTCATTGGCAAACTCCCGCAAAGCCAGGCACTCGTTAAATAATTTAATAAATTCATTTACCGCTTTGTAAAACAGCTCCCGCTCCGGCTCTTCGAATAATTTTTGGATGTAGGCCTCATCGTCGCGCGTGCCTTTCAGATCCTTGAATATTTCATGAAGCATGTCATAGCTCTTTTCCAGTTCATGGATTTTTTCGTTGACATCGATCAGGGCGGATTTCACATCGTCATCGTCGTAGTTGCCGAATAGCTTCATGGCGGTATCGAGATTCTTGGCATTTTCGGAATAGTCGATGATAAAACCGGAGGTCTTCGGCGTTGCTTGGCTTCGAACAAGCGGTTCACCCGGGCAATCGCCTGGAGCAGGTTGTGGTCGCGCAGGTCTTTGGCCACATAAGGCGGTATTGCGCGGAGCGTCAAACCCCGTAAGTAGCTTGTCGACCACGATAATCAGCTCGACGCCGTCCGGGTTATTCTTAAAACTGTCGATTACGTGCCTTTCGTAGGATTCCAGGCTTTTATACTCATGCTTTTTTTGCCTTAGAAAATCAAGGACCGGTTTCCGGTGATCGTCTTCCTCGTCTTCTTCTTTGCTGCCGACGTCTGATATCACTACCGCCGGGTTCCAGTTTGCCTGATTTGGCAAAATACTCCTGAAATAGCACGGCGGAAAATTTCGAAGGGGAAACCACTTGCCCTTTGAGGCCGGTGCCTTGGAAATTGGCGATAAAATGCTGTTCAATGTCGTAAGCGATTTCGGTAATGCGGTTGGGGTTGTTCTTGATAATCGCGTCGCTCACCTTGCCTTGCAGAATTTTCTTGTGTTCCGTTTTTAGCCCGTCTAAAACGCGGTCGACTTTTTTGTCCATTCTCTCCCGGTCCTGCTTCATTTGCGTATAGCGGCCCTCATAAACCAGGGGCAATATCACCTTGTCGGCCAAGGCATCGTCGATCGTGTATTTGTCGATAAACTCGCCGAATTTCTGCTGTGATTTTTCTTCTTTAAAGAGGGGTGTGCCGGTAAAAGCGATAAAGCAGGCGTTAGGGATAGTGCGGTTCATTTCCAGGTTGGCCTCGCCGCCCTGGGTGCGGTGGGCCTCATCGATTAACACGAAGATATTCTTGTCCGGATCAGAAAAGTCCGCCCGGGAGTAGCGCGCGCTTTCGAATTTATGCACTAGCACGGTAATCACGTCCGTGCTTTTATTTTTTATCTGCCGGAGTAAATCCCGGCCGCTCTTGGGCGAATAGACTTTTTTCTTCAGTTTGCAATCCCGGAAAGTATCGGCTATCTGCTTGTTCAAATCCCGGCGGTCGGTTACGATAATGATCCGCGGATTATCAATTTCCTTTTTCTCGATCAGGGCTTTGACGAACATCACCATGGTGAGCGATTTGCCCGAGCCCTGGGTATGCCAGACGATTCCGCCTTTGCGCCGCGCGCCGGTCTTGCCCGGCTCTTCGCTCTCAATTTGCCGAAGGATTTTGTTGACGGCGAAAAATTGCTGATAGCGCGGCACCTTTTTTATGCCGGCGTCATAGAGGATAAAATTGCGGGTGAGCTCGAACAAGCGCGCCGGCTCAAGTAGGCTAACTATTCCCTTGTCTTGTTCAGTCGGCAAGCGGTCCAATACTTGCGTATGATTCTTGGTCGCCCCGTTTAGGTCGCGCAGTATTTGCGCATAAATTTCTTGGCCAATTGGCCTTGCGATCAGCTCTTTGGCCCTGTCTTCAACCGCCTGCCTGGCTTGTTTGTCCAGTTCCAATTGTTTTTTATCGGTAACGCCCTCTTCAGCCAAGCCTTTTTCTTTCCAGGCGGTATAGAATTTACCGGGTGTGCCGGTGGTGCCGTATTGGAATTTATATTTGTTGGCGCCGATTAAAAGCTGCGGATAGATAAAAAGGCGCGGGCAGTGTTCCGGCTGCTGGTTGCGGTGCATTTGCGTGATCGCGTCTTTTATATCGACGCTGGATTTTTTGTTTTCGATCACGACAAACGGAATGCCGTTGATGAAGCAGACGATGTCGGGCCGGATATCGCCTTTGCCCGAGGCTTCGAATTCAACGCTGACATGGAAAATATTATTGGCCGGGTTGTCAAAATCGATAAACCGGAAGTTCTGCGAGGTCTTTTTGCCGTCCACGACTTCGGTTATGGTCTTGCCCCCGGTCCGCATGATCATGTCATAAACCGCCTTGGAGGTATCGATGAGCCCTTCCAGCTGGATATTATCGAGCTCATCAACCGCGTCCTTAATGTTCTTATCGGTAAATTTATATATTTCGCCTTTGTATTCATAGGAATTGATCTCCCGCAATTTTTCATAAGCAATGTCTTTCAAAATAAAACGCGCGGCATTACCCCCGCGGCTAGCCATAACCTGCTCCCGGGGCAAATAAACATAGCCCATATTTATAAGCAGCTCCACCGCCGGTAGCTGCGACTGTTTAGCTTCATCAAAATCAGCTTCAATAATCATATTTTATGTCATTGCGAGGAGCGAAGCGACGAAGCAATCCCGACGCTTGCGCACCTAACATTTTTTATTAAACTTTCTCCGGAACTCTTATTCTCCCGGTTACTAAATTATTTAATAAATATTTCTTCTGGTTTATTAACTTATTCAATTTATTTTCCAGTATATTTATTTCCGAATTCGAGACGTTTAAAACTTCTGCTATTTTGTCTTGTTCTTCTCTTCCGGGAAGTGTAATCTTAATCAGGGACAAGCTTTTAAAGTCTACAGTCTCTCTCACCGACCCGCTGGCCATGTTCCTAATACGTGAATTCGCCTCGCCGGTTTTTAACCAATGATTTAAAAAATCAGAATTTAAACAATTTTCAATTTTAAATACTATATACATAGGACTAAGCGCTCCTTCATCGTAGCTATCTAATCTCGCGATTGATCCTACGTTAATACGAGAAGGATTGTATGCAAATTGTCCTTTTCTGACTATCTTATAATTTGAAAGGTCATCGCTGGCAACTACCCTTGCAAAACGATCTGCCGGCAATACAAAACCATTTTTATTGGTCACGCTTAAAACTCTGTTAATTTTCAAATCTCTATTTCTGCTACTGACGCTTTTTATACATTCCCCTAGTTTTAATTTTTGCCACGGCTCCGTAAACCCCGGCAACCGCACCTTTGGCGCCTGCCCGCCCTTTGGCGGGGTCAACAACCTCTGCATCAAACCTTTTTTTATATTCTTCTTAATCTCAATCTTCCTCGTCAATTTCACAATCACCTCATCCCAAGCCTCCAGCACCTTAACGATCCGTTTTTGTTCGGGGAGGGGTGGATGAACTATTTTACATTTACTTATATCGCCCAAATTAATTTTATTTGGAAATGCAACATGTAATGTCTTTCCCCATATTTCTCTTATAAATTCATAAGAATTTATTTGATAAGCTAGAAATTTAGAGTCCACCTTATTATTGGTCTTCATTAAAGCAAGCGATACATAAAATGACGCTTTGACATCCCAATCTATAAGTCTGGCTGTCCCAACATCACCGATTCTAGTCATTAAGATATCGCCTTTTTCTACCCTCACCCTTCCATTTTCATTTAAATAAATATCTTCGGATATAAACTTAGTATCAGAAAAATTATTTGATGTTACATGTTCTACGCTATAAAAAGGCACACCAGATTCAACATAGTCTGGAGTTTGGTGTGTGCCATCGTATATCCTTGATACATCACCGAGAACTAACTCCTGCCAACCTGTTGGAATATTTTTTTGTGTTTGGCTATTTGGCATCCTCAGATACGTCATCAGCTGAAACATTCCCTGAATCGGCTGGTGATTTTAAACTTTTAGGTTTTGTGTTTTTGGATTTTATTTCCTTTAATTTAATGTAGTCTAATTTCAACTCGCCGTTAATTTCGTTGGTATACACCGGCGGGTTAAGTGAAAGATGAAACTCTACACCATCATCCAGCTCTTTTACTAAATCTTTTGTCGCAATAATTAATTGCGTATGCGTTTCTTCTTTTGTTTTTCCTTTGGTGTTATTAATTTCGGCAATTGCTTCTTGCACTTTTTCCTCGATAATTAATTCAAGCCGTTTTACTGTATATTTTTCGAGTCCTTCCTTGCTAAAATCTTTATTCGTATTTTCTAATGACGCCTTATAGTCCAGTTCTGCTTTTTTTGATTTATAATATTCCTCTTTTGTTTTATAATATTCCTGAGCAATTTTTAGGCATGCTATAAAAAAATTATAAGTCAAAAAACCATTTGCACAAAGTACATACCAACTTGTACCAATATCAAATCCTTTAAATACAAATTCACCGTCGAAATTAAACTTTTTTAAAATTTTATTTAACCTTTTATTCAGGGTTTCGAGTTTGGCAAGTGTATATTCATTATCGGGCAATTTGATATTAATACAATATTCGTTCTGCTCTTCGACCATTGTGTTGAGGATGCCAACATATAAAGGGATATTTGTATTTAATGATGACACATAGGAATTAAACTGATTAAATTCTTCTTGCGATAATTGAACCGGATTTCCAATTACATCATATTTATCTAAAATAGTTTGTATTTGTCCAGAATCAGCATTGTTCCAGCTTTGGTCATTTAATATTTCGAGGGCCGATTTTAACTCAACAAAATTATTTACATTTTGTGCTTGACCTCCATATACAGGTTCATGATTTATGTTTATTTTATTATCCTCTCCCAAAACCTCCTCAATAATTTTTTTAATTTCACCTAATCGCATAAAATTTATTTAATATTTAACTAAACCATATCGTCCACTTGGACGAAATGGTTGTGGATATTTATTCAGCGGTTTTTTTATCTTTAACCTCAAGCCCGTCCAGGCCGGTGTCTTCGGTCCAGCGTCGGTATTTTTCTTCCAATTCCCATAATTTTCTTATCATTTTTTCCTCACCCAATTTTCCGGCTTCTTCCTCCGGTATGGTTTTCGCCAGCTCCCGGCGGGCCAATTCGCGAACGAGCATATCCCAAAACGCGTACTCCTCATATTCCCCGATATCATCCATCAGCTTGTCCGTATAATCCTCGTTCACGAAACGCTTGCCGCGGCTCACTTCGACTATATCCTCCATCCCGAAATCCTTAGCGAAAGACAAAATATAGTCGCTTAGCTCATCGATCTCGCCGGAAAACTTCTTGTGCTTCTCGTCCACCATATCGCCCATCACGCCGTAAATCGATCCGGCGGTCTCGATGCACTTTACTAAAGCTTGATACTGCTTTTTAGAAATATTGATTTTCATGTTTTTAAATTTGACCTTATCGAGCCCTTCCTCGAATTGGTTGTGGGTAAAAATTTAGCATGACACATGTGTCACACAAAATTTTTAGTGTGTCATATTTTAAATAATTTGACACACTACAACCAACGATATGAATTAACATAGTTATTTTAAACCTTTACAAATATCCCGTTTTTTTCTTTGAGTTAAATCACTTTTGTAATTTTTGCAAGCAAAGTAATAAAATTTTATTTAATATTAGATAAATTTATAAATGCTTGCACCGGCCCGTGCATGCATTTACCTTAATCGCTTAAATCCCCGGAATTCGGTAAACGATACTTTGTTTTAAGAGTCGAACCGCTTCCGGGTGTAACTTTAATTAACAAGCCCTGCTTAACCCATATCTTCAATAGTCTGGACATTTTATGCGTTTGAATAATACCAGTGATTTCTCTTGCCTGATGATTATTTATATATTTATATTTTTCTAAGAAATCAACAACCTTTTCCCATTCAGTCGCCTGCGCCTCATTAAACAAAATAACTCTTACCGCATCCTGCAAACCCGGAAAAGTCCAAAAGATCGGCGGATACAAATTCTGCGTACGCATTTCGCTGCGCATAGCCCGAATACCTTCATTTTGATCAAGGTTTGGCGGAGAGGGAAACTCCCTTAAATGCTTAACCAGTATATCATTTCTATACCCGGATGATCGTGTCCGTCCGATATTCGCAGGTGTAATATTGTATGGAAATAAACCAGGACTCTCTATTTCGATCCTATTTTCGAAAATCTTAATTTCTATATCGCGTTTTATGTGGTAATCCCGATGGATCACCGCGTTAGTTATCGCTTCCTTGACTGCTTCTGGCCGGTATTTGGTATTGCGTAACAAAACCGGATGGCACTCTTATGCCGCCTTTTTAACAAGCCAAGAACATACTCGTGCGCGTCGCCTATCAGTTTAATAACCGGCCCCTCGATCGTTTTCGGTGTACCGATTAAATTAGGGACCTCTTTTATGGTTTCCTTAACGCCAAAATATTGAAACACCCTGATGGTGCACTTAGGTCCATTAAATTGGTCGGATATTCAGCAAACAGCATGACTGCCGCACGCGTAGGTAAAAATTTACCCTTTTTGTCGTTTCGGGCAAGGCCAACTTTTTCCAAAACATACTTTTCTAATGTCCTGTCCTGCGATTTTTCTGCCCCGTTGCCAGGTCTGAAAATAAACAGTGTCCAATAATTTAAAATTCACCTTTACTAATTCGCGATCCGCCTTCTTGAAGCCTTTGGCATACGATAATTCTATAATTTCTTGCGGGGATAGCAATTTATTGCTCTTCAACTGCCTTACATACACCTTGTTACCGTAACAACGAAATCCGTCAGTTGCCTTAGGCACCATAATAATGGCGATAAACTTCTTTTCTGCTTGCCCCTCTCGTGTGCCGGCGGCCATAAGTTAGAAATCGGCGGCGTTATTTTTTGAATTTCCCGACCAATTTCATCATAATGATCATAACCTTCTTCTATGCCATAAACCCTATCCAACCCCTCCTTTTTTGTTTTCTCCGGATCATCAACACCCAGTATAATCGCACCGCCCTCAGCATTAGCCATGGCTACGATTGTTTGCAATACGTTTTTTACCACTCCATCACCCGATAATCTTTTAAATTCAATCGTTTGGCCTTCTTCTGGTATGTTTAATATTTTTTCAATCAAGCTGTTCATAATTATTTAATATTAAGTTTTTTCAAATATCCCGACATTTCCTTCTCCAGCTTTGCCAATTCCGGCTCCAGTTTTTTTAGCTCCTTCAGGTTCGCGCTGATATCGATCTCCTCTTCTTCTTCGAACGTATCTACATAGCGGGTAATATTCAGGTTATAATCATTCTCTTTGATTTTCGTTTCCGGCTTGTCAGTTCGGGAAAATTTATCGATCGTCTTGCGCTTGGCGTAAGTGTCGTAAATCTTATTGATATTCTCCTCGGTCAAGGTATTCTGCGCTTTGCCCGGCTTGAATTCCTTGGACGCTTCGATAAATACAATATCCTTTTTCTTCTAGTTTTGCCCCGCCTTGCTCCCGCGACCGGTCAATAATTAAAATGGCGACTGGAATGCCGGTGGTCTGGAACAGAACCGGCCGGCAAACCAATGACAGCGTCAATAATATTCTCTTCCAAAAACGCCTGGCGAATTTTCCCCTCCGCGCCGCCGCGAAACAGGACGCCGTGCGGCACGATCACCGCCGCCCGCCCGGATTTCGGCTTGGCCGTTTCCACCATGTGGGTTACAAAGGCGTAATCCCCCTTGTCTTCGGGTGGAATGCCGCGGTGGAATCGCTTCATATTTATCGCCCTCCGCGTTTTCCGCCCCCCATTTTTAAGGGAAAACGGCGGATTCGCGATAGTCAGATCAAATTTCATGAGCTTGTCATTCTCAACCAATAAAGGATTATTAAGTGTATCGCCCCACTCGAGCCTGGCCGTGTCCCGGCCGTGTAAAAACATGTTCATCCGAGCTAATTGATAAGTACTGCCGGTTGATTCTTCCCCATAAAGCGCGTAATTTTTGGAACCTTGCTTTTCAATTTCTTCACCGGCCAATAAAAGCAGACCGCCTGACCCACCGGCCGGATCGCAAATCCTAAAACCGTCTTTTGGCTGGGCTAATTTTGCCAAAAGCGCGGCGACGTATCTGGGCGTAAAAAATTCTACCGCCATCTTGCCGACCTTTTAACATAACTTGGCGATCATATACATATAAGCATTGCCGATCACGTCATCGCCCACCTCCGTTAAATCGATCTTATAGAAATCATCGATCAAATGCCTAAGCATCTTATTGCGCTGTTCCAATTTGCCGAGAACCGCCTCGGAATTAAAATCCAGATTAAGAAACAAATTCTCCAGCTTGGCTTTATTATTAGGTCTTCTATCTTATGTAGGGCCTTATTGACTACTTCACCGATGTTATCCAGCTCTTTTTTCTGATAGATTTCATCAAAGCTGGTACCCGGCGGCAAGTAGAAGCGATCGGTCTTCATTTTTTCTTTAATACGCGCCTCGTCTTTGCCAAAACGCTCTTTATATTTGTCGTATTGTCTCTTGGATAAATCGCTTAGATATTTATAAAAAAGCATGACCAGAACGTAGTCTTTATAAACGCCGCCGTAATACACGATGACGAGCGCGATGAGTCCGCGGCCGCCCATAATGTTTTATTTAGTTCGTCTTGTGAATATTTTTTTGGCGCCATATGGTTTATGCAGTTAATAATTTGTTTATTAATCCTTCGGATATTTTATTAGTTAAAAACGCTTTTTGCTTAAGAAGTTTTTGCTGAGCTCGGTTATTTTCATGTATACTGACAATTTGCCTTTGTTCATCTAGACTGGGAATTTTAATTTCGATATTTTCTAAATCGCTTTTTTAATATCGTAGTGATAGCTGCGCCGGTCGCGCGTTCATATATTATTTTTTGTCCGGCCGATGTGTTAAGATAAATGGCAGTTTTTTTGGAATAATTTCTTTCGCAATAAGCCGAATGATATAAACTGAAGTGGAGGCGATTGTATTTGCTCCTTTTTCAACTATCCCGGCTTTAAAATTTCCGCGTGCTGATAATATTATATCATTTGGATTCACATAATATTTTTTGCGGAAACCAATATCTTTTATCGTAAACAAATTATTGATAGCAATTATTCCATATCCAAGACATCCTTGGCTTGAATAACGTATATTTCATCTCCGGCTATTTCCTTTAATGATGAACGGAATGGATATCCTGGCCAAATATTAGCAATATTTTTTATTTGATCTGTTGTAACCATATACCTATTATACGCTTTTTGAAATAATTGTCAACAGACTGATAGCATACGACTTCTTGACTAATTTACAAATCTGGTCTCTTATACCTTTAGGAGGTGTATGAGTAATAAAATACGCTAATGTTACTTCTGTAGAAAAGTCGACTCCTAATTCAAATATTAATCACTCACTATATTCAAATGTCTAGCACAAATCGGCGGACTCCCCTCGTGAATGGCAAGACGTTCTAGGTTCTCACCTGATTAATCTGGTTAAATAATGTGAATTTAGTAAGAGGGCCAGCCAAAGAACTGCCGTGGTGTATTTCTGCGAGATAACCGTTAAAAAATCCATGCTTAACGTATTAGGTTATCAATTCGATGGCCCATACTCGGTAAATGAGGATTTTAACAACGTCGCTGGAGTTTATATCATAACAACTCCAAATGCAGTAATCGTCGATGTGGGTGAAACGGAAAATTTAAAAGACCGCATACCGGGCCACGAACGTAGGCAATGTTGGATTAAGAATGGTGGGACTATTTTCTACTTCCATCGGGAAGTACACAGTCAAAATCGACTGGCGATTGAAAGTCTAATAAGAAACAAGTACAATCCGGCTTGCGGCGTAAAATAGCTTTTAAAATAAAACCGTCTCCTTATTTGGCGGCGGTTTTATTTTTAGATTATTAGATAATTTTCTTTAGTTAATATATAGTGGTCTACCATTTCTATGCCTAATAATTTCCCTGCCTCTTTAAGTCGTTCCGTCAGCTCAAAATCATCCTCACTCGGCTCCGTGCCGCCGCTCGGGTACTGATTATGCGCCGCGATATGATACTCGCCGCCGAATGCTCGATCGCCGGTTTGAACACTTCGCGAGGATGGACCAGATTGGCGTTTAGGGTGCCGACCGAGATGGTTTCCTCGTGGATGAGCTGGTTCCTGGCGTCGAGGTAAAGGACGACGAAGTGCTCCTTCTTGGCGCGGCCGATCTTCTTTTTGCAGGTACCCCGCCACCTCTTTGGCCGAATCGAATTTTAATTTTTTCGGAATATTTTCCCGGGCATAGCGCTCGGCCATGGCCTGGAAGAGCTTCAGGCCGAAGGTGCTTTCGCGCAGCCCAGGCCTTTGATCTTGGTAAGCTCTTCGGCGGGCGCGTCCAGGACGGCTTTCAGGCCGCCGAACTTTTTTATCGCCGCTTTGGCCTCCTGCTTGCAATCCTTGACCCGGCCGCCCAGGCTGAGGAGAAGTTCGATGATCTCGTAGTCGAGAAATACGGAGAGACCCGAGTTCAGGAAGCGCTCGCGCAACCTCTTAAAATGACCGCAACCGGGATGAAGAGATAGTTTTGTCATATGAAAGAGCGGGAAAGGTCGGTTATCCGCCCATTGCCAATCTCTCCCCCCTCGACCCGGCCTCCCTCGACGTGGCTCGAGACAGGCAGGACAGGGAGTGACGCCCTCCTTCGCTTACGCTTCCTCCTGTGTCCCGATACTTCGGGACTGCGGCGGACGAGCCGAAGGTGTAAAAATGTCCAATAAGCGAATAAATTTATTCTAAAATTTAATCCGGATTATAATCAAGATTACCCTTGCAAATATCGAATGACGATCGTTCGGCCAACGTATCTTCGTTTAAATTATCCGCCAAATTTACGTTTTTAGTAATTGAAAAATTTCTTGTTGATATACAATTTTTACCAGCCAAGCTTTTTCCGCCTTCAGTATGCCGATCCTCTCCAGCTCGGACAAATATTTACCGGCGGTTTTCGGCTTGACCATCCCCGCCTCTACCAAAAATTTACGCTTGATATAAGGCAGGCGGAATAGCACTTCCACCAGTTCCTCGGAATAGATACCGGCCGCCTGATCTTTGATTATGTCTCCGGTGGCGGCCATCAGCTCGCAAATACGGTTTATCTTGTCATCGGTATAGCGGGCGGTTTCTTCGACGGCGTTCAGCATATACATTATCCAGGGCTCCCGTTTTTCCCGTCTTCGGTGATCAAACGCAGATTCTTATAATAATCGGCTTTATTTTCGATCACGTATTTGCTTAAATACAAAACCGGGCGCCGCAATAAGCCGCGCATGGTGAGAAAATAAAATATTGATGATCCGGCCGGTGCGGCCGTTGCCGTCGTGGAAGGGATGGATCGATTCGAACTGGTAATGGGCTACGGCCATTTTTACCAGCGGGTCGATCCCGTCTTTATCGCCGTTGATATAGTCGTCAAAATTCTTTAAAAGCCCCCTGATCACGCTTTCACCTTCCGGCGGCGTATAATAGACCTGCTTGGTGGTTGGATTTACGAGCTGGGTGCCGGGCACTTTACGAATGCCGCTTCGCTGTTCGATGATGATCTTATCCATTTCGATATACAGGTTGGTATTCGTCAATCGGTACTTTTTGACGAATTCAAAACCATGCCAAAGCGCATCCGGGTAGCGCAAGACTTCTTTGGTTTCCGGATCGACATCTTTCTTTTCCGCCGCCATCGCTTCGTAGAGTTCGTCGTTAGTGGTAACGACATTCTCGACTTCCGAACTTAATTTGGCCTCCTGGAGGATTACGGAGTTGATCATCAAATGCTCGTTCGGCAAGCGGCGGTTGCCCGCGTCAATTTAGCCAGGGCTTCCCGCGCCGAGATCAGCTTCTTTAATATCAGCTTGCTTTCCAAATCGGCTTTTGGCGGCAGCAAAGGCAGGCTGTTTTATGCTTTTGTTCGTTCGAATGCCATATTTTCTTTTATCTAATCTTAAATAAATTATCTATTCTCAATATAGCAATAAGGGCATTATTTGTAAAATTGTGCCCCTATTTTAAAAAACAGGGTATTCTATACCCCTATCCGTTAATAGCTAATGTATGTAACCTTATCCCGGCTATTATTTGACATTCATCTTTATTCGCAAAACCTTTAATGACATAATGGCGGAGTTTTCTCAGTCGCCCAAATGCGGAATTGGGTGCCGCGGTGGGAATTGACCCGGTAGCCAACGGAAATAATAACATCGAGATTGTAATAAGTTATTGGCTTAGATAAGCCAATTCCGGAATTTCCGGATTTGCGCAAAGTTAGCTCTTTTTTTAATTCTCCCTCTTTATAAATATTATTTATATGCTCACTGATAGTCCTGACATCTTTCTGTAGTAAGTCGGCCATTTGAGCCTGAGAAAGCCAGACAGTATCATCCTGCATTTCTACTTCAATTTTAGTTCGCCCATCTTCAGAACTGTAAATAATAATTTGATTGTTTTCCTCCTTCATAAATTTACTAATATTAAATAATACTTATGTTTTGGTGATAGCAACGAAACATCGCTTTAGATGTGTATATCTTTTTATAGCTCCTCTTTCAATAAAGCATCAATCTCCGCCGTCACCGCCTTAATTTCCTTTTCAATCCGCCAAATTCCTAGGCGAGACATATTAATAAAAATACTTGGTAAAGTTAATCTCATAGCCGGCCTTGTCCTTGCTTCGGTCCATCCGGGCATCCTTGTTATACGGCAGAACCTCCCGCCTAAAATACTCCTCAATATCTTCGGTCAGCTTGATCTTCTCATTATCCCTGAGCGCCGAGTCTGGCTGTTTGTTGCCCTTCTTGTCCGGCACATAGTCAGCCGTGTCATCATGCTCCGATAGGCAGAGAATTATATTTTTGATAAAGGCGGGCGCGAGCTTGAATTCCTTGACTGCCGCAAATCCTCGATAGAAGCGTCAGCACCCCTTAAGGCCCTTGAATTTCTTGACCGCTTCCTTGGCCATTGCCTTGCAGTCCTTCATCGGCGTGCCCAGCGTGAGTAAGAGTTCGATGATCTCGTAGTCGAGAAAGCCGGGCAGGCCGGATTTGATAAAGCGCTCGCGCAAGCGCTTCCGGTGCCCCTAGCCTCCCCCTTTCAATTTTCGAGTGTCGAATGCCGAATGTCGAATAATGAATTAATTAATTCTAAATTTTAATCTGGATTTTAATCTATATTACCCGTTACAAATGACGAATGACAAGTGACGCCCTCCTTCGCCAAGGCTACGGAGGGTAAAAATGTCGAATTAAATAAATATTAAAAATTACCTTATTTTCTTTCTATACTTTATCTAAAATTAAAGAAAAAATCAATATTTACCCCCCGAAAAATACTTGTAATTCCAAAAAATATATTATAATAAAACTACAAAGACCTTTATTCCGCAACCTAATCGGACAGTGGCGTGGCTCTCGATAACCAGTCTAGGAACGTAGTCGGAAACGCGCTCCCTTGAGGGGCGGTTTTTTGTTTCTCATTGACTTTTAACTGTTTTTTGTTATAATATAAGCGATGATATTTGTGAGGGTTTTGGCTCTCCCGCGGTTAAATACATAAAACCGCAGACAAATATCATTATAAAAAAAGTCATCTAGTCATTCTCCAAGTCTCCCTCGTGGAAGACTTTTTTTAATTCCTGTGTAATTGGATCTGTTCTATTCTTCCAAAATGGGATAATGCTCCAAAAATACGGCTGGCTGCCATATATTTCCTTGACTATCACTTTCACTTTGATCTTGTAGCCCAATACCGCAATAAACCCATAATATTTCACCGGAACCATTAATCTCTTCCATTTCGAATTTGAGTGGATTCTCTCAAAGTTTTTTGTATCTTGAAATTCTTGCAGCGTACCTGATCTTTTTAAAATTACCGGCGCCAAACGTAAAAACTTAAAACGTAAATATTGATCTGATATTGATCTGGCCTTATTCCAAGCTTTGAATTTGATATGATCAAGACCTTTGGCATTAAAATTTACATTTCTTTTTAAAAACGGACATTCTATCAGATCAATCTCTTTGTACCAATCTTCCGCTTCTTTTTTTATTTGATTAAACTTTACAATATCAATGTTCATACAATACCTTTAAAATAATCTGCGATAACAACCCATTCGGATGTGCCCTGTTCGTAGCGGGGCTCGCCCGAAAGGCGATAACAACCCATTCGGATGTGCCCTGTTCGTAGCGGGGCTCGCCCGAAAGGCGATAACAAGGGAAAGGATTTGTGGTCAAATTAGAGATTGAATATATTTTTAATGTACCACTTTTTACCCCTCAAAGTCAAACATTGCTTAAATGTTGGCCAAAAATAAAAACACGCCTTGGGTCAGGCGCGGGGGTTTTTCATTGACTTCTAATTTGGCGCGTGCTAATATTATAATAGAATTACGACGAAAAAGGTTCTCTACGGGGGCAGTCCCGGCAAGAGCCTTTTTCATTTGCGCCGGGTTTTATAAGCCAACTTTCGCTTTAGCCTGTTGGCAAAGTGCAAAATATTATTGTTCGGCGTACTGAGGCGGTCCAATAGGCTGGAATAACTGTACTGGTTCGGAACCAGTACTTTTTTTAATTTTTTATTTTGCAGCAAATATTCGATCAGACCGTAGAAATCCCCGTCGCTCGAGACGATAAGCGCCTGATCAAAATTCGAATATTCGATCATCGCGTGCAAAACCAGCTCCGCGTCCACATTTCCCTTGGTACGGCCGTCCTTCAATTCCAGGGTCGGCTTGAATACGCAAATATATCCGTATTCCTGCAATTTCGTATACATGGCCTGATTGCCCGGCATGAATCCGATAAACAAAAACGCCTTCCCGACATCGTATTTATCCTCCAGATAGACCCGGAAGCGCTTGTAATCAAGCTTCCAGCCGGCGTATATTTTCCGCCCCCGGCTGTTGGTAACATCATTAGAGATGCCCAAATTCAAATTGTTACTGTCGATAAAAGCGTAATTCATTTATTTAAAATAAAAATATGCCTGACTTAGATTGAATATAACTTAACCATAACATTTTTTACTCTCTAAATCAAACCTTAGCCAAAAATAAAATCCTTGCGTACAATTCGTGTCCGCAAGGATTCAGGTTCGGTCCTGACAGATCTCATCCCCCAAGGGATAAATGTTCAAAAAAACATTTTGTAGGCCAGCAGAATCGGCCGGAAGACTTGAAAATAGCCGGATAAAAATCTCCCGGACTCAAGCCAAATGAAGATCTGGTGGATTAACAGCATGCACAGAAATTCCAACATTCTCTCCGGCATATAATCCTGGCCCGGAATATCCGATTTGTGTTCATGCCAGGCGGCTATCCCGCAAATTATCACGGCAACGGCAAGATATGACCAGACAAGCTGGAACAAGATCAATACATACAGTAGCATGAATAGCATTATGAACTGCAGCGCCCTGTTCAGATTCGCTCTGTAGTAGCTTTCCCGACCTGCCTTGGGGCAGTACAGGCAATGTTCATATTCCTCGACCGTTTCACCGATCAGATAAACGGCCATCAAATTCAACGGCCAGATCGCCCATGGTGATGACAGCATCGCTCCCCTCCTTTCTTTTTTTATTGTGCGGATTTTTCGTAGCTCCCAATTTAGCATTATTCTAGCTCAAATTCAAACCTTAACCAAAAATAAAAATCGCCTTGCGTATCCATGCAAGGCGTTTGGCCATTATCGGCCGAGTTTGTGTCGGTTGTTGTTTCGCTAACAGGGCCGATCTCCGCTAGAAAGCGGGGGTAAAAACTCCTCTTCGAATTCCGGATAATTGGCCGGAATATCATACCCGTGCAATGTTTTCCGGAATCTTTGCCCTATCCGGTGCCGCCTCTTGATGTTTTGATCCGTGCACAGCCTGACCGTCAGCAAGGCGCCAGTGTCCGATCCCGGTTCCATTCGGAACGACACGAGCTCAAGCTCGAATTCCCTGGCGGTCTCTTCGAGCGCATTTTGCACCTCGCTTTTTTGTGATTGCCGGATCTCATTGGCCTCCCACTGCCGGTTCAAAAACGAATGTCTGGGGAAACTGAACATGATATTCGCGCCAGCCTTCATCAGCGGGTCCCGATAATAGAAAGGTGGCGGAAAGTTCGCCATAATCAGCTCTTGCAGCAGCCTATTGACCTGGCCGAACAAAATGCGATTCATCAGCGGGTGCAGATCAGCGCTGCCTGTATAGCGTC
The DNA here is from genome assembly GCA_963814275.1 of Candidatus Parcubacteria bacterium. Taxonomy (GTDB): domain Bacteria; phylum Patescibacteriota; class Patescibacteriia; order Patescibacteriales; family UBA12075; genus CAWFCE01. The sequence goes on along the minus strand of CAWFCE010000002.1, from coordinate 990,909 downwards.
CGTTGGTGATGAGCTCTAGGACGAGCTTTGTCTGATTCGATTTGTTTACCGAAACTGCCGCATCCAAAACCTGAGCCCAGCTTTTTTCATTCAATATTGTGACCCATTTTTTGAGCTCCATCTTAAGCCAGAGGATCTGCGCATAGATACTGGCTCCGGTATCGACGGTCACCTTGAATACCGTGGCCAGGTCCGGATCGTAAACCGATGCGGGAAATCCGGTTAAAAGTCCCTCGACAACTGTTTTCTGTTTCCCTTTGGCAATGTTATTCATGACATCCTCCTGTCATTTTTTGGTTATTAAACATGGACCAGGCTTCTTTTCCCGGGAATACCCGGCCCGCCATAGATAATCGTCAAAACTAATTTCAAAGGTACGACAAATAATACTAGCAAATATTCGAACATATTACAAGCAATCCGGTAAATTTGAGTAAAAAAAGGGGGCGGATGTCTGTGTGCACAGAATGCTCGCCCCTCGGGGTGTGGTTGCGACTTACTTCGTCGCGCTGTTTCGTTTTGAAACAAAAGGACATCGGGTGCGGCCGCAACTAGTTGCTGCCGCGGTGAGTGGAAATTTTGAGAATGGTCATAGCGGCCCCTTTCAAAGCCAATGTTTGCTGGAGGCAAAGTGCTGCGCCGGCACCCCCGTTTGGAGATTATCGGAAATAACATATGTGCCTGATTATAATTATACCAATATTCAGAAAAATATCAAGTGGATAATTCTGCCGTAATATCCGACTATTATCCGCTTGTTTTTTATTTAGAATCGCAAACATATGGCCATGGAAACGTAGGGGCGTAGCGCGCTACGCCCCTACGGTTGTAATACGTCGCATATTCAATCGAAAAAAGCCGCTCCTGTTTGTGAGAAGCGGCTTACGGTCTTACGGCTGGCTGTGTGCTATTAGGCGGAACATGAATGGCAGTCTGGCCGGAGTCATTCCCGTCTGCGGCGGCTGGCGGCCGTGCCAATATACGAGCAGGATAACGGCAAGACAGGACAGGTCGATGAACCAGGCGCGGGGTGTGGGGCCAGTCGGGGCCAATAGCCTGAGCAGGCCTTCGTGAGGCGCCACGCAGGCCAGCGGCAGCGGCCAATAGAGCTCGACCTGCCAGGGACTGAAGAGATAATCGGCTACTACATGGGAAAGAGCAATGGCAGAGGCGATCCACGGCGAGAGCAGCTCGCGCTTAGTGACCAAGCGCAATAATAAGACGGCCAGATAGCCGGCTAATATCGAATAGAACAGGCTATGTGCCCCTTGCCGGTGGTAATAGTGCCAGTCGCCGCGCCAAAAGAAACCGGGTAGCGCATCGAAATCCGAGGCGATCGACAGTGTAGCGGCCGTGATGGATTGCCAGTGCCATTTTTCCGGGTCTAATTTTTGCGATGCCGCCAGGATAGCCAAGCCAATGGCAATGTGTTCTTGGAGTAAAGGCATTTCATAATTCTCCTTTCTTCGGGAATTGCGAATGAACGATTCGTTTGCCCCCTTATTATAGCTGATGCGGAAAATATAGGCAAAATATGGCTTAAAAAACCACCCGCTGGCTTCGATGCGGTTTTTAAGCTCTATAACGGATTGTATTTACAAAATATGGAAATAGTGCCAAAATATACAATCAAAATCAAATAAGCGCTCTTTCCAATAATCGATATCGTTAAGTACCGATCAAACCGATCAGCCGAATGGCAGAAAAGGAGATGAAATGAAGATTAAAATCGTAAATAACCCCGCCGGCTGGAAGGATCTCCTGGGCGGCAGGCTGGCTGTCCTGGGCGGTTATAGCAGTACCAAAATGGTAGACTCGTCATCCGTTTCCCTCAAATTCCTCGTCGATGGCCCTCGGGACAGTCCATATGCCAGACCCAGATTGTATTTTAACTTGGAATGGGTGGAAAGGGCGGACTTTCCCTCATTTCCCATCGTCCCGTTCATTATCCTGCTTGTCGTATACGCAATAATGGTCCGGGATAGCTCATGGTGGGCGCAGACTGTCGCGTATATCTGTCTGTTCTTCATCGCCGCGGCTCCGCTGGCCACCCTGACAGGAGTGTTCGCGTCAATACATGAGCAAAAGCAGATCAAGGCCGATCTGGCGCTCATGACCCTGAAAAACGAACAGTCAGGCCATGACAGCTTCTTTGACCTGGGATTCTTCCATGGGATACAGACAAGCCCGGACAAGAAAGATAATTCCGATCTCGGCTGGGACTCCATGAAGATACTGCAAACCGGGGTCAACGCGGATGAACTGAATGCTTTTTTGGCCGGAAGTGCCTACTACGACGGACAATTCGATGAGATCAACCGGGTGCCGCTCAGCCTGAATGGCGAATGGTACGCATTCCACCGTTCGGTGCAGAATTGGTACCTGCGCGGCCGCTTCGCCGTGTATTATTGAGCCGTCTAATAACAAACAGTAAAAGTCCAGGCAAAATTTTGTCTGGACTTTTTTCCTACCGATATTTATTTTTATAAAAAATAGCCTGCCTGGCTAAATTGCCAGACAAGCCGAAATTCATGTCGCATCGAACAAAAATGCGAACTTCATCGACAAGATGATCAAAACCGAACCGGCAACAAAAATATTAAAAACCTTTTTTTCATGAATACGCCTCCTGTTTAAACAATCTCCAGAATTTACCGCCAAAATACTACCCCTAAAGCGTAAAGCAGAATTCGATCCTGTCTTTGCTTTCGCTTTCCACCCAGATCTGGCCGCCGTGGTGGACGATGATCCTTTTGGTCACGGTTAGCGGAATATTCATATTTTCCGAACTTTCCGAGGGCGTTTTACGACCATGCTTATAAGGCTCAAACAACGCGGAGCCCATATCGGGGCTGATATTGATACCTTCGGCGGCCAGACAATAGCTGATTTTGCCATCCTTGCGCGAGGTCTCAAAGACGATAGTGACCGGATCTTGCGATACGGGCAAACGGGATATATAGGATACCAGGTTGTCCAGGGCATGCTCGATATAAAGGCCGTCGGCCAAAGCGAAAATATCGGGTGTGATCCTGGTTTTGAATTTGATCTCGGGATTCAGGGCTCTGGCTTCCTGAATTGCAGTTTCGATTATTTTGCTTAGATTAACCTGGCGGGCATAGATCTTGCCCCGGGTCAGCTGGGACAGGCGGGTCAAACTGTCGAGTACGTGCCCCAGTTGTTTGCTGGCATTGCTGATGCGTTCCAAATAATGATTTTCACGTTCATTCAGCTTATCCGCCGCTTCTTCCCTGAGGGCATCGGCAAAGCCCGCGATGTAGCGGACCGGTGAACGCAGGTTTTCCGACACCAGATAAGTCAGATCGTCTATTTCCTGGTTCGCCTTTTCGATCGCTTCCATCCGTTCTATTGTCAACTGGTGCTCATGGATCCTATCTACCGCCTGTTTAAGGTCCGTGATGTCAATGATCGCGGCGCGAAAAACCGCTGAATTACGCTCACTATCCAGCAAAGCCATGCCGTTTATTATGACATGCAGTACTGCCCCATCCCTTGCCTTCAATTCCAACTCAACCGTCTGTTTGCCTTGGCCAGAAATATGCCGGCAAAAAAAATAAAACTGATCCTGGAATTCCCTGGCAATATGGTCGGAAAATAGCTTGCCGATCACCGCCTGCCGATCGACGCCCAGCTTATTGACCAGAGTATTATTGGCTTCATGCACCCGTCCGGCGCTGTCAAAGGTCGCATACCCGACCGGCGCGTTATAATAGAGATCGGAAAATTTATCACGCGCTTCCGTAAGCTCACGCTCGCTTTTCTTGAGCTCTTCGTTCTGCATTTCCAGTTCTATCTGGTGGACTTTCAATTCTTCGAGCAGATAGTTCGCGTCCTTATCCGCCAATTGTCCCATGTCATTGCCGTTCTTCCATAATTTTTCCTGGGCCATTTGCCGCAAATGTCTAAAACGCTTCACCTCGTTTTTACTTTCTTTATTCATATTATTCGCTGGGGTATTTTCGCCTAAAAACGTTTGTTAAATCATTTTGCGGACAGCCACACCGGTTGTTCAATGGACCGGCTTGTATTTTATCAACTTAACAAAGACGATTATGGTGCCGTCCACGCCCCCGCTGGCGGTACGATATGGCATGATTCTCATCAGATAATGGCTGCCATTCTTCATCTGGACTTCCTTTTCCCGCAATGCCAGGGTCTTGAGCATAGTCCGGACTTCCGTCAGAATGTCGATCCCTTTCAGATTGGTGGCGATCTGCGTCATCGGCCGCCCCAAGTCGCTTTCGATCAAATTGAGGATCTTCGAGATATGCGAGGTAAACCGCCTGATCCGGAAATCCATATCCAGAAATACCGTAGCGATCTCCGTGCTGGAAAGCAGATTGTCGATATCGTTATTGGCGCGGGTCAGTTCTTCGATCTTGCCTTGTAATTCCGTATTGACCGTAGTCAATTCTTCGTTGACCGACTGCAATTCCTCCTTGGACGTTTCCATTTCCTCATTGGTGCTTAAGAGCTCTTCGTTTGACGACTGTATCTCTTCGTTGGAAGCTTTCAGGTCTTCGATCGTATTTTGCAGGTTCTCCCTGGTAAGGTCCAATTCCATTTTCAAGCTCCTGGCCAAACGCTCCTGCGGCGCGGACACGGTTTTGCCGGCTGCGGATTCCCGGCTCTCCTTGCCGTCCTTGGTCAGATCAAAAACCATCAGATACAGGTTATCGGCCTCCTTCACCGGTCTGATGGTAATATTCAGCTTGCGATCGGCACCGTTTATTTTCAGCCTCACCCCCTTGATCCGCACTTCTTTGCGGCTCTGGACCGCTTTGCGCATAAGCGGGCCCAGGAGCGAGCGGAAGCCGCTATTGGCGATATCGAGAATATTCAGGCTTGGCTTGCCGGTGCCGTGTTCCAAAAACCGGCTTATTTGGCCGTGCATGTAGAGGATGTTGCCGGCCTCATCGGCCATCAAGACATCCGGAGAATACTTTTCCAACAAATATCTTTCCGTTACCTTCTGCGGGTCTATGTCTTTTTTCGATTCGCGAGGCGGTACGAGCGGTAGTCCGCCCCCGCCTCCCTCAAGGGAGCCTGTAGTCATCCGCGAGATCGCCCGCTGGTCGGAGATGGTGTTTTTACGCCGGTAAATTTTCCATTTTTTATCGATCGGCTTGAAGAGATTATCGTGCCGGCTGACGCTCTCGTAGGGACCGAGGAATAAGATGCCGTTTTCGTTCAGGACATAATGGAATACTGGCAGCAGCTTATGCTGCAGTTCACTGCTGAGATAGATCAGTAAATTGCGGCAACTGATGATATCCAGGCGGGAATAAGGCGGGTCTTTGATGGTGTTTTGCGCCGCGAAAACCATATTTTCCCGGATATTCTTTTTGATGACATACTTGTTGCCCCTATGGTCAAAATTCTTTTCCAGACGCTGTTGCCCGATATCGGCCGCGATCTGGTCGGGAAATTCGGCCCGCCGCGCTTTTTCCAGGGCTACATTATCGATATCGGTGGCGAAAATCTGCCACTCCCGGTTAAGGTTATTGTCGGATAGATATTCCCTGAGGACGATAGCCAGTGAATAAGCTTCTTCTCCGGTCGAACAGCCGGGAACCCAGATCCGGATCGGATCAGTCGAGGCTTTCCTATTGACCAGGCCGGGCAAGGCCTCTTCCCGGAATGCCCGATAGGCAGCGGGGTCGCGGAAGAATTTGGTAACCCCGATCATGAATTCCCTGAAGAGAGCTTCGACTTCTTGCGGACTGTTCTTGAGATACTTGAGGTAAGCGGCCAAACTGTCGACCTGTGTTATGGCCATCCGTTTTTCGATCCGGCGCGTCAAATAGTCCTTCTTATAGCCGGAAAAATCATGTCCGGTCTGGCCGCGCACGATTGCGAATACTCTAGGGAAATTTTCACGGTCACCGGCAATGGCGCCCTTGCCCTTCTCAGTTCTGGCAATATAGGGGTGCTTCAAATATTTGATAAGCTGGGCAGCCAATTGCTTCGGCGGCAATATATAGTCCACGTAGCCGGATGTGATGGCGCTCAAAGGCATTCGGTCGTATTTGGCCGAATCGGGATTCTGGACCATTGCCAGGCCGCCTCTTCCCTTTACCGCTTTGAGACCCAGCGTACCGTCCGACCCGGCGCCCGAAAGCAGCAGGCAGATGGCTCTCTCCCGCCGATCATCCGCCAGGGAACGGAAAAAATAATCGATCGGATAGCGTACGCCATGGGCCGGCAGCATTTCCATCGGATTGATCCAGCCGCCCAAAATAGCGATCTCCTTATCGGGCGGAGCGATATATATCGTAGCCGGTTTGATCTCGGTCGGGCCGCTGACCAGCTGGACCTTGAAATCGGTGTAGCGCCCGAGCACTACGTTCAAGATACTTTTTCTGTCTACCGACATATGCAGTATATATACGATAGCAATGCCGCTTTTCGCGTGAATTTGCGAAATAAATTCCTTGAAAGCTTCGATGCCCCCGGCCGATGCGCCGACCGCAACAACCGGAAAGTCATTTTTTGTCCCCGCTTTCGCCACGGACGGCTTCTTCGCCCTGATTACCGTCTTTTTCCTTGGCGTGCGCTTGGCTGGCTTAAGTGCAGCCGTTTTTCCTTTTCCGCCTGATTTTATTTTAGAGATAACCATATAAAGGTTTTTAACTGCTATGTTAAAATTATACTTTGTTAAAATTAATTTAACATTAATATTTTATAATATACTTTTCATCTAATCTTTGACTTTGGGCTTGGCTACACTAGATTCAGATGCACTTATATTAACTATAAATTACCATTTTGGCGGCAATTAATCAACCATTCAAATGCGTCTTTAGCGCCCAGTCCATTTGGCGCTTTTATTTTCGAGCCTGATGCAATAAGAAAAACGGACCTAATGGTCCGTTTTTCGTATGGTGTCGGGCTGGGCGGAATTGAACCGCCATTACACGAACCCGAATCGTGCGTAATACCACTATACCACAGCCCGGAATATGACAATTGACAATTAACATTTGACAATTAACATGATAACTATTGTTGCTTATTTAGTCTTAAATAAAGAGTTTAATATATAGCTGATAATCGATAGTACTATCGAGAATAGCATGGCGTACCAGAAGCCGCTGACCTCGAAGCCTTTTATTATAGATGATGCCAGGAGAATTAGCAAGGCGTTGATCACGAACGTGAACAGCCCCAAAGTAATGATATTGATCGGCAGGGTCAGGATGATCAGGATCGGCCTCAGAATAACGTTAATTATGGCCAACAATGCCGCCAGCCAGATCGCCGTCCAAAAACCGGCCACCGTGATGCCGGGCAAAAGATAAGCCGTCAAGATTATCGCCAAGGCCGAAATCAGCCATTTTAATAAAAAATGCATACGGAGGATTTAAATCGGTATTCGTTTAAAAAAAATAATATCTTTTAACTGGCTTTACCGCGGATAGTCGCGGATCTAAACGCGGAACAATGTTTGTCATTCGAAAATCGAAAATCGTAAATCTGGGATCGTATTCGTCATTCGACATTCGTAATTCGAAATTTGAACCGGTGGACCTGAGGGGATTCGCCCGGTCATCCGACCGGGCGCCAGATCGAATGATCTGGCGAACCCATTATTGCCGATTCAGTTGATTTGTAAAATATTTGTGGACCTGAGGGGATTCGCCCGGTCATCCGACCGGGCGCCAGATCGAATGATCTGGCGAACCCATTATTGCCGATTCAGTTGATTTGTAAAATATTTGTGGACCTGAGGGGATTCGAACCCCTGACCCCTACAATGCGAATGTAGTGCTCTAGCCAGCTGAGCTACAGGCCCGGGAAATAACAGTTAACAATTGACACTTAACAATTAACCCGGTATATATCGTCTGTTATCTGTTATCTGCTATCTGCTATCTATTTAAGCAATTCAATCGAATTGATGATCACATCCTTGGCCGGCCGGTCGCGCGGGTCTGTCTCTACCGCCTCGATCGCTTCCACTACATCCAGTCCTTCAGTGACGAAGCCGAAATTGGTGTGCTTGCCGTCCAGCCAGGGGGTGAATGCGGCGGTGACGATGAAGAACTGCGAGCCATTCGTATCCGGCCCGGCATTAGCCATGGCCAGCGAGCCTTTCTGGAGCGGGTGGTCATTGATCTCGTCCTTGAATTTATAACCCGGCCCGCCGGTACCCCAGCGGTCCTTAGCGCCGATATCCTTGCTCAAAGGATCGCCGCTCTGGATCATGAAATCCTTGATGACTCGGTGGAACCTGACTCCGTCATAGAAGCCGTCCCGGGCCAGGTTAAGGAAATTATTGACGGTCAGCGGCGAATCCTCGCCGTAGAGCTCGACCGTGATATCCCCCATACTGGTCTTGATGATTGCGTGGCTGTACTCGTCTTTGAGATCATCCAATTGCGGCATGGCCGGAGCGGCCGGCTTGGCCGGCGGAGTAGTCTTGGGCATAGGCGGTTGCGCGGGGGCGGCCGGGCTTTGGCTGGTATCGCCGGTCGGTTTGACTACCGGCTTGGCGCCGTTCTTAATGTCATTGATCCGCTGGAGAGCGCTCAGGTCATCGGCCTTGTAGGGGTCGACCGGCGCGTTCTGTTCGTTCAGTTCCATACTGCCCAAATCACTGCAGCCCGCCACGCTTATTACGATTAATATTAAAATAACTGATTTTAGATACTTTTTCATAAGATTTTACTTATTATTTATGGTGTTTTTGGCTAATAAGCAACAATACGCACAATTTACGTGCGTACGCTATTTTATTATAGCGAAATCAGATATTTTTTTCAACAGTTGCCAATTTCTCCTGTTTTACGACAATTCCCTCCGCATCGAAATAGAACCGTGCGGATACCGTGCCGCCATTCAAGACCCCGGGAAGCCAATAGCGGTCGTCATCCCACATCTTGTCCAGGGGGATAGCGGCGGGATCGTACCAGCTGAGTTTCCCCTCTCCCCTGTCCTCCGGTAAGCCTTCCCATTTTTCAGCCACAAATACATATACCAGATTATTCGATTCCGGCGTTTCATTGAATATAAATTCGATCACTCCGGCTGGTTTCAACCGCTTGACGGCCACTCCGGTCTCTTCCTTGATCTCACGAATTGCCGCCTCGGCCGGAGTTTCCCCAGGCTTCACTTTACCGCCCGGCCCGTTCCATTTGCCTTTCCCAAAACCCCGCGCCTTCTTCTGGAGCAATACCTCGACCCTGGGCGTTGAAGATATAACAGATGACGGCGGTGTAGGGGAAGATCATAACAATCAATTATTGAAAATTTGATATGTAATAATAAACACGATAAGTTTAATTTTGTAATTTTTAAATTTTTGAATTTTTAAATAATGCTTAAATTTTTAATGTTTAAAAATTTAGCTTTATCGTTTATTTATAAAATTACAAAATTAAAAATTAAAAATTTAATTCAGCACGATTTACAATCCAAGCATCTCATACTCCCTGCTCCCCAACCCGATCTTTTCCCCATATTCCATCTGTATCTGCCCGTCTTTTTCGTTCTTGAAATGATCGCACTGGCCGGCAACCAGGTCATACGAAGCCTGGTCGACCGCCACCGGGTCGGCTGAAGCCAGAATGCCGATATCCGGCGTAAGTTTCTCCTGATGCTGGATAAAACAGTCGCAATAAGGAGAAATATTCATAAGAATATTGATGTAATACCCTTGCCTTTGGCCGATCGCGGCCAGGGCGTATTCAGCCAACCGTTCGTTAAATACCGGCTTATCGGTCGTGCCGAAGGGAATACCGATAGCCATTTCCGGGCAAAGGGCGATGCACTTGGAACAGCCGATGCAAATATTCTGGTCGATCAAGGCTTTGCCATCCGCGCCATAAGCGATCGCGTTCACCGGGCAATTGGCGATGCAGATGCCGCAGGCGATGCATTTTTCCGGATTGACACTATGCTTGACGCTCGCGTGCATGGCGAGCTTGCCGCGGCGGGCGGCCAGGCCCATGCTCAAATTCTTGATCGCTCCGCCGAATCCGGCGGCGATATGGCCCTTGAAGTGCGATACCACCAGGAGCGAATCGTAATTGGCCAGATTCTTACCCAGATAATATTCCTTAAAATGCCCGTCTTTCTCCGCCGCCACCGTGTCATAATCGTCCCCGGTTTCGCCATCAATAATATCTATCGGCGCGAAATCAAAACCGTGCCGCCGGGCCAGTTGCTTATGGCTTTGCGCCTGCGACCGTTCACTGCGGTAGAGTACGCTGGTTTCGACCAGAGTCGGGAAATCCGCCAGTGATGCGATCTCCCGGAAATATTCCGCCGGCACGCGCATATTGGCCCCTTTTTCGCCGAAATGCACCTTCATCCCCAATTTTCCCTTGAACTGCGGCAATAGTTCTTTAAGCCTCCCGATATCATCCAATTTAACAAAATAAACCTTCGCTTTATCCATAATATTTAAAATAATTAATAAACTCCCCTACAAACCTACCGCCCTACCCGCCTACAACCCTACCCACCTACAACCCTACAACCCTACCCGCCTACAACCCTACCCACCTACAACCCTACCCGCCTACAACCCTACCACCCTACTTCACATAATACCCCTCTTTCATCCTCTTATCATCTTTATTCCGCTTTTCCTCGATCTTCTCCTTAGCCTGTTCGCGCAAACTGGCCAGATCGTCCTTATCCAGTTCTCTGGCTCGTTTAGCCAGATGATCCGGATTGTTCAAGGCCGGGTCATCGAGCACTTCGGACAAAAGCACATCCAGGATCGCGCCCATTTTCGGGCCGGGTTGGAAGCCCATTTCCGCGATCATATAATCGCCGTTGATCTTGAGCATCTTGACCGATACCGGGTCGTTCTGGACTCGTTCGAACATATATTCCAAATGCCGCAGTTTATACGGCTTGGCTTTGGGCGTACCCGAGCCCAGCCGGTCGGCGATCCGCATATCGATCAAGTCCTTTAGATTCTCCCGGCCGACCTTATTGATGAGGCGCCTCACCGAAGCGGCGGTCACTTCGTCGACATTGTAGTAGAACATATGGTTCCTGACCAGGTTAGCCACCTTGTCCGTATCCTCGTTCGAGAATTTGAGCCGGGACATTATTTTCCTGGTCAGCCGTTCGCCCACATACTCATGATTATAAAAAGTAGCCGTACCGTCGATGAATTTCTTGGTCTTGGGTTTGCCGATGTCATGGAGCAAGGCGGCCAGCCGCACCCGCCAATCCGGGTTGGGGCAGAATTTAAGGGACAACAGGGAATGGGTCATGATCGTATAGATGTGATGGCGGTTCTGCTCCATCCCCTCGCCGACCATCAGTTCCGGCAGGATATAATTCAACAACTTGGTATCTTTCAATTTGACGATCCCTTCATAAGGGCGCTTAGACGCCAGGATCTTGACCAATTCGTCCTTGACCCGCTCTTTGGCAATGAATTTGATCGATCCGGCCAGCTTAACGATCGCCCGCTCGGTCTTGGGCTCGATGGCAAAGCCCAATTCGGAGGCGAAGCGGATCGCCCGCATCATCCTTAGCCCATCCTCCTTAAACCGGTCCGCCGGTTCACCCACCGCCCGGATTATCTTTTTTTCCAGGTCTTTCACCCCGCCGAACAAATCAACCAAAGCCCAATCGTTTGGGATTTGGAGTTTGGGTATTGGGATTTGTTTAGAATTTCGGATTTCGGATTTAGAATTTAAGCCCACGGCCATTGCATTGACCGTAAAATCCCTCCGTTCAAGATCTTTATCCAGCTTATCTTCAAATTTTACCTGATCCGGATGGCGGTGATCGGCATAGCCATGTTCGCTCCTATAGGTAGTCACCTCAACCACATTTTCCGTCTTGCCTTCGCCATTCTTGATTTTTACCAATACTGTACCGAAATCATTCTCATATTTACTGTCAGCAAACAACTCCATCACCTGCTTCGGACGCGCATTGGTCGTGATATCCCAATCTTTCGGCTCTCTTGCCATTAGCAAATCCCGCACGCAGCCGCCCACGATAAAAGCTTCAAAATCGGCTTCTTCCAGCCGTTTGAGCGTATCCTTTACATAACCCGGAATATCCATATTTATAAAATTATACTAATATTGGCAATTACTTATTTATGATAATACATTTTTAGCATAATGTCAAAAGTAAAATCTTTGTTGGCTTAGCAACGAGACATCCAAGGGACAACCAGCTAGCCGGTAAATAGACAAGCAAAGTTTTAGTTAAACAGTAATTATTGATTATTTTATGAAAGTTTGTGGTAATGAGATCGGATCAATCCGTAAAAATTAACAAATTTATTCCAGTTGTCTAAACAAAAAGTCCGTCCGTTGCCGGGCGGGGTTAATCGCTTAAATTATGTGAATCGTTTGTATTTGGCGAAAAGTAAGCTTCGCTCGATGCCTTGACTTATAAGGAAAGATCACACTTGATACGAGTACTTCCCCCTGACATCGCTAGTGCTCGCTATCTAATCTAATTAGCGGGCTGTACTGATTAGGCGAAGTGTAATCAATACAGACTATAATTCTATTAGTGCTTTATCTTTACTCAATATAAGTAGTCCAAAGAGCGAAGCATTACTTTCATTATCTTCAATATAACAAAGGGTAATTAAAAAATCCTGAAATGAATATTAAAATTCTTTAATGTTTTTTTATCCCTTAAGTTGGGTTAAAATTTAAAAAACGTAGGGGTAATCCGTGAATTGCCCCTACGTGGATATTCCAATATATTTATTTTATCTGATCGCCCCCGAATATGCGATCGCCCTGACAGCATCCCAGTCGAGTGCCGAAACCGGATTATATTTGAAAATTCCCTTAAATATCCTGATAGCGGCCGCTTCGCTAGCCATATTGCGGTTGGCCGGCCGGAGGCCGTAGGCCATGACCGTGACCGCGGCGTTGTCGTTCGGCTGTCCCATGCCGGCGTCGCGCAGATAGATCTTTTTGAACTCTTCTTTGGCCTTGTTTTCCGCCGCTTGGCTGGTTTCGCCCGGCCAGCGGCCATTGCCGATAGCGATCACGTCCTTCCACTCTTCTTCACTCCGCGGTACCTTGCCAAACGCTTTTTTGTATGAATTGACCACCCCGGCGCGTTCACCGGCCCCCAGTATCCTGGTGGACTCCGTCCCGTATACAATGAAATTGTTGATCGCGTAAATTTGGGCAGTGGCCAATCCGGCTGCCTCTTTGATTATCGGCGCGGTATATTTCTCCATATACTGGGCTTGCAGCGGCGAATTTACCGCTGTTTTGTTGTGGACGACTATATCATTCAGGCTGGTGCCGCTCCGATATACAATATTGGCTTCATCGTATATCCGGTGCATTTGAAGTACGCGCGGATCGGTTTCTTCTTTGGCCGAAACCGTGGCAATAGAGAAAAGCAGGCCGAATATGGTCAAGTGGTCGACGGCTACCGTGATCTTGCCGTCGCTGATCGAGCCGCCATTCCCGGCGATCTCCCAGGTCCCGGTGCGATCGTCAAAATAATAGACCTTGACATCCTCGCCGTAATTCAACCCCTTGATCTCAAAGGTCAGGGTTATCGGGGACGATAAAGTTTCAATATTATCGCCGGCTGCCGTAATACCGATATCAAATACGTCGAAACCGATCAGGAATTTTCCGCTCCTGGCCGTGTTGGTCTTTTGTCCGTTCGAGGCTTCTCGGGAGATTACGGAAACTTTGATTATTTCACCGGTATGCTGGCGCGCGATATCCTGCAAAACTACGGCCGGCAGTGACACGTCGACCTTGGCGATAGCGGAGGTTTTTGAGGTGTCCAGGCTCAATATTTTTGTATCGGACATTTCCGTATTCGGCGTAATATCGGCTGTCAGCTCGCTTACGACCGGGATGCCATTCGCTTTGGTGATCGTTGTCTCCGTATTTATGACTGTCCCGTCGGTGGTGGTCAGGCTGGTTTGGGTTATTTCCGCATTGCTTGGTTGCGATGGTGTCGATGAATAAGGACTGCCTCCTCCCCCTCCGCCACCGCTCGAGGCGGCAACGCAGATGGCGTTGGCCCCAGAACCGGAAACGACGTAGCCGCTATCACAGCTGGCCGCCCCGCAGGTCGGGTAAGCGTGGTAAGCGGCGGTGTGGCTCAGGATGGCGCAACAGCCCGCGCCCGATCCGCTGCCGCTCAGCGTATAGTCGGCAGAGCAGGCGGAAGCGCCGCAGGTGGGGAATGCGTTGTAGGCGGAAGCGCCGCTAATGACATCACAAAGCGCGGCGCAAACGGTGGCGGTTGACGGGGTAACGGTATAGGTACCGCTGGCAGTGGGCAGGGTAGTGGAACTGGTGCCGGGCACGGTATTGAGCTCGCAATCGATATTCGAGCCGCCTTGGCTGACCACTAAAGATTTGACCGAACTGCTCGAACAGCTGACCTGAAATGACCCGGGATTGGTCACGGTAAAGACCCCGCTGTTGATCGTCCAGCTTTCCGCCTGGGAACCGCTGCCGATCGTCATATCCACGACAGTGGAATTGAAACTGATGCCGGATACGGTAATATCACCGTCAGCCGTAAAATCATCGCTGGCCGCGAAGCTTACGGAGGGAAAAGACAGAAATACCGCCAGTAAAATATAGATTATTTTTTTAGAGCTCAAAATCATGGAAATTATGTATTATAAGCTTAACACGACAAACGCGCCCATGCCGGTGCGGTTCGGATCGTAGAGCAAGAGATGCGTGGAATTGTCCCGGATATTGCCGCTGCTTAAGGACGCATTTGTCGTGTCCCGCAACTGCACTGCCCCCAACCCGTTGATATTCAGGGTAGAATCGCCGGTATTCATGGTATCGAAAGTCACCATGAACAGGGTCCCGGTGGCGTACTCGGAAATATTCAGATCCGCGACATATGTATTGGCGGCTGACACATGGGCCACTAGCGGGGTCACCGCGATCGATGGCGCATCAATGGCGATCGTACCGGAAGCGCTATTGGTGATCTTGTTGCCGCTCTCGAGGGTCACGTCCCCTTCCAATTTGGTCTCCCCTACTACATGCAGTTTCTTTTCCGGTGTCAGGGTGCCAATGCCGACCTTGCCGTTATCATCTATAAAAAGGGATGAGGTCGCAGCCAATGCAGATCCGGCAGTCTGGTAATACGCCACTTCACCGGCCGCGCCGCCGCCGACATTCGCGCCGCCGCCGCCGATATTCTCCCAGGCGCCGCCGCTGTTCTTATACTGCAATGTCCCGCTATTGTCGCGCAAACCATATCCGTTCGTACCGTTAACATAACCGAAATTCAAATAACCCGAAGCGGGAGAAATCACAATGTTACCGTAAACATTCAATTCTGCCGTCGGTGTACTGGTGCCGATACCGACTTTGCCCAACACATCGATATACAAGGATGAAGTCGCGGACAGGGTGGTACCGCCAGTCTGATAATAGGCAACTTGGCCGGACGAGCCGGAATTTACCGTTCCCGAATCGCTGCTATTGATGCCAAGAGATGAAGTAGCCAAATAAGTCCAGGTGCCGTCAGACGCTCCCACCAGCACTTGCCCATAGGCTGGAGCAGATGAAACTCCGGTCCCGCCGTAAGCGATCTGCAAAGTAGCGGAAGCTGTCAAGGTATCGGCATCGGTCCAGACCGCCAACTGACCGGCGGCACCCGAACCGTCAAGCGAACCGGCACTGCCCCAATTGGCAATACATGATGAACCGAAGCAGAGCTCGTTAAAAGTCCCTGTGCCATCCACATCCAAAAGCGTGTCCGGTGTAGTGGTGCCAACACCCACTCGATTATTGGTGGCGTCAAGGAAAAAAGTTCCGCCATCCAGTGTAGTCGTACCTGTGACGGTCAGGCTGCCGCCGGTCGAGATGTTAGTACCGATCGTGGTGGCATTGACCATACCCCAGACAAAAAAAATCGCTACGCCGGTGGCCAGTAACGATTGCAATATGAGTCGCGATTTGCGCATATTATTTTGAAATTAAGTATAAAAAAAATAGATATCCACAATGGCTCTATATTTAATTTAATTATAACAAATTTTCAATATTTATGACAACTCGGTATTAAACGTAGGGGCAATTCATGAATTGCCCCTACGTGGCTATTTGATTTCAGATTCCTTAACGAACCGTCCCTGAGTACGCGATGCGCATACCGCTTCCCAATCTACGGTCGAGATCGGGGCATAATGGCCTCAGCCGTGGTTTCTGCGGCTTTTTCCGTTGCTTCCCCGTCCCGGATCGCAGGCTTGCTTCCTGCTTGCTTCCTGCGCCGTTGTCAGCCGGCGGCTGCTTGGGGTCTTGCCGGTCGCATCGCGCGTCTGCTCGTCGTACAGGTAAGTTCCCCATTCCCTATACATTGCCGGCGCACAGTAACTGGTATAAGCACTGCCGCCACCGCCGGATGGAGTCGGCGCGGGCGGTACCGGTTCCGGTTCGAGCCGAGCTTGGGCCGGAACGGCAATAAACGGCATGGTCGCGGCAAATATGGCCAAATGGTTGCAAAAGAATACGGCTCATCACTAGGCGAAAATTCCTTAGCATTGAAAACAAAAAACCAAAGTTCTGGTCGCTTAGGTCAAACCGATCGGCCAGGTGGTCGAATTGAAACCGGCCGCCCAGGCCAGGTAATAATTGACTTTTGCGTTCATTTTTCTGTACATATTATGCCCAATTATTAATATTTATTATCAAAATAATTTTTTAAATAAACTTATTCTCCGCTCTGCAGCCGGTATAGCTGCGCCTGCATCCTCATCAACAGGTTGACCGTGTTATCGACTTTATTTTTTACTTCCGTTGCCTGGTTATTCAGGTTGATTAATTGCATACTCATACCGATGATCTCGTTCTTTAGTCCGTTCACTTTGGCAATAAAAAAACCGGCCGTTAAAAAATAGGGCCAGTATTAAAATAAAAACAAAATATTGTTATTAAGACAGCTCTAGCCGGCTTTAGCTGAAATTTGGGAAACATCAGTTGCCGGCGGCGGCTAAAGCCGCCAAACCCGGCCTGAAGGCCGGTGGAACTTCAGGCGATATTCAGTCGGAAACTGAAAATCGAGCCTTCCCCTCTCTTTGATTCCACCCAGATCTCGCCGCCCATACGATCGATGATCTCCTTACAGATGAAGAGACCGAGACCAGTCCCTTCGATATTGGCCGTATCTTCGTTCTGGACGCGGAAAAATTTGGCGAAAAGATTATTGACATCATCTTCGGTCATACCGATACCGTGGTCCTTGATATGGGTGATCAAACCCTCTTCATGCTGTTCATGCCAAATGTCGATCGCGCCGTTACCGGTCGTGTATTTTATCGCGTTGCCGATCAAATTGATAAGCACCTCTTTCAGTTTGTCGGGATCTGCCTTGATCCGGAGCCCGTCAGCAGGCTGTTTATAATTAACGGCGATGTTCTTCTTATCGGCCAATGACTTAAGCTCCTTTATCACTTGCTCAATATTCCCCTGGATCGGGATATCGGACATCTCGATCTTCATCTTACCGGCTTCGTTTCGGGCGATCTCCAGAAGATCATGCACCAATTGCACCAGCCGTTCGTTCGCGGCGTTGCACGTATTCAGCGGTTCGACTATCTTTTCCGGGATATCGCCGAAAGTACCGTCCAGGACCATTGACAGATATCCCTTGATCGCGGTTACCGGAGTCCGCAGCTCATGGGCGGAGATGAAGACGAATTCATCACGCAACTGCTGGTTCTCCTTGAGCACTTTGATCATATCGTTGAACTGGCCAGCCAAAGATTCGAATTCATCGCCCGTGTAGAGCCGGATCTTCCAGGCCAGATTGCCTTTGGATATCTCCCTCGCCCCCTTGTCCAGGGCGCGGATCGGTTTGATGATCAACCCCGTAAAATACAGCCCGGAAATTACCAGGATCAATAATGTACCCAGAGTGATCAGGAGGAAAGTCCACAAGATGCTGCGGATTACCTGAAAAGCGTCAGTAACCGGCCATTCGCCGATGATCGCCCAATTCAGATCGCTCATCGGACGGCCGGCGATTACCACGTTCGTACCCAGCGAGTTGCCATAAGTGGTGAATTTGTCGTCCCGTACGTCGTAATCGCCGCTTTTCTGCAGCAAGCCGCGCACATTGGCTATATCCCCCATGGTATCGCCGACCTTGGCTAGCGCCTTATTGCCGCTGGCGATCACTTTCCCGGTCGACCGACCGACAACATAGAGATAACCGCTGGCGCCCAGGGGGATATTCGAGATACTGTCATCGATCTCGGTCGGCCTTATGTCCGCGGCCGCGATACCGATGATCTGGTCATTTTGGTTCAAAATCGGCGCCGCCAACCGCAAAAACGGCTGGTCTTCATCGTCAAAATCCAGGCGGCTGATATACAACTCCCCTTGCCGGGCGGCTTTGAAATCTTCGTTTGCGGAAACATCGCTTTCCACAATGGACATGGTATCGACATCATTCTTGGTAACATAGCTACCGTCTCCGGCCTGGAACAAAACCGCGTTTTCCTCGATCGTATCGGCGTATTGTCGGTTGAACGACACTTTGCCGTCCCGGCTTACCCTGGCCACAATCCTTCCCTGGGGGTCGATAAAATTCAGTATCAGGGGCTGGGTCGTATCGAGCGAACTCATGAGCAGCGGGTACAGATTGATCCCCGGCAGGTCGGTAATAGACTGGATCGGCGCGCCGACCACCAGGCGCAGGCCTTCCGACTTTTCCCGGATCAGCTTGTTGATCCGGTCGCTGGCATTATTGATCGCCAGGTGCATCAACTCCAGAATGTTCTGTTGGCGGGTCTTTACCACCAGGTACAAGCTGCTCAGGGATATGATCATTAGCGGTACCAACGAGATCAGCATAAACGTCACCAACACTTTGTATTTGAATTTTTTCCGTTTAACAGCCATTTTAATTCAAGAATTAACTCTGTAGTTGTTCGTATTATAATTATTATATTTTACGAAACTAAAACCTTTTCAGCCATTTAAGCACCACCCAGGCGATCAGGCCGCCGGTTACCGCGGTCATGAACTGGGGCCAGCTCATCAATTGGGCGACTTTGACGGCCAATTCCTGTTTAACTAGCAGATTTCCGATCGCGTTGACGCTCAGATACAAAAACAAGAATTTCAGGGCGGCGCCGCAAATCACACCGAGCCAATAACCCTTGGCGCTGTCTTTGGTATTGTCGTAGAGCCAATTGATCACCATTACGAAAATGGTATTGCCGATCATTATGAAAGGCACAGCCGGCGCGAGTACGGCCGGCAGCAGGCCTCCGGACAGCGCCATCAGACTCGGCACCAAACAAAGGACAAAAGCGCTTCTTATCCCGATCAGGAACAACGCGATCACCAGGACCGCGTTAACGATCGGCCCGGTAATCCACTGCAAATGGATAAAAAAAGGCAATATCGTGGCAACACCGGCCAAGGCCAGGAACTGGGCCAGGACCTTGACATTGACGGCTGCGGCGATTCGTTCTCTAGCGTTTTCCATAATTATTTATGTTAATGAATTTGTATCTTGGGTATTTTGTAATAATAAAAATTAATTCGAAAATCGAATAGCAAAATTCGAACTTCGAAAATCATCTTATTCCGTTAACACGCAGGATTTGGCCACGATCCCATAGAGCTCGTCCAGCTCTTTGGTAAACTCCCCGATCTCCCTGGCCGTACCTTCCACCGCCACGGTAATGAATCCGGTGCAATGCTCGATACAGGCGCGCTGGACATTGACGCCAAGCCGCGCCAGGATCAGATGGCCATGCCTGGTCAGGATCTTCTGCACGTCCTGGGCGTGCGTCTGCCGGTCCTTGACCAAAATGCTTACTGTCGCTAAATGTCTTTTGTCTGCCATAATATTTCAGTTAATATCAATAATTGCATTATAATAATTTAAATAACCAAGATACCAGGTGCAATCTGCCTGCAAGCAGGCAGGTTGTATCTTGGTTATTGTTCGAAATTATCGATACTGCAATTTATAGATTTTTTCTGTTTTAAATAATTATCCATTCGCTGTAATCAGTACTTCACTCTTTTCTTATATTTCGTATGCAACACACTATGTTCGTACTTATGTCCCTTTTTCTCCAGCCACTCCAGGATATCCATTACTCCTTTATTCTTGTGCGCCTGCCGCATCTTCAGATCCTTGTCATGCTTATAGAGCGCGGCAATGCGCTTCTTGCGGATCTCGTCGTTGGTCGGAATCGGCTGCCCGCCGCCGCCGATACAGCCGCCCGGGCAAGCCATGACTTCGACATAGTCGTACTTATGCAGATTGGCGATCACCGGCTCCACGTGGCCGATACCGTTCACGACCGCGACGCGCAATTTGGTTCCCGCCACCGCCACCACGGCGTCCTTGACGCCGTCCATCCCGCGGACAGCCTTGAAATCGATCCGGCTGCGGCATAGGCCCGTGGTCTTGTCGCCGCAACCCAGGACATGGGCCGTACGGAGAGCCGACTCCATTACGCCGCCGCTGGCGCCATAGATAGCGGCCGCGCCGCTGTATTCACCCAGCGGATTATCGGCATTTTGCGGACGCAAACGGGAAAAATTAACATTGTTTTTCTTCAGAAGAAAGCTCAATTCCCTGGTTGTGAGCACATAATCCACCGGATATAGCCCGCCGATCTTCATTTCGTTCCTGGAAGATTCATATTTCTTCGCCGTGCAAGGCATTATCGACACCAGGGTGATCTTGGCGGGCTTGATTTTCATCTTCTCCGCCCAGTAGGTTTTGATCACTCCCCCATTGTGGATATGCGGCGAACGGGAAGTCGTCATGTGCGGGATCAGCTCCGGATGATACCACTCGACATAATTCACCCAGCCCGGACAGCAGGATGTCATCATCGGCATGGTTTCACCCCGGTTTATCCGCTTGAGAAGTTCTGTTGCCTCTACCACTGTCGTGATATCGGCGGCAAAATTTACATCAAAAACATGGTCGAAACCGAGCTTCTTCAGGGCCGCCACGAGCTGGCCGGTCACGTTCTTGCCGTAAGGCAAACCGAAGTCCTCGCCGATCGATACCCTGACCGATGGCGCGATCTGGGCGATCAGTATATTACCGCTATTATTTTCCGCTTTGCTCTTCAGGGCCGCTTCTACGACCTCCCAATGCGATTGTTCCTGGGCGGCGCTTACCGGGCAGTGGAGGGCGCACTGTCCGCAAAGTATGCAATGATGGCGCTTTTTCTTCGTCGGTACCACTTCCTGCTCGACTCCCTTGCCCTTTAATTCCAGATAGTTGATATTTTGCAATTGGCTGCAGGCATCGATGCAATTCCGGCAATCGATGCACTGGCTGCCGTCGATCTCGACCGCATTGGCGAATTTGTATGTCTTACGCCGCCCCTTGCGGTCGCGGAATGTGGTGATCAGTATTTTGTATTTTTCGGCAAATGACAGCAGTTTGCATTCGAAGCGCCAGATGCAGGTGGCGCATTTCTCTATATGCTCGGCGAAGATCAGTTCGATGTTCAGATTACGGGCTTTCTTCACCCGTTCGGTATCGGTCCTTACCACCATGCCATCCTTGACCAGGGTAGAGCAGGATGTAACCAGCTTCGCCGCTTTTTTATTGCCACCAACCTCTACCACGCAGACCCGGCAATTCGCCTTTGCCGGAAAATCGGCATGGCCACACAAACCGGGTATATCGACCCCCGCCCTCTTAGCGGCCGCCATCACCGTCTCCCCGTCGATAGCCTGAACCTTCTTGCCATTGATCGTTAAGTTAACTTTCTTTTTCATATTATTTCTTTTTACAACACGTAACACTCATCATGTATCATTCCGGTAATATTATTAATATAATCTTACCGGCCATGCTACATGCTGCGTGTTATATGTTATGTGTAAATTCCTTAATTAAGCGTCCCGTCCCCTGCCGGGTTATAGCCGTTTTTCACCTCATCCCCGTCGCTGTAGCCATCGCCGTCGGTATCGTAATTTTGCGGATCGGAGCCGTACAATTCCTCTTGGCTATTGGTAAGTCCGTCTCCGTCATTGTCGCCCGCCGGATCGAGCATCCCCGCAGTAGTTGTCGCCGTATCCTCCGCGGATCTATCGTCTTTTTGCCCGGTCTTCAGGAGGCAGTTTTCACCCTGTTTATAATCGACGGCCGCACGCTCCATTACGAAGCAAAGCTGATAACCGCCATCGGTGCGCTGATAGCGGTATGGTTCGCCGCTGGGGTCGACCAGGCTGAAACCGGCGGAAAGTATGTTTTCCTCGATCGATGACAAGTTCGTCGGATAGGTGTCGTTTATCTTCCGGTACACGTCGAGAGAAAGCGCGATTTGGCTGATATCGGAAACCCGCTTCAAATCCCTGGCCTTCATGCTGGCGGAATTAACCAGGGAAAAAGCCGCTCCGGAAAAACCGGTAATAAAAACGGTAAAGAATATGACCGCCCCGACTATCACCGCTATATTCCGTCCCTGCTTATACTCTATTTTCGACGGTTCTTTCGTCCGTACCAAATCAAAATATACCTGATGGGTGAATATTATGATATACAGTGACGACATCAGCGACAGGGCGTAAGATACGGCGCTCCAAATGGTAGTGGCCAGACTGGTCTTTATAAAAAAGGGCGGAATCGACATCAGCGCGATTACCACGATATATATTGCCAGATACCTAACGAATATCTTGCCCCGGTAGCCCTTGACCAGCTCCTTGCTCCGCTTGAGCGCGGTCACACCCCGGAAGTCCTCGTAAACAAGCGCCCAGGGGGCAAGCGAATAATTTACCAGCGCGATGATCCCGGGGATAACGAACAAGAGGCCCCAGAGAATAGTAAACAGGCTAATAGCCAACTGGACAATAAAAAACGCGCCGGCTACCTTGCGTGCGCGGGCAAAGGCTTCCTTGACCGTGATATTCCTGTCCCGGTGCTTGATCAGGATATAAATACCGGCCTGGGCGATCAGATTGGCCACGATAAAAAGTGCAAAGATAATTATCGCCAGCAAGATAAATACCACGTTATTGGCTATTTTTCCGATATCACCGGCCAAAAAATACCCGACAAAGAAATAAACCGCCAAAAAAATCAAAAACGGCACGGCCAGCAGCCAGGGCAAAAAAACCATACCGATATATTTCCCTATCTGATGCCGCAATATTTCGAACGACGTCGAAATCTGCTGCGCGAATGGACCAAAGGTCCGGCTGTCGTTAACGCTTTGGCCGGTTGTTTGTGTCTCGTTATTGCTAATACTTTCATTTTCCTCCATAGATTTGAGAAAACAAAAAAAACTGGTGGCAGAGAGCGTGTTCCCGTTCAAATCACGGCCTGCTATCTGCTTTCTGTTATCTGTTTTCTAATTCTAAAATCAACTGTCTTAATATTACTATAGAGGTCCTCTGCCCTTGATTATAGATAAAAATCCATCACGTGAAACATTCACAAATCATCTTTCTTTCTTCGGGGGGAAGATTGATTTTTCCCGCTGGCTGGCCTTCCAGGACATTCTCGATATATGACCGGATCGCGGTCGGAGCGGCACAGCCCAAGCCGCAAAACGACGTATCGCGCAGATTGATCAGAAGAGAGCCTATCATTTTCCAATCCGGCTTTTTATCATTCAATAATTCAGCCACGCGGTAGGTCCCTTCGCGGCATGGCGTACATTGGCCGCATGATTCCTGCCGGAAAAAACCGGCCCAGCGCCGCAAAAGCGCCACGGGATCGTGCTTCATTATGCTATAGATAGTCAGCGCGCCGCTGCCGCCAACCGGCCGTTTGAGCTGCGAACTGTTTAACACTTCGCCGCTGGCATCGCCGCCTGACTGGACAAAAAAATCGAAGTTCGGCCAATTGTCGGTTTTTTTGAGTAATGTTTCGATCGTCCAACTTTCCGGGTATTCATATACCCCGTCATATAGACAGTCGCCGTTTATCGTATAAAAACGCTTGCCCCGGTATTCCCCTCTTATCGCCAGGCTTACGGCATAGAACGTTTCCACATTATTGACCAGGGTCGGCTGGCCCAGATAGCCGTGCGTAGGCGGATAAGGCGGCCGTAGGCGCGGTTCGATCCGCCGTCCTTCCAGGGCATTCAGGGCGGAGCTCTCCTCTCCGCCGGCATATCCGGCAATATGGGGCTTGCGGAAAACCGTGATTGGCGCCGTGCCAATATTACGTTTCAGTTTATTCTCCAGCTTACTGAAATAGTCCGGATTCAAATAGATAAAACCTTCTTTAGCCCCCAGAAAATCCAGCGCGATCTTCATCCCGTCGATCACCCGCGCGCCGTGGTTATCCAATATATGCCAGTCTTTCCTCACTCCCGGCTCACCCTCGGAAGCGTTGCAAACCACGTATTTTTCCTCTCCCGCCGCCTGGGCCACCATTTCCCATTTCTCTCCGGTCGGAAAACAACCGCCGCCACGGCCGGTCAATCCTGTATTTTTTAATTTATCGATTATACTGTCAGACATGATCTATAAAGCTATTAATTATGTATAAATTAATTTTTGCAATTTTTAATTATAAATTTTTAAATAAATTATAAACCTGAATTTCTAAACAGAAAGTGTTAAAATAAATTGTTTATATCATTAAAAATTCGGATTTATTTACAAAATTAAAAATTCAAAAATTAAGAATTAACACAGGTATTGTCGTTTTCCTTGAATTATCACGATAAATTATTTACCTAAAACAATCTTTTCTTCTTGATGTATTCCACCAGATCGACCATCCTGCATGAATAACCCCATTCATTGTCGTACCAGGCAACTACCTTGAGCATCGTGCCGTCGACAACCTTGGTCAGGGACGCATCAACGATCGAGCTGGCCGGGTTGCCGATAATATCCGTCGATACCAAAGGGTCGTCGGTTACCGCCAATATACCCTTTAAGCGGGCGCTCCTGGATGATTTTTTCAGGATCTTATTCACTTTGTCGGCATCTATTTTTTTCCTGGTTATGAACACGATATCGGACAATGAACCATTCGGCGTGGGGACGCGCACTGCCATTCCGTCGAATTTTCCGGCCAATCCCGGTATCGCCTTGGCAGTGGCGGCTGCCGCCCCGGTAGTGGTAGGCACGATATTTACCGCCGCCGCCCGGGCGCGTCGAAGGTCCTTGTGCGGTGAATCGACCAATCGCTGGTCCGCCGTATAGGAATGGATCGTGGTCATTATCGCCCGCTTGATGCCGAAATTCTGCCTGATCACGTCGACGACCGGCGCCAGACAATTGGTGGTACAGGACGCGTTCGAGATAACTTTATCGGTCTTTTTTAGTTTATTTTCATTCACTCCCATAACAATCGTTTTTATCCCTTCTCCCTTGGCCGGGGCGCTGATTATCACTTTTTTGGCTCCGGCCTTCAGATGGCCCGCGGCATCTTTCCGGCTTCTGAACAGACCGGTACATTCCAAAACCACGTCAACCTTCATTCCCTGCCAGGGCAAATAACGCGGATTTTTCTCGGCCAGCACCTTATAGGGTTTGTTCGCCACCACCAGGCGATCCGGTTTGGCGCTGATCTTCTTGTTATAACGGCCAAATACTGAATCATAACGCAATAAGTGGGCCAATGTCGCCGTATCGGTCAGGTCATTGATCGCCACGATCTTTACGTCAGGCAACTTTTTCTCCAAAAGCGCCTTGAATACCCCCCGGCCGATGCGGCCAAAGCCGTTGATAGCAATATTCATAGTTTAAGCATTCACGCGAATGTGTTAATAATATTTAATTAACTAAAATATATTCGCTATTAGCTGTGTAGCAAAAAAGGATATAAACCAATAATTACTATAAAAGTAATTATTTATAAATGTCTTTTAAAAGCCCTAAAATGACCAACAACCTAGATACAATCTGCCTACCGCCTGCCTGCCGGTAGGCAGGGCAGGCAGGTTCCAATAACCAATAATCAAACGGTTTGGTCATTTGGTGATTGGTTATTGAAAATTGTTTGGTTATTGTATCTTGTATCTTGGTTATTAAATAACATTATAACATTTTGATCCATTTAAAATTGTCTGCTATCTGCAATCTGCTATCTATATTCTATATTGTAATTATACCATAATTTCCCGAAAAATAAAAAAAACAGCCCTGAGCAGGGCTGTTTTTTGTATAAAAGCTATTTATTGTTCTTTTTTTTGCGGTTCAGGTCGACTTCGATCACTGCCCCCGATTCGCCATTATCGTTTATAAGCTCGACGCTTACCGACTGCTTCAAGGTATGATAACCGACTATTGTGCCGCGCTTGCCGTCGACATTTACCTTAGTGCCGATCGGGGGAAATTTGGTTGCCAGCGACTCATATCCGCCCTGTTCGTAGGCCAGGCAGCACATCAGCCGGCCGCACACGCCCGAGATCCTATCCGAACCGCGGTGCGAGCATTGCTGGGCTTCCGCCATTTCACTGGTGATCGATTCGAGCTGCGTCAAATGACCGCGGCAGCATAGACAGCGGCCGCAATGTCCGACATCGCCCATTATTTTGGCCTCATCCCTGATGCCGATCTGCTGGAGGCGGATCGTTTTCCCGAAATATCTGGTCAGATCCTTGACCATCTCCCGGAAGTCCACCCGTCCATCCGCGATAAACGCGAAGGTTATGCGGGATGAATCGAAAGAAAAATACACGTCAATGAATTTCATCGGCAAACCGTATTTTTTCTTCGCCTGTCTGACGTATTCCAGGGCTCTGGCTTTTTCATCCGCTGACGGAAGTTTTTCCAGATCGCTGGCGTTCGCCCGCCGCAGGATCGGCTTGACGGTCACATCACCGTCCTGGAGCTCGGCCTCTTCCCCGCCATCCGGAGTGTTGCCGTTGCTCTCGCCGTTTTCACCGGACGATTCGTCGTTCTGCATTTTCTTCAATTTGCCAAGTTCCTTCTCGCCGACATCGCTTAGTCCGATAATCGTGCCCATTTCGATCCCCATTTCCGTCTTGACGATCACTCTGTCGCCCGGTCGTACATCCAGGTCACCATATGTAAAATAGTATGATTTGTCCCAGGGCACGAATTGTATGCGCGCAACTTTCATGATTATTGTAAGCTATTAATTATAAGATTGGTGTTTAATGCCGCTTAACACGCCAATTGATCCTATGACAGTGAAAAACGGATGAATTTTTCCACTTTCACATCGCCGAGGATGTCCTTTACCTTTTTTTTGTCATCCTTGATATACTCCTGGTCCACAAGGCAGATATCGGAGTAAAATTTGCCTAATTTGCCGCCAATGATCTTGTCAATGATATTATCCGGCTTATTTTCTTTCTTAAGCTGTTCGCGGTATATTTCTTTTTCTTTTTCGATCTCTTCGGCCGGTATTTCTTCGCGGCTGACAAAACGCGGATTAGCGGCCGCAACCTGCATCGCGATGTCGCGGGCCAGATCGCCCATATCCGGCTTGTCCAGGGCGACAAGAACGCCGATCCGTCCGTCCATATGGCTATAGCCGGACACGGTACCGGATGGTCCCAGCATGGCGACATCTTTTATCGCCAGCTTTTCCCCTATTACCCCGCTCAAATTATCGAGAGCTTCCCGGACAGTGGCGCCGTCCATGGCCAATGATTCGAGCGCGTCCCGGCTGGCGGTTTTGCTCTTCATGGCCAGCTCCAGCAAATTGCCAACGAACTGTTGGAATTTATCGTTTCGGACGACAAAATCCGTTTCCGCGTTCACTTCTACCATATAGCCTTCACTGGCCGTTTCGTTCACCGCCAATTTTATCACACCCTCTTCGGCCTGCCGGTCTCCGCGCTTGGCGGCTTTGGCTATGCCCCGCTTGCGCAAGATCTCGATCGCCGCATCCATATCACCGGAAGCTTCCTCAAGCGCCTTTTTGCAATCGACCATGCCGGCCCCGGTTTTGTCTCTAAGTGCTTTTATTGATTCTATACTCATAATGTTTTGTGTATTAATTTTCAATTATCCATAGCCTCCCGTATTGCGGTATCCGGCATACGGAATAATCATCCCGGCAACTATGCGGGCAAGGCATTTGGACCATAAGATTATGGATTCGATAAATAATTACGCATATTGCCGCTAATACGGCCTCCAGCTCAGGATTACTTCGCGTTGACGATTTTTGACCTATTGGCTTTCCCCTCTTCGACCGCCGCTTTTACCGCGGTCAGGATCAATTTTATCGTCTTGGTCGCGTCGTCATTGGCCGGAATGACGTAGTTGACGCCTTCCGGATTGACGTTCGTGTCGCAGATGGCAATGATCGGAATGTTCTTTTTCCTGGCTTCCGTCAAAGCGGTTTTTTCCGTCCGGATATCCCAGATGAAGACGGCGTCCGGCAGACGGTTAAGCGCTACCAATCCGCCAACTTTGATCTTCAGGCGCGCGGTCTCGCGGTCAAGGTCCAGCTGCTCTTTTTTCGTATATTTCGCCAGCTTGCCCGACGCCTTATCCGACAAGAGATCCTGGTATTTTTTGATCTGCTTCTTGATAATACTGAAGTTGGTCAAAGTGCCGCCCAGCCATTTTTCCATCACGTAGGGCATGCCGACCGCTTCGGCCATGTTTTTGATCGGATTCTTAACCTGCATTTTCGTCCCGACGAAAAGGATCAATTTTCCTTCGGAGGAGAATTTCTTGATAAAATCAAGCGCTGACATTAAAAGTTTCCGTGATTGTACGAGGTCGATAATATGGACCCCCTGGCGCTGGCCAAAAATAAAAGGCTCCATTTTCGGGTGCCATTTGCTCGTGTTGTGCCCAAAGTGCATTCCAGCCTTGAGCATCTGTTCGATTGTAGGAATCGTTGACATAGTTTTCCTTTTAACCTCTACCGGCCAGACCGACCCGCAACAGACGGGGCAGAAGGAAAAAAAACCGGTATGAGAGATTGATTAATTGTTAGATGTTTTATTTGATTTATTTAAATTTTCGCTTAATCTTATAATTTTCCCTTTTTTAATGATAAAACACCTATATACAATATAATATTATGCGGGATTGGTCAATATTGACAAAAAACTAATAATATAGCAAAATATAAAATACAACTCGCACATTTAACCCTAAATATCCACTGGAGGTAGAATTATGAATAATCCTTGGCTTGAAGTGTTCTTCGGTCTGGTGCTGGCGGCCATATTCGCCACTATGATACCTAATATTTTCCTCTGCGGAATTGTCGAACTGGTTATTGGCGCCGGTATAATTATAGTAACTTTTAAACTTCGACCAGGACTACGGAAAGGGAGAAAAAATTAAAATTGTTCTTTTCCGTAAAAACCAAAAGCACTCTTCGATATGATGAAGCGTGCTTTTTATTTTACCCTATTAATAAATACAAATTTAACAACCCAATATTCGCCATTCGAAATTTGCAAAGCTTCGTAATTCGCCATTTGCAAAAGTTCGCCATTCGCCATTCGTCATTCGTCATTCGACATTTGCAAAAGTTCGCCATTCGACATTCGTCATTCGACATTTGCAAAAGTTCGTCATTCGACATTCGCCATTCGACATTTGCCCCGTTCGTCATTTGATAATCCCTCCCCCCAGCATCTCGTTGCCGCGATAAAATACCGCGCTTTGCCCCGGAGTTACCGCCCGTTCCGGCTTATCCAGCTTAACGGTCAAAGACGGATCATCGCCCTTTTCACCCCCCGACAAAACACAGGGAACGGCTTTATGCTTATAGCGGATAACGACCTCTGTTTTTAACGGAAGCTTCGGTTGGCGGCCACTGACCCAATTGGCATGCCTGAGCAAAAAGCTGTCGTTGAATAACGCCGGATCATCCGCGTCTTTTACCACATACAGGGTGTTGGTCTCGCAATCGATCCGGGCAACATAGTAAGGTCCGGTACCGCCGATCTCCACGCCTTTGCGCTGGCCGATCGTATACAGGGGCAGCCCCTGGTGTTCGCCCACTACCCGGCCGTCAAGCGTCTTGATCGGTCCCGGGGTCAGTGGCAGATGTTTTTTCAAATACGAGTTATGTTCCTGTATCCGCCCGTTTTCGACCAGGAAGCAAACGTCCTGGCTTTCTTTTTTGAGATACGGCAAACCGGCCTCATCCGCCATCCGGCGCACTTCCGGCTTGGTCATATCCCCCAGCGGAAACAGGGTCCGGGACAAAAATTGGGGAGTCATGGTATAGAGAAAATAGCTTTGGTCTTTTTCGCTGTCCTTTCCCCGGTAAAGCCGCTGTTCGAATTGGAAAGTAACCAAAGAAAGCTCGCGCCTTTGGCGGATATAATGTCCGCTCGCGACAAAGTCGCCGCCCAATGTTTTCATGAGATTGAAAAGGCCGGAAAACTTAACCGCCCGATTGCAGACAACACAGGGGTTGGGAGTGCGGTTAGCGGCATAATTTTCCAGATAATAATCGATTACTTCCGCCCGGAAAGTATCGGCCGCGCTCACCGGATAGAATTTGATCCCCAGTACATCGGCCACGCGGCGGGCCGCCGCTTCCCCCTCCTGGTAATTCTCATGCAGCCGGAGATAGATCCCGAACACGTCATAGCCCTGCTGTTTCAATATCAGCGCCGCCACCGACGAATCAACCCCGCCCGACAGCGCCACCAGCACCTTTTTTTTACCGCCCTTAAGCTGATTAATGAAAATTTTCGTGTATAAATTAAGCTTTCCCATAGATACAGTGATTTATATAATTCTTAGGTAATAAGAAATAAGACATAAGTAATAAGTATAATATTTGCCATAGACTCGATTTTATCGACTTATTACTTATTACCTATGTCTTATAACTCTTAAAAAACACCCATTTATCCAATAAAATTATTT
The DNA here is from genome assembly GCA_963814275.1 of Candidatus Parcubacteria bacterium. Lineage (GTDB taxonomy): Bacteria > Patescibacteriota > Patescibacteriia > Patescibacteriales > UBA12075 > CAWFCE01. The sequence continues at coordinate 960,151 of CAWFCE010000002.1, read as the reverse complement.
TGTTTTATCTTAACATTCACTTTTATGAAATCCAATATCATTGTCCCAGCAAGGAAATCATGATATCCCCGCTTTCCAGCATATGGAATTTGAAGAATGCAAGACCGGCAATAAAAAGGATCAATATCATGGTCTGGATGATTACATGCTTGTGCTGGATCTCGATGCGGATGAATATATTTATCGCCAACGCGACTACCATCAATGCCAGTACGGCCAAGAAGAAATAGTTTACTACCCTTACGCGCTTGGCGGTAAGGATCATATTGTCGTCGACCGGATTGGGGACCGTTAACGGAGCGGCGGCTATATCGCTTTCCAATGACGGGTCAGGAGTTGCCGGCTCAGCCGCTACTGCTTCCCGCTGTATTGCCGCGGCGGTGCCGCTGGCATTATTGGCGGCGAGTTTGGCGGGCGGATTTTCCCTGACGATTTCCAGAGTTTCGGCCGGTGCCTCTTCTTCCGCGGGCTTCGCGGGCGGTACCGATCCGGGCTCAGCCGTATCGCCGGTTAGGTTATTGCCGGCCAAAGCATCCTGGCTGTTATCGGGCGGCAACGGGCTTGTGTCCGGTCTATCAACCGTTAGCGGGGCGGTTTTGCCGGAATCTTCGGCCAACACGCTGACCGGTTCGCTGGCCGCCGGGACCGAAGCCAGGCTCGAGGCTTTAGTGGTTCCCGCGGACGTATCCGGGACTACAGCCAGGGCCGGGACACTGGTTTTCCTGACGGCAAAATGCTCGACCAGCACATTGGTCGGTTTGCCGTCGATATCGCCGGTTACCATAGCGATGCCGACATCCTGGTAACGCTCGTTCAGTATATTCTTCTTATGCGACGGGGAATTCATCAAAGCCTGATGGACCGACTCCGCCGAAGTGAAATTCATCGCCAGATTCTCCCCGACATACAAATACTGGTATTTGCCGCGGTCGATCCAGTCCCAGGGGCGTTTGCCGTCCGGTCCCGTATGGGCGAAGTAGTCATTTACGATCAGGTCATTGGCTTTGGCCAAAGCGGAAGACGACAGGGTCTCGTTCATGGTGAGAGCCGGCACGCCCGCGCTTACCCGATCCCGGTTGACCAGCTCCAAAACCCGGCTGACCACTTCAGCGGAAAGATAGGCAGTATGGGGATAGGCCAGAAACAGATAACCCACGGTAACCGCTTTGACCACCAGCAAAAGCGCCGCGATCGTTATGAGCGACTTGGAATGCAGGATTTTCGGCCGATGCCCGTTGCCGGGATGCGGTATGAAATAGTCATGAAGCAAGGAAAATGAATGGCGCCGGAACCGGCCCCAATCTTCCCTTCCTGACACGAGTTTGCCGACTTCGCGCTCCTCTTCCCTGAGTATCGCGCTGAATTTATGGACAGGGGTCTCTTTATTTCTGCGGCCGAATATTTTGAATATATCGATTATCCCCGCCGCAAAAAGCGAAAATAACCTAAAAATCCTAAATTTACTTTTTAGTTTGTTTTTTGCCATATATTCAATTTTTCAGTCTGATAAGATTATACCACATTAGCTAAAATTTGTCATTTATGCGGCGTGGCTATTATTGTTTTGAATTTGGAAATTTCTGTTGACAACGTTCTTAGAATATGATAAGTTGCAAAATCAAATTTGCTTAAAGGAATATTAATTATATTATAAGGAATTCCAAATGTCTAATGAACATTTGGCATTTTTATGCCCACGCTTAATTAACATTCAATAAATGCGCTCAATTGTCAAAAACCTATTCTTACCTTTGAATTTCTGCGTCCTGGATCTGAGGCCAAGACTGAAAATTACCGCCATCATCCCATCATACAAACCGGGAGACTTGACTTACCGTCTGGTCGGCGATATTTTACGCTGGAACAACAACGTCAGGATTTTTGTGGTGGACGATTCGACCCCGTTAGAGCATGATGAGGGACACCGTATTTTCAAAAAAATCGATACTTTGTCCAGCCGCGTGACCATATTGCGCACGCCGGAAAACAAGCTGAAAGCGGCCGCGATCAATTTCGCCCTGACCGATATCCTGAATCAGGACAAACGCAAACGTCCGGATGTGATACTGACCCTGGATGACGACGTGATCATCTCGCGGAACACGATCAAAAACCTGGTCAAAAATCTGCACGAAGACGAACGGATCGGCGTGGTATGCTCCCAATGCCGGGTAATAAACAAAAACAAGAATCTGCTGACCCGTTTGCAGGGTTTGGAATACTTGGGCTTTAATGGCACCCGGCTGGCGGACGAAGGCTTTTTCCGGGGACCGTTGGTAATGCACGGCATGCTTTCCGCTTTCCGTACTGAAGCCCTCCGGCAGGCCGGCTTGTTTACCGAACGGCATCTGATCGAAGACTACGAAATAACGGCGAGGATCAAGGCCCGGGGCTGGCATGTCCGGCTGGCTCCGTTTTCGTATGCCTGGACCTTCGTGCCGGAAACGTTCCCCAACCTTTGGCGGCAAAGGGCGCGCTGGAATGTCGGCGGCCTTTACGTTATCTCCCAGGTCAAAAACTGGCATTCTGTCATTCAGGACCTGATCGGACATTCTTTGTTCCTTATTTCCCTCTTTTTTATAGTTTTATCGTTCATATTTGTCGGTCACCCGGGAAGCGTGAACCCGTTGATCCCCTTTCTGATCGTGGAAATATCGGTATTGCAGGTATTGGTCTGGTTCAGTTTCCAGATCTGGTTCATGCGTTTTTACCGGGAAAAGGATTGGCTTGACTGGCTGATCCGCCTGACTATTTTTCCGGAATTCATTTATGCCAATGTTCTGACCCTGGTCCTCTTCGGCAGTTATGTCTTTTATTTCTTTTGCAATACGTTTACCTGGCTAGTGAGGAAGTCCCGGGCGTTTTCTCCGCTTAAGCATGGTTTTGACCGTATCTTCGGGATATTGGGTTATTCGGAAAGCTGGGGCACCCGGCAAAGATAAGATCTATCGGCAGTGTTATCGTCTACTTGCATTTTTCTGTGAATTAATATAAGGTTTCATTAAATTATTATTCAAATTACCCTAATATTATGTTTAATTTTCATGGCGGTACGGTTATATCGGGTTTTACCATCCCCGTTGGCTCGTTCGCGGTGGCCTTTTATTTGCATGACACGACCCATGTTATCGTGGTCTGGGGCCTGATGATCCTGACCTTGATTTCGTTATTTTTCTTAACGGCGACTTTGTCCCGTTTTTTTATTAATTTAAAAAAATATTTTTCCGATTTCGACAATCCGGAAAAATTACCTTAATTAAATATTTCGAACATACTATGGCAAAAAAATCGCATTTCCCCAACAAAATAAAAGCCACTTTATTGGTCGTCACTATCCTTAGCTCGTTTACGATCGGAAAGATCGATTTCGCCGCCCCGGAACCGGTGATCACCCTGACCTTTGACGATGCCGCGCTATCGCAATACCAATATGCCGCACCGATCATCAAGGCAGCCGGCCAAAAAGCGACGATCTACGTTCCGAGCGGACTGATCGGCACGGAAGGCTATATGACCTGGAACAACCTAGTCTCCATGGTCCAGGAAGGCTGGGAAGTAGGCGGACATTCGGTCGACCACTCGGAATTGCCCCTCCTGACCCCGGAAGAGATCGAAGCACAGGTCCGGGATAACTACGAACTTCTGGCCGCCCACGGATTGCAGCCGGTCAGCTTCGCCACTCCATTCGGGGCTTATGACAATACGGTAATTGCGGATATCGCGTCCTATTTCGAAAATCATCGGGGATATCATGATATCGGTTACAACGCCTGGCCTTACAACGAGTATTTGCTCTATGTCCAGCAGATCACCAATCAGACCACTCTGGCTGAAGTGGAAAGCTGGATCCAGGAAGCGACTGCCAACAATTATTGGCTGATCATAGTATTCCACGAAATCCTGCCGACCGTGGCCATTGACGACACATATTCCTGGCCGACTGCCGACCTGGAAGCCCTGATGGCTTTGCTCGATTCCTACGGGATAAAAACCAAATCGATCGCCGAAACCCTGAATATGAAAGACAGTTTGCTGCCCAATTCCGATTTCAATAACGGCCTGGCGGATGGCTGGACTACGCCGACTCCAGCCCAGGTTTTTGTCGACGGAGGCGGCCGGGGGGCCGTACCGACCCCGGCATCTTCGGTTGAGCTCATGGGAGGCGCGGCCAGTGCTTATCTATACGGCCCCAGTGTATCAGTCAGCTCGACCACAGAGTATGGAGTGCGGATCTTCAATAACACCGTAAATCTGCAAAGCGGGGAATTCGGTTATTACTTCGATGAATACAATAACGCCGGCGATTGGATCTCCTGGAAATTCCTGGGGACCAGTTCCCCTAATAACGTGATCGATGAATCATACGCTTACCAGCCCGCAAGCGCGGATATCGCCTCGGTCGGCTTGCGCATCTATCTTGCCGCCGGTTCAGTCGGCTATGTCTACGTCGATAACGCCGATTTCTTCGAGATGGGAGAAGGCGCACCCTTGCCTACCCCGAATCCGATAGCTTCCCTACTGCCATATCCGCCGCTGCAAAACAGTGATTTTTCCGGCGGCGTGGCCGAAGGCTGGACCACCGACAATACCGCCCAAGTGGCGTTTTCTACCACCAGCCGCGGGATTTTACCGACCGCCGAGGCAAATATAAAAATGGATGGCGGGGCGCTGGCCGCTCATGTTTTCAGTCCGCAGGTTCAGGTTGACAGCGCTAAGAGTTATGATGTTACCGCTTATATCGACGCTACCGACCAGACAGCCGGCGAAACAGGATTGTATATGGATGAATATGACCAAGCCGAGGCCTGGGTCTCCGGGAAATGGCTGGGTTACCAGCCCATCGGTTATGCCGGTAATCTCGCGTTCAAGTACCAGCCCACTAACGACCTGGTAATGTCCGCGTCCGTACAGGTCTACATGACAGCCAATTCCACCGGCGCCGTCTATCTCGATAATGTCGACCTTAACATAACCGCGCCGGAACCCCTTCCGGCGGCCCTGCCTTTCGCCAACAGCGATTTCGGCAATGGTATCAGCGACGGCTGGCATACGAACCGGCCCGAACAAGTTACCCTGGCCACTACCAGCCGCGGTGTCGACCCGACGGCCGATGCCAGCGTCAAAATGACCGGCAGTGACTCCAGTGCTCACCTTTTCAGCCCGAAAGCCCTTGTCGACAGTACGGAAAAGTATGCCGTTAAGGCGCATATTGACACAGTGGACCTGACCAGCGGCGAGGCCGGCTGCTACCTGGACGAATATAATGATGCCGGCAACTGGATTTCCGGCAAATGGCTGGGCTATGCCCCGCTGAGCGGGGTAAACAGCCTGGAATACAGCTATCAACCAAGTTCGGCCCAAGTGTATTCCGCGTCGGTCCAGATCTATCTGACCGCCCTGGCCTCAGGCGAAGCTTATATCGATAATGTCGAAATGGCCGCTCTGGCCCCCGAGCCGGAACCGGCGGAACCGCCCCTTCCGAACTCGGATTTCAGCGCCGGCTTGGCCGATGGCTGGACGGTAAGGAACAGCGAACAAGTACAATATTCTACCACCAGCCGGGGGGTAGAACCGACGGTCGATGCCAATATCAAAATGACCGGCGGCGGCTCATCAGCCCATCTCTTCAGTCCCCAGGCCCTGGTTGCCAGTTCGAGCCAATATAATGTCAGCGCCTTTGTCGATGCTACCGGCCAGATTTCCGGTGAAGCCGGGTTGTATGTCGATGAATATGACCTTAACAATAACTGGTTATCCGGCAAATGGCTGGGCTACCAAACCATCGGCCAAAGCGGCATCGTAACCTACGATTATACGCCCACATCAGCCATGGTGTTTACGGCTTCGATACAGACTTATCTGGTCGCGAATTCGACCGGAGAAATATACATCGACAATGTCCAATTGGACAAACTCACGGATTAATAATCACGCATATTATACGCTCAATTAGAATATGTCCAAAACCCTAAAAATGAATTTTCTTTTTTTACTTATCAGCGCCCTGGTAATCCTGACAGTGATGGGTTTACTATTCCAATTATTTTATCATCGATTTTATGGCGTACCGCCCATTTTGGCAGTTGATCCGCCCTCCGCATCAGTCATTGCGGACACGCCGGCTAGCGTGGCTGATACCGAGGATTCATTAGCCACATCCAGTGGAATAGCCTCCCTGTTTGCCTCATCCAGCGCAATGGATGAAAGTGTTGAGCCGTCAATCGCCTCAAACGACCCGGAAAAGAGCGAACCGGCTGTCGAGTCCGGTCAAGAAGACGAAGTTCTGTCCGGATTGCCAGACAATACAGAAGAGAAGACCGAAACCGAGGCTGTGCAGCCGCCGGTTCCGGAAACGGAAAAAGAATCCGCCATCATACCAACCACGGGAAGTGAAGATACTGCGACCCAGCCAGTCACGGAAGATTCTGTCATGGACGTAGCGTCACGTCCGTATCTGTTGATGATCAAGGACGTGGGCGAACCTTATCTCGACCGTTTCGGCCTCGCCCCCGCCGACTTCAACCGAATCAAACAAGCCGGGTTCGATATTATCGAGGGCAATTTTGATATTTGCGCCCGTGGTTCCGACGTGCTTAGTTTTCTGGAAAGCGCCAAAGATGCAGGTCTTAAAGTGATCATGCCGGCTGGCGCCGGTGAAGCGGAATGGGGTTATCCCTGCGACGATAACTATTCCGCAGACCAAAAACCGGAGTGGCAGAAAGACAAAGTGCAATCCTGGGTCAAGAAATGGGCCTATCACCCCGCTATTTACGCCTGGGATATCTCGAACGAAGATGGGCAAAATTTTCCGAACGCAGAGCGCTACGACGACGACTGGGCGGCGCATGATCAGGCGATTACCCTGGGACAGTTGCAAACCGCCTATAAAGACGTCAAAGCAGCCGATCCGTCGCGGCCGGTCATGGTTCGGATGAACGGCTGGTATTTCTACGATTATGACAGTGATTTTTTCCGGACAGGAAACGCGTTCGGCCCTGGCGTGGCCGATATCGTGATGGTCAACGCCTATTCGAATGTTGACGAATATTATTCCGACCTTGTCCAAACGGTCGCTACCCGCGCCCATAATGCCGTCCGTGCGATCAATCCGCGGGCGCAAATGATCGTCGCGCTGGGAGCCTGGACCGAACCGCCGTTGTGGTTCAAACCGAACGTGGCGAAGCTAACCAATGACGCTTCGGCTGCAAAAAAAACCGGCAATCTTTTGGCTATCGCGATATTCAAATACGGCGCCGAAGGTACGGAATGGTACATGCCGGCCTCTGCCCCGGAATTATGGGATAAATTGCCGGAGATATTTCCTTCTGGCCAATAAAGGATTAGTTCAGGGATTCATTGATAACAATCTAATTTACACAATTTAAATAAAAAAAATAACGGCTTTCATAGCCGTTTTTTATTTAAACAATCCCGCAGACCGTGCCGCCAATGGACCATGGCACTCGTCAGATCTCTTCGTGTTTCGTCGTTTCTATAAGGTCGCTTATCACTACCAGCCGCTGGGCCGTGGAATAGATCGGCGTGCAAGTATACAAAGTCAGCACCGGGGCGCTGGTCGGGTTCAATATCGATACTTCCGTCGGATCAACGACCTTAAGTTCCCTGACCTTATACAGGTAATCATTGTCTTTCCATACCACCGAAACCAGGTCGCCCGGCGCCAGTTTGTCCAGCAGATAGAAAGTCAGGTTGTTCGGCGGCAAATACTTGAAGCGGTGTCCGGTCAGCACCGTATTGCCGCCTTTGTCCGGGGTGGAAGTGTCCGGTACCAGCCAGGAGCCGAGTGATAGTCCGTAGTCGGAATTCTGCGTGACCACGATCGGCGCGTTTACCCCGATCTTGGGAATGATCACCCGGTTGGGGGAAACGTCATACGCGCTGTCGGGTAAGTGGTTGCGGAAATCCGCTACTTGCTCCTTAATCACCTCGCGATCGGCGGATTCCGGCAAACCTGCCTGGCCCTCATATACGACTTTGTATTTGAGAGCCGGATAAAACGGCAGCACGACAATATAGATAATCAATCCGACAGCCAAAAATTCCAGTGCGAGCACCAGAATTTTCAGCATTCTATTTTTATCTTTATTTGGATTCAAATCCAATTTGTATGCCATCTATGTCCGATTTAATTATGTCCGTATTTGCCTCGGTCTGGCGTTCATGTATTTTTGCGTGATCGATACCAAAATGAATAATATCAATAGTAGCACCAGCGCCAGGCCCAATTTCGCCATGTTGTACCAGGGATTTTCCGGCGCCGGCATTTCATTATTCGCGTCAAACGCCGCCGCCACCGCCGGTTTTACGGATGGAACACTGACCACGTCGCCTGTTTGTTGCGCCGCGCCCCCCGTTTCGTTGTTATCGGGGGTTGTACCGCTTAGGATTGTTCGTCTGATGCTGGTATTGGGGGCGGATTGTGCGACTACTGCGTTTGACTGTTCCTTATTGTTGGCGCTTACACCGCTTTTCTGCAAGGAATTTTTAACCGCCAGGGTAGCGTTGTTTGTACCGGTCACCTGATTGCCGACCCGGGCTACTGCCTGGCTGGTATACAGTCCATTCTCTATATTATCATCCAAAGCGACAGTAAATTCTATATCCTGGAAACCGCCCGGATTCAAAAGCTCAATGTACCATTGTTTATAGTTTATACCATTTTCACCGTAAAATGTCAATCCTTTAGGCAGGCTTACGGATACATAAGAATCTTTGGCCTGGACTCCGCCGTTATTGGTAACGGTTATCGTATAGTCAACAGTCGAGCCCGGCTGCGACTGGCTCTCCGCCGGGGTATGCGTTACGGCGATATTAGCCGGTCCCGGTTCGTGCCAATCGTCGTTTACCACTTCTATTTTGGATGAACCGTAAGCGGTCGCGTATATCCCCTGGGCCGGATCCCAGCCTTCCACCACCACCTGGTTGATATAGGTGCCGGTTTTGATCACATTGGTGATCTCGAGGGAATAATCGATCATAACTTCCTCATTGCTTTGCACTGTCCCCAGATTCCAGAATGATTCGTTAATCACTTCATTGGTGTCGAGATTGATCATTTTGTCCATGACATAGACTTCTTCGGCGGCAATCGCGCCGTTGTTGTCGGCCACGATATGGAAATTGACGATATCACCCGGATTGACGATATCGGCCGCGTCATTGGTCTTGATGACCGACAATGCTGTCATCCCCTCGCCGCCGCCACTCAGGTTGGCGATATCGAAAGCTTCATTCCGCAATGGCGCGCGGCTGTGTTCGGCGGTAAAACTGCCGCCGGCCGTATTGTCGTCATAGTTCCTATCCCCTTCTGTCCCGGATATTTTTACCTGGTTGGCGACTTGCGCGCTTGCGTCCGGAATATCGTCTTTTACTTTGAGCGTGTAGCTGAAGCTGCCCTGGCTGTTGGGCGGTATATTGTCGAGCGTCCACCTGATCTTGTTGCCATTTACTATGCCGCCGGCCAAAGATCCGGCCTTCATGTAACTATCATCGAAAATATCCTCCAATTGCACGTTGGTCGCGGCTGAGTCGCCTTTATTCCCGTACAGGAATGTATAGGTTATGCCGTTGCCTTCCACTGCCGGCGTCGGTGATTTGATCGATTCCGTGATCCACAGATCGGGCTGGCCGAAGGCCAGATTACCCTGCCACTTGCCGAATACATTGATCATGCTGAACTGCCAGTTGTCGCCGGTGAAGTTGGAATTGATGAAATTCAGGAGGCTGTTCATAATATTTATATTGCCGGTATCTATCGTCGCCCCGCCGCCCGCGTGCAGGATGCTGTTATCTCCGGTGCTGGCGTCGATCGTTATACTATTGGTCGTGGTGGCGTTATTTTGATTATTCACCAGGAGCTTGGCGAACTGGGCATTCAGCGCCGGATCATCCAATATGTCGCTATACACTGTAATGCCGCCGTCGTCCTGCACATAATTATATCCAGGCGGCAGGCCGTTTATGAAGCCGTGCCAATCGCCGAAGATATTCACCCGGGCGAATTTCCAGGTATCGCCGTAGACGTTGTAGTTTATCAAATTGAAAGTCTGGGAACGGACAGTCGCGTTACCGGTCGTGATGACGGCATCGCTCGAGGTGCCGATATCGTTGCTGCCGGTATTGGCCTGGACATCCGAGCTGTTGACGACAGCCGCGTTGTTCGTATTGGTGATTATCACTTCGGCTGTTTCCGTGCCCTTGGTTGCCAGTTTTTCGACCAGGCTGGTGGTGGCTTTAGTCCCGGTCGCCTGATTATAAGGGGGCAGGATAATGTCGCCGTTCAGTTCACCGAAAATATTCACCACGGCGAAGAACCAGCCATTGCCGGTAATGTTCAGGTTGGCGATATTCAATACGTCATTGGTAATATTGATATCCCCGGTTTCGATGATGGCGGCGCCGCTGGTCGAGGCGATCGCGTTTCCGCCCGTATTGGCGGCTATCACGACATCGTTGGCGATTTCACCGGTGTTCAGATTGTTTATCGAGACCAGGCAATTATTCACCTCGCACGCGCCGACATCGCCGGCCTGACCCGCCTGGCCCTGGTATCCGGACAGATCCAGGTTCTGCATTACGTTATTCCAGACGTTGACGAAATACTCGACGCCTTTGCCGAAAATATTCGTATTGATGAAATTGACTATTACGCTGATAATGTTGGCGTCGCCGGTCGAAATTACGGCATCGCCCCCGCTGGTGGCGATCTGGTTATCCCCGGTAATGCCGGTTAGCTTTACGGCATTGGTGGTACTGCCCAGGTTTGTATTGTCCACCAGGGTCGTGGTGGTCGCACCGTCACCGGGGCAATCCGGACAGGTAGTCGAAGCGATATTGCCATTGACATTGTTGGCAACTGCCGACCCCAGCCCGGCATCGCCGGTCAGTATATAAGTATTGCCGTCGCTGCCCGTGATACCATTGGTACCGGTCGTACTCGTACCGGCCAGGTTGTTGCCGACTGCTCCGTTATTCTGGTTGTTTAGCACATTCAGATCTCCCGTACCCGTGCCGCTCTGGCCGATAGTATCGGCAATAAGGGCTGCGGGGTCGGTATTTGCATCGGCTGTCTGCTGATCGGGAATTATCTGGCTGTCCTGGTTTGCGTCCGGGGAAGCCGTGGGATCGATAGCTGTATTGCCGTTGTCTGCCGGCAGCGGATCGGCTATTGCCGGGTCGGCGGTAGTATTGCCGGTCGGACCGGTACTGGCATAAATGTTTTGATTAATGTCGTTGCCGGCGCCCAGGGAGACGCTGGCATCACCGGTAGCTATCACTGTGTCTCCGGGCGCGTCATCGGCCAACACAGTAAAACCGGCGCTTAACTGGAAGACAAACACAAAAACCAGAGCATAAACCGCGTATTTACGCATTGGTTTCTGTTTTAGATTGAAGGTTGTGGACATATATTTGCCGTATTTAAGGATTTTTAAGCGAATATGGAAAATAATTTATTGATCCCCTGCTTTATCGTATCGACTATCGCCAGCCAGACCGACAAAAAAGCATTAGTGTTTCCTACTGTCCCGGCTTGATCGGTTGTCGTGGTGATATTACTTGCGATATCGGACTGGCAAGTGCTGGTTTCCGTGGCCGAACATACCGCTTCTGACTCTTGGCTGTCCCGGATAACAGGCTCTCCGGACGTCGCTGTGGCCGCGACGTAAGCATCGGCGATTGACTCGGTTGCTTCAGTGTCGGTGGTTTTTGCCGCGGCCGGAACGAATGCCGGGGCAACCGTTTCGATATTTCCGGTTTTCAAGTCTACTTTCTTTTCTTCCGTATTTTTTTCCCCATTCATCTCGATTTCGGCCGTAATCGAGGCGGTATTGTTATCTGCAGTTATGTGCTGGTTGATAACGGCGCTGGCATTGCCGCCGCTGCTATCGGTGATGTCGGTGTCATTGACCGTTTGCCCGTTTATTACGGTCTTGGCGCTCACGGTACTCTCGGCTTTGCCTTCCACTACCTGCCCGCCGGCCGCGTGATTGCCGCCGGTCGACGCTGACGCGGAAACATTATTTTGTATATTAACATTATTGCTGCCGGTACCGCGCTTAGGTGTATTTGAAGATTCTATTTGTGATGCCAGGCCGTTAATTTCCGCCCGCAAATTATTCAAATCAACTTCCGCCATTGCCAAACCCGCCCGGCCCGTTAAACCCGCTAACACCAAAGGTATTAATAAAATATAAAATAAATTATTGTAATACTTCATAAATAACTATTGCCTTCAGGCCAATCAATTATTAAATTGGGAATTGTGAATCCGCGTAAAATCCGCGTCTTGATCCGCGTCGCATCCGCGGATGTGGATATAAGCCGCAAGAAACATATTTAAAATGAAAATGTACGCCAATTTTACAATTCCTATTAATTGACTTACCGGAAGGCCCGCCCGGATATATTCCCTCCATTACCCGGGCGGGAAGGCCGGTAAGCACCGGCCTATTCTCCTTCGATTGTTAGCGCAATAATCTGGTTACATTGGTGTTGATCACGTTTACCGCTCCGGAACGCGAGACTGACCGTCCGGTCGATACATACCCGCCTGGTCCGCCTGTTCCGCCGTCGCCGCCGTCACCGGTTGCTGCCGTATCTACATCTTCGCCGCCATTGGAAATATCACCACCACTGCCGCCTTTACCGGCATAACTGCCATCCGCTGCATTATTACCGGTATCAGCCTGGCTCAAGACCCGGCTGGCTACTCTGGCATCATTGTGGTTGGCAACCACATTGAGATGCAACGGATTCGAGCTGCAGTCGCTGCATACACTGCCTTCGTCCGTAGATGACGGGCAGGGACAGCCCTGGATCTCGGTCAGATTGGAATTGACCGTATTATCGACGAACGCGCTCGATGAGGCGTCCCCGGTATAGATCGTTCCGCCGATCGCGCTGTTTCCTCCCGTGCCGCCGCTGCCGGTCGTGCTATCACGCACCTCTCCGTCATCCCTGTTCCTGATATCGCCGCCGCTGCCGCCACTGCCGCCATAACTGCCGCCGGCATAATTTCCGCCGGTATTGGCTTGCGCGCTGACCTCATTCTGCACCTCCGCTTCATTCCAATTGAAAATCATATTAACCTCGTTCGTCTGGTTGCAGCAATTAGTCGGTGGTTGAGGCTGTTCGCACATCGTACTGGCCAGATCGGACAAGAACTGGTCCAGATTGTCGAAATTGCCGGTTATCACATCCGTGTTGATCGTAATGTTCGTACCGTCGCTCACGTTGGTACCGGAAATATCCTCCAGATTGGACAGATTCACGTCACCTATCCCGATCGCCATGATCCTGATCGGCAATGTCGCGGAAGAGGTTTTCGCCGCATTGGCCGCGGTAATAGCGGCATCGAGCGCAACTGTTTCATCGGTCGGTACATTCGGATTGCCATCCGTAATGATAAGTATCAGATCGGGATGCTGGGTATCGTCGCGATCCAGTCCGCCTTCGAGCATAGCCGTGCCAAGCTGCAGCGCTTGCTGCCAGTTCGTCGTCCCGGCCGCCGACAAGCCATCGATATTGCTGTCGATAGTCGAAGCGTCGCCCGAAAGGTCATTGACCTGCGAAGCGGTTCCGTTGGAAAACTGTACCAAGCCGATCAAGGTCGGGGTTGACGGCAAAAGCGCGTCTACAAAACCTTTGGCCGCATTCTTAACGGTCGCCGTCTGGCCCGCGCTTTCGATACTGCCGGTCATATCCAGGAGTAAAGCGATATCCAGTCCACAGGCTTCGCTGATCGTCGGATTCGGTTCAGGCCCTACTTCCTGGGCCAACACCGGGAAAGAAATCGCCAGTGAATATACGGCCATGGAAAACATCGCGGTAATTGCAATGATTTTTTTCATATTGTTATCGGTTATTTCTTCTTAATTTTTTAAGGATTCGACCTTTTTAACGGTTTAGTTTGTATTATTGCTTATCTTTATGTATTTTTATTTCTACCCGGGGGAAGGGATTAACCCTCCCCCCGGATTCGTGCCTATTATACGATTACTGTTGCTGTGTCCGGGTGATGCGGGTAACATTGGAATTCACCAGATTGACCGCGCCGGCCTGGGAGGTTGACGTATCGGTAGTTACCAATCCGCCATCGCCGCCGTTACCGGCCGCGCCGCCGTCGCCGGTGGTTGCCGTATCTACATCTTCTCCGCTATTGGAGATATCACCGCCGCGTCCGCCGCGTCCGCCATAGCTGCCATCGGCAATATTATCGCCGGTATTCGCCTGGGCATCAACACCATTGGCCAATGCGCCCGAATTCCTGTTCACGACTACATTAGCGCGCAGAGGGAATAATCCGAGGAAATGGTCCTCGACAGGAACTACTTGCGTTTCACCGTCGCCATCTTCAATTACCTGGTCGCAGGTACCGGTATCGCACGGGCAGGCTTCGATCTCGGTCAGGTTGGAATTGACCGTGTTGTCGACGCCGGCTGAGGCATCCGCCGCGCCGGTATAGACTGTCCCGCCAGCCGCGCCATTGCCACCGGCACCGCCGCTTCCGGTTGAGCTGTCCCTGACATCGCCATCACTGCCGCCTTCGTTGAAATTATCGAAGCTTTGGGCGTCCAGATTGTCAGAAAAAACAACCGGCCCTTTATAATCACGCACACGACCATTATTGATATCGCCGCCGCTGCCGCCGCTGCCGCCGTAACTGCCGTCGGCATAATTCGTGCCGGTATTGGCCTGAGCCGATACTTGATTCTCAACTTCAGCCTGGTTGTCGTTCCACGCCACATTAAGATCCAGGGAGGCTAAAGCCGGCAATACCGAGAAAGCGAGCATAAAAACGATCGCTGAAATAAATGTTAGCTTTTTTATCATATTGTTTTTTTGCCGGTGATAGATTGCCCTATAGGCAATATACCTGCCGGCCTATTATTATTTTTTAATTTCTTTTTTGTTTTTTACCTTCCCTGATATTTCCGAAAATATTTTTTGGAAATGCCAAGGAATATATTTTTATCCCTCGTTTCTGGCAAGGGGTCGACCTTTGGCTTACCCCGAACAAGTTAATCCCGTCCGGTTATTATGTAAATTTATTAATAATAAGAAAAGAACATTTTTTAGACTTCAAATTTTATCGGGATTCTGCTTTCTGGAACGTTTTGCCGCTGATTTTACGCGGATAAACATTGGTACTTTATTTTATGTTTTACCTCAATACTAATTTCTGCGTTAAATCCGCGGTTAAGCTATAATTCAAAAGCAGATACAGGAATTGATTATAATGATCGTTAATATTTACTTGATTGATCTTATATAAAACGCCTTTAAAAGCTATCTTATTTTGCTGCGCATAAAAAGGTTTTTGCGCGCAGTCAAAACAAGATAGTTCCTAAAGGCGTTTATGTTTGCTAATTGAAACATGTATGCCTGTCCTGGATCATGAATTGTAATGGGCGCTTCAATTGCCTATTACCGGATAAGGGTAGCTCTCTTCCGCTTCGCCGGAATACCCGTTCATCCGGGGATCATGGAATGTGCACTGGATATAAATTTCCTTGTCAGCCAGGGTGAGGATGTTCAGTGATTTGCATTTTGGGCATTTTTTCTCCTGCTTCAATATTCCTTCCGCTTTGGTGATGTTGACGAAATGATTTCCGCATTTCGCGCATCGCCAGATATATTTATAGGCGTGCTCGGACATAGTGTTTCAATATAATATTTTATTTTCATTAAACTCCATTGCCGTTTGTTAATATTTTGGCTATATTTTTATTAACTTATGATAATGATTTAATTAAACTTTATCATGTGGCAATTAAGCTAATATGAAATAAAAGTTAATATTATATTAAATAGTTGATAAGATAGTTGGGGGTTAGGGCTGTAGGGTTGTAGGGGGTTAGGGCGGTAGGGTTGTAGGGGGTTAGGGCGGTAGGGTTGTAGGGCGGTAGGGCGGTAGGGTTGTAGGGGGTTAGGGCGGTAGGGTTGTAGGGCGGTAGGGCGGTAGGGTTGTAGGGTTGTAGGTTGGGGGGAGATTGTGGGCGGTGGGATTGCGTTCTTAATTACCAAATACTAATTCCTGATAAGGTTGTCAGTTTTCTCTTTAACCCGAACGCGGCACCGGCAGCTGCTACGATCGCTCCCAATAACCCGATAAATTCGATTTTGCTGAAGCCGGTTTCCGCCAATACCTGGCTCTCCCGGACCGTAACGCTGGCGGTATCCGAGACTGGCCCGTTGTTGTCCGCCTGGGCGGTCGCGACATTGACATAATTGCCCGCCTTGGCGTCTTTTGACACTATGGCATCAAGGGTGACGGTCTTGCTGCCGTCCGGAGCGATATCGCCCAATGGTATATCTTTGATGGCGCCTTTGGTGTCGGCGAATGTCAGCATATCGGGCAAAACATCATGGAGCGTAACGTTGAAGGCAGTCAGATTGCCGATATTGGATACTTTGACGGTAAAGACTGTGCTGGCGCCGGCGTCCAGATTGGTCGGGCTGGCGCTTTTTTCGATGGTCAATATCGGCGCGCCTTCCTCGCCGGCGACGCATTCGCTTACCGGAGAGGTCAGAAACGCGATCTCATTGCCGATCTGGGTGCTGCCGTCAGTCGATATCGGGCGCATATAGTATATGGTGCCGGGAGACAAGCCGATTATAGATATATCATGGCTGGTAACCGCGGCGGTATCTTCGACAGTGCTGTGGGCATAGCCGTAATCGGGCGCTGAGGTGCCGGAAAGGTCGGAATGCGAGACGTTATCGTAGACGACCCGGGAACTTGACATCCGGGTAGTGGTCCAGGAAACCATAGCGAAGTCACAGCCGGTTTCCGCGATTTGCGGGGTGCTGATCTCGTCCGGAGGCAATCCGCCGCCGCCTCCGCCGCCTCCGCTGCTACCGCCGCCGCCTCCGCTGCTACCGCCGCCACCATTTTCGGTCGGTTTTTCGAAATTAGCGAAATCAAGCGTTACATTCTCTCCTTCCAAGAGGCTGGTGGTCGCGATGCCGTTCGCCGGATCTACCCGGGTCCAGCCGGACAAGAGCGTCTCGGTAACGGTATAATCGCCGGGCGGCAGTTTGTCGAAAACCGCCGTGCCATTCACGGTATTCTTGGTAGAAGTGGCCGCGCCGGTCAGCTTGAATTGCCATACGTTCGAAACCAGGCTGCGGTCTGCGGTTGTCGAGGCCAATCCGTCCGTATCTTTGAATTTACGCACCGTTATGGACCCGAGCGGCACTTCCTTCGTCTGGTAATTCACGAATTTGATGGCCGCTTCCCCGCCCTGGGCCAGTATTATAGTTGTCGAGCCGTTGCCCGGATCAAGGGGCGCGAAACCCGGTTTCGGTGTTTCGAAAATATTATAGGTTCCGGCTGTCAGCATATCGAAGCTGGTTTGCCCGTTCACGGTCGACTGGACGGTACTGGTGGCGCCGTGTTGCAGGGTGAATTCCCATGGGCTTGATGTCGCCAGCTCGCGGTCGCCGGTAGTGGAAGCCAATCCGTCCGAATCAATGTATTTTTTCACCGTGATCAACCCGCCCGGCGTCTCGACCGGCGGCGTTTCTGGGCGATAATTCACGAAAACCATGGTCAATTCGGCTCCCTGGGCGAGCATAAAGGTGGATGAGCCGGTGGCGGGCAATAGCGGCGCGTAGCCGGCTTGCGGCCTTTCGGCCAAAGTGTATTGTCCGGCCTTTAGGCCGCTAAAAGTGGTTTTTCCGTCTATGGTCTCCTGGGTAATAGTGCTGGTCCCTTGTGTCAGGGTGAATTCCCACTGGGTTGAGCTTGCCAGCTCGCGGTCGCCATCGGTCGCGGCCGAACCATCGGCGTCAATATATTTCTTGACAAGAATAACCCCGCCGAAACCGTCAGTGTCCGGATTCTGCTCACCGGCGCTGGCATTGAACGGCAAAAATAAAAACATGTAGACAAACGACATGTTTAACAAAAAAACGGCCAATACGAATGAAATCGTAAAGTTTATAAACAATCCCCTCTTCTTGTCCTGGATCAAAGGCATATTATTGGGTATTAGCTATTTATTATGTTGTATGTAAATTCGATTTTTACTTATACACAAAGTATATAATACCCAAATTAACCATAGATTATACAAAAATTATGAATTTATTAAATTTTGAAAACAGTAAACAGATAGCAGGTAGCGGCTGTTAAGAACGGGCGGTGACGCGATTATGTTAATATATACTGTTATTGCGAAGTAATCCATATTAATCTGTCATTGCGAGCGACCGCAAATACATATTAGCTTCTGGCGGTTGCGATAACGATCTGATTGGTATATTTTTCGGTCATGGAGTCGCGAAGCAATCCCGTGCCACAATACAAAAGGCGTTGATAACAGAGGGGTAAATAAGGCTGGTTCCTCGCGCCTCGGGATTGCTTCGCGACTTCACGTATGCGGAAGCAACTTCATAGAACTTAATCAAAATCGGTTAATAAACAATAATTTTTTCTGTCGCTCGCAATGACAGGTTAAAAAAACGCGACGGGGTTACAGCGCCACAAGGCTTCGGGACCCGCAATGACAGGTTAAAAAAACTTGCGATGGGGCTTCACTGGCCAGCCACTCTCTGTAAAAACAATCTAAAACGATGGCAATATAAAAAACTCCCGGACTACCGGGAGTTTTTGTCTATTTTAAATTGTTTTGCTATTATGCGATCCGCCTTTTGAGGACCAGGGCTGTGCCGGAGAGAAACGCGGCGGCGAATACGAGGAGGATGAATTCACTCAGGCTGAAGCCGGTTTCGGCCAGGACGGCGATCTCGCGCACTTCGATCTCGACCGAGTCGCTCACTTCGCCGAAGTTGGCGGCGCTGGCGCTGGCCATATTGGCGACTTTGCCCGGTGTTACGTCGTCGCTGAGATCCGCCTTGAAGGATATAGCCTTGCTTTCGCCCGGTGCGATATCACCCAGCTCCCAGGTGCGTGCGGTACTGCCGTCATCGCTGTATGCCAGCACATCCGGCAGATTATCGGTCAGGACGACCGCGAAGGCGGCTAGGTTGCCGGAATTTGACACTGTTACGGTATATTCGATATTCTTCTCGCCGGGATTGACGAAGTCCCTATCCACGCTCTTGTGGATTGTCAGCACCGGCTCCCCTTCCTCGCCCGCGACCACAGGCGGCTCGCCGGCCGGCGGCACGGATGACGGCTGGCTGACGGTCGAACCTGTGCGATTGGTGGGGAAGAGAGTGGTTCTTAGCGGCACCAATGTGCAATCATCATTACATTCCCTGTTTTCCGGCGTATCAGCGCCATCACACTCCTCACCGGGATCGATCCGGCCATTGCCACATTCCGGTACATACACCGCACACTCGCCGCAATCCTCCTGGCAAGTCCCGCAGGTTTCATCTCCGTTACAGCTGTCGTCACCGCAAATCGGTCCAACATTATGGTTCCCAAAATCATAATGGACCAGATGATCTCCGGTATTTACATTCAAACTGTATGAATAAGTCACTCCATCAGGATTTAATATACTACTCGCATTTGTCGCATTAGGATAGGTTTGCACCCAGCCATCCTGTACCACTTCGCTTATTTCATATTCACCCACAGGTACATTATTAAATATATAACAGCCATAATTGGGGGTGTATGGATTAGTTGTCGTTGACATAATAATCTGGTTGTCCTGTTTAAGCACGATCTGCCAGTTGGCCAATTTATTGTTTTCGTATGTTGAAGTGGCGGTATTTCCCGGCGGATTATCCTCTCCTTCCCAAATTCCGTTGCCGTTTTCGTCATCCCATTTGCAGCCTTGTATAGAGCCTAACGGGACAGCCTCTTGTTCACAGACGCAACTATTGCAGATATAATCAACTGGGCAGTCACTGTCAAATTCACATGCTACTCCTGATTCAAGCGTTTTGTTTCCGCATTCTGACGAAGCCGCTTCGCAGGCGTTGCCAACGCCGTTTAGATCATCATCCGCCTGATCCGGGTTCGGATCATTTGGACAATTATCGCAAACATCTCCTATCCCGTCCTCGTCGCTGTCTGCCTGGTCGTCATTGGATACAGTTGCGCAATTATCACAGGCATCGCCCAGGCCATCCTGATCTGTGTCTGCCTGATCTTCATTCGAAGTTCCCATGCAATTGTCATCAATATCACATGCCGTATCGCTATCAACGTCAGAACAGTCACAACCTTCATCAATTTGTCCATCACAATTATTATCAACCCCATCATCGCATATTTCTAACGCCCCCGGATTAACAGCGGGGTTTTCATCATTGCAATCAATCAGTTCATTACATTCACTATTCGTACTAAAACCGTCATTATCAAAGTCGGACACTATACATACATCGTCTTCGGAATTATTTTCACTTGCGATAACAGGGTTTTTCGTATTAATAAAAAACACCCCCATCAACGACATATTAAAAATTAAAACCAGCATGGTTGCGACATGCAAAAATCGATAAAATGCCCTCCTTAAGCTTGGGGTTAACTTCATAAAATTATAAATTATTAATAAAAAATATTACCCATCACTATATTATAAAATCTCTACTTTCAACTTTATACTTTCAACTTTCAACTTTCAACTTTCAACTATCCCGTATATTATCGCAAATTTCAGTGCATATCGTCAAGGAAAAACAGTGGAAAACTGCCAAGCGCCCGAATTTCTGCTATTTAAACCCAAATTTGACCTTAATCTTGCAGACTGACTTAAGCTATCCAAAATGATTTCTCCGGAATAAAGTACATTAATGTCAAAATCGAACAAATGACCCAGACTTATCAACAGTATTTATCGCCGTAATAGCCGGCGCGTTGCGGTGTATTGATAATATATTATAATAAAGACGCCCCCGGATGGCCGGGGGCGTCTTGGTATTTGAAGCGTTATGTCTGATATTACGCGGTTTGCCGCTTGAGGACGAAGGCTGTCCCGGCCGCGCAGGCGGCCGTGAACAGGAGGACGATGAATTCACCCAGGCTGAAACCGGTTTCGGCCAATACCGTGATCTCGCGTATTTCAAGTTCGGCCGAATCGCTCACCTCGCCGTTGTTGGCGGCGCTGGCGGTAGCCAGATTGGCGACTTTGCCCGGCTGGGCATCCTTGCTGACATTGACCTTCACGGTAATGGTCTGGCTCGTGCCCGGGGCGATATCGCCCAATTGCCAGGAACGTTCAATGCTGCCGTCGTCGCTGTAGGTCAGGACATCGGGCAGATTGTCGGCCAAAACCACCGTGAACGCGGTCAGATTGCCGTTGTTGGCCACTACTATGGTATATTCGACACCCTTATCCCCCGGATTGGCGAATGTCTGGTTAACACTCTTATCGATCGTCAGGGCCGGTGCGCCTTCCTCGCCTGCCACGACTGGCGGTTCGCCGCTGGTCTGGCCGCTGGTGCCGCCGCCGCGGTTCGTCGGTATCAGGAGGCCGCCGCCGCCCTGCGAGGCCAGGGTGCAATTACTCAGGCAGGTGCGCCCGGCCGGAGTATCCGTGCCGTCGCACTGTTCGCCGGATTCGATGATATTGTTGCCGCATTCCGGCTGTTTGGCTTCTATCGTGCATTGCGCGCTGCAGCCATCGCCATTGGCCAGATTGCCGTCATCGCACTGCTCCCCTGTTTCTTTGATATCGTTGCCGCAAATAGGGCCGGGCAGCAGATGGTTGCCGAAATCATTGTACATGTACGGCGCGGAAGTGGAAACATTGATGCTGTAGGTATATTGGCTATCGCTCAATACCGCGCCTGATGTCGAAGCATTCGGATAGGTCTGTTCCCAGCCGATTTTTCCGGATTCACTCACCGTATATGCTCCGTCCGGCAGGTTATTGAATAAATAGCAGCCATTCTCCCCGGTTGTAGTGGTGGCCTTCACCGGGCCTTCCAATACGATCTGCCAGCCGGCCAGTTTTTCCGTTTCGTAGCTGGAGGTGGCGTAATTGCCGATCGGGTTATTGGGGCCTTCCCAGATGCCGTTGCCGTTCTCATCGTTCCATTTGCAGCCCTGGATAGAGCCGGTACCGGTTATCGGCTGTTTATAATTTACGAATTTATATTCATCGGTGCTGGTCGAATCTACCGTAACGCTAAGCGGAGCGGCCGGGAAGATCCGGGTCCAGCCCGCCTGTGCCGCTTCTTCAATCTGATAATTACCGTATGCCAGATTATCGAATATAACACAGTTATTCTCAGCAGACGATACCAGGGACGTAGTGGCGCCGCTTCCGTCCGTTATCGTGAATGTCCAGGGATCGGTGGCCGCGCTTTCGTCGGTATTTTCAGCCGCATACACTCCGTCCGCGTCATAATATTTGCATACTTTGACCGCGCCGGTCTGGGGCGTTTCTGTCTTTTTATTAAGGAAGTATACTTCCGCGCTGGTTGTGCTTTCGGACAATACCACTACATGCTTATATTGCTCATTGGGATCAATGCTTAATTGTGCCGCCGGATAGGTTTGGCCCCAGGTATTGTCGGGGTAATCCTCGAGAACTGCCCAAGTGCCGAGGTCAAGATCTTCAAACGTATAGCAACCGCCGTTATCCAGAGTGGTTGTTCCGTGCTTGACCGTATTGTCGTTTAGCACCGCCCTTACCGCCCAACCGCCCAGGGGTTGGTCGCTGGCGTCTTTTTGCCCGATCAGTTCGACGTCCTGGTATTTGCAGACATTGATCGAGCCTTTCGTTTCTTTTTTGACTGTTTCATTTTCGAATATGCAATTCACCTGGTCACCGTCTTTCACCGTGATATTGAACACGCCGTTTTTGCCGGTATCGCTGCTGCCTACGACATAGGTCCCGTCATCGGTTTTGTAGCAAGTGGCGGTAGCCAGGGAGTAGTCCGCTTGTTGATGTTCAAGTACATTAAGGGATGCATTGTCACAGTCAAATGATACTGTAATAGGGGCAAAACCACCGACCACCGAGGAAGCGGTAGCGGTCGCGATATCCTGACCGTTAACTTCGAATTCCCAACCGTCTTGGCTGGTCCCGCTAATAAGCTTCTGTACGTTTACGGTCGCGGTTGAACTGGGCTTTTTTTCCATGACATTGAAAGCGACGCAGTAATAATCATCTACTCCAGATTTCGTGTCAACATAATCGAAATTATCATAATAATGCACATCGCTGCCGCACGCCATCTCGGCACTCACATTCCCGCTCGCGGATATCCCGGCAAATTCCTGATATCCTTCTTGCCAGACTTCGCGCACTCTTACTTGGTTTCTGGAATCAACCACAAAACTGACCGCGCCATCAGCGCCGGTCGGACCGACCGTTGTCCACTTATCTGATATATATTCTCCCATGTTATCGCCAGGGTTCGGTTCGCCGGTATTACTCCATTGGAACTTCCAGCCGCTTTCCAGATGGCAGCGGCCTTGCCGGTCCGCCAGAAAATCTTCAATAGCGCTGGGGCTGATCCGTTCGGAATAGTCGGTAAAATAGGTTTCGGACGGCAATCCCGCCGCCCCCATCCAATTCGGCAAATCCTCCTCACTGTCGCAAACCACTTTATAAGCTTTGACAGTAATGGGATTTTCCTTCTTTACCGTGTCTGTAGCGTTGGCGCTTTCAGCCACAAAAAACACGCCTAATGCAGACATGTTGAAAATAAGTAAGAGCATGCTCAAGACATGCAAAGTTTTGTAAACACCCCTCCTTCGCCATAGGGTATTTGTCATAGAGTTTCGTTCTGATTAAATTTTAATAAAATTTATATGATTCTAAATAATTTTTAACACCTTTCTATATGGAATTTCACTTTAACAAATACGGTCCCTATAGTCAAGGCAAAAAATCAACTTCTGGCTCGAATTTTTACGATAAATATTTATTCGTAGCTATGACACGAATTTACCATTCTGTCATACGGATTGAATGACCGGGAATGCTTATACACAGGCCGGGCAAGCCGCATAAAAATTATTTTAACAAAAACCAGGCCCTGGTTTTTAAGGCCAAGGCCTGGAATTCTGGTCAACCCCGGATAAATCGACGGTCTACCGGGGACTTAACTCAATTACGCGGTATCTGAATACATATACCGGTTTCGGATATGGAACAGTTAGGGATAACAATTACGGCTTTAGGGCATCATATCCAGGCCCTGGGCCATGGTTATCGGCTTGATCCCGCTTGATTGCACATAATCCACTATCCCCTGCAGGAATTGCGGTGTGGTGCTCAGTTCATCCCCTCCTGTCGGCATCACATCATGGAACATCAGGATCAGCCAGGTCTTGTCAGCTTTCGCCTTATTGATCCATTGCTGTACCTGGGCTATCGTCGTGGTCGGGTCTATCTGCTGGATCTTCAGCGCGTAGCGGTTGGTTGCCTTGGTATTGTAGCCGCGGTCAACACTGCGCGCGCCGGTGAATCCGGCCGCCTGGACCAGGCTCTCGGTAGTACCGTCATATTCGCCGTAAGGATAGGCGAAGGACTTGACGGTATCGATGCCGAAGCTGTACAGATCCTGCTTGGCGCCCGCAATCTCCGATTGCGCTTCCGCCGGGCTGATCTGCGTCAGATGGGCGTGGGTAAGCGTATGGTCGCCGATATCCTGGCCTGCTTCGCTCATGGCCTGGAGTTCCGCCGGGTTCATGAACAGGCGCTCTTCCGCCGGCAATGGTGCGCCGACTTCGCCGCTCAGGACATAGTTGTCGACTGTCAGTTCTCCCGGCTTATACAGCAAATGGAAAATGCTGACACCGGCCACGTTGGCCGGAACCGTGAACGATGTGCTGTAATCGGTCCAGGACGAGGCGGCTGGCAGATCAGCCAGCCAATCATACTGGTATGTCCCGTCCGCCATCAGATACTCGATATCCACTTCACTGCCGACTGTGGACTTATACTGGTCGGAGAATTGGTAGGTATCGCCCGGTACGACCGGTACTTCATTGAAATACCATTTGGCATCGCCGTCCGTGCGGCTGGTGACCGTGACTTTGGCCGCCTGGGCATCAGACGGACCGGGAACAGGGTAGTCGAAACTGGCGGCGATATTTCCCCAATAATCGCCGTTCCAGCCGGTCGGCTGGCCTGCCTGGCTGTCCGTAAAGCTCGGATTGGCGATCAGATTGGCCGGATCCGGAACGGTGGTATCTGCCGTGGCGCCGGCTTCGGACTTGGCGTCATCGGTGACGATGAAGAAAGTGCCTTTGATGCCGGCATTGTCCAGTATCGGCAAGGCATTCTCGTATTGGTTGTACCAGCCGTCATCGAAAGTCAATGATATCATACCGGTATCGAAGGTGGTCCCGCTGTCAACTGTCAAGGGAGCGAGGCTGTAGTCATCGACTGTCAGCGTGCCCACACTGTAGATCAGGTGGAATACCGTGACCGACACGGCATCAGCCGGCACTTCGATCGTATTCTCGAATACCGTCCAGTCCGGCGCGGCCGCCAATGCGGCCAGCCAATGGTACGTAACATGGCCGTCGGCATATGTGTAGCGAAGATCCACTTCGCTTGCCGCCGTAGACTTGTAATAGTCGGAAAAATCATAGGTTTCCCCGGCTGTTACCGGTACGTCGTCGAAATACCACTTGGCATCGCCGTTCGTCCGCTGGGTTACGCTGACTGCCGCCGCTTTCGCGCCGCTATGGCCCGTTACCGGATATACGAAGTTTGACTGGATCGACCCCCAGGAACTTTGTTTCCAGCCCAAGGGCAGACCACCTGTCCCCGCATCTTCGAATGATGGGTTGGTTATGAGATTAGCGCTTGCCGCTTCCGCCGCCGGCGGCGTCCAAGAGGATACCGCGGCCACGGTGGCAAAGATCAGAAACCCGTAAACCAACCGGATTTTCAGATTATTCTGTTTCATAGGCATTATAATTAATAATAAATTCTAATTTCTAATTTCAAAATACTAAACAAATTTGTTCGAAACCTTTAACATAAAGAACGACTTTAAAAATTAGGAGTTTGGAATTTATCAATTTGAAT
Source organism: Candidatus Parcubacteria bacterium (assembly GCA_963814275.1). Lineage (GTDB taxonomy): Bacteria > Patescibacteriota > Patescibacteriia > Patescibacteriales > UBA12075 > CAWFCE01. The sequence goes on along the minus strand of CAWFCE010000002.1, from coordinate 934,205 downwards.
TTGGGATTTGTTTAGTATTTTGAAATTAGAAATTAGTGCTTCTGACTTTAATTATATTAATATTTCAAATACTCAAGAACTATTTGAATTTTGCGGTGGCTGCAGCTGATACCAGAAGATCATATCTTTGGGTATGCTGATCTGCGCGTCCAAAGAGCTCGCCCGGTCCAGCAGATCGGTGAAATACCGGTACTTCTCCGGATCCAGCTTGTCGTTGGTCGATATACTTTGCGGATAGATCACTATCGTACAGACATCTTTCTTGTCCAGGGCCGTCTGGCACTCCTTGATGACATCATCCAGCGGCACTGCCTGGCGGGTGCTGAAGTCATATGTATTGGCGGTCGCGTCAAAGAGGCCGTCGCCGCTGGCCGAAATTTCCTTGAATCCGGCCTTGATCAGGGCTGAGACCGTGCCGGTCGAATAGACGCCGCGCGGCGGAATGAAGGTGGTCAGCGGCCCCCGGTTGATCCCTGCCAGCACCGGCATCGCCTGCATGATCCGGTCATAGGCATCCGCTTCCGGCAGATTGGCGAATTCCGGCACGTTATAGCCGACATCCTTGCCCTGGTCGTAGCCGCGCATGGCGATCTCAAAACTGCAATAATGCTTGCGCAGGTAGCCGGTCAGCTTGGTATCGTCCTTCAGGTTCAGGGGGATCACGCCCAATAGCGCGGGAATATTCCGGTTATACAGTTCATCAAGCATTTTGATCTGGACATCCCTGAGCCAATAGGCCTGAATATCGTCGATCCGGATAATGATCTTCTTCGGCTTTATTTCCGGGTTGGGCGGCAGGCAGCGGAAGGTCAGATTCTGGTACAGTTCCAGGTTGTTTTCGCTGTCCAGGGCCCCGCCGACGGTCGCGTAGACGCCGTAAGCCGCCAATGCAAAAACCGCGGTCATTATGGCTGAAGGGATCACCGCTTTTTTGACGAAACGAAAAACACGGTTTATCAACAGGACAACCAAATGGACGATCAGATAGAACCCGCCGCTCGGCATCATACGATCTCCCTTCTAGCCGGCGAGAACCAGATTAATTTCCTGTTCTTGTTCGTATATTCTTTGATAAATTCGGATATAAACACCCAGGAATTGACGAACATCATGGCCACGTAAAATGGCGGATAAAGCATCAGGCGCCAGCGCCGGCTGACAATGGCCGCATACAGTCCGACGACATATGCCGCGACCAGATAGAATTCCACGATGCGCAGGAAGTAGATGACGCTAATAGACAGCATAATAAGCAGGCTGGCTGGAAATATCAGCCCCTCAATGAATGCCAGCGACAGTTCCATGGCCGGGATCGCACGGCCGAATATTCTGTAATGTTTGCGCAAATTCTGCCAATTTCCCCGGTACCAGCGTTTTACCTGATTGACATAGGACTTGAGTTCGGCCGGGTCCTGGGTGTAGACGACAGCCTTATTGTCAAAAGCGACCCGGAACCCCTGTTCGTGCAATTTGTAAGTGAAGTCCAGGTCCTCGGTCAAAGTATCGTGATCAAAGGTGACATAGCCCCGGAAAACATCGGTGCGGAAGGCGGCGGCACACCCCGGGATCACTACGACGAAGCCCATGATACCCTGGGCCAGCTTGTGGATGCCCTGCGATATGGAGTAATCGATCTGCCGGCAGGCAGTCAGCCAGTTGTATTCCAGGCTTTTCACGTAGCCACAGACCGCGCTGACTTTTTCGTCCTGGAAATCAGCCTCGATCCGCTCGATGAACTTCCGGTCCATCAGCGTATCGGCATCGGTCGCGATAAAAACATCACCGGTCACGAACATCAGCCCGTATTCCTGGGCATAGCTCTTGTTGCCGGTGCATTTGACGATATTTATCGAAATGACGCGCTCGCCGAAGCTTTCGATTATCTCAAGGCTCCGGTCAGTACTGCCGTCATTTACGACTATAACCTGGTCTGCCGGACGGGTTTGGTCCAGGCAGGATTCGATGGTCTTTTTGATTGTCCGCTCTTCATTGTGGCATGGGATCAGCAGAGATATTGACAGCTTTTTGTTTTCTTCGCCTAATCCGATCCAGTTTTTCGAACGTTTCCCCTCTTCGTTCATATGTTAGTGTTTTTATTTGTTTTAGGGATTCAGTTTATATTAAGGCTTTGCGATATTTATTTGAATCTTATTCTTTGTTAATATCACTATAATATAACAAGGTTAACTTAATATTATTTATAAATTAAATAGAAATTAAAAAACCCCGTGATGCCTCGGGGTTATTCTCTGAAAGCAAAAAAAGATTTTTGATTAAATCCTTTTCTTATATCAATTTTCAATAATTCAATAATCCAATCAATATTTAATTTTCAAACGGTGTAGTTACAAGTGATAGTATAAAATATAATATAGTGTGTCTGGTGTATAATATAACTTACTAATATTAACCTCAATCACAATGGAAAAAATTTATATTTATATATTTGATATTGAATATTAAATATTGATTGAAAATTGGATTATTGGATTATTTAAAATTTAAAAATATTATTGGATTATTGAAAACTGGATTATTATACAGGATTATTAAAAATTAATGACTAAATCGCTTTATTATTCTTCCTGATATGCCATGACAACCCCAGCAGAATGACGATCATGGCGATCAATAGCGCGAACTCCCTGACACTGAAGCCGGTTGCGTCAAGTAAAGCACCCAGCACCGATACGGTTTTTATGTTTAAGACGGCTGTTGCCTGTACGGGGTCGTTATTATCAGCCACGGCTATCACAGTGTTGGCATAATTTCCTGCCGCGGCTGACGGAGAAATATCCACGGTATAATCGAAATTTTTCGATGCTCCCGGAGCGAGTTCGAATGGTAGCCAGGTTTTTTTCGTCACGCCATTATCGCTGAATATGAACCATTGGGGCAGATTATCGGTCAATACTATATTGAAAGCCGAAATATTGCCGTTATTTGTTACGGTAACGCGATAAGGAACGGCAATGTCCCCGGGGTTCGCGAAATCTGCCAATACCTGTTTTTCCACCGACAATTCAGGTGCACCCATTTCTCCCTCAACCACAATGCCGCCGGTAGTCATGCCGTTATTCGGATCAGCTGCGAACAATCGATTACCGCCTCCCCCGGCGCCGCTGATCGAGAACGTTTCCACAATATCATTATTCTCGCAGCTGATTATATTCATTACGGCATAATCCCAAATCGTCCCGTCCCCGGTTAGCTGTTTTAGATTCAAAGTATGGCTACCGGGATTTAATTCGAATGTAAAACTATCGCTGAAACGCTCCATTTCTTCCCACCAGCCCGTTACAAACGAACCGTTCCGGATTGGACTGGTTCCGACCGAAACATTATCCAATAATATTTCTTTTCGTTCACTACCACTGTGCCCGGGTCCCCAGGACAGCACCAGTTCGGCTTGCGCCGTTACCGGGCTGTTGAAATAAAAGTTAATATCGAAATCGGCAGCGTACCCGCTTGAATAGTTGGAATTATAGGGAAAATCGGCATAAACATTGCTATCGATTATATAAGGATCGGCAAAAGAAGGGAATATGCCGAAAGCTCCCGGCCAGTTCAATTCATCTACCGGGTTATCAAGCTGACTCGCCTCGCTATCCCCGATCCGCCAAAGTTCGCCAAGTATGCAAACCGGCTCATCTTCGTCCACGTCTATTGAGATGTCACAACCGTATTCGCCGCTGGCATCGACGATTCCGCCCTCGTGGTCTTGGGCCACCTGGCCGAATATCGCCGGTACACTAAATCGGAGAACCCAGGTATCGCTTATATCCTCTTCATCCAATGCCGCCGCAGATTCGGTATCGCCCTCATTCTCCAGGCTCAATTTGGCCAGTGACGGACAAAGATTCCGGTAATAGCCGGGCATGTCCGGATCGCCGCCATCAGGATATTCCGGATGGTTTTCCGGCAGTGGCTTGCGCTTTTGTACTATCCGATAATGTACATCGCCGGCTTCGGCCGAATAATTGATAGCAAAGGATTTTTCCAGTATTTCTCCGGGAAATACCGTACCGAAAGACAGCTCGTTGGTGTTGACTACTACGGGAAGATTTTGCGCACTGACCCGCATCAAATTGGCCTGCATCCGTACGGCGGCCAAAGCCAAAACAGCCATGACCATGGCCAGGCCGATGCGATATTTATTTTTTTCGAATATCTTGATCATACATTATTGATACCTTTGCGACGAATGCTCATCCTGTCCTCCATCCGGCCAGCCGCGGGAATGGTCGTTGATCCAGCTTTTGTTCTCGTCATCGGCGTCGTCCTTATCGCCGGATACTTCATTGCCGGGATCTTCCGGCAGTATCAGGCTGCCATCGTCATTATGCGGGTTTGTCCCCGGATTCGGGCCGGGAGGCGTTGATTTTTTGTCTGTATCCATCCAGTCAGCCGCCGTATCGGTGTCGACGCCTTTGTTTTTGCGTGAAATCGAATGCCCTTCTTTGACTCCATCCACTGCCGGGTCGAAGGCTGACTTATCCCTGCCCCAGCTGACTCCGTCCATCAGCTCTCCCTGGGCGTCATAGAGGAATAAATGGTCGCTATCGTCCAGATTATCGAATAAGCGGCTTTTTCCCTGGCTGATTTTCAATGCCTCCTCCGGAATACCCGGCCAATAGCCCCAAACTGATTTAGAGGCCGCGATTACCGCGAATCCCCCTGCCGGAAGGTTGTATTGCCCATCGATCTTTTCCTGCTTTTTATTGTCTTTCAGTTTCCAGCCATCGAGATCGACCGTATAGCCGCAATCATTATACAATTCGACCCATTCTTTATCATCGCCGCCATGGGCGCAATCGGGCCGGTAATATACTTCGTTGATCTTGAGGCAATGATCCGGTCCTTCTGTCAAGCAGCTGTCGTCGCAACCGTCACCTGCGGTAATATTACCATCGTCGCATTCTTCCCCCGCATCCAGCCGGGCATTCCCGCAGACCGATGCGCAATCTGCCGGTGAGTGGTAACTAATTTCCAGATACGCCCAATCCAATTTTTCATTGCAATGGCCGTCTTGTTCGAGCCGAAGGCGGATTTTAACGTTTTTGGCTTTGTCCGGATTGTCTATGTATGGCGCCAGGTCGCAGGTTGATACCGTATCACTGCCGAATTCCACCGGATCGCAAACTTCGGTGTATTTCACGCCGTTCCACCATTCTACCGTAATATCCACGTCGCTTTCCTTGTGCTCGAGTTTCAGCGTGCTCGTAGTGATCAGGTCATCGGCCAGTAATCCGTCGAATTGCCATTCCAGATAAATATATTTAGTCCCGTTCACGTCCTGCTGGGCGTATTTATTATCACTTAGCGCCACTTTATCGGTAACCAGCGTCCCATTATGCAACCGGGCCTGTGCCGGTGTCCCGTATATACTGGCGGCTTCGAAAACGTTATCGATAATACCGTCACAATCATTATCGATATCGTCGCAAATTTCTTCGCCCGGAACGCACTCTTCCCGGCGGCAATCGGCGCTACAGCCGTCTCCGTTGGTCAGATTACCGTCATCGCATTCCTCTCCCGGATCGATATTTTCATTACCGCACACTTCGGTATAGCACTCCGGTACCACCAGATAACCTTCATCGGTATCGCAATCGTCGAAATTTTCATTGATCTTCGCCGCCATATCGCTTAGATCGCTTATAGTGGCGTCATATGCCGCCAAGCCGCCGCTAACGCCACCGAGAACCTGTTCAGCCAAATCAAGAAATTGAGATACCGATATCCCTTTGAACAAACCGGATTTTATCTTTAGTGATCCTAGGGGCGCGGTATTGCCGGAAGAATTGATCCCGATGCCGGCGGCGGAATACAATACGTTCAATTTGAGCGCCACCACCTGCCCGCCCAATATCCCGGCCCCGGTATCGTCCGGGTCTATATAGCTTTGGGGCAATGAAGCGGGCGTGCCGCCGGCCGGAAGTAATTTTCCACAGCATCCGGTCCGGTCAGGATAATGGTGTGTCCGGTGCCTACGACCAGACTGCCGCCTATCACCGCGTCCCAATTGTTATCCCGGAGACAGCCGGGATTATTGCCATGGCAAACCTGTCCCCATCCGCCCATCGATTCCGAACAGAAATCGCCCGGATCGGACTCGCAGCCGCCGCAAAATTCCGGAGAAAATTCGAAATCCCAGGATATCGGCTGGCTGGTATGGCCATCGTCGCAAACGCGCGCGGTTATCGTCGTATTTTGGCTGAGGGCGAAGATGCCGCCGTAATCAAGCCCGTTTACACCGCAAACCGGTTCGCTCCCGTCCAGGGTATAGATGATCGTGTTATTCGGGGACGGCGTGGTCAACTCTATCATCTCTACATCGCCAGAGCAAAATTGGCCGCCGGCGATATTTATATTGAGTCCATCGTTCCTCACCCGCGCGATCACGTTGATGATATGCGATTCGAAGGCATCCATCGACACTGTCTGTCCTGTGACCAGGGCTATCAGCATAATTATAGCCAGACTCTTGCGGGACAAACGAGGCAGATATTCATTGGCCCTTAACGGTACCAAGCATTTCAGCCAGCGCCGCAATACAAAAGGCCGCGGCCTTAGGTCGATCACATATTTTCTTTGTCTGCGACTGTTGTCCATATTTTATCTTGGTGTATTGCTTCTAATTTTTTTGTTAGTTACTGCCATCCGGGAGGCTGCAGGCCGATAGGACCTCGCGCCATCTTGCAATAATCATGAATGACCGCTGTATTATTTATAGCACCCTGGGATCCTATCGCCCCTTCGGGGCTCCAGGATGACGGGATTGAATACAACTAACTTTTACTCTTATTGAACATTATTGATAAATTACCCAGCCAGGGAACGCGCAAGGGTTTGTCGCCCAGCATCACCGCCTTACCGATTACTTGGTCATAAGCCACTGGCGGGTCTTCGATGTTGTTGGCGTCGCCTTTGGTAATTACGATCGTATCGCCGAGCTTGACGATGCGATGGATAATGAAACTGTTTTCCGGACCCAGGCTGGCGGCTTGGTTGCGGTAAACGATAATATCGCCGATTTTCAGATCCTCTTTGCCGTTTATACCGTGGATCAGAACCAGGTCACCGACTTTCAAAACCGGCCACATCGAACCGGATGTGATCGAAGCGATCGGATACTCGGTTTGTAAAAAATACGACAAAACCTGCGGTGTTCCCCAGACGATTATTATGAATATCGCCGCATACGCAGCCCATTCAATTATCTTTTTAAATATTTTTTTAATGTTTGGCCCCATCTATTTGTTTCTCTGGCGAATAAATGATAATGCGGAATAATTGCTTACCAAATCTTCGGTAACTTGAATATCCACACCTGCCCCGTATATTTCTCCCCCACTGGCGCTGACGGCGGCATATAGAGCGAGAATTCAAGCTTTTTCTCGTCACCTTTGCGTAAAGTGAAATTATTTTCGTTCACTTTGACCAGTTCGGCGATCGAGCCGAATTTCATCACATGGATGAAGTATCCGATCCGCCGGCGGTGAGGGTGACGAAACGGGTAGCGGAGGTATCAGCCGACAAATCCCCGAAATCAAGCTTCTCGGTCGTGGGATTGACCCCAACCTTCTTCTCGCCTTCTATCACCAGTACCTGGGCGCTATAGCGGTCGGCTACAGCAACCTGCACGATCAGAACCAGCGCGATCAGACTGATTATTACCCAAACGATCTTTTTGCCGATTGATTTATGCTTTTTTTTCTCGATAATGCCCTTTGCCGGCACCTCGCCATGAAGCTCCCCTCCCTGGTTTTTATTTTCTTCAGTCATAATATTTAATAGTTAAATAATTCGTTAAACTTATCCTTACTATGGAAAACAGACTTGTCCGCCTCCCCAGGAGGGAAAACATATATGAAATCCTGCACCGGGGTAAGTATAGTGCAGACATTGCCCGGCGTTATCGCAATAATCATAGGTTGAAGAATTATTATCATTACAGCCATTGGGACATAAGACAGGCGACCCACCGCTGCAAGTAACCACACCTCCTGTACAGCTTCCAGAACCACCTAACTGTATGCACTCCAATACCCCCCGGTCCAGATTTAAACATTCATGATTTGCTGTGCATTGATCAGAAGTGCACGAGTTTGAATCATCGCAATCGTCGGCCGTAGTGCATGAATCATCGCAATCTTCATCAGCTACACCGTCGCAATCGTCATCGATTGTATTTCCGCATATTTCGGTTATCGGCAAACCCGGAAAGCAGGTATTGATATACTGTCCGTTCATGCACATATTAGTGCCATTCCTTTGACAGGCGCCAATGCCGCAAACGGAGGGTTGGTCCAGTCCTTCATCGATTTGTCCGTCGCAGTCGTTATCTTTATTATCGCAAATTTCCGTAGCCGGTACGCACGACAATTCACAATCGCCCGATTGGCAAAGTCCTCCTGTACAGCTTGTTCCGTCTGCGTCACTGGCTGTGCAATCATCGCTTGATTCATTACAGGAATCACTGCAATCCGGGCCGACATTTTGCCCGGCGCAGGGATTGCCACCATGTATACTGCAGGTTCCGCCCGAACATACATCAGGGCCGTTGCAATATACTCCATCACTACATGGCTCGCTATTTGGGTTATGCAGGCAGCCGATATTTATGTCACAGGAGTCGGTCGTACAGGTATTACCATCATCGCAATTCAATGCATTACAATCAATACAGTTTTCGTCAGTTAATCCATCACAGTCATTATCCAATCCATCACACGATATTTCGACAAATTCATATGTAACAGGATAATTCATCACCCAACCGGCCACTCCCAGACATACTTCGTATGCCTGGGCGCAAATGCCGACAGACAGAATGGTATTGTTTGATTCCAGGTCTTCATCTACCTGTTCGTCGCAGTCATTATCAATTCCATCGCAAACCTCGGCGGCACCATGATAAATACTGCCATCATTGGGCGCGCAATCGGTACTATCCGGATCCCCGTCAATATCCGCGTCCGCCGCTTCGGCTACGCAAGCGCCGCCAATACAACTCTCTTCCGTACCGCAGATTCCACAGTTACCGCCGCAGCCATCGCCGCCGCATTGCTTATCGGCACAGTCCGGCTCGCAAACCGGACCGTCTTCGCCATTCACGCCTGTGACCTGGACGTAGATATCGCAGCCGTAATCCGCCTGAGCCGCCACAGTAGGGCAGCCGCTGGGCCATTCCAATCCGACATATCCTGCCACGGGCGGTACTTTGAGATCGATTATCCAGTCATCGCTTTCGTCCGTCGCTTTGGCCGCTCGCCGCCTGCCTGGACTACAGATAAGCTACAGTGGTCACCCTGGAAGTAACTAGGATGTTCCGTATCGTTTCCGTCTTCCGGATCGGCATCGTCTTTCGACAGAAATTGGCAAAGGTCGCGGTAGTACAATCGTAATCAGTCGGATTGTCATGGCAATACGCCCTGGCCGCATCGACTTCTTCGAAATTTTGGCCGCATCCCTCCGGTTCGGGCCAGACCGGTTTCGGCAATTGGATTATATCGTAATCGATATACTGGAGCCTCGATTCGGCCAAAAATGACGCGCTCAGCCGACGGAAAAATTCCGTTCCAAATACTCCTGGGGAATGACCGTCCCGAATTCTAGTTCGCTGCTGGATACGTTAAGCCCGTTCTCGATATGGGCGGTTACATTGATGACATGGGCCTCGAAAGCGCTCATTCCGATAACCCCGATTACCACTGCAATTACCGCCCCTCCTGTCACTAAAATTTTCTTTTTCATATTGATTGCTCCTCCTGCAAAATTTTTAATCTATATTATAATCTATATTTTAGTAGATGCTAAAGTTGATATCCGAATCCATAACTGCTGTCCATACACCGTATGTGTTTTGATGGAATGATTCTTCGTTCAATATCATTTTAAGATCATAAACGCCGGGGGAGAAAGACAAGCTGCCGCACGTTCCTCTTTCGATTTGCCCGTTCACATCTGCGGCATAGCAATATGGATATATACTCCCGTCTGCCGCGTTCAGCTGTAAATTATTGCTTGATCCGCAAGTACCACCGGAGCACCAAAGTACATGGTAGCTGGAATCGGCAGAAACTGCTTTTGTTACATTACCACTTGCGTCAGCTGTGACATATCCCCATACTAAATATCCGACTATGCATTTAGTTCCACTATGGTATACCGAATTGTTCTCGTAATAAGAATCATCAACATTACCTGTTGGCACTGTATTATTCCACCAGCGTCCCAAATATCCGATATATTCGTTACCTAGGTCGTCCGAACCGCCGGCGCACACTGGCTTGCCTTCAAATTTCAATTGATAAGTCTCATAAGGTTTCAAACCGGTTGCAGTAAATGTACCGGAGATCTTGTCGTCGGAAGGCGTGTTGTAAGTAAAACTAGCTGCCGCACCACCATAATTATGGGTGTAACCGTATTGTGTTACAGCTCCCAGGTCGTTAAATGTTATGGTCACCGCACAAGCTGGCTCAGCTACACAGGCGCTGTCAGCGCAATCCGCATCGCCGTTGCAATCGTTATCAATTCCATCATCACAAACCTCGCTCGCGCTAGGATTGATACTATTGTCACTATCATCACAATCTTCCTCAGTATAAGTGCAATCTTCTCGATCCGTCCCACTGCCGTATCCATCAGAATCAACGTCTGTACAAATAGGAGCGTTATTTCCAGTATAGTCATAATTTACCATTTCAGTTTCAAATAACATTGATATTCGGTCAAAACCTGTAGCTTTATAATCATCATGGAGTCCCGCGGGTATTCCCAAATTTTAGACCAATCAGGATATAAAGCATCATCTGGATGCGGAATGTCATAACCCAAGTCAGTGATACCGGAATTCGAATAATCGCCATTATTATCGGTTGTAAATGAAGTAATAGATGTTTTTACGGTATATGGGCCATTAACAGGCAATCCTTGCGGCCAAGGATCTGGAGCATAGACTAATTTGTATAGCGAGTTTGCATTCATACCTTTAATATCTAAATACCAATCGAAAGTTGGACCAGCATTATTATAATATAAGTTGCCATAACGACCGTTTATTATCGGGTCCCAATTTGCATCTTTGTCTTCAAGAAGCATAACTGTATTATATACACATGCCGGCTCGCTTGAGCATTCGCTGTCAGCGCAGTCAACATCACCGTCGCAGTCGTTGTCGATCTGATCGTCGCATACTTCGTCCATACCGGGATTTATGTCAGCATTGCTGTCATTGCAATCATCACCGCCCGCAATCAGCGCCTCGTAATTGTCCTCATCGACATCGGCGTTTGCGCAAGTGAAACTGTCATCGCAATATTCGCCGGTGAAGCAGGTGCCGCAGATGCCGCCACAGCCGTCATCACCGCATATTTTCCCGCTGCACTCCGGTTCGCACACTACCTTACAATCCTCGTCCGCCTGACCGTCGCAATTATCGTCAATGCCGTTGCCGCAAATTTCCTCTTCGCCCGGATTGATACCGGCGTTCGTGTCGTCACAGTCGATCAGACCGCAGTCCCCGCCCTGGATAGAATAACTATCCGCATCGTCATCCTGACAGACCGTATCTTCGCTGTTCTTTGTGCCCTCTTCGCCATCCGCGCCGATGTAGTCGACTTCTACCCAGAGATCGCAGCCCATCAGCGCGTCTTGCTGGTCAAGCGGCAGGATATAGCCGGCCGGGTCAGCTTCCGGGTTGTTTTCGCGGACGAACTCTTCCCAGTCTTGGGCGCAATAACCCTCGAAGCAGGGCGCGCGGAAATCGATCTGCCAGGTATCGGATATATCGTCCGGATTGTAGAGATAACCGGCCACTTGCGTATCGATCGTATCCTGCAGGCTCCAGGGCGTGATCGGGCCATGGAAGGCCGCGATGCCGGCACTGTCATTCTCTTCGTCACCGTCAGCGGTAATTTCGTGTTTGGACAAATACGGGCACAGGATGGGCAGGATTTCGTAATCGCCGCCATCGGCACAATAATATACGCCGTCCTCATCCTCGCTTACCAGGCCGTATTGCTGTGTGCTTTCGCTCCAGCATTTCGGCTTTTGCCGCACGACATACGACACATCACCGACCCGGTCCTGATTCTGGAATGACTGGCTCAGGGTGACATCGAAAGTTTCGTCGATCGCTTCCTGGGGAAAGACGGTGCCGAAATCGATCGCCGTGGTATCGACGACCATCGCGCTTTCGATCGTGGCGGTCACGTTGATCACATGCGCCTCATAAGCGCTCATTCCGACTACGCCGATGATGACGGCCAGGAAGGCGCTAAGGCTTAGTAAGATTTTTTTCTTCATAAAGGCAATTACTATTTATCATTGTTTAAATATTATTATATGCGGTCCCCAGGGCCAAAGCGGCGACAGGATCCCGACGCGTGTGATAAAATTTATCGGTTACCCCCGAACTGTAGCCAATGGCCCGGGATTCTACCGGCCTGCGGTCTCCAGAATGACAGCCTCAAATTAATCGTTCATCTCCCCTCCTCCGGTTATAACCACCGGAGGAGGAATGCAGGAAGGATTAATTTACATCAGTATCATCAAAAGAGATTGTATTGTACTCGTACAAATACTGAGTTGGATTCCAGTCTATCATGGAATACGACCCCTGGTTGTAATCAGAACACGGTACTAACCATATTTTGGCTCCTCCGCTTGCAAAATTGGTGTCAGCGGGATCCGGTAAATCCAATCCAGGATCAGGACTACCAGACATGTTTATATTGCCAAGACTATCAGACATCTGAGTACCAAAAAGATAACCAGGGTGATTACCCGGCCAACCATCTGCATAATAAATGAAGCAGTATTCTTCGTTTGGTTGCATTACCTTGCCAGTCAATGTGTAATCAAACACATTATTAACTGGTGTATAAACTAAAGTTGCTCTATAATCGTCTTGCGCAACCATCCAGCTATCATTTTCATCTTTATTCTCTAATGCTATCGAAGCTGTTTCAACTTGAGTATCTGGTAATTCAAAACGACTAACATCGGTTACTTCTATCCAAAGATCGCAACCAAAAACTTGATGTTCCATATCTGTTGGCTGTACATAGGAGGCTGGGTCAGCGTCAGGATTTATGCCCCTTACATAATCCGCCCAACCCTGATCGCACATACCGTCGAAACAAGGAACTTTTAAGTCAATATTCCAAAGGTCAGTCGTGTCGTTTTGTGATTTTGCTAAACGACCAGGAACTGCATAAAAATTGGTAGTTTCGTTGGTCCAACCATTTTCGCCCACGGAAGTTGGTCCGTGAAACGCATCAAGAGAACCATCATTCTGATCATCTGGATCGGCATCATGTTTGGAAAGGTAGGGGCAAAGAAGCGGGGAGCATAGTGTAACCTTCGTCCGCACAACTAAATACTCCTTGCTCATCTTCAACTACACGGCCGTAGACAGTAATGACGTTATCCTCGAATAGCGCACATTTCGGCTTTTGCTTTATTACGTAGTCAATATCGTCAGTTCTTCCTTCCTCAACAAAAGACTCACTCATCGCAATCGAGAACTTCGCGATCTAGCTGCTCTTGTGGGAATACGGTACCAAACTCAATTTCGTCAGGGGTGACGCTGAGGGCGTTTTCGATCTTTGCTGTCACGTTGATGACATGCGCTTCGAAGGCGCTCATTCCGACGACGCCGATAGCGACTGCGGCCACGGCGACGAGGGTTAATAAGACTTTCTTTTTCATAATGTTTTCTTTTAGCGTTACGCCGTGGTAATTGGCCAACAGGGAGCCGACCTTTACCCTTCCCTACTAAGGGCCAGTTACCGGACAGGGGCAACGCCTGAGTTAATAAACAGTTATTATATTAAATTTTCTTAATCTTAATTATCGGGAATTCGCTTATAACAAAAAAACCAGCGTCAAAAACGCCGGTTTAACCATTTATATAAACGCTTATATTAGAATAAATTGTCGGGGGAAGGGATGCAATGCGTTTATTCGGCATGGATTGAAATAAAAGAATTGTAATAACCTCTTCACCCCTCCTTAACCTGCCTCCAAATTATTTAATAACTTTAGCAATATAAACACCTCCTGTCAATCGAATAAATCAAGTTTATTTTATTTAATATTGGCTAATTAAATTAATAGTATAAAAATAGCGTAAAAAGAGATTAAATTATTTTAATCTTTTGATGGTAATCCACTAAAAACACCATATTATGTACATTTTATCAACAATTAATGTACCGGATTTGCACTTTTCCGTGCAGTTTTAAAGAGCAAATTTGTCTTTTTACTGGTTATCTGAGCAAAAAAAACTCCCCTTTCCGTGCGGAAAGAGGAGTTTATATTTTAGATTGTGGTCTGATTTAGAGAATATCCTTGAACTGGTCGCGGACCGCATTCTGCGTCTTTTCATCCTTGATCACCGTCAACAGCTTATTGACCGCCGCCTTGGCATTCTCCGTCTCGCCGGTCTTCTGATAGAGGACGGCCAGCGAATAGAGGGCATTGGCGTGGTTCGGGTTGGCCGCCACGATCGAGAGGAAAAGCTGTTCCGCCGCCTTAAGGTCGTCATTGGTGCTGACCACGCTGCCGGTCGGCTGCTGCGGATTGACGCTCAGATTGGTCGGCTTGGTCGAGGACGCCGGGCTCATCTCCGGGGTCAGATCCTGCTCCGAGATCTCCTGGAACGCGTCCTGTTCGATCTGGGGCTGGGTCACGCCGCGGTTGAAATACATGCGGCCCAGTTCGAAGCGGTAATCGAGGTTGTTGCTGGCGACCAGGCTGGCGCGCTTCAATTGTTCGATCGCGTCATCCAGATTGCCCAGTTTCTCCTGGGCGATCGCCTTGCCGTAATAGGCCGCGGCCAGATCGCCTTTTTTGGCGATCGCGTCGTCGTATTTCTTGACCGCTTCATTGATATAGTACTTCTTCTCTTCCGGATCGGTCTCGGCGTTCGAGCGGGCCATATTGACCAGGGCAATGCGCAGGTCCGGAGTCGGATTCTTCGGGTCCAGCTCCCGTACCTGGTTGTAGAGCTGTTCCGCCCATTCCAGCGCTCCCCGGGTATAGAAAGACGCGTTTTCGTAGATCAGGGCCAGCGATTCATCGTTGGCGGCTTTGTTCGGGGCGATCTCGACCGCCTTCTTGCCGCCTTCGATCGCCTGGCTCAGGTTCGTGCCCACATCCGTCTGGCTCTTGCCGGCCAAAGCGGCCTGGTTGGCCATGGCCATATAATTGTTGGCCAGGCTGATGTAATAGGCATCCTGGTAAGGCGCCAGCTGCACCGCCTGCTGGTATTTCGCGATCCTCGCCTCCTGGCTGCCCGCTGCCAGGGCCTGGCGGGCGTAGATATCGGCCAGATAGAGCTTCAGGCCCATCGTGAAGAGCACCACCACTCCCGCGCTCACGCACAGGAATATGGCGGACAGGGCCAGGGCATACTTCGGCGAGGCCCGGAACGAAAGCTTCAGGTCGCTGAAACGCTCCGGATACATCACCAGGCTGGAAGAGACCGAAAATACCGCGATCAGTATGGTCATCAGGATCATGGTATTGTTGAAGGCAAATAACACGGAAAACAGCAAAACGGAAATAAGGCTGGCAAACAGCCCCAGAAGGATAGAATTGATCCGCTTATCACTGCCCTTGATCAGCGTCAGGAACGATACCGACAAGACAATCAGGCCGACGACCAGCGCCGCAACTACGCCCAGCACCCCGGTCGTAGCCAGAAGCTCGTAGATCGAGCCGGAGGCGCTGTCGAAACGGACATTCCAGAGGACTGAATTATTGAAATTGGCTGACTTGAATTTCGAAAAATCATAATAAAAGGTCGAGGGGCCGGAACCGAAAAGCGGATTCTCCCTGATAGCCGATTTGGCGATATCCCATGATGCCTGGCGCGAAAGCGATACTTCGGCCGGCAACTTCAGGTCGATGATGTTGAAATTTCCCAATACCAGAAGAATGATCAGGGCCAGGAACACCCCCAAAGGTATGATCAGGTTATTACTGGATACTTTGATGATCTTGGCCAGGAAAAACATCAGCACGATAACGATGCCGACAATACCAACCGGCCAGAAAGTGAAGCCGTTCAGAAGCATCAGTACCGCCAGACCGACGGCGATCACCAGCCCCAAAACAGACTTCATGACAATTACGGTAACCTTTTTCGACTGGGGTAAGATCTCGCCCATCTGGGTCGCGCCCACGACCAAAAGCGGCAAAATAGCGATTATGAACATAGTCAGACCGGATAGCGATCCGATCGGATTGAAGCTCCGCGAATTCAACAGGTCAAAAGGCAGGGGGTTCCACTGCATCAGCTGGAGAAAAGACAATAGTATGACCAATCCGCCGCCTGCGGCGAAAGACCAGAATATATTCCTGATGCGTTTGGCGTTCAGATTGTTCACCACCAGATAATAGAAGAGGGCGAACACGAACAAGGCGGCAAAACTCTTGGCCGAACTGCCGTAGGCTCCGATAAGCGAGTCCTTGGCGCTTACCGACAGGATAGTGGAAACGGCGAAAATTACCAGTGTCGCCAAGATCGGTATATCCAGGGGCGTCCGCTTCAGGCTCAGCTCGCCCTGGATAACTCCCTTGGTCACCCAGGCAACCACGCCCAGAAGGACCAGGAAATAAAATAGGATCATTTTCTCGAAACCGATCCCCTGCGCCACCAGGCCGGTAAAGAATATCGGACACAGGAAAAATACCAGCATGATAGCGCCGGCAATGATAATATCCAATCCTCCCGTGGATTTTTTTACCACGTTGCTCGCCAAACCGTTGTTTTTGGCAGTTGGTTTTGATTCTGGCATAATGTTTTATTAAATTAAGATTTTTAGCAAACAATGCACACTAAACAAAGGAAATAACATACAAAATCAATAGTTGGCTGTTGTTTGTTGTATACTGTCAGCTAAATTAATTGATTTTAAATATTTAAAATTTTATTAGAACTAAATAATTCGCCAAAGTCAATTAATTCGTATCCACAGGATAAAAAAATATAATATAATAGTATCAAAAACCGCATAAAAAGTCTAATTCATAAACAAGTCAAGATAGGCCCGCGCCGTCTTCTGCCAGCTGAACCCGGCCGCTGCTTTCAGACCGGCAGCCCGCAAGCGTCCGGCCAGACCGGCATCGGCAAGTATGGCTTCGATCGCCTGGGCGATTTCTCCGCTGTTGAAGGCGTCAACCATCAAGCTGGCCGAACCGGCTACTTCCGGCAGACTGGATGAATTCGAAACCACCGCGGGAATGCCGCACGCCATGGCTTCGAGCGGCGGAAAACCGAATCCCTCATAATACGAAGGATATACGAATACGCTGGCCAGATTGTACAAAGCGGGTTTGTCCCGCTCAGCGACATAACCGATGACCCTGATCCGCCCGCGGTTGCGGGCGGTATTTACGGCGCGTTCGATCGGCGCATATTTCCAGCCGCGCCCGCCGGCTATGACAAGATGGCAGCCCGCGAGGGCCGGTGAAGCTTCCGCCGCGCGGTCAAAGGCCGTGACAAGGCTCTCGATATTTTTACGCGGTTCCAGCGTGCTCAGGCTGAGAATGAATTTTTCCGGCAGTTTGTACCGTTCTTTTACTTCCTTGAGCAGCGGATGCGGCCGGTCATACGGCTTATAGTCCTCCGATACGCCCGAACTAATGACGGTAATTTTCCCCGCATCGACGCCGGTAAGCGAAACGATGTCATCTTTGGTGCTTTCGCTCACCGCCACGATCCGCTCGAATCGCCCGATGAGCGAACGCGCGCCCAAAGCCGCATGCCAGATGTTTTTCCGTAGGGAAAAATAGGCCGGAAAGCGCAAAAAAGACAAGTCGTGGACGGTCAGGACGCTCTGCGCCCCCGGAGAAAGGGCAATGAAATTCAGATGCGGCATAAAAAAAAGATCGACACCGAGCAGGCGGTCGATCCGGGGCCGTTTTAAGGCCCTCTGCAGGAAATAGTTGAATATTTTATTGGGATAATGGCGGGCGACGGTCGTTACGTTCGGCTGGTCGAATTCCGGCATTTTGTCGGCCAGATCGCGACCGGAATTGTAGAACAAGACATACTCATTAACGCGGTCCAGCCTGAATAACGCCTTGATAAGCTTGAATGTATATTCGGACACGCCGCTGTATTGCGCGTCCATCAATGTCCTGATATCGATGCCGATCCTCATACTGCCCTATTCGCGTACTTATTATATTCCTCCTCGATAAAATGCTTAATGTCGCGCGCGAACCTTTCATTGGAAAACTTCTCCGCATGGCTTCTGATCCTTTGCGGACTGTAGCGCCTGGCGTCGAAACTCTTGATCGTGCGCAAAAGGGCTTGCGCCGTCTGCTCATGGAAAAACGCCCCGGTTACGCCCTCGATCACCGTCTCGGTCGCGCCGCCTTCCGCGTAAGCGATAACGGGACGGCCGGACGCCATCGCTTCGATCACGGTAATGCCGAAATCCTCTTCCTGGGGATTGATAAAAGCCTGGCAATGGCGATAAAGGCCGGCGATCTCCTCATCACTCAATCGGCCCAAAAACTCGATATTGGCGCTCCCGCCGGCGATCTTTTTGAGGCGGGGCAAATCGACCCCGTCCCCGAATATCTTGAGCTTCCAGCCCAGTTCCTTGAAGGCTTCAATTACTATATCGACCCGCTTATAAGGCGCCAAGCGCCCGCCAATCAGGAAATAATCGTCAATCCGGTCAGCTACGGAAAAATTGCCTATTGCCACCGGCGGATAGAGCAGCGCGGAATCGCGGCGGTAATATTTGCCGATCCGTTTCTGGACGGTTTTTGAATTGGCGATGAACACATCGACCCGGTCCGCCGCTGCCCGGTCCCAGATCCGGATATAATTCAGGACCAGGGAGATGATCTTCTTGAAATATTTATTGTACTTGAGCTCATTGATATACTGATGGGTATAATCCCAGACATAGCGGGTCGGAGTATGGCAATAGCAGATATGCAGGCAATCGGTGGGCGTGATCACGCCCTTGGCGAACGCGCTGGCGTCGGATACCACCAGGTCATAACTCGAAAAATCAAAAAACTCGACTGCCATCGGCATGAAGGGCATATACCACTGGTAGTGGCTGACGCCGCCGGGCAGTTTCTGGATAATGGAGGTCTCGATGCGCCTGTCCCGGAAATATTTATCGACCTGCTTTTTCTCGTACAGCAAGGTATAGATCGGGGCATCAGGAAAAAGCTCCGCCAATATGCGCAGCACTTTTTCCGCTCCCCCATCCTGGGCGAGATGGTCGTGTACCAAAGCAACTCTCATTTGATGATGAGTATTAAGTATTAAGTATTCTGTATTAAGTATCCATTATCGCAGGCTATACTTAATACTTAATACTAAATACTAAAAATTATTCCACTTTTCTCCCCCTAAAGACCGCGATCGGGGTTCTTACCAGTATAGCAAGGTCAAGGGCCAATGACCAGTTTTCGATATAATAGGTATCAAGCTTGACCTCTTCCTCGAAACTCAGGTCGCTCCGTCCGGAAATTTGCGCCAGGCCGGATATGCCGGGCTTGATCGTCAGGACTTTTTTGTGGTGGCTTTCGTATTTGGCGGTCTCCAGCGTCATATGGGGCCGCGGACCGACCAGGCTGATATCGCCTTTGAATACATTGATAAGCTGGGGCAGTTCATCGATCGACCAGCGCCGGATGAACCGGCCCACCCGGGTAATGCGCGGATCATCCTTGATCTTGTGCAACGGGTCGCTCAAGCGGGTGTTCTTGTCTTTCTTGGCTGCCAATTCCATAAGGACCTTATTCCCCTCCTGGGTCGCGCTCGGACCCTCGCCATCGCATAAATGGGCCACCATGGAACGGAATTTGTAAAAAAGGAAACGTTTGCCGTATTGGCCGGTGCGATAATCCAGATAGAACACGCTGCCGCGCGAATCAAGCTTGATCGCGATCGCGGTCAATATCCAGACCGGCGAAAGTATGATAATGAGCAGTGAAGAAACGATAATATCGAATATACGCTTGGTGATGCGCCCCCAGCCGTCCAAGGGGGTTTTTTTCACCTCGACGACCGGTATGCCGGCAATCTCCTGGACCTCGGTCTTTAGTACCTTGGTGCCCAAAAGATCGGCGGCATATTTGAACACCAGATGATGTTCGTCCGCAAAATCATACATCCTGAGCGTTTCCGTTTTGCTGATATTCGGATCACTTTGGATGATCTCGTCTACCTCCTTTGCCTTAAGGAAATCCAAAAGTTCTTCCCGGGTCTCCATACTGAAATCCCTGAGCCGCTTTACCACCTCATATCCCGACCGGGGCGAAGCGGAAAATTCCGTCAGCAGGCTGTCGGTGGTTTTGCTGTTGCCGACCAATACGACCTTATGCACCCCGACGCCGCTGCGGTAAAATGCGCGCTGGATAAAACGGATAACAATGCGGGCCAACGATATATAAACAACGGCCAGGATCAGGCCGGCCAGTACTATAAAACGGGAATCGAACAATTCCCGCCTGATGAATATGACGATAACGATAAGCATGAAGCCGGTGGAGCAGGCCAGGATGACACGGTAGATCTCCTTGACCAGGCGCCGGGCGGTACGGATGGTATACAAACCGCTCAAAGCGAAGATCACAAGCCAAAGTACGGCCACCGCCAGGACGATCCGCAGATACCAGCCGAACGGCATATCGAATACCACCGGGCGTAATGCCACAAAAAAATCAGCATACCGGATGTAGTAAGCCGATATGCCCGCCAGGGTGATCATCAGGAAATCGAGAGGCACCAGGATGAATGAAAAATAAAGCTCCGAACGCTTCATACTATATTTATGATTTAACTATTTTTATTGAATTAATCTTGGATTTCCGATTATCCGGTTTTTAAACTTTTCACCGCTGACATGGCGCTGATAAGTACGCTGATTTTTCGCCGATTAATATTTATATCCGAATCAGCGGCATATCAGCGTACTTATCGGCGACAATTCGGCGGGAAAAATAATATTCAAATTAACTTCTGACCAAAAGTAATAAACCATTAATATACATTAAATTCTATTCATTCCGGGGTAAGCTGTAAGCCGGATTCTGTCCTTCGGCGAGGCCGAATGGATAGCTATTTATCTGGGCCCGATGTCGCCACCGGGCTCTTGCGAACTACTTTTCTTCATTGCGAAGCAATGAATTTGTTCTTGCTCCAGGCAGGGTTTACCGCGCACATCCCGTCACCGGGAGGCGAAGGTTGTAGCCTTTTATCTCGAGAACAAAAAGCATCAACCGACTTTTCACCTTTCTTTCTCGTAGCCCATAACTTGAAACACATAACTCCGGATCGATGACATATCATAGCCAATAATAGACTTCACGAATAACTAATTGCCAAAAGCTTCTTCTGGCCGTGACCGTGCTATGTGTTACGGGTTATGGGCTACGGGAAATAGTATAGTCTCTGTGGCACTTTCCCTCAGGTTGCCCTGGGTGGGCGTTACCCACTGCCGCGACGCCAAGTCCGCGTAAGCGGCATTGGCGGGAGTCCGGACTTTCCTACCGATTATCGCAAGCGATAATCGATCAGCTATCCGCTTACCCCGAAATGAATAAAATCTAAAATAGCAGGATATATATCCTGATTATATTATCTTAAATCTGCCTTTAACTTAACATATTACAACAAAAAAGTCAATCGATTTAAGCTAATTTTAATTTAATACTAGCAATAAATAATTAATTTAATCTCATTATAAACTCACTACCGCCTTTGACAAAATTGATAATTTATGTTAATAATAAATATACGATAATTTTGTTATTTTAAAACCAAAAATTTTTAAACCAAAATATAGGGAGATTTATTATGAAATGGATGAGTAGTTTGTTGCGTGTTTTTTTCGTCGCCAAGCAAGGGGTAGCGGACAATGCTTTGCCGAATGAGGCCATAACGAAACCCTTTAACCAGCCGGTAGCCTTTATTCTTCTCTCCGGGGTGTTAAACCAGGCAAGTCTGTTTTACTATTTGAATTTTACTCTTTGGGGAAATAGATGCCAGGCAAAAATTTATCCGGTAAACTATCCGTTGCGCGACAAAACGTTCGACCAAATTCCTGATGCAAAGCTAGGCAAACGACCGATCTGGCTTGATATTATATATTGCATCAAAAGGATCAGAAAGATCATCTCCTCCCTGCCCAAAGGCACTAAAGTGATTTTGATCGGGCATTCTCTCGGGGGATTAATCGCCCTGATCGTGTCGGCATTTGTCCGGGGCATCGACGGCGTGGTGGCCATGAATTCGGCTCTGCCGAAAAGTCTGAAAAAAATCAATCTTAATGCCTTAATCACTTTCTGCGGTATATTAACCCAGCTAAAAAGCCGTAAAATCTGGCAACGCCAAGCATGGGAGGTGGCTGTAAAAAGATCTTTTTGGGCCACCTGCTGGGGTGTGTTTGACCCCAGAATGAAGTTAAGCCATATGAAAATGGCATACCAGTGCTTGGTCCATGACTCTGGCCTTCGGTTTCTTAGTCTGGCATTCCATCCACCCCGCCTGCCGGCGGACAAAATAAAGTGCCGAGTCTTGATAATCGGAGGCAAAAAAGACCGTATCATTCCAATCGGCCAGCTTAAAAAACTGGCTGCCTCCATTTCTGGTTCTGATTTTGTTTCAGAACCTGTATACCATTACCCTTTCTACGGACCTTGTGGGGAACACTATCTTTCCCAAATATTCAATTGGCTACGAAGTAATTTGAACCTTTAAGCCTCTTCCCTCCCCTTTCGCGTTGCGCGGATGGGGAGGTTTTTTTGTATTATAAAAGGCGAATGTAATATCCATCCGCCTTTTAATTGATACTTTTTATTAACCTCCTTTAGCATTTACTTCTCGGTCTCTTGACATGAGGCAACAATTTTACATCCCGGACTAGCGGGTCTTTCCTGAAATTATGCGAACTTATCCTTCCCTCACCATGCAGGGATAGTAAAATGCCCTCAAATACATGCACCTGGCCCAGTTCCGGCGAAATGCTTTCATACATTTCCAGATAATCTTTTCTCTCCTCCCCCTCCGGTGTCGGTATTGCCCTCATCTGGTAATCCTTGTGTTTGTAGTACAATCGCAGCATGTTTTTATTAACCAGGACCTCCAGATCGGGGGCATCCGCTTCATCGCATAACGCCCCTCCTTCATATTTCCGCAACAACCTCAATTCATCAATCGTGGTCAAATCCCACCCCAGGAATGCACTCAGCTCGGCTTTGCCTTCAGCCGTTAATCTGCCGAAGTATTGGTTCTTGTTCCAGTCCAGCAACAAATGCAGCCAGTCGATGTCAGCAAGCTTTTGGGCCACTCCCCAGTCAAACGCATCAACAATTCTTTCTTCCTTGTATTTTGCCATAACCGGCCAATGATTCCTGAGCAAGAACGGTTTTTGCATTTCCGGATTTACAAAACTGGGCTCGATAACTTTCTTTTGGAACTTCTTATGCAGCCAATCCAGATCCTCATCTACTATTTTTCTTTTTCCTGCCATTTTCGATCCTCCTTCGCTTGAATGAATGAATCAATAAAATGAACAAAAGTAAAAAATATATCAAAATTGAGCTTTTTTGATACTTTGCCTTATTTTTTCCATCAGGTCAAGATAGAACTCCAGGTTATTGAGGGTCGCCAGGCGCTGGCCCAGCGGCTCTTTTATTTTGAATAAATAATGCAAATAAGCCAGCGAATACCGCCGCAATTCTTTTATTTTGCTGTGCGGATTTATTGCTTTTAAATTCTTCGAATATTTAGCGCTCGTTATATGGACAGTTTTATACTTAAAATTCGCCATTCGCCATTCGCCATTCGCCATTTGAAACAAGCGTCCATGCCTGCCTTCCCTGGTCGGGATGACACAGTCGAACATATCGACTCCCCGCCTCACCGCTTCGATGATATTCTCCGGATACCCGACGCCCATCAGATAGCGCGGCTTGTCCTCGGGCAACGCCGGCGTGAGATAATCCAAAACCCCATACATTTCCCGCGCGCTCTCCCCCACTGACAGGCCGCCGATATTATAGCCGTCAAAGCCGATATCCATGAGCTCGCCGGCGCTCTTCAGGCGCAATTCCTTGTCCAGGCCGCCCTGTACAACCGCGAACAAAAGCGGTTTTTTGGCTTTCAGCCGGCGATGATAGGCCTTGGACTTCCTGGCCCAGCGGGTGGTCAGCTCCATCGCCTGTTCGATCTTCTGCCTGGTGGCCGGCAAAGCCGCGCATTCATCCAGGCAAACGGCGATATCCACGCCCAGCTCGGCCTGGATCTTTATGGACCTCTCCGGGGTCAGATAATGCTCACTCCCGTCAATATATGACTTGAACCGCGCGCCGTCTTTGTCCAGCTTGACCAGCGGCCGGCCGCTCCGGCTCCTGGTGCCGGCCAGAGAAAAGATCTGGAACCCGCCGCTGTCGGTCAATATCGCGGAGTCCCAGTCCATGAAAGAGTGCAGGCCGCCGTATTTCCTGATCTGCGCGCTGCCCGGCCTGAGCATCAGGTGGTAGGTGTTGGAAAGGATTATTTGCGCGCCAAGCTTCCTTATCTCCTCGGTCGAAACCTGCTTGAGGACACCCTGAGTGGCGACCGGCATGAAGAATGGAGTACTAAGCTTGCCATGGGAAGTTTTTAATATTCCCGATCTTGCATGGCTTATTTTTGATTTTTTTATCAGCTTAAACATAATATAAAGACACAAGATACAATAAACAAGGACACAAACAATACCGCAAATCCCAAGCACCAATTTTTTCTATAATAATTTGAGCCTTGGTAATTGGGATTTGTTTGGTTATTGTATCTTGTGTCCTTGTGTCTTACTCCACTATACCATCTCCACCCGCGATCGTATCCCCTGCCAATTTGGTCGTCTGGGCTTTGGTCGATTTTTTGATCTCGTCGCCTGTCTCAATGTCGGTGGCTTTGATGGTCGAACCGGGCAGAAGCACCATGATCTTGTTCTTATCATCTTCGCCGGGTGTCACCTTGATGCTGAATTCGGCGTTGGCGGAAAAGACCGTTACCGGCAGGCGGCCGATATCCCAGACCACGGCGTTCAGGCTGTCGTTATAGCTTACGCTGCCCACTGTAGCCCGGTCTTTGCCGTCCCATTTCACGTAATCGGGCAAAATTACGGATACTGTCGCGTTATTCAATTCATGCAGGTTATTTTTGACATCCCAATAAACTTTGTAGCTGGTAGTCTCGCCGACTTTGGGCGGATGCGGGCCGGTGCCCACCGGAATATTATCTTCGCTGAAATAACGGACCGTTTCGGTCAATTTCAAATCGCTGTTGATCTTGTTGGTAATGGTGTTGCTCCGGTTGTCCTGCTCCTGTGTGCCGGTGGCGGTAGTGGCTCCGTCATTCGTATCCTGCCCCACGCTATACTGGGCGAAACTCTTCACCTGATAGATAGATGTGGGATCGATCTTTCCCGCATCCATCATTTTGATGGAAAAATCGATAGTTCCTTCATCGTGTTTCTTGATCGTGGCCAAGGCGGGAATCTCCTCTTTGCTCCAGGTGATCGTATTGCCCTTTTCCCGGCCGTGATTGTTATCGGTCAGTGTCGTCCAGTCGAGAAAATCGCTTTCCAACACAGCCATGATAATCACGTCATTCATATCCGTTTCGCCTTTGTTATTATAGACTATCGAATAATTAAGGGTATCGCCGAAGTTCACGCCCTGATCCTCGCGGGAACCGTTCACGATGAGCGCCAGGTTCAAATCACTCTTGAGTACTTCGAACGACATCGTTTCCTGATGGAAGGGGCGGTAGGTGGTCTCGTCCACCGGCTTGGAAAAATCCAACACCAGGTCCTGGCGGTCGCTCACTTTTTCGGTAATGGTGAAACGGATCGGTATTTTCTTCTCTTCCGAACCGACGCCATTCACCTGCCATACCCCCGGTCGGGGCATGGTAAAGTCAGCCAGCGTATCGTCGCCTTCCTCGCCCGCGTAATTCTCAACCTTGATGTTTTCCTGCGGTTCCAGCGTGATCCGGAAGGCATTTATGTAATTATCGTTTTTGGCATTAATACGGATCTCCGCTTCGGTTATGTCACCGATCAAAGCAGTCGGCACGTAATCGATATTGATATCAAGCCCAATATCCCTGATGGCGGTGGTGAAGGAGCTTTCTTTCTTGAATTCCGACGAAAAATTAGCCGGCACGTAGGTGATGCTGGCCAAGATCACCCCATTTTCATCCTCTCCTCCGATCATCATGCCCTTGATCCTGATACTGCCGGACGATTGCGCCGGGATCGACATGATCTCCCAGGACCGGTGGTCATCAGCCGGGCTGGCCGGATAGCTGTCCAGAAAAATGAAATTGGCCGGATAAGTCACTTCGATCCGGGCATTCGTAATAACCACGTTAGCCGGATTCTTATAGGTCAGATTATAGAAGAATTCTTCACCCGCCGTCACCTCCGTATCGCCGCTTATGCCGAAATCGATAGCGGTCGCGTCCGTCCCGCTATTCAGGAAATAATGATTGTAGCCGAAATAGCTCCCGCCGCCGACAACCGCCGCGAAGATAAGCACCGCGAAAAACCAGAAGAAAAACCCCCGTCTCTTCCTAATGTCCATTTTTTTAACATCAACCATACGGCCGTTATCATCCTGGTATATCTCGTTCAGGCTTTCGTCGATCTCCTCCCCCGATTCATTGTCGTCCGTATCGATATATTCGCCGTCCTGACCTTCTATTTTTTCGACATAATCCTCGAATTCCCTGACTTCTTTGTCATTCGGCACCGGCCGCTTGGTAAATTCGGCAACACTGGATTCTTTGAGATTGATGGTCACCTCGCCATCACTTTCATTCGGATTAGTTTGATTTTTATTTTCCATATTAAAACAATAGATTACAGGTTCAAACTATAATGATATGTATTATTATACCCGATTGTTTACGCCATTATTGAGTAACAAGACTTCGGTAATCAGTAATAAGCCTCTTGTTTTGGATTACCGTTGAATTTCGGACTTATTACTGATGTTCTATCGCTTATTACCCGTTGGCTTTAAAAAATCTTATCCAAAAATTCTCTGCCCGTCTACTCTTTGTTATTTATAATCTTCAGTATCTCATCCGCTTTGATCTTAGCCTCCTGCTCGAGGAAAAATCGGTTGACTCCGGGGATGAGCATGAGCCACCCGCGTATCAAATCGACAATATTTTTCAGCGTTATTTTTCCTTTTTCGATCAAGCCGTTTATTTCCCGGGCGGTATTTTCCCCCGCCTGCCTGAATTCCGTCTGCTTGGCCGGCGGCATATCAAGATAATAAGAATCAAGGCCTTCCGCCAATACCGATTCGATCTGTTTTTGACGCACGACAGACCTGTGATCAGCGGGGGTAAAAGCTTTTTGCTCCTGGCCGTTCCCGCCTTCCTTTTCCGCCATCAGCTCCGGTAATTTCTTGTCGATATTAATTGATTTTTCCCGATTTTGTTCGAACCGCGGGTCTTTTTCCGGAGCATTACCGGAAAACGGGTCTTTTTCCGGCGTCGACAAAGTCTCTTTCTTCAAATCGATCGTTTCAATCAACTTCGGTTTTTTATTGATATCATCCGGCATAAATTATAATCAAACAAAAAATACAAAATTTACCGCAAAAATGTAAATATATTACGTAAATTTATTATCTTTATTAGCCTGCTATCCGTTAACTGTTATCAGTTAACTGCTAACATTTATTATACCACAAAAAAACAAAAAAATAAAACCGGAAAGCACCTTTTAGTCCGGTATTTCCCGAAAAATATCCCGAATCTCCGCTATTGATCCAATTTTCACCAGCCGGCCGCGCAATTTACCGGCGCCGGGCAAACCGGAAACATACCAGCATAAATGCTTGCGCATTTCGACCACTCCCTGCCTGCCTTTCAATTTCCAGGCCAATTCCGCGTGCTCAAGGGCAATTTTGACTATCGGCCGGACCGATCTATCCGTACTTTGGCCGGTTCTTACCGCCTTGAATACCCAGGGCCGGCCCAGCGCTCCCTGGCCGATCCCTGCCCCGTCAGCGGCGGTATTATCCAGCAACTCTATCGCGCTCTCGCGATCTTTGACGCCGCCGTTCGCGATGATTATACCGCCGAAATGGTTCCTGGCCTGTTTAATGAGGCCGTGGTCCACCGGTCCGGCAAAACCCTGGCCGCCGCTCCGGCCATGGATCATTAGGGCTTTGATGTCGAGGCCGGTCATGTGGTCAAGGAAATGCAATATATCGAAGCTTTGATTAAACTTTCTTAAAGGCTTCATACTGTTATTACCATCCTGTTCAGCTTCCGCGTCCGCGGGCATTGCGCGCAATGCCCCTACGTCGGATTTATCCACGAAAGGCATTTTGACCGCAGACCTGGTTTTGATCGATACCGGCAGATCGGTCGAGCCGATTACCGCTTTAATCACCTCGCGTGAACGCTTCAAATCGGCAAACAGGGCGATCCCCGCCCCCTGCTTGACCACTTTCCTGACCGGACAGCCGAAATTGATATCGATCCCGTCCGGTTTGACCTTTTCGGTAATGAACTTGGCGGCCACTGCGAAATGTTTGGGTTCCGCTCCGAAAAGCTGAATTATGTACGGTCGTTCGATCTCATTGAATTTCATTAATTCCCGCGTCTTTTTATCATTATAAAAAAGCGCAGTCGCGCTGACCATTTCCGAATAGACTACGTCAGCGCCGAATTTTTTGCACATTTGCCGAAACGCCGAATCGGTAATTCCGGCTAAGGGTGCGAGTGCGTAGAACGGCTTATTCAGTTTTTGCCAAAAATCCTTCATTGTAACTTATGATCCGATTATAATAGATATTTCATTATATCGCTAAATAAAGACGGCTTCTTCCAAAACACTTGTCGGGAAGAAGCCGTTTGTAAACATTCGAATCTAACCATTTTTCCTCTGCCGCCTTTCCAGATAAGCGAAGAACAATACCAGGACAAGACCGAGTATTAATATCGCTATAATACCGGAACTGCCCTTTTTCAGCATTTCCAAAAAATAATCAAAAACGGTGGGCGTAGGCATAGGATCCTCCTTCGCGGTATTCATCTACCTACCGCTTCAATCGGTTATCATCTTATTGTTTTTATCAGTAATCGCAGCACATTCGAAATTGTTTCGTAGTCAAATATCAGACTGGCCAACCCCAATAATGCTACAACTACTAGAAATGTCATGGCCACTGCGTATAACGGTGGCGCAAAAGCACTGAGAAGCGTCTGTTTATTAATACTTGCCATAACACCCTCCCTTGTTGGATTGTTATTATTTGAAATTATTGTATTTTAAAAACGCGCGTCCCATCAGCCGTATCTTCCACCTCATAACCCAATTTTTGGATCTCTCCGCGCAAACGGTCCGATTCGCCGAAATCCTTGTCCAGCCGGGCCTGTTCCCGCTGTTTTGCCAGATCGGCTAAGGCCGGGGGCAATTCCTGAATTGCCCCTACGGCCCCAAGATTCAGGCCTAATACTTTGTCAAAATCGCGGATTAACGACATTTTATCACCATTCGGCAAATCCGATTTCAGCATCTCCTGCACCACAGCCATCGCCTGCGGCATATTCAAATCGTCATTGACCGCCCCTAAAAATTTTTCCTTGAACTCATTATTCGTCATTCGCAATTCGTCATTCGGCATTTGCCCGAGTTCCCGCACCTGGTTCTTCAGGTGTTCATACCCCCGGGCCGCATTCGCCATTACTTCTTCCGAATACTCCATCGGCTTGCGGTAATGGGTGTGAAGCGCGGCATAGCGGTACACCAGCGGATCGATCCCCTTCCTGACGAAAGCGTTCTCCAGCGTCAGGAAATTGCCCTCGCTCTTGGCCATCTTTTTGCCCCCGGCAATATTGAGGAATGCCCCATGCATCCAGATGTTGAAAAATTTCTTTCCCGTCGCCGCTTCGCTCTGGGCGATCTCATTGGTATGGTGGACATCGATATGATCGGCCCCGCCGCAGTGGATATCCTGCCTGCCGTCCAGATATTTCATGCTCATGGCGGAACATTCGATATGCCAGCCGGGGAAACCGGTGCCCCAGGGGCTTTCCCATTCCATCTGCCTTTTCCCGCCCTGGGGGGAAAACTTCCAAAGTGCGAAATCGGTCGGATTGCGCTTTTCGTCATTCTTCTCGACCCGCGCCCCTTCCCTCAGGGCCTCGATGTTCTGATGGGATAATTTGTTGTAATCTTTGAACTTGGCCGTATCGAAATATATTCCGTCGCTCGTCTTATAGGTATAGCCCTTTGTCTCCAGTGTTTTGATCAGATCGATCTGGGCTTCGATCTCGTCGGTGGCACGGCACCAGCGATTCGGCATTTTCAGGTTCAGCCGTTCCATATCGCGCTTGAAGGCGTCGGTATAAAAAGCAGCGATATCCCATGCGCTTTTATGTTCCGCCTGCGCCTCTTTCTCCAATTTATCCTCGCCCATATCACGGTCGCCGGTCAGATGCCCCACGTCGGTAATGTTCATCACCCGCTCCACCCGGTAACCGTTGTAAGCCAAAACCCGCACCAGGATGTCCTCGAAGATATAGGTGCGCAGATTGCCGATATGGGCATAGTTATAGACGGTCGGCCCGCAGGTGTAGAGCCCGGCCTGTTTATCAATGGTCGGCCTGAACTCTTCTTTGCGGCGGGTCAGGGTATTAAACAATAGAATTTTCGGCATATTTTTTGGCTTTAACTAGACAATTATAAGTTTAATAGGAAATAGTGATTATGGCAAGTATTTTAATCAAAAAAAATTAAGAGGCGAACGTTATCGCCTCTTAATAGGAAATACGCTAAAATCCCTCTATTTCTCGACCGCGTTTGAAACCATCGAATTTATTAAAAAAGGCTACCTTCCAGTAATCGCTAAATAACCAATTGATCCCATTGCTGTCGATTTCTCTTTTGGGGCACGGGGGAACGTTATTTTTTGCGGCCATATTAGAGGCCAGCATTATAGCGGACACGAAATCGATTCTAAGATCATTGATTTTTTCCTGGTTCCTTTTTAATTTGTGTCTCAATGAGGCGTTTTCCCTGCCCTGTTTTTGCAAATTACTGCCTTGGGCAACAAGGCAGTCTTTCAGATTGTTGTTTTCATTACGCAAAGAATCCCTCTCGTTTTTTTCAACTAAGGCACTTTCCGCTACCTGGCAATTAGCTTTGAACAATGACAGGATGCTAACAACGATTGGCTCTAGCTTCTTGGGTATCCCGCCGGACTTTTCCTCAAATTTTCTCATCAATAAAGTGGCATTCGATCCGTTGGACGAGTCCGCCATTAGTTCCTGGAGCATACTGTGTAGAGCGGCCAACAACCCATAAATTTGTAGAGCTTCGTCGCTGGACTTTTTTGAATTTTCTCCGCCCGTCTCGAATTTAACCGGAAAATCGACAACTTTTTTGGCTGTTTTCATTTTTCCCTCCCAATGTTGATTGTTTATGTTTGCTTGTTTGTCCTGTTATTTGAATAAACAAAATTTTTAATTAAAATATAATACCACAACAAAGTTATATAGTCAAATATCTTAATATATCTTTAACTAATATAAGTATATTTTTTATTATAATTTATATTTATAATTAATAAATAAAGCCCGGTAATCTTTGTTACTGGGCTAATTTTGAAGCAATAAGCGCTGATCCAAAATTAAATTGATCACTCGAATAATTTCGTGCTTAGATACTTCTCTCCCCGGTCCGGAAAGATCGTCACGATCTTTCCTGAGTCTATCTTATCCGCTATTTTTGTGGCGGCCAGCATGGCCGCGCCGCTCGACATGCCGACGAAAATGCCCTCTTCGCGGATAATCCGCCGGGCCATGACCCAGGCTTCTGCCGTTTCGATCTTGATAATGTCATCAAGCTGTTTGCGGTCATATATTTCCGGAACGATCGCCTCATCCATGGACTTAAGCCCCTGGATATAGTGGCCGGCAACGGGTTCGGCCGATACTACCTTCACCCCCGGTTTGTAGCGCTTCAGGAATGTGCCGACTCCCATCAGGGTGCCGGAAGTGCCGATCGCGGCCACGAAATAATCAAGTTCCCCATTGGTTTGTTTCCAAATTTCCTGGGCCGTTGTCTCGTAATGGGCGATCTTGTTGTATTCGTTGGAAAATTGGTTCGGATTGAAATATTTTTCAGGAAATTTTTTAAGCAATTCCCGAACATGGAGAATTGCCCCGTCCGTCCCGTCTTTGCCGGGGGTCAGCGTGACTTTGGCGCCATAAGCGGCGATCATCTTACGCCGTTCGACCGATACCGCGTCACTCATCACTATTTCCACCCGGTATTCCTTGATCGCCCCGATCATCGCCAGGGCGATGCCGGTATTGCCCGATGTGGCCTCAATGATCGTTTTGTCCTTGGTCAGTTTGCCTTCCGCTACCGCCTGCTCGACCATCTTAAGGGCGATCCGGTCCTTGACGCTGCCGCCCGGATTGCTTCCTTCCAGCTTGGCATAGATCTCCACTTGCCCCGGTTTGGGATTTAATTTGTTTATCCTGACCAACGGCGTATCGCCGATGGTTTGGATGATATTTCGATAGATCATAAAATATAATCCGAATCCACGAATGTACCGAATAAATACCGGACATTCGAACTTCATTCTTGAAAAAAAATATTAATATCTCAATAATTCAAACCGAAAATCTAAAATTGAAAATTAAAAAGGCTCCCGTGCCGGGAGCGTAAGTCGAAAAAAATTCAGGCAAAAACCGACTCCCGGTTATCCGAGGGAGCAGGCACAACAAACTTCATTTTTTACTACTATACTCATAATGATTTTATATTAGCAGAAAATAGCGATTTGTCAATGTTTCAAATTTATTAAGTCACTGGGTCAATGGCTGCTATGTGTTACGGGATACGGGCTATGTGTAAAAGGCTATTTCCCCGTCCATTGCCTGTCTTGACGCACCAATAATTCTTCCGCGCGCAGCGGATCGGCCATAAGCTCTTTCACGATCTTTTCCATCCGCATTCCCTGTGAGCCCTTTATGAGGAGTAGATCGTCCTCCCTGATCCTCTCCTGCAGAAAACGGCCGGCCTCGGGCGAAAAAGGAAAATGATATATCCTGTCCTCCGCCATACCGGCCTCACGGGCGCCGTGGGCGATATCCAGGCTCCGTTCACCGACCAGAACAAGGTAATCGATACCGCATTTGACGGCGTATTTGCCGATATCCCGGTGCAACCCGGCCGAATATTCACCCAATTCGAGCATATCGCCCAGCACCGCGTACTTCTTCGCTTCCGGGGCGACGGGAATTTGCCTTAATACCCCCAGCGCCATTCTGGTCGACTCCGGCTCGGCATTATAGGCATCATCGATCAAGGTGGTTTTTTTGACTCCGGATATCAGGCACATACGGCCTTTGGGCGGACTATAGGCTTCGAGTGACAGGGCAATATCCTGAAGTGTGATGCCCTTGGCAATACCGACCGCAGCCGCGGCCAGCGCGGAATATACCGCGGCTGTTCCCAGGACCCGGGGCAAGGCGACTGTTTGTTCCTGGCCGCGGAAATGCAGACGAAAACGAAGCCCTCTCAAATCATCCGCAGTTTTGGCGGAAAGAAAATTATAATCGATCTTATCCGCCCGGAGCATCGCCCCCTCGTCCAATCCGTAAGTGATCACTTTCGCTTTGAGTCCTTTCACGCTCAGGCGGCATGGTTCATTATCGTAGTTCACTATCGCCCAGCCGTCCTCCGGAACCGCCTGAAGCAGCTTGGCCTTTTCTTTCCTGATCGAATCGCGATTGGGAAAAGACTCCGCATGTACCGTGCCGACCATGGTCATCACGGCTATTTCCGGTCTGGCGATATCGGTCAAATAATCCATGTCACCCGGTTTGTCCACGCCCATTTCCAGTATCAATATCTTGGGAAATTTTCTGTTGGAAAACAGGACATAAGCCGCTTTCAAAAAAACTCCGGCCCAACCGAACATATTCCGGCCTTGCGCCTCGGCATCGATAATAGTCAGAGGCAAACCCAATTCATTATTGTAATTTTTGACGCTCCGCCGCACTTTGTATTTGTCTTTTAAGACAGCATACACCGCTTCCTTAGTGCCGGTTTTGCCGACACTGCCGGTAATTCCGATAATCTCCGGCTTGTACCTGGCCAGGATCAATTTGGCAAACCATTTGAGTTTTAGCTGGATAAGCTTCATCATAACCTTGCGAATTTAGAATTAGCGCGAATATAAGAATTATTTTTTGCCAAACAACAACTAATATATCTTTAATAATATTATTTGTTTAAAATATGATACCTTATTTCTATAAATAACACAAAGCAATTGCAGATTCTAACATAAAGCATGATTGCGCCAACTGCTATCTGTTATCTGCTTTCTAAAAACATCTATCTAAACGCAGTATATTGATTATCTTGCATTCATGAAATAGGCATAATCTTGAATATAATTGAATCATCGTTCCTTCGGCACCTGATAATAATTCAGTATAAAAGAGGCCAATTTACCGAAGAGCGGAGCGGCGGAATTGGCGGCGAATTCGACATTCTTCGGATTTTCCAGCTTGACCAGGATCACGAATTTCGGCTCTTCTACCGGGGCAAAGCCGATAAACGACTGGATCGTCTGGTCGGCGTAATAGCCGCCGCGTTCCTTGTCCGCCACCTGGGCGGTACCGGTTTTCCCCGCCACGTAATACCCCGGAACAGCGGCATATTTCGCATGCCCCAGGTCAACCACGTTTACCATCATTCCGGCCATCATGTAAGCGGTCTTATCTTCGATCACGCGGCGGATCTGGACTGGCTGGGTTTTTTGGCTGCTGCCGTCGGCGGCGATTATTTCATCCACCAAATACGGCTTCATCAAAATCCCGCCGTTCGCTACGGCCGAAAATGCCGCAATGAGCTGTATCGGCGTCGCCGTAATTCCCTGCCCGAACGAAGCGGTTGCCGCTTCTACCGGCCTGATCGTTTTTCGGTTCAGGCTCTGGATATTGGTCAATCCTTCGGTTTCCAGTTCGATGCCGGTCTTTTCGCCGAAACCGAATTTTTTCACGTAATCGGCGAATTCCGTTGCCCCGGTCTTCTGTTCCACGAATATGGAACCGGTATTAAGCGACGCTTCCAGAACCGTTACCATATCCACCACCCCATGTCCGCCGTGGGTTTCATAGTCGGAATTTTTTATCGGTTTCGGCCAGCCCTCCACCATCACCCAGCCTTTATCTTCGTAGGTGGTTTTGGGGGTGATCTTTCCCTGATCCAGGCCGGCGGATAGCGTAATTACCTTGAATATCGATCCCGGTTCGAAGGCCCTGAATATGGCCGGGTTGTTGTAGTCGTTTATGTCCTCAACTTCGCTATAGCGGTTAGGGTCGTATTCGGGAAACGAACACATCGCCAGGATCGCCCCGGTGAAAGGCTCCATGACGATGATAGTGCCGCTATCCGCGGCATACTGTTCTACTCCTTTTTTCAGCTGATCACAAACCTCGAATTGGATCACCCGATCGATGGTCAATACCAGGTCGCTGCCATTTTTCGGACTATTGAACTCCTGGTCATTGATAATTATCGTGCCGCCCCTGGCGGAGCGCTCTGCTCTCAGTGTTCCGCGCACCCCTCTAAGCTCTTCATCGAAAAATCCTTCCAGGCCATAACGCCCGACTTCTGTATCGCCGTCATAGCCGACAAAACCGATCATTTGCGCCCCGACCTCCCCTTCGGGATAATAGCGATGTTTTTCTTTGACATATTCGATTCCCGCCAACTCCAGCTGATCCAGGCGGGCAAGATAATCTTCATCTACTTTCTTTTTTATCGGTTCATAGGGATCATTGTGTTTGCTCAATTTCTCTACATATGCCGCAATTATGGCATCGCCTTTCTCCTTGACGTCCAGCTCGCGCTTGATGTCCCGGAATTTTTCCAGTGCTTCCCGGTCTTTTGCGACCATGGCGTCGGGCTCCTTCAAGGGCGCGAACTGCTCGTCTGTTTCCAATGCTTTGTCGACATCTTTCGCGACCTGCTCCCGGTCAAAAAGTTCAAAAAGCTTTTCCGCCTCTCCCGCCGGATCGCTAACCAGGCTGGGAACCGCATAAACCAGGCCAAAATCCTTATTCGTCGCTATCGGGTATAAGCCGCTTTTATTCCCCGCATCCTTGTCCTGGAAGTAGATACGCCCCCGTTCCGGCATTAACTGGTTGAACACCTGGTGCTGGTCCGAAGCCAGGGCAATATAATAATCGTAATCGATAATTTCCAGCCGCACGAGGCGGTACACGACAATGAGCCCCAATAATAAAATAATCGTCATGAGAATGATCAGACGATTACCGTATTCCTTCTTGTTGTGTTGGCGGCGATGGGGAGACATGATTTATAAAATAAATTTATTTAATTGGCATGTATGCGGGATATGGATTGATAATAATATATTTCTCTGGTTTTAGATAGCAGATAGAAGATAACAGGCCTGTCGTCTGCTATCTGTTATCTGTTATCTGGATATTTATTCGGAATATTAAAATTGAAATAACAAATATTTATCAACGAGTAGATTCTGCCTTACCCCCTGCGCGGGCTACTGCCAGTGAGGAGGCGGAGATATAATCGATCGAGTCTACGCGGACCATTTTCAGGTCTTGCGCCCGCTGGTCCAGTGATTCTATTGACGATAGTTTGACCGCTTCCAGCTCGAGATTTTCGTTATCTTTTTCCAGTTCGGCCACCCGCTTTTTGAGATCGGAGGTAACGAAACTTTTTATCGCGATATCGTTCATACAGGCGATAAAACCCACGCCGGCAATTACCGCCAAAACGACGATGCCCATATTCAACCGCAGCCAAAATTTGTTCCGCCGCGCAGCGGCATGAGACAAATTGGGCTTTGTGTCATGGTGTGATCTTTTTACCTTCCGCATTGTTTTTGTTTTTATTTTTTTTCGACTACCCGCAATTTTGCGCTGCGCGCGCGCGGGTTTACGCTAATTTCTTCCGCTCCCGGCTTCAATGGCCGTTTGGTCAAAATGTCCAATTTCGGTTCATGCCCGCAGCTGCAGATCGGCGTTTCCGGCGGGCAAACGCAAGCGCGGCTTTCCTGGCGGAAATAACGCTTAACTATCCTGTCTTCCAGGCTATGGTAAGATACCACAGCCAGCCGCCCGCCCGGACACAGGAGTGAGACCGCCTGCGGCAAGGCTGATTCCAAATTTCCCATTTCGTCATTGGTCGCTATCCGCAGGGCCTGGAAAGTTCGGGTGGCAAAATGTATCCGTCCCCGCGTGTATCCGGCAGGCACTGCCTGTCTGATTATTTCAAGGAGTTCGCCGGTCGTTTTTATATCCGTTTTTTTTCTCGCGGCGGCTATGGCCCGGGCGATACTACCGGCAAACTTCTCCTCCCCGTATTCCCTGATGATCCTAATTAATTCTTTCTCCGAATATTTATTGATAATATATTCTGTTGTCCGCTGCCCGCTGCCCGCTGCCTGCGCGAAGCGCATATCTAGCGGAGCATCCAATTGAAAAGAAAATCCCCGATCCCGGTCCGCGAGTTGATCTGATGATAAGCCCAGATCGAATACAATGCCATCAACCCGATCCAACCGATCGGACGCGACTGCAGACTCGAATATCTCTTGTAAATTGCTGAAGTTATCATGATTCAAAATAATATTATTCAAACCCTCTTCCGCAAAACGGCGGCGGGCGGCCTCTATCGCTTTTTCGTCCAGGTCGATCGCTATTACTTTACCCTCCGCTCCGGCCGTGCTGGCAATGGCCCGGGCATACCCGCCTCCGCCCAAAGTGCAGTCGATATATATTCCCCCGGGCTTCACTCCCAGGTACTCCATCACCTCTTTCAGCATCGCTGGCTTATGTACAGTGGCCATATATTTAAAATCCATCAAAAATAATCAACACATATCCAGCATAGATATCAACGTATTATCCGCATGTAGATCCGCGCCAGCCCCGCTCACGGGCAAAGCGAGTTTTGCGGGGTCAAATCAGCCGTAAAAAACTTATTATATGCTGATAATCCCGATAATTCGATCATGCCCTTAATATCTGTTCACTATTATGCAATTATAAAACTAGCGCTTTCGCCCTAGCCATAAGCACCAGCCTGAGGTCCGCCGTGTTTACCAATGGTGCCTTGATGATCCTGACCCTTACATTTTTTCCTTTGTTTTTCGTTTTGTTTTGACAAACGATTTTTTTTGTCATTTTGTTTTTATTTTATATCTACGAATTACGAATCCCGAGTCCTCGGGACGAATATACGGATTGAATGATCCGGATTTTTTCAGATAATTCAATATTCGTTTATTCGTACAAATTCGTAAGTCGTAAACCTTTTTAAACTCCGAGTTCGCTCAATGCTTCCGCTATTTGGTTGGTATTTTTTTCCGACTCGTTTTTGACATTGTCCCAGGCTGTTTCATCCCATATTTCCAACCGGTCATAAAGTCCGGCTACCACCGCCCTTTTGTCGAGCTTGGCGAATGAACGCAAATATTCCGGAACATTTATCCGCCCCTGATTGTCAAAGTCGACCTCCATCGCACCGGCCAGCATCAGGCGGGAAAAAGCCCGCGCCTTGGCTTGGCTAAGCGGCAGTTTCGCCAGCTTTTCCGCAATCGCTTCCCACGATTCTTTCGGATACAAAAACAAACAGTTGTCCAGTCCACGGGTAACAACCGCTCCCTTTTTTAGCTGGGTCCGGAATTTAGCCGGTATGGCCAGCCTCCCCTTGGTATCGATTGTATGCTGATATTCACCGATGAACATAAGGTATTATGAAAGCACGATATATATTCATTAACATCAATAGATAAACCGCGATATAAAACCACAAACGCAGATACTTCAAAAGTATCTGCGCATGGGGCGTTCGTTTGGTTTTTAGCCTATAAGAACACGACAAGCATGGCTACTTACTAAGACTCACAAGGAGGCTGATCCCGGTTTTGTCCTAAGATCAGACCCCTTCTTCGCCTTAATTGTAAACTTTTTTTCCCGCTATTTTGGCGGGTTTTGCATCCCCATGCAGTTTTTGTTTTTCGATTAGCGCGTAGAATCTTGGCTAATCATTATATTTGTTTTTGTTTACAATTTTTATTTTTGCCCCGCACTGTTATTTTAAATGCGAGGACTTATTCAAATTTGCTAAGGTTAAATATATTTTTCAAAATTGTACACTATTCCCCACTTTTCACCAATCTATTTAAATTATATACCACTTTTTGGGCTAAGTCAATCATTCTTGTTACTATTTTATTATTACTAGTATTAAATAAAATATAATAGCATCCCCCGTCTATGCACATATTATTACCCAAATAACAAATTAATTTCAAAACAAAATCCGATTTTTTTCAACAAAAAAACCGGCTTTTCAACAATTCATCCACAATAGCCGGGTTTAAAATATTAGTTATATTGTAAAGTTACGCCTAATATTAATATAAAAAATATCATCGGCTTATCACCGATAATACATCCTCTGATAATTAATTACTATTTAAATTTTAATCTTTTCTTTAGAAATATTAGGTTCACGATCATAATGCGGTGCGGCTAAAGAAAAATTGCCATGGTCGATAAAATTGCCATTTTGATCCGCCGCTTTTATTCCCAGGGCGTACGCCAGCGCATTGGCTGTCGCGATACCGATGCGGAGTGCGGTAAAACTTTCTCCTTCATTCGTAACGATTACCTTTTCGATACCCTGAAGCTCCCGGCCGGATTCCTTTAGGCATCTTTCGATTGCCGGCAGTAACTCTTCAGCTTGGGCGCGATTCGCGTCTTTTGTAATTTCACAAAGCGTTTTGCCCTTTTCCTTCAATTGGGTCCTGATCGAATCGAATTTGCTTGTATCAATATATAATTCCATACTATTATACTATGTGGATATTATAGCATGGGCATGGATGAACAAGAAACACAAGCGCGCCGGAACACGGTATTAAGAGAACACTGGAGTAATTAAAATATATGCTCCAGTGTTTCAGTGTTCATATGTCCTGGTGTTATCCGTGTTCAAACAAATCAATTCACGCTAATCGATCTCTCGTCAATAACCTCATATGACCCGCCATCAATGCTTATCGCCGTTTTCAAGCTATAATTTCCCACCGGCAATTTGCCGATCTGGTTCCAGGTATTGTTTACGCTCCAGAATCCGCCATCAGGGCGGAATAACGGAGAGTACAGGGAGCGGGTAGAGGCAATATTTTCGCCCGTAACTTCATGGCGGATCCTGAATGTGCTTATATCGCGGATATTGCTTAGCTTAGTAAGGGCATAAATCAATTCAGTCGGAGTAAAATCCGTTTTCGGGGAAACGATGTCCAGCTTATAGCCGCCGATATCCTTGACGCCCAGTCCGGTTTCGGTGGTAATGAAATCATATCCGGGTTGAGCCTGGCCGGTTACGGTAATATTCTTTACGCCGGCTTCGACGAATTCTCCCCCATTAACACTGATACTGGTGCGTAATTCATAATTCCCGGCCGGTAATTTTCCGATCTCATTCCAGGTATGGTTATACGACCAAAAAGAGTAATCCGGCTTGAATACCGGGCTGACGAACATGCGGAACGGGGTGCCGCCGTTCAATAATACTTCATGTTTTACCTGAAAAGTCACGGCGTTTTGGATGTTGGCCAGCTTGGTCAGGACAAAGATGTCTTCAATGGCGCTAAAATCGGATTTGCCGCCGACGATCTCGTATCTGTAATTACCGATATCGGCGATGCCGGTTCCGGCATCGGTCGAAACGAATTGATAATTCACATCCGTACCGGTTATGCTTATGGCCAGCGTATCCAAAAGCTGATATTCCCCACCATTTACGCTGATACTGGTCTTGACCGTATGGTTTCCGGCCGGCAGCTGTCCGATAATATTCCAAGGCGTATTGACTGCCCACAGCGAGCCATCAGGCCGGTATATGGACGACTGGAAACTGCGGAAAAGGCTTTGCCCGCTCAGGAACACTTCGTGTTTCAGCCGGAAAGTATCGATATTCCTGATATCGGCCAGCTTGGTCAAAATATGGACAGAATCAGTAGTTTTGAACGCCGTATCTTTGTCTACAATGGCGTATTCATATGGTCCGACAAGCTGGACCCCGGTTCCGGCATCGGTCGTAATAAAAGTAAAATTATTATCCACGCCGGTAACGGTAATCCCGATTGTTTGCTGTTCGATATAATCGCCGCCGTTCAGGCTGATTGCGATCCTGATCTGATGATTGCCGGATGAGAAAGTTCCGAGGTTGTTCCAAGTCTGATTTTCCGCCCAATAAGAGCCCAGCGGCATAAATAAGGGCGAATAGAAGGTTTTGGCCAATTTTGTCCCATTCGTCCATATTTCCTGTCTGACCTGGAATGTATTCACGCCGGAGATATTAGCCAGTTTGGTCAGGACAAAAACCGCCTGGGATGTATCGAAAGCGGTTTGCCGGCCGACCGTATTGTAGGTATATTGTCCGACTTTGATCACGCCCAGCCCTGTTTGGCTGTTAAGATAAGTAAATTCTGCCGCCCGAGCCGGGCCGGGAACCAACACACATAGGGATAGCAGTACCATAAGGCTGCCATAAATAAGATGCTTGCTTTTCATATCGATTGATCTGTGAATATTAATTTAATTTGATATAAAGTATATTTGAACAATTGGCAATATAGCCTCTTATATTTAAGAATAAACCGGTTCTACCGGCTTTATCAAAGACTGTGCAATATGAGAATATGAATCTTGCCACAGCAGCCAATGCGGGGGCAAATACCGGCAACCGGGGACACAACGCAGCCAGCAAATACGGCAATATAAACCGATCTGCATACTAGCTTACCATGATATTATGCTTTGTTCCGGTATATCGCCCAGTTAACCAGGCGTTTGAAAGCATTTTGGTAAATATCGCGTTCATACAGGGATTTTGCATCTTCGTAAACGGCGGTAACATCGCCTACCAGATTGCTCCAATTGTAATGCTGGGCCACGTGATCACGGCTCAAACGTCCGCGCTCCCGCACTAGGCCGGGATTGCCGTCCAGAAAAGCCAGCTGCCTGGCCAGATCGTCGACTTCCCGATTTTTGAAAGTAAAGCCGATCTCAGCGACCGCGACCAGGTTTTCGGGAATATCGCTCACCAATACGGCCGTAGAATATGACATGGCGTCCAGGATGGAGATCGATAATCCTTCCGACTCCGACGGCTGGATCAAAAGATAAGCATTACTGTACAATTCTTCCAGAGTCGCGCCGGACTGGACACCGGTAAAAATAATATTTTTATTTCCGTCGGCCAATCTCTCGAGCTCAGCGACATAATTGTCGGTAAAATAACCTTCGCCGACAATAACCAATTTCTTATCGGTTGCAATCTTGTCGAACGCCTTGATCGCATAATGAATGCCTTTGTGCCGGATGAGGCGCGAGGTGGTCAGGAAATACGAACCCGGTTTGAGTCCCCAGCGTTCGGTAATTATCCGGGCAGGGCGTGATTCCGGCATTCGGACGCCATTGGGTATATATACCGGTTTGATCTCGTATTTGATCGCCGCGTAATGCGCCAAATCCTCCGATACGGTAATGACCTTATCGGCAAAAAAACAGCAAAACCTTTCCGCTGTTTTAAGAGAAAACTTGGCGAACCAGCTCCATTTCTGGTGCTGATAGCATTGGGAATGGAAAGTCGCCACCACCGGTGTAAACGGCTGCAATATTTTGACCAGCCAGATAAGCGAGGAGGGCCCGATCGAATGGAAATGGATAACATCCACCCGGCGCCGGACAACATCAAGGCACGCCAAAAGCGTGTGGGATATCGCATCCAGATGCTTGGTTTTTATGCTGGGTAAGTGGATCAATTGGACTCCGCGGTATTCCTTCAGTTCGCTTGGGGTGTAGTGGCTGCGGACATATACCAATACATCATGGCCTCGTGAGGCCAAATGTGTCGAAAGTTCGTCAACATGCTTTTCGACACCGCCGATTATGACCGGAATCCCCTTCTGGCCGATTATGGCAATTCGCATATATTTCGATAAATTAGCGATTAAACGGTAACGTATGACTTTAGCATAGGGAAAAGCCGCTGTCAATGCTTTGATGTTGTAATTTTTTTATTTAAAATAAGCTAAAATATCACAATTTAATTTATAAAATCACGCCTTTCCAGTATTTTAATGGTAGTAGAATATGTTCGGCCCGATTCCTGCCCCGTGGCTCTCAGATCGTAGGTTCCGGGTTTCGCCCGGGGAATCGGGATCGTTTTGGTAAAATCGCCTCCAGTATTAGCTTCTGCGTAATACTTAGCGCCTAATAGCTCCAGGGTAATCGCTTCGTTATAGCCGAAACCGCTTCCCGCGACCCTTATGCTGTTCTGCGGGAAGACGTACGGCTCGGAAACCGTAAGTGCCAGCGGCGCCGGCGCCGGCAGCGTCGTATCGACCGCTTCATAAAAATCGATCAAATCCAAATTGTCATCCAGGGCCAGGATGCTGCTGCCGTTGAATACTATGACCACTTCCCTATCGCCCGCAGATACGGCGCGCAAACCGACTGCCCAGCCGTAATCAACTCCAAGCTGAGTAGTGAATCTCCAATCGACCGCGGCCATATCATCCTTTCTGACCTTGACCACACCGATACCGTCGGAAAAATAAAAGTACGGCCTGCCTGGTATGCCGTCGGCGTCGTAGCCGAAATCCGCGATATGGTCGAAACTGCCCCGATAGCCGTTGAAGTCGTATTTTTTCACTTTGTCGTCGTCAACCACGAATACCAGGCCTTGTTCTTCATCGACGAAAGGATAACGGTTATGGCCGTTTTTGACGTCCAAAGACGCTTCCATGACAATATTCCGGAAAAAAGCATCGATTATCTTGATCGACCCCTTGGTCGCGTCGTAAATGTAATTGCCGCTTTCTCCGAATCGAACGCTCTTGGGAAAAGGGATGTCAGCGCGGAATTGGTTGACGGTTTCGAGGTCGGTATTCCATACTTTTATCCCGCTCACGCCAATGGTGATTATCTGCCCGTTACCTCCCCTGTCAATGCCGAAAAAACGGTCGCCGTCGTTATGCATCGCCTTCTTCTCCAGGCTTATCCGATTCCAGTCGCTAACGTCGTATTTATAAATGTATTTTCCATTGACCGCAAAGGCATATAGCCTTCCCGAATCAGGCATCAACAATACATCATCGAACAAACGGTAATCGTTGTCATCGGCAATGATTTCGGCTTCCTTGGCAATTCGGCCGGCAATCAGCTCGAAAAACTCCAATCGGCCGGTATTGGTCGAGGAAACTATTATCCGGCCGCCGTAATTTACCGCATCGCCCGAATAATATGGCTTAACCTCGCTTTTCGCCCCCGGAATCAGGGCCAAGGCCGCCGACACCATCAAAATGGAAAAAACCGTAAAATAACGTTTTTTCATATTAATCCAGATAAAAATAGTGTAAAAGTACTGTTTAAACTAGCATAGAGAACGATTAATTGCAACCGCTTATGTCAAATTAATTTTAATACAAAAAACGCCTATTTTACATGACAATAGGCGTTAAAATGACATAGATTGCCCGGCATTGTGCGTGAGATTTTATCCCGCTTCGCGGAGCGGGATCAATTGAAATTATATACTT
Organism: Candidatus Parcubacteria bacterium; assembly: GCA_963814275.1. Lineage (GTDB taxonomy): Bacteria > Patescibacteriota > Patescibacteriia > Patescibacteriales > UBA12075 > CAWFCE01. Next base: position 889,499 of record CAWFCE010000002.1, on the reverse strand, counting down.
AATAATTATTTTAGCCTCAGTCCGTAGCGATGGGGAGGCACAAATCTCGCAAGTCCGCCCACAGCGGACAAGCAAATTTCGCGAGCGAAGCGAGTCGATCTCTCCGCTACCCCTCCGCCTGAATCGGGACAGCCAGGCTGTGCTGGCGAATATTTTCGGGCTGATTCTGGGTAACTTCCGTGTATACCTTCAAAATATTTTCCAGATAAATCTCCGGCCGATGGCGTTTAACGATTTTTTGGTATGCGCTTTCGGCCAGCTTCGCTGAAATATCGGGATGGTCTATCGCGTAATTGATGGTTTCCGCCATGGCAAACGGGTCCCCGGCGGGAAACAAGTAGCCGGTTTCGTTATTTACGATCAAATCTTTGAGCCCGCCCAGATCGGAGCCGGCTACCGCGGTGCCCAAAGACATCGCTTCAAGGGCGCTCATCGGTGAATTTTCGTAGCATACGGAAGGCACGATCGCCAGTGCGGCCTTGCTGATCATCTCCGGCAATTCATTCCAGGTAAGGAAACCGGCCAGACGGACCTTGTCGCCCAGGCCCATGGCTTCGATCTGCCTTTTCAGCTTCTTTTCCAGGGGGCCTTTTCCGGCGATGACTATCTCGACATCGTTATGAATAAGCAAAGCGGCATTTACCAGCGTTTCCACCCCCTTCTCCTGGCTTAAGCGGCCGTAGTAAAATACGTACGGCCGGGAATATTTCTCCGACAAGCTGATTCTGGCCGTATTTTCCGCCTGCGGCGGAATAGCTACCGGATTCGGTACAACACTTATGTGGCGCCGAAAACCGTGCTCGGAATACTTCTGCACATAAAAATCGCCTGGCGCCAGATAGGCATTGACCTTGTCATATGAACGCAATAGATCATGCAAATAGGCCTCGGCTACGCAGACTGCGCTTTTGGCATATGAATCCTTGACACAGCGGTCCTTGAGACAGTGGTAATATTTCCGGCCGCGGCTTTTTTCCCATATTTTTCCATCCTTGAGCAAGCTGTAATTGGGCGAGATCTGTTTGAAATCATGCAGAGTCATCACTATCGGTATGCCGTGGCGTTCGAGCGTATGGATGATCGACGGCGACAACTGGTGGTATATAACGTGTAAATGCGCCACATCCGGCTGGAATTCGGCGATCAAACGCTTAAGCCGCCGGGCGGCCTGAAAATTATAGAGGATATTAGCTGTCGCTTTAATACGCGTAAGATAAGAGAGCGGCTCATTATAGTCGATGTGATCCACGAAATAGCGGCTCCACTCGGTCGGGATATTTTCCGGGTGGTGCATGCTGAAAAAAGCCACTTCATGCCCCTGTTCTTTAAGCAGACGGGCGGTTTCAAAATAAACTTTCGTCGCCCCGTCGCGGTGATAATGGAATTTGTTGATCAGTAGAATTTTCATAAATATTTTTATATATACAATAATTAGCTATTATTAATGTTTTGAAAATTAATGTTCAATTATCAGTGACCCAATTATCCAATCAATATTTAATTTTCAATTTCAAATATTTAAACCCAAGCTCACAAAATTAAATATTTGCTATTTGTTATTGATTGAAAATTGGATTATTGGATTATTGAAAATTGTTGGATAAATTTTGCCTCAGCTTTCTCTCTATTTATATAGTTTTTGCTATTAATAAATCTTTATACAATTTCTCGTAACTTTTTACCATTTTTTCAATCGAAAAATTTCCTATTACCCGCTTCTGCAGGTTAAGGCCGAGCTTTATCCGCTCTTCCAGATGCTGGCTCAGATAATTGATCTGTTGTGCCAGGATCTCCGGATGCCCCGGCGCCACCACCAGGCCGGTAATCCGGTCTGTGATTATTTCGCGTATGCCATCAACGTCGGTTGATATCACCGGCAGTTGGGTCAATCCCGCTTCCACCACCACTAGTCCGAATCCTTCCCAATGGGAAGGCAATACGAAGAGATCGAGCCTTTTCATGAACGCGGCCACATCCTTTACCGGACCGACCAGCTTAACCCGGTCCTGGAGATTCAAACGCGCTATCTCCTTCTTAAGCGCTTCTTCCTGCTCCCCTTCCCCGGCGATCTGGCAAGTTATACCGCGGTTTTCCATGAGGGCGATCGCTCTCACCAGGTCCAGATAGCCTTTTTGCGGGCTTAAGCGTCCGACCGAACCGATCTGCAAACTGCTGCCCGGCTTAAACTGCCGGTCATACAGGAAACGCTCCAATTTGACGCCGTTGTGAATTACCGCTATTTTAGCTTTTTCAATCCCCTGTTTTTCCAAATAACCGCTTACCGCGCCCGACACGGCGATCACTTTGTCAGCCAGTTTATAGACCAGCTTCTTAAGCCAGCGTTTCAGGATGCCTTCGGCATAATTAAGATTATGCTCGGTCGAAACGACAACCGGCACTCCGGCCAGCCGGGCGGCAATTATGCCGTAAAAATCGGCGCCGAACAAATGGGTGTGGACAATATCAGGCTGTTTATCTTTGATCATGCGTATAAGTTTAATAAGGCTGAATATGTTCAACCCGTGACGCTGTCCAAGGAAACTGAAGGGAACTTCCAGACGCTTCAAATCCAGGCCGAAATAGCCGAGCCGCTTCAAAGCGATCACTTCCAGCTCATACCGCTCCCGGTCAAGCCTGTCCGCCAGATCCACGATCAAGCGCTCCGCCCCGCCCAGCCCGAGCGTCGGAATGATGTGAATTATTTTTGTTTTTTTATTTGGTGTCATGAATATCTAATTAATTTGTAATTGTCATTGGAAGAATCTCAGCATTGAATCATTACCGATTTACCTGTCATTGCGAGCGACAAAGAATACGTTTTATATTTTTAAATTAGAATATAGACCTTAATAATATTATCCTCGAAGAAGAAGTCGCGAAGCAATCCCGTGCCACAACGCACTAACCACCGATTACGGATCGTTAAAGAAGATTGTTTCTTCGCGCCTCGGGATTGCTTCGCGACTTCTTGTAAGCGGGGAACAAATTCATAAAACTTTATCAAAATCAGGCAATAAATAAATATTTTTTCAGTCGCTCGCAATGACAGGATAAATCTTATCGGTCTGTTTCAGCAAATTAACATAAACCAAACCGATAGCAATCGGCAGCCAAAGCTTGCCTTTGTAATAAGAGGTATTGAATATCTCAAATATGAATATAGCCAGTCCGGCCAGAATTATCGGCAACAATGTCCTGAATTCGTTTTTATTGTTCTTCAATCCGCAATAAAAAGTTCGGACAAACACCATTAACATCAGGGAAAATCCCAGCAACCCGGCCAATCCGTTTTCGGCCAATATTTTTTGGAAAATACCGTGCGATTCGAGCGGGTCGCCGAATTTGGCCCGGAAAAGCACATTCTGGCCGACCAAATTGATATACTCGCCGCTACCGTTGCCGAAAAACGGTTTATCCAGAAAGGCCTGCCAGGCAATCCGGCTGGAAAGGATGCGGCTCTGGTTGGAACCGACACCGGTTTCGTAATCGGTCTGGATCCGGTACATATAGACAAATACCGGGGTCAACGCGATCAATATCAAAATTAAAGGCAAAACATATTTTTGGATCTGTTTACGGTATATCGCAATGGCATATACCAGACCGGCGGCAACCAGCGCCAGCCAGCCGCCGCGGGAGAAGGTGCCGATCAATATCAAAACCAGAAATATCAAAGTAAGGTTTAATAACCTCTTGCTTCTGGCGCTTCTCGCCCATTCCTTCATCGCAAAAACCAGTAATATTGCCGGCAGCATCACCTCGACGATCAGATTCTGGTTCTCGCCCAGGGGAAAGACACCGGCAATCTCGATCGGCTTGACGCGCACGAATTCCTGGCGCCAATTCTGCCCCGCTATGCTCATCAAGCCCAGGACGCCGGTAATCACCGCGGATGCGATAATTAACGCGATCACGCTACGTAAAGTTTTTCTATCTTTGATAATGTTGATCGGTAAAAAAATATAAGCCATATAGAAGAGCAAAATCCAGCGAATACTATACCACGCGCTTTTGAGTATAGTGGGGCTGAAGAAAGCGGAAACAAGAGCAGCCAGGAAAAAAACGCTAAACGCGCCCAGAGCCGGCCATTTGAGCTTTTCCGGCTGTTTCTCCCCCAGGTAAATAAGCAGAAAATGCCGGGCGAAGAAAGCCGAAAGCACCAAAATCCCCAAGGCATCGATCAGCGGTATCTGCAACGGCCCGATATAGAAGTCCCAATGGATAACAGGCAGGAAAAATGCCATTAGGTAAATTCCCCACTCGATTTTGAGTATTAATACCCAAATCAAGCTGACCGCCAGTATCCCGAGCAGCCAATCTGTGGATAAGTGGCTCAAGGACAATAAAATAGCGGCAAATGCCATAGTCAGCAAACCAACGAGCAAAATCCGGTGATTCTCAATTTTTTGCGCTAATATTTCAGCCATATCTCAATAAATAAAACGAAAAAGTGTGTGTATGAATTTTAGTTAACCAGCAACTTTACCATAAAATCCGTATTTAGTCAATCACCGCTTCTGCCAAATTTCCACCCTGCTCTACCTGCCTGCCGGCAGGCAGGGCCGAAGGTTCGCCAGGCTTCCACTTGGCTTTAGCCGAAGGTCCGCCAGGCTTCCACTTGGCTTTAGCCGAAGGTCCGCCAGGCTTCCACTTGGCTTTAGCCGAAGGTTCGCCAGGCTTCCACTTGGCTTTACCTGCCTGCCGGCAGGCAGGGCCGAAGGTTCGCCAGGCTTCCACTTGGCTTTAGCCGAAGGTTCGCCAGGCTTCCACTTGGCTTTAGCCGAAGGTTCGCCAGGCTTCCACTTGGCTTTAGCCGAAGGTTCGCCAGGCTTTAGCCTGATACAAAGCGCCGCCGACCCCGCAAATACGCTGCTAAAGCCGCGCGAACCCGAGCTAAAGCTCGGTGGAAGGCTATGGCAAATAAAAAAGGTGTTCCCTGCTTCTTTGTTAGAAGCAAGAGAACACCTTCGCGGCCCGGCGGTCCATCATCATGGTTCGATGACGTACCACCAGCCATCCTTTTTATTGTCCTCGATCTGCCGTGCCTTGAGCATCTCGGCGAATTTGGGGCTGTTTTGCGGCAGGTGAAACTGACTGTCGGCCTGCTGCTGCCCGTTTTTTGATCCGCCAAGATAAACGGAAAATTTATACTGTTTTCCGGCTGATTTATAGGCATCGGCCAATTCCGCTGGCACCGGGATTCCCCAGTAATCACCAAGATCCTCGGCGTCTTTCGGTCCTTTCCAGGGAATATTCCCGCTGATTTGGGGCATCGGCGGAGTGTATTGACATTCCTTCTCCACCTCCGACGCGAGCGCCTTCGGCACCACCAGATATGTCACGCCATTCTTCTCGATTTTACCTGACCCGTCAAGAGTGGTGGATGCGGCCAAGGCCGGTCCGACGACGAACAGACAAACGATTGCCAACACAACAAAAAAATACGACTTTTTCATGGTACACCTCCTAATGATTTTTTGGGGTTGTATGTTTCGGTTCAGAAATTCTCCCGGCCGGAGGAACTTCTTCCAGCTGCTACTAAGCTAATTATGTTGTTTGTGAACAACCACCTCCTTTCTTTTTTAGCTTGAGCAATCAATATTGCCCAGAAGGTGGTAGCTGGGGTTCCACCCCCTGGAATTTAAATTGCGAATGAACACGGGTCTGGAAAAATCTTACAAACCTCTGCCCACTCGAAAACATTACAATCTACCAGACAATTTTATTAATGTCAAGGGAATATTATATAATTATTTATCATTAAAATTGTACTAAATATATATTTAAATTAAATTAATATATGATAAGTTTGTTTAATTGCCCTGTTATCTGTCGTCTGCTATCTGTTATCTACATTAAATTCGTCATACTCCCCCGCTTCATGATGCTGTCATAGCCCAAATCATCTTCCTGGGGCGGTGTTGCCGAAATATGATTTAATTCTTGTTCTTGAGCCATCACCTGTGCTGAGTTGTTCCTCGTGTCCGCCGCCATCCGGCGGTAATAATCCTGTTGGCGGCGGCTCATGTGCTCGTCGGAATTGGTAAATTCCTGCGCTTTGAGTGGCGCGGCATACGATCCGTTCGGCTGGGGATACATGCCGTCTTCCGGCAATTCCTCATCCAATTCGTGGCGTTTCCGTCCCAGATGCGGCCATAAACGGATATTGTACCGTTCTTCGGGAAAGATATAGACGAAGCTCAGGGCCAGCACCAGACCAAGGATAAATCCGGCGCCCAGGTTCATTGCTACATTCGGCTTGACCGGGCGCTGGCTGACGACCGGCGGATCGATCACCCTGATCGTCACGTTGTCTCCCATGCCGTGGTATTGGCTGTGTTTGGCCTGCATCACCTGGTTGACCGCCTGGATTATTTGGCTGGCCTGGTTCTTGTCCGGGTGATAAACGGAAATATTCAGGATCGCGGTATCGTATACCGGGCTGGCCTGGACCACCTGCTTCCAGGCGCGGCGCAGCTTGTTCGGCTCGGTCGGAAAATAATTACGGTTGATGTTGAAGCCGGCATTCATTACTTCGGTGAAAAACGAATTGGTGGTGATCACTTCGGCCAGGACTGAGCTCAGATATTCGTTCGACTTGGCCGCGGTATAGGGGTCTTCATTGGGCGGAAAATTCTGGATCACCAGAAGCTTGGTTTCCGCTCCGTATTCGAAAGGCTGCAAGAGGGTAACAACCGCGGCGGCCATCAGAAATAAAATCACGATCGAAAGAATCGTCGATTTTTTCCGCGCGAATAAACTGCCGTATTCCCGCACTGCGTTCTGGTTTGGGCTTTGATTATCACCTTCCATATAATAACCCCGATAAAATTTATTTATCGGTTTTATAGTTATCCTATTTTCTATAACATGAAAATTTAGCATATTTGAGTTTAATTGTCAAGGTAAATTTTTCTAAAATATAAATTATTGGAAAATAGGCTTGACAAAACATAAACTATTATGTTAAACTAGCAAATTACAATTGGCAATGTGCCAATAGTATGGACATTGAAAATTGAATGTCAAATAAAACGCGGAAAATAAATTCCGCAAAACCATTATCAAAGAAGGAGAAAGAAAATGAAAAAAAGATTGTTGACATTAAGCGTGATCATTTTTTGTTTTGGGTTTTTTTATAGAAGTGCCCTGGCCGAAGGCATAACTCTGGGCTGTCCATCCTGTGGCAGCAGCAATGTCACCGCTGATGGCAAAGTGAATGTAGTCAACGGTTTCAATCATGGCAACGACAGCCTGGGCGGATCAAGCGCCCAGACCGGCTACGGAGAGATTCAGGCGGCCGCACCAAAAGTGACGGCAGTCGATCTTAATGCCAATGCGACCGATGTCGGGAAATCCACTCCCCTGCCCAATGGTTTCATCGGGTATAACAAGGAAAAGCTGACTTTCAACTTCAGTGCTTTTCATCCCGATGGTGATGCGTCTGGAAAGATGAACTCTGTCCAGCAGCAGAACCTGTGGGGCAACTATGAAAGCCCGACTGGCTGGGGTTATGGGTATAATACCTCAACCCTTGAGGCGAGCGACCAATTCGCCTCGAAGGCCGAAACCGACAAAACCACCTACAATGCCACCCTTGAAAACCGCGGCAATATTTCCGTGATTGAAAAAGTGGAACCGGACAAGGCAAGTATCAATGCTTTCTCCGGAACCAATGGCAAGGTGGCCGGATTATCGGAACAGGGACAGACTAATTTAAGCACGGAAGGCGGCGCCGGTGCCGGCACATCCCTGGGGGCATCCTGGGGCAACGGCAACGGTACCTTCGGGGCACAGAACTGCTCTCCAGGATCCAGCTTTACCACTGTTAATGCGGTTATTACTTCGAAGCCGATCACAGATGGACAGGCTGGAAACGCCCATGTCAATACCACTTCAGTAGCCAATATTCCCAACCCGCCAGCTCAACCCAACAACTGATAGCAAATCCGCCGCAGTGGTTTATCATAATGGCCACTGCGGCATACGAAGGAGAATTACCATGCGAAAAATTATATTTATCGCGGCTATCTCGTTCTTACTGGTGGCCGTGGGAAACACTTTGGCGCTGGCACAGCAATCTACCGCCAACGCTGACTCAAACGTAAATTGGAGTTCCCAAAACAACGGGAACAAATACTACAATGGGGGGCAGCAATACAATTTTGTATACAATCAAGCCCCCTATGCCGGAGTACCACCGGCCTCACCCCGCGTATTCAAGTACGACCGAGAGTTAGGGCAAGTCGACAAAGAACTTGGTTATCATATGGTTAAAGAAACCGAGTATAATGTCGGAGTGCCGATCTGGTATATCGACAATCTGATGTCTGGACCTAGTCCAGACTATGCCAGGGCAACGGGTTTTAAACCTAAGGCCACTTCGCCAGACAAAAATGATCAAATCTTTGTCGTCGATTATGGACCCAAGGATCTGGTCAATGTCAAAAAGGTTAGTGTGGTGAAGCTGGTTGTGCGCAAAGAAAAACTTCCTGCCGATGCGACACTTTCAACAGTGATCAAAGAGGCGTGGAAAGTCGGGCTGTATCCGACATTTCTTCGTGTAACGATCAACTTTCCCGAAATCGGGACATATGACACCACGGCATTGGGCGCATCCGGTGCCATGGATATCAGCCTCGGCGGGGCAGCGCAATTGGGCAGACGTCTGTTGGGGTTCGGAAGCGGATTGGGCAAGACCTACGGAGACGGATGGTTCTACCCCGGAACCGTAATCGAGGCCTGGGGTCTCGATGATGATCCGCAAAAGTATCGAACAACTGCTGAGTTAGCCAAAACAGAAACCGGACCGATGACGCCAAGTAATGTGGAGACTGCCAAAAAGATGGTGGCTGCCCAAAACCCCAATTCGCCGGTATTCTATTTTAATCACAACGAATCTACGTTGTGGAACCAGATTAATGGATTGCCCGCTGCAGTTAACCAATACGGCAAGCTGGATATGTTCGCCCGGACAATCAATGACCAACGGAATTATTTCTTCAACCCTAAAAATGGAGACTGGAGCGGAAAACGGATCTACATAGTCGGCACCGCCAGCGAAGAGGGTGACGCTATAAAAACTAACCTACCACTCGGCAATGATCGCGCCACCGGCTCCATTTTCCTGGAGTTGGGCAAGCGCCTGGTCCAGCAATACGGCTGGACTGCTGATGAAGTGAACCATGTTTTTGTACCGGTGTCGGCGGGGGAGAATTTCCAGGCCGCGCCCGAATGGCAAAATTGCCGAATCGTCTTTTTCGTCTTCGAAACCGCTCCGCAGACTTACGCGGTAATCGAGGGCATTTCAGTGGAGGAGAAAAAATCATGAAAACAAAATATATAAGTATGTTTGGGTTAATCCTGATATTCCTGGCCGGTTGCGCTGCAAATTCGCAACTTCAGCAAGAAAATACTGAATTAAGGGCGCAGTTGGCGGCCCAGGAAAATCAAGTCCAGGGTGGTGGTGAAACTTCAGAGGAAGTTTTACCGGCGGAAAATCCCGGCGCTTTCGGCCATACCCGGGTCTACGCGGATAATGCGTTCAACCAGCCGATCAAAACGGCTGCTGATTTCCCGGTCGCTCAACTCAAACAACCAGGTCTGCAACGCGGTCCAGGAGAACAGCCGGATAAAGGTAATCCGCCCCAAAATCCGACGGTTAAAGCTTTACAGAAGAAAAGGACCGGAGGAGACGGGGGCGGCGGTTACGCCCGCCTAGAATCGGAAATCCGTAAGGTGAAGGACCGGGTAAGCCAGGTCGAGGACCGTATGGACAATGACCCTAGCTTTCATACCCAGAGCGGCCCGCCGATCGAGTTCAAGTCCGGCAAGGCCGATCTTTCGTCCAATGGCAAAAAAACGGTTGCGGTCTTGTCCTACTTAGCTAACAAAAATATTATTAGCAGCATTGTTGTTAGCGGCCATTCAAGCCAGTCCAAGCCCGGCGCTAAAGCGGGGTATACCAACAAAACCCTCGCTGAAAGCAGGGGTAAGGCTGTGGGTGACGAATTCAAAGCCAATGGCGTTGATGTCACCTATACGGGTGCAGGCGCGACCGACCGCTATGGCACCAACACCAACGCGGCCTACACATTTTTAGTCAATGTTCCTTACGAAAATTATCTGGCCGCCTTAGAACAGGCCCGCCAGGCAGTAGAGAAAGGAGGAAAAAAATAAAACTCCCCCAAAGAAGGGAGAGTTCAAAACCCGGAAAGGACATCAGGTCTTTCTCCGGGTTTTATTTTTCCTCGGTAAACTGTCCGCCCATCCTTTTCGGCTCTTCGTCGACAAAACTACCGCCCACAGTCTGCCCCTTTTGAGCGATCTGCGGTCCAGTTGGACTGGTTGCCAACTTTTCACCGACTGACGCAGTCGTTTCCGGTGTATGCGGCTTGATACTGAGATATTCACCTATTTCTTTGACCCGTATTCCGGCCGATTCAAGCGTGCCTTTGTTGAGGTCGCCGGCCGGTTTGAGGTCGCCGCCCCAATCCGAAGTATTCCAGTTGTTGCGGAGCGGGCCGTCGATACCGATCTTATCGCGGGAAATCATCACGCCGATACCCTTATAGCCGAAGGCGTTCTTCAGGGTAATAATATCGCGTTGGTCTATCGTGATATCGCCCTCGGCCGGTGTGTAGTCGAGATTCAACATCATTTTCATACCTGTGGCGATATCGGATTTGTCATAACCGCTGGCCCAGACCTTCATATAGCCAAGCGGCTCCTGGTCGAATTTATCGGCCATGATACCGCCCAACAGCACTCTGCCTTTGAGCCCCTCGGGCATACTCTTGTATGTGTCGATCACTTGTTCGGAGTTAAGGTCGTAATCATGGTGAGCGGACAATTCGTGCAATATCCTGATATCGCGCGGTGTATACTGGTACATATGGTAACTATCGCCGAATTTGGCTTTGGCGGCAAATTCATGGTCAATCAACCCTTTCCACCGCTCTATCATCTTGACGTCGCCCGGATGGTGCATATCCAGGCCGGCCCTCTCGATCTGTTCCGGCGTCAGCATCGGCTTGCCGGTAACCGGCGAATGGTCGATAACCTTCTGATAAAGCTCGGCTTCCGCTTTCGCCTCGGCATTCAGATGCTGGTCGATAACCTTCTGCCCTTCTTCAAGATGGTGCCTGATATTTGCCGCGTTCGTCCGCAGATGCTCTTCGCTCACTGCGCTCGGGGCGTAATGGCTCTCGCCGGTATCCATCTCAAAGCGGCCGTCCGGATAGAGCCGCCCGACATTGCCCTTGTAGACCAGATTCTTGACGTCGTTGCCGTCCCCCATCTTGATATTGGCAATAGACAATTTACGCGTGGCCTGGCGGACCAGTTCGGCCCGGTTGTCGTCATTGACTTTCGTCCCTTCTCCCAGCCAGCGCCGGATATAATTGTCCTGGGTGCCGGCATCGGCCTTCTTGACCGCCTCATACGCCGCTTCGGAATATGTATTGACCTTCCCTTCAATCTTAATTTCGATCGGCTTGGCTTCCGGCCGGACCGCTTCATCGCTTACAACGCCCTCTTTCTCCATCGGCTCGGCATTGTGGGGATATTCCGGCGTAACGGTTTTGCCCTGTCCCGCTACCCCTTCCTTTTCCATTGGTTCGGCGTTATAAGGATATCCCTGGGCGCGGGCTTCGTGTTGGCTTGCCACACCTTCTTTTTCCATCGGCTCGGCATTGTGGGGATATTCCGGCGTAACGGTTTTGCCCTGTCCCGCTACCCCTTCCTTTTCCATTGGTTCCGCATTATTGGGATACTTGGGACCTGTTTCATGATGACGATTCATGGATGCATCCATCGTCGCCTGTTTTCCTTCCGGCATATGACCCTGCCCGTATCTCTCGTCTTTCGGCCACATCGCGTTCATCTGGTCCATTTTATCCTGATCTATTTTACCAACAGTATTACTGCCGGACTTGCCCGAATCACTCTTAAAACCAAAATAACCCTTAAAATTTTCAAACACAAACCTTCCGGCTATGCCGCTTCCTATACCAGTAATAACACCGCCAGAATACGCAACAATCCGTTTCCATTTCTTGTGGCGGTATTTCTCTTTCCATTTATCGTTTATTTCTTTTACTCCTGCCTCATTGGCCTCGGTCGTGTTGCGAAGAAATTCCCCGATCAATATATTCTTGGCATTTTCCCGGGATGTCGGATGCTCGTCCAGAATACCGCTTTCCAGATAGCTTTTGAGCATATTGATATCCTCCTGCTCTTTCTTCTCTTTGCCGGCGATCTCCTCGACCTGGGCCGCCATTTGCTCGCCGTAGCGGCGGCGGTCCCACTTCTTCCAGCCCTGGTCATAGGTATTGCCGATCATTACGCCGCCAATCGCTCCGCTCGCGATAGTGGGCATATACGGATTATCCAGAAATGCCTGGGCAGCACCGGTCGCGGTCCCGACTATCGAACCCATGACCGTACCGCGCTTGACCTGGCTTCTGGGCTTGCCGTCCTTGTCCCTGCCCAGCCTTTTATCGATCTCTCCGGCCAGTAAGCGGCTGTTCTCATCCTCGATGCTCACGATATGGGCCAGCATGCCGGCTAATTTATCCCGTTCGCCGTTGTCCACATCGCCGAACATGCTTTGATTAGCATCTATATAATCCCTGATATTATTTTTGATATCCTGACCTTTTTCGGTCTTTTTTACCCCTTCCCGTATCTTTTCCAGGGCTTGCTCCCTTACCACCTGGGCGAAGGCTATCTTCAAATTATCTTCGGTCAGGAACTTTTTGGCGATCTTCTGTCTGATCTTTTTCAGTTTCCGGGAGTTCTTCTCCTGCATCCTTTTTATCGTCGGGTTCAGCCACTCCCTCACCTTACCGCTTACCGCGCCGCTGAAACCGCCCAGGATCGTCCCTCCCGCCACCTTGCCCGCCTGCATCGCCAGACCGCCTCCCAGCATACGCGCGCCGGCAGAGACACCTCCGGCAACGGCGCTTACCAACGCACCCCCGAGCAACACTGTCTTATGATGTTTGAAAAACTTGCTATATTCATTGGTGGCTTCCGCGTCCAGGGCATTGTTCATTGATTCGGTCACTTTCATAAGCAACGCTTCCTTTGTCTCCTGCTCCAAATGACTATCTTTGAGCAAATCATCTATATCTTTCAGGTTCTTATTGTCTTCTAAATAAATTACTAGCTCTCCGGTCTTTTCGTCAAACTTGTATTCCAGGTCAAATTTAATATCTTCCGCATCTATGTACAGCCCCTTATTCATAAGGGTTTCCCTGGCGGTTTTCTTCGTCTCCGGTAGAACATCAATACCTTTTTTGGCTTTGGGTTCTTGCGTAATCTTTCCTTGAAGTTCTTCCAATCTTCTTCTCTGTACACTCAAATGTGCCCGCGCCACAGGATTATCTTTGACTTTTAATTCATCTTCAATATCCCTGATGCTTTTTTCCAAATAACTTATCTCCTTTTCTCTGCCTGTATTTTTCACGCTCTCTGATTTGTCCGGGATTTTATCATCCGTTTTTTCTTTTTTATCTGTAGTGCTTTTCTGCGCTCCGCCCGGGCTGCCTTTCGGGACCAATGGAATCTCGTCGTTTTCCCCGAATTTTTTATCTGAAATCGGCTTCTTCGTTTCCGTCTCGGCATTTTCGTCCCAACCGTAATGCCAGCTTTTTAACAACTCCTCATATTCAATTTCCGTCTCCTTTTTCACTTTTTCGATCTTGGTCTCGGCATTTTCACTTTCGTCTTCCACGGCCTTTACCTCTTTTTCCGTTTCAGTGTCCGGTTCTTCGCGCAATTCCCGTAACGATTCTTCCTTTTTTTCCGTATTTTCTTTTAGGGCCTTGGTTGCTTTTTGGGCGATTTTCACTTCACTGCTGTTAACGATATTATTGATGGTTAAGTATATATTTCCGCCTTCTGAATTGATGTTCATTTTTCTCAGATCCACCCCTTCGCCTTCCACAGGGCCGGCCTGACTTTCCTCGGTGCTTTCCGCCTCGGCCTCATGGCTTTCCGGCGCTTCCTCCGTATTTTCCTTTTTCTTTTCCCGCCCGGTTTTCTCCGCCAGTCTTTTTTTCAGATTCCTGTGTTTCTCTTGCATATCTTCAAACTCTTTCTCTTGTTCTTTGGTAAAATCATCTCCCGCCGCTTTTCTTATCTTACCCAAAGCCATCAGGTCACGGCCGGCTTGTGCCGTCTCCTCTCTTAATTCTTCAATATCGATATCTGCTTGGTTTTCTAATTTTTCGGATTTGATTTCTTTGTTCGCCATATGGATATCTTAAATAGACTTGCGTGTTTTGCGCAGCCTCATATTATCTAAAATCTCGTTGATCTTTTTATCCCGTTCGAAAATTATTTCATTCAGCTTCTTGTCGAAATCTTTCTCGATCTTTTCGATCTGCTTTTTTATCTGCTCCGGTTTTGGATTTTTTGCGGGCATAGTTTTATCGTTAAGAAACTAAATTTTTCGCGTTTTCGATTACTTCCCGACCGAATTCGGCCAAGGCCTGGCTCATCTTCTCCTGGAAATTACCGATATTCTCCGCCAGATATTCGTTCATTTTGGCCGCATCGTTTCCGGTCTCTTCCATCAATTTATTGAATTCCTCGATCTGTTTTTCGTTCAGTTCCTTAACTGCCACTATCCCCAGCCTTTTTACCGCTTCCGTCCTTACCTTTTCCGAATAAGCCTCCAGAAAATCTTGCGGCATCTTATCCAATCCAGCTTCTTTAATGATTTGTTCGATGAACTCCTGCATATTGTCATTTGCCATATATTTTTATTAAAAAACAGCCCAAAATCCCAGCTGTTTCCCTTAAATATTTAATTTATTAATTAAATTATGCATTTTTCCACTGTTTATTTTATTACCTTTATATTATAACATTATTTAACGGTAATTTAAAAGTATCTTGAAAACATAAAAACCGACAATCGTAACTGTCGGTTTCCTGAAAAATTTAACTCAAATCCGTGATCCGTGATTATCAGTCTCGAATCCGTGTCAATCAGTTATTTTAACTCACCCCGTATTCGTCGATCACCACCAGCTTGCGCCCCTCCAAAATACCATAAAGGAAAATATCCGTGATATCGCGGCGGTAGCGGAATTCGCGGGTGCTCATATGGGTATAATTGACTTCGCGCCCCAGATCCGCTTCCAGTTCCCGGATCAATCTGGCGAAACGCTGCTTATTGAGCGTGCCGACCACGAAGAGATCAACCGGTTTGTCAGGATCATTCACGAAAAATCCGGTCAGAATAAGCAGCTTCGGCTTGCCGGCCTTATGGAGCTTCTCGATGAAATCGCGTTCATAGAGCATTTGCGCCTTAATGATCAGGGCCTTGATCTCTTCGTACAGAATAAAACCACGATTGGCCTGGTAATATTTTTTCTCCAGTTTCAGCGGTATATCCTTGCTTTTCTTTTTGTCTTTTACCTTAACCGGCCTGACCTGTTTGATAAAATCCTCCCGGGTCATGGCCGCTTCACCCTCTTCGTCCGTATCGACCGGGTTGGATATAAGCAGGCCGAATTGTTCCAGGTTTTCGAGCTCCCGCCGGACCGAATTAAGCTGCAATTTCTGGTCGCGCGAAATCTGCCGGATATAGAATTTCTTGTCCGGATTGGTCAGGAATAATTTGAGTATCTTGACCCGCGCCTGTGAACCGAAAAGTTTGTGAAGCATAAATGATTGGCTATTGGATAATTTGGCTATAATAGCTGATAACTTATCTTTAATATTATTAGAAATTGGAAATTGGAAATTAGAAATTTGGGATATAATCCAAGCACCTCTATAAAATGTATTATATTCCCAATTTCTAATATCAAATTTCCTATCTCCCGCAGTGTTGCCTTTACTCTCCCTTTATAGTATAATATAATGGCAATAACGTCAATGAAATTAAGTAATATGAGCTATAAATTAGCCCAAATCAATCTCACCCCATCCAAACACAGCCCGACAACCAGTGAGCTTTATATTGCCCAGCCGGATACTATCAAAGAAACACTGGCGGGCAAAATTTTTGTCTTGGTCGAAATCGATAATAATCTTCAGGCCAGCCTGAAGATAATCAATTTTCTTATTGATCGGCTGGTCCAGAATTATTACCAGAATGACAAGATAATCCTGCGCGAACGGATCACCACGGTGACCCCGGAGCATATTTTCGAAATGGCGCTGGCCAAAACCAACACCAATTTCCGGGAATTCCTGGAAGCCGAAAAGCTATCCATCAATCTGGATGCGATCAATATTATCGCGGGCGTGATCCACAATCAAACCCTATATTTCACCAATACGGGCAAAAACAAAGTTCTTCTGATTTACAAGGCCAAAGAGGCCGGATCCCGGAAGCCGTCCGGGGACGGTGACAGCGGCAAGTCGCAATACAGGATCACGGACTTGGCTGCCGAACAGCCGGGAAATGAAGAAGGGGTAAACACGCCAAAAAAGCTTTTTGCCAATGTCGTTAGCGGACAAATTCCGTCCAAGGGTTATGTCCTCGTTGCCAATGAAGCCTTGCCCGAATACCTGAGCAACCAGCAGTTGATCGATATCGTCACCACTTTGCCGCCGCAAGGGGCGGTCGAACAGATAAAAACCGTCCTGGAAAAAATTAACTCCTATGTGCCATTCCTGGGAATACTCATCAAACGCACCAGCCTGGAACGGGCGGCGGAACCGAAATTGGCCGCCCCCATAAACACCCAGGATTCCATTACGGAACTCAATGCCACCGAAGACAACACTGAAACACTGCTTTCTCCGTCCGGCCTTATCAATCTGAAAAAATGGTTTTCTTTCGCCTCCTTTTCCGGCTCCAAAGACAAAAAAACGGGCAGAGAAAATAAATCGATCATATTGAAAGAAAAGATGTACGGCAAAAGGAAATCATTAATTCCCATAAAAGGCCTGTTATCGGGAGCAAAGTCGATTTTCCTATGGCTCATCAATATTGCCTATATTATCATTAAAACAGCCGCTAATTGGCGCCAGGCCGGCGAGTCATTCGGTAAATTGCCGACAATTTTCTATCTCAAATTGCGGCGCGTGTTTCGCTTCTTGACCGGTATGAGCAATTTCCGCCGCATTCTTCTCCTGACATCATTGGTGTTGCTGGCTGTATTATTCGCCAATATAGCGATCAATCGCCAGCGGCAGAATAACCAGGCAATCGAAGACCAATACCGGGAGCTGGCTGACGAGATCCAGCGCAAACAGAATCAGGCGGAAGCCAGCCTGCTCTACAGCAATGAGGCGGGAGCCCAGAAGCTCTTCGAAGAGATTACGGCGCTGATGGAACAGCTGCCGCAGGCAACGGACGAACAAAAAGAACAATACAACACCTTCAAGAAGAAACTCGAAGAACAGCTCGAAATCACCCGCCGGGTGGTGCGAATCGATGACGCCGTAGAATTGGCCGATTTAGCCAACCTGAACGGCAATGCTCAGCCGGATAATATAATCCTCTCTCCGCAAGGCGGTAAATTGTATGCCGCCGACAGCCGGGACAAGTCGATCTACGTGCTCGATACCGATAACAATGCCGTAACCACGGTTACCGACGTCTCCCTCGACATCCAGACGCTTTGGTATCCGACATTTGCCGATGAAGAAAATATTTATTATTTCAACCAGCAATCGATTATTTCCCTGTCTACAAAAGATGAAACAATGACCGGCTTATCCATTAATCTGCTGGGTAAATCCGAACAAATCTCGGGTGCGGCCACTTACAGCGGGCGCCTTTATCTCCTGGACCGCGAAGACGACCAAATATACCGCTTCAACCGCTCCGGCAACGCGTTTTCCTCTCCGTATGCCTGGGTTCAGGGGGATGCCGATTTCAATAATGCCCAGGGCTTGGCGATAGACGGCTATGTCTATGTCCTTCTGGCCGACGGCCAAATCCTGAAATATCTGCGCGGCGAACCGCAGGATTTCCGTCTGGAGGCAGCGGTCCAGCCTCCCCTGTCCGCCACGACGAAGATCCAGGTATCCCAGGATCAGAAATACATCTATATTCTGGAACCGTCGGAAAAACGGCTGATACTCTTCGATAAAACCGGCCAGTACATCGAGCAGTACAAAGCGGACAAATTCGACAATTTGAAAGATTTCTATGTCGACGAACCGGGAAAAACGATGTATTTCCTGAACGGTACGAAGATATATTCCGCCCCGGCAACTTTTTTGGAAGAAACTACGGCGGAAGCGGGACAATAAACCGTGTTTAAATAACCAACTGCCAAGACACAATAACCAAACTGTTTGGTTATTTATTATCTTTCGGATCATACGGGTATTGATCCATCCAACAATACAAAAACACCTCCGAACATTATCGGAGGTGTTTTTTAATTAAATCGGTTGGATTATTTCAAAGTTACTTTGGCGCCGGCTTCTTCGAGTTTCTTTTTGATCTCTTCGGCTTCTTCTTTCTTGACGCCTTCCCTGACCATCTTCGGCGCGCCGTCAACCAGATCCTTGGCATCCTTCAGGCCCATTTCGGTTACCGCGCGGACCGCCTTAATGACACCGATCTTGTTGCCGCCGGCTTCGGTCAGCTCGATATCGAAGCTGTCTTTTTCCTCTACTTCGGCAACCGCGCCCGCTCCGGGCATCATCCCGCCCATCATCATTGCCGGGGCGGCGGCGGAAACGCCGAATTTATCCTCGAGGATCTTGACCAGTTCGGCCAGATCCATGACGGACATTTTTTCGACCTGCTCCACTAATGTTTTGAATTTGTCCGGCACTACCACGTCCTTTTTCTCTTCAGCGGCTGCCGCTTCATTGGTTTTTTCTTCTGTCATAAATTTAATTGAATAGTTAGTCTTTTAGTTATTAATTGAAAATTGGTAATTATTTAAAATATTTTGTTATTAATTTCACTTCGAACCCGCAAACTGCGTGTTACCGCAAATAAACTATTCCTTGCTGTCTTTGATCGCGTTCAGGGCATAGACGAACTTCCGCAAATTTCCCGCCAGGACATTGGCGAATCCCGAAATGGGCGCGTTCAATGAACCGACCATTTTTGCATAAAGCTCCTGTTTGCCCGGCAATTGGGATAGCTGCTTTACGGCCTCGGCGCCAATGAATTTTCCCTCAAGGATCCCGCCCGAAAAACTCAAGCGTTCCTCATGGGTCTTCATAAAACCGGCCAGTACTTTTGCCGGCGCCACTTCGTCGCCATAGCCGAATACCGCCGCTACCTTACCCGCCAACTCCTTGGAGTCGATCTCCAAACCCGCCTTTTCCTTGAGTGCCATCTGCAATAAAGTCTTTTTGGCCACCACATATTCGCTTTGCTCTTTTTTGAGCAGCTGACGAAGCTCATTATTTTCACCCACCGTGAGCTTGTCGAAGCCGGCAAATACGACAGTGCGCGCGCGTTCCAGTTTGTCGCGCAAATCGTTCAGAATGTCTTTTTTTTGTACTTTTGACTTTGCCATATAATAATCATGAATTATAAATATAACTGCTTCTTTTGAATGCTTCTTCTCAATTTAAACAGCCGATACCCCTCTAAGCTACGGATCAATTTCATAATCTCAAAATTAATCCGATCTTTCGCTAGAAAATAAAAAATGCGGCAAACACCACATTCAAGTAAAATCCAGCTATATTGCATAGCGGTCTCACCTCGGCGGGTCTTATATACTGGCGTAATGCCTGCTGTCTGTGGTGTAAATTATTGTTTTATTCTACCATAATCGATAGTTTTGTCAAGTTAATAATCGCTTTTAATATTAGCAAAAACTGCTAATGTTCACTGTAATTGAAGATTGGTCCGACCGCTAATATGTTTTCACCATTACTCTTGTATATCAGAATAACGGCATTTATATCATTCAAATTGGTACGTAAAGCATTACCGCTGCTGAAATTCACGGAAAATGAGCGTTCCCCTTTTCGTTTGACCTGGTATCTGGTGCTGAAATCTTTGATTATCTTGCAGTCATCCGCGTTAAGCTGGGTACCGGAAATTTCTTTTTCCATTATAGAATATAATTCATCTATCTTGGCTTTGAGCTCCCTCAATTCGATTATCGCGGTATTGGTTTTTTCGCCGACTCCAAGTGCTTCGATCATGCCGCTTAGCATATCTGACTTGGCTGTCAAAACATTAAGCAAATTCCGGTTCGGTTCGATATAGTTGCGCAAATTACATTCTTTGTATACTCCCAAATTATTTGCTTCGAAATCTTCGGAATAAATATCGATTTCGTCAGCGGGTAAATGAAGATTGACCCAGGCCGCCAACGCGGAATTGTCGTCACGGTCAAGGACCCAGGCGGAATTCGTAAAAGCAGGCATTTCGGACATATCGTATGACAGGATGGGCTTCAGCAGGTCAAGCGTTGACCAATAAATATTATTATTCCAGGCATTACGGTCAAAGGTTGATAATTCCTTCTTGAGCAGGCGAACCCGATCGTCATAGCCGGAATAATCGCTGTTATCCAGAAAATATTGATTCTGGTTTTGCGGTTCCAGCAAGTTCAACAGGTCCAAACCGATAGCACGGCACCGGTAATTGCCGCCGCAATTCGTTAACGGGGGCTTTTGCCCGGGAATCAGCGTAAATTTCAAATCCTTACCGGTCAATTGGTCCAATAAATAATCATTGGGCCAAAACGGCTCCTGCAAAAGGCGCATGCCGATATATGGCCGGTTCGTTTCGTCCGCCCGGTCCAGGCCGCCTTCAATCGGCGCAAAGGTGATCGCTTTTATCTTCTGCCGGAATTCATCTGTTTGATCCTCGCGGTTGGGATTATCTTTGGAAAAGGCCCGATCCACGGCAAAGTCCCGGCCGAATACTTCGTCATATACGGACCGATAGTCGAGGTACGTCAACTCGGTCCTTAATCCGGAAAAAAAGGCAATAAATTTATAAACCATCGCCCACAAATTCTTGAGTTCTTGCTCGTCCGACAGGTCTTTCGTGATATAGGCGCCGGCGATCATATTTATCTGCCAGTCATCATGGTCCAGCAGACAGTTTGGACAATCATCGCTTATGTAATCGACCGGGAAAACCGTATTGAGCCATTTGATAGCGCGGTAAAAATTATTTAATTTCATATTTGCCTGGTAATCACCGGGGACGGCATAGCGGCTATAGTCAACTGTATACAACAAAAGCGGTGATTTTACTTTGCCGCCGGCCCGGCCTACCAATTGGAATTCACTATCCACTTCCGTGGCAATCTCTTCGGGCATATCGAAAGTATATGTTGATAAATCCTTTTCGGTAAACCGGTTAGCGTCAGCCAATCCGGTTTTGCCGTTAATCTGGCTGGCCTCCGGCATCAAAAGTTTCAGGGTCATGGCATAATACGCGGTCGCCAGTCGCTGGCCTTCCAATACCGGGTCATTGACCAGGCCGGTTTTTTCCAGCCGGTCCATGTAGCGCGCCAGGGCCACCTTGTAAAGATCGTGGAATATCTGCCAAACATTATCGTAAAACACGCTCTTCTGGACTTCTTTGTAGACTTGTTTGACTTCGTTCTGAAAATAATAAACGATAAAATCTTTCGTGATTACCACAGGAATTTCTTCGTTCAGCAATTCCCGGTAAGTATCGTAAAATTCTGCCGATTTTATGAACGGGGCGTCGTCAATGATCGCGAATCCCTGATTATTCAGATCTTCAAGATAGGGATCAAGATTCAACTTACGGGATAATTCATAATAATTGATCACGTCCGATTTTACGTTGAGGGGTAAATTATAATCTTCCGCGAGCGCCAGCGATGCTGTCTGGGGCGGAATGTAAAAATCGCCAAAAGTGATAAACTCCGCTTTCAGATCAGTCAATGTACTGCTTCCATGGTTGTTTTCATTGCCATTTCCGTCCATTAAAGGCAAGCGACCGCTCGATGTCGCCGTTTGCGTCCGGTTTACGGGCACTGTTTCATAAACAATCGGCTTTGTTTTCGGTAAAAATATGTATATTATACCAAGGCACGCCAAAACAGCCGTTCCCAAAACGCTATAAATGATCAAGCGGGTATGAAGAGTAATCGTGTTTTCACGCGATTCAACCACAAATGGATTGTGCGCGCCGGCATCTATCGGTCCTGGTTTGGGCGCCGGTTTGGCCTTGCCTTTTTCGACAAACATTTACTTAACGTTATGATTTATCTCTTATATATTGATAATTAGTTATTCAATGTTATTACATTAATAGGTTTAGAATGGACAACAGATTGCAGATAACAGATAACAGATAACAGCATTTTTAAATTTTATTTATGCTATCTGCTTTTATTTTCCTTCCGGATACTCGTGATTTAAATGCTATGCTTAAACATTGGAATAATCTATATCTTTTGCTTAATAAATATATTATAGCACAAAAGGCCTTTATCTATCAAAAAACAGCTTTGAAAGCTGTTTTTCGATTTATTTCAGGTAAATCTGTTTGTTTCGTATATGTTCGGCGTAGGTTTTGCTGAAAATCGTCTCTCCGGTGTCTTGCCGATTGAGATAAAACAAATATTCCGATTCTTCGGGATATATGGCCGCTTCGATCGCGTTCAATCCGGGATTGGAGATCGGTCCGGGCGGCAAGCCGTAATTGCGGTAAGTATTGTAAGGTGAGTTTATTTCCAAGTCTGTCAGCGCTGCTTGCGCGTCATTTTTGCCGGTGATGTAATTGATAGTCGAATCGACTTCCAGCCGCATACCCAGACGCAAACGCTCATACAGTATGCCGGCGACTATTTTCATATCCTTCGCCCCTTTGACCTCTTTCTCTATTATCGAGGCCATCGTAATGGTCTCAGGCAAAGACCGCCCCTGCCGTTTCATCTCTTCCTGCCATTCGTCCGGTATCCGGTCTTCGAAATTGGCCAATTGTTTGGCAATGATATCATAGGCGCTCGAGTCGGAAAATATGCGGTATGTATCGGGAAAGAGATAGCCTTCCAGCGTCGCGGTCGGCGGCAATTCATCGATGAAGGCGGGGCGGTCCAATGCATCGGGCCAGTCAGAAACCTGGTTTCCGGCAATGGCGGTAATATCGCCGGCTGTCGTGATGCCTTCTTTGGCTAAGTAGGCGTCGATGTCATCGATCGTCCAGCCTTCGATCAGTCGAATGGTCCGCTCCCGGCTGACCGCCTGCCCGTTCGCGATCAGGTCGGCGATATCTTTCAATTTCAGACTGGGCCACAAATCATAATTACCGGCCTGCAGCTTATTATCCAGACCCTGCCGCCAGACATATATCTTGAATGCCAGGGGCGAAATAATTAGACCGGAATCGAAAAGATTCTGGGCGATCGCATCGACGGTATCGCCGGAATTGATAACAAAATAAACTTTATCTTCACTGGGTCCGGCTATGGAATTTGTCTTTTTCAGATAATAACCATAGCCGATCACGGAAATTATCAAAATCAATACTATTAATGTTTTGATGGTTAATTTCATAATCAATTTTGACCTATACCAATTTCTTGTTATTTTTCTTCAAATATTCTACTAATTTTTTTATATCCCCGGTTTTGTTACGGTGGCAAATCAATATTGAATCGGCTGAATCGACCACTACTATGTCTTTTACGCCAACCAGCGCAATTGTTTTGTTTCTGGTGCTCCATACCAGATTCCCCCCGCTATCGATCAACTCAACATTGCCCTGGGTGATATTCTCGTCTTCCTCTTTAGCCAAACCGGAATACAAGAGGCCCCAGGTACCGATATCGGTCCAACCCATATCCGTGGGAATTACCAACATATCGCCGCGTTTTAATTTTTCGAAAATACCGTAATCGACCGAATCCTTTTCTATTTTTTTGTATTCCTTCTTCAAAACTGCTTTTTCTTGCCTTGTGCCTATAGCAGCCATAATCGTTTCCAAATGCCGGTATG
Source organism: Candidatus Parcubacteria bacterium (assembly GCA_963814275.1). GTDB lineage: Bacteria > Patescibacteriota > Patescibacteriia > Patescibacteriales > UBA12075 > CAWFCE01. The sequence goes on along the minus strand of CAWFCE010000002.1, from coordinate 865,613 downwards.
TTTCGGGGGTATGTTTTTTGTATAATTCCAACATTACTTTCGCCGGCCACACCATATAACCGACATTAATCAAATATTTCACGGAACGGAATAGCTGGCGAGCTTTTTTATCATCGGGCTTTTCGATAAACCGGACAAATTCGTAAACATCATGGCCATCGATCTTTTGCACTTGTTTACCGATCTCAACCCAGCCGTTGTAAGTGCTGGGAAACGTCGGGCGCGTGTCGATTTTGCATATTTTCTGGTTTTTCTCGGCTACTTCACCGGCTATTTCAATAGCCTTGATGAATGATTTATTATCTTCAACCAAATGGTCAGCGCCCCAAATCGCGGCAATGGTCGCACCCGGAAATTTCTTGTGGATAAAAGCTGTCGCAAAACCAACCGCTCCCAGACTATCCCTTCTTTCCGGTTCCAATATAAGATTGCTTTCGGGAATTTCGGGAACCTGTTCTTTGATAATATCTTCATACTCCTGCCCGGTCGAAATGAAAATATCCTTGGCCTTAAAACCCAATTTAACACGATCGATTGTTTGCTGGAAAATAGAGCGCCGCCCGATCAGCAACTGAAATTGCTTGGGATTATTTTTTCGGCTAAGCGGCCACATTCTGGACCCGATTCCACCAGCGAAAATAACTGCTTTCATAATATTGTCTTATATACTATTTAAAATTTAAACAAGCGGCACAAAAACAAATCCGGGATGCCTTTCCTCGGTTATTGTCCCCGATTTATCTTTAGTTATCAGTACTATATCCTGACTTTCCCCGATCGGGCCGACCGGTATTACCAGCCGCCCGCCGCTGCCAAGCTGTCTGGGCAGGTCTTCGGGGATATCAGACGAAGCAGCCGATACTAATATTCTATCAAAAGGCGCCCTGTCAGGCAATCCCCTGCCGCCATCACCGCAGATTATCTCTATCTGCCCGCTGGCGGCAAAACCGTAATGGCTGGTGTTGTCTGTGGCAAAACGGCAAAGCTCCGGCAGGCGTTCGATGCCGAATATACGGCCATCGCTACCGGCAAGCTCGGCCAGCAGCGCGCTGGTCCAGCCTGAACCGGCGCCGATATCCAATATTTTCTGCCCCGGTTGCGGCTGGAGCAGCTCCAGCATGAAAGCGACTGTCAGCGGCTGGGAAATTGTCTGCCCATAACCGATCGGCAGCGGCGAGTTGATTTCTGAATATCCTCGGTCTTGGGGCAACACGAAATCCTCCCGTTTGATCTTCCGAAAAGCGCCAATGATCTCCGGTGTTTTCAAATATCCCCGTTCGATTAATTCATCAATCAGTGTCATACAATATTAACCAAATAACCAAGTTACAAAAAGCAATAAGCAAACAATGCCCAAAATTCCAATAGCCTATAATCAAACAGTTTGGAATTTTGGCCATTGGTTATTGGAATTTGTTTGGTTATTGGTTATTAAAAAATATAATTTTTCCAGTCTTCAAAAAAGTAATTGCTCAGAACTTTTCCACTTGCCTATATTTAACAAATATGCTATAATTATAATAGACAAAAATTAAAATAGTCTAATACAAAAACAAAAATAAAATGAGGCGAATTGCCCCCTTTTTACAGCTTAAATCTTTGTGGTGCCAGCGCTGGTGCCGGATATCTCTATGGCTCGTGCTTCTAGGGATTTTTTTATTACCGCAAATCGCCTCGCTTTCCACCATAACCGACGAAAAAATCATTGAGCTTACGAACGAAACCCGTAGTAAGGCTGGCCTGCCGGCGCTTACCGCCAACCAGCTGCTTACAAAAGCGGCTTACGACAAGGGCCAGGCGATCCTCAAAAGTCAAAAATTCCAGCACACCTTGGATGGTAATAGTTTTTCTTACTGGATAAAAACCGCCGGATACGAATATAATTATGCGGGAGAAAATCTGGCCGTGGACTTCATGAGCAGCGAGGGGGTGGTATCGGCCTGGCTCGACTCCCCGACCCATAAAAAGAACCTGCTTCACGATAAATTCACGGAGATCGGCGTAGCCATATTGGAAGGCGAATTCCAGGGACGCGAAACCACTTTGGTCGTGCAGGAATTCGGCACGCCCCGGCAGCCGGTTTTCCATGCCGCCATAGGCGCCCCATATATCCCCTCTCCCGCTATACGGCCGATAACTATTTCTCCGGAGCAGCCGTTCTATGCGATCGAGTCGGATTATTCCGCCAATCCGCCAGGCATATCTTCCCCGAACTGGCTTCCCTGGCCGGTTTACGGCCATATGATATTGCCGGATATCCTGCATTTCAATATCTTCGTCCAAGTTTCGTCAATGCTTTCGCTTATCGGCATTGCCCTGATCGGATTAAGCCGCCATATATTACTGTTTTATCTTTTTATGCTGGCCGCCGTAACGATGGGTTATTTACTGCTTCTTAAAAAACGGACTATTGTTTAGGCGGAATAGAATAAATAAAGCAATAAAGCCGCAGCCAAAAGCAGGCGGTAATACGCGAATGGCTTTAAACTGTATTTTTTCGTATAGACAAGCAGATATTTGATCGCCAGCCAACCGGAAATCAGGGCCGCCGCGAAAGCGATCGAAAAAACCTCCGCTTCTGTCCCGTTAACCGCCGCCGGACTGAGATCGGTCAAACTTTTCAGGGCCGCTCCCAATATTATCGGCAGAGACATCAGGAATGAAAACCGGACTGCCGCTTCCCGCTTGAGTCCGCAGAATAAACCGGCCACCATGGTCGCGCCTGAACGGGAAGTCCCCGGGATGAGCGCCAGCGCCTGGGCGCAGCCGATAATGAACGATTGTCCAGCACTTAATTGTTCGGGATCCTTATCCCGTTTTCCGAACCGCTCAGCCAATATCATGATAAGCGCAACCATAGCGAGCATCAGCGCCACCACCCATATATGGCGGGCCAGACCCTCAATAAAGTCCCCGGCCAGCCAGCCGACAATTGCCGCCGGAACAGTAGCTAAAGCCAGCCAAATACCCAGCCGGCGTTCAGCATCATATCTTTTGTCCCGCCAGAAGAATAAGGCATGAATGATCTTAGTGATGTCTGACCGAAAGTACCAGGCCGCGGCTAAAAACGTCGCTAAATGCAATAATACATCGAACAACAGATCGTTTTCAACCGGCAACGAAAGAAAATCATGCAGTATCAATAAATGTCCGGAGCTGGACACCGGCAGGAACTCGGTCGCGCCCTGGATCAATCCAAACAGTATAGATTTCAATATAATCATATATTCCTTATTATAATTAATTGTCTTTATTATCAGCGTAAAATCCGCGTAGCAACCAGCGTAAAATCCGCGGATAAAAATTTAATTTTTAGAAAAAACAATTTTATTGTATAATTATTTATATTTGGATAAGCGTTAATATTTTTATATGTATAAAATCATCCTCCTCCCCCTACTCGCCGGCTTGATCGCCCAAGCGGCCAAACTGGTATTCCACACAAATGGCTCCGGCTGGCGCTGGCGCAACCTGGTCAAGTATTCGGGCATGCCCTCGGGCCATAGCGCCCTGGTATCCGCCCTGGCGGCAACTACCGGGTTAAGCGAAGGACTGGGATCGCCCGATTTCGCCATTAGCCTGATCCTGGCCGTAATCGTCATCCGGGATGCGCTCGGTATCAGGCGCTATCTCGGCCAGCATGGTAAAATACTGAACATCCTGGTCAAAGACCTGAAAGACGACAAAGTTTTGGACGAACATTATCCCCATCTTCTGGAAAAGATCGGCCACACACCGGCCCAGGTGGCAGTGGGCATCCTGATCGGTCTGCTCGTCAGTTTCTCCGGGTATTTCCTGCTATAAGCTTAAATAAAATATAACATAAAAACGCCGCCTATAACAATAGGCGGTGTTTTTAATATATTACTGCAAATTTATATCGTATGCTACTCAATTATTGAGATACTAAGGATCACCGCCGCCCCAATCAAAACATCTACCCGCTGCACATCTCTCGGGCGGGACACAAACGTCACCACAGCCAGAACAATTAGAATAAGTACCTAAAGTCGCTTCACAGCCATCGGCCCAATTTCCGTTACAATTTCTGTGGCTTACAATCTCGCATTGACATCCCGTTCCCGTACCATTGCATATTGAATTATTACTGCCGGAACCGCCGCATTGGTAAGCATTCACCCAATCCAGGCAAGGATCGCCGTCCCCGGCTTCACCACAAGTATGTACTGTATCGGCAAAACAGCTGATATCTCCCGTACTACAATCGTCAACACAGCAGGGCTGGGTGTTGCAGCCCTGGACCTGCGTATTGACATCCGGGCAAGCGGCGCCGACACAGCCCAGGCATTCCAGGCCGCTGCAGTAGGGGGACGGATTATTGCAGATCTGGGTGCGGGTCTGGATTCCGCCGCCGCAGGTTTTGGAACAGGTGCCGCCGGCGCCATCGCTGTAGCCGGCCGGGTCGGACCAGCCGCTCCAGACCGACCAGCCGCCGTCGACGCGGTCGCAGCAGGTTTGCGTGCCAAGGTCGCAGTCGTGCAGACCGGATCCGGTATAGCATTCGCAGCCGTCGGCATCATAGGGATTCGTGCTGCAGGTGGCATAGCCGATCGCGCAGATGCATTCCCCGTCGATATTGCAGGCCGTGTTGGCCGTTGTACAGCTGCCGCAGTCGGCGACACAGCCACTCGGGTCAGGGCCGCAGACTCGGCTGCCGCAGCCGCTATTGCAGCATGCCACCGTGCTGTAGGAACAGTTATTGCAGGTTACGGTGCCATTGTCGAACCCTTCGCTCTGGCAAGTACCGCCGCCCATCTTACTGCCGTCACACGATTCCTTGGCGGCTTGGATAATATTATCGCCGCACCACTGGTTGGGATATACCGTCAAGGTGGCCATGGCGCTCCGGCTGACATGGCAGGTCTGGGTCGTGGCGGTTACGGTAATGGTAAAAGTATAACCGGCGGCGGGTATATTGTTGTCGAAGGCAGAACCGTTGATCGCCCCGGCATTATTGATCAGGACGGAAAGATCAGGTATTGGGGGCTGAGCCGAGGTCCGGGTGATCACCCAGTCAACGGAATTGGCCGCGTCGGTCTCGGCCAGGGTGGCATAAGGAAAAGGGTGGAGGTACAGATCCAAGGGGTTAATGCCGAGCGGGGTGGCATAAAAATCGTAGGTGTTATTGATCCAGACGGTAAATGTCTCGTCCGTCACGGTAATCGTAAAAGAGGCGCTGGCCTGGGCGTGGGAGGGATTGGTCGTCTGGGTGAAATACTGGTCACGGACCGTAATTGTTACCGGGTAAGAGCCGGCGGAGGCGGCTGTAATGCCGCTGATCAGGCCGGTATTGCCGTCGATCGCCAATCCGGCAGGCAGGCCGGCGGCGGCGTAAGTAACGGCATGGCCGTCGGGGTCGGTGGCCGAAACCGGATAAGAAACGTCAGTCACACAGGCGGTAATAGACAGATTGGCCAGCGACGAAATTACCGGCGGGTGGTTGACCACGTTGATATTGAAATCGTCCGATTCGCTCCCCCCGTACGAGTCGCTGACAGACATGTTCACGGGATAGACGCCGGTCATATCGATGATCGCGTCGCTCACCACGCCGTAATCGTGTTCATTGAGCATTGCGCCGTTATTATTGAAACCGACCGGACCGCCGGAAAACGTGAATTCCAGGGGGTATTGGCCGTCTGCTTCGGTGGCGTTGACCGTGAAATTGAGGCCGCTGCCGATGACCACGGTCTTATCCCCTACGGGCGCGAATTCCGGCACGTGCAGATTGGTGACAGTAATGGTAAAAGTCTGGCTGACAGTCCCGCCCCGGCCATCATCCAGGCTGACAGTAAACTGATAATCGCCGGGCAGGCCGGCCACCGCGGCAGTGATCCGCTTCTGGAGCGGGTCGAAGGTGGCAAGCATTTCCGGAGCGGCCGACCAGCCGCTCCAGGAACCCAGGGCGCTGTATTCCCAATGGATCTCATCGTTATTGGGGTCAGCGGCCATGAGCGATCCCTCGTAGGGCAGGCCGGCAGATCCGACCGGCAGGCCGACATTGGCAAAATACGGGTCCTCGTTGACGGCGTCGTTATTCAGGCTGAAAGCGGCCGATTCCGGACAGGCGCCGCTGCCGCTGTCCTTGACATAGCCTGACTCCATGACGCTGCAGATCACATAGCTTACGCCATTGGGCTGTCCGGTGTACTTGTAGACGCGGCTGCCGGCGCGCAGGGTAATATCGATATCACCGGGCGTCTGGTCGTCGAACCGCTTGGCTGCCTCGTCCCAGCAGGTAACGGGATGGAAATTATCAGGACAAGGGGCCAGCCGGTTGATCGGGTCGACAGGCAGATGACCGCCCAGATACTGGGCCAGGAGCTTCTGCCAGCTGGGCCAGACGGAGAGTGATTGGTGCGTGAGGTAAGAGCCGGCGGCCAGATCGGGATAACGGCCGTTGGCCGCGTAATAGGCCGCCAGTAAACCGTCCATATCCGAGATATCCTGCAGGCGGCGGACATCGCGGATGATCCGGGCCTTCTCGCTCAGGCAATAATCGCCCAGAGGGCAGTCGGAATCCTTAAGGCAGACCGTTTCCACGGCCAGGTTGCAATTGTCCGGCACAGTCCGGTTGGTATTGAGCTTGAAATGTTTGAGGATATTGCCGAAAATATCGACCGTATTGCGGGCGGCATCCTGGTTATATGAGATGAGATAGATATTGGTAAAAAGCTCGTCATCAGCCTGACTGGCCGTGCCCTTATCGTCAATATTGGCGGCATTGACATAGACGGTGCGGCCGTCGCGGACGGCATCGTAGCCGTCGACCGTCAATGACTGGGGCGAGCCGGTAAATCCCTGCTCGCGGTACCAGCGGGCCGGGCTCAAGTGTTCGCCGTTGGGAATGATACGGATGGCGATGGCGTCCGGGGAGGAGACGGTTTGGGCGCGGGAAGGTATAAAAGAGATTAATATTGCCAACCAAAACACAAAAATAATCGAAAAAATAAAACTCGTTAATTGTATTACTTTTCTGCTACTTATCATAATATATTGTCCGATTAAGCATCTCCGGGACATAAATCAGCGTACAATCCGCGGTAAAAAGTTCAATATTACGACTAAACATAAATACCTTAGTACAATTAAAATAAAAACATCAAGATATTTAACTAGAATTCACACGGGAACTCGAAAATAAATGTGCATTCCGGCTTGCAGGCTTCGTCGCAGTCCGGACTGTCCTCGCAGTCGGTGCTACCGTCGCAGTCATTATCGATCCCATCCTCACAGCTTGCCTCCGGGTATTCCCCCTCGCCGGCATTGTTGCCGCAGCAATTGATCGGGTCGCCGTTGCCGGTCCAGATGAAGCCGCCTAATTCGCATACGGGCTGGCAATTTTCGGCGCTGAAGCCATCATCAACGACTTTATCGCAATCATCATCGTTGCCGTTACAGGTTTCGACCGCGCCCGGGTACGTGGTGGCGGCAAAGGGGCTTGAAGGATTGTCAAGGCAATCATTGCCGTAATTGCCGTTGGCGGTTACCGTCAACGGGCACAGGCTTAACGGGGTATTATACATAACAAAATCCTCGTCGCAATAGCCGTCGCCGTCATCATTACAGCCTTCGTCGATTGCCGCCGGATCGACCCCGTCGCTATGGTCCGGATCGTCGCAATCATTATCGAATCCATCACATCTTTCTTCCAGGCCGGGGTGAACATAAATTCTGGTATCGTCGCAATCCTCGCCGTCATAAGTACAAGAGTTTGCCGTGCCGCACTTCGGACATACGCCGTAGCCATCACCGTCGCTGTCGTCGCAAGGCGGCGGACAGGGCGAATAATCGCCGCCGACACAATCGTTATCAATACCGTCTTCGCATATTTCCGTGGCCCAAGGATGAACGCTGCTATTGCCGTCGTCACAGTCGGAGCCATCGGCGACATAACCGCTGGGCGGGGATGAAGGGCAGGCAACGATGCTGTCAAGCGGATCGCCGTAGTTATCATTATCGCTGTCGCGATAATATGTAATAGCCAGACCCTCGTCAATCGTGCCGTCGCAATCGTTGTCGAGGCCATCGCAGCTGGTCTCGCTCACCGGTTCGAATTTGCTCAATGTAACCGTATTGCCGGAAACTATCCCGCAATCGCTGTCGCAGGCATCGATCTTATTGCTATACACGCCCCAATCGCCCGGCTGGTCGCCGTCGTCGTCGCCGGCATGGTCGCATTGGTCGCAATCCCCTTGCGAGAACACATACCAATCGTTCTCTCCGCTGGAACCGCACAAAGTACTGCAATCCGAATCAAGGATATCGATCAATCCGTCGCAATCATTGTCATTGCCATCGCTGCAGAAGCCTGGTGGATTATTCTCGTGATTCTGATATGGATTTCCTTCATGAGTAGCGCTGTTATTGCCGCAGCAATTCCGCGGGTCGCCCAAACCGGTCCATACATAGCCATGGGCGGCGCAAACGAAACTGCATTGCTCCTCGGACAGCCCGTCGTCAATTGAGGAAGGAGTTATGCCGTCGCTATGATTGGTATCATCGCAGTCGTTATCCAGGCCGTCGCAGAGCTCGCTGTGTCCGGGATAGATATTATTATTGCCGTCATCGCAGTCGTTCCCCGAAGGGCAAAGCGCCGCGTTGTAAGCGTTATAGCCGTCATGATCGGCGTCTACGCACTCTTCCGGACAGTCCAGATCACCCAAGGTCCGGGTGCACCCGGCGGTGCAGCAGCTGTTGCCGCTTACGCAGCCGGCACAGTCCGGATCATCGGACGGACCGCAGCCGGGCGGGCAGCCGCCACCGCAGCCGTTCGGCGAACAGGTGGGCGGACAATCGGTATCGCCGGAGGCGAAGGTACAGCCGAATTCGCAGCAGCCGTTGCCGGGAACGCAATTCGGCGGCCCGCAATCAAGATCCTGGCTCTTCGTACAAAAGCTGGGGCAACCATTGCCGCAGCCGTCCGGATGGCAGACAAAAGCGGTACACGATGGATTCGCAAAACAATTATCATCCCAACAATCGACCAGGCCGTCACAATCGTCATCAAAGTGGTTATCGCATATTTCCGCGCTACCGGCATGCACCTTTGTATCCGTGTCATTACAATCGGTAGCGCTGCCGTTCGGGCAGTCAGCCGAACCGGGGCTGCCGTAGCCGTCACGGTCGAAATCAAGGCATATTTTGACTACGCAGTCGGGCGGACTGGGTGAAATAGTATAGCCGCTTTCGAAGACGCCGCATACCGTTCCCGACAGTCCGGTCGGATCGGATAGATAGATATATACCAGTCCATTGCTGGCGGCCGGTAAATTCGGCAAAGTTGTGGGAAATCGTTTTTCCGCTTCGTTCCAGCAGGTAACTCCGTCGTACCCGTCAGGACATTTTTCGAACGCGTTAACCGGATCCACCGGCGGGTTAGTCCCCAACTCCTTGCGAAAGGCGTCCAGCCAACTAGGCCAGACGGATATCGTCCGGTTGGCGAGGTAGGTGCCGGCCGACAGGATCGGATAATGGCCGTTTTGGGCATTGAAGCTATCCAATAGCGACTGTAGATCGGCCAAGTCAGACAAGCGCCGGGTATCTCGTATTACCCTGGCTTTGGGGCTATCGCAAAAATCACCGATCGGGCAGGATTCGTCTTTTTGACAGCTAATAGTAGCGTCTTTTCGGCAAAAACCGGACATTAGATTAAGATTAGTATTGAATTTCCAATGTTTCAAAAGTTGGCCGAATACGTCGCTCGTGATCTTTTCGGCTTGCTGGTTATAGGATATCAGATAAATATTGGTCCAAAGATTACTGCCGTCGACATTGCCGACATTTACATACACTGTCCTTCCGTCCCGTACCGCCTCATAGCCGTCGACCGTCAATGACTGCGGAGATCCGGTAAATCCCTGCCGGCCGTACCATAAACGGGCACTCAAATGCTCCTGGTTCGGTATGACCCTGATCGCTATCGCATCCGATGACGGTTCGGCGCTGTAAATTGGTTTATTAAAAAATAAAAATCCGCCGGCCATCAAGGAGACGCACAATATGGCATAAGCCAACACAATATTCAACTGGCGCGCAGTACTCATAATTTATCGGCTATCAGATTGTGTCCGGTCATTTCGACCGGCTGGGTTATATTGAATAAGCTAAGTATGGTCGGGGCAACATCCATAAGCGAGCCCTGGGGCGTTACGGCGCTCAGATCCTTGCCATGGCTGTCTATCCAACCGGCTGATCGTCCGAGGAATTGTTTTCCGATAATGATCAATGGCACCGGATTTTTCGTGTGTTCCCGGTTGTTAATATCCGTTGGCAAATCGACCGTTTGCTCAACAAAGCCGTGGTCGGCAGTTACCAGCACCAAATAACCGCGATTTAACGCGGCCGCAGTGATCTGTTCCAATTTCCTGTCTGTGCTTTCTATCACCCGCTTGACCGCGGCCAGATCACCGCTATGGCCGACTGTGTCCGGACCGCCTAAATTAACGACAATCAATCCATGTTCGTTTCGTTCAATTGCCTCGACAGTGATCTTTGCCGCTGCTTCATTCAGGGCTTCCGCCCGGTTCGCATTATCACCGATGGTAAGCGACGGGACCAATAAGTTCTGTATCAACTTTTCGCTTAGATAACGCTGGCTATCAAAAAAATAAGTCACCAAGGCGATTTTCTCCGAATCGGCTATACGCAATTGGCTTATGCCATTTTGAGCCAACACAGAAGCCAGGCAGTTCTTGGTCCGGCTGTTTGTTTTCGCGCCGGTACCGATCATCTGATGTCCGGCTTCGCAATTACCGGTAATTCTTGAAGACAAACCGACGGAGGGACCAGCGGCGGCCAATACCGTGGCCGGATAATCTTTTATCAACGAATCAAAAAATGGCGTGGACGCCTGCGAAATCGCATTACCATCGCTTGCCGGAGCCACCCCCCAGCCGTCAAGGATTACCAATAATACATGCTGGTTCAATTGCTTATTATTTTTAGTTGTCATAATGTTAGCATTAGAACACCCAAACACTGGAACACGCGAACATGGTTGATTCTAGCCGTTTTTCAGGATTATCTTGTTCCGTGGTTACCGTATTCTTGTGTTTGCGTGTTCGAAAGTTCGGGCGCTAAAAAAGCGCTTTCCGCCGCATTGCGGACGGGCGTTTTTCACCCAATAGCTTCAGTATCGTTGGCGCGATATCGCCCAAGATGCCATTGGAGCGTAATTTCAAGCGATTGCGTAATTTGTTATTAACAACGATAAACGGTACCTGATTGGTGGTGTGCTCGGTAAAAATTTCATCGGTTTCCAGATTGATCATTTTTTCGATATTACCGTGATCAGCGGTGATCAAAACGGTTCCGCCGACTTTCAAATATGCTTTGACGATCTCGCTGACGTATTTGTCCACCGCTTCGCAGGTCTTGATCGCGGCGGACAGATTGCCGGTATGGCCAACCATATCGGGAGCGGCGAAATTCACGGTAATGAAATCATAAAGCCAGCGTTTTGTCTTGCCGTTCGGTTTGATATTGCCCAATAACACCTTGGCCAGTCCCGCCGAGCTCATGGCCGGTGTCTGGTCGTAAGACTTCACGTCCGGCGACGGTACCATCATTTGTTCTTCGCCGGCGACCGTGCCGGAAAAACCGCCATTGAAAAAATATGTCACATGGGCGTATTTTTCGGTTTCCGCCAGATATAACTGCCGATAGTCTTTCAGCCGCATCGGCAGGGTATCGCCCAGGTCAAAACTGGGATAAGCGGTCAGAATGTCGTCCAGATCAGGGCCGAAGTCGGTCATCGCGGTAAAATACAAATGGTGCAGTTTGTTCGGCCGTTTGAACGAACCCGGATTCATCCGGTTGAAATCTTTCTGGACAAACGCCTTACTCAATTGACGGCCGCGGTCCGATCGTAAGTTGAAGAATATCACGCTATCGCCGTCTTTGATCCGGCTATTCAAGCCTTTGATCTGCTCGATCACGTTTGGCTGGATGAATTCGTCGCTTTCGCCGCGGTTATACGATTCGGTAATGGCCGCTTGCGCGCTTTTTGCCTTCAATCCCTGCCCGGCCACCAGCGTTTTGTATGCCGCTTCGGTCCGTTCCCATTTCTTTTTCCGGTCCATCGCGTAGAACCGGCCCATGATCGAGGCGATATAAATCCCCCCCGAAACGCGGCTCTCGAGATCGTCAACCAGCTGCAATGCCGCGTACTTCGGCGAGTCGCGGCCATCCGTGAAAAGATGCAAAAAAACGTCGTCTATGCCGCGCAGCTTCATTAATTTGATCAGGGCCAGCAAATGCCCCGGGTCGCTGTGCGGACTTTGCCCATTGGACAGCATGCCGATGAGATGCATGCGCGAATTCATTTTTTTGACGTGGCGGATAGCGCCCAAAAAGGCCGAATTCTTATTGAAAGTCTTGTCCTGGATGCTTTTGCTGATACGGACGGAATCCTGTTCGACCAGGCGGCCGGCGCCGATGTTCATGTGCCCGGCTTCGCTATTGCCGACCTGGCCGGCCGGCAAGCCGACGAACCGGCTGTGGGCCCGCAGTTTGGCACTCGGATATTTCCGCATCAAGCCGTCCATAGTCGGCGTCCTGGCCAGCGCTATGGCATTCCCTTTGTTCGGCTTATCGATCCCCCAGCCGTCGAGGATTATGAGGACAAGGGGGAGATTGGTACGTGGTTTGCTTGTTTTTTTCGGCATAATACTTTCATTTAAACACTTGGGCACCGGAACACTGAAACACTATTTGATCCCTGGCTTTAACTTATTATCCAAAGAAGATAGCTCTGTCCATAGCATGGCGCCAATTTCTTCGGCCAAATTTAGACCTTTTATATAATCAATTTCATTAATATATTTTTCTACCAAAGAAAAATGTAAAAGATATTTAGATTCTTTAAATGATCCGTATGAAGTTTCAAAAAAATTCAACTGTACAGCCGGTCTTCTCCTGGCATAGCCTTCGATATAATTCAATATAATAGACATAGACGCGCGGCGGATTTGTGATACCGCCCCGTACAATTCTTCTTTGGGAAAATCTCTGGTAAATCTATAGATATAATGGACGTATTCATCTATTTTCTTGATTAATTTATCCCGAAACTCACCCATAAAAAATTGCATTTACGAATTAGGTACTCTTATTATATTGATCCGGTGCTCAAGTGTTCCCGTGTTCAAGTGCCATCTCTATCTCCATTAGCCTATTATACTTCGCCAATCTCTCGCCGCGCGACAATGAGCCGGATTTGATGTAATCACAACCGGTACCGACCGCCAGATCGGCGATAAAGTCGTCGGTGGTCTCGCCGCTGCGGTGGCTGGCCATGGTTTTGAGGCCATGCTTCTGCGCCAGTTTGATCGTTGCCACCGTTTCGGTCAAGGTCCCGACCTGGTTCGGCTTGATCAGAATGGCGTTGGCCGCCCGCTCCTTGATCCCCCGCCGCAGGCGGTCGAGGTTGGTCACGAAAAGATCGTCGCCGATCAGAAGCATTTCCCGGCCCAATTCATGATTCAGTTCGCGCCAGCCGGCCCAGTCATCTTCCCCCAAGCCATCCTCGATCGAGATGATCGGAAATTTCCGGAACCATTCATAATACAAATGGGTCAAAGTAACGGCCGTAAACTGGGCATTGTCGAGCTTGAAAACGTATTTTTTGGTTTCCGGATTATAAAGTCCGCTCGAACCGACATCGATACCGAAGCCGACGTCCTCGCCCGGTTTATAGCCGGTCCGGGTCGCCGCGGCGGAAATGAATTCCAGCGCCTGGATGCTCGAATGGATATCCGGGGCATAGCCGCCCTCATTGCCGACGTCGGTATCATACCCCCCTTCCTTCAATACCTTGCCCAACTCATGAAAGATCTCCGCTCCCATCCTCACCATCCTGGCGAACGGTAGTTCGTTATCAGTGTTTATCCGTTTCTTATCCGTGCCCGTCCGCGTACCGCGCAGCGGCATAATCATGAATTCCTGGAAATCCAGATTGGTGTCGGCATGTTTGCCGCCGTTAAAAATATTGAATGACGGCGTGGGCAGACGGTATTTTTTGGTGTCAAATTTGAAGGTTTCTGCAATATAGGCGTAAAGCTCCGTATTATTTGCCATAGCCGCGGTCCGAGCCGAGGCCAGGGATACAGATAATATGGCGTTCGCGCCCAGATTCTTCTTATTTTTGGTGCCATCAAGCTCGATCATCATCTCATCGATCTGCTCCTGCTTATCGATGTCTTTTCCTTTAAGCGCTTTGAAGATCTTTGTATTTACGTTTTCAACCGCTTTGAGCACGCCTTTGCCGCTATAGCGCTGATAATCTTCGTCCCGCAATTCCCAGGCCTCGTGAATGCCGGTCGAGGCTCCGCTCGGCACGCTGGCTTTGGCCGAAACACCGTTATCCAGGATAATATTCGTTTCCACAGTCGGATTACCCCGTGAATCAAGGATCTCGCGGGCTAAAATGTTTTTAATCTTGGGCATAAAACTATCTAAATAAAATAATTAATTCTTGCTTAAATTCAAAAATAAAACTGTTAATAAGTACTATTATTATACAATTTTTTGGACAAAAAAACAAATTAATGAAACATTAATTTGTTTATTGTCCGATAAATTAATTTGAAATTTTATCTAAAAATAAGTGTAAAAGCGAACCATGCATGACTATAGTAATGATTACTCCCAAAAGCATCCAGTGGGCAAACGGCGCTTTTCTATATATTTCCATCTCTTTAAAATCATTATCCTTTCCCCATTTTTTCAAAATCTCAATTTGTTCTTTGGTAATTCCGCTACCGCCTATAAGGCCGATCATCGGAGTTGGTCTCTTTTTCAGGAGCGGGGTCATCCCGACTTTTAAATTTTTTATTTTAATTTTTCTTAAAGCGGTCTTAAGCAGATGCTTTTCGAACAGATTTTGCAATAATATAATCGCGATTAAAAAAACGATCGAGGTTTGCGCTACAATCCAAAATTTTTCGATAGTCAATACTGGCCCGTAAATTAACAAGTAGGACAGTTCTGCCAATAAGGCTAATGTCACCAAGGCCAATAAGTATTTTTTATTTTTGAATATATTGTAAATATATCGTCTTCCGATATAAAAAACCAAAAACAATAAAATATTACCCCTGAAAATTTCGGGCAGCCATGGACTAAATATATTTCTAATGAAATTAAAGATGATAATCAAGGAAATAAAATTTATGATTTGCCATATGAAACTTTCTATCCCCATACTAGACAAATTGTGCGTACTCGCTTGGCCGAATTGTTTCTTTTTCCGCTTACCGGCAGGCCTTTTAAAAAGATACCAAATCGACTCAATAAACAACAATAATAAAAGAGGTAAATACATATTGATCAGCAAGGCAAAGGACGGAAAAGCAGGTAAGTAGGTGCGGCTATAATATTTAAACGGCAACAGCCAGCAATAAATAATGAAGAGCTTAGCGTCACCGGCGGAAATATAACCGAAACGCCATAACAAAAAGCTCGCAATAACGGCAATCAAAGTGTTCAAGACTATTTGCCAAAAAATTAATACCGGCAAATGATAATTATTGAAAATATAACTGTTTATCCCGACATTCGGCAATAAAAAAAATATATAGACTGCGATTCCATATATGAAGCCCATAACCAGCCATTTATTCCTGATCTTCCCGATCCTGTAATCTTCCCAGGATGTGATTGCGCCGACAATCAACAGGGCGGGTAATAAAATAATGTCTACTAGATCGAAATCCATTAAAAATATTTATTTCGTTATTTTCGGTTTGAAATTTTTGAATTTTATCCGATTAAATTTTTGGTAATATGCCAAACAGCCGATCATCGCCGCGTTATCATATTTAAAATTCAATTTTTGGGGATACCTCACTTTGGTTTTTACTTTTTTCCTCAAACGTTTTTCCAGATATTCATTGGCGGAAATTCCGCCGGCAATGTGCACTTCCTTAACCTTGAATAACTTTATCAATAATAAAATTTTATTAATTAATAATTCTGAAACCGAGTGTTGAAAACTGGCGGACAAGTCGGCGATATCGTTATTAGTCAGACTGCCTTTATCGGTCGCTAAATCTTGCTTAATTTTTTCAAGACCATACATCAAATCACTAAAATCAAAATTGAATAACAAACTTCTGCCCTGCTGACCGCCTTCATTCGATATACTGAATTTTAATGCGATTCCCCTGGCTTTATCCTTCCTTTCCCGGGCACTATACAGACAAGATAACGCCGTAGCGATTGTTTTATTATTGGAAAAATCATTCATATTCATTTTTTCTGCTTTCTTGTATATAGCATCAGTAATATTATGCAACTCCTTGTCGATTGTTTCTTTATACAAATCGTCAGCGTTATAATAATATCCAGTCATATCATATTTCGAGTGATTTCCCTTATTGATATAAGGGAAAATGTTTTTCCAGTCGGCTTTTTCTTTCTCCGGCAACAGCATATTCGCCATCCGGTAAAAATATTTTCCCACTCCGATGAAATATGTGAGCACCCCATCTTGCTCTTCGGGAGTCTCGTTAAATAAAATTCTCATTTCACTCCGGCTCTTAATCAGGGAAAAATCGCTATGGCTGCCCGAAGCGGAAAAGACCAATATGGGAAAATTGAATCGTTCAATATCGTTTTCCAGCCATGTCGAATAAATATGGGCCAGAATATGATCCACTCTGATTAACGGCTTTTTGAATATCTCGGACCAGGTCGATGCAATGGCTTCTCCGGCCACTACACAGCTATAAATTCCCGAGCCGGCGCTAACGGCGATCGCGTCAATATCTTGCCAGCTGATTCTACATGTCTTGAAACAGTTGCCGACCTCGCTCAATATGAATTTTTTGTGCTTCTGCGGCAAAACATACGGAAAATCACGCCAATTTTTACCGGGGACAGCCACTGACTGGCGCTTTAAATACAGTACTTTATTGCCGTTTTCCACCAGGGACAGCGAGCTGAACAAACCGGTTGTATCAATTGCTAAAATCAACATAATTTTCTATTGATTATATTTTCTAGCTTATACAATATCACATCGCGATATAATTCGTACATTTCTTCATCCAGATATTTTCGAAATAATATATTCAGGTTCAACCACAGGACTGACAAAGAGTTAAGACCATTTTTCGTTTGTACCGGATGGGGCAAATGATAAACATTAATATCACCATCCCAGATAAATTTTAAATTTAGATTGTGCAGACGGTAACCAAGGTCAATATCTTCATAGCCCCAAAAAGGCGAGTCCATGTGGAATAAACCTGCCTTTTCAACGATCTTTTTCCTAATGCTCAAATTATAAGTTATCACGCGTTGCCAGCCTTCTCTTTTCAGGTCATACACACGGCAATGCAAGCGCTTACCGATATCCGTTTTTTCAGGACTGGCATTATTTTTTATTTTTCTCATGGTCATATCATGCAGTCCCCGACCGTTAAAGAATTCATCGTTCACGAACCAGCGCAAACCCTTCACTACAAGCGAACGGTTCTTGCTGTGATGTCGCAGATGCCTGCTAAGGCAGTCGGTTTCCACTACCACGTCATTATCGTTAAACAGTATTATCTCCCCCCTTGATTCTTTTATCCCGATATTACGCGCCAAACCTGCTCGGTTGTGAAAATCCGCCCAATTACGGAAAAAATCATTTGCGGGAAGTTTTTTACGGGGCCAATAAATATATTTAATGTTGCAACGAAAGTTCATTTTTTTAATCATTTCCCCTGTTCCGTCCGTGCTACCGTCATCGACCACGATTATTTCATATTTTGACCTGTCGATTTTTTGCGCTGAAAAACTCTTTAATACGATTCCCAGATAACCGGATTTATTATATGTGGGAATTACCACGCTAATTGCCGGCTTTTTTTTGTAAATTGTTTTTTCAAACCGCAGTTCCGCTTTGTTGATATCGAAAAAATCCCTATCCGCGGTTATATAAGGATTGTATTCCACCGTCCAGTCGATTATCAATTCCAAACCGAGTTGCCGTATGCAATCTTTTATTTCTTTTACCATCGAAACATATCTTACCAGGGAATACACCGGATCATTGGCATTGCCCTTGAGGGGGAGAACGACCTTAAGCTTTTTAAATCCCAAACCTTTTACCTGGCTCAATAAAACCCTAAAATTATTCGCATTATCACCCCAAAGGATTATCTTGGCTGTCAAGGTATCGGTGTCAACGTGGTCTACTATGTTTTTTATCCCGGCAATTTTTTGTCCTTGTCGTCTTGCCGGATATGGATTACCGCTATTGTTAGCATAATCGAACAAGATTTCGTAGCTTTTAATGTATTTGGAAATTTTTCTGATCAGAACACGATAAAAGAATATCCGGCCATTAGTTTCCAGAATTACTTGCAATCGATGATTATGCAAAATTTTTAGCAAGTCAATGAAATCTTTTCGAATATCGGTATTACAGGATAATTTAATGGTATCGTATCCCCTGTCTTTTGCCAAACGTATTTCCTCCTCCAGATCGCATAATGTTTTTTCTTCTTCGGTCTTTTTATTCAGCAAATCGCAATAGGGACAATTGTTGTTACATTTATTTTGTGTACTTAAAAAATATATCATGTTATTTAATTGCATTAACGATTAGAGCTGCTGCTTTTCTGTTGCCAGCCTTATAACGCGGCAGTTTGCTAAAATTATTTTTCATCACATCGTAATACTTCAAACACTTTCTTATCGATCCTGATATATTCTTTTTCCACGGGCGGGATAGCACCAATCCGATCCCGAGGGATTCGAGGTGTTTTGCCCGTTCTTCCTGTTCATTTTGGTCGCCGCGCACTAGTGGCGCTAACAAAACCGGCGTACCGGATTTTAATATTTCATTGCCCGCATTATACCCGACCGGAGAAATAACAAGCTGTGATAAATGCATTAACTCTAATAAATTTTCTTCATAACCAACGACCTGGATAAAGCAACCGTATTTCATCGCCATCTTTACGACCGCATTCTTATATTTGAATAATGGCCCGGTAACCAAGACCATCCGTAATTTCGGGATAACCTTTTTCAACGCTGGCAACTCGTCTAACAGTGCAGTAACCAGGCCTATCGGTGATTCGCATTTTCCCTTAAGGAGCTCTCCGCCTCCCCCCAGAATAACCGTCATTAAAAATTCTTCTGGCATGATCCGGTATTTATTTCGGCATGATCCCAATACTCCACGGTTCAGCTTTCCGACGATTGGCCCGATTACTTTAAAACGTTTATCAGAATCGATTATATTCATAACTTGCGCGGAAATTTTTCCGACAATTTCAAGCCGGTTGTGGGGCAATAAAATCATTTTAAAAAGTTTTAGCTTGGCCAGGCCCTGGAATTCTTCCCGAGTTAAAAACCGATCAGGAATATCGGGCAACAAAACATTCCTTTTGTCCGTAAGCGCCCCTCCTTCGTTCTTCACAATATTTTCGAAGCTCTGCCTGTCCCCTTGGCGGAAAACCAGTATTTTTCTGATTGCCTTATTTTTTCCGGTAAAAGCAGCCTGGGGAAATGAGTAATTGGAAAAACAATGGATATCGACTACTATTACCTGCGGTTGGAAATCGCGTAAAACACGGCTGAGGGCCAATTCGTTATTTTTTTTGGCTCGGACAAAAGCATCATAATTATTAATATCTAACATCTCATCCGTAATTGGTTGGATTAAATTAAAAGGTATTTTGAGTTCACTGAGAAATCCGGGATTTTGACTCATCGTAACAAACCGGATCTGCGCCCTTGGTTCGATTTCCTGAATTGCCTTTGCAATCAGGCTGGTACGGCGAAGATGCCCCAGGCCGACACCGTTCGCGGTATAAAATAACACCTTAACCGATTTTCCTTTTTTGACGGTTGTTTTCATCTATATTTATTTAATTCGATATATTTTTTAACCTCATTTAGCTCTGGTACTATTTTATAAATATCAAGATTTCTAATTTTATTAAATGTGTTTGTCCATTTTAAAAAATCACTTTGATCCTTTCCGGCGCTTTCGGGCAAACATACATAACGAAGCAATTCCTCCTTGCCATAGAATGATTTATCTGTGATTTGTAATTTTTTTTCAATTTCCGCGATAGCTTTTTTTCTAAAATCAATGGGAATGTTTTTTACCGAAATATAGGGCTGTTCGACATACTGCTTCAAATTTACACTCATTGCTTTTCCCTTTTTGCCAAATATATCTTTTTTTATTTTTTGAGTTAATTCGATAAAGGGAATCGTATCCCAAAAATTATACGCGCTAATAGTGTGGTGTATCCTAATTTCGACTAAACTATCCAGCATAGCGAGCTTCCTAAGGTTATTCAAAATAATTATCGAACTTGATCCCCGGATCCATTCATTAATCTTACTTGTACCGTCTATGCTGAAGGCGACGGAGATATTCTTGAATTTATTAAGTATATTAAGTATTTCCCGCGATAATATGGTACCATTTGTGACAATACTGACATTATCAATATTGGGATTTATATGTGATAGCCTGTCTAAAAAATATATGCATTTTCTGTCAACAAGCGGTTCGCCGCCCTTAATGTTCAATTTTATAAGGTTACGACAATTTTCCAAAATATCATCAACAATTCCGTACGGTATCGACCGCTCATTTGTCTCATTGGAGTTATATCGTATACCGACTAAATCAAAAAGGTCTTTGTGTTTAACCCATTGTGATGAATATACCGGGGAGCACATCACGCATTTCTGGTTACACTTATTGCCGAATGATATGTCTAAAAATTTAATTCGGTTATTTGCATATAAACATTCTCTATATGTATCTTGGCCCTTTATTCTCAATTTTTTTTGCCATTTGCGATTTTTAATTACTCGCTTACTATCAAGACCGCTCCTCTCGACATCATAACATCTTTGGCATAGCGATATATTCGAACCGGACTTGATTTTTTCCCTTAGATCATCCAATTCCTTGCCCCGCCAAACAGATGTGACAGTATCACCGAAATATATATTACCCAGCTGATATTTCGCTATCGAGTCACCGCAAGGTACAATTGAACCGGTTGGCAATATAGCCAATCCGATAAAAGGCTGAACGCAAAAATTTTTCATATATTCAATAAAGGTATTTTCATTTATTTAGACAGAAATTTTTCCCAGCGCGGATAAATATCTAGGATAGAATTCTGTTTTTCGCTGAGGATATCGTCAAAGTTTAGGAATACTTTCCATCTTTTCTGGTCGTGGCTGCCGTTCATATAATTTCGGCAACTCATAACATACTGCTTGATCAACTCTTTTTGCTTTTCCCGATTACCCTTATCCTTCCATAGCGGATGGACCAGCCAGTTCAGGTCGGAATCTAGGTTAGACAAGAAAAGATCTATTTTTTTATTTATCTTGGCTTTCAACTCTTTCGGCAAAATATGCACCGATAAGAATTTCGGATAAGATACTATGCTCGCATGCGCCCAGCAGCCGAGTTCCGTGAACCAATTCATCGCCTCAGGCAGCCTCTCGATATTATAAACGCTGGTCGTACAAGTGGCGCATATCCTGATTTTTTCGGGATCGATAATTTCTTGTATGGTTTTAATATTCTTTTCCGGCCAGGCCACCCGGCTATTCTGCCTGATATAGGTATAAATTATTCGGTCAGCATCCAGAGATACTTTCAAATCGATATGTTTGAACAACGGCCAATATTTGAATATCTGGTTTTTATGCCGATCGAGTCGCGTAAGGTTTGATGTGTATTCCAATGTAATATTTTTGGCATAAGGCTTCAGTATCTCGAGGGCGCGGTAATGATCGCGCTGCAGCAACGGTTCGCCACCGCCAAACATGACATAGCGGAGATGCGGGGCGGATTTCTCCAGAAAATCCAACAACTTCGCCCTTATTGTATTGTCATTAGCGTCTACCCGGGAAACGGAAATATACCCGTTCAAAGATCTCGGATCATTTTTCTCGATAAAGGTTCGCAATTTATGATTATTTTTCCACTCCTTGTCCCATTGCACGCTAAACCGCGGGCTGCACATCCGGCAGCGCAAATTGCATAAATTGGAAAAACGAATTTCCGCATATGGCACTCTGTAAGGAAGGGACATGTTCCCCATATCCAATTCCGGCATCAGGTCCGCAGCCATTTTCTCCTCTTTGTCCTGGCCCGTTAAGGTTGTCTGATCGCGATAGCTCGAAGATCCGTTATCTTCAAGCAGCCAGCAAGCCTGGCATTCAGCCGGCCGCTCGTTATTCAAAAGCTGGTGACGCACTCTTTTGATATTTTCATTATTCCAAATCCTTTCCAGCGATTCCTTTTCCAAATCACCGACCGGTAATGCCCGCCAACAGGTGCCGATTTTGTTATTCTGCTTATGATTAAGATGAATAAACGGCATTATGCAGAATGTTTTCGATTTTTTCGTAAATTTCTTTATCATTGATACGCTTTATTTATTTGGTATAGGTCTGATCACGGGGAAACAACGGCAATTTCGTCCCCGGCATGCGTTTCGGTATTTTCGAATCCGCCGAGCTGACACAAGTTGATGTCTGGCAAGGTTCGGGACGGGAAAATAATTCGAAGCCCCGATCGATGTATCCGAGCGGTTCATCGTGGCAGCTATAACTGCGCTTGATCGAACCATCCGGTTCGCGGATAATGATGCTGCGGTAACCGGATGAACATTCCCATCCTTTGAACTGGTTGAATCCGAAAGCATTAAACCTTTCTGCCTGGTCCATATACCATTTTTTCCCTTCATCGTCGGTAAACTCTATTTGCATAACGGAAGGGATTTCCCAGCTGTCTTTTTCGGCATCTAGATCGTCGTGATAAGGGTATTTGCGCTTCGGACGTTTCGATTTCTGTCCGTTTATTTTGAGTTTCGCTTTAGTGAATTCCTTTTGCGGCAAACCCTGGCGCATCCGTACAAGCATATCATCGTTGTAGCCATCAACGACATAACTGGCGGTAGGATCGCTTTGCGGTTTAAGCGTTACATTCACGCCATGCTTATGAAAAAACAAAGCGTCAGACCAAAGCGATTCGAACCGTTCCGGTATCATTACCGCATTCACCGTGATCTCGATGTCATTATCCATCAAAAAAAGCAATTTTTCGAGAAACGGTTCGCGGTTGGCAAATTCCGGATGCCAGCTGGCAGTAACCGAAACACGATGGATATTCCGGGAAATATCGACATAGCGACGGAGTAAATCGATTTTGGCGCTTAAATTTGTGGTCATGTGCAGACTCTGATAATTGGTATTGTCTGCATCACGGCAGAAGTGTCCGACAATTTCCAAATATCCGGGGTGAAGCGTCGGTTCGCCCCCGGAAAAAGAAAAATGGAATGAATTGAAACCCCGCCCCCGTGCTTGGCGTTTGATCTCATCTAAAGTCGAGATTATCAGTCGGGTCGGACGATGGTCTCTCTTACTGGAGCGGCCATGGCGCCAGCAATAACTGCACCGATAATTGCAAAATCGCCCCAATAACCAACTGACGCAAAACAAATCATTATACAGCAGCGATCTTTGGCCGACGCGGACAATTTTGGTGAAGGGTATATCTCCGTAATTTTTTACGTTCTTATCTTCTCCCATTATTTTGGTTTAAAATTTTTTTAGATTAAGTTCTTCGGCATACATAATTTTCTTAATCTTTCCCGGACACATTTCGTTACAAGCCGTATTAACGCCTTTTTTGAATTCTTTTCTGAATTTACGAATTATGCGCATGAATACGCGGCAGCAATTAATGGAATCGCTTTTTCTAACAATTATGCGATGGAATAATCATTGGGCATGGTATTTATAGATTCCTATGATCCCTTATAAACTCTTTGAATCCCCAGGCCATTTTTTCCTCGTCAAATCCGGGTTCCTCCAAAGTCCGGCAAAGGCATAAAAAATTATCTTTCGTCGGTGCATCAATATGCGCCAATTCGTTCAATCGCCGCTTTATCTTCTTAACGATAAATTTTCTCGTGCCGAGTGGCAGTACATAGGGGCTATGGTATCCTGGTTTACTTATAATAAAGGGGTTTACGGTAAATTTTCTAATCTTCGACATCTTATCTATCCAAGGTAAAAAATCATGGTATAAATAAAATATGTTATCCAACATAATTATGGTATTTACCGAAATCCCGATATTCTTAGCGTTCAACATCTTCAAAAAATTTGCTTCAACTGACTCCCATTTGGCCGGTATGCGGATATATTCATAGACATGTCCGATCGCCTCAATACTGAAAGTAACGTTAAAACTCTTGAAGAATTTCGCATACGGCAAAAGTTTATCGATCATCAAGCCATTGGTGGTAATCGATAATTTTATATTTAGCGCATAGTTTTTTCCGATACATTCATCCAGTAATTTTATGGCGTTTTCCGCGATCGTCGGTTCGCCTCCCCCAATTTTAAGTTGTACCACTTGCGGTAATATTTTTTCTATTTTTTCAAAATTGCCATTTTCATCCATCCAATTTAATTTTGTCGGTTTACTATTGTTTCTCGACGCCTGGTCACTACTCGATGGACCGCACATCCGGCAGCGTAAATTACACTTATTACTGGGCTTCAGGTCCAGGTATACCGGCGGTTTATCCCAGGCGCCATTTTTATCGTAAATATCATTGAGCATTTCTTCAATGTTTTTATAGCCAAGAGCCTGCCGGAAATAATTCAAATTTTCCCTTTTCAAAAAAGACAGTCGCAGACTTTCGCCATTGTTCTTTTCGGTTTTATAACATTTTTGGCATTGGGGAATTTTTTTGCCATCGATTATCTTGCGACGTAATGATCTGAGTTTCACGAAATCATATACCCCTAAAGTCTCTAAATCATTGATGTCAGCCAGAAAATATTCTTTATAATTCGATCGGCAGCATAAGCACAAATTTCCCGTAGTGCCGACATGCAATGAGACCCAGGGTAAGATGCAAAATATGTCAGATCTCAATAAATTGTGGGGTTTTTTATCCATTTTTTTCACTTTTTCCGATCAGCCGGTACAATTCCGGCAAAAATTCTTCGATATTTTGATTTCTCGATTCGTCAAGGCGGCGGGTAACCTCCCAGAATCTGTTTAGTTCGCGGGTCCAATCCGCCTTATTCATATAATTAATATATCCGTCCAGGGTGTGGCGTAATTTTTTCCTCAGCAATTCCTTGTTTTCCACCGTCTGGTGGCTGATATACTCATCATACCAGTCATAAAAATCCCGATACTTATTGGCGACCGCTTTTTTTGCATTCAACGGTAAAGCTTTGATATTGAAATACGGGGGGGTATGCAATGGATGAAGGGTCAGAAACGGCTTAGGCCGGGTAATCGGATTAATGCGTTTGAAGTTCGATTCCAGCTTCCATTTGATGAAATCCGGGATATAATATACGTTGTAAATCATTACCGTGCAGGCGATCCAAGCCAGAACGTTGCCCTCCATCTTGTCTATTTTTTGTAAATTCCTCTCTATCGTCTCCCATTTACTCGGGTAACGGATATATTCATCTATCTTGCCGTATCCGTCAACGCTCGCTCCGATGCGCACTTCTTTGAAACTGGCCCATAACTTGAGTATTTCATCCGATATAGTCGTTATATTAGTATTGTATTCCAATTTGATATTTTTCGCGTAACCGAGGGCGATGCATTTTTCCAAAAATTCATAATGCCTCCTGATCAGCAGCGGCTCGCCCCCGACGATGTATATATGTCTGATATTTCCGATTTTCGATTCCAGATCCTGCCAAAAATTTTCCCTGAGACACCAATCATAATCGTTATTTTTGGCTTGCCAGCCGTTGCTCCTTTTAACCAGCTGCACTTTGCCGTGGGTATCGTAAAAATAATCATCTTCATAGATATCATTATATTCCGAATACCAGCCGGAACTATCGGTCGGAAAACACATCCGGCATTTTAAGTTGCAAAGGTTGCCCAATCTTAAATCGTAGTAAATCGGCTCGAAATCCGCGGGAATTTCCCCTCTTTTGCCGGTGATTTTCCTGGCTTCATTTAAGCCGAACACTTCCTGCCATAATTCAATTTCCTGCTCCCGACGGGATAACATACCGCTATCCTCTTCCCGCCAGCAGCGTAAACATTCGGGATGACGTTCCCCTTCGATCATTTTCTTCCTCATCTCGCAAGCGAGCGGGGCATTTCGGCTGTCCAGTATCGTATTTCTTTTCAAATTGTAAGGCCGGCCATGATTATCAGTCAATAAACCATGGGTTTTACCTTGATTAGCTTGACAACACACCCGCACGTCGCCGTTCGTGCGGGTGGCGAGCATTAACCATGGAATGGGGCAGAATGTATTATTCATCGGATAAGTGATTTACGCAGATTAAACTGCTATCTTATTAATAGCTTAGATAACTCGGGAAAAACATCCTCGAACGATTCGTTTCTGATCTTATCAAGAAAATAAGTGTATGCTAAAAAATCTTTTACCTTATCTTTGCCGACACCTGATATAAAAGAATGCAAATTCTCAATATTGAATATTATATTTTTATCATCCTTGTATTTATCCCGCAATAAGACGATTTTTTCGATAAAACTTTCTTTTATAATATCCGATACATTGATGATCGATAGTAAATCAGGGTTAAATAAGAAAATGAAATGAACCGCGTTTCTTTTGTTCCCGGTTTCGGCGCGTATCCGCAGCCACCAGTCAATCAGATTTTCCAGATAAAGGACACTGTAAATCGATATTGTAACTTCCAATTGCACATCCAGGGCCACATTATCGCTTTCCAGCGCAAGCCATTTTATCGCGGATTTTTCGACTGATCGCCACCGGCTGGGGAAACGGATATACTCGTTTATTTTTCCGTAACTGTCGATCGATAAATGCACTCGACCGGTTCGGAAAGAGTTAACCAGTTCGATCGTATTATCATCCGGAAAATAAGATACGTTCGTAAAAATATCGAGATGGCAATGCCGATTAATCCTCGAATCGATCAACCTTCTTAAAAATTTTTTGAAATTGGCATCCAGCATCGGTTCACCGCCGACGATTTTCAGATATTCCAATCCGTCCAGCTCGCTGTAGTCTCTGTTAGTTAACGCTTT
Source organism: Candidatus Parcubacteria bacterium (assembly GCA_963814275.1). Taxonomy (GTDB): domain Bacteria; phylum Patescibacteriota; class Patescibacteriia; order Patescibacteriales; family UBA12075; genus CAWFCE01. Next base: position 838,522 of record CAWFCE010000002.1, on the reverse strand, counting down.
AACGGATGTTTTAATATCATAGTATTTCGCATATCTGAATTTAAGGAATTTTTCAAGTTTTATATCGTCCTCACGCCAGGCTGTACTCAGATCGGAGGAGCAAGTTCGGCAACGGTTATTGCATAAATTACTGAAACCAATTTCCAGAAATTTCAGTTTCGGTTTCAGGTCTTTGGACAGATAATGCCGATAAAGGTTGTTGGAACCGGCGCGAAGACTTTCGCATCCCGACTCATCTTCCATGTAACATTTGTAGCATCCGTCAATTTTTTCACCGCTGATTATACTGCTCCTAAGATGGTCATATTCTTTATGACATAAAATTTCCGTAAAATTATTGAATTGATCGATATTTTTGTTTATATTTTTTACGAAATCCTCATTAACGCCAAAACGGCAACATGGCTTGATGTGATCATTGAAAATCGAAAGGTGAATAAAAGGTAGGATGCAAAAATATTTATTTTTCGGTATCTTGTCTTTCATGCTATAAAAAAAGTTTTCTTATTTGTGGTATCGCCTCTTTGATGTCAGTGCCCCTGATTTTGTCCAAAGTGGCCGTGTATATTTTGAAATTCTCCAAGTTTTTTCTGGAAAAACCGTCAACCCGCTCGTTTAGTGATTCATAAAATCTGTATATAGAAGCGTCGAGATTTTTCTTTTTGTTTTTTAATATCTTATTTATACCCTTGGCCGCCCGGTGCCTAATATCGTACGGGATCACCATTACGTTCAAAAAATCCGGTCTGACTACATAATTCTCGATAATTATATTCTTGGCGTTTCTTTTGAGCGGTAATCGGCTTATCCAGGAATATATCCTGGGGATTTCGAATATATTATAAGCCATGCAGGTAATCCTAAACGAAGTTTTTACATTCGGCAATTCATCCAATTCCAAAATATTTTTCCTAATATCTTTAAGCCGATATTTCCCGTCACCCCTGATGTAATCATAAGCATTGCTTATACCTTCAACTGAATAGCAGATATCGGCCAAACCCAATCTTGCGATCAATTCTTTTATTTTGGGAGGGATAATGGTGCCGTTTGTGACGAACACAAACCGGGTTTTATCGGTGGTTTTTTGGCTGCTCTTTTCCGGAGATATATTATCCAGATAATATTCCAAAAATATCGGCAGTTCTTTTTGCAGAAACGGTTCTCCCCCCTTGAACTCTATCCGCTTTAAAGGGCGTCCCACGGCGTCAATCACCTCGTAAATCTTCTTTAACGGCAGGTTCTCGCCTTTTCTTTTGCGATAAGCGTGAAAATATTCTTCCAAAGAAAGGCGCTGCGAATCCTTGGTGAATTTCACACCCTCAAACCCTTTGATATCTTCGAACCAGCGCGTACTTAGCGCCGGATAGCAATGCCGGCATTTCAAATTGCAGTAATTACTCAATCTTATATCCAGCCATTTTATATTTTTTGCCGTAACTTCGGTTTTAAGTTTCCACTTTTCCTTTCGCTCTCCCCACTCCTTGATTTGACTGTCTATGCTGATCCTGCGGGAGTACCCGATCAACCTTTCTTTTTCCCGGCAACCCCGGCACCCCGGATGTAATCGTCCGTGTAAAAGGTCGTCCCTCAGTTTTTTGAAATTTTCATTGTTGAAAACCGATTCCAAATTATCATTTTTTATGCTGCCAAAATTCATTTGGAAATCATTACAAGGCCTGATATCTCCCCCCTGCGTTATGACCAAATGGATCCATGGGGCGAAGCAAAAATTCGAATTTTTCGATAGGTCATTTGATTGCATCATTTTGATCTATTATTTTTTTCATCTCGGGAAATACTTTTTTAAAATCGGTATTTCTGATTTCGTCCATTAACGTAATATACTCCTTGAATTCGCCCAAAAGGCTAGACCAGTTTTCGCTATACATAAATTTTATGATGCCCTTAAGCCTGTTGATTCCGTAAGGATGCTCGACAAACTCGCCGTCATGACGGTGATTTTCCAGAAGCCAACCGTAAAAATTCTCATACTTTTCCGCCACCTTATCCTTATACCAGGGCGGTAAAACTTTGACGTTCAGATGCGCCGGATGATAGACAAAGTGGGTATTGATCAGGCCGGCGCCGTTGGGCCAAAGATTGATCTTTTTATAATTTTTTTTGAGCTTCCATTTGATGAAATCGGGCAAATAATATATATTCAGTATCTGAATCGCGAATGCGATCGTAATTTCGATGTTGTCCTCCGACCGGTCAAGTATATCCAGGTTGTTTTCTATTGTTTCCCATCGCGAAGGAAAGCGGATATAACTGTTCATTTCCCCTATCGAATCAATGCTGAACCCGAATCGAACGCGTTTAAAAGGCTGCCAAAGTTTGAATAATTCGTCACTCAACGCCAGTCCGTTCGAATTGTAGCGAAGAGTAATGTTTTTCGCATGACCCTGCCGAATGCATTCTTTGAGCAATTGATAATGTCTGTCGATCACCAATGATTCCCCTCCGGCGAAGTAAAGTTGCTTCAAATTGGGGATCTGCTCATAAAATTGCGACCAAAATTTATTATTATCACGGTACCAGTCATAGGTCGCTCCGTCAGTCCGGCCGTAATTTTTCCAGATCATGATCTGCTTCAGTCTCTCGCTCGTAATTTGCGGGTAAAGTTTCAACCAATCCGGTATCCACTCACTCGAATCATGGGGCGAACACATTATGCATTTCAAATCACATTTGGTGCCAAGCCGCAAATCGACGTAATTAATGTTTGGAGCGATGCTCCCGTCGGGCGAGGTCTTTTCTATCATTTCCCCTATGTCCACGCGACTTGACCAATATTCCGTCTCCCACATCCGTTTACTGCGGAGCCCGGCTTTTTCCTCCTTGAAACATTTTTCACAACTAGGCGGAATTTGTCCATTCAACATCGCCACCCGGATGTTTTTCATATAATCGTTATTCCAGGCTGTCAATAAGTCGCAGGTATTTAGGTTTGCGGGGCGTCCCTGCTCGTTTTTGATATATCCGACCTCCGGATTTTTCAGTATCGGAGCCGCTGAACTGGCACAGGCAGTACAGCAACAACGCAGGTGCCCGTTCGGCCGGGTTGATAAGTGTATCCAAGGTAAAACACAGAATGTCTCACTGATACTATTTTTTGATTCGCGGTTCATTTTTGTAGCAATTCTCCCAAATTATTTTTTATATTATTTACCGTAATTTCGTTGAAATCATACGGTGCATTACTTTTGAATTGGCTCCACAGATATATGATCAATTTTGCGATATCTTCTGCCCGATGGCCAACCCCTTCCCAATTCGGTTTAGCCCGGCTTTTATCGGTATCAAGCATTCCGAATCTTATATTCGTGGAGCGGAATGGCAAGTTTTTTTCTTCGATTTTTTTACAGCACTGTTTATTGGCGATATCCAGGGCGAATTTGGCGGCCAGCCAGGGTCGCCACGCATCTCCCGGATTATAAGTTCCGTAAGAACCGACATTGATTATATATCCTTTTTTATCGATTTTTTCCCAATCGTTAAATATATCATACAGCATTAAGGCCTGGTTGAATCCGGAATTCGCCAGATTAACGAATACATCAAAACTACGGGCCAGGTCGACGATCTTGTCTCGGTTTGTGTTAATATCGTATCCGTTACGGCGGCTAATACCTCTCGATCCGGGCCGGAAATATTCGACCAGCCCGTTACCCAGGCCGTCAAGTCCACCGGTTATTAAAAATTTCGGGTGAATATTCTTTGGCATTCATTATTTTAGCTAATAGATCTTTATCCTGGTCGAGCATTTTCAATTTATTCAAATATATATCGCCGAGAAATCGCAAAATTTTCTCGTTAAACTGCTTCGTATAGAATTGTCTCGAACATTTCTTTTCGCATTCGATAAAAGTGGATTTGCCGTCGGTCCAGCCTTTGGTCAATTTATGCCAAACCGGGTCTTCCATTATTTGTTTCAGGGTCCGTTCATTCAGGTCGAATTGATTTTTTTGTTTTACCCAGAGTGAATCTTTGTGCTCAAGCACCCTTCCGTTAATTTTCGATTTGCGCGTTACCGGGTGGCTGGTCCAGCTGCAAGGATAGATTATCCCCTCCGCGTCAACATAAATACCGTAATAACTGATCAAACAGCTCGGCAGAACTGGCCATTCCTTCGTCTGTACCAATAATTTTTCCAGACGCTTCGCGCGGCTGACATTGTAACGTAAATGGGCAATTCCGGATTTTTTATACCGCAAATCCTTTTTATCGCGGAATTCAATACTATATTTTACGGAACGCAAATATTCGCTCACATAATCGTAATCCGGTTCAAGCGGGTCGTAACCTAGCTGAGGGTCGATATATTTCTTCAAATATTTTCCGAATAAGTTGCTTTGTACGAAATGAAACCGATCGATTCCTTTTCCACGCGCCAAACTTACGATATTTCCCAAATGATGTTGATTGAATTTGAATATTATCGTTGACCAGATCAGAGTTGCCGGTCCGCCGCGCAATATCTCGATACCGTCCATTATCGAATCCCAGTCGGAATTAATTCTGTATTTTCTATTGGAATCATCGTCATAGCCATCGATTGAGAAAATGATTTCATCGCTGGGAGTCAACATGCTGCGTAATTCCTGCCACCACTCCTTGGACCGATGGCTGCCGTTGGTAACCGTGGCGATTATTAGATTAGGATTATGGCTTTTGAAATATTTGTAAATTTCCAGGAATTTACTATGATAGATCGGATCGCCTTGGCCGCCGCAAAAAGTGATCTTCATAAGTTTTTGGCGTATGAAAGCTGGCGTGAAAATCCGTTTGATAGTATCGAAACTCAACTCACCCAGCCAATAATCACCGGCTTGTTCCGTCCGGCTGCAGCGCGGGCAGCCGATTGGACATCTGGAAGTAAGCTCAAAATGCCAAAAGTCGAGGGGAAATTCAGTCATATGGTTTATCATGAATAATAATACCGTTCTTGCGTGCGTCTCTCTTCGCCAACTCTAACATAAAAATAAATGCCAGATAGGCGCCAGCTTCTATATTGGGAAACGTAATGCGGGTTGGTCGAACCGGATAGCTGACATGTAACTCCTGCGGGCCACTGGAACTATACATATCATAAAAGTCTACAAAAGCTTTGAGGCTTTCGTAAGCGGCATCATAATCATACAAAAAAGAGAGCGGTTTTTCCGTTTTTACGGTATTTTTTATTTTTTTAACGGCTCCATTTGCCATATATGCTGGCTTGATGATTATTTACTTTTCATACTGGGCAGAAAACGGATCGAACTCAACACCGCAAATTTTCGCGCAGACTTCCGGTTTTCCGGCGGCAATTGAGGATTTATTCCAACTTTCCGGAATAAGCTTTTGAAAAAATTCCGAATTAACAATATCCTTGAGCGGATTTTTCCGGGCATTTAGTTTGTCGACACCGCCGATCTTATCGAGTATTTTCCATATGGGCGTGCTCCGGGGCGGTAAATAGGCGATATACAACTGGTTTGCCAGCCAACAACAGGGCAACACCAGCCCCTCAGCCGACAGATACAGATTTTTTTCCTCCTGGACTTTGCATTTTATTTTTGCCTGATCCAAATAGTTTTTCATATTACCGTATTTTTCCTTGATTTTCGATTCATGCCGCAACGCCTGATTGACATTATTGTCGCGTTCCGGCCGTTTTAAAACAACTTTTTGACCGGCGCGATTCATGCCTTCATGACTGTCTTTACCGCTGTTTTTGGCGTTAGAATAAAATCGCCAGGTCTTCTTGGCGGTAAAACGGCTAAAGCCCAACTGCTCGCTCATTTTTCTGGCGGCCTCGATCTGGTGCTCATTATGCCGGAATATTATGAATTCCCATACTGCCTGTCCGCCCGCTTCGATGAAAGCTTCGGCATTATCAATTATTTTTTTCCAGTCCGTGCCCTGCCTATAAAGGCGGTGCGTATCGCCCAGTCCGTCCAGACCGAATTTTACCTCGCCGTTTTTACCGAATACTTTTGCCAACTCCCGCCACCACACGGCGCTCCTGAATGAACCGTTCGTATTCATACTGAATTTCATTTCCGGATTCAACCTGCGAAAATATTTATATACCGACAAAGTATCTCGTGCGACGATCGGGTCGCCATAATTCCCGCAAAGATACAGCATTTTCAGCTGTCTGGCGAAATCGGGCATGAATATCTTTTTAATGTCTGCCAGACTAAGCTCTGTCAGGGCTAAATGGGGATTTACGCCAACCCCGTTATTATTGCGCAAACATTGCGGGCAAGCGGCATTGCATTTGTCCGTTATTTCCAGATGTATTATTTTTATATCACTGTGTTGATACATTTTATTTCCAGATAAATGTTATATACCGGACAATCTTCAGCTGATAAGCTTATTAAAATAATACCTGTTGAACCATTTTTTCAATTGATTAAGACGATAAACAAATAGCCGATTTTCGTTCTTATCGGACATGAAGGATATATCATCGATATGCTTTGCTGCGACCGGATTTCCTAAAAATTCATTGAGTTCATGGACAACCTTGGGGGACTTTTTTACGTTTTCGCCCTCGGTCCCGTTCACGCCATCACGCAGATACACCTCGACCTTGCGATAAAGATATATTTTGGGATTTTTCTTCGGATCGAATTTATAAAGCCTCTTTTTTCCGTGTAAAAATCCGAAACGGCAATACTCCGGATAATATGTCGCCAAAAGATCGCGATAAAAGCCGTGTTCGCGTAATTCACTATACGGAATACGGAAAACCACAGATAAAAAATCAACATTTGTGAACGGGTATAGGATATTATAAGGTTCGTTAAAAAACAGCCTGGGGCGCTGCCAGCAAGGATTGCCATAATCCTCAAGATTATTGAAATATGAAGTGGATGCCAATTGAGCCTTATACACATAAACCCTTTTGTCCTTTTCGTCCGATTCGATCGCCTCGATATTATTATAATATTCCTCTATCGGGTCGCGGCTGAGCAGGCTGACAAACCGGTCCGAAAAAACCGACATACGGCTCATCGAAGGGATATTGCTGGCATACAAAGTGCGGGGAAAATTGTAGACTTCTCCGCCGAACAGTTCTCCGCCGAACAAGCCATGAAGCAAGGTAAAACTTTCGTCTTTGGAAATATTTCTTTCCCCTTTTCCGGCATCCCCTTCGGCATAATACGGAAGATCGTAATGGTCAGCGAACTGACGGCCGATTTTTTCGTCAGCCGCTAACGCCTGATGATCAATATCGGTGCGTACTCGTGCTGTTGGCGTGCGGGTGAACAAAATCCGTTGCCGCCTGCCGGCATCAACCAATACGGAATTTAATGTCCTGGTATCGAAACCGCCGGTTAGGCATACCGCGAGGTTCGAGGAATAGCCGTCAAATAGGTCCAATACCGCCGCTTTCAGTTTGGCATGAGCCAACTCTAAATATTCCTGGCGCTGATAATTCTTGCCTTCAAATTTGAAAGTAAAATATTTTTCCCGACTGCTAGCTTTTTTCCCGGATTTATACAGGATCGTAGCCGGTGGCAAATTGTCGACGGTCTTTATGAATGTCTGATTTTTTTGAACGATTCCCAAGGCAAGATAATCAGCAATTGCGTCATAATTCATTTCCCTTTTTACATGGCCCAGCCTGAGGATCGCTTCTACTTCCGTTGCGTACACCAGCGTTTCTCCGGCTTCATAAATAAAAGCGCTGTACAAACCTAATTTATCGTTTGCAATAACCACCTCGTCTTTTTTCTTGTCATATATGAATACGGCATATTGGCCGCTGGTACCGGATAGTATTTTCTCCAATTGGCTTTTGGACTTTTTATAACTCTTAACCAGCAGCTCTTCGATCCGATTGCACTTGCTCTCCCGGCATAGGTGTTTTTCATTGTCGATAATTCCGCAAATATTGATGAATATCCCATCCTTATGATAGTACATCCTGATTTTTTGATTATTTTTACGGCTATACACTATCTGTAAATTCCCGAAAACTTCGCGTTTACTGCTATCGATATGCTCCCGTACGAATCTATCGTCATTTTTCTTCTGTTGTGAATATAATGATTCGATTATTCGTTTACTGTTTTCTTCGCTTATTGCCGCGCTATTATACGCAATCAGTATTTTGGACATATTTTTTATTATCGTTAATTAAACGTTCATAAAGATCGATATAATTCCCGGTGATTTTTCCTATGGAAAAATTATCTTCCGTCCATTGCCTGACCGATTTACGGTCTATCTCCGATAATGAACCGACTGCTTTTGCCATTTCTTTTGCGCTCCCGGTTTTGACCAACAAACCGCTTACGCCGCCATCGATCGCTTCCTGGCAGGCAGCGCGGTCAAAAGCGATGACCGGTGTACCGCAAGCCATCGATTCGATTTGGATATTACCGAACGGTTCATCCCATAAAACTGGAAACAGAGTAGCTAAAGCACCCTGATAGAGTTTGACTTTAGCAAAAAAGTCGACTTCACCGATATATTTTATATTTTCGTTTAATTGCGGTTTTACGATATCATTGAAGTAGCTTATATAAGGCGCATCTTCATCGATGCGTCCGGCAATTATTAATTTCTTTTTTGCAATTTTAGCCGCTTCGATCGCCAGATGCACCCCTTTATCATGACATATTCTGCCGATAAAAAGCAAATAATCTTTTGGCTTGGCGGAGTAAGTAAAATCGTCCATATCAATCGCCGGATAAATGGGATCCGTATAATTCAAACCTGGCATTAATGACTTGACGAAGTTAGAAATCGGCAAGTAGTAAATATTGTTACGCTTTTTGAGGTAATCTTTGATATAAGGATAAATATGGTTATAAGGATAATTTATGCGGATCAAAACGGGCGCTTTGTTTAATTTCGCAAAAGGCAAAATATCATAAAATTTATAGCTGTTAAACTGGATAATATCGAAAGACCCGGCCTCATTTTCAAAAAATTCGCCCAAGGCATTTTGGTCAAAAAAACCGGCGAGCTGGTCCTGCGCCATAAGATTCTTTCGGTTACGGCCCAGAACGAAAGGTGAAATTTCCCTGATCGTAACGCCGGGTACCCGTGAACCACGGGCGGCATACAGGACAACCTCGTGCCCCTTTATGGCCAGTTCCCTTGCCAGATAAAAAATCGGCTGCTCCGTGCCGCCCGTTTTGGGCGGCGGGATCAAATTCCTGGCGGAACAGAATAAAGCGATTTTCATATTCTAATTTCTTACAATTCGATATTTATCATGGCCAATGATTTCGATCACCCGTGACACCTTGCGGTAAGGCAATGCTCCTCCGTCAATAATCAAATCCGGGTTGATTTCCGCATCTTTAATCTGATTCAAGATCGATTCGACTTTATATACGTTATTTTTCCCGGAAATATTCGCACTGGTCGCTATCAACGGCACTTTTATTAACCCCAAAATCTCGAGTGAAAACGGATTTTTGGGAATCTGAATACCGACAGTTTCGAAATTCGGATTTAAAAAACCCGGGCAGTGATCGGTTTTTTTGACGACAAAACTGTACATTCTTTTCCGTTGCTTTTTCGTCAAATCATCGATCAACGGGGACCACCGGCCAAATTTCGAAAAATCCTCCCTGTCTTTAACGATAATATTTACCGGATGGTCTAGTTCCCTCCTTTTGAGCGCAAATACCTTTTTTACCGCCTTTTCATTCGTGATGTCAGCGGCTATTCCGTAGCAAGCGTCAGTTGGATGGACGACTATACCTCCTTTTTTCAAGATTATTACGGCTCGTCTGGCCGCATAATAAAAGCTTTTTTCACCCTCGATCCTGATAATATCCATACGATTATAATCACTTGATAATATTACGGGCATCCATCAGAGGATCCGGCGCGGAAAAATTTCCGTTTTCGGAATAGGCGGAAAACCGACAACCACCACGGCATTTTTCAATAAAAACGCAATCCTTGCATTCTTTCGGAACAAACTTCAGGGTTCTCATTTTTTTCATGAATTGGTGGTTCCAGGCGCCCATAATATCACCCGGTTCGCCGATATTCCTGTCCATATAATATATCGGTTTCGCAAATCCGCGCGGATCGATAACGAACCTTTCGTGCCCGTCTACGGCATTGGCGCCGGCGGCGACCTGCCGCATTTTTAATGGATTATAACTACAAAAAGGGATGGCATTTATTATATAATGGACAACTCCGGTTTCGTTTTTGATCTTTATCAGCCCTTCAACCAGCGTTGCCACCCGGGATCTGGTATATCCGGTATGGCGGCCGGGGGCAGCGATCGTCCGGTATAATTCCCATTTATCGATTGGTAGTTTTTTGACGAAGGCGTGGACTTGGGTTAAATTATCTATAACTTCATTAGTGGCGACCGTGCCGATACGGATTGTCTTGGCACCCGCTTTTTTGAGCAGTTTAATCCCCTTAAGTTTAATTTTCGCGGCATTATTCCCCATCGATATATCCGAATACTGAATCGGTATTAAAATGTTATCGAAATTAACGGCGATTTTTTCGGCTGTTGCGTAATCTTTTATCAGTATGCCGTTCGTATTCAGCCGGACTTCCAGGTTTCTTTTCTTGCCAAATTCCGCCAGCTCCCAAATATCGCTCCTGAGTAACGGCTCTCCTCCCGTAAACCTGACGGTTCCGATATCGGCGTCCGCTATGCTGTCTATTATATTTTTAACAATTGATGTACTAAGTTTGTTTTCGACATTTCTGCCGCGTTTGGCAAAACTATTTTTGTTAAAACAGAATTCGCAATTCAAATTACATTTTTCTTCAATCTCAATCATCACTTCCCGGGGCCGATCAGGAACAGTTCGCAAAATTTCCCTGATATGGATATCGGAAATCGATCTGTGCACACCGCGGCAGAACTGGCGGTACTTGCATATCCGGCAAAGATTAAATTTAACGAATTCTCCCTTTTTCCCCTGCCAAAATATTACTCCCTCCGGCTGTTTGATCAGGCAATATGGTATATTCGCCGCCCTCAATATCAATTTATCCAGAAAGTAATAGCGTAGGCCGGAAAATCTGGCAGCCAACTTTTTTATACCGGATTTCCTGATTAGTTCTTCGGTAAAAACCAAATCGACTTTTCGGACATTTTTTGCCCATAACATATTCAGAATATTATATATGCTTGAAAATATTTCCGGATTCGCACAGATTTCAATATCGCTTTCAGCCTTGAGCGCTAGCTCCCTGTTATGAATGAATTTTTCGAAATCGGTAATATCGTGAATTTTAACGATCTTTTTTCCAGTTTTTGTTGCCATACGACCGTTCATTCGATTATAATTACTTATTATTATTTCCTTTTAAGACTGCGATTACGCTCTCCATTATATCTTTGGTGGCGATGCTAATCCTTTGAAATTCACCCAATAGATTATTCTCCGGCGGTTCGTGGATGATAATATTATTCTTGCGTAATTTGTCCATAATCATGGCAGTATGCCGGCCAAAATCGACATTAATGAAGTTGGCATTCCCCGGAATTACTTTGAAGCCGAGATTTTTCAATTCATTGACAAAATATTTCTTGGCGGCATATATTCTCCGTACGGATTTGGTAACCTGGTTATCATATTCGAGGGCGACACCGGCCGCAATCACACCGAAGGTGCTTACCTCACACATCGGCTTTTGGGCCTGCAACAGATTGATAATCGCCGGATTACTGACTGCATAACCCACCCGAAAACCGGCCAAGCCAAAAGCTTTGGAAAATGATCTGATTACGATCAAGTTATCGAATTTGTCCACCCACTTCACGGTTGTTTTCCCGTAAAAAGGAAAATATGCCTCATCTATCAACGTAATGACGTTACATTTATCCGCATAATCCACGAGTTCCTCCAATTTTTCACTGTCGATGACGCTGCCCGACGGACTGTCCGGATTCGGCAATACCAGCAGGGTAGCGTCGTCCTTGATCGCCTTGAATAATTTATCGAGCGGTAACATGAAATCCCGACCATAATCGATCTTAAGGCAACGCGCCTGAAAGATCCGGCAATAGACTTCATACATGGAAAATGTCGGATTTGGCAAAATAATTTTATCGTTCCGGCCGACAAAGACATTGAATACCGAGCGAATCGAAGCATCTGAACCGGCTGATAAATATATTCGATCGATCGCTAAATCATATTTTCGGGCGATCCCAAAATACAATTGCTCGATATCGGGATACAGGCCGAAATGCGCCGAGGTTATCTCCGCTGAAATTTTTTTATATAAGAATCCGGCCAATTCCATATCCAGGTTTTCGTTAAAATCCAGTCGCAGTTTCCCCAGGCGCGGTGTCATTTCGTTTTTACCCGGTTTCGGCCGCCAAATATTTTCCAAATATTTTAACCTTTCGATTTTCATATTAATTGTAAAGTGTGAAATAATTGATAGCTGGATAATGCATACAAATAGATTCTATCCTTTACGCCTCTTTCCGGGAAAAGTATATTCGATAAAATGATCGGCATAAGACCTTGCGCGGCAGCCTTGGCATTCGAACAGGGAATTGTCAAAATATGAATGTCTGAATTTCCTGAACCGATCATTGTTCCATATATCCGCGAATGGCTCCTTAAAAATATTTCCCATAATATGCTTCATCCTGAAATCATGGCTGCATGCACTGACATCACCGTTAAAGAATATCATCGGTCTATCGAACAAGAACTTACATTTATATTTCTCTTCTTCCGGTTCGTGCCTGATATATTCCGGGTTCTCCGGCCTGAATTTATCTTCCCTGGTCGATGCGTATTTTTTCAGCATTAGGCCGTCTACCCCGATTTTTTCCGCCATTTTTTTCAGATCGGATATTTCTTTTTCGTTGTGTTTCATAACTATAAACTGCCAATATATTAGCGGATATTTTTGGCCGGTTTCTTTTTTGATGTTAACGCAATCTTTGAGATTACTGAGAGCTTTCTCGAAATTCCCGCCCTGGCGGTATATTCCGTAAGTTTCCTGGCTTAAACCGTCTATCGCGAAGATTATCTTATACGGTTCGGCTTCCATCAATTTACGGTTCAACTTTTTATCATGGTTGCCGTGGATACTCGTAATAACGGATATCTTATTGCCGGCGGCGTAATCTATCATCAAATCCAAATCGGGAACCAGGGTTGGCTCCCCTAAGCCCCACAATACGATATATTTGACGAAATTTTTCACCTGATCGATAATATCTTTGAATTGCCGCAGATTCATCATGCCTCTGGGAAGGCGCCACTCATCTATTTTCCCGTTGCCGCTCGGACATAACGGGCATTTTAAATCGCACAAATTAGTAGGCTCGATCTCTATGCCGCTAGGAAGCGTAAAATTGTAAGTTTCTTTTCTGCTGTTCATTTGTCCGTTGTTATATATTCATTTAAATATCTTAATCTATCGTATATATTCAATTTTTTCGGACATTTTTTTTCGCATTCCCTGCAGCCGTTGCAATTCGTTCCTGGCTTATAACTGCTGTAAAGCGCATGTTTCTTCTTGTCTGACAAATATTTCCCCACGACCTCATCCTCCTCCTTCATGATTTTCAAATTATAGATATCCATATGCAGGGGGATATGAATGCCGCGAGAACAACTCGCCAGGCAACGGTTACAACTGTTGCACATATCGAAAAGACCGTGATCGATTTTATTTTTTAAATCCTTAAGTTTCCCGGCGGACAAAATCCCTCTATTCCCGCCGGCGGCAATATTTCTTTCCAAATTCACCAATGATCCCGTACCGCAAATAGCGGTAGTGACACCGGGAGTGGCCATGACAAAATGCAACGCAGCCTGGGCGATACTCTCGCTATTTTTCCCCTGTAAAAAAGTGAAACGCTCGGGATGTCCGGGTATGATTCCTCCGCTCAACGGATTCATTATCGCGACCCCCATCCCCGCCCGGGCGGCCTCCTTGACCGCGTTCTCGCTGGACGGATAATTCATAATGTTATAACTCAGGGTCACACCGTCGAAATATCCGCTTTTGATCATTTCGATTATTTCTTTATCCGGCAGCCGGCTGGAAAATGTAATATGGTCGACCAGCCCCTCATCTTTCGCTTTTAGCGCCCCCTCATAAGGACCCTTTTTCTTCATAATCATTCGGAATTCCGCCATTGACGATACGGCCCACATATCGTAAAAATCGATTTTTTCCTTTTTCAATCTTTTGAGTGAGCTTTCTATTCTTCTTCTTACCGAATCGGCATCCGGATCCTCTATAACCCGGCTTTTGGTGGAAATATAGTATTTCCCTTTTATACCCGACAATGCTTCGCCGAATATTTCTTCGCTTCTGCCATGGCAATAATGCGGCGAGGTATCGAAAAAATTTATTCCCGATTCGAATGCCTTTCTCACCAATTTTAATGATCGATCGAAATTCCTTTCGCCCGCGTCGATCCTGAATCTCGACCCTCCCAGGCCCAATATCGAAATTTTTTTGTTGGTTTTTCCGTATTTTCTATAAATCATAATCTATTTTATGCTTTCCAGGACGTCATTCAATACGGACTTCGCCATATCCGGGTCCACGAAAAATCGCGTTTTGAAATTCCAACCCCGCTCATTTAAGCATTTTTGACATGCCGGCAATACATCGACTCCTTTAAACAACCTGTCCCTCAATTCCTCATATTTACGGGAATTCCAAATTTCCGATAAAGTATTTTCATATAAATTGCCCATCAAATATTCATTCCCGCCGTAATTACAAAAATAAACGTTACCATATTCGTTTACAAAGGCATACAGATGGCCCATCAGGCAGGATTTGAATTTTACTAACCCGATTCCCGAATGCGCCAACTGTTCCCGAAAATCTGGCAAATTGGTTTTCTTGTAGAGTAAATATTTTTCGTCGAGAGAGTCCAACTGCCTGATAATTTCCTTTTTTTGTATTTCATCCAATCCGATTTTGTCTTTTAGCACCGGAGAATAATCGGCTAATTCCAAGTGCAAACTTGCGTTCATGTCATAACCGAGCTTGAACATTTCACATATCTCATTATAGTTCAATCTGGAAATTATATTCGTCATTCTTATCTCTATTTCCGGATCTGAGCAGGCAATTAACTCTTCCATTTTTGCAAGCGTTCTTTTGAAACCGCTTTTTTTCTGGTTGGGATGGATCTTGACGTATGTATCGGCTGTCGCCGCACATAAATTGACCGCAATAACATCGACTTTTAATTTGGCCAAAAGTGACGGATCGCTGACCAAGGAGAGGTTTGTTTGCACTCTTACCCGAAAACCCTTTCCTTTGGCGACTTTTAAAAAATCCATCATCTTCGGATGCAGGAATGGCTCGCCGGACCCGGAAAATAAAATCCCCCGCGTCCCCATTTTTTCCGCTTCGTTAATCGTGTCGAAAATTATGTTCTCATCCAATAATTCGGTTTTGCCCCTATTTTCCCGGTTGTTTTCGAAAAACGACGAATGGTGCCAACACATCACACAATCGAAATTGCATTTCTGGCATACCCCGATCCGAACAAAATCCGGACCCGACCTTATGATCCCGTCGTCTATCGTTTGAATCCTTAACCGGGTATATTTTTCCAATCTTTTTTGTTGAGAATTATTCATATTATATATACCGGATGTTTCATATCAATATTTAGGCTTAGCTTCAGTAATAATCCTCTTGATCTTTGTTTTTTCCTTAAAACCGAATTGCTTGTATAAATACCCCAATAAATACAAATGTGCATAATCAGCTGTATTGATGAGCCCCTGATCTTTGAAAAAATTTATCATTTTAAAATGATTGGCGGCGAACATCTTTTTTCTCAGTTCCAGTCCGCCCTTGAATTCATTTTCGATATAATACAAATAATACCGCTTATTATTTTCTTTGAATTCGACATGTATTTTGTCTATTTTATATTTTTTGTAATTGATGCTGATATCCGTATCAGGCGTGCGGCGGTAATTATTTATAGCTACACCGTCAATGTAAGCGATATATTTTTTCAGAGTTTCTATTTCACCATCAATCGAATACTGGAAGGGCAGATTAACTATCAAATTGATATGTGTCCAAATCCCATGTGAAGATATTTTTTTGAGATTTTCCAGCAATCCATTGTCCTGCAAACGATTATTGTACATTTTTTGAAGATTTGGGTTCAGGGTAGTCACTCCCAGGTCCATGCGAAAGCATCCCGCTGCCGCCAACATCTCCAGCAGTTCATCGTCAATTACGCTCAGGTTGAATGAATCGGACCAAAGTATATCCAGCTTTTCATCGATCATCCGGCTAAGTAATTTTTTACACCACCCGAGGCTGATATTGAAATTATTGCTTTTGAATATGAAATAATCCGATTTATATGTTTTTTTCAAATATTTCAATTCGGAAATTATTGTCTGATGGTCCTTGGTGTAATATGCCGGTCTTGGCTTGAAATTGATGCCATAGGACTGCCGGCAATATGCGCAATTCTGCCAATTGCACCCGATATTGAATTTATAAGGAATAAACAATACCCTTTCCCTGCTACGGCTGCGGGGCAGCTCGATATTATATAATTTCTCAAGTTGAGCGGCATTATATCTGGATTTATCCAAATCTATGATGGAATGATAATCCGGCAAATTCTCTATCACTTCGTGCGGCGGAGTATAAGTGCAATAAAGTTTTTTCAGTTTTTTACCGGCCAGCAAACTACGCAATATTTCTTTGGCGGAATTTTCACCATAGCCGACTACAGTAGCATCGATATAACCAAATTCCTCAAAAGAACATTTGTCGTAATTCTTGCCGAAGCCGTAAACTCCGCCAAAAATTATTTTTTTGTCAGGATATTTATTTTTCAAATACCTGGCAAAAAGCATATTCGCTTTAATGCCGATTATCCAGGCGCAATAATGGGAAAAAAGGAAATGATCATATTGCCCCAGATCCAGGATTTTATCGATCTGTTTGAAATATTTCTCATAAAATTCCAGGTCTTTGGCCGTTGGATTGGTTTTGAAGAATCTATACAGATCTTTACGTAAATTTTCCATTTCCCGGCCGGTAAATACCTCTTTAAAAAGTTTGTGCAGTTCGATAACCGAAAAACCGACTGTGGGAAAATCTTTTTTAATGTTGCCGATCAGATTGGGTGCGGATAGCGGCAGCCACGAAACGAGGTCATGCTGCGGAATGTTATAAAATGGCAGGAAAAAAACCAATTTCATTTCCATATAACGGTTATTGACGGAAATAATAAATAAATTATTATTTAATTTTTTTGATTATCCAGCAGGTTATTGATATACGATTTTACCGCTACCGCCAGAAATTTTTCTTTAAGTTCGGCCTGGCTCAATAATTTCGCTATCTCATTAGCCGCACGGAAACCGGCTTTTCCGTCCAAACGGGAAAATAATTTATCCCTTAACTTTCGCCTTCGCTCGGTAATATTCGGGTCGCCCGCCAGAGCCATGGTTACGCTTTGACCCAAATCACCGGATTTTTCGACTACTATTCCTATTTCCCGCCCCGGACGCCTGATAGTCTGCTCGATACTGCCGCTATAGGTCAAGGCTGGCTGTAATAATTTTCTTTTTACCTTGGTTGAGCCCAGATCGTTCAGAATTTCGTTCTCCGGTTTGCCCAACAAGATCACCGGCTTATCAACCAATACCGCCTCGAAAATCGCGCCGCTATTATCACTGACCACGATATCCGAGTGAGCTAACAGGGGCATTATGTTCTGCTCATCCGGAAAAATAATTATATTCCTGGCGTCAAAAAATTTCTTGATCCTCGTTTTTTCATCCCAGAGAGAAATATGATGGAATTTTACGATTAGATTGAACCGTTCGGCTAAATCGATAATATTATCGCCAAATTCATCAATCGAAGAAAACTTACCGTATGTCGGCGCGTATAATACGGTTTTTTTATGGCTATCAAGGCGTTTTTTGACCGCCGCGACACTTTCTTTATCGATTTCCCCGTTATACCAATCATCATATTTCGGATAACCGACGTTTTTCGCCACAGTATAAATACTCAGTTGGCGCCGGGAATGTTCGCCATACGCCAGAATCAGGTCGAAATAGCAATTACCGATGCCGTAGTCGACCAAATCTTTCCCCGGACCATACAAGACCCTCACCTTTTTTTTATCGATATTATACTTCCTTCTGATACAGCCTTTATACAAAGGGGCGATCAACAACTTGTATTTTGAGAAAAACAGCTCCGGTCTTTTATCCCGATTCGAAAATATCCGCCAATGTATATCGAAATGGGAATAAAAATCGGCCATTTCCCTTAATTTGTTGTCGTAGTATTCGTTGGCGGGATATATTTCATTCGTCAGAATAAATTCAGCATTTTTCAAATATTTATATATATTCTTATACAAATAATAATGGAAGGGATACTCGCAAATAAACCCAATGCAAGCATCTTTCTTTTCGTTTTCCGGATATTTCATTATATTAATTTATTTTTAATATTAGCAAATCTATTAAAATAAAATATGTAACTATCTTATCATTTTTGGTGTTTTAAGACAAGAAAAGGCCGGAACTACTGAATGTAGCTCCGGCCTTGGAAAAACCTTTTACAAATTGATATTCCGGAATTTAATATCCGGAGGGAACGTTGGTGCCGGCTCGGGAGCCGGTGTATGCGGGGCGGGGGTTTTCGGCATATCTGCCAGCTTGATGATATCATCCGGCTGGCCATCACCGCCGTAATTGTCCTCCCCCTTGGGGACGTTGTGCCTGATATCCCAGACTGCATAATCGGGTATACCATCAAAAGGAGGGGTATCGACTTTAACAGTCACCAGGACCTGCCTCTCCTTAGTAAACGAAACTTTGTTCACATCAAGTCCCTGCTCCACAGCCTTACGGATTTCATCCAGAAGGCCCTGTGATCCAAAGGCCTTGATAAAATCATTGTTGACGTACCGTGTGGGCATCATCTTGACGGTATGTAGGACATCGGGCTTACCATCTTTATTCGTATCGACGGCATAGTGGACTTCCTTATAGAGAAAGTCAAGAAATGTTTTCTCTAGCTCGGGAGTCCGTACCTTGTATGACGCAACATCGGCATCAGTCAGACGTTTGCTCGTATACGGGTCATAGAAATCGACCTGCAACGGCTTGAGGTCAGACTTCTCATATTTGACATGGTATGTCTGACCATTGTTCGTGTTGATCACGTAATCTAGCTTCTCATACCAGGGGGTTTCATTTTGCGCCAGCGCTGTCGTCCAAATCGTTATTGCCGAAATAATCACTACTGCCAAAATCTGCCATTTTTTCATGATTTCTCTCCTCTCTTAGTCCGGGTTTTGGGTTATTATTTGGTTTATGTAAAAAACAATTGAACATATCTTTAAATATGGTAAATATATATTACTACTTATTTATAATTTTGTCAAGTGTTAACTGCGATTTTAATTAAAAATTAGTAAAAAAATAATTTAATATTACTTATTTTATTATTATCATAAATATATTATATTATTGTTAGAATTATCAATTATTATTAATATTTACCGGTTTCGAATCTTTTTATCCTTTTATCGTTTTTTTGTATTGTCTGTAGAACTTTTTGACCAACGACTCGACTTCGGCAGATTTGAATTCGGTGGTGGTGATATTGCCTAATTTCAAGAAATTACGCACCTTGCTATAATTTTTATTCAAATAATTATTTTTGCGGCAAATTTCCAATAATTCCGAACCGATCATCGGGGTGGCGGCAAAAAATGACGCACTGTCAAAGCCGCAGCGGACTTTAAAATCATATGTAGCATACATATCGGAAACGGTTTCCCCGGGGATACCGCACATGCAAAAGGCGGTGACGTTGATACCGACCGGCGGTACGCATCTCCTGACGTCGTATTTGGTCACTATTTGTCGGAGGAAAACCAGCAAGATACGTTGTATTTTTTTCTACATTTGAATATTTCGATTATCTTGTTTCGAGGGAAGCAATTGCTTTTCCTGCGGCCAAATATTCTTCGACCGTGTCGACTTCAAACCATAAATATTTTTTGACATCGAAAAACCCGATATCAACTCTATCCCCTGCCATACGGGAAAAAACATCTTCAAACCAGTATTCTTCGGACTCATTAAGCATTATTTTTAAATATTCCGTCAATACCGGTACTTTCTCCTTTTTTATCTTGATGATGCCGGCATATTCTCCCAAAATTTTTTCCTTCGACATCTCCATGCCCATTCTTTTCACTCTTTTATTATCCCCTTCGACTTTATAACCTTTATCATATTGCCAATCGGTTGACAAGGCTACACAAATTCCATCTTTGGTGTCTTTTAAGTCCCCTATCAAATTTTCATCGAAAATAACATCACTGTTCAATAATAACAGATCGTCGCCAAACTCTTTCCTGGCTAGCCAAAGCGAGTAAATACTGTTGGTATGCTTGTAGGCATTATTAATTATGGCTTTTGCGCCGGCCGGTAATATGTTTATTACTTTTTCCTTTTTATATCCGACAACAACCACGATACTTTCGCAAACATTCATCAATATCCTGATTTGCCTATTAAGGATCGTTTCATCCCCGACCTCAAGCAGACTTTTCGGCATATCATCGGTTAACGGTCTCATTCTGCGGCTGATCCCGGCGGCAAGAATAATGGCTTTCATATACTAAAAAAGATATTTTTAAAAAAATATCTTATTACCGGTTAATTATTAAAATGCCACAATTACTGGCAAACGATGTTGACAAATTTATCGAAGGATATCTCGGGGTTAAATTTATCATAATCATCAACTTCACCGATACAAATGTTTTTAACATCATTCTCTCTTAAATTGTCGCATACGCTAACCGCTTTGTCTCTGCCTTCCAGCCGATATGCCATTGCCGCCCGCCAAGTACTTTGTCCATATGCATAATTTTTATCATTCTGCCAGTCGGTGAATTCCGTAATTTCCTGTTTGTATCGTTGTGTGTCGACCGGATATTCTGTAATATCATCGCATAAGTTTTGGCACCACTCCTCATAAACCGGCGCTCCGGAAATTCTGGTGCGGTTTATGCATAAATCGGATAATTTATCGGGACATATATAATTATAATCAGCGTCTGCCAGGGCAATCGTAAAAGAAGTGGCGGGACTATCGGCTAGCTGGGTCAAACCCGTCATTTCCACATTTCTCGTATCCTCGGTTATATTATCCATATTATTTATATAATCGACTATTTTTTCGTAATCCTCGTCTTTTCTTTCGAAGTTATAATTACCCATAAAATACAATAACAAATATTTTTGTGCTGCATTTATCCGATCCCTCTCATCATCCGCCACTGCCCCATGGGGATACCTGATATTTTTCGCCTGGTTGGCCAACTCGTTCTCATCGGAATTTTTTAGGTGGGTAATACAAGCTGTCCTTTCTTCTATTGTGAGCGGTATAAAATTTTCAACGATTGTCGTGGTACTTGATACTGATATTTCGCTATTCTGAGCGGACGTGGAGGCGGACAGATTATCCGATGGCGTTGGGCTTGGATTGACTACGGGTATATTTTCAGAAATTTGGTTCATTTTGTGCCAATGATAAGCAACGCCGCCAATGGTTCCTATTACCACACCTAAGGCAAGGCAACCCAGAAAAAAAATTGTAATTTTAGCGTAATATGACATTGACATATAATTGTATACCGATCAATACCAGGGATGGCATTGACCCAGCTGAGCACTGCATCTGTCGCAAACCGTGTTGTTGGGCGCTTCGGCTTTTGCATCGATATTCGATTTCAGACCCAAGCCCAGCACCATCAGGCCCAAACCCATTTTAACGATATCCTTTTTCGTAATATTGCCTTCTTCGTTCAGTAAAAAATCTTTAATATCCCTTTTGATATTGGGATATTTTGGGGTAAGCTTTGATTTCTTTTTGGCCATATGATATAGAAAAAATTTAAAAATAATTAAAATATCAGCAAACCCATTCCGTAAACAGGCGTTTCGTTTTTTTGTCCTGCAATTTAACAAACAAATTATCCAGGATACCGGTTGTTAATTTGCATCTGGCGTTTTCCGAAAAGTTGGAAACGATGTTACCCGAGGTGTGATAACTGTATACAGGACACACTCCGCAATAAGGGTGATATATACAATTATCGCAACCCGGCAAGGCTTCAACGCATGAAGCAGTACACACCGCCCTGGTCGTGGGGTGTGTAACTAAATCTTCATAATCGTTTTTATTCGCATTCCCCAGCCGGAAAACATTATCACCCTTTTTTGACAATGCCATACCCTCATCGCAGGTAAAGACGGAACCATCTGTATCGTAACTCAGGCGGCCGATACCAGCGCCGCACGGCGAACGCCATTCCGGATGGTCGGGGTCCCGGTCGGTAAGTATTTTTGTTAAAAATATCGAGGAAAAATTATCTTTTATTATTTTTTTGCCGAGATTTAGCTCGATTATACGGTCAAGCGCAGATTTGTAAAATTCGAAAAATTTGTCGAGTGAATATCCATAACACCGCCATATTTGCGGATTTAGGCCATAGGGGTCCAGGGGAGATAATGTGATTTCCTTTATTCCCAGTTTGGCATATTCATCAACTATACGGCGTCCGTGTTTGAGCGAATCTTTGGTCACTACCGGTTGGAAATTCACCACCGCTCTTTTATTGTCGTACGCCAATTTGGGATATTTTTCTTTTATATGTTTCAATAATCCGGTAATATGGGCATAGTGATTTTTGACGCTGGGAAATAACGGGTCATGAATTTCCGACGGTCCGGCTAATGGCAATTTAATGGTTATTTTCGCGGACAAAAAATAATCAAGCGTTTTCCTGTCCAGGAGTACACCGTTAGTCTGGATCGTAACGGTAACTTGCTTATTAACGGTTTTTTTCTTGGCTTTTATCCTTTTTATAATATAATCGACCGAATCGAAATTGATCAACGGCTCGCCGCCTTTGAGATTGATATTTATTCTTTTCGCCGTAGTCCCGAAGACTGAGTCCAATACCTTGTCGGCGGTGGTTTTACTCATCACCGCTTCGCTGGCATCGCTGCTATCGTCGGAGCTGCTCCAATCCAAAACGTATCCGTCATTTCTGCGCCGGTTAATTTTGATATCGTGCCTGGTTGGCCCTTCGAGCAGGTATCGTTTTTTGATCCGAAAACGATCCGTCAAAAATGACGTGTTGATACAGCGGCGCAGAAAAAAATTACTGGAAAGATAGGCATGCAGTTTGTCATCATCCACTTCCTGGTTCGACTGGACAAAAGAGAATTCTTCGGGAGTCAAATATACGTAATACCCCCACCAATTGACCAGCAAATACTGGCCATTGATCATTTTATATCCGATGGCGGTCAGATTATCATTGATTTTTGGATTTATTTTTTTCATTTTTTCAACAAACCAAGCGCGTAGTTCCCGAATTCATCGCTTAACTCCGCCTGATTTTTTGTATTTATCTTTTCCGCCGTTCTGATTATATAATAGTTTGCGTTTGTTTCAAGCTGAAAAGTAGCAAAGTCTCGAAAATCGGTTATTGCCCGCTTAAGCGCTTTTTTATTATAAATTTTCTTATTGAATTTCATTTGCATATCTCTGGTTGCTGTTAATCTGCCCTCGGTATATTAGTTTATTTAATACATTTCCCGGCATTTATTATTTTTCTTGCCAGGGTGTACCGATCCCCAGTGGATCTTTCTCGTTATCACTCATGCTTAAAGCTTCAAGGCCGGCGTTTGCCTCATTATAATTGACTGAGCTGAAGAGGGCGCGGCCGACGATAAATTCGCGTATCCTTTTATTTCTTTTGGCGGCATTTAGACGCTCAACCGCGAACAGTAATTCATTCATGAATTCGTCTTTTAGCTTTGCCGCACCACCCTTTTTGGGTTTAAAAGACACTTTGACGACTCCGGTTTTGGGTTGATCCAGGAGAATATACGCCCTATCCAGAAAAACGTAACTAGCGCTAATTACTGCTTCGAGAGGATATAAGCCAGTATCGATATTTATTATACTGTTATTATTTGTCGGCATAAACTCAATAATTACGTATTATATCTTGAATTATATATTAATATTTATTATCGGGCAACATCGGCCGTAAATAAATATTGCAACCTAAATAACCGCTAGCATTAATATTTAGCTGAATTGTAAATTTTATTAAATATTATTTCTCTGCTAATTTCCTTTGGTTAAAAATACTTCGATCCTTCCCTCGCCTGCCCCCAGATTCTCGAGCGCTTTGCCGATCGCGGCGTTGCGGCATTTCTCGTTGTCGGCCAGTATCTGCCAACGCTCATCCTCGGGCAGGGATAAATCCAGCTCTTTCAATCGGCAACCCATACCGTAGCCGGGCTTCGATGAACTGACGATCAGATCACCCACTTTGACCGGCCCGTTCTCGTCCGTCACCTTGACCGGCACCCGGCCGATCAGGGCGACCGGCGGGTCATTGCGATCTTTGGCCTCATCGGTATCGCCCATCACCATCTGCGGCTTAGTGGAATAAACGCCGATCGCCATACTGCTGAGAGGAGCGCTGACTTTTTCGATCTTCAGTTCATTGTCGGCTGATAACGAGACGATATCCCCCGGTTCGAGTATTTCGGAATCCTCCTCTACCGCCTGGTAGCGTTCGGCCACATCACAGGAACCACCAAGATATTGTCCGGAAACGGTAAGGTTGCCGACTACGCTAACAGGACCACCGATTTGCGTTCCGCCGGCATATTCCGAAGAATGATTTATAGAAAGCACATCAGTTGCCTTTATACCTAACATCGCTAAATTGCGGGCATCGCCGCCGGCGGTACTACTACCCCCCTGTATCCAAACATCATAACTGGCAGAACCGTCAATCCTGGTATAACCCCGAATATCTACTGGCAGGGTCGGGGCAGTAGTATGAATTCCGATATTACCATTACTGCCTACTATGCGGATGGCGTTATTAAAATCCAGCTCACCATAAGTACTGGCTGTTCTATCATAATTATAAACATAGCCAATACCGCTGGAAATTCCCACTTCAACTGCCCGGCCGGTTGCGCCGGTCGCCGTCCAGCCTTTGAAACGCCCCATATCATTTGACTGTATAACGCCCGCGACATCCAACTTTGTTCCTGGCGCATTCGTCCCGATGCCGACGTTGCCGGCAAAATAGTTCATTGCTCCCGATGAAGACTGGTATAAACCATAAGATTTTGTGATAGTTACGTTTGGGGAGCTTAAATTATCTATATATACACCATATGAATTTGTTATAGTACCTGTCGGATTATTTGAATTAGACCCAGTCCTTATCCATGCTCCATACTGATCCTTTAACGTACCCGCAAAATCACTCGTAGAAACATATCCCTGCACTGCCAAACCGATACGATACCCATTTTCAGTATAACCAGTGGGTATTTTATATACCGGTTCTTTTATTTCTAATTGTTTGTAATAATTTGTTCCGCTCACTC
This sequence comes from Candidatus Parcubacteria bacterium, assembly GCA_963814275.1. GTDB lineage: Bacteria > Patescibacteriota > Patescibacteriia > Patescibacteriales > UBA12075 > CAWFCE01. Next base: position 813,065 of record CAWFCE010000002.1, on the reverse strand, counting down.
CACTTACTGCCGGATAAGGTCCTCCGACAGCCATCGTAATAGCATCCGAGCCGTCATTTAACACGGTAAGCTGATTTACCGGCGCATTCGTTCCTATTCCGACATTACCATTACTATTTAGAAATAATTGCGCCGTAGTCCAGGGGGCGGCATCATCTTTTACGGAAGAAAAATAGGTTCCGGTCAATGTATCGCCAGAACCGTACATACCGTAAGCGAACCCGCGATGCAGAGTTGTTGGAGCGGCCGATTCGTAATACTGCATATCAGCCCCCCTGGCCCAGCCTCCAGCGATTACACCTTCGGTAATCAGGCTGAACTGATTAAAGGCGGTATTTGTTTTGACTGTTAAACGGGCATTTGGATTAACCGCACCGATACCGACATTGCCGGCTGTTGTGATATCAATTATGTTGGTTTTAGTATTATTTACATACGAATCTATTAACAGCATATTGTTTCCGGTGTCATACCAGGTGTCAAAACCGTATAGGTTAGGATTGTTTTCCATTAACTGCATGTGAGCACCAGTACCGTTCGTATTGGCAACCGCTAATACTTTTAATGTGGTTTCATCCCCATTATAGAAACTGGCAATGGTCCCGTTAGCAACATTGCCGCCTTTGGTCCCGATTGTCAATTTAACATTTGGATCATTCATACCGATACCGACTTTATTACCTGTCGCATCTACTACAAGCGTATTAGTGTCAACCGTGAATCCGTCTATTAAATTCAAAATTCCATACTTGGTTTGATTTACCGGGTCTGAAAGCGTGGCAGTATACAATGGCTCGGTTACATTGCCGTTTGGCGGGGCTGCACTTGGAGGGGTCCAGGCGGCGAGCAGGGACTGGAGGGAAATGGATAAGCCGAGTGTCAAAAAAATCGCCAGAAATAAATGGGCTAAAATTCGCATTTTGGAAATCATCATATATTTTGTTATTTATAGTAAATTTGGATTATAAACTATCTGCTTTTTGCCGCGCCTCAAACTCTTCAATTACTTTTAGTTTTTCTCCCAGTTCGGCTTTTTTGTCTGCTTCACTCTGATTGTTTTCCTCTCTTTGCCTATTCTCAAACTCTTCTATGATCTGTTTACCCTTTTCATATTCAGCGGCTTTTTCTTCTTCGCTGCGATTATCTTCCGCCTTTTGCCGCGTTTCGAACTCTTTGATGGATTTAAGCTTTCCCTCGATAGTATCCGTGTCGATGGGAACCGAATCTTCAATCGCCTCCTGGTTTATCATATTGTTCTTACCTGCCGGAGACATTATATGGTCAATGACAAACAAAAACCCGAAACCTGCGGCTACGATGATGATTAAGATTATAATGGCAGTAACTGGTTTCATTTTTTAAGATAACAGATAGCTGATAACAGATAACGGTAACACGGATAAAAATCGTCTCTGTCGTCTGCTGTCTGTTTTCTGGTTTCTGGTTAACATTATAGTATATAAATAAATTAATTAATTGGTTCCAAATACCAAGTTATTTATCTCCCGATAATCTTAATAACATCATCACACCCATACGCGCCGGTCGAGCCGGCGTCCGGCTTGCCGGCTCCGTCCGGGCCATAAGAGCCGACCACGATCACATCCGTGCAGCCCCCGCCGCCGCAGCCGCAGGGATTGCCGTCGATATCCACCTGGTAATCGGTGTCGAAGAAATATTCGCGCCCCCAAGGGTCCAGCGGAATACGCACGATATAGGGGCCATTCCAGCTGCCGAAGCCGCCGTCACTTGTCACCAGCCCGGATTCGTCATCGGAAAGCTTTTGCGCGCAGCTGTTGCCGTTGATATCCGTGTCGCAGAATTCGTTATCTGCCGCGCTGGCCACTTCCCCGACCTTCTGATGGCCGGGCCATTCATTCGTGTCGTTACTGAGCATCACGATAGACTGGTAGACCACATCAGCGTCATGCTTCGCCTGGGTTACCTTGGCCCGTTCCCGGGCAAAACCCACTGCTATCGCGGCTAATGTTGCCAATAAGCCGATAATCCCGATCACCACTAATAATTCGATCAGGGTAAACCCATGACAAATCTGACTTTTATATTTATTAACAAATAAACTTTTAAATTTTATTGATTTTACCATCTGACAAGAAAACAGATAGCAGATAACAGATAACAGTATGGTCAATTACCGTTCTGCTATCAGTTATCTATTTTCTATTATCTGAATTAATTATAATTTAATCAACAATTTAAATGCCAGCACGATTGATCGCGATTTAACCATTGCCTAACGGATTGAAGCCGTTTTTAACCTCATCACCGTCTGTGTAGCCGTCGCCGTCGCTGTCCGGATTGGCCGGGTCCGTGCCGTACCCTGCTTCTTCGTCATCGGTCAAACCGTCGTCGTCGCGGTCGGTGCTGCCGGCCGCCATGTCATCGGATCCCGGTCCGGCAGGAATTGGCACAATGGAATCATCATTGTTTTCGATAGGTGATATTAGCTTGATTATTTCTTCTTGTTCAGGGTTAAGGCTGTTCCAGGCTATTTCCAGGGTGCCGGTACCGTAAGATGCCAATAAAAAAGCGTTCTGGTAATCCGCTTCTTCCGACAGGACGATTTCCATGGCAGTTGCGCTGAAAAAAGTGGTACTTGCCCGACTCACCACTGTGGTATAGCTCTCCCGGTGCATAAGCTGCTCGGCTACTTCATCTATCGAACCGGCTTCTTTGCTCAAAAATATACCGGTTAACGGTCCGCGATCCAACGCGCTGGTGCCGATAAAAACCCGGTTGCCTGAGGGATAATCGTCATAAAGGGAGTATTCCGGCGGGAAACTGACGGACAGGCCGAATTGAGACAGGTTTTCGGCCAGCCACGAATCACTCGCCGCAGCCGATGTCGTGCCAGTATCTTCGGCCAATCCGGCGCCTAATCCCACGGGAACCGGTTCACACCAATCGAGCGAGTTATCGCAATCCAAGCGCTTGGGAGCATAACCGTCGGGGCAGCCGACGCTCTTGTCCAATATGCCGAATCCGGCATTCACGAGTCTTCTTAAGGAAGCCAGACAGCAGTAATCCATATTACAAAGATTGCCCGGATCAAGGGCCGCTTCCGGTGTTTCCCGGGTATCGGTATCGACCCGGCTGGACAGATTCTTGACATCGGTCAGCATGTAATTACCGAAATAAATAGCGGCCGCGGCGATCAACACACCGCCCGCCAAGCCGACTACGGAAAAACGAAAACCGCGCTTCTTACCCTTGTTGTGCAGTTTCGCCATCCGGTTTTCGAATTCGGAATTGGGCGGGTAGGCTTGCTTTTCGGCTTCGTCCGGCTGGGCCGCCTGGCTGAAATCGGGCTTGAGTGATAGCGGCTGTTTGGGAACATTTATAAAAGCGGAATGGCTGTTTTTTCCATCGCTGTGTTCAATTTTTTCCTTGGAATTTTTATCGAGATTATCGAACATTTATTCCTTTTAATGAGACTTGAAATTTGAAACTGGAAATTCGGGCCCTGGCGACAAAGTTTTGTTTAATAATCCTAATTTCCAGTCTCAAATCTCAAATTACTCCCAAAAATATTAACGAATGTTTTAAAATTAAAACCAGACGAAATTGCACCTACCTATGTTATCTTGCTTAATCCCGGCATTTTTTCTCCGGCGAGGAATGAGAGCATCGCGCCGCCGCCGGTCGATATCCAGTCCATATGCTCCATCATTTTTGTCATTTTCAGGGCTTCTACCGTTTCACCGCCGCCGGCAACGCCGAAGGCGCGCCCGGTGGAACGGGCGGCGATCGTCTGGGCGATTGCCAATGTTCCGTGTTTGAAACGGGGCTCTTCGAACCGGCCCATGGGTCCGTTCCAAAGAATGGTTGCCGCTTCACGGATAAGCCTGGAATATAATTTCACCGTTTCCGGTCCGATGTCGAATATATAATCATTGTCCCCCACCATTCTGATTTTATCGGTTCTTGTCCGCCAGCGGTTATGGCGGTTCGATAGCACCACATCGACCGGAACCACCAGTTTGCCGGCGTAGCGTCCCTTGATCAGCCGTTTGGCCAAAATAATGCTCTCCGGATCGGCCAGCGACTTGCCGATCGGAAAGCCGTGCGCCGCCAAGATATTGTTGGCCAGTGCTCCGCCGACCAGGATACGATGGGCCCGGGGCAGGAATTTCTTAAGCAGCGGCAGCTTGGTCGCCAGTTTGACCCCGCCGATCACTACGACCAACGGCTGTTTCGGCTTGATCGCCTTTTCCAAATTTTTGATTTCATCCTGTAAAAGCAGCCCGGCGTAGCTCGGCAGATAGCCCTTGATCGCCGCTACCGAGGCATGGGCGCGGTGGCTCATGGCAAAGGCGTCGTTGACGTATATATCTGCCAGGGCGGCCAATTTTCTGGCGAAAAGGCGGCCGTTACTTATCTCCCCGGGCGCGAACCGGACGTTATCGAGCATCAATACCTGGCTGTTTTTCATGCGCCCGACCGCGGAACCGGCGTCGAAACCGCTCACGTCGCGCACGAAACCAACATTCACATGCAAAAGCCGGCCCAATTGCCGGGCCAGCGGCTCGGTCGAATCGGCGCGGGTATGCTTGCCCGGATGGGGCCGGCCCAGATGCGTCAAAACGATTACTTTCGCCTGTTTTTTCAGCAAATAATTTAAAGTCGGCAATTCCCGCTTGATCTTATAGTCGTCAATAACCTTGCCGTCCTTTACCGGAACATTATAATCAACCCGGACTAACACCTTTTTTCCTTTAATATCTGATAATTTTTTGATTGATTTGACCAGCATGGGTTAGTTTTCGGTTAAGCGATCGATTAATCCACAATTGAAGATTAATAATATTATTATACCATAAAACACTATATAAAACCAAATTACATCCAGTATTATTTGTCGGGATAATATTATATTAACTTATTTCCACCTTTTTAGATAGCGGAAAGCAGTCTATAAAAAAATTTCGCAAAAGCGAAATTCAAATTCGACATTCGTAATTCGTAATTCGACATTTATCAAATTCCCCTGGCCTCGCCATGATCACCGGTTTTGACTTTGCCCCAAGGCATTTTTCTCTTGAAAGAACTCCAAAAATAAAAAAACTCTTCGCTTTTAAAAAGGGAGCAGAAAGCGGCATAGACAACAATGCCGGCGATGCCGGCGGCCGCCCCCTGTGTCATTACCCCCCAGGTCCGGTTCATATCGATAAAAGGCCATACTAAAAGCTTCGCGCCCTGGACCGCCAGACCGGCGGCCATAGCCGCGCCGGCGAATTTGACGGCCGCCAATAATATCCTCTCTTCATCAATCGATCCGAGCTCATAGCGCAGGATCAGCCACAATGCGATAAAATTCAAAATACTGGCGATCGAAAATGCCAGGGCTAGGCCGGGTACCCCCCAACGGGTGGCGAAAATTAGCGATAAAATGACATTGATGACCGCGCTGCCCAGCCCAACCAAAAAAGGGAGCATCGCGTTGTGCCGGGCGTAGAATACCCTGACCAATAGCGGCAGGCAAGCCTGGGCGAACAGTGATAGGGTGAAAAACCCCAAGGTATGCATCGTCAATATGGTGTCTTCCCAGTCGAACTGGCCGGTGCCCAATACGACGCGGATGATCTGGGCGCGCAAAGTAAGGAGCAGGACAGTAGCCGGCACGACGAAAAACAGGATCTGCCGCAGTACCGTCGATACGTTTTCGACAAGCTTCTTCCGGTCAAAGGCTGCCGCTGATAAGGTCGGGAAGGCCGCCACCGCGAATGAGATACCGAACAGGCCGATCGGAAACGACTGAAGATTATTGGCAAAATTAAATATCGTCAAAGAGCCGCTGTTAAGCAATGACGCGATCACGGTGATAACCAGCAGGTTGATCTGTGATATCGCCAAACTCAAAGTGCGCGGCACCATCAGCCGGATAATTTCCCGGACGTTCCGGTCGGCAAGATCCAGCAAAGGTCGATAGCGGAAACCGAGGGAAAATACCGCGGGCATCTGGATCAAAAGATGCAACAGAGCGCCCAGCACTACTCCCCAGGCCAGACCGTAGATCCCCCATACCGGCACCAGAAAAATGGCACCCACAATAATCCCGATATTATACATTATCGGGGCCAGGGAGTAAACGAAAAAACGCCGGAATGACTGGAGAATGCCGCCAAATACACTGGAAATGCCCAATAGCAAAGGGGAAAAAAACATAATACGCGTCAAAACAACTGTCGCGGCCTGTTTGGCGGCGGGAAATCCGGGCGCTAAAAATTTGGTGAACCAGGGGGCAAAAACCATTCCGGCGGCGCACAAGGCCAAAATAGCCAAAGCAATGATATTCAGGATATTACTGGCCAGCCGCCATGCTTCTTCGTGTTTGTTCCGGCTTAAAATATCCTTAACCAGCTCGCTTTTTTTCTCCAGCAAAGCGATAAAAGTCGGGATAAAACCGGCCGATAGCGCCCCAAGCACCAACAGGTTGAATATGAGATCCGGTATACGGAAAGCGGCGTAATAGACATCCAGGGTGTCGCCGGCCCCGAACTGTCCGGCCAGGATGCGGTCCCGGAAGATCCCCAAGAAACGGCTCACCAGCGAAACAGCGCTATGAGTAGCGCTGCGATGGTAATACTGTTGATTTGTCCGGAAAATAGCTTTTTGATCATTACTGCTCTGATGAATATTTTATACTGTCATTGCGAGTGACAGGAAAAATATATTATCTGACGTAATTATGATAAACGATCTCAGCGATTATATGCTTAAAGGAGAAGTCGCGAAGCAATCCCGCGCCACAAATCACAATCCGGTAATTACGGAGAGCAATCCAAGAAGGGTTCCTCGCGCGCCGGGATTGCTTCGTCGTCGCTGCCGCTCCTCCTCGCAATGACAACAATATTCACAATCCCGGATTTAATATTTAGCTAACGCCGCATTATCGCCGTTTTTGACAACAATCCATTCTGCGCCCCCTGCTGGCTGATCACCGAGGCGGTGTTCTTCACCGCGATATACATCGCTTTGGCGATGTCGCCATTGAACATTTTCAGCCCGGCACTCAGGGTTGAGCCGAACGCGTCCCCCACTCCTGTCGTATCCATCCGCCGCCGTTCGCGCAAAATATCCTGATGATAGAATTTCTTGCCGTCATACGCGTCAGCGCCGTACTTGCCCTTGGTTACGACTACGATCTTCGGACCATATTCATGGATCACCTTGAGCAGGTTATGGACGTTATTCAGGAAGCGGCTGTCCCGATTCCTGTATTTCGGATTGGTCACTACCAGCTCCAGGGCCTCATCCTTATTAACCGTCAGCATCGTCGTTTTTTGCAGATATTTACCGATCGCTTTGAAGCCGGCATGCAGCTGGATGTGGCCGGGGTTCCAGGCCACTTTGGCCTTGGTTTTGAAAACATTATTCAATATATCCTGCCATCTTCCCGACAAGGAGGTCATATAGATCCATTCCCCGCTGTCCAGCTGTTTGATCTCCTTGGGGCCGATTTTCAGCTTGCTGTTGGCTGCCCGGTTGGAGAATACCACGTGTTCGTGCTCCTGTCCGACCAGAAGAAAGGAAAACCCGGTCACCTCGCCCTTGATCTTCTGGGCCAAGGAACTGTCGACTTTAAGCTTTTTGAAATTGGACACGACCCTTTCGCCCCGCTCATCCTGCCCGATCGCCACCATTGCGCCCACCTTGAGCCCCAGCTTGGCCAGACAGACTGCCGCGTTCGCGGCGCCGCCGCCGAAAGTGGAGTATGCGCGGTCAACTTTAAGCTTGGCGCCATATTCGAAAGCGAACAGCCTTTGCTGCAGGATATTGTCCTTGTTCTCGATCACCATGCCTTCGCGGGTAAAAACGGTGATATCCTCGGTTGCCCCGCCGACTGTGATAAAATCATACTTCATAGGTTTATAATTTTATAACTTTATGTCTAGTTAATATGCTGTTAACATTTCAATAATATTTTCCGCCTGTTTACCGCTGACTTTACGCTGATTGCCACGCTGATGAATCGCTGATTCACCTCAATATATTATATCATAGCTTTACCATTAAAAAAAGGCGTATAAAACGCCTTTTCAATAAAAAACAATGTACTTAATCGGCGGCTGATCAGTGGTTTTATCTATTGCAAATCCCTGATCTGTTTAAATAGCTCATCGCGCTGTTCTTTGGTGATCAGGTAAATATTATCGCTGTCCCCGCGTTTCGCGTAATACAGTGGATTATCGTCTGCGGTATCGGCCGTGCCGGACGTTTTCGCGTCACCGACCATAAGCGTATTGTCAATCCCGTCGCCAGTGGCCTGGATAATGATCGAATTCTTTTCCAGCCCGGTACCGTCAAACGTTTGTTCCGGTATATCGGCCGCTTGCAAATTCGACATAATATCGACAACCGGACTGATCTTATCTTCATCAACCGTAAATTTATAAGGCAAAGTACCGGACCATACGCCATCGCCGTCTTTCTCGACGGTAAACTCCCGGGTCGGATATTGGAAGCGGATATTGGTAATCAGTTCGCCATCAGAAGAAAATATCGTCCGGTCATACCAATCGGGGCGCCAAAAAGCCGCGTTCAATCCCGCTTTCACCAAATACGTCTGGCTATCGTCCGGCAATGCGACATAAGTGCTTGAATAATCGTCGCCGACCTGGCCGACATAGAATTTGGCCAGCTCCGTATCGCTTTGCCTTAGGGTAACCTCTGCGCCCTCGTCCGTTGTCACGCCAAAATCGCCTTTTTTATCCGGATTCTCGCTCACGACTTCTACGGGCGCCTTTGTCGCGTCAGTAACGGCGCTCGTGACAGCATTCATGACGTCATCGGAAACATAAAAACCTTTGGTCCCGGCAATCTTCCATTTATCACCGTCCCGCTCGATCGTTACCGTCTTGCCCTGGTAATTCACGTCAATCGCATTGACCTGATCAAAATCGATTCCGGCCAGAGGATTATCCGGCAGGTTATGATTTTGCCGCCAAGACTGAAGCGGCCCTTCGATGATAAATGCAGCCGCCACCAGTATTATTAAAACCCCTCCTAAAATCAAATTCTTTCTGGTCATATTTTTTATTTAGAAACCTCCTGATCCTTAAATTATGAAACGAATCTACGAACATGATAAATATTTATTTGACGCTTTATAAATCAAAATGCAAAACATTATTAATTACCGAACAATAATCAATAACCTATTACCGCACTACCAAGCTATTTGATTATTGGTTATTTTAAAAACGGTTAGCAAATACAATCGTCTATTTATTTAAATTCTCCTTCACAATCTTAACCAAATCTTTCTTGTTCTGTATCCCCTTCAGGCGCAAAAATTCCCGGCCATCCTTGTCCAGGAATATAAATACCGGCAAATGCTTGATCTCATACTGTTTGAGCAATTCGGCATGTTCATCGCCGTCGTAATATTCGGTTGCCAGATCGGGAATCTCCTGTTCGATCTCCTGCCACATCGGCCGCATCACCAGGCACTCCGTACACCAGATTGCCCCGAATTTAAGTACTTTCATATGCTAGATAACTGACGACAGATAACAGATAACAGAAAGCTAATACGGTCATTAATGCTGTTATCTGCTTTCTGCTATCTTTTATCTAAGCTGTTAAAAATTACCTAAATATGGAGAATAATATTAATATTTTCATCACAACTAATTACAGATCATCCACAAACCGGCTGCGGCGGCGCAGGAAATAGCGGATAAGGCCGAATGCGATCACCACCAAAGTAATTCCGAATACATTGAAATAGCGAATGGACATTTTGGTACTGTCGCTTAAATCATTGATCGGACGGCTGGTCACGCCCTTGGAGCGGATAGTGATCAAGTCCTCGTCCAGGCTCAGGGAATCCACCAGATTCTGAAAAAGCGTCAGATTGTCCGGATTCTGGCGGATGAAATTGTCAGTCGGGAATTCACTGTCGCCGACCACTATGATCCTGGCATTTATGGTGTCCTCACCGCCATCTTCGGGGTAGGCATTAGGCACGGAACCGTTGACCGATACGGCCAAATTGTAATTTTTCTTATCTCCCTGCGGGGTCAAAGTCGCGTTCGGAGCGATATTAAAATTGTCGGTCACGTGCCAGCCCTGATCGGTGGTAAACGCCAGATATTGGAAACTGTCGGCATTGATCTTGCTCGTATCTATATCGATGCTGGATGCCCACGGCAGAACTACGTTCTCAAGGGTAGATACGGCGCTGTTGGCGCTATTGAAGCCGTCCTGGTTGATAAGCGGCCAAAACGGATAATTACTGGAGAAGGTAAAATAGCCCTGGGAGAACGAAGCGACACCGCTTCTCCGGTCTGCTACCAGGTCCTGGTTCAGGGTAATGCCGTATTTTCCCAAAAGCTCTTCGAGACCGGTTGGGTTCTTGCTGGTGGTAAGCCCTTGCCCAACTGTAACCCCGTCCGAAAGCACCAGGAGCGCCCCGCCGCGCGCGACGAAACTATTGATCGCCTGAAGTTCGGCATCGGTGAATTTCTCTGTCGGACCGACAATCAGAAGCGTATCGACTGTTGCCGGTATCGACGGGTTGTCTTCCGTAAGTTCGACATTGACCACGCTGTATAGCTCCTGGAGGGCCTGCTGGGCCGCTTTCATCTCGTCATCCAGGCTGACCGTTCCCTGGCTGGTCAGATAACCGATGTTCGCGATCTTATCGGAAGTTACCTTCTTGACCGCGGTAGTCAGCTGGTACTCCAGGTCACTGGTATCGCTCTTGACCGCCGGGATCACCTCGGTATTGCCGCCGAAGCTGATGGCGATGCCCATATAGCCGTTGACCAGCTGCATCTGGTCTTTGTCGTACACCTGAAAAGTGAGCTGGGGGATGCCGATCATCGCCAGTTCGCGCTCTACCGCCTGGTCGTCCTTAGGGTCGATAAACTCGACCTTTACCTTGCCGCCGGAATATGTCTGGTATTCGCTCAGGACATCGCTCACTTCCTGTTTGGTGGCGAGCACCTGGCTGGGCAGGGTAGAGCTAAAATACGCCTTGACACTGACAATATCGTCAAGTTCTTTCAAAACCCGTTTGGTTGCCGGCGAGACCGAAAAAATCTTATTTTCCGTCAGATCCCAGCGCGCAAACAACTGGTTGGAAAAAAAGTTAACCACCACCAAAATCCCGATTACCAGCAGAACAGTAACGCTTAAGTCTGTTTTCTTGATCTTTTTGGTTGATTTCTTGTCCATAATATTAATATAATCCGAATCTACGAATACTATCCGAATGCTCCGAATCCGAATTAACCGAATAAATATATTCGGGGCATTCGGATTCGCTATTCGTCATTCGTCATTCGACATTTGTCGTTTGCCTCACTTCCAGCCTCTGCTCTCGATAATGCGGGCATTCAGGAACAAAAACAGGAAGATAAAAGAAAAATAATAGATCAAATCCTTGGAATCGATCACGCCCTTGGCGATATTGTAGAAATGCGTGCCCAGTCCGGCAAAACTCATGATCGGAACCAGGAAGCGCGGCGCCCCCACCAGAACGAAATTGGCGCCGATTATGAACAGCAGGAAACTTGCCACCAATCCCAGCACGAAAGCGATGATCTGGTTTTTGGTCAGGCTGGAAATGAACAGGCCCAGCGAAAGATAAGCGCCGGCAAGAAAAAGCGAACCGACATAGCTGCCGATCACCGGCCCCCAGTCGAGATTACCGATGCCGTTCAGGCTCAGGGGCAGGCTCAGGGTCAAAAGCAGGGCCACGGCCATAAACGCCAAAGCGCCGAAAAATTTGGCCAGGACCACCTGCCAATCGGTCACCGGCAAGGTCAAGAGGAATTCGATCGTACCGCCCCGTTTCTCTTCCGCCCACAGTCGCATGGTCAGGGCCGGCGCCAGGAACAGGAAGATCCAGGGCAAAAGGTCGAAATAAGCCCGCATGCTGGTCTGTCCGATCAGATAAAAATTCTTGAAAAAAAGCCAATTGCCCACCACCAGGAAAACACCGATGAAGATATAGGCGATCGGCGAATTGAAATATGACATCAATTCCTTCTTGAACAAAATATAAATTGTCCGGAAATATTCTTTATTCATTATATTAGACAACTAGACAGCCAGTAATCAGACAGCTAGAATTATTATTTAATAATATTAACTTTACATTTATTAGAAATTGGAAATTGGCTCTTTGAAATTTGGGAAAAGAGGTTTATCCGCGCCCAAATTTCCAATTTCAAATTTCCAATTTCTTTTTGGCATATTTTAACGTGTATTCCTTAAATTCCAACTGTCTGGCTGTCAGAAATTATTTCGTCAATTCCCTGAACACATCCTCCATAGAAGCTTGCTTACGGGACAGGTCGTAGAGTTCCCAGCCCTGTCTGATGATCTGGTCAGCCAGCTTGGCGCGCAAATCCGCGCCCGGCTTCAGGGTAACTTCGAAGCTGAAAATTCCGTCTTCTTCCCGGCCTTTTTCCGTTATTTCCAGGACTCCTTCCATGGCGGAAACGACTTTCAGGATCTCTTCCCGGGGGCCTTTTATCTTCAGGTACAATATTTCCTTGCCGCCCGCTGTCTGCAGAAGGTCGCTCGGACTGCCTTCACCGACGATCCGGCCGTTATTTATAATGATCGCCCGGTCGCAGGTGGCGCTGACTTCGCTCAGGATATGGGTGGAAAAGATCACGGTTTTTTCCCGGCCGATCTTTTTTATCAATTCGCGGATCTCAACTATCTGGTTCGGGTCCAGTCCGGTGGTCGGTTCATCCAAAATCAGAATATCCGGCTGGTGCATGATCGCCTGCGCCAGGCCAACGCGCTGGCGGTAGCCCTTGGAAAGTTCGTCGATCGGCTTCAGGAGCACTTTCTGGAGCCCGCAGGAGGTAACTACTTCCTTTATCCTTTCCCTAAGATCACCCTTGCCTACTCCGCGCACTTCGGCGACGAACTTAAGGTATTCATAAACCCGCATATCGTCATAAAGAGGCACGGTTTCGGGCAAATAGCCGATTTTCCGCCGTATTTCCATCGAATCATTTATTATGTCCATATCCTCCACTTTTACGGTTCCCTGGTTAGGCGTCCAAAAACCGGTTATGATCTTCATGGTCGTGGATTTACCGGCGCCATTAGGCCCTAAGAATCCCAAAATCTCGCCTTTGTTCACGGTAAAGCTGATATCATCCAATATCTTCGTCTGCCCGAATCTTTTTGTCAAATTTTTTATTTCAATCATAGGTTTATTAATGGAAATACTTGCTATTATACATTGATAAATAATCAATATTCTTTCAAAAATTTTTCTAATGTCCGCTGATTTTACGCGGATAAATGATCTTAGCTTAGCCCTTTTTAATCAAACTAACATCATTCAGCGTTAAATCCGCGTTTTGATCAGCGTTAAATCCGCGGACAGAAGACATTCAAAAGTAGAATCTTTAACATTGAATAATTTTGTTATATTTAACCAACTTAATTAATATAACAAAAAGAATAGCGTATAACAAATATTATTTTCGAATGACACGAATTTTAATATTGATTATCAGCTATTCCTCAAAACTCCTTATTACTTAGTAATATTATAGTCCTAAAATATAATATTGCAAGTCTTGGCGATGTGGATAATTTTGGTAGCTGGAAATCAGATATTAAAATAAAGTAAAATCCAAGTTTCCAGTTACTAATTTCCAGTTTTATTTTTATTTATATTCCTCCAAAACCACAGTTAATATCAAAATTTTATCTCCCCGCTGTACCTTGAGCCCGACTTTGTCGCCCGGCTTGTAGCGCTGGATAATGTCGAAAAGCGTATTGCGTTCGTCTAGTTTGATCGCGTTTATTTCAAAAACTATATCACCCTGCTGAAGTCCCGCTTTTTCGGCCGGCGATCCCGGAGCGATCGTTTCTGCGTTATCCGCCGGCGCCGAAAGCCATGCCCCGGCGCTCCTCGTAAGCCCATTCTGTTCGGCGATCTCCGGGCTAAGCGTCTGGTAATAGACGCCGAGCCAGGGGCGGATAATGCGCCCGCTGGCAATGACCGAGTTTACCACCGGGCGGGCGTCATTGATCGGGATGGCGAAACCGACCGAACGCCCGGCTTGGTCGATCGCGACATTCACTCCCACTACCCGGCCATGAAGGTCGATCAAAGGGCCGCCGGAATTGCCGAGATTTATTTCCGCGTCGGTTTGGATCACGTTATCGAGCGACTCCTCATCGCCCTGGGCATTGTCGGTGGACATGATAAAACGCCCCAGGCCGGATATGATCCCCTTGGTAGCGCTGTTTTGATAGCGGCCCAGGATATTGCCGATCGCGATAACCGTTTCCCCCACCTTCAGCTGGCCGCTATCCCCTAGTTCGACATAAGGCAGATCCTTGTCGAATATCTTCAGGATAGCCAGGTCGCGCAGCGGATCCGTGCCGATGAACTGGGCATAATACTTTTTGCCCGACGAAAGGGTGATTTGGTATTCCGCGTCCTTCGTGTCAGCCGCGGTGGCCACGTGCTTGTTGGTCAGGATCAGGCCATCGGCGCTGATCAGAAAGCCGGTACCGCTGCCGATCTGCTCTTTCTCTTTGACGGTTGACTGTTTCCCGGTGGATAGATCGACCGCCAGTGTATCGACCTGCCCGAAAATATTGATCGATACCACGGCCGGCATATTGCGCTCGATCGCGCGGATAGTCGCTTCCTGGTCATCCAGGGACAAGTCATCGGCGGTAGCCGGGTGGAAAGCGCCGGGAAAATAATGCCGGGCAGTAAACATCGATCCCGCACCCAACAAAAAAACAGACAGGATAACGATTGCCCATTTACGGTAAAGTGGTTTCATATAATTAAATAGTCTTAAAATTTGTAATTTATAATTTGAGAGATGAGAAAACTGTTTTTTCGGCCGACTGCGGGAAATTACGATAATGCAGTTTTAGACGTTTTCGCACGGATTCTCACGGATTTTTGACGGATTTACACGAATTTTATAAGGTTTTTCTCGAGTCTCAATATATAATTTGAAAAACAATTTGAAATAGTCAATTTTTAATTTATAAACCCCGGTTTTTGCAAATTGAATATTATTGCTTATAAATCACAACTTATAAATTTTCTCTATTTTAGTGTTTATTAAATATTTTTTCCGCCTGCATTCCATTGCAAATGTCGATTATCGCCCTCTCTTCCTTTCATTTAAAATAACCTGCCAATTTTGTATTTTGGATTCCAGCTTCGACCTATCCTCTTCGTCCAAACCAGGATCATTGAGGGATCGCTTGGCGCTATCGATCAACAACAGCAGCTGATTGTCGGATATTTCATTGTTTTCCGTTGATTCAGCTTGATCAGGCGCCCCTGTGCCGCTATTTTCCCGGCCTCCTTTTGCGGACACTCCCCTGTTAGCCGCTTCCAGCACTTTTATTACCCGTAATTTCAGTCTGATTTTCCATTTCCCGAACTCGGTTTCTTTCATTGGATCGTCGGGAATTACCGGAATTACCAGATTATTTTGGCGCGCGACCATGCTAACAAGTCCCTCAACCACCGGGCCGCTTAAGACGCGTTCGCGCGGGTTTTCACGGATATTGTCCCGCACCTCAAGCGTCAAACGATTTAATTCAGCGCTGTTCTCATCCGCCAAAAGCCGTTCCAGTTGTTGGCTTAAAGGATCCTTCGCTTTTTCATTGCCTGCGCTTTCATTAACCTGGTTCATGGATAGCTGTTCGTGGAAATTATTGTTCATCGGTTTTTGTAATTTGTAATTAGTAACTGGAAATTTGGAAAATATAATTTAAATATGGCTCGTCGGCAAATGCCGTATCATTCTACCGAGCTTCAGCTCGGGTTTCCGCGGCTTTAGCCGCACGCATCCACGCGGCTAAAGCCGCGGAAACCCGGCTTAAAAGCCGGTAGAAGCGCGCTTTGGGGGCAATTTTATGACCATTTCTAATATCAATTGCCCGTATTGGCAATAATTACCCACAGAATTGCCGTAAGAACCTAAAATTTTTATACTATCTTTACAATCGCAAATCTCAACATTTCAGATTTTATAACCCCAGCTCTTTCAACAATTCCTTCTGCTTCCGCGTCAGCGATGTCGGCGTCTTAACCTGGATCCTCACATGATGGTCGCCTTGTCCGCTTCCTTTGAGGCGGGTAATGCCTTTGCCGCGGAGCTTGAACACCGTGCCGGACTGTGTGCCGGCCGGGACCTTGAGCTTGACCGGCCCGTGGACGGTGCTTATATCGATCTTATCACCGATCGCCGCCTGCGTAAAGCTGATCTGGGCGGTTGACCTAATGTCATAACCGTCGCGTTCGAAGCGCTTATCCGGCTGGACTCGGACGCGGAGATACAGATCTCCGCCCGGACCTCCCCGCTCGCCCGCTTCGCCTTGTCCGGTCAAGCGGATCGATTCGCCTTCGTCTATTCCGGCCGGGATCCTGACTTTGAGCGTAGCCGTTTCGACTACCGTACCGCGGCCGCCGCATTTGGTGCACAGCTTGGCATAACGTTTTCCTTCGCCATGGCAGTCTTCACAGGCAGACTGGACCTGCATATTCCCGAGGATCGTGCGCTGGACCCGGCTGACCCGGCCGCTGCCGCCGCAGGTTTTGCAGGTTTCGATCTTGGTCCCCGGTTCGGCCAGGTTGCCGCGGCAATGGGGACAGACCGTCTTTTTCTGAAGCTTGATCTCTTTTTCCACACCAAAAACAGCTTCCGTAAAACTGATATCTACGGTAACTTGCAGATCGTTTCCCCGCCGGACGCGGGTGGAACGGCGGGATCCGCCGCCAAAGCCGAAAATATCGCCAATGCCGCCGAAAATATCACCGATATCGTCCATATCGACGTTGAAGCCATTGGTATAGCCGGAAAAATCCCGGAAACCCTCGAAACCGCCGAAGCCGCCGCGCGCCTGGGCCTGTTCGAAAGCCGGCCCGAATTGATCGTATTGCGCCCGTTTGTCCTTGTTGCCCAGCACCTGATAGGCCTCGTTCACTTCCTTGAACTTGGCTTCGTCTCCGCCGGCTTTGTCCGGATGATATTGGTGCGCTTTGGCGCGGAACACTTTCTTGATCTCTTCCTGGCTGGCGTTCTTCTCGACGCCGAGTATTTTGTAATAATCTTTCCCCATATTTCAAATGTCGAATTACGAATTGCGAATGACGAATTGAATAAATCAGAATATCGTAAGCATTCGACATTCGACATTTGCCATTCGGAATTTGGTTTATCCTTTGAAGCCGATCTCCTCTCCGCCGGGGCCGGCCATTTCCTTGATCTCGCCGAACTGTTCTTCGTATTTCTTGAGATTGTCCTGCATGGCGGCGATCATACGCTTATAGTGACCCGGGCTGGTGATCACTTTGCCGGTCACCCGGCCGGACGCACCCATGATATTCAGGTACATAAGCTGGAATTCGTCCCGGTTGTGGTTGATCTGCATGGCGTTGGCATATTCCGCCCCGGGAATATTATCCGCCACTTTGATCTCCTGCTTCGGTTTTATAGCTGGTTGATTGGCCATAATTTTAAAAAAATTATTTTATAAATAATCGGAAATTTTCTCAATGAGATGCCTTTCCGTATGGATCGGAAAGGCAGCCGGTTGAAAATATTTATTTGGCATTAATGACGGGAATTTTTTTGAGTAACAAATTTCCGTCTGCGTGCTCGATGGTCATCGGAAAACAGTCGATCTCTATATCTTTGTCGTACCCCATTCCGTTGAGATCGATAATGAAATTCTTAAAACAGGCATCAGTTAATACCGGGGCGTCTGATCCACCCAAACGAGATTTTATCAACTGGATAATCACGCCCTTAGCCGGACATGCCAAATCGGTTTTTGACAACTCTTTGACGAAATTCCTACTGGTCAAAACAAGTTTATTACCCATTTTCTCCCCCTCCTGTTAAAATGTATTTATAATGTGCTGTGCTACGTGTTACATGCTATAGACGTCCTCAACCGGCTGCCCTATCTCCCGATAAGGCAACCTATGAAAACATTTATTTATCCTATTGCCTACAGCCTACCCGCCTACAAACCTACCGCCCTAATTCTTCTTCCCTTCTTCGAATTCGCCTTCCACCGGTTCATTATTTTTCTTTTCGTCCTTATTGTCTGTTGCGTCTTTTTTGTCTGTAGAAGCGTCGCCGGAGGCGGAGCCACCCGGGGCGGATTGTGCCTGGGCCTGGTACATGGCGGCGCCGATCTTTTGCGCCACCTGGTTCATATCTTCCATCTTCTTCTTGATCTCGTCGGTATTGTCGCCGTCTTTGACCTTCTTGAGCTCTTCCAGTTTACCTTCCAATTCCTTCTTGTCTTCCGGCTTCATCTTGTCGCCGGACTCTTTCAAAAGCTTTTCGGTGGTAAAGACCACGGTTTCGGCCTGATTCTTGATCTCGACTTTTTCTTTCTTTTCCTTATCATCATTGGCGTGCGCTTCCGCTTCTTTCTTCATCTTCTCAATCTCGTCCTTGGACAGGCCCGAAGACGCGGTAATGGTAATCTTCTGTTCTTTACCGGTTGCTTTGTCTTTGGCGGAAACGTTCAAAATGCCGTTAGCGTCAATATCGAATGAAACCTCGACTTGCGGGATGCCCCGGGGTGAAGGCGGAATACCGTCCAGAATGAAGCGCCCCAGCGTCTTGTTGTCGCCGGCCATCGACCGCTCTCCTTGCAGGATATGGATCTCGACCGATGTCTGGTTATCGGCGGCAGTGGAAAATGTCTGCGATTTGCTGGTGGGGATGGTGGTGTTGCGGTCGATCAAGGGGGTGGATACGCCGCCCAAAGTCTCTATCCCGAGAGTAAGCGGGGTAACATCCAAAAGCAGAACATCCTTGACATCGCCCTGCATGACGCCGGCCTGCACGGCCGCGCCCAGAGCCACCACCTCATCCGGATTGACGCCCAGATGCGGCTCCTTGCCGAAAAATTCCTTGACCAGTTTCTGGACCAGCGGCATGCGGGTCATGCCGCCGACCATGATGACTTCTTCGATATCCTTCTTTTCCAATTGCGCGTCCTTCAGCGCGGCCCGGCACGGCTCGAGCGTCTTCTCGACCAGGTCGCCGACCAGTTCTTCCAGCTTGGCCCGGGTCATTTTCATGACCAGATGCTTGGGGCCGCCGGAATCGGAAGTGATGAAAGGCTGGTTGATCTCCGACTCCATGGTTGTCGACAATTCTATCTTGGCTTTTTCCGCCGCTTCCTTGATGCGCTGGAGCGCCAAAGTGTCGCGGGAAAGATCGATTCCCTGGTCTTTTTTGAATTCATCCAATATCCAGCCGACTATCCGCTGGTCGAAATCCTCGCCGCCCAGATGGGTGTCGCCGTTGGTAGATTTAACTTCAACCGTATCGGCGGAAACGTCGAGGATGGATATATCGAAAGTACCGCCGCCCAGGTCATATACGGCGATCTGCTGGCCTTTCTTCTTCTCGAAGCCGTAAGCCAATGCGGCCGCGGTCGGTTCGTTGATGATGCGCTTAACCTCGAGTCCGGCGATCTTGCCGGCATCCTTGGTCGCCTGGCGCTGCGAAT
This sequence comes from Candidatus Parcubacteria bacterium, assembly GCA_963814275.1. Classification (GTDB taxonomy): domain Bacteria; phylum Patescibacteriota; class Patescibacteriia; order Patescibacteriales; family UBA12075; genus CAWFCE01. Next base: position 793,538 of record CAWFCE010000002.1, on the reverse strand, counting down.
CGTTGAAATAGGCCGGAACGGTAATTATCGCTTCAGTAATCGTCTCGCCAAGCTTGGCTTCGGCATCGGCCTTGAGCTTGGCCAGGACCATGGCGGATATTTCCTGCGGCGTGTAATCCTTATCGCCCAATTTGACCTTAACTCCGCCGCCCGACTGAACGATCTTATACGGCGCGGTTTTGATGTCGCGCTGCACTTCGTCCTCATCGAACCGGCGTCCGATCAGGCGCTTGACGGCATAAACCGTATTTTCCGGATTGGTTACCGCCTGGCGCTTGGCTGTCTGGCCGACCAGGCGTTCGCCATTCTTGGTCACCGCCACTACCGACGGGGTAGTGCGGTTGCCCTCGGCGTTTTCCAGGATTTTAGGCGCGCCACCCTCAATGATGGCCATCGCCGAATTGGTAGTTCCGAGGTCGATTCCTAATATTTTTCCCATACTTTTTAATCATAGAACTAACGTGTTTGTCATTCTGGAAACCACAGGCCGATAGAATCCCGCGCTACCCCGCACTATTCGGGGGAAACCGCTGTTTTTCTTTCGCGCCTCGGGATCCTATCGCCCGGGTATAACCGGAGCTCCAGGATGGCATTAAAAGCTAGATACGCTAGTCCTAATTTAATTGAATTATTTATTTATCTTTATGCTCTTGATCATGCCGATAAAGCTCTCCAGCGGCATGGCGGAAAAATCGCTGTCGACGAAAGCCGTGCCGGGAAATTCATCACCGCCCAGATTGACGATTGCGGCGGCATTATCACCGATCGCGACCGGCAGGCCGTCCGCTTGCGGATCGGCCACAAAGCTGTTTTTGTCGATCAATAAAGCGGTGCCGCCCTCGAACGGGATCTCCTGGGTCGGCTTTATCTCGAATTCTTTTCCATCAGGGCCGCGGAAATATAAAATTCGGCGCCGTTCGACATATCCCTGGGTATCGGTTACCGCCAAGGCGGTCGTGGTGCCGGCTGCTTCCGGCGCCAAATCAACGCTTACGCCGCCGAACACGAGTGACTTGTTGTCTTCCCAGGTGCCGGTAAATTTCGTACCGCTGGCGACATCCGTCTTGGTAACGGTAAGGTCCCCGAACACGGCCGGATAGGAAAAGGACAGGCCGAGCTCGTCGTCGCGGAAATCTATTTTCGCTTTATTCAACAATTGCACCCGGGCTTCCAGCTCTTTCGTTTTTTCCGCCAATTGCTCTTTCTCGGTTTCCGTACCGGTCAATTGGCTTTTCAGGTTTTGCAAACGCTGTTCGAAGCTTGTTTTTACTTCCTGCGTTTCCTGGCGCGCCTTGGTCAGAACGGCGTCGCCGGCTTTTTTCTGCCAGGCATAAATTCCGCCGCCCACGACAGCCGCCGTGATCATCACTGTTATCAGAAATCTTAACCACCCGCCGCCGTTCCCGGCTTTCGAAGCCGTTTTGGTTATGGGCGGTTTTTTACCGGCTACTTTACGCTTTATAGCCGTTTTTTTCATTACCGACTTGGCAGGCTCGTTATTATTTTTATTACCCTCCCCGATTGATACTTTTACTTCGTCATTTGTAGACATGTGATTAGTGTTAATTTGAATTTTTAACAATATTATTGGTTAATTCGATGTATAAATAAATCGTTAAAGACAAACGAAATATTAAATCCTAAGCGCTAAATCCTAAATCCTAAACAAATCCTAAATTATAATGACAGAAATACTAAAATACATCCAATATTATCGTTATAGATTTTATCTGTGTGGGTTTGTAATTCAAAAATTGTATAATTAGAATTTGTTTAGCCTGCCTGCCGGTAGGCAGGATTAGAAATTAGAATTTAGAATTTTTGGTTCTTTGAAAAATTATTTTTACTTATCCGCTTATGAGACCCGCTCGGCGCACTCCGCCAAATACACCAGGCGGGGCTTGGAAGCCCCTGATATATTTTGGGTTATTTCTTCTTCGTTTCGATCTTGACGGTTTTCGGCTTAGCTTCCTGCGCTTTCGGGATCATAATCTTCAAAACCCCGTCCTCCGCCACCGCCTTGGCCTGATCACCCATGACATGGGTAGGAAGCGGTATACTCCGGTAAAAACTGCCGCGGCGAATCTCTTTGCGGTAATAATTCTTGTCATCGATCTCGCTTTTTTTCTCGCTTTCTCCCTTGATAGAGAGTACGTCGTTCTCGATCGTAACGTCAACCTTGTCCGGGTCGATCCCGGACAGCTGGGTTTCGACCACGACGCTGTCCTTTTCTTCGTACATATCGATAGCCGGCGTAAAAGCCCCACGCCCGCTGCGAAGCGAGGGCCAGTCGCCCAGCCATTTGTCCATTTCCTCGAACGGTTCCATGTCGAGGAAAGGCGACCATTTGATTAAAGCCATATTGTTTTTGCATTGGCCGGTAGCAACAGTCTTATGTATGCTAAGGGCCAATAGGTAATTATGATTTATCCGATAATTTCTAATGTCTAAATTATAATTTCTAATCTGCCATGCGCGTTAGGCCGTTAAGATTAAGGAACTATGATTTAGGGATTATCCCAGTTTCACTTTCGCCGCGATGATGACTTTCCCGTTCAGCTTGTAGCCGGCTTTAAGTTCTTTTTTCACCTTCTCCCCTTTTCCTTCGACCGCTTCCATAGTATGCGGGTCGAATTTTTTCCCGACTGTTTCTATTTCCTCTATGCCCAATCCGTTTAAAGCGTCCTTAAATTGCTTCACGACATACTTGATCCCTGCCGCCCAGCCGTTGCATTGCGCCTGCTCATCGATGTGCAGGAGGGATATTTTCAGATTATCATAGACCGGCAATATATCGTGCAATAATTGTTCGTTGGCGTATTTGGCGAACTCCTGCTTCTCGTCCGCGGTCCGCTTGAGCAGATTCTGGTAATCAGCCAATGCCCGTTTATATTTATGTTCATAATTTTCCGGAATTCCGTTTTCTAATTTTTTGATTTCAGCAAGCAAATAATCATGGGGGAATTTAGACCGGTCCTTTTTCAGCCAATCAGCCGGTTTTAGCCACTTGTAGCTTGTACCCTCCTGGTTTAATCGGATATTCTTGTCATTCTTAACCCTTGCCGTATAATCAATAAAAATAAAATGCTCTTCTTCCTGTGTATATTCCGATCCGATTCCAAGTCCGTCAATTACACTTAAAAATTCAACATCATGCACATCCATATTGGTTTCCTCTTTTACTTCCCTCTTTACCGCTTCAACCAGGCTTTCCCCTATTTCTACTTTTCCCCCGGGGCAATTATATCTGTTTTTCCACTGTCGCGTCTTCATCAGGAATAATTCCCCCTTATCATTGAATATAAAAGCGCCAACAATGGCTTTCGGCAATTTTCTGTGTTTATCCATATAGATCTATTCAATTAAATACTTTAATAATCATTTGAACAATTTAAACCGTATTCCTAAGCTTCTTGCTAACATAGCCAAGCAATTCCCGGAAGCGCGGATAGTCCATCCGCATCGGGCCGATGATCCCGCAAATGCCATCATTATCCCCCATGTGATATCTGATGAGAACAGTGCCGAAAACATTGCCAAACGGATTCTCCTGGCCCAAGAGAGTGCTGACCCCAGCCGGCGCCCGGTCGAAAATCCGGTCTACAATCTCGTCTATCCGGTCGATAACCGCGGAAATATCGTAAATTATCTGCATTTGCGAGAATTCCGGCTGCTGGAACAGATTGGATATGCCGGTATAATAAACATTATGCCGGTGGAAAGCCCAAAACACGGCATTGCCCGACAGCTTCGACAAGGTCTTCGCCGCTTCCTTAAGGCTCAGCTCGTCGCTTTTTATGAGCACTTGGTCGATCTTTTCCTGGTCCGATTTACCGAGTTTGGCACGGCTGTTTTCCAGGTAATTGCGATAGGCCTTTTCGGTCGGCACCCGGCCGGCGGAAGTGTGCGGCTGGCAGATAAAGCCCTCTTCTTCCAGGGCCGCCATATCGTTCCTTACTGTGGCCGGCGATACGTTCATTTTGTATTTTTCCACCAAAACACCGGACCCCACCGGCGCGCCCGTCTTGATATGCTCCCTGATGATAGTATCGAGAATTGTCTGTTTCCTCTCGTCCATATTAATGATTTCTATATTTTTCAGCGTTAAATCCGCGTAATAATCAGCGTAATATCTGCGGACAAAAAACCATTATTTATAAAAACAAATTTACCGGCTTAAGCCATTTAACATTAATTTTCATATCTTTTAACATTTTACCCCCTTAGCACTCAGGTGTCAAGAGTGCTAATATATATAATATAAAATAATATAATTAAACTTATATTAAATAAAAAGAGGGGTTAATGCTATCCAATACATTAACCCCTCGAATAAGGTTTAACGAAATAATTTCAAAAAAACATAGTCTGCCCCTTTTCTACTATTCCAAACGGTAATTGGGCGCTTCTTTGGTGACAATTACGTCATGCACGTGGCTTTCCCGCATGCCGGCGGCAGAGATTTTGATAAACTCCGCTTTTTCCCTGAGCTCCTCCAGCGTGCGGGCGCCGACATAGCCCATACCGGCTTTGAGTCCGCCAACCAGCTGGAAAATATTAGCGGCCAGCGATCCCCGATAAGGGACGCGGCCGACGATCCCTTCGGGAACCAGCTTATCGCTGTCCTTTGTTTCGTCCTGATGATACCGGTCCCTGCTGCCTTTCTGCATGGCATCGATCGATCCCATCCCCCGGTGCATTTTGTAGCTGCGCCCCTGAACAAAGACCACTTCCCCCGGACTTTCCTCGGTACCGGCAAAAAGGCCGCCGATCATAACCAGGTTGGCGCCGGCGCCCAGGGCCTTGGTAATGTCGCCGGAAAAGCGGATGCCGCCGTCAGCGATCATCGGTACGCCGGTCTTGGCCGAAACCGGATAACAATTCATGATCGCGGTCATTTGCGGTACGCCGATGCCGGCCACGATCCGGGTGGTGCAGATCGAACCGCCGCCAATCCCGACTTTGAACGCGTCTACGCCGGCATCTACCAACTCCTGGGCGCCCTCAGCCGTACCCACGTTGCCGGCGATAATTTCGATATCGCCAAAGGTACTTTTCAACTTTACGACAGCATTAATGACGTTAGCCGAATAGCCATGGGAAGCGTCTATCAGGATTACGTCCGCACCGGCGCGACGCAGTTCCTCGGTCCGCTCAAGCATATCCGGTCCGACACCGACCGCCGCCCCGACCCGTAACCGGCCGTAGCTGTCCTTGCAGGCCCTGGGATATTCCTGGATTTTTTGAATATCCTTAATCGTTATCAGGCCGGTCAAAGATCCCTCCTCGTTCACTACCAATAGTTTTTCGATCCGATGCTCGTGGAGAATTTTTTTGGATTCCTCCAGGGTAATCCCTTCCGGCGCGGTTATCAGGTCATCCTTGGTCATAACTTCGGATATTTTTTTTTCCAAATCCGTTTCGAAGCGCAGATCGCGGTTGGTTGCGATGCCGACTAGTTCATAGCTCTTAACCACCGGCACTCCGGAAATTTTCTTCTCACGCATTAGTTTGAGTACGTCGGCGACTTTAGCGTCAGGATGGATAGTCACCGGATCAACGATCATGCCACTGTCCGATTTTTTGACTTTTTTCACCTCTATCGACTCTGATTCAATACTCATATTGCGGTGAATAAAACCCATGCCCCCTTCGCGGGCCATGGTGATAGCGGCCTCGCCTTCGGTTACGGTGTCCATGGCCGCGCTTACTATCGGGATGTTTAGGTTGATATTCCTGGTCAAAGGGGTTGAAACATTGACGTCCTTGGGCAGGACATCGGAATACTGCGGTACCAAAAGCAAATCATCAAACGAATAGGCTTCTTCGGGCGAAATTTTTAGCATAGTTCTTCTCCTTCTCTGTTTTGGGATTAATCTATATTCACAAATATTTCCAATCGTATTTAAAAGGGCAAATATTCCCAAAAAACAAACTTCCCCCGGCGTTATCCGGAGGAATATTTTTCAAGGAATTTAAATTTTATGTTAACACAAAAAAGCGGGTCGGTCAATCTCCGCTTGTCTTGCCTTTATATTCGCCAAAATACCAGGTGAGGAATTCCCGCGCCACCGGCACCGCCGTATCCGAGCCCTCGCCGCCCTCCTCGATCAATATGGTAATAGCCAGTTCCGGCCGGTCGTAAGGGGCAAAACCGGTGAACCAGGCATGGGTATCCTTCTGGGTCGACCACTGGGCGGTTCCGGTCTTGCCGGCCACTGCCACCGGCACTGTCTGCAGGCTGCGCGCGCTGCCGGAAGTTATGGTCTGCCGCATGCCGCTCCGCACGACCTCGATATTGTAATCATCGATGAATCCTTCGCGGATCGGTTCGTTTTCCGCGATCTGAAGCGGTTTGTCATTGCCGGACAGGATCTGCTTGATCAGGTGGGGGCGGTACAGCTTGCCGCCGTTGGCGAACACGCTGGTATAAGCCGCCACCTGAAGCGGCGTAACCAGGAGGTCGCCCTGGCCGATCGCCATATGATAAGTATCGCCGATATACCATCGTTCGCCCTTGACCGACTCTTTCCATTCCCTGGTCGGCAGGAATCCGTTCGCTTCGCCGGCCAGGTCGATGCCGGTCTGGCTGCCCAAGCCGAATAATTCGCCATAGCTCACCATCTTATCCACTCCCAAGCCGGTAAAATCCTCGTAGCCGCCGCCGATATAATAGAAAAAGGTGTTGACCGATTCGGCCAGCGCGCGGCGCACATCCACCCGGCCGTGCCCGCCGGCCCGCCAGTCCGGAAAATACCATTCGCCGATACGGATGCCGCCGACCGACAGGAAAGCGGTATTCTCGCTGATGATCCTCTCCTGGAGAGCGGCCGCGGCCCAGATCGGCTTGATGGTCGAGCCGGAGGGATATTCGCCGCTCACTGCCCGGTTGAAAAGCGGCTTGTCGGGCTGGCTCATAAGCTCGGCATACTCATCCGCCGTGATGCCGCGGGCGAAAGCATTGTTATTGTACGCCGGCAGGCTTACCATGGCCAGGACTTCGCCGCTCTGCGGGTCCATTACGATTGCCACTCCGCGGCTTTTGCCTATGGCCGCCATCTGCTTGGCCAGAATTGATTCCAGTTTGACCTGCATTACGGTATCGATCGACAGGACGATGTTGTGCCCATCCTGCGCCGGTTCTTCGCCGATCAGCTTCTTCTCTTTGCCCAGAGCGTCGACTTCGACCTGCTTTTTGCCGCTTACCCCTTTGAGTTCGTTCTCCCAAAAATACTCCACGCCCATTTTGCCGATATAATCGATCGGCAGATACTCGTCCCCGAATTGATCGAGCTCGTCCTGGTTGATCTTGCCGGTATAGCCAAGGATGTGGGACATCGACAGGCCGGCGCCCGCCTGGTCCTTGTCTTCTTCCAGGGCATAAGTTAAATACTCGCGGTTGGATTTGTTGCTCAAGAAAACGCCGGGCCAGTTGTCGGATGCCAAATAAAGCTTCATCGCCGTTTCGTAAGGTATGTTATCGGTGACGAATAAAGGGCGATACGCCTCCAGGTCGCCGCGATCGACCCCCAATACGATTTGCCGCAATTCATCGACGGACATATCGCCAAGATAAGCGCTGATGCTGTCCAGGATCGGCAGGAGAGCTTCGTCTTCGCCCGGCAGATCGGCGGGAATGAAATAGAGCAGGAAATTCGGCTGATTGCGCACCAACGGACGTCCGGACCGGTCATAAATAATGCCGCGCTTCGGCTCGATCCGCTCTACCCGCACCCGGTTGCCTTCGGCCAGCTGGTAATAGTAGTCCCCCTTGACGATCTGCAGCCAGGCGGTTTTGAATAGGACGGCGACCATAAATACGGCGATCACCCCGCCGATCAGCGCCAAATTAACCGTTTTGAAATTCCGTCCGACGGTTTCCCTCCCTCCCGAATCCGTAATATACGATTCTTCCGCCCAATTGGTCCGATAAACAGTGGCCAATTTCCCGTCGCGAAAACCGCCATTCTTTATTGTAAATGGATTGGTCCATTTTTCCCGTTTGATGGTTTTTATATATTGACGCCATTTCATATGTTATTTCAAGATTATAGGCTATAATACGATTTTTCTTAATATACTATTTTTCGAATAATCCACATTTTTCAGACAACAGATAACAGAAAGTATTATAGCATCTGTTTTCTGATATTTATTTTCCAAGAATCATTTTCGCACCAAAAATACCGGTCTGAAGCGTTTGCTGGCTGTATTGATGATAAAGAACATTCCGGCCGCTCCGGCCATATTGGCCAGTACGCCGGATAACTGGGCCAGCCAAAAACCTCGCCCGAATTCAAGAAATATGCCGCCGCTCAAAAATCCTGACACTTCCGTAAACACAATCCCTGTCAGGCGGTATACGATGCTGGCAAAAAAGGTCAGGGCAAAGAAAGAATAAAGGGAGCGGTTGGTGAAAAAATTCTTGCCCAAGAACCAGGACACGCCGACAACGGCCGCCAGCCCGAAAAGCTGCTGCCCGTACCAGGCGTAGGTATAAGAATCCAGAATAAGCCCGATGCCAAGGGCCCAGCCCAAGGCAATCCGCCAATCGATCATTACCGATAGAAATACCAAAATTACGACGATCAGTTCGAATTGGTTAAACCAGCCGGGCAGGGCGGATATGAACCCGACCTGCAGGGATACCGCGATCAAACTGACGATGATGGCCAGAGAAATTTTGAGATACATACTTGGATTATTTTTTAAGAATCATCTGAATAACCCCTCTTTCGGTTCAATGCACACTTTGGGTGTACTGATATTCTTAATTTCTAAATACTAAACCCTAAATCCTAAACAAATTCAAATGCTCCAAATCACAAATTCAAAACCTGCGGTAATATGAAGCAAAAACCAAAAACACGCATGATTAGAGTTTTTGTCATTTGAATTCGGGATTTGTTCAGGATTTAGGATTCAGAGTTTAGAGCTTCAAAAATCTGCTACGTTAAGCAAATACGTCAATCACAAAAAAAATAATTTATATATACAAAACTACGGTAATAACACTGCTACTATCGTCAAATCGTTAACATCGGCCAGCGGGGCGATCTGTGCCGTTTGCCAGACATCATTGCTCTCCCGGTTAACGGCGGTGACCCGGCCGATCACCAGGCCGCGCGGTATGGCTTCCTCCAATCCCGAGGTGACGACCGTGTCTCCCGCCTCGATCGTTTTTGTCTGGGGGATGAATTCCATCCGTATCGTCAATCCCAGCTCACCGACGGTTACGCCGCTCGTTTTTTCGTCATTCAATAGGGTCGCCGCCAGCTTGCACTGGCGGCTGTTGGCCAATTGGACATAAGCGGTATGGTCTTTGACCTCCGCGACCTTGCCGACGATCACTCCTTGACCGTTTATGACCGCCAGCCCGATACTGACGCCATCACGCTCTCCCTCGTCGATGATGATCGACTCGACCGATTGTCCGACGCTCAAAATGTCTCCGCGGGATATCACATGGCTCAATAGGTACTTATAATCGTGCTTATCGAAAAATTGCAGATGCTCGCGTAAAACATCGTTTTCTTCCGCTACCATATTCAGAGCGGCATTTTCCACGGTCAAACGCTCAACTTCCCCCTGCAAACGGGCGATTTCGGCCTCGGTCGTTTGCTCTTCGGTTTGGCGGTTATAAGTACGGCGGATAGCGGCTCCCCAGGAAAAAAACCTGCCGACAACAGGGTTCATTATGCTTGAATTCAGCTGGTCCAGGGGCTTGAACCATCCGACAGCCGACAAAAAAACAAGCAGCCCCAACAAAGCCGCCCACACGTATATTTTTCTTTTTCTGAACAATGACATAGTTTAATGACAAGGAAATATAAAAAAAGTTGGAACAAATTATTAGTTAAAAATCAATCCTTATTGTCATTGCGAGGAGCCGCAGCGACGAAGCAATCCGAATCAACCTGTCATTGCGAGCGACCGCAAATACATATTAGCTTATCGGAACTGCGGTAACGATCTGATTGGTATATTTTTCGGTCATGGAGTCGCGAAGCAATCCCGTGCCACAATACACTAAGCGTTGATAACAGAGGGGTAAAAAGAACTGGTTCCTCGCGCCTCGGGATTGCTTCGCGACTTCTTGTACGTTCAAACAACTGCTTATATCTTCATCCAAGTATTATCCGTAGATAATAGTTTTTTCTGTCGCTCGCAATGACAGAGTAAAAACGCCTCGGGATTGCTTCGCGACTTCACGTATGTGAAAGCAACTTCATAAAACTTTATCAAAATCGGTTCATAAACTATAATCTTTTCTGTCGCTCGCAATGGCAGTATTTTCTTGTAACAATAATAATAATTCTGCGTTTCACGTGGTCCTTTTTCAGCTTGAGAATGATCCGCCCCAGGAGGAGATTTTTACCTCATGGATTTTGACACAAGAATCTGTCGACTATTTGTTAATCACAACTCCGAAGTATTCGGCGACATTACCTTCTCCAGAAGCTCCATATCGGACAATAATATTCCCGCTCCGCGCACGACGCAAGTCAAAGGATCGTCGGCTATCCTGACCGGTATCTTGGTCGCCTGCGCGATCTCCTTGTCGAGACCGCGAAGAAGCGCGCCGCCGCCGGCCAGGACGATACCGTGCTCATAAATATCAGAAACCAATTCCGGCGGTGTGGTCTCCAATACGCTCTTGATGTTTTCGACGATCTGGTTGATGGTTTTGCCGATTGCTTCCCTGACTTGGCTGTCGGTAATGGTAACCGCGCGCGGCAAACCGTTTATGAGGTCGCGGCCCCGGATCTCCATTTCCATCGGTTCTTTGAGCTCGGTCGCGGAACCGATCCTGATCTTGGTCTGTTCGGCCACTTGTTCCCCGACCAAGATATTGAATTCCTCCCGGACATACTGGATTATATTGTTGTCCAACTCATTGCCCGCGATCCTGAGCGTACGCGACGCCACCACCCCGCCCAATGAAATAACCGATATTTCCGCCGTGCCGCCGCCGATATCAACGATCATGGTTGCGGTCGGTTCGCCCACCGGCAAACGGGCGCCGATTGCCGCCGCCATTGACTCCTCGATCAGATACACCTGCCGGGCGCCGGCTGATTTGGCCGCGTCTTCGACCGCCTTTTTTTCCACTTCGGTGATATCCAGAGGGATGCCGATTACTACCCGCGGACGCGGGATCAGGGTGAAGCTTTCCGCGTGCACTTTATCGATGAAATATTTAAGCATTTTCTCCGTAACCTCGAAATCGGAAATCACCCCGTCTACCAGCGGTTTGACCGCCTGGATATGCGAAGGCGTCTTGCCGACCATTTTATTGGCTTCGTCGCCCACAGCCAAAATCTCGTCGGTCCGGGTGTTGACGGCGACGACGGACGGTTCGTTTATGACGATCCCCTTATCCTGGGTATAGACCAGGGTATTCTTGGTGCCGAGGTCTATGCCCAGATCTTTCGAAAATTTTCCGAGAAGCTTATTGAACACAGTATTTAGTTAACAGATAGCAGAAAGCAGAAAGCAGATTCGACATCTACCTTTGCTTTCTTTCTAAAAAAATTATTTTTATTGTATTAGAACTCACACATTTACCGTTTTAGCGAATTACGGATTCAGCCGGCAAAAATATTTTCAGTAATAAGTAATAAGACATCAGTAATAAGCCAGTAATTAATACTATTACTTTAATAAGGCTTTTTACTTATGTCTTATTACTTATTACTTTTAAGAATCACGCGGCATAATTCCCGACAAACGCGAAAACCCTATTATACTTTTTTATAGCTGCTGTTTGGCAAATCAATAACTCTTAGCGAACAGCCAGTCGTGTTTGGCGGGCTGGCCGGTTATGAAGCATTTATCGTTTTTCGGCTTCTTATCCTCATTCCCGGCGGGTAATACGCGCGAAACCATGGAAAACTTTTCTTTCAACAGTTTTTCCGATTCAGCCGTTTCCGACCAGCTGGCTTCGAAGAATCCGGTTTGTTCCCCGATCTCATCGGCCGATTCTATGCGATGCACATGGACGGCATTGAACGCTTCCGCTTCGGCGTATAAGGAATCCCCGATTTCCGTGAATAACCCCGGAATTATCCCTCCCAATTTGTCCGCCGCTATTTCTGTTTTGCTTCCGTTGTCGCGGCGATATACGGTGACGGTGCCGGCTTCGGCTTCCTTGTTTCCCGCTTCGAGCCGCAGCGGAACGCCGCGAATCTCCCAATGGTTGAATTTATACCCAGGCGAATAGCCGTCCCGATCATCCAGTTTGACCCGGTATTTATCCTTTAGTTCCAGATAAAGCTTGCGGCAATATGCCGTAACGGCGCTCTTCGTATCGTCTTTGTAGATCGGCACGATCACGATCTGCTGGGGGGCTATTGTCGGCGGCAAGCGGAGTCCACGGTCATCGCCATGGCCCATTATTACCGCGCCTACCGAGCGCCAGGCAAAACCCCAGCTATTCTGGTGGCAAAAATGCTCCTTTTCGTCCTCACCGACATATTTGACGCCGAACACCTTGGCGAAATTGGTCCCGAGATAATGGCTGGTGCCGCCCTGTATCGCCTTGCCGTCCCGCGCCATCACTTCGACAGTCGTGGTCATAACCGCGCCGGCGAACTTCTCCGATTCCGACTTGCGCCCGTGGAATACGGGCAAAGACAACCAGCGGTATATATCGCGGTAAATATCCAGCATTTGCCAGACTTCCGCGACCGCTTCCTTTTCCGTGGCGAAGGCGGAGTGCCCTTCCTGCCACAAGAATTCGCTCCAGCGCAAAAACGCGCGCGGCCGCTTTTCCCAGCGCACGACGTTGTTCCATTGGTTCAGCCGCAGCGGCAGGTCCTTATAACTCTGGATCCACTTCGCGTATGTCTTGTACATGGAAGTTTCACTGGTTGGGCGGACGGCCAGCTTATTGGCCAGTTTTTCTCCGCCACCGTGGGTAACCACGGCTAGTTCCGGAGAAAAGCCCTCTACATGTTCTTTTTCCGCTTCCAGATTCTCCATTGGGACAAAAATCGGGAAATACACGTTTTCGGCGCCGCTTTCCCTGATGCGCCGGTCCAGTTCCTCACGGATCAATTCCCAGATGCGGTATCCGTACGGCCGCACGATTCCGCAGCCGCGCACCTCGGAAGGTTCGGAAAGCTCCGCTTCACGGACTACGTCCTGATACCACTGGGCAAAATTATCTTTTTGCGGAGTAATACGCGCTTTTTTTAGAGTCATGTTATTAGCATTTTATGGTGTATAAAATATTTGTACAGATTGATTTTGCATATATCTGCCATTATCTTTTCATACTATATATTACCTTAAACGACCCTATTTTGTCAAAGTTAACACAAAGTTAAAAGTGTATATTATTAAGAAGTTAACAAATGCTTAATATTTAATTGACTTACCCTGGCTCAGACAACAGAAAACAGATAGCAGATAACAGCAACGGCTATATTATATACTGTTATCTGCTATCTGCTATCTGTTGTCTTGAATCCCCGGCTATTGTAGGGATTTATATGATTAGAATAATTATTTTTACAGCAATGAGCGGTTATTCACGACCGGTGGGTGAACTTCTCCCAGATGACCAGCACCGGGCTGGCTATGAAGATAGATGAATAAGTACCGACAAAAACGCCGATCGATAAGGCCAGGACAAAATCCCGGATAGTGGCGCCGCCGAAAAAGAGTATCGACAGAAGGACCAAAAGGGTCGTCAAAGACGTATTGATCGAACGGGCGATCGTCTGGTTCACGGAAATATTGATCGTGCCTTCGAAATCATCATCGCTCTTGGGCAAGTTCTCGCGAATACGGTCGAATACGACTATAGTGTCGTTTACCGAATAGCCAAGCACCGTCAAAATTGCGGCGACAAAAGGCGTGTTGACCTCGACCCCCAGGAAATGCCCCAATATGGAAAATACGCCGATCGTGATCATTACATCGTGAAACAGGGCGATGATAGCCGCTACGCCGTACTTCCAGGAGGCAACCGGCTTGGAAACTTTGCGGAAGGCCCAGGCGATATAGGCGACTATGGCCAAGAGCACGATGATCATGGCGGTAACAGAGCGGCTTTTGAGTTCGGCGCCGATCGAAGGGCCGACCGAATCATAGCGCATTTCCGTAACATTGCTGCTGCCCCCCGCGCCGGTATTCAGCGCCGTTGAAAGCGAGGAGGTGCTGGTGGTGCCGTTCAAGGCGGCGGATTCGCTCGTAGTCGACGTTTCCATGGCCGCTGAGATAGGCGCCGTGCTCGTACCAACCAGCTTTTCCAGCGCTTTCAGGGTTTCCTGGTGCTTATTTTCTGTAATATCCTGAAAACGGATTATCATCCCCTTGTCCCCTACCGGCTGGGCGATCACGCTGCCCAGGTCAAGTCCGGCCAGCGCGCTATCCACTTCTGCGGGTGTCGGACGAGTGCCCCGGAATTCCACTTCCAGAAGCGATCCGCCGGTGAAATCAATGCCGAAATCAAGCTGCCACAAAAAAACCGCGATGATCGACAAAGCCACCATCGTTCCGGAGATAGTGAGCCAGATATTGCGTTTTTGGATAATGTTATACATAACTTACGTAATTCCTAAGCTCTAATTTCTAATTCCTAAACAAATCCTAAATTCCAATGACATGAATCCCAAACAGATAATTAGTACGACAGGAGCAATTCAAACTGTTTGTTTTGAATTTCTGTAATTAGAGTTTGTTTAGAATTTAGAAATTAGTATTTAGGGTTTAATTCTATTCTGCTGCCTTATCCTTAAATCCCAAAAGCCATAATCTTCCTTCCAGCCAGGCGCCGGATACGAGCTGGAGCATCGTTTTGGTGATGACGATGGCGGAAAACATCGACACGATAACCCCCAGTCCCAGGGTAATGGCAAAACCCTTGACGATGCTGGTGGTGAACTGGATCAATATAAAACAAGTGATCAGGGTGGAAATATTGCCGTCGCGGATCGAGGGCCAGGCGCGGTTGAATGATTCGCTTAAAGCGTTATCCAGCGGCTTGCCTTCGCGCAGTTCCTCTTTCAGACGTTCGAAAATAAGGACATTGGCGTCTACCGCCATACCGATCGACAGGATAAATCCCGCCATCCCGGACAGGGTCAATGTTACCGGCCAGATCTTGAATATCGCCAATACCAGAATTCCGTAAATACCCAGGGAAATAACCGACAAAATACCCGGCAAACGGTAATACGCGATCATGAACAATCCGACCGCCAAGAGGCCGATGATGCCGGCAAATAAGCTGGCGTTCAGGGATGAATGGCCCAAAGACGCGCCTACTGTCTGCTGGCTGACAAGCTCGATCGGTACGGGCAGGGCGCCGGCATTCAGGCGCTGGGCCAGCAGCTTGGCTTCCTGTATATTGAATCCGCCGGAAATAACCGCTTCCCCGCCGGTGATCTTCTCGTCCACCCGGGGCGCGCTGATTATGTAGCCGTCCAGGAAGATCGCCACCGGCTTGCCCACATTGCGGCCGGTGATATCCTCGAACATCCGCGAACCCTCGCTGTCGAACTTGAGCGATACTTGAGGGGTATTGTCATTCGGATTGAACGATACGTAGGCCCGGTCCAGGTTCTTGCCGGTCAACTCTGTATTCTGCCATTCCTGCTGGTTGCCGACGATGTCGGCTTCGGTCATGGTCGGTATGAAAATATGGCTGACCTTATATTCTTCGATGTCCCTTTCGTCCTCTTTGTATATCAAATGATAACCGAACTGCGTTTCGACCACGAAAGAAATGGTCCCCACCTGCTGCGGGAATACCGCGTCTTCGAACGGCTTGACCATTTGTCCGCGCCCGAACCAGCCCAGCTCCCCGCCGCTCGTAGCCGCTCCCGGTTCGGTGGAATTCTCCTTGACCAGCTGCGTGAAATTCTGCGGTGTTGCCCTTTCTTTTATCTCTTTGATCTTGGCGTAGGCCTCGTCCCTGGTCAGGCCGGAATTACAGCCCTCGATTCCTTCATAGCAAATAAGGAGATGCGCGGCCTTGACCTCTTTGTCCGGCTCATTATCGTTAAAGGGATTGGTTTTAACCCGTTTATCGTCCAATTTATAGAGTTCATAGCCATTGGCGGTCTGGATCGGCTCTTTGGTGAATCCGCCCACTGCCAGGTCTTTGACATATTGCACCACGTCCGGATTGCTTTCTTCGGTTATCCAGCCCAAATCGCCGCCGTTGTCCTTGGTGTTCGTATCCTGGCTGTATTCCTTCGCCAGCGCGGCGAAATCGCCGCCGGACAGAAGCTTGCCCAGCACTTCATCCGCCTTAGCGGCCGCATCCTGGTTGAACGAATCAAGCTGGGCTTTCTCTTCGGCGGTAAGCTGGCGCACAGCGGTTGACTGTTCTTTGAATTCCAGGAGCGGAGTTTCGCCGATCATCGTGATTGCCTGGTTTACGTCCTGGATGCCGGCCAGCTCCACCACTACCCGCGCCTCGCCGTTGGAATAGCTGGTCTGAACCAGCGGTTCGCTCACGCCGAAGACATTTACCCGGCGTTCGATCACATCACGGACGCCTTCCAGGGCGCTCGCCTGGTCCTGCGACGGTATCTGGCTCATATCGGCATTGTATACCAAATGCGTCCCGCCCTGCAGGTCCAGTCCCAGCCGGAACGGCACTTCTTTCACCTTGGGCAGATGGATGGCGTTGCCGGTCTTGGCTGCCAGCCAGTCGACGCCGCGGTCATAATACTGCCCGGCATCGATCAAACCGCCGACCACGACCAAAAGCAGGATCAGGACCATGATCTGCCAGATCCGCCCCCGTACGCTGGGCCGCAATATTTTGGTCAATATGTTATCTGCCATATATTAGCAAAAAAATAAAACACCTTTGCCAGGTATTATGACAATTTAATCAATTAATTTTTATATTATAGTAAAATTAAATAAATTGCAACATTGACAATATTTTTATTTCATTTTATAGTATTCTAACCTAAAAAAGGAGGTGCAAAATGAAATTAAGCTATAATCCGCACTTTAAATTTTTATTCGACCTTATTTTGGCAGCTATTATATTCTTTTTCACCTGGCCGCTCATAGTTCTGGCTTTTTTCCTGATCTTATTGATCGACGGCTCGCCGGTATTACACATCGGGAAGCGCGATTGTTGCAACGGTAAAACCTTGAAATTCGTCAAATTACGAACCATGGCAGTAGGTAGTGAAAAAAAATTCGGTGAGATGGTCAAAAACAGATCAGAAATATATTATTCGGGGAAATATTTTATTGATCCAAGGATTACAACGCTCGGAAGGATGCTAAGGAAAACCAGTATAGATGAACTGCCGCAGTTAATACATATATTTTGCGGTGACATGTCATTGGTTGGACCCCGACCTAAGGCAAGGGAAGTTATATCCTACTATGGCTTATGTGAAAATATCTATTCCGCCAAACCGGGCTTGATTTGTCTCCCTCACATCTATGGCCGGAACAGTTTGGGGGTAAAAAAATGGATGCGTTATGAATTTTTTTACAGCCGAAGAATTACTTTGGCAATAGATCTTCACATCATTCTCAAAATGATTCCACAAATTATTAGGATGAAAGACGCGCGCTAAAAAGCCGGTTCACTTGCTGAACCGGCTTTTCTTATGTTCTGAAGATAATCAATCAATATTTATCGAGGTGGATAACTTTTCCGGGGTCAGGCAGGGCTTTTTCCTCTATGTCCTCATCCTTGTCCGCATAACCGAGGGGAATGATAACGATCGGCATGATGTTTTGCGGCAAGTCCAGGACTTTGCGGATTCCGGCCGTGATGGCTTCATCCGTCCGGCTGAAACCGGACACATAGACCGCGCCCAGACCCAGCTCATGAGCCGCCAGGAGGATATTCATGGCCGCGCAAACACCGTCCTCGCACCAGCTGCTGGGCGACTTGTCCGTATCCGAGCAGATTACGATCACGACAGACGCGCTCAAAATATGCTGCTGGTTATTTTCGCTTTTGAGGCCTGCCAGCTCCCGCTTCACTTTGTCGTCGCGCACCACGACGAATTGCCACGGTTGGCAATTGCGCGAAGAAGGCGCGTGGAGGGCAGCCCCAATGATTTCATTGAGCTGCTCATCAGCTACCGGTTTATCGGTAAATAATCTCCTTGAACGCCTGGTTTTGATGCACTCTAGGGTATCCATATTTTTCATATAACACATAGCATGCATCACGTAGCACATATCACGCAGCATGCAACAAATAATACCATACCTGAACGCAAAATATTTTTTACCTAGTCCTAATTATAAAAAAGACAACTAAGGGAAGATGTGTTATGTGTCATGTGTTATGTGTTATGTGCTATGTGCTATGTGTTATGTGCTATGTGTTATGTGCTATGTGCTATTTCCCATGGCATTTCTTATACTTCTTCCCGCTTCCATCCCGTCATCCGACAGGGCTGCGCTTATATTTTCCTTTGCCATCCTACTTGCCGTGGCAATGTTTATATTTAACCGGAGTGCCGTCCGGTTTTTTCGCTCCACAGGGGCATGGATCATTCCTTCCCACCTTATTCCCGGCCGCGTCCTTGACCTTGGACCGGACCAATTCAGAGCTATTATCGTCCGCTTTTTTTCCGCCATCGCCGGCATTGCCGTTACCGGCCGGGGCTTTGAACCCGGAAAACGAGCTTGAGCCGCTGTTCATCACTTTGGCCGGGGCGCTGAAGCTGCGGGCGCGGTCGATCAGGCTCGGAGCCGCAAAAGTCGCCGCCGCCGTATGCATGGCGCCCACTTTATATATCGAATATACCACTTCTTTCTGGATCAGGCTGTTAAGCTCATTGTAGAGTGAATATGCTTCTTTTTTGTATTCCACCAGCGGGTCGCGCTGGCCGTAGCCCCGGAGGCCGATCCCCTGCCGCATACTGGACATGGCATCGAGATGCTCGATCCAGAGCGTGTCGATCGAACGGATCAGGACCGCTTTCTCAAGCTCCTTCCAGTCGATTTTCGCCTCCTCCGCCTTCTCGGCCAGGGCATGGTACTGCCTGACTGCCAAACCGTTCAAGTGCTCGATGATCGCTGTCCGGGCATGGGCTTTGTCCAGTTTGTGGTTATCGTTCTTGGTGAATTCGCTCAAATCGGTCTTCAGCTTCTTGTCGGCCGGAAAGATGGTGGACACCACCTGATAGATCTCGTCCAGGTTCCAATCCTTCACCAATTCGGGCGCGGTATGGAAGCTGACGGTACGCTCTATCTCGTTCTCCACATAGTCCAAAATAATATCCGATAAACTGGATTTTTCTTTTAATTTAGTATTTTTATCAGTATCCGAATTTCCAATTTCCAATTTTCCATTTCCCGTGGCTTTTTTATCTTCATCCCCGGCTTTTACTTCATCAGTTTCGGCATTTTTCTCCTTTTCGGCTAATAGCAATATCTGTTTCCGCTTCCCATAAATCGCTTCCCGGTGCTTATTGATCACATCGTCGTACTCCACCAGGTGTTTCCGGATGTCGAAATTATGCCCCTCGACCTTGGTCTGGGCCGATTCGATCGACCGAGAGATCAGGCGGTTTTCGATCGGCATGTCTTCAGGTACTTTGAGTGAAACCATGATCGACCGCATGCGGTCGCCGCCGAATATGCGCATCAGATCGTCCTCCATCGAGACATAGAACTGGCTCGAGCCGGCATCGCCTTGGCGTCCGGCCCGGCCTCTCAATTGGTTGTCGATCCGGCGGGCTTCGTGCCGTTCGGTGCCGATCACGTGCAATCCGCCCAGTTCGATCACTTTGTCATGGTTCTTCTTCCATTCGGCGTATTCCGGCGAATCCTTGGCCGGCTCCTGTCCGCCGAGCATGATATCGACGCCGCGTCCGGCCATATTGGTAGCGATCGTAATTGCCCCGGGGTGGCCGGCTTCGGCGATAAAACGGGCTTCTTTTTCGTGGTTCTTGGCGTTGAGGACATTGGGCTTGAGTCCGGCCCGTTCCATCATGGCGACCAGGCGCTCGTTCTTCTCGATCGAGATCGTGCCGACCAGGACCGGCTGGCCGTCTTGGCTCCGCTTTTTGACCTCCTCGACCACGGCCTGGTACTTGCCTTCTTCACTGCGGTAGATAAGGTCGTTCAAATCCCGGCGTACATTCGGCTTGTTGGTCGGGATAATGACGGTATCCAGCTCGTAGATCTTGGAGAATTCTTCCGCTTCGGTCACGGCCGTACCGGTCATGCCGGATAATTTCTCGTACATGCGGAAATAGTTCTGGAACGTGATCGTCGCCAGGGTCTGCGATTCGCGCTGGATCTTGACCCCCTCCTTGGCTTCGATCGCCTGATGCAGGCCTTCGCTGTAGCGCCGGCCGTTCATCAGCCGGCCGGTGAATTCATCGACGATGATCACTTCCCCGTCCTTGACGACATAGTCGCGGTCGAGCCGGAACAAGGCATGGGCCTTCAGGGCTTGTTCGATATGATGGACCTCGCTGATTCCCCGTTCTGTATAGATATTATCGACATTCAGCCATTTTTCCATTTTTTGGATGCCGCCTTCGGTCAGCGTGGCGGCGCGCATTTTCTCGTCAACGTTATAATCTTCATCTTCCTTCAAGCGTTGTACCAGCTGGGCGAATTGGTAGTATTTGCCGGTCGACTCCTCGGCCGGAGCGCTGATTATGAGCGGCGTCCGGGCTTCGTCGATCAGGATCGAATCGATCTCGTCGACGATGGCATAAAAAAGCTCGCGCTGGACCATCTGCCCGGTCGTTGCCACCATATTATCGCGCAAATAGTCGAAGCCGAATTCATTGTTGGTGCCATAGGTGATGTCGGCGGCATAGGCGGCGCGGCGCTCGACCGGTTTGAAGTGCTTCAGGCGCTTGTCGTACTGGTTTTCATCGATATATTCCGGATCATAGATCTGCCCGGATTCGTGGGTGATCACGCCGGTCGTCAGGCCCAGGTAGTGGAATACCGGCGCCATCCAGCCGGCGCCGACGCGGGCCAGATAATCATTGACTGTAACCAGATGGACGCTGCGTCCGGCCAGGGCATTGAGATACAAGGGCAGAGTAGCGACCAGGGTCTTGCCTTCTCCGGTCTTCATTTCCGCGATCTGGCCGCGATGCAGCACGATACCGCCGATCAGCTGGACATCATAATGCCGCTGGCCGAGGACGCGCTTGGCCGATTCACGCACCAGAGCGAACGCTTCCGGCAGGATCTCATCGAGCTTTTTCCGCAAAGCTTCGCCTTCCAGCTCGCGCAGAAGCGCCTGGAACCCGGCTGTTTTGGCCCTGATCCCGGCTTCATCCAGCTTGGCGATAGCCGGCTCCAACGAGCTGATCTTATCGACCAGCGGCTGCAGCCCCTTGATGACTTTTTCATTCGGATCGCCGAATATTGTATTGATTATGCTCATTATTTTAGATAGCAGATAACAGAAAACAGATAGCAGCCGCCTAACCCGTTGTTTCTTTTATCTGTTTCGTGTTCTTAATTAGCAATAATAGTATAATAGGTTTTGCCCAATAATGCAAATACAGCGCATTCGCCTTCCACTCGACTTCAGTCGAAGGTTCGTGCCTTCCACTCGACTTCAGTCGAAGGTTCGCGAGGCTTCAGCCTCGTAAAAAAGTCCGCATACCGGGCTGAATCCTAGTGAGCCGTTTTATTTCTTTATTTATCACTGTAAAAAACTATGATCATGCGAAATGATTTTTCCCAACCGAAGATATACGGAGTGTTTTTTTCCAAAAACGAAAATAGGGCAAGCACCTGGCGGCACCTGCCCTATAAATTTTTTACCAGCGTGTGGCCTTTTTTCTGCCACGCGCGTTTAAGAAAATTAATTCTCCTTTCTTTTTATTGTTATTATTTTTGGCATTCTCGATCAGCTGCATATCCCGATCGTGATTTGTGGCGCCTTTGGCTGCCGGAAAGCGATAGCTATAATCAACTGACCATCTGTCCGCGCCGGTCCGCCGGCGCACCAGAAAGGCACTGCCTGCCGGGATCGCAAAATGATCCCCGATTTTCAAATGTCTGAACAGCCAATCGGAGAAGTCCGTATTACTCTGTCCCCCTTCCGGCACCATCAGGCACAGGCGGGCTTCTGTTCCTTCTTCCCGGATCAACCATTGCCAATCCGGTTTATCGGGCAGGGAGATGATCTGCGCTGCCTCATCCTCTTCCCAGGTACCATCCATTTTACGGATGATAACCTTTAATTCCCCTGCCGGTGAATAAACGCAGCAATTGGTACCGCGCTTGATTACCCACAGATCGTGTTCCAGGCTCGATAGCAATGGCACAGATACTTTCTGGCCGCATCGGGTAAGAACAACAACCCGGGGATTTCCATTTATCCTCTCCCAAGTCAAATGGTAAGGATCCGCAGGCCCTTTCGGATTGTTTCGTCCCTTGCCATTCCGCTCCCTGGACTTGATCATATGAGCCTCTTTGACCTTCCGGCCCATTTCATCGAACCGTCTGCCCAGAGCCTTGGCCATTTTCTCGGTCTGCCATGGCTGGCTTCCTAATTCCAGCACTTCCAGCAGCTCCTTGGCCAAAATATTGTGTGGAGCATATTGCTGCCGTTAAGATAATATTCCCTGGTAACGGCCAAACTGATGGCCTGGTAATAATAGTCCTCTAATCCGCTGTCAGGATTTATTCCACGCTTTCAAAATCGCCGCCCAGATCATGTGGTCGGAAATTCTTGACTGACGAAATCCCTCATTTTGTGGAATATCTCCCTTTTGGTTTTCATGCCATTCCTCACTTTGGCCATTTGCACCACCAGAAATACGTTTTCCGCCACAGCTCTACGGATAAATAGTTTTTTGGCCTGCCGGAGAATCGCAATGGGTCATCCATCCCCTTTAACACGGGAATATACTGGATGCCTTTTAAATGCATCTATTCCACTGCCCCCTCGTCCGCCTGCAAAGCTTCCGGAAATTTCCGTAAAACCCCACATACCACTTTTATCACATCTTTGAATTCCATTTGCCTCATTCTTCTTTCCAATGAAATTAATTTTTAAAATTCTTCTGTCCGGAAAAAAATAACGCTATTATTCCTTTCCGAACAGAAGAATATGTGTAATGAGCACGATGTTCTAATATATCACGTTTAGATTAAAATGTCAAGGGTTTATTAGTATTTTTATTTTAATATTAGATAAAATATTAAAAGATAACAAACGACAGCACTGATACGAATTCTTTTAGCAATATCTCTGCTATCTGCGATCTGTCAAAAACAATAAACCCCGCATAGGCAGGGTTTATCCAAAAAATATTTTTATATAAATTATTCCGTTCTTCTTTTCTTTTCGATCATTTTTTCCTTGTAGCGTTTGACTGCGCGGGCCAGATGGTCTTTGACCTTGTCGATTGCCTTGTAGAGCTCTTTTTCCGTTTTCTCGACCCGCAAGAGTTCACCCGGCACCTCCAGGTTGGCTTCACAGCGGTAGATCTCGCCCTTCTGCTGGCTGCCGATCGCCATGGCGATCTCTACGTCACAATTGGTTGCCGTAATGCCGCCCAGATACTTATCTATCATATCCATCTTCTTCTGGACGTATTCCCTGACCTTAGGGGTCAGCTCGACTTTAGTCGCTTTGATGTTGATCTTCATTGTTTTCCATATTAAGCTTTGGTTTTAGCTTAACAAATATAATTATAACATTTCAAAATGTATTCAATAATCAATTATCAAGAAACAATCGAATTAACCCACGATTGCTTGCCAAATAGTCTTAAATGTATCACCGAACCGCGACAGGTCCTTGAACGTAACGACCAGTACCAGGCCCATCAATAGGGCGAAACCGATATAATGGATGGTCCCTTCGAGTTCGCGCTTCACCGGGCGGCCTTTGATCTTCTCGATTATGAGGAACAGCACCCGGCCGCCGTCCAGGGCGGGAAAAGGCAGGGCATTGATGATCGCCAGGTTTACCGACAGGGTGGCGGCGAACTGGATGATATAGGCGATGCCCATCCGCGCCACTTGGCCGGTCAAGACGGCTATACCCACCGGGCCGGCGATCTGGGCATCGACCGATGAATGGTGCATGAGGCTTTTGATCAATTCGTAAAAAGCCATAATGATCGCCAGAAACAGGTAGCCGGTGGCCTTGATCCCCTCCCAGATCGCGATCGGGATAGGATAGCGCACCAGCCCGGTATCGACGATGCCAATGCCGATGCCTGCCTGGCCCGAGCCCTCGATCGGCGAAGGGATGATCTCGCGGGTGAAGGTCTCATCGCCGCGCTTGATGTCGTATTGGAGCGTCTGGCCGTCGTGCTGGTCCGTATACAACCGCAAAGCGTCGCTATTCGTGAAATTCTCGCCGTTTATCGATATGACAAAATCCCCTATCTTGAGTCCGGCCGTATCCGCCGCCGAACCCGGCAAGACGTCAACCACCTGAACGTTATGGCTTTCGACGATCGCGCTCTTGGGCAGGCCTTCCACCACCTGCGGCATGCCGAACATAAATCCGACGGAGATCAGGACAGCGGCAAAAATGATATTCATAGTTACGCCGGCCAAGAGCATGATCGCGCGCTGCCACACCGGCTTGTTGTGGAAATGATTCGCGTCAGGCGCTATTTCCGTGTCGTCCTCGCCCAATTTGACGAACCCCCCCAGGGGCAGGGCGTTGATCGAATAGATCGTATCGGCGGCGTCCTCCACCGGCCGCTTGCCTTTGACCGTTTTCCATTTGCCGTCCTTGGCCTTATATATCCCCCAGACCCGGGGCGGAAAGCCGAAACCGAACTCTTCCGGCAGCAGCCCGAAATACCGGGCGCTCAAAAAATGCCCCAGTTCATGGACGAATACCAATAATGATAAAATTACGATGAATGTTACGATAGTTAACAGCATAATTTTTCCTTATCCAACCCCCTTTTCTTACTAAATTAGGATAACAAGGTTATATTAATGATTTATGAATAAAAAGTCAAAAATGCAAAAATGCAAAATGATAATGTAATATTTTAAGAAAATAATTTAATAACCAATGACCAAACCGTTTGATTATTGGTTATTAAATTATCAATAATCCAATTTTCAATTTACAATCAATATTTAATATTTAATTTTCAAACAGTATGGTTAAACATTTGATATTGAAAATTAAATATTGTTTGGATTACTGGATTATTGGGTAACTGAAAATTTTAATTTATATTGTCATCACTTCTTCCTCTTTCTTGTCCCTCAATTCTTTCAAATGCTCGTTTTGCTTGGCGACCGCTTCGTCCAGGTCCTTGATGAAGCGGAACTTGTCGTCTTCGGCGATCTGTTTGTCTTTTTCCGCCTGTTCAATCGCCGATTTCACCTCGTCGCGGAGCTGGCGGATCGTTACCCGGGAAGCCTCATGTTTCTCGTTCAATTTCTTCACCAGTTCGTGCCGGTTCTCTTCCGTCATTTTGGGGATGGTCAATCTGACCTTGTCGCCTTCGTTCACCACGCCCACGCCCAATTCAGCGTCGACGATCGCCTTTTCGATATTCTTGAGGACGCTTTTGTCCCAAGGCACGACGGTAATGCTCTGGGAGTCCGGAACATTGATCGAAGCGACACCGCTCACCGGTGTCCGGCTGCCGTAAGCTTCCACCTGTACCCCTTCCAGGATATTCGGATTGGCCCGGCCGGTCCGGATTGATGACAGTTCTTTTTTGAAAAATTCGATAATTTTATCGAACTCCCCCTGTTTGGCTTGGATGTATTGGTTCATATTCTTTTATTAAAATTTATTATGTAATTTAAGGTTTATTTGTATAATAATATAAGATAATTAACAACCGTTTGGCCGCGGATGTTACGCTGATTACTACGCAGGATTTACGCGGATTCTTCTTTGGACATGCAACAAATCTCCACTATTCAACTGACACTTATATTTATACTAATTTAAGAATTCGGTAATAATTTTCCGCGTTAATTCCGCGGTAAAACCATATTAGCCGGGAATAACGCCACTTATAAGCTTAAGCCTCAAATATAATATTTTCAATTAATTTATTTACTTTTTCGGTGCCGCTTTCACTCCCATATATATTACGTTCGGCTTGTTGGGGTCGATCATCAGCTTAACTCCCCAGCGCGGCGTCGGCATTTTGACCGTTGACCAGTTGTCGCCGCCGTCATCGGAGCGGAAAAAGGTCGTATTGGTCACATAATACATTTGCTTGGTATTCTGCTGATTGACGATGAAGGCGTTGATCTGGGCGTTCTTTTCCGGCGGGATGGTCTTGATCTGCTCCCAGGTTTCGCCCGAATCGCTGCTCCGGATTATCCCCTGGGCGGTGGCAATGTACATGAGCGCCGGCTCATCCTTGATCAGGATCAGATCCTTCACCACCGTGCCGATCTTGAAATCCTTCAGGGCGTCTTTGTAAGGCACCCAGTCGACTCCCTTGTTTTCGCTTCTCTGGAGCAATCCATTGCCGATTATCGCGTAGACGATCTGGGAATTATTGGGATCAAACATGATCTTATTGATCTTGTTCTTGAAACGGGCGATCGTCTGCCAGCTGTCGCCGCCATCCGTACTGCGGACGAAGTCGCCCCGGGACAGGCCGATATAGACCCGGCTGCTGTCATCGGGGTCGACGACGGCGGCGTCGATCGTAACGGAAACGATATTATCGAAGTATTTTTGCTGCCAGCTGCGGCTGCAGTCGCTGGATTTGAACACCCGGTTGCCGACCGTGGCATAGATCGTGCATTTGTCCCGCGGGTCGACGGCGATCGACCTGACCGTGACATTGCCCAGGCCGGCTGCCCGCATCCAGCTGCTGCCGCCGTCATAGGTGTAGAAGAGGCCGTTCCCAATCGGAGCATAATATATCGCCTGGCTGTCCTCCGGGTCCATTTCCCAGCTGGCAATATCGGTCCCGGCGAAATTGGGACGCCCGGCAGTGGCGGCGATCAGTGATTTCTGCGCCCAGGTCGCGCCGTTATCAGTCGATTTGAAAATGCCGCCGTCGATCGCCGAAGTATCATTCTTGGAATTGACATTGATACAGCCGGAGGTAACAAACAAAGAGGCTATCAATATTATTAATAATTTTTTATTCATATAAAAAATTTTATTATAAGAAAAATCTATTAATAATCCAATTTTTAATTATCCAATTTTCAATCAATAATAAATATTTAATTTTCAAACTGACTATTCGAATAACTTTGTTTTTATATTTGATATTGATAATTAAATATTGTTTGGATTATTGAGTTACTGGATTATTGAAAATTAAAAAAGGATTATTGATAATAGAAGAATTTTAGATATTAATCACAATTTGCTCCAGCACCAACCTGGGACTGACATTGGCTTCGAGATAAACGCGGGACCGTTCCATCATGTTGAGGAGCTTCAGGGTGCTGTCTATCGGCAGGCGGGCACTCAGCGTGCGCTGTTTTTCCGCCAGATTATCGTAGCGCAGGCGGTCGGGCAGGTTGTACTCCCAGAGCAGGCGGTCCCTGAGCACTCCCCGCCAGGTGTCGATGGCCAGCTTCGCTCGTTCGACCGCTTCCTGGCCGCCTAGCTTGCCCAGCAGCTCGCTGACCCCGATCAGGCGCTCGTTCAGGTTTTCCAGGCAGTAGGCCATGAAGTCGTCCGCTTGCTTCTCCTGCTCAGCCAGGAATTCCCGGTCCTCGAACATTTTCACGGCCAGGGCGGGGCGGCCCAGGCACATCCGCGACAGATGCTTGGCCGCGCTCCGTTTCGCCTTATAGGCGGCCAGCAAATGCTCGTAGATGAGGTCGCTCGCCACGGGGCGGAATATCAGGGTTTGGGAGCGTGATTGGATCGTCAAAGGGAGCCGGTCGGCGGTTTCCGCTACCAGGATGATAACCACGTTGTCGCGCGGTTCTTCCAGGGTTTTGAGAAGCGCGTTGGCGGCCTCGGAGCTCAAGCTCTCGGCGTCCTTGATGATCCCGATCTTGTAATTGCCCAGAAAGGAACTCATCGACAGCATGCGGATGAACTCCCTGACCGCTTCGACGGATATGGTCTTTTTGTCGGCCGCTTTTCTGAGGATATGCAGATCGCCGTGGACTATTGTTTTCTCTTCCCGGCCTTCCTTCTTGAGGCTCAGGCACGAACGGCAGACGCAGCAGGGCAGGGCGCCTTCGCCCTTCGACTGCTGTTCACAGAGGAGCATTTGCGCGAAATAATACGCGGTCGTGGTTTTTCCCAGGTCTTCCGGCCCGGCAAAAATATAAGCGCTGTTGATATCGCCGTGTTCGATGCTTTTGGTCAGATAATCGGTAATGTGAGCATTGCCGATGAGCGGCCACTTCATGTTGTATTTACCTTTTGTCATCTAAAAACTAATAATATCCAATAACCAAGATACAACCTGCCTGCTGCCTGCCTGCCGGTAGGCAGGGCAGGCAGGGCAGGCAGGTTTGGTTATTGTTTGGTGATTGTTTCTTGGTTATTGGTGATTTGCAAGTTTCCTGATTATTTAAATGTTTTTTTACTTTTCACTCAATAATATTATAACAATTATCTTTCCTGTTTGCAACTTTAATTTATGGAAAAATACTTGAAAAATTACCGTAAATTTGCTATAGTAGCGGCATGCAAAAAAGACTGAAAAAAATTATCCTGCTCTTGGGGGATATCGCCGTTCTCTACCTCTCCCTTTACCTCACCCTGTTGGTGCGTTATTTCGCGCTGCCTTCAGCCAGCGCCTGGCAGTCGCACTTCCTGCCCTTTACTATCGCTTTCATCGCCTGGATCTTCATTTTCTATATCGCGGACCTCTATAATATCCACATGGCCGTCAACAACCGGAAATTCTTCGTCAACACTGTCCGTTCGGCCGTGATCGCGGGACTGTTGTCGGTCGTCTTCTTCTACGCGACTCCGAGCATTACGATCGCCCCGAAAAGGAACCTCTTGATCTACCTGGCCATATTTATCGTCTTGTTCCTTTTGTGGCGGCGGTTTTTCAATTGGCTGCTCTACTCCAAGATGCCCAAGGAGCATCTGGCGGTGATCGGCTATAATACCAATGTCCAGGAATTGATCGATACCTTGGAGGATAAGCCCCATCTCGGCTATGAGGTGAAGCTGATAATATCGAGCCGCCTGCCGCGCGGCACCAGGGACGATACTGTCATTACCGACAAGATCACTGATCTGGAAAAATACATAACCCGCCTGCGCGTCAGCTCGATCATATTCGCCGCCAATCCGCACCAGTCGCCGGAACTGCGCCAAATCCTCTTCGCCTGCCTGCCTCTGAAGATAAATTTCATTAACCTGGCCAATTTCTACGAATCGGTTACGGGCAAGATCCCGCTGGAGGCGATCAGCCAGATGTGGTTCCTCGAGAATCTGAGCGAGGGCAATAAGAAGTGGTACAACCTACTCAAACGGGCCTATGACCTGGCCTTAAGCATCTCTATCCTGGTGATAAGCGCGCCCTTCTGGCCGATAATCGGCCTGCTCCTCAAGATCGAGAACAAGGAAACGATCTTCATCAGCCAGGACCGGGTCGGCCAGAACGGCCGGATCTTCCATATCCTGAAGTTCCGCACCCAGCACACGGTCAGCCAGGACCCGTCGCCCAGTCTGGCGAACGATCCGCGCACGACCAAGGTAGGCAATTTCCTAAGAAAGACCCGGATCGACGAGATCCCCCAGGTGCTCAATGTCATCCTGGGCCAGATGAGCTTCATCGGCCCCCGCCCGGAACGCCCGGAGCTGGTCCGCCGCCTGAAGTACGAGATCCCCTACTACGAAGAGCGCCTCCTGGTGAAGCCGGGCGCGACCGGCTGGGACCAGGTCTCGGGCGAATACCACTCCCCGTCCAAGGAAGACACCCTGAAGAAGCTTCAATACGACCTCTACTACGTCAAAAACCGCTCGCTCTATCTGGATATGACGATAGTCTTAAAAACGATCGCCACGATTTTCAGAAGGAGCGGGGTGTGAAAAAGTAAACAGTAAATAGTAAACAGTAAACAGAATTTTATTATGCGACGGTAGGAAGTTAGTAACTTAGGAATTTAGCATATTATTTGTACTTTTGATTAATCCGCAAATCAATTTATAGCCTTCGAATATTGCCGCTTTTAATCGTTCGAATTCAGAATCGTCTATATAATCAAGGTCATGAGCTACTATTATATGATTTTGCAGCTCAGTATTCGAGCCTCTCGCCTGGACATAAAATCTGAGCCTATCCTTTATATGATAACGACCATAACCTTCCGCTAAATTAGCGGTTACGGATAAAGCGGCTCTTCTTATCTGGCTTACTAAAACAAATAATTCTTCACTGGGAAATTTTTTAGATATACCATATAAATCCAATAATACGGAATGGTTTTTCTGCCAGGCGATCAAATGGGTAAAATGATTAATATCTTGTGTCATATAGTTAAGCTTCCATCGCATAATATTTGATTATTAAAGTTCCGTTCCCAAACTGCCAAGGGCGGTTTTTTGTTTCTGTTTACTGCTTACTATTTACTGTTTACTGAATAGAAACAGCAGAGCTCCCGCCCCGCGTGTTGCGGAACGAGAGCCCATACTGTACCTTTCCCTTATTATTGAATTTTGTCGATTATATTAATTACAGAGTTAACTCTTGAATTAACGGTTCCTAAACCTGTCACCCTGGAGCCCCGCAGGGGCGATAGGGCCCCGTGGCGTTTATGAAAAACGTCATTAACCCCCGTACTGTGCCAGGTGGCGCGATGAGTTGAACGGCGGTTATACCGGGACGGAGTATTGTGGCTCGGGATTCTATCGGCCTGCGGCCTCCAGAATGACAGCTTTAAGAAGCCGAATAAGCCCACTTTCGATAACTATTATTATATTAATATTAATTAATTATATCCTAATAATATTCTAACAAACCGATATGATTAAATTTTAAATAATATATAAAGAATTTATAAATAAAATCTTATCAACCGGCGCTTGAAGCTGGCGGCTTGATCACCGGTTTCCCGGCAACGCAAAAGCGTACCCAGAGGTACGCTTTTCTTTTTCAGTTTATTTTTATAACTTATACGTTATTCAAGAGAGCGCTGCCGACCATGGGAAAAATAACATACGCAAAAATCAGGACTAACGCGGTTAATATCAAAATAGAGAGAAGTAATGATATAATAATCCTTTTAATGGTAAATTGCTGGTAGAGAATCTTGGTGAAAATGAAAGGGGAAAATAATATTAATGCGATAAAAATATAAAGTGCATTCGTGCTTATACCATCAAAATATGAAAGCGCATCATAGGTATGTATATAATTGTCCAAAATAAAATCATAAAGCCAGAACTGAAAAAAAATTGCTAAAAGGAGACTAAGCAATGAACAAACTGATAAAAATAATATTTTACGTCTTTTTGATGAAAACCTAATCCAGAAGAACGGAGAAATTATGACACCAACAATAAATAAAGAGGTTATCAATATCAAAACAGTCTTCATAAATTATCAATTAAATATTCAATATCTTCCTTAATTATACCATAAGCCGGCGCGCTTACCCAGTTTTTCCGGTAATAAGATTTGAGCTGGGCTAGCAACAAATTATATTTCACCTTCACTATCATCGCGTGCAGACCGTCTAATATGTATATTACCTGGCCGATCTTTTTCCCGATATGTCCGGCGCACCACTTGTCGCTTCTCTTGTCAGAACATTTGTCCATGATCTGGTCCGCTACTTTATCGCGTAACTCCAGCCTTTCGCCGTATTTTTCTTCATATCTTTTTATCCATTCCAGCGATTTTACCAGATTATCCCTGGCTGCTTCTTTCGATATCTCGCCCGTTTCATAAAGTCGATCAATATCGGCGATGGTACTGTCGATGGTAATACCGCCGGATTCAATACCGCCTACCGGGCTTTCCGCCTGCGGATCATAGGCAACCGCGTATTCCCTGGTTTCACCCGGCGCGACCTCGCCCTGGACCAGGGCGGAATAGTCTTCTTTGCTGCCGGTATAATCGGCGTATTCCAGGCCGAGATGGTATTCGCCCGCGCCGTTGCCGGTCAGATGAATCTCATATTTTCCGGCCACCGGATTGGGGATGGAAATGAGCTTGACCCCGTCCGGCTTCGACTCCGAAGTGTATCGGGCCAGCGGTATATCGTTTATAGACGAGGAAATCGTTTTACCAACCGGGTCATTGATCTCAATATCCACCGGCGAGGCGACCCAGACCAGCATCTCCGAATTGATTACCGGCGCCGGGTACATGATATCCAGATACTTATTCAATTCTGTCGCGATTAGCGGCTCGGCCAGGCTGACGATCGCGCCGTGGCTGCCGGAGAGGGTCTGGGCGAAATAGCTCTGGATCTCCGATGAGGATAGCAATACCCGGCCGTCGCCGGCCGTATCGTTTTTTGCCGGATCAAGCGGTACGGGTTTACCATCCATCCAAAGCGGCGCTTCTTCGCTGGCTTCAATCACCGGGACCATATTGACCGTATCCTGGCCATTGCCGGAGATGACGCTGACTTTCGCCCGGTCATTAAGCGTTGGAATATCACTGTTTAGATCAAGCAGAAAATTATTGAGTACGGTCATATCAACATAATTCAAAATGTTTTCCGGATCATTTACGGGATGGATATAGCTATAAACAGGCAGGAGTTGTTTTACAGAAGGAATATAATGGTGAACAGTTTCATAACTGGATTTACTCCAACCTTTAACCTTCAATAAGTTAATATAGGCATTCATAATTACACGGTGATCCCAATTCTTCGGCACATAACCGCCCTCCCAGACCGGATAGATGTCTGATGAGCCGTGGTTAGGCGTGCCGATCAGGAACAGATTATCCACGTCATTTCCGTAATTATCGCCCTGGATATAGCTCCGGGCCACCAGGCCGCCCATGCTATGGGCGACTATGTTCACCTTGGACGAGCCGCTGGCCGCCAGAGCCCGGTCGATGAGCGGCTTCAGGAATTCCGCGGCCGAGACGGCATTGTCCTGCCGCCAGTCATAGTAGCAGATGTACAGGTCTATATCCTCTTCATATCCCATCGCTTTGAAGGCCTCGATGATCCCGTCGTAGGTATGGTCGAACATCTTCCAGTTATCGTTGAAAATGCCCCCGATCATCAGGTCCAGGTTGACCGAAGCGCCGATCCCCGGGACTATGATCACCGGATACGGACCGCTCTCTTCGTCCCCGCCATTTTCGCGCGTCAGCCAATTGTCGAAATCGACCGGTCCGACCAGCCTCTCCCCCAAGCCTGCCGGGTTACCAGTCTCGTGGTAGGGTCCGGAATTGTCGCCCCACCAGTTCTCTTCCGCATTTATCACATATTCGGTGTCGTTTATTATCCCCGCGGCCGTATTGCCCCATATTTCGCTGCCGCTGATCGTGATTTCCTTGTCTTCCTCGCCGACGGCGGCGGCGGCGATCCACAGGCCGATCGTATTTCCGGTAATTACCGAGTCTTCAATCTCTATGTTCCCCTCGCCGACCATATTGATCGCGCCGACTGCGCGCCCGTTATCCTCCTGGGCCCGGGCGCGGTTCCCTATCCAATAGCCGTCTGTCGCCCGGTCATACAAATAGGTCTGATAACCGCCGTAGCGGATAGCCGTGTTCTCCAGGCTGAGATAGCCGTCATCCTCCACGTAAATCCCCTGCCAGTCTCCCGGCGCCGGCTCCCGCCCGTCCGGACCGGCGCCCTCATCGGCATCGTCCCAATGAGACGTAATAATTACCGGGTTATCGGGCCCGCCATTCAGGAACAATTCCCCGTCCACCCGGATACTGGCCCCGTCATACATCATGACCGCCACGCCCGGCTCGATGAACAAAGACCCGCCCGGGGCGATATAGAGTGAAGCATTCGGGTAGCTGCCGATCACATACGGACTGTCTTCCGCGGTCCAGATCACTTCGGTATCGATATACAGGCTCGGCTGGGTGGCCGTCTCTCCGATCCTGACTGCTATCCGGTTGGCGCTAAACGTAATCGGCAATAACAACGCGCCGATGATAAAAATCGAAATGATAATCTTGCGCATAGTATTGATATTATTTATAATCTGTTTGTTTTCCTGCTCTAAGCGATAATTCTGTCGCGACTGACTTGACCGCTTTATTATCCAAATCAAACTCTTCGAATATATTTCTGCTCAAATCAACAAACTGTGGATTATTTTCTTCGATCAATTTCAATTTTTTCGCTCTTCTCCACTTTTTCATTTCTTTTTCCCGGCTTATCGCGTCATATACATATTGATAGCTTTCATAAAAAACCGGATAAAAACATTTATATTTGGCAGTAAATTTACTGCCGATACCCAGCCGATGCTCAATTATGCGGCGGGCAAGACTGTTCGTGTAGCCGACATAGAAAACTATACGATCATAATTACTCAAAATATAAACATCGAAACGATATTTTTGGGTATCAAAGTTATGATATTTTCTCATTTATTTAACTACTTTAACTTTTTTTCTGTCATTTCGAACCTCCCCTTTTTTCTGTCATTTCGAATCCTCTCTTTTCTGTCATTTCGAATCCTCTCTTTTCTGTCATTTCGAATCCTCTCTTTTCTGTCATTTCGAACGGAGCGGAGCGCAGTGAGAAATCTATAATACACGGCTAAACCACAAAGACTGCTTGTTGCGCAACCCACGTATTATAGATCTCTCTCCGCCTCGTCGGCGGATCGAGATGACAGAAGGGGGGTCGTCGAATTGAAAAAGATGGGCGGTTCGTCGAGTACGAATGTGGCCGTATCATTTCATGTTTTCCGACACCACCATGCTACTTTCATCCCTGCAGAACTTCCCTTTTTTCTGTCATTTCGAATCCTCTCTTTTCTGTCATTTCGAATCCTCTCTTTTCTGTCATTTCGAATCCTCTCTTTTCTGTCATTTCGAATCCTCTCTTTTCTGTCATTTCGAATCCTCTCTTTTCTGTCATTTCGAATCCTCTCTTTTCTGTCATTTCGAACCTCCCCTTTTTTCTGTCATTTCGAACGGAGCGGAGCGCAGTGAGAAATCTATAATACTCCGCTCACCCACAAACCCGTCCGCCTGCGTTATCCGCGTATTATAGATCTCTCGGCTGCGGCCTCGAGATGACAGAAGGGGGGTCGTCGAATTGAAAAAGATGGGCGGTTCGTCGAGTACGAATGTGGCCGTATCATTTCATGTTTTCCGACACCACCATGCTACTTTCATCCCTGCAGAACTTCCCTTTTTTCTGTCATTTCGAATCCTCTCTTTTCTGTCATTTCGAATCCTCTCTTTTCTGTCATTTCGAATCCTCTCTTTTCTGTCATTTCGAATCCTCTCTTTTCTGTCATTTCGAATCCTCTCTTTTCTGTCATTTCGAATCCTCTCTTTTTTGTCATTTCGAACGGAGCGGAGCGCAGTGAGAAATCTATAATACACGGCTAAACCACAAAGACTGCTTGTTGCGCAACCCACGTATTATAGATCTCTCTCCGCCTCGTCGGCGGATCGAGATGACAGAAGGGGGGGTCGTCGAATTGAAAAAGATGGGCGGTTCGTCGAGTACGAATGTGGCCGTATCATTTCATGTTTTCCGACACCACCATGCTACTTTCATCCCTGCAGAACTTCCCTTTTTTCTGCCATTTCGAATCCTCTCTTTTCTGCCATTTCGAATCCTCTCTTTTCTGCCATTTCGAATCCTCTCTTTTCTGCCATTTCGAATCCTCTCTTTTCTGCCATTTCGAATCCTCTCTTTTCTGCCATTTCGAATCCTCTCTTTTCTGCCATTTCGAATCCTCTCTTTTCTGTCATTTCGAATCCTCTCTTTTCTGTCATTTCGAACGGAGCCGCGGCGCAGTGAGAAATCTATAATACACGGCTAAACCACATAAATCGCTATTTTCCAGCTAACGTA
Organism: Candidatus Parcubacteria bacterium; assembly: GCA_963814275.1. Taxonomy (GTDB): domain Bacteria; phylum Patescibacteriota; class Patescibacteriia; order Patescibacteriales; family UBA12075; genus CAWFCE01. Next base: position 757,679 of record CAWFCE010000002.1, on the reverse strand, counting down.
ATTCTCAGCCATCCAATATCCCCGTGCAACACTCCATGCCCCTCCGGCGTTATCCATTGCTTGTTAAGATAAAAATCCAGTAATTTTTCGAGTACCAGCAGATGGCCTTTGGCGATGAGCGACAATAACGGTCGGGCGCGTTTGCTGCCGGAATCAAGCTTGTCCCACTCTTTGCCGATAATCTTCGCCTGCGCCCGGAGATAGTTGTAGACTGCTTTGCGCGAGAAGCCGCCCAGGCCGTTGATCGCTTCGATATCCCGGGCAAAATCGTTCGGGCTAATTTCCGTATTCAGATTAATTTCCGTCTGTCCGGCGCTGTCTGGTGTCAAAGTATATGCGTAATTTTTGCTTTCACCGTTCCGGATAATGCCGTAAATGGCCGGCTCTGCGGCTTCCTCCGCCGCATCCGTAAGCACATCGAACCCCAACCGGTAATAACCGTCCGCCGTGCCGGTCAGGGCCACTTGATAAGTACCCTCCGCAGGCACCGGCCAGGTGGCGAATTCGGCCGCGGCGCTGTGCCCGCTATAGAAGCTGCCGAAGGGCTCGAAGATGTCCGCGCCGGTGGCCGCGTCGTAGCCCAGGCGCTCGCCGGCTGGGGTGGTGACCAGAAGATCAACCGGCGAATAGACGCGCACGAATAAGAGCCGCTTGATCCTGGCCAGAGGGCCGGACACGAAATCATCCGGACGCTCGCCGGTCAGGGCTTCGATCACCTCCTGCTGGGCCTGGGTGACGATCTCGCGGTGTCCGGCCGAAGCGACGATTTTGCTGTCCGCCATTGGCAGGGCTACAAGGCTCTCCAGCGGCACCGTGCCGTCGCCCGCGCCCATCATCACCCCGTCTTTGGCAGACGACAAATTAACCGGATAGCCATGCAGCCAATCGGGATCATTTTTCTTGGGCAATTCGACCCGGAAACCCGTCATAGTTGTATCATCCGTATCAATGACCCCGGCATAGCTGTAGATATTATAGGTATTGCTCCGCATGAGCAGTTTGTCGATATTTCCCGCCAAATTGAGATCTTCCAGGAATACATTCCGGGGGTAGTTATCCGGATACGCGCGGAGCTGCCACTCATTACCCGTATTATCATACAAATAGCTGTAATCAGGCAGAAGCTGGCCCAGGCCGATTACCTTTTCCCGAAAATATTCCGGCAAGCTGTCATAGCCATGCAGCTTCCCCTCGACCTCGAAATAGAATTTCTTGATCGCGCCGATCATTCCGGGCAGATACGCCCCTTCATAAGCCAAGTAGCTCTCGGGCGCCCCGGCTTGCGGGGTGTCGAGAAAGATCAGCTGATCGACATCATCCCGGTAGTTGTCGCTCTCGATATAGGACCGGGCCACCAGTCCGCCCATGCTATGGGCGACAATATCGACTTTCCCGCCCGCGTCCCCTTTGGCCGCCTCGATCGCCTCCCGGAGCTGGATCGCGCTGTAGCGGTTGTCGTTGCGCCAGTCATAGGGCATAGTGAACAATGTCTCTCCCGGCACATACCCGGCTGCCTCGAATGCCTCCAGAAGATAATCATAGGTATGCAAGATCGGATCAATCACCCACTCCCGGTCTTTCTCCCAACTCCCCCCAATGCCGGGCACAACAACTACCGGATTTAATTCTTCATTATCATCTGGAACGGAATAGCTTACTTCTAAATAGGGCCAAAAATTTTGATTTCTCGAGTCCCTGAAATACATATACAATAATGCGTTTTGATCTTGTGTATTTTCAAAAGACGGTTCATGGTTAACACGATCACACTCAAACCTTAATCCTAAATTTGTAAACCCTGTTTTATCAATTCTGTTAAAAACTGACTGATACATGTCAAATACATTATATTCGTTATATTTCCATAAAGAAAAATTTTCACCAGGATCGATATTGTCTGCTAACTTTTCAGTGCCAAATTTATTATAATCATAAATCGTATATTTTACTGAAGAACTGGGATAAAAATCAACCAACGAAACTTCTCTGTCAACAGAACTCATGCCTAGCTTGTCAATGGTTGTTGACGCCCCAAATATGTACAGCTTGACGCTTTCAAGCTGTACATTATCTCCGAGAATGCTTGTATCAAAACTTAACCCAATTCTTTGTAAATCCATAAATCTATTAGAATTAATTGCCCCACCTTTGCCCCGTATTCGCATATGAACATATTCAAAATTATCGTTTACCCTATATCCATATGCATCGTTTCTTATTTTATTCCATGTAACAAAGTTACCAACCTTATAATTAGAAAAACTAGTATCGCTTCTTTCGGCATAAATATTTATGGTTTTTATATCATTTCCTGCATAAGCTATCCTGGGGCAGAACCAGGAAGCAAGACAAAATATAAATAAAAATATAATTGTCCAAAATAATTTTTTCATGAAATTTATTATTAATAATTATCTAATTATATTCTAACAAAACTCATATGAAATAAAATTAAATAAAATATAAGGAAAAAATAAAAAATAAATACCACCCAATTTATTGGGTGGCATTTATATTTTATAAATATTCTACAATTTATATTACTCAGTATCCAAATACCCATTATCCCGCAAATAATCCACTACCATTTTCGCGCATTCATCCAGACTCTGACAATCGGTCTGCAGGCGGATGTGGGGATTGGCCGGCGCGTCGAACGGGTCGCTCACTCCGGTGAACTGAGGGATTTCGCCGGTGCGCGCCTTCTTGTAGAGACCTTTCGGGTCGCGCGCTTCGCAGACCGCGAGCGGCGTGTCGACGAATACCTCGATGTAATTGTGGACGCCTTCGCGCAGGCGGTCGCGCATTTCCCGGTAAGGGGTGATGAAGGAGGCCATTACGCCGACGCCGTTCCGGGACAAGAGATTGGCCACGAAGCCGATGCGGTTGATGTTCTCGATCCGCCCGTCGCGGCCGAACCCGAGCCCCTTGGTCAGCCGCTCCCGCACCACGTCACCGTCCAGGCGCTCCAGCCGGGTACCGTTGTCCATCAATTCCTCATAAACCTTATCCGCAATCGTGGTCTTGCCGGCGGCGGAAAGCCCGGTAAACCAAAGGACAAAGCCCTTTTTATTGTTGCTGTTTTTATACATCTCATCAACCAATGAATTTTTGGTGTTAACTAAAATATCATACACCTCGGGGCGTATGAGATAGTCCGGCGGCACTTCTTTGTTTTCAATATACCGTCGTAATTTAGTGCCGCTAAATTTTATTTTATCAGTTTCAGCGCATTCGTCAATAAAGCAGTGCACCTTGCGCCGCCCGTCATAAACCACCTCGTCCATGGGTATAATCTCGATCCCCAACTCTTCCTTGCTGAATTCCTTAAATATTTCCTGAGCCGCCGTGGGCGCGTAGAAATTGCCAACGCCGGCATGGTCGCGGCCGACGATAAAATGGGTACAGCCGAAGTTGCGCCGGATAAGCGCGTGGTGCAAAGCCTCCCGCGGACCGGCATAGCGCATCTTGAGAGGCAATGCCGCCAATACCGCCCGCTCGCCATACACCCCCTGCTCGATCAAAGTTTTATAAACGGCCAAAATATACTCGTCCTTAAAATCCGCCATCTTCTTCTCCCCGATCACCGGACTGAATGAGTAGCCCATCGGTAATTTTCAAAGCCTCATGATGCAAAAACTCATGCCCCCGATGCGGCACATTCCGCGTCTGAAAGGCAGCCACGGTCTTCCATCCCTTCTCCGCTAAACATCTTCTTCGTTTCCGCAGGAGAATAATAGAATTCCTTGTGCTTGATATCCTCTGAAATATGATATTCGGCGATATCCCCGCCCAGCAAATAGTCTCCTGATCCCATAATCTCCGCAACTGCCGGATGCGACTGGTCAAGGGTACCATATACCAGCCGCGCATGCGCTTCTTTGTCGTGCGGATAGACTTCGATGTTTTGGAGTACCGTCCATGAATCACCATTCATCAACTTGACTTCATTCTCATCTTTAAGCTCATCATAGGTTTCCCGACTCGATCGGAATGGCAAAAGGGATACTCCAAGGGGTATCGTCTGAGAGACGCATATCATTGGCAACTGACCAAAAATCGTCTTTACGAAAAAAACCTTTTAACGGCGAGAAAATACCATTAACAATATTTTCAATATCCTGAATTAAATCTTTCTTAACAAATATTTGTCGCGTATTACCCATCTTTTTCTTCGTTTTTAATATAACCATTTTCAAAATATTCTTGATCTGTGCCGATTTTTTCTAAATCATAATGCTTATTTTCCATTATACTGCGGGCAGCCATTATTCCCATTTCCAAGCTATGGTCCTGATTTGTATAGAAAAATCGTCCCGGTCGGCCAATATATTCTAAATTTTCAAATTTGTCCAGATACTTTTTTATTGTATGCAGATTATTATTATAATCCAGATCATACACTGGATATACGAAATGATTTTTTCTGTGATAAACGTTCCTGATGTCTTTCCGCCCGAATAATCCCGCCCGTTCGGTATGGCTTCAATGTTAATTCGGTTAATTCTTCTTTCGACATATGCCAAATAAAATCATCTTTCCAAACAAAATATTCAACCACAACAATCGTTTTATCTTCGGGACACAATCTTTGCTGAAATTTTTCATTTCCGAAATCCTGCCGAAAGGTATTTCCAAATTCGGGAAATAAATCCAGTTGTCCTTGCTGATACTTTTTTTATCAAGAGTTATGAATAAATAAACCTGTGACCGCCACTTCAATTTATTTATCGCATTTTGCACCTCTTTGTCCGGTGCCGGATCCAGTAAATCAATAAAGGTGGTAATAGGTATTGAAGTCACCAAATTATCCAATGCCCGATTTACCACTTTATTGTTAATATTTATATCGACGTTATTAATGCGTTTTCCATTGTGGTAAATCCTGGTCGGCCGGCTGTTTAAATATACTTCGCTTCCTCTTTTATTTATTTTGTCAGCAATCGTCTCATATATGGTTCCGGTACCTCTTAACGGATAATAGAACTGATCAATCAATGTTTTAGGGGTTTGTTTTTTATTGATGGAAATTGCTTTTATTAAGGCGCTAAACAAATTCAATCCCTTGATCCTTTGTCCAGCCCAGTCTATATGCAGCTTCTTGCAATCTGTTCCCCAAATCTTTTGTGAATAATTGAGCATGCTGAATTCGCCCAGCCGGCGGCCAAAATTCGCCACGATATATTCTTCGAAATTCGTAATTTCTTTAACAAACGGTATTTCATCAAGGCGGCCATATAAGAAATAGCCATTAATATAGCTCTTTTCAATCCGATATTTTTAAAAGCGTTAAGTATTTTTATCGGATAATCATAATACTTGCCCTCAATATACTGCCTGGTAAGGCGATCAACCAATATCCAATCATCACCCAGAATATCTTCGATCATTTTATAAAGATATTTATTTTTGGAATAAAAACGATGGGGTCCGATATCCGAACGGAAAGTGTCATTCCCCTCTTTAAAAATAAAGTTTTCGCCGATCCACCGACATTATTATCGGCTTCAACTACGGTCGAATTAACTCCGTGATTGCTAAGTTCCAACGCACAAGCCATGCCGGCCGGACCGCCGCCTAAAATGATTATATTTTTCATAGTTATTAAGTATGGATACCTAAATATTGACGAAAATTATTGCCAATTAATAACCATATATAATTACTTAAAATAGCGACAACATATAGTGTGTGACCTAAATATGGACTATACCGCTGACAGAGATATTCAAAGCCATTCATTATCAAAATTATCAAAGGTAAAACCAATGGATAATATAAACGCGAATTAATACCAAACCAGAACAGAACCATGGGCGTACATATTATTATTAGCAAGATAATCATTATTCGTTGTCTTTTGCTAAATTTTTTCCAACCCAATGCGCCGAAGGGGACCAAAAGCCAGCCGGCCAAAACTAAAGCAAATATACTTTTCAGCTGGAAAAACAAATCAATTCCTGACGGACCGCGGCTCCAGCTTAAATAAGTATAATGCCACTTCAAATATACAAATACTTGCCAGGAGCCCCAGGTAATTGCTACTAATGCGCCATAAATCAATATTTTATATAATTTATTTTTTAGCTTTAAGTCGGGGTGAAGCAATATTGCCAATCCAAGCAATAACCCGATCTGGAATTCATATTCTTTCCATAGTATGCCTAAAATTATAATTAATACCGAATAATAAAAATATCGATTTTTCGGATCGACATAAAATTTATATACAAAAATTGCGCTCAATACATAAAAAAAATTGGCACCAGATTCGGTCAATAGGTTTAAGTCATAAAAAAGCATGGGATAGGTGCTGATGTAAAATATCGCACCCAATAATGCCAAATATTTATTTTCGAAAAATAGCTGTACAAAAAAATAAATCGCTATTGCCAAAGCTATATAAAATACTATTACCTCGACCATCAATGAATCATAGAAATCCAGTCCGCTTATTTCTGAAATTAAAATAATTCCAGCAGGCCCTAAAGGTTTTAATAATCTAGTCAATCTCTTAGGGTTATCAGGCTCACCACCCTCTAGCCAATGAACCGCATTGACATATGTGGTTCCCTCGCCAACATAGTATGTGTCTCTGGCAATAGTAAATTTAAAAATTATGTTGAACGCGGCGTATATAATAAGCAAGAAAATGACTAGGTAGTTTTTTTTGGCATGAAAAAATCGACCATATATAATTTAGTAAACTAATTTTCTAAAATATTATAATCTTTTAAATACATATACGATCATTCATGCATTTTCCAATTTACACCTGGAGAATACATGCTTTTTAATATAAATTTCCTCGTAATGCTGCCCGGTTAGTAAAATAATGATATGGGCGATTGTATTGATTTTCCTTGTATAGCTGTTCATTTGTTTTAATTCGCTTTCGTTCTTAAGCATCTCGTACGTTTTCCTACCGAATGGAATGGCCAAAGGGATACTCCATGGCTTCTATTGGTAATTCGCATATAACTGGCGACGGATCAAAAATCGTCTTTTCTAAGAATCGAATCATTGACTGGTAGATGCAGCTAACTATATTTTCGATATCCTGAATATTGTTTTTATACATAAGCAAACTTACCGTTTACATGTTTATTTTATTGCTAAAAATAAAAATAAAAGTTATAATCAATTAGTGTTTTATGTAATAAATTATGATCGAAAAATACAAAATTAAATTATACAAATTATTACGCTGGTCTGAACGCTGGACAAAAACGGATATGGTTTATTTATTTAAAGGTGGTTTTTGGCTTTCACTGGGACAAATAATATCCAGTCTTTCTGCATTTCTATTGGCGATCGCTTTTGCTAATATATTACCAAAAGAAATTTATGGCGTTTATAAATATGTTTTATCTATAGCAAGCTTCTCACTATTCCTACGTTGTCGGGAATGAACACTGCGCTAACTAGAGCGATTGCAAAAGGCTACGAGGGTTCGGTATTGCCTGCTATAAAAACTAAGATACGCTGGGGATTGCTTGGTGGAATATCTGGTTTAATACTTGCTGGGTATTATTGGCATGGCAATAACACGAATCTTGCAATAGGATTTTTAATTACAGCTATATTTATTCCCTTTTTAGATTCTTTGAATATATATGGGCATACTACAACGGCAGAAAAGAATTTAAACTATCTGCAAGAAACTACATAATCGCCAAGATAATTGCATCATTTATAATATTCATTAGTCTTTTTACAAAAAATATCTTCATAATAATCTTGTCTTATTTTGCATCTTATACAATTATAAGACTTATATTCACCATAATAATATTAAATAAGATAAGAATTAATAAAAAAGAAATTGGTTTAGAAAAATATGGAAAGAATTTAACATTTTTAAATTTAATTTCATCATTAACAAGTCAGATCGACAAATTGATGATTTTCCATTTTTTTTCCGCCACAGATCTTGCAATATACTCCATTGCCATGGGCGTACCAGACCAAATAAAAAGCTTAATTGGCCCTATATACCAACTTTCATTTGCTAAATACTCCAAATATAATTATGAAAAAATAAAAAAAAATATATTTAATAAATATTTTAAATTACTAATATTCATTTTTTCCCTTATTGTTATATATTTTGTATTAAGCCCATTGTTATTTAAAATACTATTTCCACAATATCTTAAATCAATTTTATATTCACAAATTTACTCAATATCCCTATTGGCTTCGGCCAATATTCTGTTAATATCCGCGCTTGAATCACAAAAAAAAACTAATATATTATATAAATTCAATTTTTTTGGTCCCTTTGTTCTTGTATTGCTTTATCTATATTTTATTAACTACGGTATTATCGGTCTTGTTATTTCAAAAGTCATATATAAGCTACTTGGGTCTATATATTTGTTTTTCGCATCCAAAAAGGCAAGCTGATCATTTTTTGGCAATTATTTTCATCATAAATTTCTTATCGTGCATGGGAAAATCATAATCACATTGAGAGACAGAACTAAATCCCGCTATATTTAATTCAGCTTTAAATCTGCTAAAATCCAAAATATTTAAATGTATATCATATACATCTTTCTGCCCCCCATGTAAATATCTAATTACATAATCATCGCAACCGTTTTTACTATAATAATCAATAATTTTTTTCAAAGATGGAACGCCTATTTCTAGTATCCCATCTTTTTTTAATATTCTATAGAAATCTTTAAGTAAAAATTTTAAATCGATAATACTAAAATGCTCCAGGGTAGCAATAGAAATTATTTTGTCTATATCATTATCTTGTATTGGTATTCCGATTTTTAACATTGCTGACTAAATCAACCAATGGATGGTCCATAACATCGATGTTCAAATTATTTTTTTCTAATGGATTTTTACCACCACAAATTTCTATTACCTTGTAATCCGAGTTGTTAAATTTCTTTATTTTATAATTTCTTCGTATACGTACCCCAAATTTAGACAAATTATTTTCCATGTTCAACAATTTAATTATATACGTTTTAAATTTGTTCATGCTTTTTTCTTATACTAATACGAAAATCCTTGGCTCATAAAATAAATGATTATACACTTCAACAAGAGGTCCGGAACGATCTTCATATATCCTGAAATTCGTTTTAATAATTTTTTGAATTATTGATATAAATTTTCTTACAAGATAATTCAAATAAAATTTATTTATAATTCTTTGGCCCAAAATTTCCTCACATAAAAATAATTATTTAATTCGTCCAAAAGGGATATTTCGGTGTATTCTAATACATGAAATTTATTCAAAGGCTTGTCAGTGAACGGGGAGGTAACATATTTATTTGGAGTTGAAAGCAATATTACACCATCCTTTTTAATCCATTTAACTAAATTTTCTAAGAACATATTTCTTTGCGAAGATGTCAGATGTTCAATTGTTTCGAATGTGCAAATCAGATCAAATTCATTTTTATCAAATAAATTATCTGTTGCTGATGCTTCAATAAAATTTATATTTCTTGACTCACAATGGTTCTTCGCAAAATGAATACTTTCTTTGGATATATCAACTCCGGTAACCTTGAAGGCGGTTGCAGAGTAAAGAATTACAACCATAACCTGTCCCGCACGCTATGTCTAGGACGTTTTTTCCCTTAGCATATTTCGTAGCGAATTCATATCTTTTTTCATGCTCATCCGAGAAAAGTCTTTTTTTTGCTATGCCGGGTATGAATTGTTCACCGGTAAATTTCATCAATTATTAAATCATTTAATAAGCGCTTCACTATAATTTGTGGCACAGCTAATTCGTTATATAATTTATAACCACCGTTTGCTATCGCTACCCTCAGCTCTTCGTTATCTTTCAATTCTAATATTTTATTCGCCAAATCATGGGAGTCGGCAATATTACTCAACAATATATTTTTGCGATCAGTAAATATTTCTTTTATTGCTGGCGTATCTGAAGAAATAGTTGGTTTTGCCATTGCAATAGCTTCATATACTTTATTGGGTATAACTCTTTTTGTTTTTGGAGTATCTCCAAAAATACCTAAGACAAATATCAGACTTTATTTGATATAACTTGGCAGCTTTCTAAAGGAATAAAATTAACAAAAATTAAATTATTTAATTCTAATTTTTTAACTAAAATTATAAATATTATTATAATCTTGACCTTTGCCAATTAAAGTAAAACAAATGTCGGAATGTTTTTCTAATTCCTTAGCTGCTAAAATAATATATTTTATTCCTTGTAAAGGAATATAATTCCCCCAGAATAATACATTAAACATTTAGATTATTTATTATAGGTTTAATTAAATTTCGGAAGAAAAATATTATTATCTGAGCCAATTAAAACTCTAATAAACTTTCTCTTTTAATTTTAAAAGTTTTGATAAAATATTCAATATGTTCATTAGTGTCAAGTAACACTTTATCTGCTATAGCACAGCCCAGCCAGTCATAAAACCAATATACAAATGATTTTAGAGAATATCTATCAACGTACTTTCTGTCAAATACCCACGAATCATAAAGCGAGAAAAATGCATCCCATAATATCATTTTATTTGTTAAAAAATATGATAAAAACACTACAAATCTTGATCCGCCAGAATATGGAATAAATAAAATATCGTAGTCATCCTTAATTCGTCGATGCTTTCTCATTAAATTATATCATAATTTAATTCCTTTATTTTCATCGTTACATTGAAAAACAGTTACGCCATTTTCTTCCAGGCCACGAATAAGGACTCTGTTTCTAGAATATTCCGAATTATAATTTCCTAAAAAGCAAAAAGTTATTAGTCTATTAATTATACCCATAATCCTATCAATATCAAAATTATTATACATGGCTTTAATTACTTAAATATTGATCATAAATTTCAAAATTTTTTGCCCTTTATGCCAAGAATACTGTTGCACATCCTAGAAAGATTTTCATGAAAACTTTCCGCCGATATCTTCATTGTTTAATAGATAAGAAATCTTTTCGGCCAAATCATTGGGGTCTCCGGGTTTGCAAAATATTGCATTTTCCTTGTTTAAAATACATTTTATACTAGGCAGGTCGCTTGCTATTATCGGTTTCTTGCTTGCCATATATTCAAACATTTTAATGGGGTCATGTAAAATTCATAATGTGCTATTTTGGGGAATGGCATAAGCATTACGCTGGCTAAATGTTGGTATAGCGCTAATATTTTTCTTTCCTGTCTTCCTATAAAAATAACCTTATCTGATACTCCTAATTTTTTTGCTAGATTTGAATATTCCTTTATCTCGCAATCGCTACCACCAATTCCGAAAAATACAATATTTGGTGATTGCATTTTTCTTAACGCCTCCAATATATCCCCGATCCCCTTTTCATAGCCTTTTGTTCGAAACGTTCCGGTATACATCAATATCTTTTTATTCATTAACTCCATTCCGATTAACCTACTTCCTATTTTCTCTATCACTTCTTCTTTTGTAAAGGGAACATTAAATATATCTAAATCTACACCGTTTGGTATTGTTATAATTTTTTTTTCGTTATAATGTACATTTTTTACAATCTCTTTCTTATATATAAATTTGTAGTAATAATTAAATTTATATTTTTTAATAAAAAATTTTTTTTCTCCAACCAATTATGGCATTCATAAACCACTTTATATCCCTTCAATTTAAATAACCCAGCAATTTCTTGTGCCCTAGTATAAATCAAGATATTTTTATCTATTTTTAAAAAAAATAACTTATACAAATAAAACAAGGAGAATAAATTAAAAGAAAAATTTTTTATTTTATTTGTAATATTTATATTGTGAAAAATTCTTAAATATTGAACCTTAAAACTTTTTTGTATTGCATAATAACTAAACAAATCGAAAGCAATATTGTTAACTAACTCCGGTAATACCAGGGATAGATCAACTCCGTTTCTTCCAAACATTTCGCACATTTTACTAATTTGATAACCATGTGCCAATTCAGTTGGAATTCTTGTGTTGCCAATATATATAATTTTCATAGAGATATTTATTCAAAGTTAAGATAATTGTTAACATATATTCCTAATACCCTTTGTTAGCCATTTCGTTTACCATTTTATAGACTTGGCCAAAATAATATAACATAACCCAGCGGAAAAAATAAATAATAGAAAACGATGTAAACACATATATATACCAGAGTCGCAATGGATAATGATGAAGCGGTTTGATAAATATAATAAAAGTCATCACAAATACAATCAAGTCGAATCTATCGACAATACTGAATATTTTAAAAATATAGCTATTTAAAATTTTGTCTACAAATCGATTGCCAGCATATTTCTCAAAAACTCCTTTCTCGAACGGTACCCTTTTCTTGGCATAAATAATTAAAGCAATTTTTCTATTAATACGATTAAAAACATTAAATAAAATCGCTAGTAGATTCAAAATAAATAACTCCCTACTGTAATCAAATAAATTATAAGTAAAACAAAAAATTAAACAGCTTGGTATAAGTAAAGATAAAGTTCATCTAAATAAACACCACGCAAGGTGTTAATTTTTTTGTATCTCGCTACTTCACCATCGCATTTATCGAGTAAAAACCCCAAATAAACGATTAACATGCCGGCTATACTTAAATTACGAATTCCGGGTAAAAGTGATGTACAGCCGATAATACTGACAATAATCATCGAAAAGCTAATCGTATTTGGAGTAATACGAGGGAATATAGACAATAATATATAAGTGATATATATAGATAATCTTCGATGCCAGGTATAGCCGATTGCTAGTAAAAATTTCGGTTTATTAATCTTTTGCGACTGGCATATTTCCCTTAACTCGCAAATGGTTTCCATAATTGAATTAAATAAATTTCATATTATTAATTGGCAATAATTTTACAACTGGGTATAATAATTCTTTTCAGACATTAATTTAAAGTACTGTTTAACAAAATAAGATTCAGTTAGCTCAAAATCGTTAGTTTGCGGTTTTCCCAAAAACTTAATGCCTTTTCTAAAACGATGTAATTTAACATTTACTTTTTTGAAGTCTTTATTTTTATCAGCTTCAATCAGACTACCAAGTCCGTGGTCAATCGTGTTGAGAGATGTTGTCAAATTATTACCGCCGGATACTATATATGATGGATGAGTATAGTAACCGGATAAAATCGCATAATCATTTGGCAATAGTCTTTCTGCGTTATGGCGATAAAGTAGGTATTTATGATCATTAATTGATTCTTGCAAAGTAAAATTATGGCCTTTATCAATTAATACCTCACAATTTTTATCATTACCGAACATTGACTGAAAAGCTTGGTTTATTAAGGAGAAACTTGCCAATCTATAAGCGTAGCCATAATTCATAGCCACATTCTGTCCCACAAAAAAGCCTTTATACGCTTCAAGATCGTTTATAATGGGAGTGAATTTATTTGTACGGATATATTTATCGCGCCATTTAGGTAAAATAATATCTTCTAACAATTCCCGGCAGTATGAAACATTACGACTAATTGTTTGGGGGTCAACCTCTTCGACCAGTAATCATTTTTAATTATCTCTTCAACAACTTGAATTTCGAAAAAATGATTTCCACCAAAATAACGTCCGAACGACCTACGTAAACGAATGTTTCTCTTTGCAAACCAGTCCGGATTAATATAATTAATTATCTCTTCGGATGAAATATATGGGGGCTCCCTCCAAACTCAAAATTATTTATTAAATTAGTCGGAATATTTTTAAGTTCAGCAAAACCTTTTGCGCCACTTTGTAAAACCTTTTTGAACTCACTTTTATTTAAATCATATCTGCTATCTGCGAATGGCATCCTTAATCGATAATTTAAATAATAATATAAAGTATACAAAATATTTTTATGCAAGTTTTCTATAAATTTTTTTGGCAACTGATCGATAGTTAATGGCAAGGCTACGGCCATCATCCCGCAATTAATCCCACGCGACCTGAATTGAGGATATAAATAATAGGGGCGCTTGCGATAACAACACTTGAGGGAATGGTTGCTTTATAATTAATTTTTAAATATTTTTCTTTAGTAAAAGAATCGGGAAACAATACGATTTTTCTTACTCCTGGTTGAGTTAATATTTCATCTGAAAAAAATTCGCTTGCCTTGTCGAGAGGCAATTGTGGGATTCTTATTTTAATTTTTTTTTCACTTATATTCGCCATGAATATTTGATTATATGTTAATCGACCAATTTTATAATTATTATCGTGGCATTCTTGTTATTTAATTTAAAAAAATAATCCATCGTTATATCGTTATATTGAATTAATACTAAATATATCCTCTAAACTTTTTTTTCTAGCGATTACGGCAATTTTTTGTCCGCCTTGTGGGAATATATTTAATAAAAGTTTGTAAATGATATTTTTCGGTTTCTTTACGTATATCAACTTTTCAATTGCAAATCCGTGCATATTTAGAAGCTGTCTTAACATGGCAGCACTGTAAAAAATTTTGTGTTGGGGTTGACTTAAGATGTGCTGTTTGTCGCTGCGATATTGTTTGTAATTATCTTTGGCTTCGTTGTAACCTAGTAAATTATCATCCATACCGACCGTATCTTTGCCTAGAATAAAATATCTTATCAAAGCACGAAAGCCATAGACGTTAGGCGTGTCCAAGATCAAAACGCCATCTTTTTTCAAAATTCGGCTGCACTCTTTGATTATAAGTCCCGGCTGCCAGGTATGTTCTATCACCTGCCCGGCATCGTTTACGTCAAACTGAGCATCATTTACCAAACCACTCAAATCGTGTAACCCGGCCTATCAGTTGATTTTTCAGCTTCATATCGTTGGCTAAATTTTCGTTACAGTCCAGACCGTAATATTCACCACCGTTATTTTGACCATGGTTGGTAGATCCACAATCAATTTCCCATCGCCCAAGTTGCCGACATCCAATAGTTTGACTTTTTTGTCTGCCAAATATTCTTTAATATAAGCGTTACGGGTGTAATAACTCTGTGATGAACGAACATCGACGTATTTAGTTCTCGCCATATTCTTTTAAAATTTTAATTATTCTTTGGGAAGTTTTACCGTCCCAGTATGAAATTTTCGCTTTGCCTTTTTTATTAAGTGCTGTTTGATATGCTTTTAATATACCTTCCTTTTTTACACCACCTAAGACATTGGTACCGCACTTAAGCGTGATCGGACGCTCTGTTTCAGTCCGGAGCGTCACACAAGGTGTGCCTAAAAAGCTGGACTCCTCCTGGATGCCGCCTGAATCGGTCAGTACCACTTGGGCGTTTTTTTGGTAATACAAAGATTCGTGGTAACTAAGCGGAGGAACGATCGTAAATATTCGCTTAATATCCTTCATCAACCCGAATTGCAATGCCATCTTTTTGGTTCGCGGATGCAGAGGTAGATATATCCGGCGGTCGCCGGAACTTCTTTGATTGCAGACAATATTTCCTTAAAAACTGACCGGTTATCTACATTCTCAGCCCATTAAAGTACAATAGTCGAATTCTTCTTGTGTACTTTTTATCTGTGGTAAAAATCTTTTTAAATTATCAATCATGATATTGCCTACAAAATGTACATTTTTGGTTATTCCCTCTTTTTCAAATTGGCGATCCCGTTTTCCTCGGTCACGAACAAAAAATCGGCTAGATGATCCGTTAACACTCTATTATACTCTTCAGGCATGCTGCTACTGTAAGATCGCAGTCCAGCTTCCACATGAGCCAGCTTGATTCGCAATTTGTTGGCCGTAAGCGCTGCCGCCAAAGTGGAATTCACGTCTCCTACGACCAAAACCAAATCCGGCGATTCAGCTATGAATATCTTTTCCAACCTGATCATTATTCGCTAACTGGCTGACCACTGTATAGCGCTTCGGCTTGAGCTGGTAATCGGCCGCAACCCGAATTCCTCGAAAAAATCATCAGCCATTACCTTCTAAAATGCTGGCCGGTATTGACCAAAAAATAGTTAATTTTATTTTTTTTAAGCGCCAGCGCCAATGGCGCTATTTTCATAAAATTCGGCCTGGCTCCGCCGATTAAAGCTATTTTCATCTTAGTTTCCTTCTTTGATATATTTATTCATTTTACTGATCAATACCGGCAGACTATGACACTCCCTGACAATGTTTTGTAATTCAGTCAAACCGTATCGGCCAGTCGGCAGGATAAGTAATCCAGGAGCCAATAATAACCGGCTATCAAACTTATTTTCCCCGCTTTCTTCCGGTCATAAACCGCAGAGTCATAAAGGGACGTAAAACAATCAAAGATTATTTTTTTCCGGGTCAGGAAACGCGCCAGAATAGCGGCTAAATGGCCGGGAAACCCGACCAACAGAAAATCATAGCCGTCCTTTTTTATTTTCTTGTGCTTATTATATAACTCGTAATATTTTCTTATCCCCTTCTCCGGCTTCGGCAATCAACGATCTCTGCTCCGTTTTCCCTAAGCCCTTGCCTCAATACCCGGTTGCGGCTGTATTCAGGATTATAGTAGCCAAAATAGCATACGCGCATAAACTTTTATTTTAATCCGTTTATGATATTTTGATTAATCTTTTCAAATCATGATTCGTAGATACTAATCTATGCAAATCGTTTTTTATATCTAAAAATTGTCTTCTATCTAAAACAACTAAATTTTTAATACGTTCAACCAACGCATTTGAATCATGTTTTGGATACGATAAATATTCCTTATATTCAATTAATACATCTCTCACAACAGCATCGTTATTTGAAATTATAATCAACCCACATGCCATCGCTTCAAGAACTACTTTGTCTAAACTGCCAGTTTGGCTCATATGAACGAAAATATCGGCATCATTATAATAATCAACAATTTTATTATTTGGTATAGGACCGATAAATTCAATTTCGGATTCCAGGTTTTCATTCTTCACTAAATTTTTTAATCGTTCATAATATACTTTATCACTGTCATAAACCGGCCCTCCCACGATCTTTGTCCGAAATAAAAAACCTTGCATTTTTAAAATTTTAAGGGCTTTTATCAATGTCTCATAATCTTTACTGGGCGAAATCCTGCCTACCGACAAAATTTTAAATTTAACTCCTGAATTTGAGTTTTTACTCTTTGACGGTTGAAACTTTTCAAGATCGATACCGTGTCCTGTAATCTTCAGTTTATTACTGGGAAGACGAAAACTTTCTTTGCTGGCAGTAAATATAACGTCTACAATCTTTTCCGCTAAACGTAGTTTAAGATCAACCTGCTTATGAGTATACCAAAGGGCGACTTTTTTGTGCCACAATTTCCAGAGCCAGCCGGCCAGGACCGCGTATTCGGGGTTCATGTGGACGAAGATTGTGTCGTATTCTTTACGTTTTTGCCAGATCAAACCGTAGAAGCGGTAAATGTAGTTTATTCTTTTGAAAATCGAGGAATTGGAAATTGGAAATTGGAAATTGGAATTCTCTTTACCGAGGCTGTATACGGATACATTATCCGGCAGATCATATTCGCCTTTTTGGAGGCAGATTACCGTTAATTTTTCGGTGTGCTTGGCGAACTCCTGAACCCAGGAATGGAAAAAGCCGAGAATTGAATCATTAATATCTATCTTCTGGGTGATTATTAAAAGTCTCATACTTATTATTCTGCTCGTGGCTAACTATTCACGGCTTGACCGCTGATATATCGCGGCTTGCTACGTTGATCAAACGCTGATAGACGATTCAGCGAAAAATCAGCGTACTCATCAGCGATTTATCTGCGGTGAAACATTCTTATTTCGCAAAAACTCTATAAAAAATATCCTTGGTTATAAACTTATATCCGTCGTATCTTGGTATCGCCACTCTATGAAATCGCCGTCCTGGATGATATAGGCGCCGGCGCCGACTGTGGCCAGGTCATCGTTCACATAGAGCATCCAATACTTGTTCGTAGCCGCGTCGCCCGCCATGCCGTCCAGGCTTTCGACAAACGCCATATCCCCTTCGCCATTCACCACCATCTGGATCCTGTCCTCATTATTAAGCGTCTGCATCAGCGTCAGCAGATCAACACCGGTTTCCGCTTCCAGCGTCTCGCCATAGATCGGGTCGTCCTGCCCCGCCACGACAAAACGCAGATACGCCTGAACCGTATTGACCGCCGGCTCTTCCTGCGCCATTGATTCCGTATTGGTAGCTTCCTCATCCGGACCAGGTGCTGTTGCTTGGTTGATACAAGCGGTCGTCACCAATAGCAGCGGGATAATTAAAATCGAAAATTTTATCTTTTTGATTATCATACGAGGGGCTTAATAGTATTAAGTATTTAGTATTAAGTATAATTTGTTGCGTGCTATATGTTACATGTTGCGTGATGCAAATTTTGTTTTACTATTTACAACGAAATAACTAACCAGCTCATATCCTCCGAACAGCGCTCCGCTGTAAACCAGGTCACCCAGGAGAGTATTGCGGAAAAACGGGATGGCGAGAGTAAAACAATTCAACAGGCCGGCGAGGGTGTGCGGGTACCAGCTGGCGAATGCCCAGACGGCGAAATTGGTGATGAGGAAAAAAGCTAGGGAAGAAACCAGCGAGGCGGCGGCTATGTTCTGCCATTTTGCCCGCTTCCTCATCTGCCAGCCAATGACGAAGGCCAGGGCGAAGGAACCGTAAACTGCGGCCATCACCGGCCAGGCATAAAATCCGATAAAATAGTCGCCGATCAGGAGGGCGGCCAGCGGCAGGATTACCCAGCTCTTTTTCAGTCCATACGCGCCGGCAAAAAGCGCCATCGCTCCGAGCGGGGTGAAATTGTAGGGATGGTTTATTAAACGGGAAGCAGCCGCCAAGATAATTATTGCGGTGAAAATAATGATGGATTTTTTGTTGATCATATATTTATTGTTAATAATATCCTGTCGTTGCGAGCCCAGCGCGCTGCGGGGCGAAGCAATCCTAATTAATCTGTCATTGCGAGCGACCGCAAATACATATTAGCTTCTGGTAATTGCGATAACGATCTGATTGGTTTTATTCTCGATCATGGAGTCGCGAAGCAATCCCGTGCCACAAATCACTAAGCGTTGATTACGAAGCGGTTAAAAAAGGCTAGTTCCTCGCGCCTCGGGATTGCTTCGCGACTTCTCGTATGCGGATGCAACTTCATAGTACTTTATCAAAATCGGTTCATAAACCATAATTTATTTCTGTCGCTCGCAATGACAATGTAAAAAACGCCTCGGGACTGGTTTGCGACTTCTCGTATGCGGAAGCAACTGCTTAAATCTTCATCCATATATATCCGTAGATAATAGTTTTTTCTGTCGCTCGCAATGACAATGTAAAAAACGCTTCGGGATTCGCAATGACAGAAAGGTGGTGGTTCGAAATGACAAAAAAAGTCGCCAGGGTGAAATTATTTGAAATCGGGCCAAACCTCTATCTTCTTGCCTAGCAATACCTCCAATTCGGCAACATCGGGCTTGAGCATGGCGGCGATCTCCCGGCGGTCTCCCGGCGGTAATTTACTGCCTGATTTCCCGGTCAGGACATTCTTATAAGCATAATTGAACAAGCGGCTTTTCTTCAAAACATTTTTGATCCCTTCCCTTTTCACTGTCCAGGACTGGAGACGGAAGAGCCAGTCATTCCTCAGCATTTTGTTGCGGCTCACTTGATTGGCGGTGTTGAACTCATGCTCGCTGACCCCGAAAAAACGGCAGATCCGGTTGGCAGTTCCATTCGGATCAGCGATGAAATCCTCGAAATAAACTATCAGAAAATTTTCGAGCGGCCAGCGGCTGAGCCAATGGCTCCTCAAAATCTTGGCGTAGCGGGCGCGCTCCAGGTACTTGGGGTAGCGCCTAAGGTGGTCAATGAGCTTATCCATCGGTTCCGGGTAATCCCCGGGGTTATTCCGGAAAAACCGTGGTATTTCTGCATTTCGAAATGAGAATTGAGGTAATCGACCGGATTGCGCAGGATCAGGAGGAAGCGGGGCGGTTCGGCCAGATGTCTGTCGGCATACTCTTTGATCCGCGGCGCTGCTTTCTCCCCCAACTGGAAATATTTGGGGGTGGTATCAAGGCGGATCCCCTCTCCTTCGAACAACCCCGAATACCATTCCAGTCCGCGTTCGTAATTCGTGGTAAAATACGCCGGTTCTTTGATCTTTGGCAACGACAAATCAGGATGCTGCGCAAGAATATTGTACAGATAGGTCGAGCCGGCCTTCTGCGTGCCAATATGGAATAACCGAGGATAGGCTGCCGGCATAGGTCTATTTCCAGTCCTTAATCGTTAAACGCTTATTCTTCAAATCGGTCTCCACGACCACTTTCTGCTTCTTCTGCCAGCCCAGCTCCCTGATCGCTTCGATCGGCAGGGTTACGGAGTAGGTCTTCCATCCCCCGACCTTGCACAATTTCCTAATATTCCTGTTTTCAAGGCTTAATCTGGCCATAATATGGAATTACAGAATTTCCTCCAAAGGCGGATCAGCCAGCTGGCTGAAACTCTGTAATTAAAAAAAATTACGCAATATAGCGTAATTCCATTAATATGATTTATAGGATTATTATAACACACTTATTCTCTACAATTCAAGACTGGAATGGCGGAATGGTGGGGCCGTGATTATTTATCCGGATTATCATGATTCACTTCAATCGCGCGTATTGCCAACCACGTTTTCCTCATTTCGCATTTTTTCAACCAAATCAGACCAATCCGGATTGATCGACTCGATCAATTTCATTTTTTTCTTTCTCGAACTTCCTTTAATCGCCTTCTCTCTTTTGATCGCGACATTCACATCGTCATAATATTCAAAATAAACAATGCGGTTAATATTGTAACGCGCGGAAAAGCTGTCGGGAAATTCCTTGTTCTGGTGTTCCCATTCACGGCCGTAAGGGTCGCTGGTTATTCCGGTGTATAAAACGGTACAACGGGGAAAATTCGTGGCGATATATGTGAAATAGACATAGTCCTTCATACAACAATTATATCAGAAAATTTTTCCATCGCGAATACCGGATAATTTTAAAGTAGCATTACATTTTTACAGTACCAGCGAGCCCTGTACGCTGGGGAGCGAAGCAATCCAATTTAATCTGTCATTGCGAGCCCCGCACACTGCGGGGCGAAGCAATCCCGTATTAACCTGTCATTGCGAGCGACCGCAAATACATATTAGCTTATCGGAACTGCGATAAAAATCTGACTGGTATATTTTTCGGTCATGGAGTCGCGAAGCAATCCCGTGCCACAAATCACTAAGCGTTTATAAAAGAGAGGTAAAAAGGGCTGGTTCCTCGCGCCTCGGGATTGCTTCGCGACTTCTCGTACACGGAAGCAACTTCATAGTACTTTATCAAAATCGGTTCATAAACCATAATTTATTTCTGTCGCTCGCAATGACAGAAAAAAAACGCTTCGGGATTGCTTCGCGACTTCACATACGTTCAAACAACTGCTTATATCTTCATCCAAATATTATCCGTATATAATAATCTTTTCTGTCGCTCGCAATGACAGTATATAAAAACGCTGCGGGACGAAGCAATCCTAATCAACCTGTCATTGCGAGCCCCACACACTGCGGGGCGAAGCAATCCCGTGCCACATTACACTAAACGTTTATAGCGGATTATTATTTTCAGCGTAAAATCCGCGTAGGGTCCGCGTTAATTCCGCGGACAAACGGTCAATATTTAAGGTTTCGTGTATAACAAACAAAGAAAGCCGGGCGCTTTTTCCCTGTCTTAAATCATTTTTTCATCATTTCCCATATCCCCACCACATTCCCTTCCGGGTCGGCGATGCGGGCGGAGAAGCCCATATCCCCTACCGTGGTTTTGGGCTGGATCACCCGGCCGCCGTGGGCGGTGACCTTTTGCACTACGTCATCGATCGAATCCACCGTCGCGTAGACCGTCAATACCTCGTTTTCCCGCATCTTCTTATAAAGGCCGCCGTTGATCGCGCCCGCCTCTTTGGGCATGCGCTGGTCGTCAATCTCGGTCGTGTAGACGCCCCAATACTCCATATCTGCCGCCGGCATCGCTGAGACCCGCCAGCCCATCACCTCCTCATAGAATTTTTTCGCCCGCTCCACATCTGCGGCGGGTATTTCGAAATGTTGTACTTTGAACATAACTTTTTATTTAAATTATCAATAATCCAATAATCCAGTGACTCAATCAATATTTAATTTTCAATATCAAATATTAAAATAGGCCGGATTGAAAATTAAGTATTAGATATTAAATATTGTTTGGATTATTGGATTATTGAAAATTGAGTAACTAAATTTTGGTCATTCAGGCTAAATAATAATAACATTCAATCATATTTTACCAACCAGCTCAACACCGGGTTTTAAGCTTTTATTCCCCGGCTGCCAGTTGGCGGGGCAGGCCAGGCCCGGGTGTTCGCGGACGAATTTGGCGGCGCGCAGTTTGCGCAGGATCTCGGTGATATTGCGGCCGATGCTGTTGTCGTGGAGCTCGAGCGATTTGACCAGGCCGTCCGGATCGACGATAAAGGTGGCCCGGAGCGACAATCCCTCGCCCGGAAGATAGGTGCCGAATGCCTCGCACAGCTTGCCGGTCGGGTCGGCGATCATCGGATAATTGATCTGGCGGATCGACTCCGAGTGGTCATGCCAGGCCTTATGGACAAAGGCGGTATCCGCACTGACGCTGACGATTGCGGCGCCCTCTTCGGCGAACTCCTTTTCGTGGCTGGCGGCGTCTTCCAGCTCGGTAGGACAGACAAATGTGAAATCGGCCGGGTAGAACAATATGACGAGCCATTGGCCCAGGTAGTCCGAGAGTTTGATCTTTTCGAATTTGTCCGGTACATAGGCTTCGAGTTCCATCTCGGGAATGGGATCGTTGATGGATAACATAGGTTAATTGCTATATTTATTTTTATTATTAAGAATAATCAACGCAATAATTTTCAATAATCCAGTCTGAATAATCCAATTTTCAATAATCCAATAATCCAAACAATATTTAATTTTCAATATCAAATATTAAAATAGACTGGTTTGAAAATTAAAAATTAGATATTAAATATTAATTGAAAATTGGATTATTGGATTATTGTAAATTAAATATATTTCTTCTTAATATTGCCATAATTCTTCCCCACTTCCTCCCAGTCCACCACATTCCAAAAACCCTCCAGATACTTCCCCCGGTCGTTCTTGTAGTCAAGGTAGTAGGCGTGCTCCCAGACATCGACGAGCATCAGTATCTCGTGTCCGGCATAGCAATTGGCATTGTGCTTCTCGATCTGCATGATGAGCAACCCGCTTACGGGGTGGTAGACCAAGGCCGCCCAGCCCGAGCCCTCGACGCTCATGGCGGCCTGGGTGAATTCTTTCATGAAGCGCTCCCAGCCGCCGAAGGCCGCATCCATATCCTCCTTTAGCTTGCCGGACGGCAATTTGGCCACGTCCTTGGCCGGCCCCAATATATCCCAGAACCGGGAATGGAGCAGATGGCCGTTCAGGTTGAAGGACAGGGTCTTCAATTCGCTTTTCATATCGACTTCCGCGCCGGCCTCCCGCGCCTTCCTGAGTCTCTCGACCACCGCGTTGGCGCCGTTGACATAGGCCTGGTGGTGCTTGCTGTGGTGAAGTGTCATTATTTCTTCAGAGATATAAGGCTCCAGATCGCCATAGCCGTATTTTAATTTGGGTAAAGTATATTTTTCCATATTAATCGAATTATTATATTTAAAAGTATATATTATTCAGGTTAATGGATTATTAAATTATCATTTTCACAGAAATAAAAAAGCGCCAGTATTTATGTACTGGCGCTTTTTACGGGGATTTTCCCCGTAAATCTATTGCGTATTTTCTATCTCATAGAGCAAAAGCGGCAGGCGCTGCTGCTTTTGCTCCAGGTCCATATGGCCGATGCGGCAGGCAATTTCCAGCACTCCCATAAAATTGCCGAACCGCTCCGGTTCGTTATCCTTGAAATCCTTAAGGGTCTGATAATTCTTGCTGAAAAACGCGCCCGCCTCAATATCACTGCGCAGATTATCAAGCTCTACATAGCAATCATAATCATTGTAACCGTAATAGTAGAACGCCGTTATATTTCTCTTCATCGCCTCTTTCTGCCGGGACAACAGACCGTTTTCCCCGCCAAAAACCGCCCGGCCGGAGAATTGAAACAAGAGCAGCACCATAACGCCGAAAATCAACCAATGTTTTTTCATTATTTCCCTCCCCTTTTTTAAAAAATAGTTGTTTGAAAGAACCCTTTTTAGTATTAAGTATTTAGTATTTAGTATTAAGTATATTGTGCTGCGTGATAATATACAACAAAACCACCATTTTGTAAATACCCCACTAATAACCTTAAAAAACTTTATAACATTATAACTTTCAACTTTACAAACTTTAAAAACTTTATAACTTTCAACTTTACAAACTTTAAAAACTTTATAACTTTCAACTTTACAAACTTTAAAAACTTTATAACTTTCAACTTTACAAACTTTAAAAACTTTATAACTTTACAAACTTTATAACTTTACAACTCGTTCCGCATTGACATTTTCTTCCCCTTGAGCTAATTTTTAGGTATCGAAAACCAAAACACATGAAAGGAGGGAATTAGTCATGCGGTTCACTCATACCCTTTCCGGCAAAATGATCGGTTATTTCCTGAACACATTCGGCGAGAATGGCGAAGCCGCTATGCCGGTCACTATCATAGCCGAGGGAAAACTTTGTCGGAATATGCGCATCATCCAACCGATCAAAAAAAGGCTCGGCATGGACGGCCAGCCGGCAGAAATGCTTTTTTTCGCCAACAGCGAGCAGTACGACGGTTGGTACTATTGGCTCCGGAATGGAGAGAAAAGGTCACTGGACACCCCCAAACCGGGCCTGGAATGCCTGGAGGTCAGGGGTATAATGTATAACTAGGGCGCTAAATACCCTGAATCAAAATTGCCGTTTCCCTCCGGGGAAACGGCTTTTCTTTATCTGGCATAACGAACATTATCTGCAGTATTGTTAATATACAGTCATTGCGAGCCTCGCACACTGCGGGGCGAAGCAATCTTAATTAATCTGTCATTGCGAGCGACAGAAATAAATATTAGCTTCTTGCAACTGCGATAAAAACCTGACTGGTATATTTTTCGATCATGGAGTCGCGAAGCAATCCCGTGCCACAATACACAAAACGTTTATAAAAGAAAGGTAAAAAGGGCTGGTTCCGCGCGCCTCGGGATTGCTTCGCGACTTCAGGTTCGTAAAAATGAGTTCTTGATGTTTTTCCGGCCTGCGTTCAGATAATAATTATTTCTGTCGCTCGCAATGACAGGTTAAAAAACGCCTCGGGACCGATTCGCGCCGTAGCGTGCGAGGCTTGCAATGACAATGGTAGCGATCTGTCATTATTAGCATATAATAATACGAAAATAAAATGCCCAAGTGCTTAATTCGCGCTTGGGCATTCTTTTGTGTCATAAAATGAACTGCGTTGAAATGGAATCGAGCCAGACAGCCGCGTTGTCGCAGGTGATCCCGCGGACCGCTTCTTCATCCAGACCGCGTTCCCGGAGCGCCTCTGCCAGCTTGTCGAAATCATAGATGTTGTCGATGCCGATGAGATAGCTCGGGGAAACGCCGCCGAAGTCGGAGCCGATCGCCACTTGCCGGTAGTTGCCGGCCAGCACGCAGATCGCGATGATCCGGTTGACGACCGCGTCGACGCCGGCAAAAAACGGCCGGGAAACGCTCAGGCCGATCATACCGCCCAGATCGATGATCCGCTTCGCCACATCACGCGAGATGCCGCGTTCGCGCGCCTGTTGTTCGCTGGCGCCGGCCGCGGCCATATCCTCTCCGAATGATCCATGGGAATAGATCACCTGCCCGGTAAAGCCGCCATACTCGGCCAGGGCCAGGATATCGCCGCGGGTATAGGGCAGGGCATGCGCCAGGTCGATCACCACTCCCCGCTCCAGCAGTTCGTGTATCATTACATTGCCCATCGGAGTCAATCCCATCCCGTCGGCCAACTCGTTTTTGACCTTGGCTTTTGGCTCGTGTCCATACTGCGGCACCAGGACGCGGATACCCGCTTCAGCCAGAAAACAAACGTCTTCCATTCCCCTGACGATCCCGCTGCCTTCCAGGACCAGGACCAGGGCCGTGCCCTCATCCCCGAGCGGCACACCAGGAGCGAGGATCGGCAGATTCCAGGAACGGTAGCGCCCGACCGTGTGGCGGATGAAGTCCATCCGCTGGCGGCGGCTATCGAAAGCCTGCCAGTCGAAATAGATCGAACAAAAGGCGATACGGTAATACCGCGCCACTACCTCGCTCATCACACGGTCATACCGGTCTTCCGAAATGTCGTCATTATCGGGGTCCAGGCCGGCGGAGGCGGGCCTGACCCCGAATTGCCAGGCGCGCGCCAGCATCATATGCCAATTATCGAAAGCCGGCTCCCTGTACTGCTGGCGTGTCGCGAAATTGTAATCCATCTGGCGCCAGCAATCATACGGCATGCGGAAATCGCAATGCATGTCGGAAATCCTGCGCATTATCCTATTCTCCATTTTTCCTTAGCTCCTTTCCTTTTCGGTTATGAATGAACCATGGTTGAATTGATCAACAAATCCTAAACTCTAAATCATAAATCCTAAACAAATTCAAATATCCCAAATTCAAAACTCTAAACGCATAATATTATCGCGAATATTGATAAACGGCCGTGTTTCGGTTTTTTCGACATTGGAATTTGGGATTTGTTTAGGATTTAGGAATTAGATATTAGAAATTTACAGATAGGGGTGTGGTCATATTATTTCACGTAAATAATATGAAAAACGATCACAAACCTCTTCTATCGCTTTCTTCCCATTCCCCCAGCCACTCTTTGAAATGGTTGATCTTCCGCTCCATATCCGGGCGCAAGCCGCTATCCAGGAGCACTCTTATTTGTTCGCGAAAATCCCTGATCAATGCCGAAATGATGGCTTTCTCTTTTTCTGTCGGCGCGGCATCGATATCGCCGCCCATTTCCGCCATCAACTCGTGCAAATCCCGGCTGGACAAGCGCAGATTGAAAGCGGGTATGCGCCCGACCGGCTTCTTCGTAAGCCGGCCCTCGGTGTAGCCCAGGCCGTATTTTGCCCGGGCGCCGCCCTGCCTGGCCTTGCTCAAAATCTTTTTCATTTTCTTCTCTCCCCGTTCGCTTTTTTCCGGGGCGCTGAATTCATCGATCGTGCAGACCGCTTCACCGGTTTTCCGGTTGACAATCAGGGTATCGATACCGTTCACGTAATCGTCGTATTTGGAAGTCCTGACCGCCACGTAATCATCCGGCAGGAATTTGTACAAGGCCGCGGTTACCGCCATCTCCTGCGCTTCCGGATTGGCCTGCCGGCGCTCCCGGCGGAAAACCTCGATCATTTCCTCCCGGGTAACCGCCCCCTTATCGCGGCAATAGGCGGCCACATTGGGATTATCCAGGTCGGGCAGGAATTCCCCTTCTTCTTTGCGGCGGACTTCTTCTTGGTCGCCCGATATCTCTTCTTCCGTGTATGGCCCTTTTTCCCTCTCGGCGAAAGCCCTGATATCAATGCGGCATTCGCCGTCCAATATATCGGCTCCTGCCGATTCGCCCGATTCATTCCTGAATTGCTTATTAAGCCGGTCCGAAATTTCCTTAAGCATTTCGCCCAGGATTTCCCGGCGCTCCCGTTTCTGCTCCCGGCCGTTTAGCTCGAATTGATTGGATGGATTTTCCATAAAGTTATCGGGTTATAATCTTTGTATGGTTATAATTAATATTCACGCGCGATTGGCGGGTTGTGTGCAGTTTATGTTATCAGTAATAATTATGACAAAGCCGGAAGGAAATTCCGTTCCGGCTTATGGCTCTTCATTCGCGTTGCTACAGCCCCACGATCAATGAGGCGGCTTCCTCCCCGAATTTCGCCAGATGATCATAGGTAAATACCACCACCTGGAGCAGATACAGGCTGAGAATGGCCAGGCTCTCGATAATAAACGGCCACTTGGCCTGTTCCGGCAAATGGGGGCCCGCGCAGAACAGAATGATTATTACCAAGGCGGAGAATGCGGCCAGCGGCATAATGGCAGCTTTCAACCAGGCCGGAAAGCTGGTGAAAATATCCCTTATGCCCTCTTTCATGCGCCAATCGTACGGGGCGAATATAGTCACCCCTACCATTGACGTAAGATAAAAAGCCGACACCAGCAGCCTCACCCAAAACGGGATCAGTCTGAATTCGTCCGGCCCGATCAGGGTAATGAAGTGGCAGAAGCTGCCCAGGGGCAGGATGACAACCGCGAACGCCATGGTCATGCCGATGATCCGTCTATGTTTCATCTTTCGTTACCTCCTTCAGTACGTCTATGTTGTAGATATGGTCCATATCTTCCGACTGCGCCGCCCATTTATTAAAATCCTTAACCGCTATCTTCAGATCCCCGTAAAGATCTTTGTATCCTTTGGCGGCGGCGATATCCGCGACCGACTGCAGCAGTTTGGCGGCTTGCCGGACATGGCGGTGCAGCTGGGCCAGGAGTTCCTTGCATTGGCCGTCAAGCTCGACGACCTCATCAGCCATCTTGACCATGTTCGGCACAAAAACGATGATTTTTCTGTCTGCCATCTCAAGCTCCTTTGTCTGTTCTTTGGTTAAATGCCGATAAAAAGGGCAAAGTGCGTCAAAATATATTTGCCTAAATACTAGCAAATTACAGCCAAAAAATCAAGTTATCGCTTTTTAATTGAGCTCTTCATCCTTGACAATTATTTTAGATTCCATATACTACTATATAGTTCTTCTCCTTCCTTTAAAGGCTTTGCGCGAAGCCAAAATCGCGCTTAGCCGAATACGGCAGGGTACGCTCTGGAGATTTATCCCGATCAAAACCGGGAAATCGCCATGATCGTACCCTTTTTTATTTTCCATCAAAAACGCCAGGCTTTAAAACAAAGCCTGGCGTCTATTTTATTATATTTAATTTGATGTAATAATTTTTAAGATCCGGCGCGCTTTAGCGGGTAGCGCCGCTATACGCGATCGCCCGCACCGCGTCCCAATCCGTCGCTGAAACCGGGGCGTATCCGTAGATCGCCTTGAATATTCTAATAGCCGCTTGCTCGCTGGACAGATTGCGGTTCGCCGGCCGGAGGCCATAGGCCATGATGGTCACGGCCGCGTTGTCGTGTGCGTCGTTCATATCCGCGTCCTTGCGGTAGATCTTCCTGAATCCGGCCTTAGCCGCCTCCTCTGCGGCTGTATTCCTCGCCTGCGGCCAGCGGCCGTTGGCGATCTTGACCACGTCCTGCCAGTCCGCTGCGCCCGCGGGCATGCGGCCGAAAGCGGCCGCGTAAGAATTCAGCGCGCCGCCCCGCTCGCCCGCGCCCAGGCGCAGGGTCGTGGGCGTGCCGTACTGGATGAAATAGGCGATCGAATATTTGGCCTTGTCAGACAATCCCGCCTGACCGACGGTAACACGGCCGTAAATCCCCTTGCTGTCTTCGGCCATAGCGATGTATCCGTTCTGCGACCAGATCGACCCGCCTTCCCGTAAGCTGACGTCATTAGAGGTATCGCCATCGACGCCGTACAGACTCTTGATCCCGGCGTAAGGGTCGTATTCTTCGCCCAGGACGACCACCGCCTCGTCCGTTTGCCCATTCGGTTGAACGGCCGGCGGACTGTAGACAACCATCGGTGCGCCATAATTGAGGCTCGAGTCATAGACGCTGACCGCATAATAATAGCCTTTCGCCGCATCGGCGTAATTATCGATGTAGGCGCTCATCAGGCCGTTAATTACCAGGCCGTCGATATCGAGCAGGCTTTTTCCGCTCGCGTCTGCGCCAATGGCCGATTCGCTCCGCGCCAGTATGACACCCATAATATCGCTGTCCGAAGGATTGGTCCAGCTTACACTGACAGTCCGGCCGCTGCGCGATATCCTGAGGCCTGCCACTTTGCCCGGCGCGGTCCGGTCGGCGGCAGTATTATTTCCTCCTCCACTGGAGCTTCCGCCGCCGCTGCCGCCCGAAGACGATGCTGCGGCTACGGAAAACGCAATCGTATAATCTACCGAGCCGATATTGCCGGCCTGGTCGCGGCAACGGATATAAAATTTGTACTGGCTGCCGCTTTTGAGCCCTTCGATCAGGGCGGTGTGGGTCAGGGAACCGGTCCCGTCAAAATCCTTCATCGCGCCGAAATCGCTATTCGGCGCGGCGGCATAGCGGCATACCGCAACTTCGTCTGTATTGACCGAAATGGTCGCGCTATTGATGCCCCTGGCCAGCGTGCCGCTGGGCCAGCCATTCAGGACTTTCGGCGCAACCGCGTCGGAAATGAACTTAAGGTCGAGCGCCACCGACTGGCCGGCGGAGAATTCATGGTCATAACTGGCCGGCGACAAGCCGGCCGGCGCTTCTGCCGCGCCGGGCAAAGCATATTTGAACAGGATCCTGTAGCCAGCATACGAACCGACCAGGAGCTTCGCCCCCATCGGGGCATCTTCGCCGTAGCGGCCGGCCGCGCCAAGCGTAATCTCCCCGACCATGGTTTCGTTGTCATACGCCTCGATTCTGGAGCCGGCCGGCAAGGCTGCCCCGTCCAGGGTCGCCTGCCCGTAAAACGCCATCGGAAAAGCGGGAAAATCCCCTGCCGCCCGGGACGACAGCGGCAAAAACAAGCTGAGGACAATCACGATCGGCACAATTGGGAATAATTTCTTCATATGGATTTTAAATGTTATAGAATAATAACCTGTTTGTGATATAAAATATTTTCGGCCAGTCAGCGTCAATCCGCCACCACGGTTGTAACCTGGCCATAGCTCGTGTCGATATTGCCCTTGGCCACCGGATAACTGAGTGGGTTTACCACGGTATAAGCATTGGCATCATTGATCATCCTGAGGGACAGTGTCCGGCCGTGAGGGTCGTTTTTTACATTGCCCCGAATGGAAAAATATGGATACAGAAATGATGTATTCGATATAACGGATAAATTGAATCCGCTGAACTCGATAATGCTTCCGTCCGATTGGCCGGTATTTACCGAGGCCAGCAAAGTTTCCGCGCCATTCGTCGGATCGATTAGGTTCAGATAAAAGCTTGACCAATCATCGAAAAAACCACCTTCACTGCCATCACCGACCAGTCCGGCAAAACTCATTTTGGTAACCGTCATGTCGCCATAATTATTTACCACTTTACCCTTATAGAGTAAAACCCCCCGGGCGTCGGCGGGCACGGTGGTGTTATTGGTCGTGACTTTGAACAAGCTATAGGTCTGAGGTATGGCATTTTTTACGGTCTGCCAATTCGCAGTTTGGGCATTGAATGACACATCAGAGATATCGAGCAAAGCATTGCCGGACAAAAAGCGGGCGGTGATCGGCGGATATTCAGCCATTTTCAGGCGATAAGCCTGGCCATCAGCCGCTCCGGCCGGTATTTCGGCAAATATCTGGAACCGGTAACTCTGCTCCGCATAGAGATAAATATTGCGGAAATTCAATATCGTTTCCCGCGCGGCGGATTCCGGGTCGGCCGTCCGGTAATAATTGCCACCATAATAATTGACCAGGGTGATATTCCTGGGATTATCACCCACCCGGGCGCTGGCCATTTCGAGCTTGAGCGGCAGGTTTTCAACCACGATATCCCGGTCGCCTACCGATACGCTGATATCGGCCAATAATACAGCTCCGGAACCGGCAACTATCTTGCCGGCGGCCGGTCCGTTCAGGCCGACCGTAAGAGGCCGGACCTCATGCAAGGGGCTGGTATTCTGAAAACCCTGGTAAATGCCGGTGTCGGTAGTATAGACCGCATAGCCCTTGGTCTCCCGGAGATCACCCAGATAATCGAGCTGACTCAACACCTTGGCATCCCAGCGTTCGGCCACGAGGACCGCCGAGCGATCCGGCGATCCGGCCGTAAAGTCCAGCACCGTATCCGTATTCGCCGACAGTGAACTCAGAATATTTTTAACATTATTGGCGTCGGCGTTGCTGGCCGCTTTCTGCCGCTGCGCGTAACTGGGATTGGCCACGCCGATCGAGTTCCATCCCGACTCTACCGTCCGGGTAAAAATACGCTCGTTGGGATCAACTTCCCGGCGGTAATCCATGGTCAAAACGGCATTGCTGCCGGTCTTATTGTATATGAAATAACCGAAGAGCGGGGTGAATTCGGTCTGGCCCAGATCATCGGGCGTGGACCAGCCGGAAGGGCTCGCCGGGTCCAGCACGTAAATATCGAAATTGGCCGCGGTTTCCGGCGCGGAAAAGCGGTGGCTGGCCACCAGGCGCGGCGTGGAAACGACATTCCAGCCGCTTTGGAGCGTGATATCGTGGAAATAGCGGTTGCCGGTTACGTTCACCCAGAGGCGGCCGGCGCTGAATATAAATTCGTTATTTTGCCCATCGTAGAATTTTACCGGCTCACTAAGCCCCTCCTTCCGCCAGGCGCCGTCCTGGCAATATCCGCCGCGGCACATGAGCGCCCGGCCGGCCATGGCCGCCGTTTCCTTGAGCGAATCGGTTTCGTCATACTGCACGGCGATATTTTCCGCCGTTACCGCATTGCCGCCGGCATCGAGATAGGGAATGTATTTCCCGTTCATCTTGATCTGCCGCCGATAAGCGGAAAGGCTATTGTCATATACCCATTTGAGATCGTAGTCTTCGCCGTCATAATCGACCGCCACTTCCGCCAGGGCAAACATGCCGGTTTCTTCCGGGTCAGCGGAAAATATCCACGGCCAAACAGCCGTTTGGCTGTCGTCATAACCGAAACGGGCGCGGTAATCTTCCAGGTCACTGATCGAAGTGAAGAGATTATGGGGCATGGCCAAGCTGTCGTCACGCCAGAAATACTCGCTGGCCGGCGTCTGAAGCGCGTCCATGTCATACAGATCATAATCCCCCCTGATAAGGCCGGCTAAGGCTGCCGGGCTGCCGCCGGCATGGGCGTAGACGGACTCCAGCGAACCGGCCGTGCGCGCGAAATAGGGACGGGCGGAACGGATCGGGCCGATCTTGGTGGCCGGATCCGCCGCCGTATCCGCCTTGTAGACCGCCATCATCCGGGTAATGCCGCCCTCGACCGGATACTCAAAAACCGCGTCCGCCTCATTGATCCCGGCTGCCGGACGCGCGTCTTTGTAATTGTCGATCATGGCCGAGAGATGCGGCATTGGCCCGCCATAACTGCCGCCGCCTCCCCCACCGCCGCCGCCAGTGCTTTGCGCCCGGGCAACGGGGATGAAAGTGAATAAAAACAATATAAACAAACCGCAAAAAACCCCTCCCAAAATCTTAAAATTCTTCATAATTTGAATCTATTAATAATTTAAATTAAAAACAAATTTATATTGTTTATTATCAGCGCCATATCCGCGTAATAATCTGCGCCTAATCAGCGGTAAAAAATACCAATATCTAGTAAAAACTTAAATATTAGCAAAAACATTATTACTTTTTCCTTTTATATTAAACTGAATAAATCTTGTAAAAATATCACGAATAGATAATTTTGTCAAGTGTAAATTTGGCTAATCATTGGCAAAATCGATTTAACGGCCATAAATAAAATCCAGACCATCAAATCCGGCTTTAAACAATAATTTCTTTTTGCCGATTAACCGGCCCAGGGAACTGGCACTCTGCCCGTAAATATTGTTATACTTGAGACATGAGAACTATGCCGAAAAAATACCGCAGCAAAACCTGGTCAATCGTCTTCGCCCTGGCCGCGCTTATCTGGGCGCTTTTTTTCCTGGCCACTATTCCCGGCGCCGATCATTTAAAGGCCCTGTACCGGGCGCGCGCATCGGCCGTGCTGACCGACCGGAACGGCGAAATTGTCGATATTAGGCTTAACTCAGCCGGCAATTACGCCCTGCGCCTGGACCGCCTGCCGGCGGCAACCGCCCGCATGATCATCCGCAAAGAAGACCGCTGGTTCTATTACCATCCCGGGATCAATCCCCTGAGCCTCGTCCGGGCGGCCTGGCGCCTGGTCGCCGGCGGCGGCTACCCCAGTTCCTCGACTATTACCCAGCAAACCGCCAAACTGCTGCTCGGGCAGGAGCGGGAACGCAGTATCGGGAACAAACTGAAAGAAGCCTGGTACGCCCTGGCCCTGGAAGCGCATGCCGGCAAAGACTCGATCCTCGTGATGTACGCCAATACCGCTTTTTTCGGCAACCAGGCCGAAGGCCTGCAAACGGCAGCCCGGCTGTACTGCGGGCGGGACCTGCGCGAACTGACCGGCGCGCAAACGGTCCGCCTGCTGGCGGCCTTGGGCAATCCGGCCGGAGACAATCCGTTCCGGGAAAACAATATCGCGCGCAGCGAAGCCCTGGCCCGCCGGCTGGGATCGGCCACAGACCGCGGGGAATACCCGGCCATTAGCGAGGAAGCCGCCGTTAACGATTTTACCGCTTACCGGCAAAACGAAGCGGCTTTTGAAATGGGCGATCTCCGATCCGCCTCGCCGGGCGGCTCGCGCCTGACGATCGACAGCGGACTGACCGCCAAGATCAGGCAGATCGCCGGTGACAGTCTGGCAAATATGTACAAGAGCGGCGCCCGCAACGCGGCAGTGGCGGTGATCGCCACCCCCCGCGGCAAAGGCGGGAATGAGCTCCTGGCCCTGGTCGGCTCGCCTGACCCGTCGGTCGACGCCCGGGGCTATAAGATCAACATGGCCCTCAGGCCGCGGGCGATCGGCTCTACCATCAAGCCTTTCATCTACGCGCGCGCTTTCACACTGGGCCTGCGGCCCTATACGCTGGTCGAAGACCGGGAATACAAATATACGATCGGCACCGGCTATGCCTTCTACCCCAAGAACTATGACTATGAATACCGCGGCACGGTCAACCTGCATTACGCCCTGGCCAATAGCCTGAACGTCCCGACCGTCAAAGTCCTGGAATATATTACTCCGCCTGATTTCTACAGCCTCCTGGAAAACGATCTGCGCTTCAGGCCGGTCCAGGACCTGGCCAATTACCAGCTGGGCATCGCCCTGGGCGAGCTCGAAATGGACCTGCTGACGCTCACCCATTATTTCACCATCTTCCCGAATGACGGGATATTGCAGCCGCTCCAGGCAGATTCCGGAAAAGGCGCCTACTTCGAAGCCGGCGCCGATTTCCAGGCTGAAAAGAAGATCTTCGAGCCGGCTTATGCCCGGCTTGCCAACAGGATCATCGCCGACCGGCAAACCGGCAGCGAGGAATTCGGCCTGAAAAGCGCCTTGAATCTGCCCTTCCGCGATTACGCGGTCAAAACCGGCACTTCGCGGGAATTCCACGACAGCTGGACACTCGGCTATACGCCGGATTTCACGGTCGGCGTCTGGGTCGGGAATGCCGAGGACGAGCCGATGGATGAGGTTTCCGGCGCCGCCGGCGCCGGCGAAATCTGGAGCCAGGTCATGGATCTGCTCTATAATTCCCCTTACAACCGCGGTTCGGAGTTCGATTTCTCCGGCCTGAAGGATTTCAGCGAAGGCGATTCGATCGAATACGGACTGCCGGGCGACGACTACGAACGGCAAAAGAATCTTCTCACTACCGACCAGTTGATCTTAAGCCCGCATAACGGTGATGAATTCCTCTATGCGGACAGCATGTCGCTCGCCCTCAAATCCGCGGCCGCCGCTGAATGGTCGGTTAACGGCGAGCCCCTCGGCTCCGGCGCCGCGGAGTTCTACTCGCCCCCCGCCCCCGGCACTTACCGCATTCGGGCCAGCGCGGACGGCCGGGAAGAAGAAATAACGGTTTATGTGAATAGGGAAGAATAGGCATGATAATACCGTCGTAGGGGCGTAGCGTGCTACGCCCTTCGTGGTCTACCCGCCACCGCTCCAAATATCACCGTCCGGGGCATTGCGCGCAATGCCCCGGCAAACAGGTTCAATAAAATACAAAAGACGCCCCGGCAAAGCCTGGGCGTCTTTTCGAATTTCAAATTTCCAATTTCCAATTTCCAATCTCAAATCTCCGTCTTCTTCTCATTCACCACGAATATCCCCCCGCCGGTCCGGCCGAAATTCTCCGGAAAATACATCTCCTGGATCCGGGCCGGCAGCCATTGGAAGCGGCCGGGTACGAGCGCCCGCACGAAATAATCATATTCGTACTCGCCCGGAGCGAGCCGTTCCTTATAGAGGAATACGCGGTCGTCGTGCGATTCGGTAAAATCCGGATATAGCTTATGGGAATCGCGCCAGCTATAGTACCAGGGATTATAATAATCGTTATAATAATCAGCGGCGCTGCCGGCGTCTATGAAATCGCTGTCCGCCATCTCCCCGGAATAATCCTGCACCGCGGCCGCGTTTTCCGTATCCAGGTTGAAATTCACTATTTCCACGCCGGCCGGTATGAAATCCTCGACCGAGACGAAATTCCTCTGCTTGGGCACGCTGATCTTCAGGTGTCCGCGCAGGACGTCCCCGACCGCGGCGGAAGCGACCGGTTCGGCGTATTCCTTGTCGCTCACCCGGTAGAAGCCGCGCTCGATCACGAACCCTTCATCCCGCGGCGGCAGGGATTCGGCCGGCAGGTAATAGCGCAGGGCAAGGTCATAATAAAAATTATTATTCTCTTCGTTCAGATTCTCCTTCGCGAAGCTTATCCGGTCGAGCTGGCCCAGGCCGATCTCCGGCACGGACATTTCCAGCCGGCTTTGCTCGAATATGTTCCCCGGGCCGAAAGTCATATTTTTCAGGGTTGCCTGGTTGAAATTGACGGACAGCGTAAAATTGGACTTGTTCTCGTTTTGCCATTTGATGTAATCAACCAGCGCGTCCACCGCGCCCAGGGTATTGTTGGTCGACCCCCAGGCGCCGTCCTTGTAGCGGCTGTTCAGGAGCCAGCGCAACACCCGGTCCAATATATTATTGTCGCGTTCGGCGCTGACCAGGGCTTTGAGCAGCATGGCGCTGTCCCTGACCGGCGTTTCGTAATAGAACCACGACCAGGTATCGCCCTGGGGCAGGAAAGCCCCGCGCGAGTCGATCTCGATCCGGTTCTCCAGGTTGTCGAGGGCCCGGTTAAGGTAATTATTGCCGAAAATGCCGGGATTCTCGCTCAGCATCAGGGCCAGATTGGCGAGCGCGAGCGAACCGATGTCCTCGTTCAGGTATTTGTCGTTGTTCAGGATGGCGGCGATCCGCTTGCCGATAGCGGCGTTTACCGGCCATTTATCCTTAAGGGAGTAGAGCGTCCTGGCGGCGTAGATATAATCCTCATTACCCAGGCGCGGGTACTGTTCATATACGATTTGTTTTTGCAGATAATTGAAAAGTCTGCCGAACACAGCCTCATCGACCGGATAGCCGGCTGCCTCCAGATTGCGCAGGGTATCGGCGATATGGAGCGAAAGATAAAAGCTGGCCGTACCGCTGCCGGGATAATACCGGAAACCGCCCCCGGTATCCTGGTCTTTGTAAATATCGGCGAGTCCAATCGCGACCAGCTCGTCGATCGTATACTTTTGGCCGTCATATTCGACCTTGTCAGGCACGAATTTGTCGCCGATGTTTTCCAGATTGAGGCCGCGCTTGATGATCGCGATCGCGTCCAGCTTGCTCGCGATCTGCTCGCTGCAGCCATAGGGATAATCCAGGAGGGAATTCAGGGCATCGCTCAGGAATACCGCCAAGGTGGCGCTGGTGGTGATGGACAGGCCGCCCTTGTCCGGCAGGACGCTTTCCGGCAGATACACATATTCGTTCACCTCGGTATCGCGCGAATAGCCGGCGGTGGCGGTGGTTTCGTAGGTGTCGTTCGGCCGGATCTGGACGCTGCCGGCGACCGTATCTTCGACTGCTTTGTTGCCGGCCGAAAGCGTAAAGCCATAGCCGCCTTCATCCGTATCCGCCGGCGCCTTGACCCGGAAATAGACCGTATCACTCGCTCCGGCCGGGATCCTGATCGCCGCCTTAGCGTCGTCAACCAGTGCCAGACCGGTTTCGGCCAGACTGACGTCCAGGTCCTGGGCTTCCTTGGTCTGGTTGAATATCTTGGCGCCGACCGCGAATTCGTCCCCCGGCACGATGAAGCGGGGCACGAGCGGCGTCAGCATCAGGTCCTTGCGGGCGACGAATTCCGCGTATTCCACGCCCAGGCGCGTATCGCGGGTAACACCGAGCGCTTCGACCTGCCAGGTGGTCAGATTGTCCGGCAAAGTGAAATGCAGGCTGGCCCGGCCGCTCTTATCGGTCCGGACAAACGCCTCCCAGAGGGCGGTATCCTTGAATATCCCGCGTTTCTTCTTGGCGAGATCTTCGGCTTCCGCGCCGCCGCCGCCCTTGGTCCCGGTGGGCACGTCGGTCTCGAACAGGATATTCTTCATATTGGATGCGGTCATGACCGTCAAGGGGAAGCCGCTGTAAAAAAAGACCACCGGATTCTTCTTGGGGTTGCCTTTCAGGGCCAGGACGCTCAGGTCCGCCACCGCGACCGAGATATCGGCCTCCACCGGCCGCTTGTCCGCATCATACGCATAGAGCGACAGATTGACCTCTTCACCCGGCAAATAATGGTCCTTCTCCGTGCTGACGTCGATCGTTATCTCCTTCCGGTCGGTATCGACCATCAGCTGGGTGGAGCCGTATTTGATATCCGGCTCGCCGGAAAGCAGAGTGGCGGAAACGAATATATTGGGGATATAATCCTCGGTAACCGGGAACTGGTAGCGGTAGAGCCCCTGGTCCACGTCCACGATATCGTAATGGAATACCCGGCCCCGCTCGAGCGAGATCAGGGCTTTCCCCTTTTCGAAAGGCGATTTGATGATCACTTCGGCGGTATCACCCGTCTGGTACGCGCTCTGCCCCGCCTCGATCTCAAGCGTATGGTCGTTGGTCGGCCGGACATCGGCCTGGCCGCTGCCGTACACATATAGATAATATGAATTGCGTATCTCATTGCCGCGGCTATCGCTCCCTTTCACCACGACCTTGTATTCGCCGCTGTCCTGAAGCGCATATTCCTTTTTGAAGTCGCCGTTCTTGTCGGTCGTTACGCTGTCATTTACCGCCGGCATGAGCGTCTCTTCCCAGCGGTAGTAATACCCGCCGTCTACCTCCTTGCGCTTGACGGATTTCCACTCGATGCGGCTGATGCTCAATTCGATCTTTCTGTCCGGAGAATTGTTACCCTTGGTATCGACTGATTTGAGCTTCAAGTCGAACTTCTCCCCTTCGCCCAGAAACCGCTTAGCGGCGCTTATTCCCAGATAATACTCCCCCCGGTGCATGATGAAGGACTGCTGGGCGGAGACGGACTGGCCGCTCGAGTTCTTAACGGTCACATAGACGACGATGATCTTGCTCATGGCCTCTTCTTCGTCCTTGAATATCTCGCTTAGGTCCAACTTGTGGGAGATCGTGGCTTTGCCGTCCGCTCCCAGCTTGGCGGTATTGCGCAGGATGAATTTATCGTTGTAGCTGCAATCCCAGTAGCACCGGTACCAATCCGAACCGAAGCGGAAGTTGGGATCGCTGTAGCGGTCGAAATGGTAATCCTGGCTGCCGATCGCGTATTCCACCTCACCGCCTTCGACCGGCGCGCCGAAATAATAACTGGCGTCGATGTCCAGGGTAACCGTATCGCGGGAAATATACTCTTCCTGGCGGCTCGTTACGTCGACTTTGAAAGCGGCCGGCACGTATTCCTCGACATCGAAATTCGAATTGGAGTTGTCGGTCCTGACCGAATAAGTGCCCAGGGCGGCATCCGGGGGCAGTTCCAGGTCCAGCGCGAAAGTGCCGAAATCATTGACCGCGACCGATTGTTTCGATATCTCCATGTAGCGGCTGTCGCGGACAACCACCTCGACCTTCCTGTCCGCAAAGATCTCGTAATCGTTGTCATAGCCGATCCGGTAGATGCCCTTGATATGGACCTCTTGCCCCGGACGGTAGATCGGACGGTCGGTATAGGCGTATATTCTCGCGCTGCTGCCGGCCCGTGCGGCATACTCCAGGGTCGAGTCGTTATTGGCCATGACCGCGCTGTCATCGCCGGCAGCCACGATGAGGGCCTGTGGCTGGCCGGCCGCCTGATACTCGGCAATTCCCCGGCTGTCGGTAACCACCGTACCGCTCTCTTCGAGGGAATCATTCGTAATACGGTTGAATATCCTTATTGCGGCTCCGCTGACCGGCGCGAGGGTCTTCAGGTCAGTTATCCAGAAAATATTTTTGAGTTCTGCCATATCGGTATTCTCGATCGTGCCGATATCGATCTTTTTCTCCGTTATGCCGATATTGCTGACGGTCAGGTAGACGCGCTCGTATACTGGGCGCTTGTCCCCGTAATATTCGATGTAATGGGGATTGGAAAAGGTAATGAGCCAATGCCCCTTGGTGTCCGGTACGTAATCCTTAAGGTCAACCTGGAAATAATTCTTGGCCCAGTACAGCTTGGGCAGATCGATCCTTTTCTTGATCCGTTCCCGGCAATTTTTGATCGTATCCGGGCCGGCCCAATAATCCGGCTTGCCGCTTAACAGCCGGACCATCGCTTCGGCGTCCAGCCGGCAGATATCCATGTCGACGTAATCCATATTCTCCGCCGCAAAAGTCAGCTTGGTCTTGTCCGGCGTAGTCAATAGCACTTTGTCCTGCAGGTGATAGAAATTAAGGAAAAAATCGCTCATTGCTGCCGTCCGTACGGCAATCGTCTTTTCCAGCTCGCCGCCGAATTCGTCCTGTAGGTCGAACTTGAGCCGATAATCGCTTTCCGGAGCCAAGCCGTAAAAGATCTGAGTCCGGAATTCCCCGGGCCGGCATTTCCAATAACTGTCGGCGCTGTCCGGCACCCGGTAGGACTGCCCCCAATCGCTGTAATTATAGGGCAGATTCACTTCCAGATAAGCATCGATGTCCTCCTTGGCCGGAACGACCAGCGGAAGATTGGTACAGAGATAAAAATCGGTCAGACTGGCATTGCTGCTGCCATCGGCCGGTTCGGTCGATAATACCTTAAGTTCCGGTATTACCCGGATCGTTTCTTCGATCGGTTCGGTGTTAATGGTGAATCCTTCGGAATTGACGATCTTCTCCAGATTCAGCTTCAGCACATCACCCCGCTTGATCTTGTCCTGGTCGAACGCCAGGAGCAGAAGCGAATGGTCGGTTTCCTTCTCGCAGTCGGCGCTGCCGTACATTACCAGCCCGCCCCCGTCATCCTTGCATTTCTCCCCGTATTCTATATCGGCCAGGCGGTCGCCCGTGATGCGCGAGCCCGCCAGATCGATATCTTCATAGAATTTGATCGTCAGCTTGCCGCTTGCGTCAAACAGGTCCTTGTCCACCCATTTGCTCTGTTCCGATTCGGCGCCGATCGACTCGATGATCCCGGTCGCCTGGTATTGCGCCTGCCGCGATTCGGTGAGGATAATATCGCCTTCGCTCGGAACCGCTTTTTCGACCATCAGGAAATAATGGCCGCCGAAATCCCAGAGCTTTTCCCGGCCGTACCGGTCGGCTTTGTTGTAAATCCATAATTCAGACTGGTCCTCGAAATCGTTCCAGGCCTTTTTCTCGGGATCGTATATCTTCTTAATTGCGTATTCGGCGATGAAATCGATCCTTTGGTTTTTGTCCGTATCTTTCATCCAGATATGGTCTTTGGTCTTATCCAGGTCAACCGGCATATTGAATTTGACCCGGATCGGCGCGTCGTATATGAGCGAACCCTGGCTTACGCTTTCGTAGCGCAGATGCCTGGTGCTGAACTGATGGTCGAATCCGGCAATACCCAGCCCGTCCATCGACTGGAAATCCGGCTTGATCTTAACGCTGTAATTCGCGGAGCGGACCAGGGCGGAGTCGGGAATGAATTTGAGCGAACGGGTGCCGATCCATTTGAAGCGCCCGGCGGTGGCCGGGGTGATCTCGACCGGGATATCGTCCGGCGCCATGATATCCAGGCTGGACAGGGGCACCATCGGCCGGTTGAAGAGGATCGTGATCTCGGAATTCTCGTGGGTTTCGCTGCCGGCCTTGGGGAACACATTGAGGACCGCCGGGTCGTCCTCGACCACGAAATCGGCCCCGATCGTCCCGTCGGAAAGCGCCAGGGTAACGGTATAATAATTGCCCACCACCAGCTTGTCCTGGGGGCGGTAGACCAGCTTGTCTTCCGCTCCTGCCTGCCATTCGCCGGCGATCGCGGGCGTGAATGCGACTGCTGTTTTGGCCTCATCCGTACTGACGCCAAGGTCCGGGGGCAGATTGATCGCGATCGCGGCGCTCTGCGACACGCTCTTGGCCACGATCGCATCGACCGCCCGGTAAGCCGGCGGTGCGGCGAACAGCTCATACTGCCAATCGCGCTTTTGCCGCACCGGTTCGCGGGCGATCCGCAGATCTCGGGTATAAATAAAGACAAAAATAACCGCCCACAGGGAGAAAAAAGCGATCAAACCGACGAATACGGCGTGCTTTTTCCCTTTCAGGGCGGTTAACGGCTCTTGGGGAAAAAATTTCATATTGGATATATAAATTCAAAATGCAAAAATCAAAATGACAAATAAAAATGTAAAATAATCTATACTGAAACTTAACTTTATTTTAACACAAACTAATGACAAATGCACGAAATTCAGGGAAAATCGATCTTATTGCCCCATAAAAAAACCGGACGGTTGGGTCCGGTTTCGTTTTAGGGCTAAACCCGCTGGCGCGGTTTACGCGAGAGAAATTTCCATCGAGGGAAAAACCTTCGTTTGCAACCATTCTTCGTTTATGACCTGGCACAAAAATTGCTAACTGGAAAAATAACTGACGGATATTTCAATTGAGCGTGGCTGCCATACTTTTCCAATTAAATGACCTATGCTATAATATAGGTATAAGTTAATACGAATCTATCCACGGGTATGTTTTACGCAACAAAAACGAATATGATTTCGTCCTTGTCCGAAAATAGAACTTCATTTTTAAGCCGGCCAATACCGGCTTTTTTGTTTTTTATAACGTTCCGGTAATCCAAATAGAAGGGGGGTGCGCCATGACGTATTATTGCAACTGCGACCGAAGAATTCACAGCTGCCTCACGAACCGAATCTTTAACTCCTGCAACACTTGTACAAAGCCCTGTAATAATTACCGTAAAAAAGTCGGCTACTCCCGCGCCCCGGGCTTTGCCGAAAAATTCTGTCCCGAATGCGAGGATGCCGTCACCAGGATGGGCGGACGAATGAGCGCGTAATCGCTCAATGCGGCAGGACCATCACTGGCCCTGCCTTTTTATTTATACAAAAAACCGGGACGGCCATCGCCTGGTGTCCCGGTTGGAGTGTTGATAACTTTGTTAACGGATGAATATCTGGGTGAAATAATAATAGCCGGCCGCGTTCCGGATAACGCCGATCCCGGTCAAATCGTAATTGCCTTCGATATTCTCCCGGTGGCCGTCGCTTTTTATCCAATCACCGACAGCCAATCCGGCCGGATCATCCGCCAGATAATTGTAAGCGATGTTCTCCCCCATCGCCACGGCGCCCAGCGCGGTTTTGAGCTCATTGAAACGGCTATTGAACCCGTCATGGCTGAAAGGTACGCTGCCGTCCGCCATGGCCGCGCTTTTGGCCCGGGCGAGCGCGGCGATATCGTCATTCCAGGCGAGCGCGGCGAGCCCCCGGCCGGCGCGGTAATCGTTGATCGAAGCGAATATCCGCCGTTCCATGGCAGCCGTCTCCGCCTCCTGCGGATCGCTTTGGCCGGTATTACCGGCGGCTTCGACTACAACAGTCTCATCGGCAACCGGTGCCGGCTCATCCGCTTCTTCAATAATATTTTCGATTATCGTCTTTACTTCATCATTGTGGGCGGCCTCTGCGGCTATGTTTTCTGCAATGGGCGGCGCTACTTCATCCGTTTCCGCGTTATTGATATCGGCCTCACCTTCTTGCCCGCTAACGGCGGATCCGTCGGAATTTACCGGGATCTTTGCCAGGTCAGAGTCGCTTATTCCCAGCCCCTGCTCGCGCATCACCTGCCAGGCATCGGCCGGGGTGCCCAGATAATGGAGGCGGCAGTCGACAGGGTTGACATAATAAGCTTGCCCCTTATCCTCGACCGCCAACAGGATATGCCCGGCCAGCCGCAGTGGTGCCCGGCCGCGGAAGCGTCCGAGGTCGCTGTTGGCGACTCCCAGACCGTCATTGCGCATCACCTGCCAGGCATCGGCCGGGGTGCCCAGATAGGTGCGCTCGTCCTTCTGCGGACTGACATACCAGGCCTCGCCGTTCTCCTCAACCTGCAAAAGGATACGGCCGTTCAACCCGCGGCAAACGCTTTCGGCCCGGGAAAGGGAAGGGAAAATGAATAAACAAATTAAAATGATCGACGAAACAATTAAGGGTTTCTTCGGCATAAATGGATTTAATTATAAATTTCCTGCCCGCTTGCGCTCTGCCGGACGGCCGCCTGATATCGCTCGCTCCCCGTCTTGGACGGGGGCCATTTACGATTATTATTTAGCGATCTGGTCCGGCTGTGTGAAAAGTGCCAGGATGCAGTTAATTATACAAAAAACAGATTAAATTTCAGCCTTTGGGAATGGCGGGTCTAAAATTAGAGACAGATGAAAGAGTCTTCTTAGACATTTTTAATCCTGTTTCAATCCCCCAAAACGCCGAAAATCCCCTCTGTGGATAACTAAAAACCCCGATTAACGGGGCTAGCTTTAATGGGGATAAAGTTTTTAGTATTAAGTATTATGTATTATGTATTATGTATTATGTATTAAGTATTATGTATTAAGTATTATATGTTACGTGTTACGTGCTGCGTGCTACGTGC
This sequence comes from Candidatus Parcubacteria bacterium, assembly GCA_963814275.1. GTDB lineage: Bacteria > Patescibacteriota > Patescibacteriia > Patescibacteriales > UBA12075 > CAWFCE01. Next base: position 712,825 of record CAWFCE010000002.1, on the reverse strand, counting down.
TGCGTGCTGCGTGCTGCGTGCTAACGCGCCTCGAGCGAAATAATAGTAAACGATGCATTAATAAGATAAAAAATATGATCCCGGTCAGCCAATATGTCGCTTGCATCAGCGGCAAGCCGGAATCGCTGCCGATAAAAACGCCGTGAATGAAAGAAAAAATAAAAAACGGATAGACAAAATAATGGATATTGATCCAGAAACGCGGTAGCCGCAGGCGGATAAGGAGAGAGCTTGATACGATGATCAACAGCATATAGAAACCGACGATGCCGAATGACAAAAATACCGGCCGGTAATCGGCGGTAAACGGCAAGAGGATATCGGACAGGCCTAGGGCGATGTAATTATCGAACAAAAGGGAAAAAATATGGACCAGAAGCGAAACACCCAGGGCGATGCCCAGGTATTTGTGCACCACCCAGGCCCGGACCGGACTCAAAAACCGGTAAATATAGCCGGCCGCCATGCCTTCCCCGAAGACGATAATAAAAAACATCAGGACGTAAGAGGTAATAGCCGCCGCCCTGGTGATGAACCAAGGCAGACTTGAAGCCGGCGCGCTTACGCCCGCGGCCGCGGTGGGTCCGGCCGGGTCATACGGGTTGAGCGGATCGGTCGCGGCAATCGCTTCCGTCGCATCCAGATAGCCGTCGTTGTCGGTATCGGCGTTATTGGGGTCGGTCCGGTATACGGCGGTCTCGATCTCATCGGTCAATCCGTCATAATCGCTGTCTTTCTGTGCCACGCTCTGCGCCCGCGCCGCCGTTATTGATAATAGACCGGGGATGTTATCTGGCTTCATCAGCAAAAAAGAACCGGAAATTATCCCGCTCATTAAAAAAATTATTGATATGGCAATTTTGAATTTATTCATAATGTAGGCCCTGCTTGGGATTTATTGGCTTGGTGATCGGGGTTTCCTTAGGTTAATTAGAATAATCTGGACAATTAGTTCAATTCAAATATTCCTTCATCCGGCTGGAATATATTATGCCATGGCGGTCGGTAAATATCACACCGGCGGTATCGCCGCGCTGTTCAATGAAATCAAGGCCGCGTTCCGGACCCAGTATCAGGACCGTTTTGGCGTAAACATCCGCCCGCATGGTATCCGTGGTAATCACGGTAACGGACAGAATATCGCTCTGTGCCGGTTCACCGGTGCGCGGATCGATGATATGGTGCCAGGCATAGCCTGCCTTGACACCGCGTCTTTTGACCCGGCCGGAAGTGGCAACCGCCGCGTTCTTGCCCCGGGTGTTCAAACTAAAAATGTCCTGATCCGGAGCATGCGGATCCTCGACGCCTATTGTCCAGCCGGTCCCGCCTGCCCGGCTGCCTTTCGCCGTCAGATCGCCGCCGGCTGATATGAGATAATCCGCCTGGCCGGGAAAAACCGTACGGGCCAGATAATCCACGATATACCCCTTGCCGATGCCGCCGGTATCGAAGCGGAAGCCGGCCGGCGCGGTAATGGTGTTGTTATGGATCGCCAAATCGACTATTCGGGCCCGGTTATCATGGTCACGCCGGATCTTTTCGGTATCGACCGCCGCCTCCTTCCCGCTTTTCTTGCCGATCGCTTCAAAATCCCGGTCATAACCGACTGCCTCCAGGCTGCCGAGCACGGTCGGATCGAATATTCCGCCGGTCTCATCGTGGAACTTTATGGCGGCCTTGAGCATTTCCGCCATCATCGGGCTGACCCTGATCGTTCCGCCGTTCGCGCCGTTCAGGCGGGACAGCTCATTGCCGGTCCGGAAACGGCTGTATTCGGCGTCGAACGAACGGACAATCTTTTCCGCCTCGTCCAATATTCCTTTATCCGCCGCGGGCAGATAGAATTCCATTTCCGTCCCCATCGTTTTGAACTTTCGCCATTCCATATGATTCTTCTGCCTAGGGGTAAATTATTTCCAGTTCGTCGGCAATACCGTTGCCGTTTTTGTCGATTATCGCATAAGCGAAATCGTCTTCCCCGGGATATTTGTCGATCGAATCGGGTATGCCGTCCCCGTCAGAATCGGCATAGCGCTGGGATATCGCCTGGACCGTGTCCGAATTCACTCCTGCCGCCGGAACGGAAGCGTCCGGCATGGCTGCTGTCGGCGCCGGTAATACCTCCGGCACTGCCGCTGCCGGCGCGGCAGGCGCCTGGTCGTATGCCGTATTGTCATCCTCCGTTTCGGGACGCGCCTGCTCCGCATAATACTCCCGTTCGCTTTCTTCCCCGTATTCTTCATCATCCAGCTCCGCCCAAACAACGTAAAAAGACATGAACAACAATATAACCGCTATAGCGATAATTATCGGGGTATTATTTTTCATTTTTTCTTGTTTATACATTTATTGATATTTTTGTAAATGCACTCGATTTTCAGTTGATTTTGTTTTTGTCGTCTTCTAAACACTAAATCCTAATATTAATATTGGAATGAAAATGAAACGGGCGAAACAAGAAAATTTCAGCACCAAATCCCAAATAAGTTCCAAATTCAAAATTCCAAATTCAAAACCCTGAATACGCGAATGTCGGCTTTAAATAAATGTTTTGAATTTTGGATTTGTGATTTTGAATTTATTTGGTATTTGGTATTTGGTGCTTGGAGTTTATCAACAAAAGTGTTGTCATTTCATTCCAATATTAACCCCTAATTTCTAAATTCTAAACAAATTACAAATGCCAAAATCCCAAATTCCAAACCCGCCAAGAAATACGTGACAACCTTTAAACGGCCGCTAATCGGGTTTTTGTCATTCTAATTTCGAATTTGTTCAGGATTTAGATATTAGATATTAGAAATTTATGACACTCTAAAAGCGGTACAGCCAATAAAATCAATTATACGTTATATTTGGATAACCGCCTTTAACCTACGACATTCTCGTCCGCGGCATCGGTGCCGGCATAGTCATCTGTCTGGGCCTGACCACCGGTGCCTGGATCGGGGCCGGGGCGGAAACAGACTGCGCGCGCCGGAACGGACGCTGACGGGACTGGCGCTGATCCGCTATTCACCGGTGCGCTGGGGATATTGGCCGAATTCAAAGCGGACAATTCCCGGTTCAATCGGTTTTGCAGATCGGCTACAGATTGGTTCTTGCTGTTAATAATACCGAGCAAACGGTCGTAGGCGGCCTGATTGAGCGTATCGTACGCGGCCTGATCCGGTAATACCGCGGTATTCGCGACATCGGCCACCGCCGGCCGGTTGACCAGATTGAAAGCGATAATGAAAACCGCCGCGCTCGCTGTCAGGGCATAGGCCAGATTCCTGGCCGGCAGCCATAGCCCCTCATCCGGGATCATAACGAATTCTTCGGTTTTTATCCTTGATTTGCCCACGCCCAGCGCAGACAAATCCGCCTGCATCGCATCCATAAAGCCCCTGGGACCGCAGATAAAAAAAGTTTTTCCCTTAAGGTCCCCGAGCCAGCCGCCGATCACTCCGGCATTGAGCCGGCCAGCCACCATATCGATCCCGCGAGGCGCCGCTTTTCCGTCCGTTACGGAGAAAAGCGCGCGGAAATTCCGGTTGCTCGCGGACAAATTCCTGATCTCCTCATAATAAGCGAGATCTTCCCTGGTTTTGGCGCTATAGAGAAGCGATAATCTGTTCGGCAATCCTTGGCCAGCCGCATAGCGCAGCGTGCTCATAAAAGGGGTGATGCCGATGCCGCCGGCGATCATCACCAGGTCCCGGTGTTTCTTTTCTTTGAACACGAAACGGCCGAATGGTCCGGTTGCGAAAACCGTATCCCCGGCCTTAAGCCGGCCGAGCCCCTGGGTGAAATTCCCCAGAACTTTGATACCCAGGTCCAATTTATTACGGTCTGAGGGCGAACTGGCAATCGAAAAAGAATGCCTGAGCTCGACCTTCCCCCGGCTGTTGCGGTAACTCAACATAAGATATTGGCCGGGTCGGAAACCAAAAACCGGCCGGCCTTCCGGGTCGCGCAATTCCAGGGAAACGACTTCCCTGGTCAGCCGGTTAATTTTTTTAATATAATATTTTCGTTCACTAGCCATATCTATATAATACGTATGAAAAGGATAAATATTTCCTAATAAAAAACGAAATAGTAATTTTAATTATAAAATCTTTCGGGAGTCGTGTCAATTGAAAAAAGCACTGGGCTCATTTGATTCTTTTCGGCTTTTGTTTTAATATTAGGATATTGGATAATAGACATTATGTTGTTATTTATCATAATAAAGTAAATAACAGATATGGCTTTATCAAATATACCCGAAATAATTTCTAAGCCCTAAATGCTAGATCCTAAACAAATTACAAATACCAAATAATAATTTGCGCGATTGATTTACAAGTAAAAATTTCTGACTTTGTCCAGCGTTTGAAATTTTGGAAATTAGTATTTGTTTAGATATTAGAAATTAGTATTTAGAATTTATCTTATACCATAATTAAGAGATACTATACAAATAAACCAATCAATTCCGATAAATAACTTATATTTATTAACATGGATAAATCATATAATTTTAACGATTACGAGGATAAGATCTATGAGCAGTGGGAGAAATCCGGCTTTTTCAACCCGGACAATCTCGACCTGCCCGCGGACGCGGAAAATTACGCGATTGCCATGCCGCCGCCGAACGTGACCGGAGTGCTTCATCTCGGCCATGCCCTGGAGAATACGATCATGGATATCGAAACCAGATTCCAGCGGATGAACGGGAAGAAAGTCTTGCTTTTGCCCGGTACCGACCACGCGGCCGTAGCGACCCAGGCCAAGGTCGAGAAAAAATTGATCGGGGAAGGCATGCCAAATCCCCGGCAGGAACTCGGACGGGAAAAACTTCTGGATATTATCCGCGATTTTGCCGAAGATTCAAAGGCGACTATCCTGAAGCAGATCCGGACCATGGGCACCAGCTGCGACTGGTCGCGCCTGTCTTATACTTTTGATGAAGCCAGATCACGGGCGGTCAACCAGGTATTTGTAAAAATGTACAATGACGGTTTGATAGAGAAAGGCTACCGCGTAGTGAACTGGTCGGTAAAGGGCCAATCGACCTGCTCGGATGATGAATTGGAGCATGAGGAGCAAAAGGCCGTACTCTATACATTCAAGTACTCGCCTGATTTCCCGATCAAGATCGCAACCACCCGTCCGGAAACCAAGCTCGGCGATACGGCGGTGGCGGTCAACCCGGAGGATGACCGCTACAAAGAATATATCGGTCGGGAGTTCAAGGTTGACATTGGCGCCAAGAAACCGTTAATGATCAAAATAATCGCAGACCCGGAAATCGACCCGGCATTCGGGACCGGCGCGGTCGGCGTAACGCCGGCGCACAGCATGGTCGATTATGAATTGAAAAACAGGCATAACCTGGAATTGATCAAGGTTATCGGTGAAGACGGGCGCATGACCGCAGAGGCCGGCCGGGATTACGCCGGGCTGACAGTAACCGAAGCCAGGGAAAAAATGGTCGGGTGGCTCAAAGACAAGGGGTTAATGGAAAAAGAAGAAGAAATCGTCCACAATATCGGCAAATCAGACCGCTTCAAGGATATCGTTGAGGTCATTCCAATGGAGCAATGGTTCGTAATGGTCAATAAAATAATTCCCGGCCGGGGCAAAACCCTGAAGGACTTGATGCGCGAGGCAGTCACGACCGGCCTTAACGGCGACAAAGGCAAAACCATCAAAATAAATCCCGAGCGCTTCGAAAAGCAATACTTGCACTGGATCGATAATCTCCGCGACTGGTGCATTTCCCGGCAAGTCTGGTGGGGGCACCGCATACCCGTATGGTACCGTGCAAATGCCGAATCACGAATGTCGAATGTCGAATTGAATTTTCGGAACCGGGAAATGTACGACTTGATAAAAAGCGGCAAAAAAACGGTGGAAACCAGGGCGTTAAACCCTGAGGAGCCTGACCGTTATTTCGGCAAAATCAAGACCGGCGATGATATCACCTTGAACTATATCGAAAACGACAAAATTTTCGAAAGCATCAGGGTCAAAATCGGCAAGGCGGTTAAATTCAAAAACAGCGATGAACTTTTCGATAAATATAATGCCAACATAATTTACCCGGGCAAATCGAAGGACGACATTGCGGAATTCTGGAAAAAAATTCCCGGATACGCCGAAAAAATCGAAAAAAACGGGATAATCGCTTTGGAAATCGAAACAGTGAAAAATTCATCATTCGACATTCGTCATTCGACATTTGAGACTTACGTTGGCGAGCAGCCGCCGGAGGGCGAAGGCTGGGTCCAGGATGAGGATACGCTCGATACCTGGTTCTCCTCCGGGCTGTGGACCTTTTCGACTTTGGGCTGGCCGGATGCGACCGATGACTTCAGACAATACCATCCGACCGCCTGGATGCAGATGGGGTATGAGATATTATTCTTCTGGATGGCCAGGATGATCCTGATGTCGACTTACGCGCTTGCCGATATTCCCTTCAGGGACGTTTATATACACGGCATGTTGCGCGACAAGAACGGCAACAAATTCTCCAAGTCCCTGGGCAACGGGATCGATCCGATAGAGGTGGCCAAGCAATACGGCACTGACGCCCTGCGTTTCAGCCTGATATCCGGCAACACTCCGGGCAACGATTCGCGTTATTATGAAGAAAAAGTCGAATCCGCGCGCAATCTGGTCAATAAGCTTTGGAATGTGGCAAGATATATTTTACAAACAGCGGATGGCAGGCAGCGGATGGCAGGAATTAATTTTGACAAGCTGGTTCTTTCCGACAAATGGATATTATCCGAATTGGACAGCGCCATCGAAGCCGTTACGAACCATCTATCTACATATAATTTTTCCCTGGCCGGAGAAGAACTGAGGGATTTCACCTGGAGCAAATTGGCGGACTGGTATATCGAGGCGACTAAATTCGATAACAGCCCGGAAAAGGACAAAGTCTTACTTTACGTATTGGAAAATATCCTGAAGCTTTGGCATCCGTTCATCCCCTTCGTAACGGAAAAGATCTGGGAAGAAATGGGCAGAAAAGACCTGATTGTTGCCGAGTGGCCGCGAAAAAACGATGAGATCGAAAAATTTTCGGAAGAAGGGGTTAAAAATGATTTTGAAACAATCAAGAGTATCATCGAATCGATCCGCAACGCCCGCGCCGAGAATAAGGTCGAGCCGGGACGGAAAATAAAAGCGCTTATATATGCCGGCGGCAAAGCCGGTTTGATTAGGGAAAATGAAGCATTGATCAGGGGCATGCGGACCGGAATCGGGGATATAGAAATAAGCGAAGCGAAAGCTTCCAGGCCCGAGAAGGCGATTTTCGCCCCGGTCGGAGATACCGAGGTCTATTTATTGGGCGCGGTCGACGAGGAGAAAGAAAGGAAGCGCCTCCGGGAATCGATCGGGCGGCTTGAACAGCTTATTAATATGACCGAAAACAAGCTGGCGGACAATAATTTCATGGAGCGGGCACCCCAGCCGATAATCGACAAGGAAAAAAACCGGCTCAAGGAATTCGGAGCCGAGAAAGAAAAACTGGAAAAACAACTAAGATCATTTTGATATTAATCTGATATTATTTCGGCTAATCATCCCCGGCGCAATATATAAAAAGCCTCTGATCCGGTAACGGATCGAGGCTTTTTTAATAATATACCGGCTGCCGGAAAAGCCGCTTCATATTCGCGAATATCTCCTGTGTTCTGCGTTCACGATATTTAAAATGGAAAAAAAACAATTTGAACAGTTCCGGGATAAAATCCTCCGCCCGTTTTAGGCCTAAACGGGCCATACCCTCAACCAGATACCTTCTTACCCTTCGCCCCAAAACCGGATTATCCCGGCAAAGTCCTTCCAAAACGGCAAGCAATTCTTCTGCGCTCAAAAATTGTCCCAGGACCCGGCGTTGGGTGAAATACATACTCAGGCCGGGATAATCCCTCCGGTTATCCAGCATTTCGTAATTTAACCTGGGGCAAAATTTCTTAATATTGAAAATTCTCTCTAACTTGCTAAGCAAGTTGCCATGCGTATCGCCGCATATATAGGAATTTTCGTCATCTACCAGGCCATGCGCCAGGATATAGAAATCCGCAACCGCAAAAGCCATCGCCCAGGAGAGATTATAGGAAAATTCCATTTTCTGGCCAACGAGGCCATTCCTGGTTTTTCTGGCCATTCGGCCGACCTCGACCCCCTGCGCGTCCGGCAAATGCTCTTCTGCATACTCGTCCACATCAAGATAAATCCGACTTGGGATATCCGTTTTGTTTTTGAAGGGAAACAATGACATGGTGGCGATTGCTTCAGAGTCGCGGAAAACAGCCACCACAATATCGTCCGGTGTTCTCTTGGCCACCAGTTCCGCTCCCCTTTTCTTCTCGTTCTCCAGCAGACTGGCAGTGATTGCGTCGAAATGATCACGATTTTCGATACTGGGCGGATGAAAAGCAAATAGCAGTTTTGCCGCCTGCATTTTCAAATCGTGATATTCCTTCTCTTCGATGCGTGGAATACTTTTGCAAAAGATGAGTATGTGGGAAAGTTGCAGGAGGGGTTCTATAAATATCTTATTCATATATTCGGTAAAAACCAGCTTATCCAGGACTATCCTGAACTCTTCCGGGATCCGCCCGTAACTCGATGCGATGGCGACCATACCGTCGTCGCCACATAGCACGATCTCGGCCCAGGAATAAGCTTCCTTATCGCACATATTCTTCTTGTTGCTCTTGTCTTTTTTTTCCATGTTCAATCTCCTTAAATTCCGGTTAGTTTTGAAAGATCAAAAAATTATCTATTATACTTATAATAGTGATTAATTCAACTTTGTCAAAGAGGCATTTGTCAAGTTTAACCGCAGTTATTCGATATGGCCGCATCTACCGCTTTTATTAGCTGATAACCAGATAAAATGGTATAATTAATACACTCTTATATGTGGTATTATCCTTTTTCAGCTATTTTTATCGCCATATCCAGTTTATTGCTGGCCATTTTGGTCTGGTCGAAAAAAAAATCGGAACTTGCCGTTTATTACTCCATTTTTACTTTTTTTATAGTCGTCTGGTCGTTTTCCTATTTTATGTGGCTAATATCCGACACCTATAACGCGGCCCTTTTCTGGACCAGGGCGTTAACCGTCGGTTCGATCTTCCTGCCCATCACCTTTCTGCATTTCGTAATTGTTTTCGTCGGGAAAAAAGACCGATTAAAAAACCTGTTAATCGCCGGCTATATTTTTTTTACGATAATATTCCTGTTCGACTTCACCCCATTGGTAGTGCGTACGGTCGAGCCGGCCCTTTCGTTCCCTTTTTGGCCGAAACCGGGGATACTTTACCATCCTTATTTGCTGGTGTTCTTCGCGACCTTCATCTTATCTTATTATCTTTTATACCGTAATTACAAAAAATCACAGGGTCTCAAAAAAGACCAGGCCAGGCTGGTATTTGTCGGCACTTATCTCTCTCTGCTTCTGGCCGTTCCCAATTGGTTTCTCTGGTACGGCATTCTCTTCCCCCCGATAACCAATATTTTCAGCGCTTTATTCGTTTATTTTATCGGTTATGCCATAATCAGGCATCGTTTTCTGGATATCCGGCTTGCCTTGAAGCAATCCACGGTCTTCCTGCTTTCTCTGGTAACGGTATTCGCGCCCTCGATCCTGGCCAGTGTCCTGATCTACGATTGGCTTCCCCAATATTACGTCTGGGCATCTATTGCCCTGATGCTGGCAGTCATCCTCATCTTCAACCCTTTGCGCCGCTATTACGGGCACCTGGCCAATAAATACTTTTTCACTTCCCTTTATGATTCCGGCCATATCATAAGCGCCCTGAATGAAAAACTGAAAATGACTATCGAGGCCGATGAAATATACCGGCATTTGACCGGCGCCCTGGCCGATTCGCTCCACATCAAGTCTCTTAGCATATTTTCCCGGCATAAAGGCGCTGAAAATTATACCCTTGTTTACCGCTACGGCGCTAATTCCACGGCTATTCCCCGTCTGCTTTACAATGAATACCTGGAAGAGAATTTTTTCAAAAAAAATAAAATCGCTACGACCGACGAAATTATTCATTATAACGACTTCTCCAGGCAAAACGAGATTATTAATGACTTCGCGGCTGTCGGAATTGAAGTACTGATACCTTTAACGGTTAAGAACGAACTGATCGGGATAATCGCGCTAGGGGAAAAAGAATCCCGTGATACATATAAGCAAAACGACCTCGATTTTCTCGAGATCGTCTCTTACCAGATATCATTTGCCCTGAATAACGCCATGTTGTATGCCAGGGCTAAGGCGATAAATGCCGAGCTCCAAAAAGAAAAAGAAAAAACCGCAGCCATCGTCGACAATCTGATCGACCCGATATTGGTTATCGACAAGAACGACCGTCTGATAATGTTCAATCAGGCCGCCCGCCGTATCTTCCGGCTGGATGCCTCCCGGATTTTTGAAAAAGTCGGCCATGCCGATAATTACTCGATGGATAATTTCAAGAACCTATTCGGAGTGAATTTCCGCTCTAGCGTACTGAATACCGGCAAAAACGGCGGGGCGCAGGTCGAAGAAACAGTGATCGAAGCGGACAATACATCGGATAATGGCCCGGAAAGCGCCGTAGAAAATCCTTTTCGTGTCAGTGTCGACATCTATGCCCATAACGAACTGATCTTCAAAGTGACGACCACCCCCATATATGACAAATCCCGTAAACTTCTTGGGCATATGAAAATATTCTATGACCTGACCCGCGAACGGATGGTGGATATGCTGAAGTCGGAATTCGTGTCGATCGCCGCCCATCAGCTAAGGACGCCGCTGTCAGCCATCAAATGGGCGCTCAAAATGGTGCTGGACGGGGATGAGGGGAAAATCACCCCTGGGCAGGAAAGCCTGCTTTTAAAAGGTTATGCCAACAACGAAAGGGTGATCAACCTGATCAACGATATGCTCGATGCCTCGCGCATCGAGGAAGGCAAATACGGTTTCAAATTCGCCGAAGAAAACATCGTTTCTGTCTTGGACCAGGTAATTAAAAAATATGAAGTTAAAATCAAGGAAAAACACCTGAATTTCAATTTCGACTGCGAAGCGAAAAATGAAATCACCCTGATCGACGCGGATAAAATCGCGATCGCTTTGGGGCATATCCTGGATAACGCGATCGAATATACGCCGGATAAAGGCAAAGTGAGCTTAAAGCTCGGTAATGACGGCCGCAATATAGTGATCGGCATTGCGGACGGCGGCGTCGGCATCCCCGTAAAGGAGCGGGGTAAGCTGTTTACGAAATTTTTCCGCGGCGAAAACGTGGTCCGGATGCAGACCGACGGTTCCGGCCTCGGTCTTTTCATCGCCCACAACATTATCGAAAGCCATCACGGCCGGATGGAAATAACAAGCGAAGAGAACAAGGGAACAAAGGTGCTTATCAAGCTGCCAATAAAATTCTGACGGCATGCCCAGGGTATGTCGCAAACATTAAGTAAGAAAAAAATTCCGGAAAAATATTTTTATTTTTATCCAAATTTATGCTATAATTAATGAATAAAATACTAACCTTAGTGCTTGTCTAAAAAATAGCCAAAAGGCGGCGGAAAATTTCTTAGATAAGCCCGAATAATCGTATGGTCAAAACAATATTTTTTTCTCTCCTGGCCGCCGTTTTCGCGCTGTCGCTTGGATTCACGGGAAGCCCGGTCCGGGCGGCGGGCGGGCACCAGGGGCAGATCGTCAAAATGGACGGCTTGTCCTCGCTCTATTACGTAGCGGCCGATAACAAGCGCTACGTTTTTCCCAATGACAAAACCTATAAATCCTGGTTCCCCGATTTCGAAAACGTGACCACGCTCACACAGGCGGAACTGACCGCCCTGCCGCTCGGACGCAACATCCTCTACCGGCCGGGGGTGCTCCTGGTCAAGATAACGACCGATCCCAAAGTTTACGCGGTTGCCAAGGGCGGAGTCCTGCGCTGGATCAAGACCGAAGCGATCGCCCGCGCCCTCTATGGCGATAGCTGGAATAAGCTGGTCGACGACGTGCCCGATTCTTTCTTTACCAATTACTCGGTCGGCAGCGCTATCAATAGCGCGGCGGATTATAACCCGGAAAACGAAGCGGATAATGTCGACAATATCGACGCTAACCACGGCTTGGCCAATGCCACGGCGCTCCGCGCCCGTACGAGAAAATGCCGGATCGTCAATAACGCCCGCGATTGCCGGACAGATGGCAGCGATACTGCCGCGGACAACGCCAATGGCTCCAATGACCATAGCGCCCCCTATATCACGAAGATAAGCGTCAGCAACCGCGGCACCAATGGCTACATCGACAAAGACGACGAAATCGCCATTACCTTCAGTGAGGCAATCGATCCGGCCAGCATAAATCCTTCCCTTGAGGCCGACGATTTCGTCAACAGCCTGGACGAGAGTATTACCGGTGCGGTTAATTTGGCTTCCGACGGCACCATCACTGTCAACGATATCGCCGCATTCGACCTGGGTTCGGTCGATGGGAGCGGACAATTCGCGGTAAAACTGAGCCTCAACGCGAGCGCCAAAACCCTGACCGTTACCATCATCTCCGGCAATGAGATCAGGATAAACGATGAGGATTTCGACGACGCGGAACAGATCGGCGGTACGGTCAAAGACGCAGCCGGAAATACGATGGAAGACGATCCCAATATCGGCAAGCCTGACGGAAGTTTCGGAGGCGTGAACGTAAATGACGGCATCGCGCCGTATATCACTTCGATCAAAGCCTATAACAACGGTTCGGACAGCTATATCGACGAGGGCGACGAAATCGCCATAACCTTCAGTGAAGAAGTCGACGCGCATTCTATCAATAGCACCTTGGAAAAGGACGGCAGCGTCGACAATGTCCTATACAATAAGACCGGCGGGGTGATGGTGGCCCAAAACGGCATGCTGACCGTCACGCATATCGCCACGTTCTTCGTCGGTGACACCGGCGATAACGGCGACTTCGACGTTTCGCTCGCGCTGAACCCGACCGGCCGGATCCTGACCATTACCCTGGCCAATGGCGATGACATCGCCTTGGATAACGAGAACCTGAATGACGCCGCCCAGATCGGGGGTACGGTCAAGGACAAAGACGGCAATAAGATGGCCAGCGACCCGAAAATAGACGATCCGGTCGGTTCGTTCGCCAGCGAGAGCACGGGAGGCGATCTCTATATCACTTACGCCAAAGCCTACAACAACGGCTACACCGGCTACATCGACGAAGGCGACAAGATCGTGATCACTTTCAACCGGGCGATCGACCCGGATTCCATAAACGGCGGCGGCTATGCCGAATACGGCGAGACCGGCGGCGTATACATATATGACAGCGGCCTGCTGACGGTTACCGATATCATGTCGTTCGATGTCGGCGACGTCGCCTCGGACGGCGAATTCCAGACCAAGCTGTCACTGGACGCGGCGCACAAGGTCCTGACGATAACGCTCCAGGACGGCAACCCGGTCAAGATCGACCGCGAGCTCTTTGCCGATGCCAGCCAGATCGGCGGCTATATCGTCGACGAAAGCGGCGACTTCGCGATGGAAGACCAGGGCAGCATCGACACGCCGACCGGAACTTTCGGCGGCGACAGCGTGGACAGCCCGCCCTACATCACCGCAATCGCGGCTTCGAATAGCGGACAGGCGGGGTACATCAACACGGGCGACAAGATCACGATAACCTTCAGCGAGGCGGTCGACCCGATATCGGTCAACACCGACCTCGAGCCCGGCAGCTATGTCCGGAATGTCAGCTACAACGAAACCGGCGGCGTGAGCGTCGGTGACGACGGCACCCTGACGATCGCGGATATCGCCGAATTCAACATTGGCGACATCGATAATGATACGGATTTCTCGGTCAAACTCTCCCTTAATTCTATCGGCAATGTGCTGACGATCACCCTGGAAACCGGCGACGATATGCAGATCAACTACCAAGACTTCGGCGATGCCAGCCAGATCGGCGGCTACCTCCAGGATACGGATGGCAACAATATGGCCAGCGATCCCCGCATCGACGACCCGACCGGTTCGTTCTAACTATAATTACTAGTAAAAAATAAAACCACCAGCCGCGCGGCTGGTGGTTTTCATAATAAAGGAATAGGAAAAATAACCTGTGCGATGTCATTTAATACGAATCCGGTTCGGGCAAAGCCGGGAAATAATTTCCGACCGGCCTGGAAGCAAGGACCTACAGTTTGCTCAGGTCCAAAGTATCATCGACCCTTATCCCCCGGACGAACTCCGGCATATGGCTGATAAGGATCATGGCCCCTTCATAATCATTGATTGCCTGGCCGATAACGGGCAGGTGGCGGAAATTGATATGGTTGGTGGGCTCGTCAAGCACCAAAAGGCCCGGTCGCATCAACACTAGCCGGGCGAAGGACATAAGGCCTTTCTGGCCTTCCGAGAGTTCGGCGATCTTATTGCCCATCAGTTCGCCGGTGATCAGGAAGCCGGCCGCCACGGCGCGCATCTCCTGGGTATCGACCCCTTCCGCCAGGATGCTTTCGAGCGAATCGAAAACCGTTTGTCCGTAATCAAGCGTGGCGAAATCCTGGCTATAGTAGCCCACCCGCACACCGTCCATGATCCTGGCCCCTTCGTTCCGGCTGTTCACCAGTTCCCTGAGCAAAGTGCTTTTGCCGATCCCATTCGGCCCGGAGATGAGCAGCCGGGATCTTTTGTTCAGGGTGATGTCAACCGTTTTCTCGACCGGTTCGTGGTTTTGGATGACCTTGAGCTTTTTGATCACTACAATATCGCCGAAAATATCCTGGGCGGGAAAAGTGAAGCTCCTGATCGTTTTGTCCTCTTTTCTGACCTCAACCTTGTTCTCCTCCAATTCGACAGTCTGCTCCCCCATCTTTTTGGCCAGCTTTCTCATCTTTCCGCCCTTGTGGGCGAAAAAATTGACTTTTTCCTTGCGGTCTTTGATCAATTTTTCCAGCTGCGCGTTTTTCTTGCGCTCCCGGTCGATCCGGCTCTGTATTTCTTCCACCACCGAATAATAATCACCGACGTAGGTTTCGATCTTTTTGGTGAATACGTCCAGATAGAGCACGCCTTCGGTGAAACAATTAAGAAAATCGGCGTCATGGGATATGACGATCACGGTTTTTTCGTACATTACGAGGAATTCGATCAGGTGGTCGATCCCGGCCTGGTCTAGATTGTTCGTTGGCTCGTCCAGGAGCAGGATATCCGGCTTTTGGATCAAGGCGTTCGCCAAAAGCAAGCGGGCCTGCTGGCCGCCGGACAGATCCCCCACTTGCCGGCCGGCCGGCACCGTCAGGTTAACAGCTTTCATGGCTTTGGCGATCTCGCTCGGCAGGTTTTTCGGCACGATCTCGAACACGCCGGCGAAATATTCCTCAACGCTTTTAGCCATATCATCGCGGCTGATCACCTGGGCGGCAGTCGCTACGCTCGCTCCGTTGGAGATCGATATCCTGCCTTCCTTCGGCTTAAGATTGCCGGTGATCAAATTGAACAGGGTGCTTTTGCCGGCCCCGTTTTGCCCCATCAGGGTGATTTTCGCGCCGGTGCGCACGCTGAAGCTGGCCTCGTTCAAGAGCGGCTTATCGTGCATATATTCCATTACTACATCTTCGAAACGAAGGATTACTTCATTGGCCATAATTATAAAAAAGCAACCCAAAAAGTTTGAGTTGCATAAAATATTTATTACCAATATATAATAACTTAATTTTAGATATTTGTCAAAGAAATAAAATTAACGGCTATTTTTTCGTATTAATGCCAAATATCGAATATAACCCGCAGAAACCGGTTAAACCCGTCCCCAAAAGTGCGATGCCCAGGATATAGAAAATTATCTGCCAGGCTCCGGCTAACCAAAAATAACCAAGAATGAAAAAAATTATACCCGCAATTGCCCTGATCACCCTATCGGCCGAACTTTCGTTTTGTTTAAACATAAAAATTAAATATTACTGTTTAGTTATAAATTTATTATAGCCTGGTTAAATTAAAATAATATTAAACATAGCATTAAAACAAGCTCCAGATTTTACCCCTGCAAAAAACACCAAAGCGTTCTTTGCTGGAATGCTTTGGTGTTTGCATATATAGACTCACTCAAATTTGCGCTAGATAAAAAGTGACGCGGTAAGCGGTAAAGCCACATGCAGGGCGATATCGGCGGAGAAGTGGCTGATGATGGCCGACTCCAGTCCTTTTTTCCAGTACAGCCAGCCGAAGATAATACCGCCTATGCCATTGAGCACTATCGCCCTTAATACGACTACCGGAGTGATGGCGGTCAAGCCGCTGGTGACCGGGAGATGTCCGAGGCCGAATATTACCGACGATATGACAATAGCCAGCCAAATACCGAGGACAGTCGGATTGCCGTCGGATGTCTTTTTGATTTTGAACGTGATCCAGGTCAGCAGAGTCATCAAAAACAACCTGAGCAAAACCTCTTCCGCTACCCCGCCATAGAATGAGGCCAGGAATGACTTCCAGGCCGGCACGGCTATTTCCGCCTTCAGGAAATCAACCGATAAGGACTGAAACGGCAAGCTGAACAATACTATCAATACGGCCGCCCCAACGCCCAAACCGACCGATAACCATAAAATGGACTTAAGATATGCTCCTTGTTTTTCCCCTTTCAGCATTCCTTCCAGGATCGGCAAGCCGAAACCGACGCGTTTGGCCAAAAACAAACCGAAAAAGACCGCGACCGAAAAGAACACCAGGGCCTGGATCACTGCCGCGATCAATATGGCGGGAGTAAGCGCCAAGGGCTCCCCTGGGACAAGCGACAGGGCATAAGGCAGTACCATCAGTGACGCAACCACGCAGGCTGCGAACAGAATAAAGAATAATTTCCAATTAATAACGTTTTTCATAAAATTATCGACTAAATTCATTGACATTTTCCATCAGGCAACACCGCTGATTTCCTAGACGTATTCAAATTTTACGCCGTGTTCGGGATCTAGTCTCAATTCATTTCCCGGACCAAGATCCTATTTGATCTTTCTCCGGCCCAGGCGCATGGTCAGGACCTTGTCAGTCCCGAAGAGATGGGTCACGGCATAAACTACGGCCAGAAAAAACAGGAATTGATATGCGAGCCCGAGGAATACGAAAGTATAATTGCCAATAAGCAGCTTCTGGATGGCGAGGAATGAATAGGAAAAAGGGATCGCGTAAACCACATAGCGCAGGGCCGGGGCGGCCTGGGATATGTTCACGAACATGGTCAGAAGATACGGCACGATCACCAGGAGCATCAGGGGCGTGATCACCGCCTGGACGCTCTTGACGTTATCGACCAGCAG
This sequence comes from Candidatus Parcubacteria bacterium, assembly GCA_963814275.1. Lineage (GTDB taxonomy): Bacteria > Patescibacteriota > Patescibacteriia > Patescibacteriales > UBA12075 > CAWFCE01. The sequence goes on along the minus strand of CAWFCE010000002.1, from coordinate 695,462 downwards.
GCCGAGCATGAGGGCGATGGCCAGGGCCGTCAGGATCCCGAGAAAAAGCGATAGTCCCAGGAGCGCGTACTGAACCGGGCCGAAAGAAATCCCGAGGCTCATGAGGGCCGGTCCCAGGGCCGCATCGGAAGCGCCCGCGCCCCCTACCTGCCCCATAATACCGCCCAGGTAGCGGCTGAAGCCGAACATATAGAAAGCGGCGAAAAGCAGGGCGGTCAGTCCGGCCGCCAGCAGTTTGGCAAAAACGATGGTTTTACGTCCGATCGGCAGGCTCAACAGGGTTTCCAGGGTCTTGACCTCCTTCTCGCTCGCGATCGCGGTCGCGACCATCTGGGCCGCCACAATGATCACGACGAAGAGGATGATCGGGATGAAAGTAGCCTGCTGGCGGGCGAAATTCATGACCGCCATATACGGCGCTTCGGCCATTTTCTCACCGACCACGGTATATTCGGTCCGCGCGAGAGGATTCTGGAAGTCCGCGAACGCCACCGGGCTCTGGTCCATGGCCAGCCACTGCGACTGGACATAGGAAACAATACCGGCAATGGCCGTATCGACCGAGGATTGGGTGGTAATGGAGGTCAGGGAAAAATCATCCGCCAGACGGTACGTGGTGACACTGGGATGGCCGTGCTCCGCGACGGCCTGCGTAAAACCGGCCGGGATCACGATGAGGCCCGGCGCGTTCGCCTGGCGCACCGTCTTGAGGGCTTCAGCGGCCGGGCCGGTCTCCAGATGGATATCGAAATTCTTATCCCGCAAAAACGCGACCAGGCCGGCGCCCGCCTCCCCTTCTTCTTCGTTGATAAGATATATCGGTTTGGGTCCGGCGGTTTTTTTGGTTTCGCTTTTGAGCAAGTTGCCGATCCCGACGAAGACGAAGATCATCACGATAAGCGGCACCACCAGCTGCGGCGTGATCAGTTCTTTTAATTCCTTTTTTGTCAGTATGAAAAATTTCCGCATATTTATGACGCGTTAGATTTGGCCAATGACATGAATACTTCCTCCAGGTTGGCGGCCCGATATTTCTCTTTGAGCGCGGCCGGCGTATCGCAGGCCCTGATCTCTCCGGATCCGATCAGAGCCACCCGGTGGGAGAGGAATTCGACCTCGAGCATATTGTGGCTCGAGAGCAGGACAGCCATCCCTTCCCCGGCCAAGCGCTTGATCGTCTCCCTGATCATGACGGCATTGACGACATCGAGACCGGAAGTCGGCTCATCCATGATAGCCAGCTTCGGGCGGGCCATGACCGCCCGGGCCAGGAGCAGTTTGCGGGTCATGCCCTTGGAATAGGTTTTGACCTTATCCTTCAGGCGCTCCCCCAAACCGCAGATCTCGCGGGCAAATTCGACTTGCGCCTTCTGCGCCGTCCGATCGTCCGTATACATGGCGGCCATAAATCTGAGGTACTCCAGACCGGTCAGGCTCTTATAGGCGCCCGCATCTTCGGGCAGATAGCTGATCATCTGCCGCACCCGCTCCGGATCCTTCCCGATATCGACGCCATAGACCGTGGCTGTACCTCCGCTCGGCTTCATGATGGTGGCAACCATCTTGAGGGTGGTCGACTTGCCGGCGCCATTGGGCCCGACCAAGCCGAAGATCTCGTTCGCTTCGATCGAAAAACCGATCCCCTTCACAGCGGCGAAATTCCCGTAATTCTTGCTTAAATTGTCCACGTTTAGGGCTTTTTCCATAAGTTCTACGTCTATAGTATAACACATTGATATACAAAAACAATATTGAAGGGGTGGTTTATCATAAATTAAAATTCACGTTAAGATAATTTTATAGTATAATGTAAGTGTTGGATATATATGAAAAAGTTTATTATTACAATTACATTAATTTTACTGGTACTCCCCCGTCTGTCCTTGGCGAAAGACGCTATTGCTTCGCCTCAGGATGTTTTCCTCATGGCCAGCCGGGAAGAGGCGGCCATCAATTGGCGGAATCCGGATGATCCGGAGTTCTCTAAAACAGTCATTTTTTCCTCGACTATACCGATCGAAGATTATTTCTCCTACCAGGCAGTGGAAAAGTTTTGTGACAAGATCTATGAGGGAAACGGCGCCACCACGGCCGCCCGCAATCTGGCCCCGAACCTGCCTTACTATTTCATTCTCTTCGCTGCTGACCGGACCGGCAATTATTCCCGCGCCGTGGTCATCGGCAGGGATGCGGATCTGATGGATGGCGAAGTGGTAAGGGTGGAAAACAATACCGACACTATCGTCGGCAGCGGCAGTGACAACGGCAACAACGGAGTAAACGCAAACGGCACGCTGGCGGGCGCCTCGGCCACGGTCGTTAACGAAGTGTCCTACCAAGAGGCGGAAATCGTATACAATTACAACCAGGAGATAGCGGCCGATCCGGGCAGCGAAAGCCGGCGCCTGGCCCTCTTTATCATCGTCAAAAGTCCGGACGAACTGACCGACCAGGACAAGAACGCGATCGCCTACTTCATCGGCCAGGGTACGCCGACCACCATCCTGCTCGGCTCCGGCGAGCGGACCGGCGTGCTCAATTCGTATCTGTCGGCTTTCGATAAGCTGCCCAAGAGCGTGCTGGAGTGGCAGGATGTGATCAAGATCGCCAACGGCCGCTGGCCGGACCAAAGGAATCCGGACGCGGAAGAGAGGGCGGCCACCGCAACCTTCTCGGCCATCTACCAGAGGCCGGCGGATATGGACAATGCCTTCGACAACGCCGCGGTAACGGTGATCGCCTACGGCCTCAGGCCGGCCGAGCGCAATCTGGAAAGCGAAAAGGCCGCCATCCGCATCTACCGCTCGATCTTCTCCCGCGACCCGGTCGAAGCCTACGAGTGGGATATGGTGCGGGCAATCGCTTATTCGGGCGCTACAAGATAAAAAGAGCGGGATACCTGCCCGATCATATGACCGGGTGATAAGAGTCATCGCTTAATCCGGAGCGGCCAGATAATAAGATCTGCAAACCAATATAAAACAATATAAAAAAAACTCCCCTAATCGGGAGTTTTTGTGACACCTGCCTTTCGGATTCAGACTATTCCCAAAATACTGATATTGTAGCTGCTTTACCCGTACTTGGCAAAATTTATAAATAATCATCAAACCTCACCTTGAATCTGCCCGGTAGCATCAAAACTAATTTGGGAAAAATTCCTAAAAAACCAATACATCACCGTCTTTTATCGCTTTAAACAACAGCTTATTTTCTATCATATATTTAATGACATCATTTGCCGCGTCAGATTCCGGATGGTCAGATTTGAAATGCGGCACCACTAAGTAATCGATTATTCCGAGACCTTCCCAAATTGTTGTTGTAATTTCCGGATAAGGCGACAAATTTACATCATCCATCAAGTCGATCCCTTTCAACGAAGAAGCCAATACGCAGGCTCCGGCGCTATAACCACCATATACCAAGTCGTCCCTATTAAGTGAATTTTTCAATAATTCATCAAACCCACTAAGCTTCATTGCCTGTCTCAGGACGAAGACGCTTCCGCCTCTGGCCCAGATTATTCCATAATCTTTCAGTTTTTCTTCAAGTTCTTCCTGTTTACTGAAATAATCGCGCAAATCAAGCCTCTCTGCCCGTATACCGGCTGATTGTAAATCAGCCATATCGGCTTTTTCCCCCTTTTTTCTTCTCTCCAGATCAGTTGAAAAATCCAAAGCATTGGGGATATAGGCGGCTTTTTTGTTGGTAGCGGAAATTAGTTGTTTTAGTTCCGCCACTCTTTCTCCTAACTTATAGGATGATAAATAGAATTTCATAATTGTTTTATCAACTTACTCAATTGAATTTTTTCCACTTCCCTTCGGACACCACCTTGATCTGCCCGTCTATAACAGTGATGGCTGTATTGTCATCGATCGCGTATATCGGCTCTTTGATAGCCCCGGCTATCTCCTGCAAATTCTCAATAATAACGTCAGGGAATTCCGGCGAATTGAAATGCGGCCTCAGATGAAAATCCACCAGCCCCAGACCGTCGATCCGGTCTGCCGGACCGGTATATTCCTGATAAAGCCTTTTCGAATCGCTTAAGATCAGATTGGCCGTCGCTACCATGCTCCCGGCGCTGATACCGACATACACTTTCGCTATGAGGAAATCGCGCATGCTCTCCTTCAGGCCGGTCTGCGCCAGCCAGTGCATAAGGTGAAAGGTGTTGCCGCCGCCCAAGGCCAAAATATCCGCTGACCTGAACCGGGCGTGCACATCGTCCTTGTCCAGCGCGGAAATATCGACAATATCCAGCTCTTCCCAACCCAACTCCTGGAATTCTTTCAGGTTGTCGATCAGCCAGCCCTTGTCCCCGGCCTCGGCGTTGGCGGCTGTCGGTACGAAAACCGCTTTGCATTCGCTGAATTTTTTGCCGCACAACCCGGCCAAAGCTTCTTTGATCGTATTATTCGTGATCCCGGCTGAAGTCAATAAAAGTTTCATATTTTTGACTTAACATGCATATAATAATTTAATCAATCAAAGGCTGCGGCGTAAATAGCATGTTTCTACTGGTATTATCCCATATACTCTGCAGTTATGCAAAAACACCATTTTGGGCTAACCCACCATTGCTGCAGCGAAGCCCCGCTATCGTTCGGGTAGGAAAAGCTAAAAAAACCGTAACACATACAAACCGTAAGGCCTTTCCTTGCTCATGACCCCTTTTAATGTTAACCTAATTATAATCTAATATAATTATATTAAATCCCGATATTCATAAAAATAGGGGCTTTTCCAGTCATAAATAAAATCATATGCCCAAAAAAACCAATCCAAGTACGGTTAAAAAAAGCCGCGCTAAAAATAAAAAAACAGGCGCGGATTTTTTTATAGTGGGCCTGGGCGGATCGGCCGGCGGCTTGGCGGCTTTTATCGAACTGCTTGAGAACATTCCCGCGGACACAGGCCTCGCTTTCGTAGTGGTGCAGCATCTCCTGGCGGACGCCAAAAGCAGCTTAAGCGATATCCTGTCCGGCCGGACCAAATTGCCGGTCAAAGAGGTGGCCAGGAATACGCCGATCATACCGGGCCACGTCTACGTCATCCCGTCGCACAAAAACATAATCTTAAATAACAACAAACTGCAGCTTTCGGAACGAAAACAGGCCGGACCGAATCTGTCGATAGATGAATTTTTTGTTTCCCTGGCCAAAGGCAAAAAACAAAACGCGATCGGCGTCATCCTTTCCGGAACCGGAACCGATGGCACCCTGGGCATGAAAGCCATCCGGGAAGCCGGCGGTATTACCTTCGCGCAGGACCAAGACGCGGCTTTCGGGGCTATGCCGGGCAGCGTGGTTGCCGCCGGTCTGGCTGATTATGTATTCAGCCCGGCTAAAATTGCCAAAAAATTACTGGCGATCTCGGCCAGCCCAGCCCTATATTTTACTGACAGCGCCAGAGGCCTTACCTGTGACATCTCAAGATCCGAAGAAAGGGCCTATCAAAAAATCCTGAATCTGATCCTCAATTCCAGTGAGGTGGACTTTACTTATTACAAACCAGGCACACTCAAACGGCGTATTAAACGGCGCATGGATATAAAAAATATCCGTAATTTCAGCGAATACGCCGAGTATTTGCAACAAAGCCCCAAAGAATTGGCTGCTCTTTACCATGACATGCTTATCAAGGTTACCAATTTCTTCCGCGATCAAAGTCTGTTTGATTTTCTGCAATCCGCCATCTTTCCGGAAATATTCAAACGGCCGCCAGCCACTTTCCGGATCTGGGTGCCGGGCTGTTCCACCGGCGAAGAGGTATATTCTTTGGCCATAACTCTGGCCGAATATATGGCAAAGAATAAAATAAATATTCCGGCGCAGATCTTCGGGACCGATATCAGTGATAACGCCCTGGATATTGCCCGCCATGGCCGCTATCCCCTGAATATAGAAACCGGAATATCAACCGAGATCTTAAGTAAATATTTCAAAAAAAATGAGGATGGCTACGAGGTCAGCGCCATCATCCGGACGATGTGCGTTTTTGCCAAGCATAATATGGTCAAAGACGTGCCATTTACCAAAATGGACATCGTTAGCTGCCGCAATGTGCTGATCTATCTGGATTCCATATTGCAAAAAAGGGCTTTTCCAATCTTTCATTACGCTTTGAAGCCTTATGGGTTTCTCATTTTGGGCACCGCCGAAACTGCCGCCAGCTTTAATGACCTTTTTTCCAACATCAACAAAAATCAAAAAGTTTATTCCAAAAAAGCGGGCGCTTTCACTCCCCGCCTGGATTTTTCCACTCCTTATCCGCCCCAGCCCCAATTACAAAGCGTGCCCAATGGCGAAGTGAAAAGCATTGAAACACAGGCGGACAAAATTGTTCTCTCCCGGCACGCCCCAGCCGGGGTTATCCTGAATAACGATTTGTCGATCATCCAGTTCCGGGGGGATGTCGGCCCCTATCTCAAACATCCGGCCGGCCGCGCCAGCCTGGATATAATTAAAATGGCGCGCAAACCATTGCTGGCCAAAATATTGGAGATGATCAATGAAGCTAAAAAGACCGGCACGACAATCAAATGCGCCCAGGCCGGCATGAAGGTAAATATCGAAGTAATTCCCCTTGTGGATCAATTATCCCCGGAAAAACACTTTCTGATCTTATTCGAAAAAACTAAACATTTTCCCAGGTCCGCGGAGGCCAGACCGGCTGATAATGATCTGGTGACCGAGGCGGAAGAGGAGCTGGCAGCGTCGATCAATCAGCTCCAGTCCCTTTTGGAAACGCGCGATACCGCCAACGAAGAATTGCGATCCGCCAACGAAGAAGTGATGTCGGCCAACGAAGAGCTGCAGAGCACCAACGAGGAATTGGAAACCACCAAAGAAGAGCTGCAATCGACCAACGAGGAGTTGATGATCCTCAATGCCGAGCTCAGGGACCGCAATCTTGATCTGAAGAAAATCGAAAGGTCCCACAACAAGATGGTTCCGGAATTCAATTTCCGCACCGATGAACTCCAGCGCAAGGACGAGTTCATATCCGTTTTGGGGCACGAGCTGCGCAATCCATTGGCCCCGATCATATATTCCGTGGAACTGGCCAATTTACACGGCATTAAGGACCCGGAAATCAAGAAATTGATTGATGTGATCAAGCGCCAGGCGAATCAATTGAATAATTTAACGAATGTGCTCCTGGATTCGGCGCGTATCCAGCGAGGTAAGATCGAACTAATGCCGGAAATAGTGAATTTTAGCGACATCATCAAACATGCGGTCGATACGGTTCGCGTTTTCATAAATGAACGCAAGCATAAATTAACGGTAGTTCTCCCGAAAAAACCGATCAACTTAAGACTTGACCCTTTGCGAGTGGAGCAAATTATCGTAAATCTTTTGAACAATGCGGCCAAGTACACGCCGGTCGGAGGCGAGATCGGCGTGGAAGTCACCGATGAAGATGGATACGCGGTCTTGATTGTGCGCGATAACGGCATCGGTATTACCGGGGATATGCTGCCGAAAATATTTGACTTTTTCTCCCAGGCCGATCAGCCGCTCAGTGATTACAAGGGCGGCCTCGGGGTGGGTTTGATGCTCGCGAAAACCCTGACCGAGCTACACGACGGGTCGCTGACTGCCTTAAGCGCCGGCCTCGGGGAGGGCAGTGAATTCATCCTGAAATTGCCCATTGCGCCGAGCAGGGATGCCGGCCGGCCGGAGCAAGCGGCTGAGCCCGGAAAAATTAAAGCGAAAAAATGGAAGATACTGGTGGTGGATGACAATATCGCCCTGGCCAATCTGATGGGCCAATTGCTTCATGCCCTGGATCAGGATGTAATAGTAGCCTACGATGGCGCCTCCGTCTTCGACTTGGTGAAAATCAAAAAACCCGATTTGATCTTCGTCGATATCTCTATGCCGGTAATGGACGGCTACGAACTGGTCAGATTACTCCGCGAAGACCCGGCCCTGAAAAAAACCAAAATAATGGCCTTAAGCAGCTTCGGCGCAGAAAAGCGCAAAGAATCCCTGGCCGCCGGATTCGACGTCCATCTTATCAAGCCTCTCAGCATCGGTGATCTGGAAAATATTCTGCTCCAGCTCGATACTGACTAAAACATAACTGATAATTATAAAAACTCCGGATTGAATACATTCAAGACAATTAAAAATAAGCCGATCACGGCTTATTTTTAATTGCGCGCAAGCAAATATTTCGAGCCTTGTCACAAATCAAAATATTTATAAATTATATGCGGATATGGATTTTTAGCTTCATTGCATGCCAGCTGGCCGCAAAAAGGAAAAGCGCCGACAGGACGCCTGAGAAAAAAAGCGTACTGAGTTCCGGAGTTATACCAAAATAGTGTTTGGCCAGTTCGCTGATAAATAACGAAAATATCAGGATAAAGCTTCCTGATTTCTTTTTTCATCTGGCTATACATAAACTTTGTAACGTACCAATACGTTACCGGGCGGGTTACTGCCATTATCCCACAAAACAAAAAATCAGCCAAACGGCTGACTTGCTTCTCAGAATCGTGGAAAAGGCTATGGATTTAATTTCACTCATTTTGCACCCATGTTGCATAAGTAAAATTGCGTATTCAAGCAACTTTAATTATGTGCGAACATTATCGAATTAAAGATACGTTCTTCGCTTTTTCGGATAAAAATTCTTTTACTTTTTTAAATTCGACCTCATGCCCCGGAGTAAATTTTATTTTTTCTTCTTCTATATCCTCGAAATAAGCCAAGCTCTTGATCACTAGAATCGGATCAAGATCCGGCATTTTAACCGCGCATTTTTCAAGCAAATCATTCAAATCTTCATCCTGCAGTATAATATAAAGGTCAATATAATCCTTGTTGCTGGCCCGGCCGGTAATGGCGGAAAATTTCATGCAGGCAATATCGGTGACGGAAGCCACGCGTAAAAATTCCTCCTCTAAGGGCGGCTCCAACAGCTTATAACTATAAGTGAAAAAACTTAATTTTATATCTTTGTCTACAAAAACGCTTAGAGTATTGTTTTCTTCCTGGGTTTTCAAGAGCTCATGGCCATCGAACACGGTTCTGATCTTTTCATACAGTTTCCGCGTATCCAAATCTCCGGAATTGAAAAAATCGAAGTCAAGGCTGTCGCGATGCCCGATCTGCAAGGCCAGGGCCGTTCCTCCCGCCAAATAAAAATTACCCTTAAACGGCTTCAGCAAGGGTAAAATCTCGGCTCTTTTTTTATCTAAAATTTCGTAGTGCATATTTTATGGGATGTTCCTGTTTGTTGCCGCCGCTTTAAGATCGAAAAAAATGGACCAAAAATTAAGCGATTTCCTGTTCCACTCTCCGGGCGCGGGGTTTGCCAGCACTTTTTTGATCTCGTCTTTCGAATAGTTCTTAAGCACCCAGCAGACCGCTTCTTTCGAACCGATATTAAGAACATTCGTTATTATTCTTTTCTTGTCTTTTTCCTTGTCCATTTTTCCGGCTTCATATGACCAGAAAAAAGGCAGGATAATTTTTGGCAGCATATATTAATCATTTACCATTTAATCATAGCACAAAAACATTAAAAAAACAATATAAAATCAGCGCAAATTTCTGTATACCCATTCCAAAATTCCCTTTCTCTTTGCCATTCCCGCCCGGGTGGAGCGAGAAAAAGAGAACCCGGTAATAAACGCCTGCCAGTTATTCTTTCGCTGTTCTGCCTATATAAAAAGCGAGGCCGTAAGCGGCAATAATACGTGCAGGACGATATCGCCGGTAAAATGGCTGATCATAGCCGACTCCAGACCCTTCTTCCAATAGAGCCAGCCGAAAATAATTCCCGCGACGCCATTGAGCACGATCGCCCTGGTCACGACTAGCGGCGTGATGGCGGTCAGGCCGCCGGTGATCGGCAGATGGCCCAGACCGAATATGACCGACGACGCGATGATGGCCAGCCAGATGCCGGCGGCCGTCGGCTTGTTGTCCGGGGTTTTCTTGATCTTGAAGGTGATCCAAACGAACAAAGTCATCAAAAACAGGCGCAGTATGATCTCTTCCGCTATCCCGCCATAAAAGGAGGCCAGAAAAGTCTGCCAGACCGGTACGGCCACTTCCGCTTTGAGAAAATCGACCGACATCGACCCGAACGGCACGCTTAACAAAATTATCAGCACGCCGGCCAGGACGCCCAATCCGACCGAGGGCCGCAAAATGGCTTTCAGGCGATCGCCTTGTTTTTCCCCTTTTAGCATACCCTCGATGATCGGCAGGCCGAACCCGACGCGTTTGGCCAAAAGCAGGCCGAAAAAAGAGGCAATCGAAAAAAATACCAGCGCCTGGACGATCGCGACTGATATTATGGCCGGAGTAAGCGCCATGGACTCGCTCGAAACAAGCGACAGCGCATAGGGCAGGACCATCATGGATGTAAGCAGGCCGGCAGCCAGCAGAATAAAAAACATTTTCCAATTAATTGTGTTCTTCATAAATTAGTGGTTTGCTTGCTCAAAGCAAACTCAAATTATTAAATATATATGAGAACCTACCTATAATAATATACGAAAATAAGGAAAAAAGGTAACACTATTTATAAAAATAAAAAACGCCTATATCAGCGTTTTTATAAGACGCGCGTAATAAGGATCTTAGAACTGAAATTGCAAATATAGGCATATTGCGACCACAAATTCCTTTAAACCCGGGCTTTTCAATTTTTCACGGCAACGCTTGGCAAAATTAATTATTAATATTTTCCTTCTCCGTCTTCCGGGCACTCCCCCTCGGTATAAGACAACACCCGGGGGTTCAGGCAGGCCTGGCAAGGATTGCCGAACGTCTCTTTAACCGGATAACAGGGCGCTTTGATGCATTCCACCTGCACCTGGCCGCAAACCGGCTGGTAGATATCGTCGCAGGCCTCCGCCTTCCTTTGCTCCGGGAGGCAGTCGACCGCCTTAAGCTTGCCCGTCCCGGAAGGGTTGCTATCGTGGATACCGGGCGGAACATCTGGCGTACCGGTGGCCGTAACGCCGCCTCCGGCCGGTTGATTGCCGCCTGTCTCTTCCGGCAGCTGCCCGGCCAAACCGGAAATGAGGAGCCGGCGCATTTCATCCCGGCCCACCCGCTCGATATCCGTCAGGCGGTAGGGCAGGCCGAAAAACGTGAATGCCTCCACCTGCATCATATGCTCGTCCATTCCGACAATTGCCGTCTTCATGATTATCAGCCGCTCGATCGGATTGTCAAAAAATATTCCGGCCTGCTGGCCGGCATAAAGCTTTTCCAGCCCGGTCGCATCAGGGATATCGCTGATCGATAATTTGGGGATATAGACGGCCGCAAACAGGACAAGCAGGCTGATGCCGGCGTACAGCAGTCTCTTATTGATCCGGCCATTGCCGGCCCTGGACCGGTTGTAGCGGATTATACGGTAAGTGGCGAATAGCCAGGCCAGACCGATCGACAACTCCAGATAATGCCGGGTGGGCGGGTAGTTCATTTTGTACATTTCGAAATCAAGCAGCAGGCCGGAGACGATCTCTATGAGCATTTGCAGGACCGTAAAGGTAAAGAGCAAGTACAAAATATTATAGGCCCACAAGCCTCCCCTCCCGGCGGTCCGCTCCGGCGGCTCCGGGGAGATAGCCTGGCCATGCCCCCGGTGGCGGCGGATCTTCATCACGATCCAGCCGATAAAATAGCCGAGGAGATAATACTGCGCCAGGCCGACAACGAGGAGGAATACCGCCTGGGGCGCGAGCGAACCGGCCGCACCCGGGAAAAACGGATCAAGAAGCGCTATCAGAACCGACCCCAAAAGCGGCAAAAGGAAAGAAGCGGGAAAATGCAGGACCATCATCAGCATCAGGCCCTCGCCCAGAAACAATTCCTGCCGATGGAGGAACCAGTGCGACAGGAACAAAATCCAAACCGCCAGGTCCAGCCCGGCCAGAGTTATGCCGAAAATAACCGGCAAAGGCAATCTTTTTATTCTATTTGTCATATTTTTAATCGATATTGAACTCATAACCATACACCATCCAGACCCGGTCATCTTCACCGCCTTGGCCGCTCAGATAGACCGCGACCTGATGTTTTTCGTTTTTCAGCAATACCACGGCGCTGCCCAGAACTCCGGGATCAGCAGCGGTCATGGCTTCCACGCTTAATTCGTTATTCTCTCCGTCATAAGGCCGTAATATGCCGTATTTAAGATCGTACTCAACCACTTTGATCGGATCATGGCGCCAGGCAATCAGCCCTTCCTGATAAAGAGAGTGATAAATATTCAAGAATTCACGGCGCTCAGATGGCGTGGAAATTTTTGTAACACCCCCTGATCCGGCCAGCTCATCTGCTTTCATTTGTGATATTTTAAATCTGAAATCATTGAATCTGACCGGCAAATAGACCAGAGTAAAGATCACAAGCAATGACAATATAACATTTTTAAAACCGGTCGCGCCGGACTTTTCGTCGTGCCGGTAATATATCCAGATAAAAACCGATAACGCCAGGAAAAATATTAAAAAATACAAAAGCGGAAAGAATAAGAACCCCATATAATTATTTTCGAAATTCTCAAGCAGGATACTGCCGAAATTATTATGAAAAACATTGCCGGACCGGCCGCCGCCCATCCATAATTCGGGGATAGTGATAAAAGTTGAGGCCAAAAACAATATCCCCCCGACCAGCACGACGCTGAAGAACCGGGAAAGATATTCACTGATAATTATTAAGGTTTTTTTCATAAGTATGATGTTAATTGTTTTGCTTCATTATAGTTATTGCTCGACCGGGATTTGCTTCCAGTGAAAAACTTCTTTATAAAAATGATAGAAAAACTCAACAAAATACAGATCGTTGTCATGACAATGGCTTTGACAGTCTGGTTATTATTGCCATAAAAATACCAAGTGTACCCCCGCGTCGCGAAATAAGCGAACGAAGCGGTAAAAACGGCAAGCGCCGGGTAAAAATAAAGTATTTTTGCCCTTCGCCCACCCCATAACAACACAAAAAATATGATTAATAAAACGAGAGAGTACAATAAGAATATTTTTTGCATGCCTAGGTGGTAGTCCGCCAATTCCCTGAGCCATCCTTCCGCGTCATTGCCAGCCACAACCGATTTTGGGTAAACAATATAAGTAGAAAAAATCAAAATTTGCAGCCAGAGAAAAGCCTGAATTACAATATAAATAAGATGCTCTAATTTTTTCATGATTTTATATTTTATAATTCATCAAAATAATTCACAATGCCGGAATTTGCGCCGGACCGCACTTCCATATTATCCGTGACATAGACATTCAAGCGGCTGGTATTAACGGCATTAATAATCGCTTCTTCGGCCGTGAGCTTATCCATCTCGATCCAGCAATCGCCGGAATTAATTATTAAATTTTTAGCCGAGCCGGTTAGATTGATTATTCCGCCCCTGGCGTCAAGCCTGAGGGTGTCCGCAACCTTGATATCCCCTTTTATATTATTAAATCTATGAGTTAGTTTTATTTCCAGATTATCAGCCTCCAAATTTTCCAAAATTATATTAGCGCCCTCATTTTCAATTTTTTCAAGATCCGGCATTGTTATCTCTATGGCTAAATGCTTACTCCGGGCGCGAAACAAAATATCACTGTTTTCTACCGTCCAGGTATCGGTATTAAAATATGTTTCCAACTCTGATCTTTTTATATTCAAAGTATCCCCGGTCTTGGCAAAATCCAACCCGATGCGGTCATACTCGCTGCCCTTGACTGCGATGTCGAAATTTTCTCCCTGCTTGATCACTATGTCATCAAATTCAATATAGGGTGAGATATAAATACTCTTAAAATCCTTAATATCAACATGGCTTTCCCGAACATCTGCTTTCATTTCCGCCGTTTTGACATTAAATTCAGATGTTATATAAGTTGATATCAGTGAAAATATCACCAAGGAAATATAAAAACATATTCTCAGACGTAAAGCGAGTTTTTTATTAACAAATTTTTTTTCTAAAAATAATTTCGATCCCCAATTTGCCAAAAACGTCAGAGGAATAAGAATGATTGATAAAGCTGACACTAATAATAAATAATAAAGTACTGCTCCAAGTAATTCTATGAGCCTGAAATCGGCCATTATCATATCCAGCCAGGAACTTGAGGGATTGAAAGCCAGAACGAAAAACACGACCGCAGAAACCGCTCCGCCCAAGGCGCCGATGCCTATAAATATGCTGCCAAATATTTTTCTGAAAGCGATAGTGATTTTTGCATCGGGATGTTTTTTGAATTGTTCAGATGTTCCCCTGATAACCAAACCGACAAGTCCGCCAAAAATTGAAATGCCGGATAATGGCAAGAACAACCCAATCATTGCTGAAATATTAATTAACTGGCGGTAAGCGTAAGCATGCCGGAAATACTCAGTCAAATCCAAAACCAAAACGATCGCGATACTATTCAGAAAAGACCCGATAATGAGGACCGGTAAATATTGATAACTCCGGTTTTTACCCTGGAACAATACCAGCAAAATGCCGCTGGCAAATGGCAACAGCGGCAAAATAAAAATAGCGGGCGCAAAATTAAAATACACGGAATCAAGGCCTCTGCGCGTTGAAGCCATAACCAGACTGACAGCCAGATTGAAGATCAGAAGCCAGCTAATCTTTTTTGTAATATTATTGCCAATTACCATATTTACATTTTAACATTTTTTAACATAATTCTAAAGAAGAACCAAAAAAACAGCCAAACGGCTGTTTTTTTCGTACGGGATTGCGGCTTGCGGTAATTCCGAGACCAAAATTATTAAAACCCCAAATTCTCATTTACCAATATCATCCTGACCCGGCGGCCGGCCGAGGGGTTTTCAAACTTGAAGGTCACTATTTTGGAAACTTTGGTATGCGCCCCGTAAGCCGCCATCATCCGCTTGTCCTCCAGGGGGACGACATGCGCCATCAGGCGCTGATACGCCTCCCCCAGGGTCGGCACGATCTTTTTCGTGCTGACAACGAGAATGAGGTTGGCCGAGCTGTAAACGATATGCGGCAGCTGGCTGCCCGTGTTCGATGCGATAATGAACTCCCCCGCCTCCGCCAGGGCGTGCACGCTGCCCAGATAATAGTCGGCGAGCAAGGCCTGTTTCCGGAGCAGAGCCTGCTTCACCGGGTCTTTCTCTTCCACGACCGGTTTGTGGAGATTGTTCCAGCTCACCCGGCCGGACTTCAAATATTCGACAAACCCGATCTGCTCCAGAGTGCGCGAAGCCCCGTTCATGACCGATGCCCCGCGGGGGATCAATTCGATGATTTTATCGAGCGCCTCTCGGCCGCTTGCCGCGACGATGGGCTCTATACCGTTGGCTGCCAGGGCCTGGGCCGTTCTCTCGACCGCCTCGCGGGAAGCTAATTTTTCATAGTCCATATGATTCAGGTTATTTTATCGCATTGAATATATTATAATTATAATAAATTTGAATTAAATAATAATTAAAGAATGCAATTATGCTGTTTTTACTGACCGTGCCGGATTTGACGAATCAGTCCCGGGAAATACAAATTTATATTTTATAGTTATATTCTCTTTTCGCTAATATATTTGATTTTGGATTTTACCAGGCCAACCCAAAAAAAACGTTCAAGGAACGTTCTTTTTGCCTTTCCGCAGCGGCCCTACTTCAACACCAGACTCTGCGCCATTTGATCGACCGTATTGTTTATACTGAAATTATTTTCCTCATTCTCGCAGGCGGTCTTTTGCGGGTCGTCATAATTGACGCATTGCGGTTCCCGGATCGTGAACGTCAGGATCGCCGTTTTGGCATCCCGGGCAAAAGCGAAGGCGTACTGCGTGTAGATGCTGCCTGCCGCCCCCTCGACTTCCTTGGTCTGGCAATAAGCGCGGCCGTTAATGGCGACCGCGGCAGTCTGTCCGCCCGGCGCCGTGGAAGTGCCGGCCGTGAGGCAGCTATAGGCCTGATTGAGAAGCTGGAGCTGCGGCGGCCAGTCAACAGTCTGGACATAGGTGGTGCCCAGGGAGGCTGGATAGAGGAATGAGTTTCCCGCGCTGTCCGTGGCGGTTTTCCAGTCCGCGGCGGCGCTCCCGCCGAAGCGGAGCAGGACGCTGACCTTGTCGATCTCGGTCCCGTCCTTGGCTGACAAGGTGAAGGCTTCCAGGTAGCCCGAGTCCGTACCCGGGGCCGTAAACGGCAGGGATAGGGAGAAGCTACCGTATTCGCCCGCGTCCGGGGCTTGCGCGATCACCTGGGTGTCGGCCAGGATCTTGTCGTTTGAATTGCGGACGCGTACCCGGAGCGTATTTTCGAAGACCCGCGCCTGGCCGCTCACCGCTATCGGAGAGCTGACGAGATCATTCCAATGCGGCGCGGCCACGACAATATTCATCACCCCGTCCGGCGGGATGATCGACGCGCCCGCGATCGGCATATGGGCCAGGTTCTCATTGGTGATACCCAGGCCTTTTTCGCGCATTATTCGAAAAGCATCAGCCGGACGTCCCAGATACGTGAATTTCTTGTCCAGCGGATCAACGTAGTAAGCCTCCCCGTGGGCCTGGACGCGGAGCATGATCCGCCCCAAGAGCCGGTCCGGCGCGGCATCCTTGTAGCGGTTATAGTCGGCTTCACTGATGCCCAGGCCGAGTTCGCGCATGATCCGGAAGGCATCGGCCGGGCGGCCCAGAAAATAGCGCAGCTTATTGCCGGGATAGACATACCAGGCTTCCCCATGGGCCTGGACCTGCAAGACTATCCGTCCGGACAATTGCTGTGATAAAGTCGCGGCATTGGTCGTCAAAGGAAGCAAAAGAAGCAAAAGCCCGCCTAGAGTAAGGATGAATTTTTTCATAATGATGTGATTATAAATAATTATAATTATATAATTATTTTATTAAAGTATGATTACAAATTATTTCGGCCTTGTTCATTCGTCCCGGCACAGCGGAACCGGTGCGCCTGTTTTAGAGAAACTATATTATACACTATATTAAAACTGCGGCCACAAACCGCAGTTTTTCATTTTTTTCTCAAAATAGGTTATAATTAGGATAGATAACATAATCAATCCATTACCGCAATGACTAACCTCGATTTCCAGGCACCATCAAGGCGCGACATCCCTTTGTGGAAATATCTCGATTTCACCAAATTCGTCTCCCTCCTGAATTCCGCCTCGCTCTACTTCGCCCGGGCCGACCAGCTTCTCGACCCCTACGAAGGGTCCTATCCCCTGACCGACCACGAACATGTCCGCAAGCAAGCTTTCCTCAATTGCTGGCACCAGAGCGAATACGAGTCGGCCGCCATGTGGGAGCTTTATGCCCAAAAGAACGAAGGGTTGGCGATCGTCTCGACCTACGACAAGCTCGCGGAATCATTCGCCGAAGCGGACGGCCATGATATTCACTTCGGGCAGATCAATTATATCGATTATTCGCTGATCAAAAAGCCCAGCTCCGACCCGATCAAGCCTTTCGCCTACAAGCGGAAAAGTTTCGAGCACGAAAAGGAAGTGCGGGCGATCATCCATTGCCAGGACAAGAACAAATGCCGCTACAAGGGCATTTTCATCCCGATCGGGATCGGCCGGGTGATCGACCGGATCTATGTCGCCCCCTACGCCGAAGACTGGGTCGTCGACCTGGTCAAGAGCCTCCTGGCCAAATACTCCCTTGCGATTCCGGTGGTAAAATCCCGCCTCTACGATTCTTCGCGAGTCCTGGGCGTCTGACCAAACAGAATTAGAGATATTAAAACTGCGGCTTCTGGCCGCAGTTTTTCCTTGTTAACGTGAGGTGAGGGCCCCGGCATCCGCCGTGATAAATTTCGCACCAGGATAACTTGCACGGGGTCGTGGACAGTGTTCGAACCGTTTTGCTACTCCATAAAAGAAAAAAAACTGAAAATTTATCACTTTTAAATTAATTTAAAATCTGCAAACACTTAATAGCCATATATGTGGCTTGCAAAGTTGGCACGGTCAACGTAGACCTGCCGTATCCCCCATTATTTACACGGCAACCCTCAATAAGGCTAACACATTCTTTTAATAAAAGGGGTTTTTGATTTAATGCCGATAATGCCTTAACTGCTAAATAAGTATTTTCCAAAAAAGAACTACTGCCGTCGTTAAAACCGAATCCGCCATCAAGATTTTGTATTGATTGGATTTTTTCAATATACTCGTTGTTGTTAAATTTGATCTTCAATTTCTTCTTTATTAAAACCACAAATGCCATGTCTGACACATATTCCAATTCATCCAAAGATTTATTAATAATGCAATTATCTATATCGCCATTTAATAAAGTGCGATAATACATCTGCTCAAAAGTTTTCGCCGATATAGTAAAACCGTCTCTGTTTCTAGTCCTTGGCTTTAATTTTAGCTGATCACAAAGCCAAGAAATTTGATACTGTAGCGTGTAATTTTTTTATTGTGGCCATATTTTAATTTAAGTTATTAGAAAATACATAACCCAGTATGAGCGACAGGATCAGAAAAAACAAAAAAGTGAATAATGCTGACTGCAGGGAAGTTTTTATTAATCTCTGTTTGGGAAACTGATGCTTCCTGTACTCTTCATACGTGATCAGGTAAGCCATTGCTGACGCGATAATGCCGAAGATTGTCCCCAAAACCAGCATGATCGTATCTGACATAATTTTATTGCTTTAATTTTTCACAATCCGCCTTATCGTGCATATAGATTCCATCCAGTTCATAGCGTTTTTCCTGCGACACCACGCATTCCCCGTCCATAATGATCTTGGAACATTCCTCATCGTACTTCTTTTTATACTCTTTATAAGCGCTGTTAACACACCTTGAATAAGCCGCTTCTTTATCCAGCTCTTCCTGCGAGGGTTTGTCAGCCGACTCTTTTTCGTATTGCTCCCGCTCTTTCGCCTGCTGTTCCCGTTCAATGGCTTCCTTTTCCTGGACTTGTTTCATCCGGTAATCGATGTATCTGGACAAGGAAAAATATGCGATTACTCCGATAACAAACAAAACCAATCCTATCTTGAACAGGATGGCTATGACCTTTAATAAATATTCAACAAATCCGTTCATAAATTTTGGATACAAAAACCCCTACTTCAAGTAGAGGCCATTAGCTAAAAGCGGTTTTGAAATTATTCCACGGAGGGCTTCATCTCCATGTATTATTATAGCAGATTTTTTAATTTAGCTCGAATTTATCTTTCGTACCAAGAATAACAGCTAATATCAGTAGTAAATTTATTTTGCACGGGTGGTAGGAATCGAAGGGGCGGACCGCATCATTCGACTGGTCAAGAGCTCCGCCCCATCAGCAAACCACGATTCTGATAATACTCTACGAAAATTCCTTTACTACGCAATTGATCTTTTCACATCTGTCACGGTGTCTTCACTACTTGCCGCACCAGACGAAAATAATTCAGCCCGAAGGGGCTGATTTTATTTTCGCACGAGGCGCCTTTGCTCATTCGAACTTGTCTTTTGGAAATAAAGTATCCTGTTTAAATGCCCGCATTAGGATAATTTAACTTTGAATCTATTATATTAAATACTTTTCAATTATTTTTTCTGCCACCCTCATGCCGTCAATTGCCGAAGAAACGATTCCTCCGGAATGTCCCGCTCCTTCCCCGGCCGGATAGACTCCGGCTATGCTTGATTCGCATTTTTCATTTCGCTCCAATCGCACTGCCGATGAACTCCTGGTCTCTACCCCCGTTAAAACAGCATCAGGCCGGGCAAAACCTTTTAGCTTTTTATCGAAAAGAGGCAGTGCCTCTCTGATACTTTTAATCACATAATCAGGCAGACAAGCTTCAAGCGAAGTCATTGTCACGCCCGGCTTATAGCTTGGCCTAACGCTGCCAATAACCCTTGATGCCCTTTTTCTTAAAAAATCGCCAACCAGTTGGGCGGGGGCAAAATAGTTGCCGCCGCCAGCCGAGAAAGCTTGCCTTTCCCACTGGCGCTGAAATTCAATTCCTGACAAAGGATGATCCGAGCTGAAATCGCTTGACTTTATCTGCACCAATAACGCGCTATTGGAATTTTCACCGTCTTGGGCATATTTACTCATCCCGTTCACCACCACGCCGCCCTCTTCGGAAGCAGCCCCTACTACATACCCGCCGGGACACATGCAAAAGGTATAAACCGATCGCTTATCTTTAAGATGCTGAACAAGCTTATATTTCGCCGCACCAAGTTTCGGATGATTATACGAATTTCCATACTGGGATTTATTTATCATTTCAGAGTTGTGTTCAATGCGAAGTCCGATGGAAAAATTCTTTTGGGTCATTTTAAGTTGCGCATCAAATAGCATTTGGTATGTATCGCGGGCTGAATGGCCGATGGCTAAAACAAGGTTGCCAACGGAAATTTTTTCTTTATCGTCAAGAACTATTCCTTCCAGTTTGCTATTCTTGATTTCAAGCCCGGTTAAACATGTTTCGAACCTGATACGCCCGCCCAATCCAATAATTTCTTTCCGAATATTTTTTATAACTCCCCGCAACTTATCCGTACCGATATGAGGCGTCCCGCTCCATATGATTTCTTCCGGAGCACCGGCTTTAACAAGTTCGGAAAATACATATTTTGAGCGAGGATCGTTTATCAGGGTATAAAGCTTCCCGTCGGAAAATGTTCCGGCACCGCCTTCTCCGAACTGAATATTTGACCCGGGATTCAGAATGCTTTTCTGGAAAAAATTTTCAACATCTTTTACCCGTGAATCTATATCTTTGCCACGCTCTATTATCAAGGGCTTAAATCCTGCCCTTGCCAAAACTAAAGCGGAAAACAAGCCGCAAGGACCGCTACCGACGATTACGATATTTTTACTATTTTTTTTAACAATATTCTTTTCTTGATATACGTACGGTTCATATATTCTGACCCTATGGACTGTGTCCCATTTTTTGACTGCTTCGATATTTTTAACTAAAACATCCAAAGAATATACAAAAAGAATATTCTTTTTACGTGAATCAATATTTTTTCTGGCAATTTTAAAACTAATTATATCCGATTCGGGCAAAAACAAAATCTGAGAAATTTTTGTTATTAAAACTTCTTCATCTTCATCCAACCTCAAGGTTACTTCCTCGATTCTAATTAATTTGTTTTTGCTTAAGCTCATAAAAAAGAATTGCGGCTGATGCCGCCACGTTCAAAGATTCAATACGGGAAGACATCTCGATCTTTATATTTTCTATTGCCATTTTAACGATTTCCGAGTTGACCCCATGGCTCTCGCAACCCAAAACCAGGCAATAGGCCTTGGCTGGCTTAAATTCTGATAAATTTGACCCGAAATGAGAACTTGTGCCATAGATCGGCAAATCAGTGCTCTTTAGCCAGTTTCCGGTTTTGTCTTCAATAATGTTCAATTTAAAAATTGCGTCCTTGGCGGCGTTTACAACTTTTGGATTGTGGGCATCGACACAATTTTCATCAAGGACGATATTGGCAAAGCCAAAGGCCAAGGCGCTGCGTAAAATTGCTCCGAGATTTCCCGGGTCACCGATCCCGTTCAGATATACCACAGATGCAACGTCAAGCTTTTTTTCAATAATATCGTACACCGCCGTAATACCGGAAGGGGTATCCAGATTTGAATAATGCTTATTCAGTTTGGAATCAATCAAATAAAAATTTCGTAAATGAGAATTATTTTCGATATATGCCAACTCTTTTTTATGTTTCAAGGCAAATTCTTCCGTAACGAATAAAGCCTCAAAATCAAAACCATCTTTCAATGCGTCCAAAATAATTGTCAAATTTTCAACTGTGAATTTTTTTGATTCCAGACGATATTTCTTTGAATTCAATTTCTCAAGAAATTTTATTTGCGTATTTTGTTGACTGTCTATTTTATGATAAATTTTATTCGGCATAATTATTTCTTATATTTAACAAAATATAATATTATACTATCATAAATATATTCCATAATATGGCAACAACCTTTCATCGCTGGGATAATACGGACCGTGGCCTGGAAAAAATTTTAATCCTTTAACAGTTCCTCCTTTTAATAATTTTATGTATTTTTCCAATTCGCTTGAACCTCTTTGAACAATTTGTGGACTTCCCAAGAAAAAACATTGCTGTACTTTCCGGCCAATTGAATTGCTTTATCCAAATCGGCTATACTGTCCGAATTCTCAAAATTATCAGGAATTACAACTACATAGCCGACTTCGTTCCTCACCATATCCGCCAAAAGAAGTTTAAACGCATCTTCCGGGTTAATTGCGTTATTTTCAAATAGGGATATAGTACGTGTGAATCAATTATCATAAAATTATTTTCAATATGATGCTTTAATTATAGCAAATTACCTGGTTAGGTTCGAACTTGCTGCTCACCGATCAAAAATCACAGCCAATATTAGCTGTGATTTTATTTTGCTGGATTGGTTACGATATTAGTGCTTATTATATGAATACTACAAATATTATCCTGCCTGAATTAAAAAAGAAGGAATAGGAATTTAAGTAAAATATACGAATAATATAGTCCCGTTGCTATAAACACGCTGGCCACAATATATCTCATCACTCTTTCAAGCTTTTGCACTATTTGGAAAGCCTGGCTAACTTTTTGCATTGAGAAAGCGATCAGAAAAGAAAATATAATAACCGGCAACCCGGTGCCTAGCGCAAATAACGGTGCCAGCAGCAAGCCCTCGGTCGAACTCAATACCAGCGGTATCAAAACTCCAAAAAATAAAACCCCGCTATACGGGCAAAATGCCAGGGCAAAAATAACACCCAAAAGAAGTGAGCCAATATATCCTTTTTGCGCTAGCCACTCTTTTATTCTCGCTACCTTCTCGCTTTTGATCCCAATATTTATATTTATGGCTCCAAACATTATTAAGCCGATAATAATCAATATTGGTCCTAACACTTTATCTCCCCAACCCTCAAAAATATTGGAAATCTGAAAACTTGATATCCCGAAATAAACCAAAGTAGCCAGGAGTGTATAGCTAATCCCTCTGCCCAGGGTATAGAACAACCCGTTGAACAAGGTGTTCTTAATTGTTTTCAGCTCTTTCGATATATAGGCGACCGCCGTAATATTGGTGGCCAGAGGGCAAGGACTGATTGAAGTCAAAACACCAAGCAAGAAAGCCGTAAACACCGGGATATTATAACTATCCATTAAAGCATTTATAAAATCCATTTTATCTTCCTAGCAAAGTATTTATTCTCCCTTCAAGATAGTCTTTGAAGGCCGTCGGATTTCCTGTTAAGCTCCACACCTTTGTATCCTGCATAATGTTGTCCTCGTTCCCCCTGATACCATTGAGATACAAAGCTGACCCGCTGGCTTGAAATTTTCTAGCCAGTTCTTTGTTGGCCGGCAAGTCTATATTAATTTCCCTGAATTCAATTTCACCAGACTGAAGCTCATTCTTAAATCTTTCATTAACTGTTTCATTGGCAAATTTACCAATGGCAATGCAAGTGGCACAGCGCTCTATGCCATGAAAAAGAAAAACCTGCACCTTATCAGCCACAGTCTCAATGCTCGAAACCGGATATTGGTTAGAATTATTCACTTGCTTATTGGCTGCTTGAGCAGTGTTCTTTAGTTTATCGTTATTTTTTATTTGCGCTTCTGCTTGTCCCTGGCTACACCCAGCCAAGGATAAAGAAACAAAAAATAAAAAAGAAAATAAAATGTATTTTTTCATGGTTTTTATATATTGATTTAAATAAGCGCCGGCTTATTTTTTGTTATAATATTATATTGAATAAATAGCCAATTAAAATTATGCCCACGGCAACGATCCCGAAAAAGGCAGCCAACAACTGCCATTTCAACACTTTCTTGAGTATCATGGCTTCGGGCAAGGAAAGTCCCACGGTAGCCATCATAAAAGCCAAGCCTGTTCCCAGCGGCACGCCTTTAGCTATTAATGACTGGATAATAGGTATAACGCCGCTGGCATTGGAATATAGCGGGACAGCTAAAATTACCGCCAGCGGGACACCCCAAAAGCCAGCCTTCCGTAAATACACTTCAAAAAACCCTTCCGGGACATAGCCATGAATCAACCCGCCAACAGCCACCCCGGCCAGAACATACAACATTATTTTTCTACTGATCCCCCAAGCTTCTCGGGAAATTATTCTATACACTCCCCCCCAAGGAACTTTTTTAGCCTCTGCCTTGCTTAATTTCTGAGCTTTGATATTCCAAACAAAATCAGCTACATATTTTTCCATCTTCAGTTTACCGATCACAAAACCTCCGACCATACCGATCAAAATACCGGATACAACGTATATGGTGGTAATCTTCATGCCAAACATACCGATAAACAAACCGATAGCTATTTCATTAACCAGGGGGGATGTTATTAAAAATGCAAAAGTAACGCCCAGGGGAATTCGGGCTTCCATGAATCCAATAAACAAAGGGATGGACGAACAAGAACAAAAGGGGGTAAGAGCCCCGAACACTGTTGCCAAAAAATAGTCCAGACCGAACATCCGGTGCGCCGCTAGAAAGTCCTTCAATTTCTCGATCGGTAAATAAAATCTTAACAAACTCATAAAATGAGTAATGAAGATTATCAAAACAAATATTTTCAAGGAATCATAAACAAAAAACTCCAAGGCTCCGGCCAAGTGCCCGGCATGCAGTGAAAAAACGCCATAGGTGATCCATTTAGCGAATAATTCTAAAGGGTAAAAAATATCCATAATCAGTTAACTTGATTGATTAAATCAACAATGCTCGCAGCAAGAACAGCCACCATGCCCCTTTTCATTTTCAATGGTTTTCATCGCTCCGCAAATAGCTTCTTTTATCTCCTCTTCGCCTTTACCCCCGCCGGTTAAAACCGGCTTGCCGTCAACGGCCAGCACCGGGCTCTGCATTACGCCCATCTCGATCATCTTGGCGACGTCGGTGATATACTCTACTTCCGTGTCAATGCTTAAATCTTTGGCCACCTTTTTAACAGTTTCTAATAACTGCTTGCAGGTCGGGCAGCCCGAACCTAAAACTTGTATTTGTGCTCCAAAGGCACTTGTTTTACTGCGCATAATGTTATGCCCTGAGGGCGCCCTGAAAGAAATACTCCCGGGGTGCACTCCCTTAAGGGCGTTTATTTAATAAATTAACAATAGTTTTCTCAAATTCTTTTGCCTTTTTGACCCCCTGGCGATACATCACCTTTGCGCCTTGCTTACTCGACTCTACAAAACCAGCGTCTTTCAGTTTGCCCAAATGATATGACACTAAATTTTGCGGCAGATCCAGCGACTCTTGGATATCGCACACGCAAATCTCATTATGCGCTTTAACCAAACATAAAATACGAAGCCGATTAACATCGTTTAACACCTCAAAATCTTTTTTAAGATTAAGGAGTTCTTTTTGCTGTACACTGCCGGGAAGGCAGCATTTATCCACCATATGAAATTAAGTATACTGCTTGAGCAAAAATATATCAATAGCTATTGATATATTTTTCCGGTTATCCGGATTCGCTTCTGCATTGTTCCATACCGAAAGTCACAGCTAATTTTAGCTGTGACTTTATGCGCACAAGGTGCCAATTCTAATCCGAACTTGTTTTTTAGAAATAAAGCAACCTATTTATATTCTTATTATTAAATCTTCACAAATTTATCCTTGCCTACGCCGCAGAGCGGGCAAACCCAGGTATCCGGAATATCTTGGAATTTCGTGCCTGGCCCTACCCCATGTTCCGGATCGCCAGCCGTTTCGTCATAAATATAGTCGCATATTGTACATTTATATTTTGACATAATTTTTTTATAAATAATTAATTTTGTTAATAATTCTATACTACTTTATATTGTAACATATACTTGAATCAGATTCGATCTTTCTCTGGTCATACAAAAATCACGGCTGCTGGAGGATGATTCTTTATTTTGGAAATAATAACCCCCAGATTAATGTCTGGGGGTAGTATTTATTCCAGCTGCAGTTTGTTTTTTGCGATACAATAACAATGTCAAAAATAAGTTTTCCCGCGCCGTTTTATATTTATTGATGGATTGGGATTGAATTTGCTCCTAAACTTTTTTAACATTGCTTTTCTTGTCGGCCCTTTGAAGGGTTCGTGTATTATTTCTCCATTTTCATCAAAAACCCTGCCGACTACGCCTCCTCCGTTAGATCGAATGTCGATATACCTGCTTTTGTCCTCAGCCATGATCGCTCCTTTTTTTGGGGTAATAATATGCAATCAATGCCAAAACTTTATAATATTTTTTTTAATCAGTCAATTATTTGCACAGTTCTCCACGATGGCACTCTGAATATCGCCTACTTCTCCCAGTCACAAATATATATCCCATTCTTCCGCTTCTCCACCATCACCTTCTGCCCGTCCTTATATTTCAAAGCTTTCATATATTCTTTGGGAATAGAAACATAATAAGTCCCCGCCCCATTTTTAATTATCTTCCTGACTTCTCTCATAGGTTTATTTCGGAGGTAACGTTAAGGTAACGTTACCTTTTCTAATTTATAAAGTCATTACCCGCGCGATATTAGCAATTTTCTGTTTCCCGAAGCTGCTACGGATGCACATAAGTATCCACCGGCGCTTCGACCGAGTATTCCTGCGTCAAAGTCAGGGTATCAACCGTGTCTTTGACATAATCGATATATTCGCCATTCTCGTCAAAAACAGAACGCCCTTGTAAAATTTTGAACTTCAACTCCGCCGTCAAATCGCCCGCTTTGTCAATAAAGGTGCTGGTAAAGCGGCAGGTATCCGCTTGCTCCCGGTAAAGTTCTCCGCCCAGATAGAAGGACCAGTCGCAAGTATAGCTTCGGCCGGCTGTTTCCTCGTCCCAATTGTTTACTTTTATCTCCCACATCCTCGCCTGGCCTCTCTGGAAAACAGGGTCCAAAGGGCTTTCCAGGGTGATGCTGACTTTGCCGTCCTGTCCGTAAACCGTATCGGGGGTGATTTGATAATTGCCGTCATTCGCCGCGGTTTCCTTGGTTTCTGCCTCCCCTGCTGTTTCCTCCGGGGCGCTGGCTTCCGCCGCTGCCGCGTCCGCAGGCGCTGCTTCCTCCGGGGCGCTGGCTTCCGCCGCTGTTTCAGCGCCTGGGCCGAATAAACCGGCCAAATAATCTTCATAACCGTCATAGCCCTGGGATTGCAGCCACTCTTCCAGTTCGCTCCGGTCCATGACCGCGCCATCAATATTGATCTTTATTTCCTTGCCATCGTAAACCGGCAAGGCAATGCCGATCACTTTGCCTTCCTGGGCGGTGGAGCGGAAATTGTCCAAACCGAACATAAAGGCATTGAATTTATCGAAATTTGTCGCGATATTGTTCGGCAGATCCGTTATGGCCAGGATCGCGGCCGCCGGCTCTGTGAATTTCCTGATATCGCCGATAAGCGCGGCGGCGTCATTATTGTTGCCCAGGGAGATGTTGGCCGCGTCTTCAGATACTTCCAAAACCAAATCAGCCCCGGTCACTACCACCGCCACCTGAGACAGGGTTGACCCGGCCGCAATGGCGCTGGTACCGCCGGTAATTATCACGCCGCCGACAAAACCGGCCACCTTGCAGCCGTCTTTTATCACCACAGCTGTGGTTTCCAATTTTTGGAATTCGTCGCCGGCCTCATTCCAGGCATCGGCTTTGACCTCGTTTTGGGTTTGTTCCAGCATCTTATAGGCCCGCTTGGCATCCACCCCTAAAAATTTCGCCAAAGTTCTGATCTTTTTTCCGGCCGGGGCATTGTCGAAAACATTATTAATTTCTTCCGTGGTAACAGCCTGCGCCGGATTAAGCAAATTCCAGCTGACTTTTTCTCCGGCATAGCCACCGGCCAGACTTTCCAAGGCGCCGGCGCTTTTGTCCAGCTCCTGCCACATATTAAGCAAGGCGGCCATTTGTTTGTTCCAGGATCGGTAATCCGTATATTCTGATGCTTTGGTCAAGGTGTTGTCGGTCAAAAGGCGCAAATTCAGATATTGTTTGGAAATATCCAGCGTATCCCCCAGAACTGTCTGCTCCAAATTGTTGTTACTGTTATGTTTGTTCTTGATTAGGGCGAAACCTAACAATAAAAACACGAGTATACTGGCCGCAATGATCAAATTTCTTTTATTCATTAAATTCTTATTAATATTTAATATAATCAATTTATCAGTATTTATTCCAAAAAACAAGCCCTATTGAGCCTGTGTTTTATTTCCCCATGCACGGAAGATTGATTTTTACTGGAACACGTGAGAGCGGATGATAATAAAGTGGAAACTTGCTATTCACCCCCGGTTAAATCTTTGAAATCCTTATTGGATATTCCCAACCCCAAATTCCGCATAACATTAAAAGCATCGGACGGACGGCCGAGAAAATAACGCTTATTATCTTCGGGATTTACATACCAGGCTTCGCCAGCTTTTTCAATCTGTAAAAATATCCTTCCTTTTTGTCTATCCGAAAAATTTAAATCCAAATTTTGACGTCCACTCCCCCAGGGACTATATCCCTTATTCAATTCATCTGCATCCCCATAACCATCACCGTCAGAATCATTACTGTAAGGATTTAAACCCAAACAAACTTCAAAACTATCCGACAAACCATCAAAATCGCTATCGTCTTCTACATATATAACACCGATAGGAATCTTATATAAATCATTATTGGTTATACCGGTGCTATTAATACGCATCACCGAATAAGCATCTTCCGGTGTCCCCAAATAATGCATTGTTTTATTTTGCGGATTCACGTAATATGCCTTACCCGCGTCTTCCGTTTTTAGCAATATTCTTCCATTTACATGCTCTGGCACTTGCTCTATACTAATATTTATATTTGCCCCACCTTCTACTTCATTTTCTGGTTCGACATCAATGTTTTCGCCTTCCCGGCTCCCTTCTTCCAAATATTCCATCTGACCGTTATCACTACTTCCCGCTTCATTTGAATCGTTACTTGATTTATTCTCTGTACAGGCACCTTCAATACAAACATCCGGGCACCGGTAGGCTGTATTATAAACCTGATTGTTTGAACACCAATATTCTACGAGATAATTTCCCTGGCATTCATCGCTATGTTTTATTGAGCCGAATTTAACAGTGCCCCTAAGCGAATAGTCCTTTCCTCCATCATCGTCTATGCAAGTGGCAATTTCTATCTCTTCCAACATTACCTCGTCCGAATCATCTGATTGCTCGTCATTGTCATTACCTTCATCTTGCAGTGAGCTTTTACAGGCGCCATCGTCACAACCATATTTACAATTTCTGGTACTATAGACATAAGAACCGTTAACACAGTAAGTTTCACGCAGACTATATCGGTCACAAGTATCTTCCATTTCAAAGCCATTCGACAGAATTATTTTTCCTTTCGTATATATATCGTCTCCCGAATCAGTCTCTTGGCATGATTGTTTATTATCTATCTGACATGCACCATTGGTGCAGCCATCAGGACAAGGATGATATTCCGCGACAATATCTATACCCTCGCTATCACACACCTTTTCACGTTGATAACAATTATTACCCTGACAATATGTAGTGGGGGTATACGTATAATTCCCATTACTAATAACACAATCATCTTTCCCCCAAGACGTATCCTCTCTGCCGTCAAAAGTCACTTGACCGGCTTCTTCATAATTTTGACCACCATCAGAATCATGACATATATTACCCGATTCGGTAGTAAAAAACAACAAACCGCTTGTTACTCCATATCCGGTTCCGTCAATAGAATTTGCGGTAAACCCATATTCCGTGCCAGGATTAAGGCCGTCTAATTTAATAATATGATTTTTTGCATACTCATCATTACGCACTGAATCCTGGTTTATGTCTTTATCTACCTGATAATAAAAAACATTCGATCTCAAACTTTCATCAGTGGTCCATTCAATTGTAGCCGAACTGGAAGTTACATCTATTGAGACAGCGTCATCTGACATTTTGGTCGGTATGTTAACTAGATATTTGAATTCCTCCGGATATTCACCATCCTCTTTAATTTTATAATAATAAGTACCACCAAGAACTGGATTCTGTATTGTCCCCTGACAATGGCATTCTGCTTCCGGAGTTTGAATACAGCCACAGATCGCGTTTTTACTGGTAACCACATCACCATATTTGTAATAGAATTTTTCTTGAAAATAACTGCCCTGCCCTTCGTTAGCTACATCCCACTTAACATTACAATTAATATTGCCATAACCTCCAAAATTTACATTTAATCCTGAATCCAATAATTGATAAGGGGTTGTATTGGCGTCGCTAGTTAATGGCAATAAGTAAATGCCTATTACAAAAATTGCGACAAAAACAAAGTATAGTTTAATGCTCTTCATAAATAGATAATATTTATATTTATTATGTTTATTATAACACAAAAATTCCATTATCCTAAATAGTAAAACAAAAAATAACTCTGGGGCTAGAGTTATTTTTTTCTGGCACGGAGTGCCTATTCTTATTCGAACTTGTTTTTTAAAAAGAAAACAACCAATCTTTATTCCAGCTATAAGATAATTTACAATACGCGACGCACCGGAAAACCTTATAATTTGTTTTATATACCGAGGTTAGATATCTTTTTTTTATTACTATTACTATGTTTAATGCCGAATTTTTCTGCTTTTTCATAATACTTCACAGCGTTCTTTTTATCACCAAGTAATTCATATGACTTCCCCATGTTTACATAGAGTGATGGAAAAAATTCTTTTACATCATCGTTGTCTGACAAATTTGCCAAATCAAGCGCTTTTTTATTCCAATAAAAAATATCATCGGGAGCATCTTTAAACCGTGCCAAATAGTGAGCGGCAATACAACCCTCATAATTATTCTGATGCTCATCCCAAGCCTGCTGATAACATCTTATCGCTTTGTCAGTGTTTTTCATAAACTCAGCCTTTGAGCCTTCAACGCATAGTCTGATTATTTTATTATTTACATCCATATTGTTCATAGCTCAAATACTAACAAAATATGTTCGATTTCACAACCACCCATACAAAAATCACAGCCAACGTTAGCTGTGATTATATCCGCACGCATGGAGGGACAGCTTTCGAACCTTTGATTGGGTTACTGCCCTGCCTGTGCCTGAGCTAGTTTTGAAGAATGTTAGCCAACTGTGCGCTTTAGTTTGATTATTAAAAAATTATTACTTCACCATCACTAA
This sequence comes from Candidatus Parcubacteria bacterium, assembly GCA_963814275.1. Taxonomy (GTDB): domain Bacteria; phylum Patescibacteriota; class Patescibacteriia; order Patescibacteriales; family UBA12075; genus CAWFCE01. Next base: position 664,256 of record CAWFCE010000002.1, on the reverse strand, counting down.
TTGCTTTAAACAATATCTTATTATCAACCATATACTTGATTACGTTGTTTACCGCATCTGATTCAGAATGATTTGAAGCATAATGCGGGACCACTGAATAATCCAGAATACTAAGTCCTTCCCAGATAATTTCTGTTTGTTTTGGATATGGGTGGATATTGGGATCATCAACAAGATCAATGCCCCTAAGTGTTGGTGCTAATACACAAACACCAGCGCTATATCCACCATAGATCATATCATCTTTTTTGAGGAGTTGCGTCATTATCTCGTCGAAACCGCTTAACTTCATAGCTTGCCTTAATACAAAAACATTTCCACCCCTTACCCAAATCACACTATATTCATCCAATTTCTTTTTAAGCTCCTCTTGTTTACCAAAATAATCTCGTAAATCTACTTTTTCGATTGCCATGCCGACAGTTTCTAAGTCCGCAATATCCGCCGCTTCACTTTTCTCCCGCCTTTCCAAGTCCGAAGAAAAATCTAAGGCGTTAGAAATGTAGGCGGTTTTTTTATTTTTATTTGCGATTATTTCTTTTAGCTCGTTTGTTTTGTCACCAAGCTTATAGGATGATAAATAAAATTTCATATATTTATAGTTATTATAAATAATTATAACAAATATCAATAAAAAGTTCGATTCCCTCGATCCTCAACCAAAAAACTAGCCTAATATTAAGCTAGTTTTCTTCGCACGGGTGGTAGGAATCGAACCCACACTAGAGCTTTTGGAGAGCCCTGTACTACCACTATACTACACCCGCTTTCTTTAAATTCTAAATTCTAATTTCTAAATTCTAAACAAATCACAAATTCAAATAATTTAAATCACAAAGGATTGCTATTTTGACTTTTCCAGTCCTCCAGGTCGTAGTTCATAATAAATTTGAAAAATTATCTATTAGATATTGTTTAGAGTTTAGATATTAGGATTTAGGATTTACTTCTCCAGTATTTCCGCGTATTCCATTTCGTAGATCCGGAGGACAGTGACCGCGAGGGAGATGATGAGCGGGCCGAAGATCACGCCCCAGAAGCCGAATACCGTGATCCCGCCCAGGATCGAGAAGATCAGGAAGATCGGATGGACCTGGGCCTTGCCCTTGATGATATAAGCCTTCAGGATATTGTCGATCGTACTGACACCGCCCGCGCCCCAGGCCAGGAGGAATATCCCCTGCCAGATCTTGCCCACCGCCAGGAGATAGATCGCGGTCGGAAACCAGACGATGCCCGAGCCGACATAGGGCAGGAGGGAGAGAAAAGCCATCGCGATCCCCGGAAAAAAGGCCGGTAAACCGACGATGGTGAAGCCGATCGCGCCGACTACTCCCTGGGCGATCGCCGTGACGAAAGTCGAAACGATCGTCGAATAGCTCACGTCGCGGAACTTCTGGAATATGAGCCGGTCGTACTTGTTCGGCAGGGGTGTCCAATGCATCAGCTGTTCCAGCATCCGGGGGCCGTCGATAAAGAAGAAAAACATCGTGAAAAAAATAAGGAAGAGGCTGATGACAAAATTGGTTGTGCCTTTGATGAAGTTTGCCGCGCCGGCTGCCAGCCAGTCCTTGACCAGGTTAGCCAGGTCGATGATAGCGTTCCTGACCGTGTCGCCGGACAGGCCGATCACATTGAAGCGCTGGAGCGACTCGAAAGTAAAACTGGCCACATCCTTCTCGGCGAAAAACTGCTTGGTCACGTCAAAAGCGTCGGTGCTGCGCTGGGCCGTATAGGCGATGAAATTGACCAGCGGCAAGATCACCAGAAGCGCGATCAAGAGGCACATCACCAGCGCCGCCAGGTGCTTGCGGCCGCGGAACCATTTCACCAGCTGTTCATAAGGCGGGTAAAAAAGCGTCACCAGGATCGTAGCGACGAGCAATACCGTCATAAAAGGCCGGAAGATCAAATAGCAGGCATAGAGGACAAAGACAATGATCAGAGTGAGAAATAATTTGGGAATAGTTATGTTTTGCATAAAATATATAAATCAAAAAAAGTGATCCGTGATAAATGCTAAAATTCATATATCGATAGGCACAAATCCTAAATTCTAAATATCTAAATCCTAAACAAATTCCAATTCTGAAAATTCCAAACTCCAAACAATAAATTAATGAAATTCAACACTACTTAAAAAATTTGCAATTTAAGGTTTGGGTAATTCGGATTTGGGATTTGTTTAGAAATTATAATTTAGAAATTAGAAATTATTCTTCAGACTTATAAATAGGAAGCGACTGAATAAAATCGCAACTGTTTGGTTTAAATACTCAGTCATTAAATATGTCCGGGTGGTTCTTGAGGATATATTCGAAGCGTTCGATCGCTTGGCCGGTTATTTCATCCAAAAGCGGGGTGCCACCGTCGTAGTAGGTCCCTTCCGGATCGCCATAGCGGTTCAAGCCATGCTTCGTAAGCCAGTCCTCGATCGTGATTTTCTGCGCTTCGGTCAAACCTTTGGTATTTAAAAGAGAGCTCGTAGCGGTTCTGCCGCCGATTGCTTCAGCCGGCGTACCGGTGGCATTATCGTTAAAAAACAACAGTCCGATCGTGCTATCCAGTTGTTTTAACTGCGTGCAACCGCTCAGTATCAAAATAAAAAAAGCGATAAATGAAATATAGCTGATTTTTTTCCTTAGACGCATACGTTAACTGGCTAATTGCAGTTTGTATGCGGCTAAAGCCGCGGAACCCGGGCTGAAGCCCGGTGGAAGATTCCGGTGCGGCTAAAGCCGCGGAACCCGGGCTGAAGCCCGGTGGAAGATTTCATTCGAATATCGAAAATCGTAATTCGAAAATTACTTCGTTTCCTTATGCAGGGTATGCTTTTTGCAGAATTTGCAGAATTTATTCATTTCCAGCCTGCCCTTCAAGGTTTTTTTGTTTTTACGGCTGAAATAGTTCACGCGCTTGCATTCGGTGCATTCCAGCTTGATCATGTTATCTTGCGACATATCTATGTTTCGTTATAATTCGTAATTTTCGAACTTATCGTTTAAATTCGGATTTTTCGCTTTGAACAGTCAAAAACGAATATACGCGAATTACAAACTGATTTTCACGAATCACGAATAATATTTAAAAGTTAAATAATCCTTTATTTTTAATCACAAAAAACAGATATGCGGCGCATTCTGCTTTATGTTTGTTTTACCCAATATTTACGTATTTATAGTAATATATTTAACTGTAAAAGTCAACATTGTAATTTCCCGCATTTTTTACTGATAAGAATTTGATTATACCAAGAAGCCCCATTGTGCACTATCTGCAACCTCAGATCCAGCGTCAATCTACTTATTACCGAAAATTGCTCCTTATCCAATCAATCACTTGAGGCAAGGCGGAAACAGGATACTGGTGGCCGATACCGGGGACAATAATCGTTTGCTGATCGATTCCGACCGCTTCCAATTCTAAGCTCGACTCCTCTATCGCCTGAAGATCCTCCCCTCTTGCCCATTTGTCCTTCTCTCCCGCCACGACTAAAACGGGAATCTGCGGGGGTGTTGCCCCCAGAAACGTAGCCGAACAATAAGCACCCATCGGGATTATGCCGTCTACCCGTTCTGGATTGTCGAATCCGAATGTACAACTGTTGTACCCGCCATTGGAAAAACCGGTAACGAATATCTTCCCAAATTGATGACTGGCTAAAATATCCGTCAAGGCTGTGTCCAGTTTTTCCTGAGACCAATCGATCGGCGCGGCCACGGCCAAATTATAGCTTTTTAAATATGGCAACCAATAAGCCACACTGGCCTTCGCCTCCTGGGCGCCTCCACCCGGGGTGATAAGATAGATCAAGTCTGTATTGCTTTCAGCGATACCGTCCGGATAAGCCAAAATATAATCTTTTTTCAATTCTTTTGCTATACCTTGCCCGAACCAAGCAAATGGCGAGCTGCAACCGGTTATAATAAAAACTAATAATAGGCTTACTGTAATATTTTTCACATTTTTACATAACAAATTTTAATTTTACCTGTTTTAATTATAGCAAAAATCGCCATTTCTGGCGATTTTATTTGTTTCCTGTATTTGTGGCGGTGGGACAGGGATTCGAAGGGGCGGAAGCCCCTCCAAAAGCAGGCTCTCTCAGATGTCCCACGGCAAAATAAAGCCCGCTCACATTGTGAACAGGCTTTAATTTGCGGTGGGATAGGGATTCGAACCCTAGGTGCCATTTCTGACACACATGCACTCCAAGCATGCGCCTTCGACCGCTCGGCCATCCCACCCGATAAATTTCGAATTACGAATTTTGAATGTCGAATACTCTTTTCCGCTTGGCTTTAGTCTAAGTTTCCTGAGGCTTTCACCGCACAATCCTTCCGCTCGAATAGACCTGGTCCGGTGTATCAGGCTAAAGCCTGGCGAACCTTCGGCTGAAGCCAAGTGGAAGACTGGCGAACCTTCGGCCCTGCCTGCCGGCAGGCAGGTAAAGCCAAGTGGAAGCCTGGCGAACCTTCGGCCCTGCCTGCCGGCAGGCAGGTAAAGCCAAGTGGAAGCCTGGCGAAGTCTCAGCTAAAGCTGAGTGGAAACTTCCAATTTGCTATTCGCCGCTTTGTGATATAAGCCTTTCGATAATGCTTTTCAAGCCCTCTTCATTATTGTCCTGGCTGTCGGTATAATCTTCATACGGAATTGCGCCTGTGCGCGGTTCGCCGTTTATGAAAACGGCAGGAACCCCGATAACCCCGAATTGGTCAGCCTCGTTGATCTGCTCCTGTATTTTATCCCGGTATTTTTGGCTGTCGACACAATCGGAAAATTTGTCCTGGTCCATTTCGATTCCGTCCGCGACGGACGCTATCTGCTCGTTGCCCATCTCTGCCTCGCTTAAAGCAAATAAACCATCGTGCATTTCCCGAAATTTTCCCTGCTCCGCGGCGCATTCCGCCGCCAGCGCTGCCGGATAAGCATAGGTATTACGGCGCAGAGGAAAATGCCGGAAAGCCACTACTATCCGATCACCATAATCCGATTCCGCCTGATCAAGCACGGTGTTGAATTGCCGGGAAAACGCGTCCTGAAAATCGCCATATACGATCAGCTGGACCGGCGCTTCCAGGGAACCGCGAATATGATCGGTGTCATCGATCGGCCGCACCGGCTGGACAGCGGCGCTCATAGCATCATCAATAATGTCCTGGTCGACAGACAAAGCGCCATCAGCGGTTTTCGCGGCTACTGGAGCCTGTTCTTCCTGCCCGATCTGTATACCGGTAACCAGTTTCTTATTGTAATATAAATAACCGAGACTGGCAAGAATCAAGATAAGTACGATAACAACTGATATTGTAATTATTTTTTTATTATTAAAATTGTTGGAGGGCATAAATAACTTATTATTTATCAATATTCTATAATTCAATTTTCAATAAATATTTAATAATTTAATTTTCAAACCGTCATATTTAAATATTTGATATTGAAAATTTAATATTGTTTGGATAATTGGATTATTGAAGATTGGATAATTTTTTACTATTTCTTAGAAATTCTCCGGTTTCCGTTCGTGCCAATCAGTCGCTTGCTGATACTGGTGGCTTACCCGGAAAAGGGTCGGTTCGGCGAAACGGGCGGCGATCAGTTGCATCCCGACCGGCATGCCAGCGCTAAAACCGGCGGGGATGGAAATCGCGGGCAGGCCCGAGAGCGAGGCGCCGGCCACGAATATGTCTTCCAGGTACATCGTGAGCGGATCGTTCACCTGCTCGCCGATCGGAAAAGCGACATGCGGCTCGGTCGGCGTCAGGAGGCAATCGACAAGGGACAAAGCTTCATCCAGTTCTTCTCTGATTATCGTGCGCACTTTTTGCGCTTTAAGGTAATAAGCGTCGTAATAGCCGGCGGACAAGGCATAGGTGCCGAGCATGATCCGGCGTTTGGCTTCCGGACCGAAGCCCTCCCCCCGGCTTTTCATATATATTTCAAGTAAATTATCGGCGCTATTATCCCCTGTTTTCCGTCCGGTAACCGTATGCCCATAACGGATACCGTCGAAGCGCGCCAGATTTGAGCTGATTTCGGACGGGGTGATGATATAATAAACGGCAATACTGTATTTGGTATGCGGCAGGGAAAGTTCGACGAATTCCGCGCCCAATTTTTTGAATTGTTCGATTGCGGCTTCCAATGATTGTCTGACACCGCTTTCGATACCTTCGCCGTAATATTCCCGGGGCAAGCCGATCTTCATCCCCTTAAGCGGCTTACCCATAAGTTCGGGATAGGCGGGTACTTTTTCCGGCGGCGTGGTCGCGTCGTATTTGTCATGGCCGGCAATCGTTTCCAGGACGATTGCCGCGTCCTCGGCCGTCTTGGTAAGCGGTCCGGGCACATCGGTCGAACTTGTCATCGCGACCAAGCCGAAACGGGAAGAGCGGCCGTATGTCGGCTTGAGCCCCGTGACGCCGCAGAATGCCGCCGGACAGCGGATCGAGCCGCCCGTATCGGTACCGAGCGCGAACAGGCACATATCCGCCGCCACGGCCGCGGCCGAACCGCCGGATGAGCCGCCGGGAACGCGGTTCAGGTCCCACGGATTATGGGTCGGACCGTAAGCGCTGTTTTCGGTCGAGGCGCCATGGGCGAATTCATCCAGGTTGGTCTTGGCGAGCAGGACAGCGCCGGCCTGTTTCAGGCGGGCGATGATCGTGGCGTCATAAGGGGCGATATAGTTATCCAAAATTTTGGATGCGGCGGTAGTCCGGATCCCTTTGGTCAGAATATTGTCCTTGGCGACGAAAGGTATACCGAGAAGATCGCCCTTTTCGCCCTGGATGCGGCGCTGATCGGCTTCTGCGGCCGCTAAAAGCGCTTCTTTTTCACACACGGTCAAACAGGCCTTAACTTTCATGTCTGTCTCTTCGATACGTTTCAGGCATGCCTCTGTCAATTCAACCGATGTAATTTCTTTGTTGTCTAATTTTTTCGCAGCCTGTTTGATTGTCAATTTGTTTAATTCCATATTTAGATAACAGCTAGCAGATAACAGATAACAGTCTATTTCCAAGTCTGTTATCTGCTATCTGTTATCTGTTTTCTTTTATTGTATAACTCTTTTCACTTTCACTTGTCCACTTTCCGTCTCCGGGGCTTGTTTCAGGGCCAATTCCCTTTCGGCACTATCCCAATCTTCGAGCTCGTCGGCGCGCAGGACATTCGCCAGTCCGGTCACCTGGGCAGTCGGCTCGACATCGTCGGTATTGACCTCCTTGAGCTGGTCGATATAACCCAAAATACCGGAAAGTTGTTCCCCGTACTTATCGAATTCCTCCGGCGTCAGTTCCAGCCGGGCCAGCTTGGCGATGTGTTCGATTTGTTCTTTGGTTAATTTCATATTTTGTGCGGATTTATATTGTCATTGCGAGGAGCGTAGCGACGAAGCAATCCCGAGGCGCGAGAGAGACGTCATTATCATAATAATATATTTCACGTTTTATGTTTTGTGGCGCGGGATTGCTTCGCGACTTCCCGTCAGTGGAATAAAATTTCTTAAACTTTATCAAAGTCTATTATATATAAATTATCTTTCTGTCGCTCGCAATGACAGTTTAAAAATTCAAGACTATCAAATCCCGAAATCTCGGTAACAGTCCGGTATTACGACAACATTTTAATAAATTCTTTTTCGTCTATTATTTTGACTCCCAGTTTTTTTGCATTTTCGTACTTCGATCCCGGGTCGGTGCCGGCTATGACCAGGTCGGTTTTGGCACTGACCGACGAAGACACTTTTCCGCCCAATTCCCTTATTTTAGCCTTTGCCTCCTCTCTTGTCAAACCCATGAGCGAACCGGTCAAAACCACTGTTTTCCCGCTCAGGGCCGAACTTTTTCCTGTTTTTAGATGTGAAATATCGGCAGTGACTCCGGCCCGGTCCAGCTTGTCCAGTAATTTCTGATTTTTTTTATCATTGAACCACATATAGATACTGGCCGCCACAATCGGACCGACATCGGCCAATTCTTCCAATTTCTCTTGCGCAATGCCATAAAATGTGTTTTGGATATTGGACATTGGGATATTGGATATTTTTTGTATCTTGTATCTTGTATCTTGTATCTTATTTATTACGAATTGTGCCAAGGTTATTGCCGTTTCTTCCCCGACATGCCTGATGCCCAGCGCGTTTATAAACCGTTCCAGGGGAATATTTTTCTTCTCCCCGATCGCGGCTACCAGATTTTCCGCTGATTTATCCGCAAACCGTTCCAGCGGTTTCAGATCCCCGGCCGTCAGCGTATAGAAATCCGCGGCATCGCGCACCAGGCCGGACTTGATCAGCTGTTCGATGATCTTGGGGCCGAGCCCTTCGATATCGACCGCGCCCCGGCTGGCCCAATGGGAAAGCTGGCGCAAGTTTACGGCATAACAATCGGTGTTGGCGCAACGGTATGCCACTTCACCGGGTATTTTCTTCACCGGCGAGCCGCAGATCGGGCAGGTTTTGGGCACGCTAATGGCCTTTTCCCGGCCGCTCCGCAGTTTGGGCAGCACCGAAACGACTTTGGGAATGACATCGCCCGCCCGTTCCAGGACGATCGTATCGCCGATCTTCAGATCCAGCCGCCCGATCTCATCCATGTTGTGCAGAGTGGCGCGCGTTACGGTCACGCCGCCCACCCGGACCGGCTTGAGGACCGCGGTCGGCGTCAGGATACCGGTCCGTCCCACCTGCCAGACGACATCCTTGACCGTGGTCGTGACCTGGATACCGGCGAATTTATAGGCCATCATATAGCGCGGTCCTTTACCAACCACGCCCAACACCGGCCACAACCTGAGATCGTTCACTTTGACCACTGTTCCGTCGACTTCAAAAGGCAAATGATCGCGCTTTTTATCCATATTACCATAAAATTTTTCGACTTCTTCCAGGTCCCGGCAGTAGGTATTTTCGCTTAGAACTTTAAATCCGATTAATCTTAATATTTCTCTCTTCAGTTCATGCTTTTCCAGTTCCAGATCGGCCGCGATCTCATAAGCGTAAAAATCCAGTTTGCGCTCCGCCGCCAGCTGCGGATCGAGCTGGCGGATCGAACCGGCCGCCGCGTTCCGGGGGTTGGCCAGGGGCGGCTTGCCCTCTTTGGCATAGGCTTTATTCAGACGGTCAAATACTTTTTTGGTCATTATCACCTCGCCCCGCACCTCGAATGTCCCGTCTGCGGCCATGCTACGCACAGCGGCGGCTGCGCCCGCGCTCAACCCGGTCTGCTGCAGCTCTTTTTCCTCGGGCAGGCGCAGGGCCAGCGGAATCGCCTCGATCGTTTTTAGGTTCTGGGTCACATCCTCGCCTATCCGGCCGTCCCCGCGGGTCGCGCCCAGCGTAAAAATGCCATTTACATAGCGGAGCGCCATGGCCAAACCATCCAGCTTAAGCTCGGCAAAATAATCCAGCTTCCCCATGGTCAGTTTCTTAAGCCGATTCTCCCAATCGGCCATATCTTCGGGCGAAAACGCGTCATAAAGGGACAGTAGCGGCGCGCTGTGGGTGACTTTCCTGAACTTGTCCAGCGGCTTGCCGGCCACCCGCTGGGTCGGCGAATCAGGTGTTATCAATTCGGGATAATCCTGCTCTAGCCGGAATAATTCATACTTCAAGCTATCCAAGGCTTCTTCGCTTATATTTTCCTTATCCAAAACAAACCGCTCATAGCGGTAGCGGGTAATTTCCTCGCGCAATCTGGCGATCCTTTTTTCCGCCTCAGCTTTATTCATATACTTAATACTTAATACTATATACTTAATACTTTATCAATACGCGTATCGTAATTGAATTTTCCGGGCCACATTACCGATTGTCCCTAAAACTTTGAATGTCCTGACAGCCGGGACTCCATTAACATAATCATAAGTTATATTGTATTCGGCGCCATTTGATAATTGTATTTTATTTATTGCGCAATTCGTAGGTTCGGCATTAACGACGCAAGAAGGGCTGCCCAAATCACCATTTGCGGCAAAGCAAAATTCTGCGTCAATTGACGGGCAAACACCGCTTGGTGTCGGTGAAGCGCCATCACCCGGATCAATGCCATTTTTCCTGATCTCCCATAAAATACGTTCGGCACCCGCTTCGGCGGCGAAATACGCCTTGGTCGAATCGTAGCGCTCTTTGGTCATTTTGAGTCCGTTTAACACAATATCATTGGCGGAAATAACTACCACCAGCATGGCAGCCAATACCAATATCGCCAAAAACATCGCCGTACTCCCTCTGTTATTTCTGATCAGTTTAGTTAAATTAAACATTTGAATATATTTAACATTAATTTTACGCGAATGCACAAATCCTTTACAAATATACAAATTACAAATGATCGCTTGAATTGTAAATTCGTAATTTGCAATTTGTGTTAAAATCCGTACATTCGCCTAAATTTATTGGTAAAACCGCGACGATATGGTGGTCTGGATATAGAACGGCTGGCGATACTGCTCGCGGCTGGATACTGTTTCGACTTTCATGGCCACGGTTACATGCGGCTGGATCCGGTCACCGGGATTGACATTGATAATATTATCCCTGATCAGAAATTTAAGTCCGCTTATTTTAACATCATCCGGCGTAATCGCCATTTCTGTGGTGCTGGCCCTGCGCATCAGGACATTATTTTTCAGATAATAAGAAACGCAAATTTTATGCTTATTCCTGAAATATATTTTTTCATCGGTTGAAGAGGCGTTGAAATTACGGTTTACAAAAACTGACGGAGCGAATTCGAAAGGCATGCCCGACTGGGCGCATTCGCCATCGCTTCTTACGGCCTGGCGAAGCTCTTTGCTCATCAATTCCATCGCGTAGCGCATGCTCTCCTGGCCCATCTGCGCGCTCACCGCATGCCGCTGGCCCTCTATCACTGATGAATACATCCCCATCACCATCGACATGATGATACCGAAGACTCCGACCGCCACCACTACTTCCATCAGGGAATAGCCGCTTGCGCTATATATTTTATTTCTTAGTAATTTCACGATAGTGGAATTTATGTTAATAACGCTTGAACGCTTTAGTATGGGAACACCGGAGCACGCGAACAACGGAACACGGAAACACTAGAGCACGAGAACAAAAAGCAAGTAAACAATGGGTGTTTAAAAGTTAAGTATACGCATACTATTACCAGAGAATCAATCTTTGTTAAAACAAAGTATAAATGTTTTTTGTTCCGATGTTCCGGTGTTCTTGTGCTCCGGTGTTCCCGTGCTACAGTCGCCTAGCGCCAATCATACAGCACCGTATCCGCCTGGTATTTGAGCGTCCCGTGGCGGCCGGGCCAAGTGACGGTTGAAGATGCCATTAGGCTATCGCCGGATATGGACGCATTGACCATGCTGCGGAACCTCGTATCGGTGTTGCCGGCGCTCAAGTGTGTATAAAAACCCTGGCCATCAACATATAATTTGGTATTGCCATCGCTGAAACCTCCCGTAATGGGGGTGATCGTGTAATTGTCGCTGCCGTAATTGAATTCGATCGTATACGAACCGTCCAGTCCGCTATACCACGGGTCGGTTTGTTCGAGCCAGTTCAAGTCGCGTTTGTTGCGCACCAATTCCAAACCTTCCTGGGCCAGCATGGAAGCGACCAGATAACCCTTGTTGCTGTCCTGGGCCTGGAGATTGACTATCACCAGCGACAATAAGCCGATCATCCCGACCGTGACGATACCGATGACCGCCACCAGTTCGATCATGGAGAAACCCGATTGTCCGTTATGTAAGTCCATATTCAATTCAATATACCGATTAGGCCGAAACGATTGAAATAAATCGTTTTGGTAAGGCTCGTTCCCGCCAAACTTAAGGTTACGCTTCCCTCTGTGCCCGCGCCAACCGCGAAATTAAGCGCGTTGGTATTTTCGTTGTTCGCCAGATTCATATAAACCATCGGGTCAGGAGGGTAGAATACGATGTACAAATAATTTTTATTTGTAGTCCCGTTCACCTCCAAGGCGCTTATCGTCACCCCGGCCGGCAGCGAAACGATCGAATCCAGTTCTTTGGTCGAAATATTGCCGTCCAGACTGGGACGGTATTTGGCCGTATTATCACGATCGGCAAAAATCCTATACTCGGTATTCAGGGCTTGTTGGGCGGCATTATTGGCTTTGGTAAACCGCACCCCCCATCCTCCGGAAGGATAATCATCACTTACCCCGTATTTTCTCAGCCCCAGGGAATAGTCCTGGACCAGGCGCAGATCGGACACCAGTTTCAAAGCGGCCGCGTCGAGCTTGACCCGCTGGTTGGCGCCGTGGATATTAGCCACGACCAAAGTCGACAAAACCACCAGAATGGAAACGCTGGCCAAAACTTCTATCAGGGTAAAGCCGGAGATGTTCTTGGTTTTTTTGCTCAGTTCCATGGGGACCGCTAATTTTAAATCAGCGTGGCAGAACCACGCTTTATAGTTTTGAAAATATTTAATGCTCAATAAACGGTTTTACCAGCCATCAGCCTTGCCTTGATTACCAACCTCCTTACCGCTGATTTGGCGCGGATGACTGCACTGATCAGTCGCTGAATCCTGTTTCAGCGTCTTCTCAGCGTAACAATCAGCGACAGATCAGCGGCCGCAAGATAATTATCTGACATAACAAAAGCCGTATGGAATAATTATAAACAATCCGCGAAATCGCTTTAGTTAATTTCGATCCAGCTGGGCAGGGGGACTTTCGGTGCAAATGCTGATGTCGAGGTAGAACAAAACTGTCCGCCCGGTTCAGTCACTTGCAAAAATATCGATTTACCGGTTAGCTGCTTGGTGACAATTACGGTCGTTGAAGCGCTGCTCGGGGATATTATATCGATATCCGGGGTGCCATCCGTAGTCCAATTATACATGCAAGTTCCGGGATGGTCGGAACATTTACTCGCAGTGTCACCTGTGTAATATTGCGTCAATGCTTCGCTCGTAAAGCTGACCTCTTCGTTTATACTGAAATTCTTCGGGATCCAGGTGAAATAAACATCCGGAAACTCATTCGCCGGTATGGATATTGATGGCGGATTCGTTCCTTTGACCCAGGCTGATGGGCTGCCCTGGTCGTCTCCGACCTGGACCCAGTAATAAAAAGTCCTGCCATAACTGGAATTGCTGAAAGTAAACGGATAATTATGGTCGACGCCGCTGGATGGAATTGTAATTTTACAACCACCGCTCGGGTAATCGCTATTTTCACATTCCGTACTGTCCAGCTCTTCCCCCGAAGGATTAGACGGATCGGTTCCGATCATTATACGATAAAATTCTTCCGGGTCACTGTCGCTGTCTTTATATTTCCAGTTGAATATCCAGCTTCTCACCGACCGGCCGGGAGAACATTGGCTCCCCTGCATCGTAGCGGCCAGATCATAGGCTTCCGGCGGGTTATTGGATGCGAAACTGCCGGAAACATCCAGCTTAACGGCAAATTGCGAATCGCCGGGATTAGACCCGCAAACACCCAGGGTTTCGCAATTCCAGGTGATATAGCCAAAACCGCCTGGTGCGCCTTGCCAGCCTTGCCCCAGGAAATAATTATTTACGGAATCGAAACTGACGCCATAGCTTTGCCCGTCGCCTGGGTCGTCATCCAGGCGCACCCAGCCGTCATCACCGAAAGCCAATACTTTGCCCCAGCCGTAAACTCTGCCGCTGGGATCGTCGGGATCGACGCAAGCCGAACAGCCGTTAGCCGGCACACAAGCGGAATCACAATTAGAAGAAATTGTCGTATGCATATTCCCGATGCCAGGCAAAGAAACCGGCACCGGCTCCTGGAAACTGATCCAGCCCAGATTGCTGCTCCAGGCATAGCCGGACAGGATATCCGTCACCTGGTCCAATTGCACGCCGTAGGGGCTGTCGCCGCAAACATTGGTTTGGCCATTGCCGCCGTCAACGCAATTGAAGCTGACCCAGCCGCCCGTACCGCTCCAGGCATAGCCGCGTATATTCGGCACGATCAATGATTTATAGCTATCCGTATCGCAATAATTATCATCCGCCAAGGCGGGGGTATAACCGTCCTGACAATTAAAACTTAAGTAACCGTAATTACCGTAAGCGGAATCGTTGTAGGCATGGCCGCGCAGAAACATGCCGGATGTCGTGGCCACGGTTACCCCATAGCCGGCACCGGACATTTGCACCCAGCCGCCATCACCGTGGTAGCAATCCAATTGGTCATCTGCCATATTACAAAATCGCGCCCAGCCGGAAGTAGTACCGGTCCGGATATTATATTCCGCTGAATAGAAGGGAGGGAGGGGTGGTCGATCGTAAGTATCGAAACATAGAATGCCGATACTGGTGGCGGCGCAACCGTTAATGTTAGCGGTGCCGTTATGGTTATCATTGATCGCTACCTGGTAGTCAAAAGTGCAATCCCCTTCTGTTTTACAGCTTAAATATCCATCACTAAAGCTATTGTTCGTACCGTCATTATCGTCCCGGAAGTCGCCATAAACTTCCAATCCAGCGCCGTGCAATTCCGGATACGGCTGGAGGACAACCGAATAATACAGGGAATTCGCAACAGTGGCGCCGAATGAATAGCCGCCGGTGATATTGCCGCTTTTATCGACATACGTATATCCGCCGCCGCCTGAACTGCTTCCCGAATCGGCTTTCCATACCGGGTTATAGCCCTGAGCATTACCGAAACCGGCAATCGCGGAATCGGTGAACGCCGCATCCACATACAGGGAACCGGGCGCTTGGCCGGCTACCGAACGGGAAATATTCCCGCAACTGCTGCAGGATGTCCCGCCATCGCCGAATCCGACAACCTGCTTCATATTATCGAAAAGGATCGCTCCGATCGTGATATTGCAGCTTATACTGGTATTTACCGTGATGGTGTAATTATTGCTGGCTAAGGGCAAATCGGCATTGAAGACCTCGGCAATCGCGATCGTTCCCACACCGGGGACCGGGTTGGTATAGACATTGGAATTAACGCTCAAGCTGACATCCACCCCGTTAACTAATATGGAATTGATATTCGCGTTCGGTTTTGTCGTCACCTCTACGATCAGAAGACGCTTTCCCGCGGCGCTGGCGTCGATCTGAAAATTAGTGATCGAACAATTCGCGCCTGAACAACCCTTAAAATCGCTCCTGATGAATCTGTCAGCCGCCCAGGCCAATCTGACACTGCCTGGCAAATCGCCATGGCTGTTAAAAAATATACCCCAAACCAGAAAAACGACTATAGCAGCCGATAACGTTGGATATATTCGTATATGTGAACGGCAATTACCCTTCATAAATAAAACAAAGAAAAATACCAATTGATTAAATTCCCACCAAAAAACAAAATGATTACAGTGGCCGTGGAAAGGAAAATGCCCAACGGGACCATCGAGCCCCAGCGCTTTTTCCTGAAAATGACCAACACCAGGGCGGCAAATGAGCCGATCAGGTAGGCAACGAATATCGCCGCCAGGACCATCGGCCAGCCCAGGGTCAGGCCTATTAGCACCCCCAGTCGGATATCACCGCCGCCGATCCATTTTCCCCGGGAAACAAGGAACTGAAAGAGGAAGAAACTACCTCCTATTATACCAGAAAAAAGCAAATTCCACAAATTATAGCCCAACAGCAGATTGAGTCCGAATATGACGATCATCGCCGGTACCGTAACTTTGTCGAGAATCAGGTACCATTTTAAGTCATAGATGAAAATAACTATCATAACAGCCACGATAAACCAATTTCGAAGCAACAAAACGCTAAATCGGGAATCGTAAATCGGGAATTGTAAATCGGGAATCGTAAATCGCAGGCCGAACATTGAAGTATTGGAAAAAATATTAACGGCCGCTTCCGGCCAAATACCAGCCGCACTCGTATATGCCAAAACAAACAAAAATCCGGTGATCAGTTCGACGATCGGGTATTGCCAGGAGATCTTTTTCCGGCAATGGCGGCAATGGCCGCGCAGGATGACAAAACTCAGGAGCGGGATATTGTCGTACCAGGCGATCTGGTGCCGGCAATGCGGGCAAAAAGAGCGCCCCCCCATATCCTTGTGGGCGTGCATTCGGTAGATCAGACAATTAAGAAAACTGCCGATGATCAGGCCGAGAAGGAATGCGAACAATATTATCATATAGTCGATCATAAACATTATTGATTGTTTTTAGACAATTAAACCTAATTTCGATGTCCACATTTACTAATATTTATAAAAAACACAAACAATTGGCCGGGTCAACCGATCTTTTCCCCGGTAATAATATAATTTGGCAGCCAACTTTTTCTTATTTTGCCGGCGACACTGTTCAGCGCCGCCAACAGCGCATTTTCATCGGGGTAATGGAAATCGATATACTTAGTTCGGGAGATGGACAAACCGGTTCGTTCCAAAAGATATGCCACTTCAGCGGCCGTATATTCACGGTAATGGGTGCCGCTGGTATAAGGCAGCGCTAAGTCCTGATGGATACTGCGGCCGCCTAATAATTTCAGGCAATTATTCAATCGGGTTAGGTTCGGGGTGGTAATCAAAATTTTTCCGCCTGGTTTCAGTAACCGGCTGAATTCTTTGAATACGTATAAAGGATGGAAGTCCAGGTGTTCCAAGGTTTCGCTAAAAACGATTAGGTCAAATGACCTGCCCGGTATGTCCGAAGGCAAACTCCGTAGATCGATATCGTAATGCCCAAAACCGTATTTTTCCAATCTTTTTCGGATAATCCGGTTAATTTCCGGCATGTCGGCGCCGCATAAATTCTTGTAGCCTTTTTGGCGCAAACCGATCAACAGATGTCCGCCATATGAACCGATATCCAATATGCGGCAATCGCGGCCGGGAAATTCTTTCGCTAAATACCCGATAATTGCCGAAAAACGCTTGATATGAAAGCGGATATATTCCTTTTCGTTCGTTAAGGAAAATTCTTTTAATTCCTTGTATAGGATTTCCGACAAATCGCTCATAAATTATAGTCGACGCTTTTCTTGCGGAAGGACTCGCCGAAAAAGTTAATTTTATTAATTATTAATAAAGCGACTATGGCGCTTATTGGTAACAGTGGCAAGAAGGTGCGGCCGATAGCCGTATAATCGACGGCATAGCGGTAATCTTCCGTAAACAAGTATAAACCGGTAAGCAAGGCCAGATAGGCCAGCAGATATATCCACATCAGCCGAAGCCTGTCATCTTTAATTATTTTCCGCCAGCCGACAATAGAAACCGCAATTACCAGATACCACCAGATATTCCAGTTATTGTTCAAAAACAGGGTACGAACAATGCTCGACATCGCTTCCGGGTGCCAGCCTAAGGCGAATGGAGTGGTGCGGAATCCCAAACGGTTTACGAAATTGAAAAAAAGCCAGGGAAATGCCACGGCAATAACCGGCAGAGAAAAAACGAATTCACTTTTAAGCGCCGACATCAACCGTGAATTTTTTACCGGTCTGGAGATTGCCGCAAAAAACAAAAAAATAAATGTCAAAACGTACAATAGCAAAAAATCATTTTTAACATATGCGGCTATACCCAAAATAATTCCGGCAAAAATCAAATTTTTCTTATTGTTTTCTGGCAGCGACCGGTACAGCCAATAAAACATAATCATTATGTAATAGGCAAACGCCAGGTCGGCGTATGCATTAAATGAATGGTAAAAAATAAGCGGCATTGAGGACAAAAAAAGTGTCATTAACAAGGCAAGCGGGCGTAGGGCGAATTGACGGCCGGCAAAATAAAAAAATCCAAGCAGTGAAACGAAATAACTTACAAAAATAATATTGGCAACCGTGTCATTATAGCCCCCACCCTGCGCCGCCAGCCAGTAAGCCAGCAATGGCACCAGCCAGGGATAATTGCGGCTGCCGCCGCCCAAATATACAAGAGGCTTGTTCTTGTCGAAAATGCCCTCCTGGTCATAATATAGCACCTTGGCCCGGTATGACCAATCCGCGATACTGTCATAGGCGGCAGCCGGACGGGCAATGGCATGGCCGAATGAAAATACCACCTGCAGGATTATCAGGAATAATAATAACCATTCGACCGTTTTTAATCGAAAAGTTATATTAAAACCGAATATATCGGCCGGTCGCCGGCGGCGGATCCGGGTTATGATGAAATATAATCCGACAGTTTCGATTGCCCACAATGACCAAAACAAAGCCGGCCGGAATGCCAGCTTTAGCCAGAAGATCCATATGAACATATCGAGTACAATCAGAAAACAGCCCAGCCCGTAACCAAGGAACAAACGCAGCCAAAAATTATCCCGCCGGCCAAGAATAAAAAAATCAGCCAGCATAACACCGGGAATAATAACGGCAATGATAAATAAAACTACGCTAAATATTGCCATAATCCATTCGTTTAATTATCATCCGTCCCGGCTGATCGGCCCTCACTACCCCGTATTTCCCAAGCGAAGTCCGTATGCCGTTTTCCACCCGGAAAAGATCGTCGCCATCCAGCATATATTGCCTTGAAGGGTTATAAAAAATAACATATTCGGAATTTTCGATTTGATCGACAAAATTGTATTCCGAAAGCAAGTAATACATAAAATAAGGCTTAATAATGGGAGAAACCTCCGCGGCTACTTTTGCGCCGTTCGGAATGTCGCTTTTTATTTGTCCGAAAAAATCGAACATTCCGCACCATTCCCGGCTATCCGTTACCCGCGACTCGAAGCGGCAGACCCGTTCGCCGCTGCGATCGGCCAATGGCATAGACAAATATCCGTAATCTTCACGGCTATTTAAAATATTGCCGGAAAAAAATATAAGAAAAAGCGGCAGCCAGCCGATTATCAACAAATAATACCCCGATTTAAAACGGGGCATGAATAAGGCAGTAATTATCAAAAATACCGCAGCCGTAACACCGACGATCATCACCAGGGACCAGCCCTTAACCATGGGTGGAAGAATAAAATTTATCGATTGAAATGTTTCGAAAAAGGATGAATCCAGGTTCATTTTATTTGATATTTACTTGATTTTATCACCCGGGCAAATATATTGAAACCGGCCTCAAATATGCCGATCGTAATATCCGATTCGGCAAATCCGGCATAGGTCAATTGGTATCGGAGATAATTCGGGCTATATTGCTGGACATGTTCATTGATTTCTTCGCTTGATACCAGGTTCAGTTTTGCCAGTAAACGGAGCAATCCGTCTCCCCGCCGATGCGGAACCGTGACGATCACGGCACCTGAGGGCGCTAATATGCGGTAAATTTCATTCAGTAGATAACGGGCAACTTTAACGTTCATGTGTTCCAGCACCGCCAATAAGGTTACTGTCTGGAAAAAACCATCATCGTAAGGCAGGGAGTGCCGGCCGTCGATATGAAAACTGCGATAATCGATCGCGTTCATTGTCACCGGCGGCGGCAATTTGTCCAGCGCGTATTTATGGCGAAATCGTACCGAATCCAGAAACACCGGATAAGTGCCACAACCGATGTCGAGAATTTTCCCGCGCCGCAAATTCTCGTCAATCAATCGATCGGCTAGTAGCAATCGTTTCCGGGAAAAAAATTCTCCAAATATCCCGATCCGCGGGTGGCTTTTTTATTTACAACCATTATTTTACGATTTATCGAAAAGATTGAAACGAATTATATGCCAGAATGCCGCCAGGCCGTCGCGCCAATTTATTTTCTTTCCTTCTTCGTAGGTACGGCCGTGATATGAAATGCCCACTTCATATATCCGCCAATTTTTCCGACTTACCCGGGCGACTATTTCCGGCTCAATGCCGAAGCGCTGCGACTGCAAATTTGCCGCTAAATATTTGCCCGCTTCGCGCGTCATCAGCTTGTAGCAGGATTCCATATCGGTAAGATTCAGATTGGTAAGCATATTTGAAAATAAGGTCAAAAACCGGTTGCCGAGCGAATGCCAGAAGTATAATATCCGATGCGGTTCGCTCGAAATAAAACGAGAACCGAAAACAATATCGGCTCGGTCAGCCAAAATCGGCTGGAGCAATTTCACGTATTCCCTGGGGTCGTACTCAAGGTCGGCGTCTTGAATGATAAAAAAATCGCCGCTGGCGCGGGCCAGGCCGGCGCGTACGGCCGCGCCCTTGCCTTGATTTCTCGGAAGCCGGATAACTTCGTGCCTGCTTGAATATTTTGCGGTTATTTCGGATGTACGATCAGACGAACCATCGTCGACAATAATCAATTCCTTGCCCAAACCATCCGGCAAATTCGCGTTTTCCACGGCTGTGATCAGCGCTTCGATAGTATTCTCTTCATTAAAAACGGGTATGATTACGCTCAATTTCATAAAATAACATTTAATAATCGAATAAATTCTTAACCGGTACTTGTTCAGCTTGAATACGATATTCTTTGGCCGCCCCCTCATCGCCCCGGGCGGTTTCAATATCGGACATCAGGAGATAGAGGGACCTGACATCCTTTTCGATGCCGCTCGCGCTCGGCTGCAGCGGAGTGATGATAATCTGCCGGTTTAGAACCACATCATAAGGGTACTTGGCCAATATCGAGTTTCCTACCGATATCGCTTCATCCAATCGATTTTGCCGATACAGTAAAGATGCCAAGCGGTAATAATAACGTGGCGTATTTACGGGATCAAGCGCGATTGCCTGGCGGTATTGTAATTCGGCGGCATTACCCTTTCCGATGGACTCGCTTATAACCCCGAATTGTTCATGATAATATGGAACCCCGGGCGAAGAGGCAAGAGCCTGTTCGATCTCCGTTTGCGCCCGCGCCAGGGCGACTTGCCGGGAATTACCGGTTAAACTCCTGCTCTCCTCCTGCGCGGCCAGAGAATAATAATAGTGGAAATTCGGATCAGGCAAAATCGCCATTGCCCTGGCCAGGAAAACTTTGGCTTCAGTCGCTTGTCCATCCATAAGCGCTTGTTTTGCCTGCTTGGAATAATATGTGGAATATATTACAGACGCGCCAAAAATAAAGAAAAAAACACCCAGCAATATTCGCAAAAAATTCAAGCCAAAAATGATTGATTTTTTCCTTATTGGCAATAAATTACTTTCAGCCTTGATTCCATTATAATATAATCCCAATAATATCCAAAACGTAAGAGCGTTGGCCGGATAATGCCAGTCGATATCTACGCCGCTGTGAAGAAGCGAGGCCAAGACGGCCCAACCCAGGCAAATCGTAAGCGCATTCCGATTGTTCCTGTTTTTTATCGCAATAATGGCAATTAAAATAAAAAATGCGGCAAAAAGCGAGAATGATATGATCCCGGTTTCCGATAATAATCCCAGATACCAATTGTGGGGATACTTTCCGTATGTGGTCGGGTTGGTCTGATATCGCGGATAAACCGATCCGAAAGTGCCCAAGCCCGTACCGGTAAACGGATTATCCGTAAATATTTTCCAGGCCCCCCGCCAATAAGCCACACGGGTGGCTGCGCCGCTGTCGATCTTCTGCCCCGCTTCGCCGGAATCATAACGCTTCATCAAAAAATAAGCGTTAGGTTTTAAAATGGAAAAAAACAATATCAGACAGAGTGTCGCTAAAGTTATGTAGAGTATATACCGGCGATAAGGTCTAATCGTCGGACGGTAAACTAGCCAGGCGGCCAGGGCTGCGAGCACTATGCTTATATATGCCCCGCGCGAACCTGTTAATACGAAAGCCGCCAGAGTCAAAACAATCGCGGCGCTATTGACCAGGCGGTATCTGCCTAAGGACAATAGATATGCTTGAACGGGAATCACAAAAAGCAGATATCCGGCAAAAGGATTAGGCCAATAAAAGGTGGAGGTCAATCGGGTATAATCACCGCTAAGATAAAAATAAAAACCGATTAGGGACAAAACCGTCCCAACAGCGCTAAATAAGATCGCCGGGCCTTGCAATTGATTCTTGTCGAAAGGCAATCGAAAAAATATAGCAAAGAATATTGCCAATGAAGCCCAATATACGCATATTAATAAACTGTTAAACGGTGAGGAGGAAAAAGGCAGCAGCAAAAACAATACCGCCAGCCAAATCCCCAATACAACAAAAGGCGGATTTACCCGGCCTCTATGTTTCCAAGCAACCAAACCGCTTAACAACACGATGCCCGATACGGCTTCCATAAGCGGTATCGTATAATCGGTATTTCCTCCCTGGAAAAAGGGCAATACCAGAATAATCAAGACGACGACAATGTATAGAATTTTAGTCATTCGAAAATTAACATTTATTCATAATATTTGCCGGCACCGAGGCGTAGAGTTTTGTTTTTGTCATAGTAATTTCGTATTCCGGAACCAATTGCCGGATCAAAGAATATATCACCTTCGGATCATCCGGCAAATGGTAGATGCAGACAGATAATTTCGGTTTGAATCGCCTGATGGTCTCGCTTGCCCCGCTTATAAGGTCCCGTTCCATACCCTCGATATCGGCTTTGATAAAATCCACTCTCTTAAGACTATTGTCTCGGACAAAACTGTCCAGCTTTATTTGAGGAACATTTCTGACAAATTCTGTATCTCCCGCCATGACGCCGGTAC
The DNA here is from genome assembly GCA_963814275.1 of Candidatus Parcubacteria bacterium. Taxonomy (GTDB): domain Bacteria; phylum Patescibacteriota; class Patescibacteriia; order Patescibacteriales; family UBA12075; genus CAWFCE01. The sequence goes on along the minus strand of CAWFCE010000002.1, from coordinate 641,746 downwards.
TTTGTCCCCGATTTTGGTAATCCATTTTTATATTTAGATTTTCATTATCCGCCCCCAAGGCATATGGGGCCACAATGGCATTTCCGATCTTATTTGCCGTTAAATTCTTTAACAAAAGATCCCTGCTCTCCTTCACCGGCTCGAATGAATATATTTTACCGCCCGGACCGACTTTTTCCCCGGCCATCACGGAAAATAATCCGACGTGCGCGCCAACATCGATTACGACATCGTCTTTTTCGAGCATAACTTTTCCGGACTCATAAGCGCCGTCGAAAGCATACATTTCATTGTCTAAAAAGTTTTTCCTTATGTAAGGATGCCCGGACATAATTATCGAAACCAAATCGGTCAAAGTCTCATTTTCGTTGTAACAAAAAAACTTATTTCCGCAGGACACGGTTTTATTTTTAGGATCCCATTTGATTATTTTCCTTTTATCCAGCAATTCCGGCAGGCAAACCAAAGACCGTTTATCGGCCGGCTGCAGCGAGCACCAGACCGCGTCCCAATCCATTTTTCCGATATTATCAAAAAAGAAATTTATTCTATTTAATATTTTATTGAATATACGAAAATCCATTTATTTTGATCAATTAATTATATCAGAATATAAATCCAAGTATAACCCTGCAACTTTATCAAAATGATATTTACTAACAATTAAATTCCGTAATGCTTGTCCAAGATTTTTTCTTATTTCGGGTTCCCTGATCAGTGTCGAAATTCTTTCAGCTAATGAATCTGCGTCTCCTATTTTAAAACATAAACCATTCACTTCCGGCACAATCAGCTCGCGAAGCGCGGGAATATCTGCGCAAACCACCGGCAATCCGGCTGCTCCCCCTTCCAAGACCACTAAACCAAAGCTTTCCCAGCGCGACGGAATAGCCAAAATATCGATCCGACTATAAAACGCCGGTACATCCGCGATGTTACCGATTAATTTAACTCTGTTCACCAAACCGAATGATTTGATTATTCCGCTCAAATCGTCAAATAACAAACCGTCTCCCGCGATCAAGCATTCTATATGACCCGGCAGAACGGCCATTGCCTCTAGCAATATATCAAAGCCTTTTTCCGGAGACAAACGGCCGATGGCGCCTACGGTTATTTTGTCCGAATTATAATTACGGTCGGAAATATAAAATTTTTCCGTATCGACAGCGTTTGGTATTTGTACTATTTTGCTTCCCTCTATATGATATTTTTCCTGCAAAAATTTTTTTAAAGCTGCGGATTTTACGATGAAATATTTGAAATAAGTATTTAGCACCCTTTTAACGACACGGCCAATTACAGGTACTTTATAGTCATATTGTTCGGTTGTTACTAAATTGAAATTTCGCGCTAAAATTGCCGCCAATACGCCGTAAATATCGGCAATAAACAATTGGGTATGGATAACATCCGGCTTAATTTGTTTTATTATTTTGACCAAACGGATCAAGCAATTAAGCGATATTTTTAATTTTTTATCCAAGCTAATCAATTTTATACCTGCTGAGCCCAAATCGATTTCCAAGTTCTTATCCGTACTGGATTTTATTATGATAATTACCGTCGAAATGCCCATCTTAGTTAAAGACTTGGCCAAATTTACGGTAAATCTTTCAACACCGCCGGTATTTAATGTGGGCAGAATAAACAATATCTTTTCGACTTTAATATTTAATTCTCTTTTCATAACCATTTTCTAAACCAATGTTCTAAAAATATTAAATTCCAAATTTTTCTGGAAAAGTCCCTTTTTCCTTTTTCATGCACCTGAAATAATTTACGGACATATCGTTCGTTAAAAAATCCCCGCCCAATAAAGCTGGAATCAAATAGAATATTTTTGGCATATTCTTTTAATTTGCCTTTGAACCAATAATTTAACGGAACACTAAAACCCATTTTCTTGCGGTTTAAAAAGTTTTGGTTGTAATCATTTTTCATAACTTCCTTAAGCATATGTTTCCCTTGTCCATTATGGACTCGGTACTGGGGTGGTAGACTGAAAACTAGTTCCCATAATCGATAATCAAGAAAAGGCGAACGCACCTCCAGTGAATTCGCCATTGAGACTCGGTCGATTTTAGCGATGATATCCCCCAGTAAATATGTCTGCCTATCGATATTCTGCAGTTGTGTAATCATATCTTCTATCATCGGACTGGTGAAATCGACAAATGCTTTATTGCTGCCGCTGGATAGCAAATCGCTCCCCACCAGTTGTTCCAGCTCGGGAGACGTAAAGGCATTGATGAATTCACCGTATCTGTCGTATCGGTCCAGGCTCGATAAATACAATAATCTTTTGCCCCTTAAATGCTCCGGATAAAACTTGGCGCAAATTCTGGAAAAATTGCTTACATATTCCGGAAAACTGGATAATATCCTTTCCTGCCTTTGAAAATAAAAATATCTCCGGTATCCCGCTAAAAGTTCGTCAGCTCCATCTCCGCTTAATGCGACCGTAACGTGCTGGCGGGTAAATTTAGCCAAATAATAAGTAGGAATTACCGATGAGTCGTCAATAGGTTCGTCAAAATATTCCACCAATTTTGGTAATATACTGACTGCATCAGGCTCGATTATCAATTCATGATGCTCGGTATTGTACTGGCGGGCAACCTGTCTGCTGTAAACCGTTTCGTTGTAGTCCTTTTCCTTAAATCCAATCGAAAACGTTTTGATTTTATTTTTCACTGCCTGACTCATGATCGAAACGATGGAGCTGGAGTCGAGGCCGCCGCTTAAAAATACTCCCAGCGGAACGTCACTGACCAAGCGTGATTTTATCGAATCTTTCAATAAAGCTGAAAATTTTTCTAAATTTTCCTTAGCATCCCCATTTTCTTCTGTTTTTGAAGAGTAATTTCCAGTAAAGCTCGTTTTTTACCAATGAGCCTGTATTACAATCCCATATATAATATTCGGCAGGTTTTACTTTCTTTATTCCTTTGAATATCGAATCGGGTTCCAAGACATAACCAAAGCGCAAGTAATCAACCAGGCCGTCATGACTCAACTCTTTATTGATACTCTTGGAACCCAAAACTGCCTTTAATTCCGAGGCAAAAATTAATTTTTTACCGTCATGATAATAATACAAGGGTTTAACGCCAAGGCGATCCCGCGCCAAAATCAGCCTGTTGGCCCGCTGGTCGTATATCGCCAAGGCGAACATGCCGTTGATTTTTTTTAAAAAATTTATCCCTTGCTCTTCATATGAATGTATTAATACCTCGCTATCTGAAGTAGACTTGAATTTATGGCCCTTAGACAAAAGGTCTTTTCTTAAAGAGTCAAAATTATAAATTTCACCGTTAAATACCAGCCAAATCGAACCATTTTCATTGCACATTGGCTGCGAACCGGCGCCACTTAGATCAATTATACTCAAACGACGGAAACCTAATCCAACATTACCATGGCAATACATTCCGGAATCGTCTGGACCCCGATGGATCATCGTATCTCTCATTATTTCCAATTCATCTTTATTTACCATTTCACCTTTGAAATTTATCTGTCCCACTATGCCGCACATAAATTATATATTCTTCAAATTTAACCGTCTAATCACTTTTTTGCTATTACAAACAAATTATTTAAATTAATTTTATGCCGGTTAAAACAAAAACGATTTTTGCCGAATAAAACCAAACATTTTTCAGCCACACCGGCATCCTGCTTCGATTACCGGAAACACTTTGTATCGGCGGCAGCTGGACGAGATCGACTCTTTCGAATCCATATTGCTTAAGCAATAATCGAATAGTTACGGGGGAATAGATATTTATATGATCTTTCGCCTCCAGATAATGTCCGCCTCTATTTTTGGATAATATAGATTTGATCCGGGCCTTCGGTAATTGAATGTTTATGTTCGGCGTGTGAATGAACAAAAATCCGCCGTTTTTCAAAGCTTTCCGTGAAAAATTCAATATTGGACCGGGATCCGGCAAATGTTCGATAACATCCCAGAGCGTAATTATGTCAAAATGATTATCCGGCAATTTGGAATCTTCGACCTTGCCGCAATATACAGTTTTCAGGCCAAGCGTCTCTTTGGCAAAGCTTACCGCTCCGGGGGATATCTCATATCCGGTTGTCTGCCAGCCCGGGATCCGGGAGACATAATCGATGAAAAAACCCAATCCGCAGCCGACATCCAACAGCCGGCCGCCCCGGCTGCTTAAATATCTTTTGCCGAATTCATGATACATCTTGCGGTGCGCATCCCGCCACCAATACACATCAGCATTATATTTGGTATCGCCAAAATATCCCTGATAATACTGCTCTGCATTATAAGATGAATAAACATGCGAACAATGGCTGCAGCGCAATACCGGTATTTCATGGTCGATAAAAACGGCTTTTGCCTGTTTGCTATGGCATATTATGCAATGATCGGGCATAAATATCAATTGACTATTTCCTCTCGATAAATTTTTACCAGCGCGGCGGTAGTTTTCGATACGGTAAAATTATTTATTGCCAGCCGGTAAGCCTGCTCAATAATTGCCATTTTTAATTCATGATTTTTCTTCATTAATAGCATGGCATCGCCTAACGCCTTGGGGTCGCCCGGAGGCACTAATAACCCTGTTTCCTTGTCGCTAATCGCTTCCGGTGTTCCGCCGATAGCGGTGCCGATCACCGGCACTCGGGCCATCATCGCGTCGACTACCGTCGATGAGAAAGGCTCCGGCTCGATAGAGGGCAATACGAGGACATCCAGTGCCGGCAGGAAAGTGGCCATATCGGAAATAAACCCGGTAAATATTATCCGGGCATCCAGCCCCAATTCTTTGGCCAGCGTCCGGCATTCAGTTTCGTTGCTTTCAGCCTGACCGGCGCCGCTCCCGGCCATTACCGCAATTACATCCTTTATTCCCCTCTTATCCAAATAAGCAATTGCCCTGATCAAAATCTGCGGCCCCTTCCAGGCAACGAAACGGCCGGCATAGCCGACAACCAATTTACCGTTAGCGCGCCAATTCGATCTGGTATTTTCGACCGAGCTAGAATCGATTCCGGATACGCGGCGGTAAAGATCGCGCCCCACATATACGACAGCTGCCTTTTTTTCCGCGGGTAAATACCGCCGATAATAATTACGGACCGCCATCGCGTTAAAAACGATTTTCTTGGGGAATACGGAAAAACCGAAAAAAAGCCAGCAAGGGAAGGTGAAGTCGCGAATCAGCCAAATTATTTTAACACCGCATAATTTCGCCGCCAGACTGCCGTATATCGCGGTCCGGACAGTATTCGTCACGAGTAATTCCGCATTTTCTTCTCTAAGAAGTTTCCTGAGAACAAATACAGATTTCAGCAAACGGATGAGAACAGCGGGCCGCAACACTTTCAATCGCGGTATTTCAATTGTTCGAAAAGGAATCTTGTTTTTTGTATACAGTGAACTCAAATTACTGTCTTTTGCAGTATTGGCGCAAACCAAAATAAAATCATCGCCACGCCTCTTCATTTCTATCAAATGCTGCATCAGCGACAGTTGGGCTCCGCCGACAAAAGGCGTATGGTCAAAAAATACGATCTTATGTCCTTTTTTAATATGGCTATTTTTATTTTCCATTGTTCGGCTTATTATTCTCTGTTATAATTAAAACGACCCAATTAATAAGCTAACTTTCAAATTATCATCATGTCACTTAAAATAAATGTCTATCCCTGTCCCGGTTGCGGCGAGGGCAATTCACGTATAATGCGCCTGATAAACCATAGAAATGATTTTTTTGATTCACCGGAGCTATATAACAAAAAATTCGATATAGTTCAATGCAATAATTGCGGGCTGGTTTATGTCAAGCAAAGGATCGAACCCGGAGATATGGAAAATCTATACCGGGCCAGCCACTATAAGAAGAAAGGCAATTCTTCCGAACCGGAAAAAAGTACTCAGTTCGACCATTATATGAATGGCTTGCCTTTCCACATTCATCAGCTAAGATCAATTTTGGATATTGTCGAACGTTATGCGGATAGCCAGGGTAATTTTTTGGATATCGGCTGTTCATTCGGCCATTTGGTAGAGATGGCCGGCAAGAGGGGTTGGCAAGCGGAAGGCCTGGAAATATCGAAAGAAAGCGGCGAATGGGCGGAACAAAATTTAGGCATAAAGGTACACAATAAATCCTTGCGGGAATTTAACGGGAAACCAGGAACTTATAATGTCGTTACCGCCATAGAATATTTCGAACATACTTCGAATCTTAAAGACGACCTGGCAACTATTTTCCAGCTGCTCAAAACCAACGGCCTACTGGTAGCGACCGTCCCCAATCTGGGCAGTCTGCGTGCCCGTTACTTGAAAGAAAAATGGCGGGATTGGGATCCAGTCTCGCATCTCACATATTTTAAGAGAAAAACGTTCAATCGGACTTTGCGGGCAAACGGCTTCGAGCCAATGCCGTTTACCGCTGGCCGTACCGCTTTTCGCTACATCAATAATCTTCCCCATTCACAAACCAAAAAATTGATCCATGGCCTGTTGTATTGTTTTAGTCTGTATGACAGTTTATTGGTAGTCGCCTTTAAAAAATAACCGTAACGTTAACGCTTAACTTCCGTCAGGTCCCTGTACCGCTTTTCGTACTTTAGCGCTTCGTCCGGTAAACCGATCTTTTCATATACGGTTGCGATATTTTTATATACTGAAACGGCGAATGGATCAAAATCGATGACTTTCCGGTAAGCATCGGCGGCGGAGTAGAGTTCGCCGAGTTGCTCGTAAACAATTCCCAGGTTAAAATATACGTTTTTTTTGTATTCCGCCACTTCGCGATAATGGTTGCTCGCTGGATTAAGCAGATGCTGATCGGGCAAGACCGCTAACAGATCATTGAGCGTATCAGCGGCCCTTTGCCACTCCCCAGCCATAAGATACATTTCCGCCATCGAACGGTAAGTATTGGGGTAAAAACGATTAAAATCCAGGAGCTTTTTATACATTTTCTCCGAAGTTTGAAATGCGCTCCGGTCCTGATACGCGCCTACCGCGGCATAATAACGGGCGGAACTATACAGGCTTTCCCGTCCGGCTGGCAGGCTGATTTCACTGTCTGGCGGCAATATTTCCGGCAAACCGCCGATATAGGCCAATACTTCCCGTCGGTAATCCTCTGACTGAACGCCGCCAAGCGATGCCAGGGTATCTTCGATCAAAAAATATTTATAAAAACTTTCGTTTGGATTCAATTCCAAGGCCCGGCCGTATTCGCCCAGCATCCCGGAATAATCTTTGTTTATAAAACTTAACTTTCCCCAACGGAAATGGTAGTCGGCCTGCCAAATGCGTATATTGAGAAATAAAAAATATCCGCTTATAGCGAATACAAACAAGGCTAATATACCATAAGTATAGCGGAAATAACTGCCGGCCACAACCGGTTTTTTGTTTTCGGTATTTTCTTTGTCGTTTATGGCGGCAAAAACCAGAGCCAGGCCGCCCCAAAAATATACATTGGTTTCAATCGTAGAAAAACCAAAAAGCAAAGCAGCCAAATAACCGCAAAAAGAGACCAGCCAAAATATGACCAAATAATCTTTCCTGCCGTTTATTCCTGAGCGGAAATGAAGTAATACTCTGGCAAAAAAAATGAATAAAACCGCCAGATAGCTTGCCAAAAGTATCACTCCCCCGCTTACTGTCGTATCGACAAACTCATTATGAAAACGGTCAGGCACCCCGCTCGCGCTCTCCAATTCCGCCCAAGTCGGATTATAATACCGGGCCAGGATATCTTTTTGCATTTCCGGGCCGTATCCGATCAGCCAGCGCCCTTTGAGGGCATCGGACGCCGCCCGCCAGTACTCAAGCCGCATGGCCATCGAACCGGTGCTCAGGTCAAAGGCATTAATGATCCTTTGGGAAATATATTCTGCATAAATATTCTTATAATGGCGATCCGACAAATAATGAAGGCTAAAATACCCTATTCCCAATAAAAAAAATGACAATATAAATATCATCAAAACCGTTTTTTTACGCCTCTTCAGATATAGGATCATGATGAGGCCTAGCCAAGCTCCGGCCAAATATCCCAAAATCGCCCCCCGGGAAAAGGTCAGCAACAATCCAAACAAAATAATTATAAATGCCAAAATATAGATCAACCGCCGCCAGATACTGCCGCTTAAAGCCTTATAAACCGGAAACCAGGCCACCAGCAGCAAATAATTGGCCAACAGTAACGGCTGGCCGATGGTCGACCCGGGACGGCCGCCGAAAACCGGGGCGGTTTGCCACTTCACGAAATCATAACCGAGCCATTGATATATGCCGTAACCGGCGGCGATCACGCCGGCGGCGATCATGACATCGATAAGCCATTCTATTTTTTTCCGGTTGTCGAAATAAACGGGTATCAGCAGAAAAAAAAAGGCAAAATGCAGATAGGTAAACAGTCCGGCCTGGCGCCAATAAGTTCCCCAGAAACTTAAGGAATGATCGAGTGAAAATACCGTGGAAACGGCAAATGCCGTAAAAAACGAAATCACGGTAATGTAAACGTACTTTTTTAACATAAAAACCGGCCAGCCGGCGAAAAAAACGCGAATCACGGTTAACACAGCCAGAAGTTCGACCAAAATCCGGAAAATGGCGCTTTTACCGATTATAAATCCGGAAAAATCCTTATAAAACGCGCTGAAGTATACCGGCACCAGAAAAAATACCAGGGCGATCGATATTATTGCCAAACCGTCTATTATTGATACTAAACGCTTTTTATCCATACAAACATTATAACCTATCCGCGAAAGTTTGACGAACAAAAGACTCCCCGTTGGTCGGGGAGTCTGGTAGTGCAGTAAATTTAAAAAATTATGGAGTCGAACACCCTGTAATTCCGTTTTCGCAAGCGATATTCGTTCCGGCCTTAATGGATCCGGCATCCGCGCCGACACAATACATTATCCGATATGTTGACCCGTCAAGGGAATTATACGAATAACCGGCGGCTGGACACGGACCGTCATTGGTCGGTGTCGGATTTTCCGGCACCACCGCCATAAATGTCGTGTCAGTCGAAGCGCAAGTTGTCGTATATCCGCCCGGATTGCATATTACCACACTGCCTGCGGCTCCAGGGGTAAGGTCGGCACCACCGGCATTCGGATAAAGACCGACATCATTGAAATACATCTCAAGCGCGGTTTGCATCTGTTTGACGTCGGAAATGCGGCGGGCATCACGTGATTTGGCCCTCGCGCTGTTCAGAGCTACGACTGCCAAGGTGGATAATAAGCCGATAATGGCGATTACCACCAATAATTCGATCAAGGTAAAACCTTTTTGATTTTGTTTCATAGAACACCTCCGTCCTAGAGATTACATTCATTACCTTAATTCTAGAAATTAAGCCAATGAATGCAGGATAAATTAATAAATTACACTTTAATCAAAATTAAATCCGGAAATAGGTAATATACACTTATCCACATTATACCATATAATTAGAGTATTTTAAAGATAAATTGTCAAAATTATCAAAAACCGCGGATGAACTGCGGAGTAGCCGGATCTTCTTCCAGGTGGTAAATTATGGCGTATTGTTGGCCAAAATTATTGCTAACATAGCGGTAAAGATAAATATCGTTACCACTTACCGGGTTTTGGCTTGACGATTCGTTATATTCATTTCTCGGATCTACCGGCGCTTCCAGCATCAAAGGCCGATCGACCGGCGTCAGGCTGGGGGCCAATACATCATTATAACAATCCGCGCCGTCATCCGCGTTTATGCCGTAATAGGGGTCAGAGGGGTCCCAGACGTCTCCGGGATTGCAGACGGGATAGCTCAAATTATCGTCATAGTACAAATTCAGAGCAGTGCGCAACTGTGCCATATCCCCTTTCCTGAGGGCGTCCCTGGCTTTGATCCTGGCACTGTTTAGGGATACGATCGCAAATGATGAAAGTATGCCAATAATACTGATAACAACAAGCAGTTCAACCAGAGTAAAACCTTTATTGTTTTTTCTAAATATTGACATGGATTTTATGAACCGACTGGATAAATAGTTATTTCTTTGGCGGAAATTTGCTTCTGGCTACGCAAATCTTCTTCGCTCACAACGATTATATTCTGGCCGGCGCCTAAGGCGCTTGTTTCAACTGCCCTTTTTTCATACCTGGCCGGAGACAATTCGTCGGCGCCAAGCGAGCCTGCTTGATACCGGCGGGTAAATTCATCGAGCTTCTTCTGGTATTCCTCTTCGGATAATTTTTCATAACGGTATAGTTTTGCATTGGCGGGAATTAAAATATTCCGATTATCCAGGCCGGGATCCGCGCTTGGATCAAGCGAACTGGTTATAAGCACAATATTATTATTATCAAAACTTTTGATCGTGCCGGAAATCTCATAAACCGCCATTTCATCCTTCCTTGACGCAACCAACTCCGAATCGATCAAACGCCCGCTTATCTCTTCCCGCCCCTTGCTGTAGGCTGTATCGATATCTTGCTGGGTATAACAATTTTGTGCCGGCAGACTCGATGGTTTGAATATTCTGGCGGTAAACAGCCCCCCGCAAAAACAAATAATGGCGGTTAAACTGATCACTATTATTTTTTTCATAATATATCAAAAATAATTATAAAACTCGTCTATTATAACGGTTAACTGCCGATTGCGCACCAATTCAAATACCATAACCTAACATTGGCTTCCCCGGCACCGAACGTGCCGCTGGCAATATAGTTTATAATTACCCGGAACGCCTGCGGACTGGCGCTCTCTATACTGGTTACCCCTTTTGTCAAATATTGTCGGTCTGCACCGCCCAAACTAACCTGATAAACCGGTATACTGGCAAATCCAGCACTGGCGGTATTAATATCTATATAGATCGTTCCCGGGGAGTGGTCTTTCCAGTTTGTACTGCCGGAGGTAGTGCGGCCGCATAAAATACGGAGAGGGCTGCCGCTCCGGCTCTTGGCAGACCCTCCGGACTTGTTATCCGTAACATATTTTCTGGTAGCAACATCGGCAGGATCTGCCGGTGCAGCCATTCCGGTTATCTTATTGTTGCCCATATTAAGCCCTCCGGGTCCGGCCCAGGTATCACCACGCTTGTCAAAAAAATCGTTCGGAAGACCGTTCCAGTCCGTATGCGTCAACTGGTCGCCTGTATTTTTGGGGGCAAACGCGCTGGCCGGCCAGCACAATGACAAAGTTATAATAATTATCAACGGGATCCATCCGAATAACATTTGCTTTTGGTCGTTTATTTTAAAAAGTGGCTTCATTTTGATAAATTAGCAATAAATAAGCTAGTATTGCACACCGCACCAAGTTATATACCATTGGCGCGCGTTAGCCTGAGCGGCATTGATCGAAAAAGTTGGATCAAGGACAGTTACGTATATTTCGTGGTCGCTGGCGATCCCGAAGGAAGATGACCCGTAAACATTTTGGGCGGTAGGCGATACGCTGGCCTCATTCAACCTGACTAAATATATTGTCGGACTGGAAAACAGGGGGGTGCCGGTTTCCAACCCATTATTAGTCGTGAATATATGCGCCTGAATACGGCTACCTAGGGCATGGGCTACTATATTCGACCACATAGTCGCGCCAACCGGAGTCGAACCGCAGATCATATTGCTATTGCGGCCGTCGTCTAACTGCACCGAACCGGTTATTATCTGTCCGTTAACGAAGCCGACATTGGCGGCATCGCCGTCATTGACCGGCTGGCCCAGATTGGTTATGGGGAAACTGTTCATGTCGAATGCCGTCGTGCCCAGATAGGCATCACCATCCTTATCGATAAAATCATTCGGCAGATTGTTCCAATCAGCCGAACTTAGATCGGGGTTAATTCCGGTATTATCAGTCTTCGAATAATCTCCGTTATAAGCCTCTGCCCCCGGTAACCGATAAATCATTGAGCCAGCACCAAATCCTAATGCGTAAAATAACAATAAGATAAAAAAATATCTGAAAATTTGTTTATTTAAAATTCCGGACATATCGCGATATTTTTAGTTATATTTTACAATTTTTATTTTAAGAATAATTTCATCGTAAATTCCGCGCAGTAATCCGCGTTAAATCAGCGGTCGCAATATATTATTCTGACAAAATTATTAAATGATAATAAGATTATCAAAAAACTAACCCTGGTTCTTATATCCCAAAACCGCACCATATCACTTCCCAGTTCCATGATTCTGCCTGTGCTTCGGTAAAAGCGGTTATCAGGCGGACGGTAAACCCGGTATTGCTGGGATTAAGGATACTGCCGTTTCCCTGGACATCCCAGGAATTGGGCCCTGACAAGCCGATCTCATAACTCGGAAGAGAAGCAAAAAGCGGTACCCCGCCGTTGGTCGTGTCTATATGGGTTTCGATCATATTGGCGCCGACCGTGGTCCAATTCGTTCCCGCACCGCTGCGGTCGCAAATCGAGGTTAGACTGCCTCCGGCCGGATTTTTAACTGCTCCGCTCATGCCAGTACGGGAATCCACATATGACTTGGTGGCCGCATTCGTTACGATATTGGTCGTAACGGTATTTATGATCTTTTGTCCGTTCATATCCAAATTACCGCCCATCGTATCGCCGTGCTTGCTTAAAAAATCATTGGGCAAATTATTCCAGTCACTGAGCGACAACTGGCTATCAGCCATCGGGCTGTCTACCTTTGTATAGTCCCCGCTTACCGCCATGGCCGCCTGCCAGTGCTCAAAACTAACCAATAACATTCCTATTATCAATAGGCTAAGCGCTGACTTAATTATATTTTTTAATTTAGCTTCCATGGTCATAAAGCGTGCGGATTATTGCTTTCAACAACGACCGCCTTTGCCAGTATAAAACGTAAACGAAGATATTGATATAAAAATAAATCAATGGAAAATTTAAACATGAATATAATCGTAATTTCCGCGTAATTTCCGCGCTTACCTGCCGGTAGGCAGGTAGTAATCCTCGCCAAATCCGCGGATAAAGGCCGATATTTAATAAATCATGAATTGCCCAAGCTGATAAACAGCACTTTATCCATTTCAAATCCTAAACAGTGTTGGTCATATTATACATCGGCATAATGATGGCCGCCACCATGGTTCCGACGCCGACGCCCATCACCACCATGATGATCGGCTCCATCAGCGTCATCAGGTTGGCAACCGTATTATCGACCTCCCGGCCGTAAAAATGCGTAATACTCTCGAGGATTATATCCAGCCGTCCCGTTTTCTCGCCGATCGCGATCATCTGCGCCACCATGCCCGGCACATAACGCGAATTCTCGAACGCGGTCGCAACAGAATTTCCGTCTTCTACCGCTTTTTTCGTGTCCAGTATCAAGGTGCGGAAAACTGAATTAGAGACCACCTCTGCCGTTACTTCCAGCCCCTTGGAGATGTTGACCCCGCCCTTAAGGAGGGTCTGGAGGGACCGGGTAAAACGGACCAGGTAGATGCGCTGGAACAATTTGCCGAAGATGGGCGTGCGCAAAAGTACGGTATCGGCGATCTTCTTGCCAATCGGTAATTTTAGGAAAAATTTAACACCGACGACCAGTCCGACCAAACCGATCAGGATCAGATACCAATAGCCGGCCAGAATATGGGAAAATGCGACCACGATCTTGGTTGCCATCGGCAATTCCGCGCCTGACTCCGCCATAATATCCGTCAATTTCGGGACTACGAATATCATCATTACGCTACCGACCCCGGCCAAACCGGACAGGACAAAAGCGGGATAGATCATCGCGCCCTTTATCTTGCTGGTCATGTCATAATCTTTCTCCAGCTCATCGGCCAGATAGGTCAATACTTCGTCAAGCTTGCCCGAGGTCTCGCCCGACCGGATGACATTGACGTAAAAATTCGTAAAAACTTTCGGGTGCTTGGCCAAAGCGTCGGACAAACGGGCGCCGCCGTCCACTTCGTCGGCCAGTTCGGTAATGATGCCGCGGAATTTTACATTCTTCGTCTGTTCGGAAAGGAGTTTGAGCGACTGCACCAAGGCAACACTCGCCCCGATCAAAACGGAAAATTGTCGGGAAAAAACCACGATATCCTTGCCTTTGATCCGGTCGATATTTATGCTGATATTAGTGCCCTTTTTCTCGTTCAAAGACAAAATTTCCAGCTCCCGGTCCTTTAATATGCCGATAGCCACCGCTTCTGAAGGCGCCTCCACCAAACCGGCAATAACTTTCTTGTCCGGATTGATCGCCCGGTATTTATATATAGACATATTTCAATATTTTTGAAAATGATGTTAGAACTTAAATGCAAAAAGTATGCTACTTATAATTCTAACTTCACCAAATCCTAAGCACTAAATCCTAAATTCTAAACAAAACCCAATGATCAAAATTTAAAAACCCGAAATAAATCAAATAAGAAAAACATAAGCGTTACTTGGATTTGGAATTTTGGTCATTCGAATTTGTTTAGAATTTAGAAATTATGAATTTATAATTTTCAATAAAAGAAATAAAAATAACACATTTAACTCAGCAAGAACTTATATAACAAAATGTAATTGCTTATTTTCCGATTATGTTTTTTATTTTCTCCACCACCTCGGACGGCATGAAATGGGCCTTGATAAGATAATCGTCCGCCCCCAGCGACATGCCGCGCTCGATCTCGTCCTTTTGGTTCAAATTGGTGAGAAGTATTACCGGCACGCGCTTGGTCGCCTCATCGGCCTTAAGCTTTTCCAGTACTTCAAAACCGTTCATTTTGGGCATTAATATATCCAAAAGTATAATGTCCGGCTTGCACTCGCTGGCCAGCCGCCAGCCCTTTTCCCCGTCTTCGGCAGCGATAACCTGGAACTTTTCCAAGGTGAATTTCGTCGAATACATACTTAACAAAAAAGGGTCATCTTCGATCAATAATATTTTTATTTGTTTATTGCCTGCCATATCTATTTATATAAATAATTATATGATTTCAAGCGACAACCGCTAATCCCGCATTACCCTAAGCACTTCGTCGTAAGTGGTAATTCCTTGGATCACTTTCAGGATACCGTCCTGCTTAACAGTTAAAAAATTTTCAACCGCTTTGATGTCGCTTACGGACAGATATTTCCGGCCGTCCAATATCTTTTCCTTAAGTTCATCGGTGATTACCATCACCTCGGAAACCGCCGCCCGGCCGCTATAGCCGGTATTGCCGCAAGCGGAACAGCCTTTGCCTTTATAGAATTTAAGGTTTTTTTCGTCGAAATCCGGCAAGAGAGTTTTGATATATTCATTATCGATCTTTTGCAGGTCTTTTTGGACCTCTTTCACAAAATTGTCGGGCAGCTTGGTTTCTTCCTTGCATTTGCCGCATATTTTACGGGTCAGGCGCTGGGCCACGACCGCAATGAGCGTCGAGCCCAATAAAAACGCTTGGACTTTCATGTCCACCAGGCGGGTAATGGCGCCGGGGGCATCGGTCGTATGCAATGTGGAAAATACCATATGTCCGGTCAGGGCGGCATGGACCGACAATTCGGCGGTCTCTTCGTCGCGAATCTCGCCGACCATTATGATATCCGGATCCTGGCGCAGAAAAGAGCGTAATCCACTCGCGAAAGTATAGCCGATCTCCGGCTTGACCTGCGACTGGTTTACTCCCTGCATCTGATATTCGACCGGGTCTTCAAGCGTGGCGATATTTATCCCTTCTTTATTGACGATATCCAAAATCGAAAAAATGGTCGTTGATTTTCCGGAACCGGTTGGTCCCGTGATCAGGATGATCCCTTCGGTTTTCTCGAGCGCGGTCATGATGGCCTGAAGTTGCTGGCCCTGGAATCCGAGCTCCTCCAATTTCGGCGCTCCGCGCGTCGTATCGAGTATGCGCATCACGACCTTTTCCGCGCCGATCAGGGGCAGGGTGGAAACACGGAAATCTATTACCTTTTCCCCGATTTCCGCACGGATCCGGCCATCTTGCGGCATCCTGGTCTCGTCAAGCTTCAGATTGGCCATTACTTTGATGCGGGCGACGATGGCGGCGTGCACGTTGCGCGGCAAAACCAAAGAGGTATGGAGAATACCGTCGATACGGTAGCGCACCCGGCTTTCCTTGAATAACGGCTCGACATGGATATCGCTCGCTCCGCCTTCTACCGCGTTGCGGATAATTACCGACACAATTTTGGCGACCGGCGCGCTTTTGGTGACCTCCTCGATCTCGATCTCGTCCTGTTCCTTGCCCGACAGCAGCTCTTCTTCTTCGCTTGCCCGCTGTTCGAGAGCCGTGTTTAGCTCCTGGTTCGCGTCCTTATACATTTTAACGGCGCTCAAATAACTTTTCTCCGTTATCAAGTAATATTCCACACCGGTACCCAAGCGCTTCGCTAAAAAATCTATTGCCTCTATCGCTTTGAAATTATCCGGATCGGTCAACCCCACCATAAGCTGGTCGGCATTGCGGTCAAAACAAACCACTTTGTAATTTTCCGCCACATCCCCGGAAATCAGCTTAAGCACCTCCGGTTTGACCTCCTGGCTGCGTAAATTAATATACGGCATACCGTATACTTTGGCCTTGATCTGCGCCAATTTTTCCGCATCTATCAAGCGTTTTTTCAGCAGGACATCGTCAATCTTACTGCCCGGTTCTTTAAGGGCCGCGGCAATTTGCGGCGCCTGGTCGCGGGGAATAATATCGTTTTGTATCAAGATAGTGATCAATTCTTCTTGTTTTGTCATAGGCAGTATTATTTCTTCTCCTCGAATGGATTATTTTTTCCGACCGGCACGGTATCTATTGGCGGCAATTCTACGGAATAATCCCTTAAATTTTTATATTTTTCATTTTTGAATAAACTAGTATCCAATATCCGGCTTTTTAACTGCTCGGCACTGATCTTTTTTGAGACCATACCGCTATCCGCCTCTCCGCCGGATAAAAAACCCAGGAAATACAAAACCGCTATGCCGCCCAGCAACACGGCAAAAAGAATGATAACAACGAATAAATTTTTTTTGCTATCGGCTGTTCTTGATATCATAGTCCCTACCGGTTACTTTGAGTCAAAATAATAAGTTAAAACTTTGAAAGCCACGCTGTCGACCCCCTCGGTGTAACTTACATTAATCACGTCCATAAGCGGCATACTCTGCTCGAAGGCGGCTAAAAAACTTTTAAGGCCGCGGTAATTAAGGCCGCTAACGTTCATGCTTATTAATACCGATGCGATACCGCTACCCGGTCCAGTAGAACGGGCGGATAATTTTTTGCCTATTTCCATGGAAGTAAGCTCCGCCCCTTGGCCGCGAGTAAATGAATCGATCAGGGCAAACAGGTCTTCCTGGTCGTATTTTGCCGGCAAAATCTTTTCCAACGCCTGCTTATCTGCATCGTCCAGCAATGCAAAGCTTTGCTGATAGCCGCGCAACCGGATCAGGTACCGGTCCATCATATCTTTGTCGTCCTCTTTGGACTGGATCAATGCCTGAAGCTCTTCTGTAATAGATGAATATTTCGGACGGAGCAAAAAAACATATGAGCCGGCCAGAATAACGATACCGGCCAGGATAATAAGCGGCGTTAAATACCGGTGCAATAACGGCAAAACCGTGTTCAATAAGCCGGATTCGGATGGTTCATTGGAATTATCGCTAATTACTGCCATATTATTGATCTTTCGTTAGAATACTTGGGTCTAGTTCGAGCAATAAGTTAAAATTGAGTACAGATGAAGGGTCGCCATTCTCTCCAAAGACCGTTCCTGCGCTGCCCTGGAATACTTCCGCGGATTTAACCAGGGGATTTTCCCGCAATACCCTTACTTGGTTGGGTATATCGACAAAATGTTCGGCTTTTAAGCTGAGCGAATATTTGTAATTCTCCGCATCGCCGCTCAAGCCGCCAAGCAATGTCGCGTTAGACAAGATGTTTTTTTCCAAAAAGGCGAAAAGATTGGTCCAATAGATATGCTCATCCAAAAGCTTGCCGACCAACTTGACTTTTGCCTGGAATTCATCGATCGGCTTGGCTGCCTGTTCCGCCGTTTTTATCCTGGTTTGCAAGTCGGTTATTTCACCACCCAGCGCCTGGACCTTTTTTTTGGACTGGGTTTCCCATACCATCAGGCCGATATAAAGAACCGCCACGATTAATATCGGGACCGACAAGCCAACAATCAATACCTTGATCTTTTCCCCCCAATCGACGAAAGTGGTGGATTCGCCCCGGATCAGGTTGGTTTTTACCGTTTGCGGATGCTGCCATTGTTTTATCTGATTGAATCTGCCGAGCAGTTCGTCTTTGGCGCTTTTTTTGCCTGCCGCCGGAGCTTCATCTTCCAGGACAAGCTGTTTTTCCTTATCCGTTTTTACTTGTTCGCTCTTGGAAGCGGCAGGAATATGATCCAAAGGGGTCTCTGCCTTTTCCGGCAGCGGCGGATCATCGGGCTGCTTACGCTTCTCCCGTTCCTCTTTGGCGGCTGTCTGATATCTGAGCGCCACTTCCTTCTCATTCTTAAAATCATTGGCGTAGATGGAGTCGTCCCCTTTTTTGGCAAACACTCCCCTTATCTTACCCAGAAACCCGCCCCCGGAACCATCGCCTAAATTATTGTTTGAATCAGACATGTATATATAAATTTATAATTTTTGTAATATTTGTAAATTCATTAATATATTTAATAAAGTTTACTAATTACAAATTACTAATTACCAATTTTAAAATATTTATACTCGCAATAATTTCCTTATAAGCAGCTTTGGGTTAATAATCAAAAAATAAATATTATATATTTAATCCATATCCCTTATCGCCAAGCCGATCGCGACCGACATCCGGGGGCCGATCTCATGAAGCAAGGGTTTCAAATCTTCCGGATATTTTATCCGCGCCCAGGGATCGCCGATTATGACTTTCATATCCAGTATTTTAGCCAAATAACTCACCAAATTCGGCAATAGGGCCGAACCGCCGGAAAGCACGATCTTTTCCGTCTGTTTATTATTTTTGTTTTGGAATAAGTTGATCGCGTACTTGATCTCATTTACCAACGGAGCGATCGTTTCGGCGATCGTTTTCGGGATTTCACTGTCCCCGCCCTCGATCGCGCTTATACCGAGGTCGTATTTGAGCTGTTCCGCCCGCTCGAAATCTATTCCCGCCTGGCGGCTGATCGCTTTGGTGATCGCGATGCCGCCCACATCAATGCTCCGGTTCAATATCGGGATGCTCCGGTCAACTATCGTCACATCAGTGGTGCTGGCGCCAAGTTCCACGATCATGATCGTGGATTTATCGTTGCCCAAAAGAGACCGGATCAGTGAAAATGTTTCGGTCTCCAGACTCAGTAAACTGATCTGCGCCTGCTTGAAAATATCGATATATTTCTTGACCAATGTCCGCGGAGCACCGGTCAATAATACCCGGATATTATTGGCGCCCTTAACCGGCTTCTCGTCTTCGATCTGTTTCCAGTCAAGAATCATGTCGTCAAGGGGCAGGGGGATGACTTTTTTCGCTTCCCAATGGACTGCGGCCGGTATGTCTTTTTTGGACACATTCGTCAAATTCAAGACCGAAGAAAATACCGAAAAGGTCGGCAAAGCCGATATGGCGCTATTGCTGGCCGCTCCGCTTTCGTCGCAAATTCGATTTATCAGGCCGGCAATGTAGGCAGTGTCTCCGTGGTTCTCGGAAAGTGAAGTGGCGCTTTTTTCACTAAAACCATAAGTAACCAGTTTTATCTTATTGTTTTCTTGCTTTAGTTCAACGATCTTAATGCTGGTACTGCCGATATCAACGCCTAAATAAGAAGTGGCTTGAGAAAATAAACCCATACTACAAATGTTCTTTTGACAGAAGATGGTTAAATATTATATAATTTATATAATGGAAGTTTCACATTCGCTTACCTAAGCGTATTTTTCCAAAATCCAGGATTATTCCGAATTAGCCGGTTGCTTGGGGATAAGCAATAAGACAACATTAATAAGCTTTTTGCCAAAATATGTTGAGATTGCTGGCTTATTATATATTGCTTATGCCTTATTGCCAAAAATTATAGCCATAAAAACAAGGAGGGGCGGAAAAACTATCAAAAACATAAGCGCTAAAAAATCCCTGAGGCTATATTTGCATTTATGCACAACGTTAAAGTAATTATATTATAACATAAAATATCGTTTGGCTCAAAACCAATACCGATATATTTCATATGGCTGACTGGCCGTTATACAAAAAAATCTTGGCAATTTCCGGATTTCTGATAATCATCCTGTTCTTCGCTTATTTGCTGTTTACCCTGTTCTTCCGTTCAATATTGCCCGGAGCCGAGACACCGGGACCGTCTGCGACTACTTCTTCCACGGGATTCCCTGCGGCTGGTCCTGGCGAGGCAGGAACATCTATTCCGGATGAAGGTCAAAGCTCCGGACAAAGGTCCGGAATTTTGCCCGAAACAAACGCCAGCCAGATCGCCCGGGGAGGGCTGACAGCCGCTACACCGATCACCAAAGACGAAAGTATCGGTTCGACACTGAGCCCGGACGGAAAGGATATCCAGTATTTCGATGCGGCAGACGGCAAGTTTTACCGGGTTGATAAGGACGGGAATACCGAACTTCTGACCAACCAGACCTTTCATAATGTCCAATCAATAACCTGGTCACCTGAAAAAAACCACGCCATATTGGAATATCCGGATGGGGCCAATGTTTTGTATGATTTTCTGGGCCAAACCCAGGTGTCCCTGCCCCAGCATTGGGAAGATTTCAATTACGCGCCGAACGGCGATCAGGTTGTTGCGAAAAGCATCGGCCTCGATCCGGAAAACCGCTGGCTGATCGTTGCCAATGACAATGGTTCCAATGTCAGGACGATCGAGCAGATCGGGGAGAACAGCGACAGCGTATACCCGGGATGGTCGACCAATAACCAGGTAGTGGCCATGTACTCCAAGGGCATAGATTTCAACCGGCAGGAGGTGTTTTTTCTCGGCTTGCATGATGAGAATTTCAAATCCATGGTCGTGGAAGGACGGGGTTTCGAACCGCTTTGGTCCCCGTCCGGCGATAAACTCATTTATAGCGTATACTCGAGCGATACCGATATGAAGCCGGAGCTATGGATCGTCAACGCCCAAGGCAATGATATCGGAACGGATAGGAAACGGCTGAATGTCGAAACCTGGGCGGATAAATGCGCCTATTACAGCGACGATACCGTTTATTGCGCAGTGCCGGAAAACCTTCCCTCAACCGCCGGTTTGTACCCGGAACTGGCCAATGAAACCAAGGACCGTCTTTATGAGATCAACCCCCAGACCGGACTGAAAAAGCTAATTGCCATCCCTGACGGAGATTATAATATGGGTGACATTACGGTTACCGAGAACGGCTATTATCTTTATTTTACCGATTCTGCCACCAAGAGAATACATCAAATCAAGCTGAGATAACTCCCGCATATACGAATCCACTGGATCACCCATTGGCCAAATTTCCGCTGGCGGAAAATGGCTATTTCCTTTCCTGAATAATTCGTATCTTTCGGGAGTTTGTGTTTTTATGCCGTTAAAAACGCTTTACAATAAATTATACATTAAATTCAGCGGGATATCCCGGTTTGTCGTCGATCTCGTTTTCCCGATGTCCTGCCTCGGATGCGGACGGGAAGGCGCTTGGCTATGCGGCAGCTGCTGGCAAAAAATAGCCATAAACGGCCGGCAACATTGTGCGGCGTGCCATCGGCCCAACCGGCTGGGAAATTATTGCGGCCGCTGTTCGCCGGACTATTCTTTGAAAGGAATACTGATCGCGGCGGATTATGCCGATCCCCTGGTGTCGGGTTTGATCAAGCATTTCAAATTCCGCCTGGTAGCGGATCTGGGGCGGATCTGCGGCCAGCTCCTTGTCGCCTGCCTGGAACGCTTTCCGCACGTCATTTATGCCGCTAACGAGGCCTCAAACGAACAACGCATAATCGGCATCGCTGCCAACCGAACAATACAATCGCCCTTGCTAATACCGGTACCGCTGCATCCGCGCCGTGAACGATTTCGGGGATTCAATCAGGCGGAAATCCTCGCCCGCTCCATTGCCGGTCATTGGCCGCTGGCGGTCAATCATCTCGATTTGCGCCGCAAGGTTTTTACCCGGCCCCAATCCAAATTACGGCGGAAGGCGCGGATACATAACATTAGCGGCTGTTTCGAATGGCGCGGTAAAGATCTTCACGGACGTCCGATATTGCTCATTGACGATGTGGTTACAAGCGGCGCGACCCTCAATGAATGCGGCCGTGTACTGAAAGCCCATGGAGCCGGGGAAATCTGGGGCATTGCCGTCGCCCAAAACTGATAGATAATATTTGTCCGTAAAAAATATATGGCCAGGACTATAATCGATATCGACCTGACAATGCCGATTCATATTGGCATCCTATCCAGTTCCCTGCCTATATTGATCAGATTGACAACAACCGGAATAATGGCTGAAAAATAGCCATTTTTTTTATTATTTAATTTTAATTATTTTATAATCCAATTTTGATATGATATAAAATATAAGGATAATTTATGCTAAAATTCACGCTATATTTACTCGGAGGCTTGATAGTGGCGGCAATACTTTTCGGGATCAACCGTTTTCAATCGGAAAAAAACAGTTGGCAACCCGTAACCGGACAACCGATGGATTATACCGATACCGAAGGCGCAACGGCGGCTGTCGACTCTTCGACGCTTGCCAGTCTACCGGATACACCGGCAAGCGGCAGCGCGCAAAACAGTTTTGAAATTCAAGGCCAAAATACGGATGCGGCCGGCGGACCACCCGGCCCTATTCCGTCGCCCATCCCGCTTCCGTCTCCCACTACCGAAGACATTCCTTCCGCAGAATCGGCTTATGATGCCGTCCCGGCGTTGCCGGAGAATCCAGCGGAAACCCGAACGGACTCGGCCGAAGCCGTTCCTGTAAGCGCGTACCACCGGGTAATAGCGACTTTTTTTTGGGCAGGAGAGCCGGCATCCGCCGACAATAGCTATATCGCCAACGACCAAAGCGCCTGGGATGAATCCTGGGCTGCGCATTTCGGCGGTTTTGACGACCCGGACGACCGCTGCGGCTACCGGCCGTGCGGTTTTGTTCCCCGAGAAAATCCGTTCTATTTTGCGCTGCCTTACGATAATCTGGATGAAAACGGCAACGAAAAACCTGCAGTATCAGCAATCCCCTGGTATGACCCCGGCGCCCCAATTCCGCTTCTGAAAAACCGGTGGACGCAGATCACTTTCGGAAACAAGACCTGCTATGGCCAGTGGGAGGATGTCGGTCCCTACGAATCCGATGATTTCGATTATGTTTTCGGCAGTGCTCCCCCGAAAAATCGAATCGACTCCAAGGCGGGAATTGACCTGTCCCCCGCTCTGCGCGACTGTCTGGGCATGGCAGATAACGGAACAGTCAGTTGGCGTTTTGTCGCCGCAAACGAAGTGCCCGCCGGGCCCTGGAAAGAGATCGTTACCACTTCGGGTTATTATTATAAATAAGTACTGACGCTAAAAAACAATTATTTTAGGACTGGCGCATATGCCGGTTTTAAAAAGATAGTGGATACGGCCCACTAAGATTTTTCAAGAGAAATAATAAGACATATGAAATAAGTAACAAGCTCGTATTCAAGACCATTAATATTAATTAAAGCTTATGTCTTATTGCTTATTACTATTTTAAAAGTATCGCGCAAATAAGGATCATAACGGTTTTACTCCCGCCAAACGCGTAAATCACATATATAATATTTCTTCTGTCTGCTTATTAAAATAATACCCTGGATTTTTAATATCGCTGTGTTATAATAGGGTGGTTGTATGAAAAAAATACTTATTACCACTCTTTTTTTGCTAGCTTTACTTGTCGCCGGCTACTATATCTATACCGATTATTTCGTATCGAAGCTTACCCAGGCCGAACCGCTGGCCGTCGAAGCGGTAATTCCGCCCCCGGAACCGACCGACAGGATCGAACAGGTTACCATATCCGATGGCGATACTTTCGGGGCGCTGATGGCCACTTCCGGCATACCCTATGCTGAAGCTATGGACATTTATGACGCCGCCCGTGATGTTTATGATCTGGTAAAGATCCGCGTCGGCCGGATAATAGAATTGGTGTTCGACAAAGATACGGACGATTTCAAAGAACTCCGGTACAAGGTGGATACGGAAGATGAACTGTTCATAACGAAATCGGTAGCGACCACCACCGCTTCATCATCGCCGGTGTCCGCGCCGGATTGGCAGGCGGCGATCAAACCAATCCCTTATGTAGTTGAAGTCGTTACCGCTACCGGTACGGTCGAAACCAGCATGTACGAGGCAGCGATCGAAAAGGATATCGATATCCGGGCGATCATCGACCTGGCAAACGTTTTCCAGTGGTCAATCGATTTCGCCATGGACCCCCGCCAGGGCGATACTTTCTCTTTTGTCTATGAAAAACGTTACTTGAACGGCGAATACGTCATGCCGGGACGAATCTTGGCTGGCCGTTATGTGAATAACGGCACGCCTTTCGAGGCCTACTATTTCGAGGAATCGGCCGACAATACCGGCTATTTTGACGAGGATGGCAATTCGGTGCAAAAGATGTTTTTGAAAGCCCCGGTCGAATTCCGCTATATTTCTTCCGGCTATACAACCGGTAACCGGGTTGTTATGGAAATCGGCCTCTCGGGGCCGCATCGGGCGATCGATTATGCCGCCCCTCTGGGAACACCGATCCGGGCGGTCGGCGACGGTACGGTGACGTTCGCCGGCTGGAATTCCCACGGCTACGGCAACCTGACCTCGATCCGCCATAATGCCACCTATTCCACCAATTACGCCCACCAATCGAAGATCATCGTCAAAGTCGGCCAAAAGGTCAAGCAGGGCGACATTATCGGCTATGTCGGTTCGACCGGTTATTCCACCGGCCCGCATGTCCACTTCGAAATGGTCAAAAACGGCGCGAAGATCAATCCCCTGACCGAAATCCAGCCGCCCGGCAAACCGATCCTGGAAGAAAACCGCGACCGCTTCTTCACGGAAATAGACAAGTGGCAGGATATGCTGAATTTATAATAAAGGATTATAATATTTACCGTTAAAAAACCACTCGCAGATGGGCGGATTTTTAATTAATATTTTAATAAGTTAATATATAATGTATGATGTGGCCAAATATGATCTTTGCTATTCGGAAGGAGGAATGAAAAATGGCTACCTATAGAGAATTGAAAAACCGTATCGGCGACCTATTATTTCTGGCTGAAATGACCGGCTACGAAAAAGACTACGGCATTCGCCTCCGCACTTCATTGGAACTAATCGCCTCCGTGTTTAAGAAAGAAACCGGATTTAGCCTGAGCCAAGCCTTGGCCATACCGCCGGAAACACCGCTTGGTCCCGAAACGGAAATCGCCTACCGGGAATTCCTCTCGGAATTCGCCAGCGAATTAGAAAATTGATAATACCAACCAGTTCCTTAGCAAAAACCATTGCCCGGCGCAATGGTTTTTTATTGATATACTCTTTATATTTTCAATAGTTATGATAAAATAATAATAATTTATTAATAATAGGCCCGATACTGTCACGGGTGCCCACGCCCGGTCTTAACTGGGTTAATCGCAATTTTGCCATGATCGATCTTCTCTATATACTAATCCTGCTGGCCGTTTCGGCTTTTCTGGTCTTTTGGTATGGCCGCCGGCCCCGCCATGACCGGGACTGGCGCCCGGAAATGCTACGTTTGCCGCAGATCAGTATGAATGGCAGCTTTGTAACCATAAAAAATATCCGCTGCTTCAATTGGCGCTCCGAAATCGATTGCGATACAATTTATTATGATCGGACTTTTGATCTTGGGGGCTTATGTACGCTCGATTACATCCATCAGCCTTTCCATAACTGGCCGATGGCAGCCCACACTTTCCTTTCCTTCGGCTGGGAAGATGGTACCCGTCTGGCAATATCGGTCGAGGCCCGCCGCAAACGCAACCGGCGTTTCTCGGCCATTAAGGGCTTGTTTCGCTTCTTCGAGCTCATTTATATTTTTGCCGACGAACGTGATATCCTCGTGAACAGGGCGATATACCACGGCGATAAGGTGTTCATCTACCCGCTTAAGGCGGATAAAATACAGATCCAAAAACTATTCCTGATAATTTGCAAACGGGCGGTCAAGCTAAGCTCAAAGCCGGAATTCTACCATACCGTCACCAATACTTGCTCCAACAACCTCCTCAAATGTATGAAACCGGCCTTCGGGCTTGAATACGGCTTCGATTGGCGCATCCTGTTTCCCGCTTATTTCGACCGTCTGCTTTTTTCTTTCGGCTTGATTGATCCTGGGATGGATCCCGCCCAATCGAGAAAACGGTTCCAAATCAATGACAAAGCGAAAATTCACCGTTTTGATACGAATTTTTCCCTTAAAATCAGATAAAAATTTCATTATTTTATTTTTCTTGAAAATACTTGAAAACACCTCTTGACATTTTTTCAGCCAAGTAATAAAATAATAACATCCATTGGGGGCCAGTTCTATTTTTTAATACTGATAAGGATAATGCTCTTTGAATAATTTTTCTGATGGCCCCCGGCTTCTTTTGCATAGGTGCGAATCACTGGATTCGCACCTTTTTTCTTTTTTCAATATCTTTTTTAAAAAAAAGAACGGTTCAATGATGAACCGTTCTCAGGACAAAAAAGTGAAGTCGTAACAAGATAATAAAGTTTAATAATTAAAGTAATTCCAACTTGCCTTACTGTGTAAGGCATTATTATCAGGGAAACCAACCGGATAAAATGTTACTACGCGACCTCATCATCCGATATGCTCTCCAAACGGCAACGAGATGTTGGGTACGCATAAGCTGGCTCTCTTAATAATAAAACCGCCTAAAAGGGCGGAATACAAAAGGCCGTTTTTCGGCGAACCGAAAAACGGCCTTTTGTATTTGTTGTATTGTAGTTAACTGTCAACACAAATTTATTTTTATCTTGTTATTCACATTATAGCATATTCTGGCCGAGCCGACAAAAATATTTATTACCCTAAAGTAAAACGAAAAAACCGGTGATTTTTTACGATCTTCTATTCCACTAACATATTGCGCCAATTATCCTCATTAATGCCGAGAGCGCTTTGTTTGGCCAGATATAGAATGTCTTCCGGGCGGTCAACCAAATACCGGCGCCGGCTCTCCGGATCTATATACCAGACAGTATTTCCCGGTTCCGTTGATACGAACATTCCCAAAATTTCTTCATATCCGTTTATGGATAATAGTGACTGGCCGGTCCTGAGAGGAGAATAGCCGGCCGCTACCTCGTCATAGTCCCCAAAACCGTCATTATCACTGTCGGCATCGGCCGGATCGGTGCCGATCGCCAGTTCCAGGCGGTCGCTAAGTCCGTCCCGGTCGCTGTCCGGTGATTCGCCTCTGCCCGTGGCGATCGGAATCTTATCCAGAAACGACCGAATGGTCGAGGTGGCGATCATGCGAACGATCTCCGGCCCGGAAGCTGTCACGGGCAGGAAATAAGCATAGGTATTATCCCCGTTGATATACCAAATTTCGCCGTGGTTATATACCCTGAGAATTATCCGGCCGCGCAGGCGCCGGACTAAATTGCCAGAGGAAAGCCGGACAAAATCCTGATCGACTTTCGGGGCAATGGCGCCCGCCCTGTCCCGGCCGCCGGCAACCGTCACTGCGACATCCACCCGCGCTCCCAGGCCGATGCCGACGCCGGAACCGACCGTTCCGGGCAAAGAGATATAGATATAACCCTCATACGAGCCGTTGTAGGCATCGTCCGGTACGGTTAAGCCAACCGTAACTTTCACCTGTGTCCGGCCGACGGCAAAAAGCGGCTTGCTGGTAGGCAGAATAGCGATCCAATCTGATATTAAGGGCGCGTCAACCGAAATGAGGATGGCCTGCGGTTCTTCGGAATCGCTGCGTTGGATAGTTATGGTCTTTTTGTACGTTTCACCGGGCTTCAATGTGCCGGCGCGGACAAACGGCGGGGAGATGCCGAAGCCCCCGGCGCCGGCCGGTTGTTTATCCACGATATTGGCTTGATACAGCGTATATCCGGCCAAACCCAGCCCGATCAGGACGAAGCAAGCGAAGATGACGATTGTAGGACGCATTATTGATAGATTATAGTTTTACCTTTCCATTGTACCATAGTTAGCGATTCTTGGACAAAAAAAGCGCTTAAAAGCGCGAATTCATTATAACCGCTAAGAATAACCTATATCAGAAAGGGAACGCTTTTCTGATACTGTTCATAATTATCTCCGAATTGAACTATCATTTCTTTTTCCTCGGAGCGGGCGGCACGGATATATTTGTATATTAGGATCGGACTGAAAACCAAGGTCAATATGGTTGGCCAGCCGAAGAACCAGCCGAGAATCAGAAGAATGAAGCCGATATACTGCGGATTGCGTGAAGCGGCATATAAACCCTCCCGGGCGAAACCGCCGTTCTTGGTTTGGCGGTAAAGCGACCACCAGCCGATAAGGATAAGAAAAAAACCCAAAAGCATGAGGACTGCTCCGTAAACCATCGCATGATCCATACCCAGCCCAACACCCAAAAATTCAAACTCCAGCAGATTGGGCGGCAAAACAGTTCCCGGGGCGAACATATACTTCGAGGCGAACAGAATAGTCAGGGGTATGCCGTACATTTCGACGAATAAAGAAACGAAAAAGGCCCCCACCAACCCGTAATCGAGCCACTTGGCCCGTTTGCGGTAGGTCAAGGGCACTATAAAGGCGGAGAACAACAGAATATAAAACAAAACCAAATGCCATTGGTTTTTCACCACCTCGGTAATTATTGTGCCGGTAAGATAGGTATAAAAATGTTCGTAAAATTGCCGCCAATAAATCAAAGGTACAATTGCCAATACGGCCAGGGCAACCCTCAGTGGCAGATTCTTATTCATAAGTTTGCTAATATTAAATTTTGCAATAACCAAAATCAAAAATTTTACTAATCCTGTTTGGTTATACCGGCCAATTGTCCGCAAGCGGCTTTTATATCTCCGCCGAAACGATAACGTTCGACAACATTAATCCTTTCCTTTACCAATATCCGTTTGAATACCGCGGTGGTGTCGGCATCGGATGGCTGGAATCGGCCGGTTGGATTATATTTTATAAGATTGACGACAAATAATCCGTCCAATCCTTGGCGCAATAAATCCGCCAGACGGCCGGCATGCGCCGGACTGTCATTTATTCCTTTTAGAAGTACGTATTCGATCATTACCCGCCGCCGGGTCGTCTCGATATAGCCCTGGACCGCCGAAAGCAACGCCGGCATAGGATATGTCCGATTTACGGGCATGAGCCGGCTGCGCAGATCATCATCCGGCGCGTGCAGGGATACCGACAAATTCATCTGCATGGGTTCTTTGGCAAACCGTTTGATGCCGGGAATAACGCCAACGGTCGAAATCGAAATATGCCGGGCGCCGATATTGAACAAATCGGAGTCATTCAAACGCCTGGCCGCCTCAATAACCGCGTCATAATTCATAAACGGCTCCCCCATCCCCATAAACACGACATTGGTGACCCGCTCCTCCCGGGGTTTCAACCAACGGGAAAAATACAATACCTGGTCGATAATTTCGTCACTGGTCAGATTCCGTGAAAAACCAAGGGTGCCGGTCAGGCAAAAATCGCAAGCCATAGCGCAACCGGCTTGGACCGACACGCAAACCGTATTCCGATCATGGTGGCGCATCAAGACCGACTCGATTGGCTGTTTATCGAAATCGAAAGCGGCTTTGATGGTCGCCTGGTCATCGGATTCGACCGATTTTGCTTCAAGGCCAAGAGGAGTTTCCAGGTTTAAACGGTCGCGTAAAGCCTTGGGCAATACGGTCGCTTCATCCCAATTTTCGGCAGCCTGTTGATAAACGGCGGCCAGGGCCTGCTTGATCCGGTATTTCGGTTCGCTGCCGAGCGCGTTTATAATGCTTTTGATCGCTAATGCCATAATAATAATTCAATTTGTAATTTTTATTTGGCGAATTTTCGCCTGAACTTTTCCAATTTCGGCCCGATCACGATCCGGCAATACGGCTGTTCGGAATGATTGTGGAAATAATCGTGATGATAATCCTCCGCCTCATAAAACCGCTCAAGCGGTTCGACCGTGGTTACCACCGGTTTATCGTATACGGACCGATCGGTCAGATCCTTGATGTAACCGACAGCCTGGCTGCGCTGTTTTTCAGTGGTAAAGAAAATAACCGAACGGTATTGGCTGCCGATATCATTCCCCTGGCGGTCAACTGTTGTGGAGTCGTGCATGGTAAAAAATATCTCCAAGAGTTTCCGATAGTCGGTTATGGCCGCGTCATAGGCAATTTTTACCGCTTCCGCGTGGCCGGTCGCGCCGGAGCATACTTCTTCGTACGTGGGGTTTTCTTTGGTCCCGCCGGCATAGCCGGGCACGACCGAGTTAACGCCGGGAACAGCCTGGAAGATCGCTTCCGTGCACCAGAAGCACCCTCCGCCGAATACCGCAATTTCTTTTTCATGTTTCATATCATCAAAAGATAATTAGTTTCGCGTTTTAAATAATATTCAAAATTTGCATTAAATAAAAATAAAGCCGACGGCATTAGCCCCGGCCCATGACTATACGATGATATCGGTATATTATTATAAAAATATTAAATTTCTTCAATTTATCTCCCCGACCGGTATCTCCCTGATATTGTCATCGGTTATTCCGGTACCCAGGCCGGTTACCGTTTTTAAAGCTTCTTCCGGTTGTTTCAGGGGATAGCCGATAAGAGTCTCCGGATGGATGTAATAATAGTCGGTAGGATTGTCCCGATCGATTATGAATTTACCGGCCAGGTTTTCGGGGAAAACCTTATCGAAATACAGGTAATTTATTATCGTTTCATTGTCAAGCGGCGTACCTAAGGCTTTAATTACCCTTACCAGGTCGCTTGGCCGCCCCAGAAAATAACGCATTCCGTCGTCGGTTCCGACATACCAAGCTTCGCCCTTAGATTCCACTTGCAACAATACAGAGCCTTTGAAGCGGTCAACCAAAGCCGGATTGGCGCCCGCAAACAATCCCCGTTCCCGGTCAATCACCTGCTGATAGTCGCTGAAACGTTTCGTGCTCCGCTCGATCAGGGAATCAAAAATGATTTGGTACACTTTGCGGTCATTATGGAGTTGGATTATCGTGCTGGTCAATATAAGATAAATAACCGCCACCGCCGTGATCAATATAATCTTTTTTAACAAAGGATTGCCGCCCTTCATAGATGGAAATTTAGGTTCTAGCTGTCTCTATTATAACATTTTTCCAGGTCTGCTGCAACTATTGATTTCTATTATTACTTCGTCCATTGCCCTGCCTTATGCTTTCGTTGACTCGGCTTTTTTCGCGGGCATCATTACTATCGTTGCCGTTATTCGTATGTTTTATGCCATCGTTGCCGATCGAATCTTCTGCCGGCTGGTTATCCTTTGATTTGATAAAATGTTTGGCATTATTGGTCAATGCTTCGGTTGACCGAAGAAGGCCGGTCGCAGCCTGCGACTTGCCGTCTTCCAGGGCTGCCGCCGATTGCTCGAGCTTTTTATCCAGGCGCCTGAACAGCGCATCTACCTCCTGGGGCTCATAATCATCGGCTGGCAAGGATTTTTTGAGCGATTCCACGCGATCCCTTGCCATATACAGCTCATCGGAAATGATGCCGGATCGCGCGGTCGTAGTGGCCGAAGGATACATCCCGTCGGATATTTCATCCGTACTGCTCGCCTTTATTAATTCTCTGCTACCGGTCGCTATTTTATATTTTCTTGAGTTTGATATGGCTTGTCTTGCCGGCATCGACGGATATTTGGTCTTCTCCAAAGCCTCTGCAATGGTATCGACCACATCCTCGGCAGCATTAATCCCGATCGTCTGGGCCAGCTCATGCAGGGATTGCTCGTATTTTTGGTTTTGCCGTGAGGCTTTTTCGGAATCGGCGGATTCTAGCTGCGCTTCTTCATGAAGCACCGCAGCTGCCTTGACCGTTTCTTTTATCCCAATATTGGTTTCCGATGACGGCTTTTCTTTCTGTAGGACATCCGCTTCCGCCAAACGCTGTTCGCTGAATTTGGCCAGTTTCTCCGCTTTATCGGTCGGGCTGCTTGCCAGGGCCAGCTCGATTTTTTCCACCCCCAATTTTACCGGATACAAGGGATGGTTTATCGTCACTTGCGGATTGGCATAGGCATAACCGGGTATAATGACGGCGATTACCAATGACGCCAAAGCAGCCGCAAGCGGCCGCCAGCGTATCGGCGGATAAGACGGGCTTTGTCCGGACACTGGCTCTTTTGCCAGGCTGTTGAGCAATCTGGCAAAAATCCTGGCCTGCGCTTTGATCGTCAGCTTTTTCCGCGGAAAAAATTTTTTCAATTGTCTGTCCGTATTGTTCATATGGCCTCGAAATGATTTCTAAGGACGGAATGCGCCCGTGACAGCTGGGTCCTGACCGCTCCTTCGTCTTTCTCCAATATTTGCGCGATCTCATTATTGGTGAGACCGTCGATGTATTTAAGAAACAACACCTCGCGGTGGTATTCATCCATGCCGTCGACCACTTTCAAAAGATACTGCGTATCGATCTTCGCCTGGGTCTGGTCGGTGCAATTATCCGGCAATAACTCCGCCATATCGATCGGCACTTCTCGTCCATTTTTGCGATAATGATTTTTAAGCAGATTACGGGCGATCGCATACAGCCAGGGGATGAAAGGCTGGTTGCGGTCAAAAGTTTCGAATTTCGCCAAAGCCTTGAGGAAGGCTTCCGCGGTCAAATCTTCGGCAATCGCATTATTACAGCCAACCCGATACCAAAAAAAATTATATATTTTATGCCGGTATTTAAGATAATGGACGAGAATATAAGCGTTCCGAATTCTCATAATTTGTATTTTTCACTAACGATTAACGACCATACTTTACCTTATTTCCCGCTTTTTGGCAATAACTATCATTAATTTTGATCCTATATATAAATACTATATCGCTCATCCCTCCGCCCGGGTCTATTAAAGGCCCGGGCGGAAGGAGTATGCGTTAGTTTTCCCTGCTTTTGAACCTGTCATCCATCCTATTCTCTATCCTGTCCTGAACCTTGCTCTTGATCGTATCTTTTAATTTGGCGGCCTGGCTGGTCAACTGTCCTTTTATTTTGCCGGCAATTTCTCCCTCTTTTTTCATCTGATTCAATAAGTGCGCCATTGAACTCACAAACTGGCCGTGATTAATATTTTGCAACGCAGACAACGGACAAATACTGTTGTTACAGCCGCAATTGCAGCTGCACTGGCACTGGCATTCGCAATCGCAGCCATTGCCATCCTCATTATCGTTATCGTTAGCTGCACAACCCTCATCCGTGACACCGTCGCAATCATCGTCTATGTTATTGCAAACCTCAGCCGCGCCAGGATGGACAGAGGCGTTATTATCTTTGCAATCGTCATTGTTCGATACATAATCAACGGGGAGCGAACATGTGCTGGTGGCTTTTTTCGGATCCCCATAGGTATCATTATCGGCATCAAAATAATACCAGCTCTTTAGCCCTTCATCGACACTTTCGTCGCAATCATCATCAATATTATTGCAGATTTCGGCCGCACCGGGATGGATCGAAGCATTGCTATCGTTGCAATCTTGGCTATTGTCGGCATATCCCTCGGGCCGACTTTCCGCTATCTTGGTAACCGCCGGATTGCCATAACCGTCGCCATCGCTGTCGCGGTACCAGGTCGAAGTCGCGCAACCTTCATCGGTAACGCCATCACAATTATTGTCAATCCCGCCGCAGCCTTCCGCCGCTCCCGGGTGGATTGCCGCCCGACTATCATCGCAATCATCGTCGTTTACGACATAATTGCTTGGCTGTGTGCAAGCGCTGACGGCCACGGCCGGATTGCCGTACAAATCGCTGTCACCGTCAAAATAGTACCAACTTTTAAGTCCTTCATCCGTACTAGCGTCGCAATCGTCATCAATGCTGTTGCAAATTTCAGTTGCGCCCGGATGCACAGCAGAATTATTGTCGTCGCAGTCCTGGCTGTTATACACATAACCGGCCGGCTGGCCCTCGGAACTGGTGGCATGGTTCAAATCTCCGTAACCATCGTTATCGCTGTCGCGATAGAATGTTTTTGTGCTGGTTGAACACTGATCGTCCACGACTCCGTCGCAATTATTGTCGATCCCGCCGCAGCCGTCAAACGCGGCCGGGTTAACCAGCGCATTCTGATCATCGCAATCAGCGCTATTGACCACGTATCCCTGGGGGAGAGAACACCAAACATTAGTAGTGGAAGCATCGCCGTAGCCGTCATTGTCAAAGTCGCGGTAATAAGTCGAAGTCGCCAAATTTTCATTTACTTGGCCATCGCAATTATTGTCGATCAAATCACAGACCTCTGCCGCGTCCGGATTTATTGCCTGGACACTATCATCGCAATCATCGTTGTTGTCCACCAAATCACCAGGCGCGCTGCAGGCCATTACCGCGATCGCAGTCGAGCTGCCGAAGCCATCGCCGTCCGCGTCCGGATAATACGGGTTCAAGACCGCGCAGTTGGTATCGGGTTCATCCGCCCGAACCGCCACCACCACTCCGGTAGTGATTATTACCGACGCCAAGACCAAAATTACGTTTAATAATAATTGTTTTTTACTGAACATACGCATTTTTCACATTTTTAAATTTTAAGGATATATAAAATAAATTAAAAAATGCTTCATATATATATACACGCGAGAAGCCATAATATTACCAAAAATATTTTATCTAATAATAAATAATAAATTTGCTGCTAATTTGACTATTTTGTAATAAATAATTTTAATATTATTTTTCTTTGTTCGTCCTGTCGCCTTGGGTCAAGCTAGATTCTCTGCCCGGCAAATGCACAATAAAAACCGCCCCGGTAAACCGGGGCGGGATTTATTATGATGTGCACCCGCTAGGAATCGAACCTAGATTACAAGATCCGCAATCTTGTGTCCTATCCGTTGAACGACGGGTGCGGGAATTTTCGATTTACGATTTTCGAATGTCGAATTATAAGCGCTTTAAAATACGCCCAGTCTATAAATAAAACAGGATAAATACGCCAAATATGCGGTATTTATCCTTCTGAAACATACTATATTTTAAAAATTTTGGCAAGTACCTCGGACAAAGGCAGGTCAGTGCGTTCCGTATCTTCCGGCAAATACTGGACCAGGTGTTTCCGGATAGAAACCGGGTCCTGGTCGTGCAAATCTACGGATAATCGGTGAATTAAAAAACTCTTGAATTCGAAATAAAGCTTTTTGATTTTTTGGCGCGGTTTGTAAACAATGGAAAAATTCTTGATTTCATCCCATTCATAGAACCTTCTACCGATATTGACGCCGTCATCCGCTATAAAAAACCGCACTTGGTCCGGAGTCTGCCCGTCATGAAGAATTATGATCAGCGACGCGATTATTATAATTACGGCAAACAAGAAATTTCCGGTTAAAAAAGCAAATAGCATCAGAACAAAAGCAACGGTAATCGCGGCAATATACCAATTTTTGCTGCGTTCGTGCTTGTCGAATTCCTCGACTTGCCACTGGGCATATATATTGCCATATGCGGTTTTCGGCTTTTTATCCTCCATAAGGTTTGACAATGGATATTATATTTTGTATAGTAATTATAGCATTTTTTTGCTAACTAGTAAATAGTTTATTTGCTAGTTATTTATTTTGGAGAGGTGCCTGAGTGGCTGAAAGGGGCACCCTGCTAAGGTGTTGTATCTTAACGGGTACCGAGGGTTCGCCGGGTCATCCGACCCGGCGCCCAGTCGGATGACTGGGCGAATCCCGTGTGAGAAATAATAATCTTATGTATTATGTGTACATTTTATTATTAAAAGATAAAAAATTATACAAAGGCAGTGCGCACGATTTGAAGATAAGAATAGCGGAACATAAAAATGGAAAAGTAAAATCTACGAGACACAAAAGACCATTGAAATTGATCCATTA
The DNA here is from genome assembly GCA_963814275.1 of Candidatus Parcubacteria bacterium. GTDB lineage: Bacteria > Patescibacteriota > Patescibacteriia > Patescibacteriales > UBA12075 > CAWFCE01. Next base: position 605,636 of record CAWFCE010000002.1, on the reverse strand, counting down.
TGAATGCTACGTATTAAAAAGTGACGCTGAAAGAAGAGAAAAATATTTAAAAACGACCGAAGGGAGATATTTTTTAAAACAACAAATCAAAGATTTTTTAAATACAATTGAATAATATCCGGGGAGAGGTGCCTGAGTGGCTGAAAGGGGCACCCTGCTAAGGTGTTGTATCTTAACGGGTACCGAGGGTTCGCCGGGTCATCCGACCCGGCGCCCAGTCGGATGACTGGGCGAATCCCGTGTGAGAAATAATAATCTTATGTATTATGTGTACATTTTATTATTAAAAGATAAAAAATTATACAAAGGCAGTGCGCACGATTTGAAGATAAGAATAGCGGAACATAAAAATGGAAAAGTAAAATCTACGAGACACAAAAGACCATTGAAATTGATCCATTATGAATGCTACGTATTAAAAAGTGACGCTGAAAGAAGAGAAAAATATTTAAAAACGACCGAAGGGAGATATTTTTTAAAACAACAAATCAAAGATTTTTTAAATACAATTGAATAATATCCGGGGAGAGGTGCCTGAGTGGCTGAAAGGGGCACCCTGCTAAGGTGTTGTATCTTAACGGGTACCGAGGGTTCGAATCCCTCCCTCTCCGCAAAATCGAAAATCAAAAATTAAACAGGGTGGGGTGCGAGAGCGGTTTAATCGGGCGGTCTTGAAAACCGCTGTTCCTTAACGGGAACCGTGAGTTCGAATCTCACCCCCACCGCGTCCTATTTACTGAGTTTACTTGCATTTACGGAAGACGGCGCAATATTCCCGGCTGCTGACAGCCGGGTTTTTTATGTGGTACAATATGTTTATGGTTACATTGGATACCACAATCGATAAATTGTACAGCGTTGGCAAGGCTACGGCCGCGCGTTTGGAGCGAATGGGAATAAACACTGTTCGCGACTTGATGTTTTTTTTCCCTTTTCGTTATGAAGATTACCGCAAGATCACGGCGATAAAAGATTTACAACCTAATACGAGCGCCAATATCGTCGGGCAAATCGAACTGATAAGCAACAAACGCAGCCACCGAAAGCGTTTCTATATAACCGAAGCCATCGTTAGCGACACGACCGATCAGGCAAAGGTCATCTGGTTCAATCAGCCCTTTATCGCAAAAAACCTGAATGTCGGCGACCGGGTATCGCTGGCCGGGAAAGTCGAGGAAGACAACTTCAATACGATAGTCCTCAAATCCCCTGTTTACGAAAAAATAATTTCCGGACAAACCACCCATACCAGCGGTTTGGTGCCGATCTATCATCTCACGTCAAATCTTACCCAGAAACAAATCCGTTTTCTCGTCAAACAAATTTTGCCGATGGCCGGCCAGCTGGAAGATTGGCTTCCGCCGGAAATCGTCAAGCGGCAAAAGTTATTTTCCCTGCCGCGGGCGATAGAAAAGATACATTTTCCGTCCAGCTTCTCCGATATCGATAATGCCCGCAAGCGCCTGGGTTTCGAGGAGCTTTTTCTTGTCCAAATACAAACCATATTGGCCAGGCAAAAACTCGAATCCAGCCCTTCGCCGAAAATAAAATTCAGAGAAAATGAAATTAAAGCTTTTGTAAAAAACTTATCATTTACTTTGACATTAGCACAAAAAAAGGCGGCCTGGGAGATTATAACAAACATGCAAAATGATCGCCCCATGTCCCGCCTTTTGGAAGGTGATGTCGGCAGCGGCAAAACCGTGGTTGCGGTCATGGCGATGCTCAATACGGCCTTGAATGGCTACCAGGCCGCTTTAATGGTCCCGACGGAAATCCTCGCTTACCAGCATTATGAAAACATACTTAAGCTTTTAAAGTCTTTCGGCTTAACTATCGGTTTGGTTACCCGGAGCAAAATCGCCATTAGCAATAATCCGAATAATGAAAAAATGAATTCGTCATTCGTCATTCGCCATTCGCCAATTGTCATCGGTACTCATGCGCTCATCCAGGAAAAAATCGAATTCACCAATTTGGCTCTGGCAATAATCGATGAGCAGCACCGCTTCGGCGTCGAACAAAGACTGGCCTTGATGGCTAAATCTAACTTATTATCGGATAATAAAAAAGCGGCCAACAAAGAACTGCCGATCCCGCATCTTCTTACTATGACCGCTACCCCCATTCCCCGCTCACTGGCTTTGGCACTATACGGCGACCTCAAATTGTCGATTATCGACGAAATGCCGGCTGGTCGAAAACCGATAAGTACCCATATCGTACCCGAACATAAGAGAGTGGATGGTTACCGCTTCATCCGCAAAGAGATCGGGCACGGCCGGCAAGTATTCGTTATTTGCCCCCTGATCGATATCTCCGACAAGACTGGGGTAAAATCCGTAAAAGAAGAGTATAAAAAACTGGATGAAACGATATTTCCCGACCTGCCGATCGGCTTCCTCCATGGACGATTAAAACCAAAGGAGAAAGAAAGGGTCATGCAGGATTTCCTGGATAACAAGATCAGCATTTTAGTATCAACTTCGGTGGTCGAAGTCGGCGTGGATGTACCCAATGCCACCATTATGATGATCGAAGGGGCCGATCGCTTCGGCCTGGCCCAGCTCCACCAATTCCGCGGCCGTGTCGGCCGCGGCGCCCATCAATCCTATTGTTTCCTTTTTACCGACAGCGATTCACCCGTGACCATACAGCGCCTCGAAGCGCTATCCCAACACCACAGCGGTTTCGAACTGGCCAAGATCGACCTGGAGTTGCGCGGCCCGGGCGAGGTATACGGCACGGCTCAGAAAGGCTTTCCCGAGCTCAAGGTGGCGACCTTATTTGACTATGAGCTGATGAAAACGGCCCGCGATGAAGCGGAGAAGCTATTGAAAAAAGACAAAGACCTGGAAAAACATCCGCTTGTCCAAAACCAGCTGAAAAGCAAAAAAATCCTTTTACAGGATTAATGCCATTATACTATGTGATTTATACGGAAAATAAATAAATCAAAAGGCAAAATTATACCGCCATTTCTTATCCCGATACTCTTCGGCATATGGGATGCCGATCCGCGGTGTCCGGATTATTCTTGCGGATTTTATCGGTTCAACACGGCTTTCTATCCAGAAACCGTGTTTTTTAGTGAAAACGGGCAGTCCGTTATAACGTTTATCGATGCCCAGAATTTTGGTTAATACGGCCGGGCCGTTTAGCTTTTTTAACAAAGCAAAATCGTAATTATTTTCGTGAACCGGCTTGTTTACCGCTATTGCTCCCCGCAATAGAACCGCAGCAGGATAACCATCACGTTCGGTAACGATATTAAGCATCCAGTGCATGCCGTAGACGAAATAAATATAGGCATTACCGGGCGGCCCGAACATTGCTTTATTTCGCGCTGTCATGCCGCGATGGGCATGGCTGGCCTTGTCCCCGGGGCCGCAATATGCCTCGGTTTCGGTAATAAGAAAATATCGTTTTAACCCGCTCTTCGCCGATACCGGTCCGGGCTTCGGCCAAGCTTTGTGGTTTTGCGGATTTTTGCCATCAATAACCAAAAAACAGCCCAAGAGATCTTGGGCTACGATGCGCGTGTCGCGGTCATAAAATGATTGGGGTAAAATACTCATTATTTCTTTACCAGTTCGACCAAGTCGGCCAACCGCTTGATCGGTTCCAGTCTGATGGCTTTCGGAACGTCTTTCAGGGGCGGTGCCCAGGCAGAAGTAAATCCCAGTTTTGACGCCTCATCCAGGCGTTCTTTGAGCCGCCCGCCAGCGCGTACTTCGCCGCCCAATCCGACCTCGCCGACTACGACCGTCCGACGGTCAAGCGTCTGATTCAACAATGAAGATATTATTGCCAGACATACCGCCAGATCCAATGACGGATCACTAACCCTAAGGCCGCCGACGACATTCAGGATTATATCCTGGTTGGCCAGATTGATGCCGGCCCGCTTCTGGAGTACTGCGGCGATCACCTGCAGGCGATTCAGGTCAAAGCCGCTCGCTTTCCGCTGGGGATAGCCGAACACCGTCTTGGTTGCCAGCGCCTGAAGCTCGACTAAAAACGGCCGGGTGCCCTCCATGATCACGCTAACGACCGTTCCGGGCAAAGCTTCCTGGCGCTCATCCAGAAAAACCCCGGCAGGATTGGCTACTTCTTTGAAGCCATGTCCGGTCATCTCGAAAATTCCGATCTCGTTTATCGAACCGAAGCGGTTCTTGGTCGCCCTCAGGATACGGTAATGATGCGGCCGTTCGCTCGTTAAATATAGTACGGCATCGACGATATGTTCGAGTGTTTTCGGACCGGCCACATCGCCGCCCTTGGTAATGTGTCCGACCAAAATAAAGGCGATATTATCACACTTGGCTAATTCGAGGCAGCGCAGGGCACTCAATCGGATCTGGTTAATGCCGCCCGCTTCACTGTCATTCAACGGTGAATACACGGTCTGGATGGAATCGATAATCACGAGAGCGGGCTTCAATTGCTCGACCGCCGACAATACTTTCTCGATATTTGTTTCGGTCGCGATTTTTATTTTCGCGAAATCGCAGGAGAGCCGCTCCAGCCGGTCCTTGATCTGCGGCGCGGATTCTTCACCCGAAACATACAGTACCGTTTCGGCCGAAACAGTACTGGCGATTTGGGCCAGGAGCGTAGACTTGCCTATGCCCGGATCGCCGGATACGAGTGTTACTGACCCGGGTACGATACCGCCGCCGAAAACGCGGTCTATTTCGGAAATTCCGGTATTTAGGCGTTTACCGCTATCGGATTTAACGGTCGCCAGATCGATAATTTCGGCCGGAACCGTGTTCGCTAACCGCGTCTGGCCAGCGTGCTTGTCTACGGTTTCCTCCGCAAATGTTCCCCAGGCGCCGCATTCCAGGCAGCGGCCCTGCCACTTACTGCTCTGGGCGCCGCATTTAGAGCAGGCATATATAGTTGTTATTTTATTAACCATGCATTTATATTACAACGGGTAGCATAAATTGGCAAACGTTTATAAAATTATATTTCATTAATATTTAGTTATTTCGTAAATAATAAAGCGTAGGGGCGTAGCGTGCTATGCCCCGGCCGTGTTTGATGGAAAATTCGTGCATTTCACCACCGTTTGGGGTATTGCGCGCAATGCCCCTACCCACAAAACAAGACTTTAACAAATAAAAAACAACCTTCTGGTTATTTTATCGCATTTTCAACAGTTTATTCTTTGTTTTCCGCCTTACTCAGCTCGATCTTCACCAACCGATCAAAATCTTCATAATCAGCCTCTCCCAAGAGTTCCTGGTCGTTAATATAATAAAAAGGCACGCCATTTATATCCAGGGCATTTGCCTCCTCAATGTTGTCGTTTATCATCGCGTCAACTTCATTGCCTGCTAAACAATTTCCGAATTCCCGCTCATCCAAATCCAATGAAACTGCCAATTCGCTAAAAATATCCGAGGATAAACGGCTGCTATTTTCGAATAGCAAATCGTGGTAAGGCCAAAATGCGCCTTGGGCCGAAGCACAGCGGCCGGCCCGGGCGGCCTGATAAGAGATCGATGCAGTGTCCGCCTCCGGATAATCCTTCCATATTACGCGAACCTTGTTTTGGTAATTATCCATTATCTCTTTAAGCAGTTTCTCCTGCTTTTGGCAATATTGGCATTGGAAATCGGCATATTCCACAATAGTAACCGGCGCGGACGTGTTCCCCGCCATCGGATCGCGGTCGCTTAATATCGGACCGGCCAGGATGTCTTCCAGTCCCGGATTATATGTCATGTACGGATCATCAACGCCGTATTGGTCGTTAATGTAATATTTATCGTCCGGCGCTACATAGCTGGATATCGGCGCCGAAAACCAGGTGTTAAAAAATGCCATTAAGGCCAAAGCGAATACCAGCAAAAAGGCCGCCAATGCCGCGATGACATACAACACTATCGGAAAATTTTTGTGCTTAATAAGTGATTTCATCTGGATTTGAAAACAATTTATGAAATTTATCAGCAAATTCGCTTAGTTAGCATTGGGTATTTATCTCCCAAGAAATCTGAAACTAGCAACTGGAAATTTGATATTAATCCATTGCTTCATTGTCCGAATTTCCAGTTGCAAATTTCAAGTTACCGAAACCGTCATTGCCAGAACGCGGCATCCGCTTTCCAGGAACCGCCCTCTTTTATAAATTCGATTTTTATATCCTGGGTAAATGTATCGGACGTATTGCCGGTTGTTCCGGTCGATTCCCGCCGCCTGGCACTGACCGAGACCACCGCCTGCCCGAGATCATCGTCATAGGCCAATATTTCTTCCGCAATGGCCTTGGTTGTTATTCCGTAATAAATTTCTTGCTCGGCCGGCCGGCTGCGCTGTTCCCGTACATAATTGTCGGCCCAACCTTTCATTCGCTGGCTCATGAAAAGCTTCAGATCGAGGATATTGCTGAAATTGGACTGGTTGGAATAGCTGCCGAAACGCTCGGCAAATGAAGCGGCCAGACGCATCAGGTCGTTTTTGTCGAAGTTGTTTTTTGCCGGAATTTGCGGACTTATTTTATCACCGCTCAAATCGGTATCATCGACGGTAATTACCCTCGCTGGTTTGGCGGCATCCGGTACGGCCGGAACAATGGCTGAATTATCGCTTGACGATGGCGTATTTTCAGCCGGTGGTATCGTGATCGTCTGTTCATCTTTGAACCTGTTCAGGAAATCATTGATCGGGCTCTGGCCGAACAATATCACATAAACAATGCCAGCCATCAAAACCGCACCCAAAAGCAATATTAGAATACCAATAAATTTTCGCTTCATATGTTATGTGGCATAATACCTGCCGCTGGCAGATGGGTAAGCTGACAGCTTTAAACTAAAAATATGCTTTTATGAATTTTATATTTCCATATCTTCTATATTATCGCCTTTCTCGTCTTTGCCGCCCGATTGGCTGTCGGCGCTTTCGTTAAACTCCCTTTTAGCCTCTTCGATCTCAAGCAACTGGCGCGGATCGGAGGTAATAAGCTGGTCCTCGGTATAGGAGGCGACGATCTTGATAGCCGCGTGCTTGCTGCCGGCAAAAAATATCCCCTCGCCGACGCCGCATTCGAGCAAAAGGTATTTTTCCCCTTCCGTCAATACGAAGATTTTTTGGATCAGGTCGATTGCGGCGCTGGATTGCTTCAAAAGCAGCTGCAATGAAGAGTTCGTTACGATCGCCTGTCCATACGGAGAAACCAAAAAATCGTTGACATCCTGGGTGATCGTAGTTACTCCCAGGTAATATTTTCGGCAGCGTTTAACGAGCGCGTATATGAATTTGGCGCTGTCTTCGTGCTGCATCAGCCACCAAGCTTCATCGATAACCAATATGCGCTTTTTCATTTCACTGCGGACAACGTTCCAGATATAATTGATGATCATATAGATCGCGATTGGCCGCAATTCGTCTTCCAGGTCGCGCACGGAAAAACAGATCAGGATATTGTCCATTCTGACATTGGTCGGACTGTTGAACAGCCCGGAAAATGTCCCCTGGGTATATTTCTTCAGGCGCAGGGCCAGGTCGGCTCCGCCCTCCATGCCCTCCAGTATATCCTGAAAATCCTGCATAATCGGCGGTTCGATCTTGGTCAGGTCGCTGTCTGCGGTAATATCTTTTTTGGCGTATGTTTCCAGCAAAGCGCGGTCCACGATCGAATCTTCTTCATGTGTCAACTCACCCAGCATCAGGCGTATCAAGCCTTTAGTCGTAATTACCGCGCTTCTGATGATATCGCCCGGTTTGGATTCGCCGCCGATCGAACGCGGCAGATCGAATGGGTTTATCTTGTTTTCGCTCGACAAGGACACATTGATATAGGTGCCGCCGACCGCGTCGGACAAATGCTTGTATTCGTATTCCGGATCGATGATGATCACATCGGTCCCGAGCATCAGTGAACGGAGAACTTCCAATTTGATGGCATAGCTTTTTCCTGCGCCGGAAGTGGCGAATACGACCGTATTGGCATTTTGCAGGCTGAAACGGTCAAAGAGTATCAAGCTGTTATTGTGCCGGTTAATGCCGTATAGGATCCCGTTATCGCTCGTCAGTTCGCTGGATATGAAAGGAAAAGACGATGCGATCGGCGATGAATTCATATTGAACGTAATATACAATTCGTCATTGCATATAGGCAGGGTGGAATTGAATCCTTGTTCCGCTTGATAAAAGACTTTTTTCGAATATACCAGGCGGGATCCGAAAATATTTTCGATCGAAGCCGTCATTTTGTCCAGTTCATCCTTACTTTCCGCGTAGATCGTCACATACAGGGCGAATTGGAAAAATTTCTCGATCCCCTGGGTCAAGGCGTCCCTTAAGGCCTCGATGTCCCGCAGGGCGGTTTCCCGCAAAGGATCGCGGGCCGCCCCTTTTTCCGCGTCGGAAATTATCTGGGCTTCAAGCGCGCCGACTTTTTTCTTAAGCTGTTTCAAAATTACCGCGCTTGACACCGGATAGAAGAACATTGAAACGTCAAAAGTGGAATTCAGGTTTATGATAGGCGAAAACCAGCCAACACTTATATAGCGCGGATAATTAATGACAAAAATCGTCCGGAGGAACTTATCGCCAAGTATCAAATGATTCGGGGTTATTTTCAGACTGGCGGGAGATATCAGATCTTTGATCGATACGGCTCCGCGGCGATAAGCTTTTTCCTCCTCGATGTACTCTTTTATCATTTCCGCTTTATCATCGGTTGCGGGCGCTTTCATTTTATTGCTGTTTAAGCGTGTTTGCCCGGAGGAAAAATCGTCTTTTTTGGAAACTGGCAATATATTCATAAATTATTTTAATTCACTATTGCTTAACCCTCAGCTGGTTCACGTCGGTCAGCTGCTGATTGGCTGAAGTTACCGGATTATAAGAATTATAATACAACTCGATCAAGCCCTGGGTGTCAAGCTGGACGGCGTTCAATCCGATCGAACCCAGTCCGGACATGATATTTTCTACCCGCCGGGTCAGTTCCGACCGGCGGCGATGGAATTTTTCCTCCTTCATCCTGATAAGCATGGCCGGCCGGAAAACGTCGAAAAAACGGGCAAAAAAACCTTTTTGCTTATCGGAAAACGGATTGTAGGGCACAACGACGAAAAAGCGCTTGTTCATGATCTTGCTTATCGATACCAATTCGCCGATATACTGGATATATTCATTGGTCTGCATCTTCAGAAGCTCATTGACCTGTTCCTTTGCTTTTTGCTTCAAGTTCTCGATATATCCCTCGATATTCAGTTCCCGCGACTGGATAACTATCTGCAGGGGAAAATCGATATTATTCAAAAAACTGACATACGCGGCAATGATCGCGTTCTGCTCATCCTCGCTCTTCAAGGCGAAATTGATGCTTGAAACCAAAAGTACGGCACGCAAGGTCCCGTCCCGCATAATAACGGTGTCCTCCTTGATTTCGGCAATATCCAAATACTGCTGCGTAGTAACGCCGATCTTGTGCCTGGCTAATTTGTCCGGACTGGTGTTTGCCATATTGGTGTTAAGTTTGTTCTAGGGTTTTTAAAACCTCTTCCCTGGCCGGGGGTACCGAAGCCGCCGCGGCGTCTGAATCGTTATTTATGTTAATGTCTTGCCCGCCTTTAAAGCTTCCCTGCGTATCGACGATCAGGGCTAATTCCGCCAAATGGGAAATAGTAAGCGGTTTTGGTTTGAAGTAAGGGATTTCCTCCGGAACCTGCTCCTTTTCGTCCTGCACAGGCAATTCTTTTTGCAGACGGCTGTTCCAGACCCGCAAAAAGGGCCGTTTCGAAGTTTGGACAAAATTAAGAATAAAAAAATGAAAAGGCATTCCGTTGATTTTTAAAAAGGCAAAAACCCCGGATACGCCGAATATCAATACGCAAGCCACGAGAAAGAAAGTGAATTTGAACAGGCGGTAGCAAAGCGCCATCAGCATAAAACCTGACAGCATTATAACAAACTGCCTGGCAGTAATCGGGCCGATGATCTTGTCTTCAACATCGATAAATTGCGGAACGGTAAACTGTTGCATTTTTATATTAAAATTAAAAGTTTATTAAATCATAATTTAGATTAATCTTAAAAGCGCAACCCCCTGTTCAATTCCATAATGGCAGCAAATTCCGGCTTGGTCAAATACTCGCCGCCATTTTCTTTGCGATCCTGGATTATCTCATCGATCGGCCGCTGGCTATGGATGCTTTCCTGCCCGATGGCCAGATACAGCTTATTTACCGGGCTTAATCGCCAGGCCTTGATGCCGGCCAGACGCTCTTGGTAGCTGCCTTCTTCCAAAAACGATATTTTTTCTTTTATCTTCCCGGTCGCTGTGTCCGCATCCGCGCTCAATCGGCGGAAATTGATCAAATCCATTTCTTTGAGTTCGTCAATCGGGCCGGTCAGCTTCGGAACATATTTAACGTCTTCAACGCGCACTTTTCCTGATTGTGTCGGCGCTTGGCGGATGAACTGTTTCGCTTTGCCCGACCCGGCGGCGGCTCCTTGGGTAATGATTACTTTCTCTTTGCCAAATAGTATGCCTTTTTCAGGATCGGTTTTTTCGTCACGCTTATCGGCCGAAGATCGGCGGCTCAAATCTATTACGTCGCTTTTTAACGGGCTTGCGCCGGCCTGTTTTCCGTGGTCTGAAGCCGGCTGTTTGGCGGAGGCCAGATCCAAAACATGCTTTTCTGCCGGCCGCGGAGATTCGGCTGCCTTACTTGTCTTGCCGGCGGCCGGCGGTGACTCAGCCAACCGACTGAAATCGTAAGGCGCGTCCCGCTCAATGGCTGATGCCGAAGTTTTTTCTATATCACTTTTTTCTCTTGTATTAGATATAATATTCAAATGGCTGTTTACCTGTTCGGCCTTTCCGGCAGCAGCTTTTAGTTTGCCCATATCGTTATTTTCCGGTTTCATACCATTGTCTACCTTGTGTCTGTCATTATGCCGTTCCATCATCATGCGGTCTACAACGGCGATGGTTTTATTTGACAGCGGTTCATTCAGTCCCAAGCCGCCGGTGGCGATTGCCTTCTTAAGGGTTTCCTTGGTATCGAGCCGGTTGCGCACGCCCTTCACGCAGGTATACACCACCTGCCGGAAACGATGGGCCAAATCTTCGGAGCTGAAATTAAAATGGAGCTCGTTTACGATCGAATCCGTCAGGGAATTAAGCTCCTGGTCATTCTTCATGCTTTTTTCCCGCTGTTCTATACCGCCGGAATAAAGCTTTTCCGTAAGCTCGCGCACTTCTTCTTCATCTTCAGAGGAAAAGAAAAAGTTCGAGCTGCGTATCGGCGCCGCGCTTACCCTTGTATCCGGACGGTTTTTAGGCTTTCCTCCCCCGGAGACGGCGGTTTCAGCGGCTGGTTCTTTCCTGTTGCTCGTATAGCCCAAATATCCGGCAAAATCCACTAGAACCTGATCTTTGAGCTCCTCCACAAGCGCTTCCGCCTGGTGCGGGCCAAGCTCATATTCAAAAGCGAAATACTGCGGCAGGTCGACGAGCGACAGCTCTTTGACCATGACGCGCATGACAGCGGTCGCCAGATTTATCCCGTATTGCTTCTCCAGTCGTCCGATCGCATCGACGATCTCCGGCGCGGACATCCGGCTACGCATTTCTGCCGGCAGTTTATTGTATTTTTCGAGATATGACAACATACTTCGACTAAAAACTTAATTTCGCTAAAATCAATTAATTCACGCGAATGTACAAATTTTAGTATAAATCTACAAATTATTTAATTTTTTTATATGATCTGTAATTTGTAGATTTGTAGTGGATTTATACATTCGCGTATCAGCGTTTTTTTATCTTATTGATCTCTTCGGTCAAGGCTTTATGCTCCAGGCTGCCTGGTTTGTATTTGCCGGCCATAGCCAGAAGCTCTTCCACTTTCTTTTTGCTCGCCACTTCCTCCTCGAGCGCCCTGCGCTCCAGCCCGCCTTCCTGGTACTGTTCTTCCTCTTTCTTCAGATCATCGATCTCCTTTTCCTCCACCGTCTTCGGCGGCCCGCTTACTTTATGGGCCTTTCCTTGTTCGTCCATTTTGCGGCCGCTTGGAATTATTTCCCAGTCATTTGGTGATATATTTTGTAAACTTTCGGGAAAAAAATATATATTACGGTATGTCAAAAGAAGCTTGGTCAATACCTTTTTTTCATTTTCTGTTAACTGCTTGCAATTGGCAGAATTTATTACATAGTTAGTCAAAGTAACATTGTCGAAAACGCCGGTGCCGTATTGTTTGATAAAATCCTTAAGCCAATTAGCCACCGTCGCTCTCACTGTTTTATTGTCTACCATAATCGGCTTAACGGTCAATACTGCTTCGCTGTTTAATAATATTTTTTTGGCGCTTTCCTTGAAATTCTTTTTATTGAACAGCAAATTTATTAAGCCGCCATTCAATACCGCGAGCGGACCGGGAGTACCGGCTTTCAAAATATCGGCGATTTTCGTGTCCAGCATATCCTTGGCAACTTCTTCCTCGTAATTTATATCCACTTCCCGCTCGTGCAATTTGGTCAATTCATCCAATAATTCGATATTCTTATCGTCTATTTCCTCAATAAATTTATCTTTGTATTTTTCGTAATTTTTTGGATCCCCTTCTCTGTCGGTTATTTGACGGGATATATCAACCTTGTCCAAATATCTTTCCAGGGGTAAAAACACCATTCCGATATAATCAACCGCGATTTTCCTGGCCTGGATTTCATCTACGTCAAGCACATCCATGATCGCTTCCTCGAGTCCGGCAAAGGAAAAATCAGACACGACGATTCGGTCGATCAACTCAGCAAAGAAACTAGTCTGCAATTGGTATTTCCTGTTCAGCTCATCAAGCGAGTCCGACAAGGATTTGGACTCGAAATAATATTCCGCTTCTTCGGATAAATTGCTGACTGCCCGTATGAATTGTTTTGCCTGATTATTCATGGATATAAATTATGTCATCAAATCGCTTAATGCGGTGCTTGCGTTCCTGTTATTGCTATTACTCATAAGCTTGCCTACTTGGTCAGAAAGCATGCTTGTTCCTTTCGTACTGGCATCAACATATATCTTTAGTTGTTTGATCTGCTCGTCGGTTCCATCGCTTAATATTTTCCTGATCTGCTCGAGATTCAAGCTCTGTGTGAATTTCTTGATATCGACCGGATCGGCACCCTCGAAAGCCGTATTGATATCGGTGATGTGGGCTAATTTTTCGCGCGCCTCATATGCCTGGTCGCTTTTTAAGGCGCGTGTCACAGCCGCTTGCTTGCTGGTATCCAGGTCTTTGTATTGAGCCACGAATTTGCCCGTTTTCATGCCGCTGGCCAATTGGTTAATGCTCAATTCAAGAGACTTGTTGTCCATATCTTTCATCGTATATTTGCCGCTCGCATAGCCATCCCTGATCTTACGGTCGGCGGTGGCGATGTCTTCCGGCTTGGCTTTCGGATTGCGCAGAGTGGCAAAATCGCTGGTCGCGCCCACGTATTTCCTCTCCATTACCGCGTCCAGCATGCTTTTCATGCGCTTATCGCCTTTGAACGACTTCTCGATCTCGGTCTGCTTGCGGATGGCCGTATTAAGGTCGATCAAACGCCGGTCCATTGCTTCCATGGCCGCGGCAGTCCGTTCATATACGTTCATGGTCGGATCGTCCATCGCGTTGACTACTTTAGCGTCGCTTTCTTTTTTAAAGTCTTCCTGTTTTTCCCGGGTCTGTCTGGCGTTATAATTTTCAGCCAGTGCCAAATCGCTTTTCCCGGCATTTTTAATCGCACGTCCTGCTTTGGGCAAGCCGAATGCCCCCGTTGCAAACAGGGCGCTTCCGCCCAGCCATCCCACTCCGCCTGTCGCGGCTCCTAGAATTGTCAAGGCACTGCCCATGCCGACTTTTAACGCTCCCTCTTTTATCTTTCGGCTTTTGTTGGTATTATCTATATTTTCGTTTTTATTTTTAATATTTGACTCATGAGATTTTTCCATTTCGCCAACTATATCATGCCTCTTATCGTGAGATATCCTGTTTGGCTGAACCGCTCCATCAATTTTTTCTTCCCAATCAGTTCCTTTCCACTCATAACTTCTCACTTTATTATTTATATCTTTAAAAGAAAAATCTTTCTTGTTTTCCAAATTATCCTTGGCGGTCGCATGATTAACCTTGTCTGTTTCAATCTGGTTCTGTAATTCTTGTATTTTGTTGCTACCCGTAAATTTTCCCAAAGCGTTTCTAGCTGACTTTGTGATAAAATTGGCGGGTGCCGCTATTAAAGTTTGTTTGGCTACGCCAACTCCTTGGGCAAGTTTTTCGGTTCCCAGGCGATACTTCTCTTCCCGCTGCGTCTTGCGCATCGCCATATAACGGCTGCCGATGTTTGTGGCGGCCTCATAGCCGGTTGCCCGTCTGACTCCCTTGATGCCCAAAGCCTTGCCCTTATTGATCGCGCCCATCCCTTTGCCGGCCGCGCTGCCGACCATGCCGCCCAGGCGGGAGGTGGCGATCAGGCCGCCGACCAGGGTGCCGATAGCGATCAGGAAATTAATAAACTTACTGGGGCAAAGTATTTGCGTCGGGCCGAAACACTGTTCCACTTCTCCGTCATAGCTGACAGGAACTATCTGGCTGATTTTTCCGGCTGCTACCAGGGCGAGCCAGATGAAAAAGGCCAGAAGCGGGCCGGAGATAACGTAATTAATGAAACTATCCCACCACTGCGAAGAATATTTTTGCCCGCCCGGGAAGGCGGACAGGAGATAAGCCAAGGGCGAAAGCGCCACGTAGATCCAGAGCATGACGATACGGATGACCAATACCGCCAATAATACCACCATGACCACTCCGGCAATAACCAAAAAAATGGCGGCGCCCACCATCGCGCCGATAGTACCCAATAAATTCAAGTCGCCCGTCCATTGGTTTTCTTGAACCATGGCCAGCATTTCTTTAATTTGCAAAGTAGTCGCAAAATTGCCGGCGCTATCCTTGAAGGTGCTGACGAAGGTCAGCATCACGATCTGGGCGGCATCGATGATCAGGCCGCAGATCATGCGGGAAAAATTGATCAGCACCGCCATGATCAGGAGCTTGGGCAGGAGCCGTTTGATCGAATAACTCTCGTAGCGCAGGATAGTGGCAAAAGCGATCGCCAGCAGGACCAGCACAAAAAACATATTGCAAAAATCCCGGATAATCCCCCAGGCCTGGATAATCGCCTGTTCATTGATGAAATTATTATACTGGGCAACGCTAATTACGGCATTGATAGCTGCCGTTAAAATCGTCCCCATTACCGTAACGATCATGGATACGATCAAACCAACCGCCGCGATAATAGAGCCTTTTAGAAATTCATCAACCATGTTTTGTGCTTTTAATTAGTCTTTCTCCGATAGGTCCTCTTGCCCGGCCGATTCCTCATCATAGGCGCTGCTACTGGCCTGGGCGTCCATTTTTATCTTCATATATATGATCGATATGGTATAGAGCGGCAAGCCGCTTACAAAAGGAATGAATTCCAATATCGCCGGACCGACATTGCGCTTGAAGATCAGTCTGCGGGCGGCGACCGGCTGGCTGATAATGATCATAGCGTAAGCCATCACGGTCGCGATATTGATGAAAGTTCCGCCCGTACCCAGTGTAAAGAAATCAGAAGCATCCTTGACCGCGCTCAGGAGCAACAAGCCGTAAAATACTCCGCCATCCAGGCGGACATTCGCGCCGGCCACGGAAACGGTTTTGGGCTTGGCCGGTTTGCCCGCCTTTTTTCCGGCATCAGCCTGCTGGTCACGCCTGAGCGTCCGCTCCCGCTCGACTTCATTATCCAGCGGATCGTCCACCCCGGCTTCACTGTTATTCACTTCCCCGGCCATACAGATTTTTTTATTTTATGGTTATATTATATTATCGATGAAATTATTACCTCTGGCATCCGCTCTCAGATCCACGATCCATGATCTACGATCATCATCGTTCCGTCACCACTACCAGCCCCGGATAATCAACGTACGTATTCGCCGGGCAAGGGATACCGTCGCTGCCGTTGTTGCACCATCCCCAGTTATCTTTGATCTTGACGCTTGGTACGATTGTACAGCAAGCCATACTCGAATCCGGACATTCCCCGGCATCATAACAATCCGCTACGCCGCTCGCCTTAAGCTCCCAGTAACTATAGATATGGTAAAGGGTATGGGGCGGACCGGTCAGGGGGCGGCCGCGCATTTCCACGCCGCTCACCGTCGTCACGCTGTCATCGCCCCATTCAACCGTATAGGCGACCAGCGGCTCCTGTTGCGGATCAACCAATGAATTAAAGGTTAGGGGGACATAATCGCCGCTCGATACCAGCGTATGGCCAGACTGGCCGTTGACCTGGATATTCCTGACCTCCGGCGGATTGCCGCATAGATCGTTGCCGCTCGAACGGGAAGGGTCGGTACAGAGATTTTGCGGCGGCACCCAGTCCGTACTGGTGGCGACATAGCTCTCTACGCCGTCATAACCGCATACTCCCCCCGGACAGTCATTATTGGCGACATTACAGACCGCGCCGGCTGCCGTACCGCCGCTGCAGATACCCTGGTTGGCGCAAACCGGAATTAAGCTTGGACCAGTAGAACCACAACAAAGCTCTCCTGTTCCATTGCAGCGCATTGCATCTTCAGGTGAAGATGTGGCAGTATCCATGCATATACCGGCTCCACAGATTGATACCTCGCACGGATCACCATTATTGGCGGAATTGGTGCAGACTGTCGGTCCGTTTGCTACGCAGGAACCGCCCGGACAGTCTTGTGCCAGGCAATTAGCCTGATCGTTGGTCCCGCCGTTGCATTCACCGACCGGACTGACCCCCCATTCCCATACGCCGTAGCTTTGGGCGAACAAGCGCTGAACATTGGCCTGGGTGTGGATTTGGCCCATTCGCGCCAGATTGCTTTCGGCCGGCATATAGAAAAGCGGCTGTTTGCCCGGAAATTTCATGCCGTCCCAGTCTTCCGGATTTTCCACCGGCAGCGGCGGTACGATCGAACCGAACGGCGTCGCGTCCGAGGTATAGTCGCAATCAAAATTTACTAAACCGGCAGCGCTTGAATAACCCTGGCAGGGCGACTGGAAATTACTGCCCTCATTGACCCGGGCGCTCCAATACTTGTTCTGCCCGGCCGGAGTGACAGTCTGGACAATACGGCTGGCATAGACGAAAGAAGCATCGACATAAAGCCCGGTAAGTGGCACCAATCCATCGTCTTCGTTTTGGTCCGAATGGCAAACGTAAACATCCACTCCCTTAAACACCTCATAACCGCCCACGTCTTCAAATACCGCTTTTATCCCGGCTACACGGCTAGTGTTGGCAGAATCACCACCATCTTCGCAATTGTCGCGGCTGAACCAGTTATTCCACAGATATTCGAAACTATCCGAGGTATTACTGCAGCGCGTGCCATGGCAGCCGGCGGCGTAATCATTGCTCGCGTCGGCCGTAAAGCTGCCGCTGCGGCAGGTGGCATGGATTTCAAGGCTGGTCAAGGCGCCGGCATTGGACTGGAGCACGCTCTCGATCAGTTTATTCTGGAATTTGAAATCACTGGCCGGCACGAATATATGGGCAAAATCATTGGTGGTTGAAAAGTTGTAGTTCAGGGGCGGGTTGGAACGCTCACTCAGCGTCTGGGTGCCGATCGTATAATAAAGGGGCGTGCGTCCGCTGTAGCCGGCTCCTTCATCGATTCCCTCGCCCTTGACCTTATCCACCGGCCACCACATGATACAGGCGTCGTTTTGCCCGGGATAGCGGTCATACTCCAGACAATAGCCGTACCAGCCGCGGTGCCTTATCCCCGAAGAATCATAATAGTCGCAGCTCAAAGAACTGGCATCAGGATACAGGCGGCAGCTTTGGGGCACGCGCCAATCGGTCCGGACCTGCAGAGACGGCTTGAGCGTAATGTCATCGTAGTAGAAATTACCCAAGGCGGCGGCCGAAGAAGCGGAGAGCTTTATCCGCAGGCGGATGGCGGAAGAATTCACGGTGATCGAACCGAAATGCATCTGCCACCCGTTGCCCGGCTGCTGCTCGAAAATCAAATTTTCTATTATCAAATCGCCGGTGTTATTGAACTGCTGTATAGATAGCGTGGCACTGGCCTTGTTGAGGCCCAGGGTATTCATATAAGCGGTAATGGAGTATGTTTCACCCCCGAAAATATCAATATATTCGGATACGGCGCTGAACTCTGTGCCCAGTTTGAGGAAGCTCTTGCCGTCAGGCGCCCGGTAACCGCAATCCGGGCTGATGCATTCCTCCCGTATCGCGGCCGGATTGTCTACGGCCACAAACATCGATTTGTTCCAAACGCCGCTTGAGTCTTCGGCTTTCCAGCCCAGGGGATAGCCCGTAGCCGTAACCAGTTCGAAACTGCCGTTCTGGACGATTCCCGCTTCCCCGTACTGCGACATGGCGCCCAGGGGCAGATAGTCCGCCTTAAACGAATTTCCGTTATAGCCGACCATGGAATAGCCGGTCATATTCTGATAAGTACCGCTGTTTACGGGTGTCAAAGTCTGGTTGACAACCGGCTTGGAGACATAATTATCACATAACCCGTTATCGTCAACGCTATTGCAGGCAGCCAGATCGAAACAGACGTTGTTCCCGTCCTGGTCCTTGATATAGCTGCGGCAAGCCAGCCATTCGCTGCAATCACGGTCAGGCCGGACGGAAATCAGGGCATTCGAATCGTTCGCGTCATCGCTGCCCCGGCTGGGGGAAACCCCGGAACCGTCGTCATAAGTCAGGTCGGCATCCCAGACGAATGACTGATAGCCGTCATTGTCAAGGCGGACGCGTTCATTGAATAGCACGCAGCCGGCCTCGTTATTTACCGTACCGTTACAGCTGCTGCGGTCGATATCCTGGCGCAATTGATAGTCCACCGCCGCCGGACGGAATTCGACGACACCTACTTGGTCAAGGAATAGCGCGAGAGCGGGATGGTTAAGCGTGATGCGGCATTTGTCGTTCCAACCGCTGTAAATAAGCCGGCTTACCGTGGTGAAAGGATTTAGGTCGATCGTTACCGTATCGACACCCAAACCGACCAGCTCGTTTTCGCTGTTCAGCTCATATAGGCTGTTGCCGCATTCCAGGGATGCGGTCACGCTATTCAAGCGCCCGCCGAAGCGGTACAGGGTATTCGGCTTGACGTCGAATTCCCGGGAAGGGGCGGAATTGGGATTTTCCCAATCATCGCCGAAGCTGCCATCCTCGTCCAAATCGCCCAAAGTAGGATTAAAAAGCAAATTGGGCATGAAGCGGGAAACCGGATCGATATATTCGGTGCAGCCGGCCTGGTTTGCCGGGCAGAGACCGGCCCAATAATCATTAGTAGTCGACATCGGCTGATATATGCGCTGGCCGGTACTGCCGTAGCCGATGGTCTTGGGCGGATTATCGTCCGCGCAAAGATAATCGTTCCGGTCGAGAATGCAGCGGTTGCTCAGGCAGTCGCTGTTACTCTGGCAGACTTGCGCTTCCAGCGGTACGCGGTGGTATAGGTCGGCATTGTTGGTCTCGATGACATTATACCCGGGGTCAGTCTCGTTTATATCCTCATCGCAGCGCTTGACCGACTTCTTGAACCAGCCATAAGCGGGAGTGCTGGTTGCCTGCGCCTGGCGCCATTCACAGGTCTGGTCGCCGGGATCCTTGAAATAAGCCGTATAGTCGCCCGTTTTCCAGGCTTCGCAGCCGATCGCTTCGTCCTGGCAAAGAATGGATGAATATTTATCCGGATCGTTCTTCAGATATACCGGATTATGGAAAACATATTGATTGTCGTATACTTCCTGCCGGCCCAACAGTTCGCAGCCTTTATCGGTCGAATTACACAATTTATCCGGATCATAGACCACGAAACGGTAGCTATCGGCCGGCACAGTGATGCAATCCCTCCCGTCAGCACTGCAGTCGCCATCTTCACCGCCGTTCTTACCGGACATGTGGTAATCGCTCGAATTCTGGGTATCGATCATCAATTCGCAGCCGACCACCGGTTCGGGGCAAAGTCGGTTGAAAGAATGGAGATAATGGATACTGCTCTCGCGGTCGGTATAAATATCACATCCCAGATTGAATAGGGTGCCCTGGTAATTGCCGAAAACATCCTCGTAGCAGACATCCGGCGTCTGCCAGGAATTTTTGACCAGGAAATAACGGTCTACGACTTCGGTCAATTTCACGTCATCAATGAAAAAATTACCGGTACCGGTAATAGTAAGCCGGGTGTCATCGGTCACTTCGATATCGAATTTATTCAGATTTAATTCTTTTATCTCCCAGGTATCATCCGTAGTGAAGGAAACCGAACCGAATGGCACGCCTCCGAGACTAACCGATATTTGGCCTCCGGCGTCCTCTACCTGGGCGAGGAAAGTAACTACATAAGTATGGTTTGGCCGGACCAGAGTACCGACCGTCTTATAAGCATTATGGGTGCCGCCGCTTGCGTAAAGGGAATTGCCGCCGACCATCAAGGCATTATTGCTGAGACTGAGCGTAGTGCCGCCGTCGCCCTGCCACTCCTGCAAGCTGCCTTCGAAATTATCCTTGGTAACGATGCGCGTATTATTGCCGGTATTGCCGGAATACTCGCGGCAGCCGGCCTGTCCGGCGCTGCATTTGACGCCCTCGTTCGGGATCGCCATATAGAGACAGGCCTGATGGTCGCTGCGCCACAATCCGCCGTTCTTGCAATAAACCGCTCCCCGATCGTCGCCCAGGTCGCAGGTACGGACATTACTGTCGGACGAGCAGTTGGCGCTGACGCAAGTGCTTAAACAGCCGGCGATGCCGCCGCAATCCGCCTGGCAAAGACTGACTGCCTCGCTAATCGTCGGCAGGATATTTTTTTCGGTGCGGCGGTAAGGATGGCAGTCCGAACTGCAGGTAACGATATAAGGGTAAAATGCGTAACGCTGGTTACCGCGCTTATCGTAGAATTCCCGGCACATCGGATTATTTTCCAGGTCATAGGTGGAGGCATTGCATTCCAAGCCATCATAGGTGCCGCTAGTCACGACATATGGCCGAAAGCCGCTGCCTTCCGCAATCGCGGCCAGCTGGAAAACCCGCAGCTGATAGCCGGTTTCGGCGCTGCCTTCCCAGGTGTAGAACTCCTCGCAGGTCGTACCGGCAAGGGGGGCTTTCGGGTCGGTGCATTGCTTAAGGTCGCTGTAGTATTCCCGCGCCTCCGCTCCTTCGCCGATCTTGTCCAGATTGGTGAACTCATCGCAACCGGCCGTTTGGGCGCTGCACCCGCGGGCAGTAGCAGGAATGAAATTAGCCGAAGACTGGGAATCGAAATTACTGTCGCTCATTATATAAGTATCATAACCGACGCATTGTTCGGGGCAATAATCCATATTCGTCACCTGGGCGGGTACCGACAGCCCGTCGGTACCGGAGGTGAACAGCTGGCAGCCGAACCAATTCGGGCCGCATTCCCTCACGAATGGCTGGCATTCGGGGCTGGTGCTGTTACCGGTGCAGCCCAGATAGGCCGGCGCCAGTTTTTCATAGACCAGTCCCTCTTCCCGATAATCGCTCCACGCCGTCGCTTGCCCGCCGAATTCCAGCTTGATCGCGTCTATCGTGCAGCTGCCGCTGACCGTAACCGCAATATTGACCTGGTTGTCGGCGGTACTGGGCGGAAAATCATGGGACACCTGGTAGGATCGCCAGCTGTCACCCGCCGTTATTGTGGTGCTGGAAATACCAGAGCCGTTACCCAGCCGGATATCGTCGCCTTCGCTGCAATCCTTGGCCATCAGCGACAAAGTCAATATCTGCCCGGCCAGAGAAAAACCGTTCGGCCCGACCCGGGTAGTAGTGGATAAACCGCCCGCCAGCTGCAGGCCGACCGAGCTCTGGAAACCGCCGCTGACTGCCAGCCCGGACGGTCCCCATACGTCAAAAGTATCGGTAATGCCGTCGTCGATCGTATCGGTCAAGGCGATATTTTCGAAGCTGGCGTTTTTAAGCAAATTCGCGCCCAATCCCGCTTTGGTCCTGATGAACTCGTGGCAGCCTTCGACATCGCTATCGCATTCTTCGATATCATGGTCGGCAACCAGCATCCGCCCGGTAGTCGTAGAGCAGGAGAAGTCGGCAGTGGCGGCATTATAATCGCGGCAATACCCCGCGCACCCGGCGTTGTCCAGCGAGCATATTCCGTAATCGAGCGTATTCTCCAGATAAGAAACGGACTGTCCCTCCGGCCCGCGGAAAGTCTGGCAGGTATTATACAATGGTTCGCAATAATTATCGCCGAAATTCCAGGTGCGCCGTTCTTCGGAACAATAGCCGTAAAGCTTGCAGGAACCGTCGCGGTTTTCCTGGATGCAGGACTGTTCATCGGCGCAATAATTGGTATTCCGGCTGACCGCCAGCTGGCTGCCCTCGCCCTGGCCGATAACCTGTTCACTGACTACGACCGGGCCCGGCCCCTCGCGCTTGCAGTAATTCTGCGGCGCCTTCAGGACCCAGTTGGGGTCGACCAAGCCGACGCACCAGCCCTCGGAATTACCGGTATATTCATCTCCGGGATCGAAACAAGCCATGAGGTCGCCGAGACTTACGGCGCCGCGGTCGATTCCCGTCTTGCCGTCTTTGATTGCCTGGGCGGCTGCCTCCCAGCCCACCGGCACGATGCGGAATTTTCTCAATATCAAGATCGTCCGATACGGATAGCCTTCCGTGTAGGGCGGTTCCAGCCCGTCGGCCGTGAAGCCGAAGATTCCGTTCGCGTTGAGATAGCCGCCGCTTATCGCTTCAGCCACGGTCAGCTTGTTTTCGACCGCCTGGCGGAATCGGTCGGTCAGGACGCAATTGGTCGGACCGGCCTTGGTCGGGTTGGGACAGACTGAGAGTTCGGTCAATATATTGTAATCACCCCGTTCATTGAAACGCGGCTCGATCAGTTTGCGGTAGCTGTCCTTGGCGCCCTCGATCCCGCCGGTCACCGGACCGGCTTCATAATTGTAAACGCCGGAATTGCCTCCGGAAGAAGAATAGGATTTGCCCCCGGCCAGATTTCTCATCAGGGTATCGATCGCGGTGATCGCCAGCTGGTTGAGGAAAATGTTGGCGGCATCGATCAGGATCGAACCGGTCCACTGGCCGATATTCTCGACACTGCCCTTAAGTATATCTTCGGATTGCAGTCTGGCCCAGTCAGGGGTTCCCTCCAGATAGCCGGCCACATTGCGCAAGTCGATCCATTCGCCTTTACTGCTTAACTGCAATTCGGCCTGATTCTGTTCTTTTTCCTTTTCTTCCAGCAATTTGGTCTGAAGTGTCAGGGCTACTCCCAGATCATTCGATTGCGGATTGAACATATCCTGGAAACGGAACAGGAAATTCGGATTTTTGAGCTCTTCTTCCCAATTCTTTTTCATTTCCGTAAACGTACAAGACGGCTTTTCCGGCTTAGCCTGGCTGATCAATCCTCTGCTGATAACTATCTTGGTCGCAAGATCCGGTTCGCAAATATCGAAGTTTTCCCAATTCTTATTCACTTCGTCGATAAAGCCGCCGGCGGCATTATCCGCCACATTGGACAAATACTCGCCCCAGCCTTCGGTGATGAAAAGCGGTTTCTGACCCTCGCCGCCCGACCCCAGCCAGGTGGCAGTATCATAAGCGATTGTATTTAACGCCCGACCCAGGGTGGCCTGGAATAATCTCGATCCGGAAAGCTGTTCGGCCGCCTTTTTTGCCTCTTCTATTCTTCTATTGATATCGATGCCCTGAACCGTTGATTTAAGGGTAGAATCAAAAACTTGTATACTGTTCATGGTTGACGCTAAATCTTCATAACCACTTAAACCGCCCATCTCATCGGCCGATACATAGCTGTTATGCGTAAATAATATAATAAAAAAAACCGCTATAAATAATTGCAAAACTAATTTAACAGTTATAAAAAACTTAGATCGACTTTTGGATTTATGAGCTTGGGGATCGCTTTTGAACATGTATTTTAATTTAATATAAAGCGGATTACGAATTCACAAATCGCATCACGAATACACGAATTGTTTTGATATTAAAAAAATATAAATTTGTAATTATTGGTGAAATTCGTACTATCGAATAAAATTACTCTCCGCCCAAAACTTTCTCGTAGCTGCCCAAGAGGTCTTCGTCGCTGATCTGCTCCAAGATCCGGGAATCCATGCCGGCCTCTACCAAAAGCTGGCGCAAAACTGCCGGATCGGCCTGCCCCGCCAGGATCTGTTGCAGAATAAGCTCCTGGTCGCTCGTGCTGGTCGAATTGATTCCGGGCAATACCGGAGTAAGCGATTGTCCGCCGGCCTGGTCCTCTCCGACTGATTGTCCGCCCGTGGTAGATTCGCAAGTGGTACCCTCCGCGCACACCGGATCGTTGCCGGTATCGATCTCTTCCTTGTCCGTATAGCCGTCGCTGTCGCTGTCGGCCAGATAGGGGGAAGTCTTGTAGACGCTCAGCTCTTCCCAGTCATTCAGCCCGTCGCCGTCCGTGTCCTCGGTCTCCAGCTCTGCCTGAAGATCGTTCTGGCAGCTGCCGTCGGCACAGCTGGCCCCGTTATCCTGTCCGGT
The DNA here is from genome assembly GCA_963814275.1 of Candidatus Parcubacteria bacterium. Lineage (GTDB taxonomy): Bacteria > Patescibacteriota > Patescibacteriia > Patescibacteriales > UBA12075 > CAWFCE01. The sequence goes on along the minus strand of CAWFCE010000002.1, from coordinate 581,006 downwards.
ATCTGACGCTTTATCGGGATAAGCCAACGGGGAGAAGATATTGCTCCTGGTTTGGGCTACCCAGACGAACATAATGACAACAGCAAAAAAAGCCAATACCGCCACGGCGATCTTTTGGCTTTTGGGTAAATCTATATAATGAGACCGAATGGATTTATTCTCCATTTCGGACTGTTCCGACGGGATTTTTTCGGGCATGGGGATGCTTTACAAATCACAAATGACGAATGTCAAATGTCGAATATTATCTTTGGTAGATCAAAATATTTAAAACACAATAAAATGCTAAAAAATTTAGCTATTATTTATGCACAATATTAATATAATTATAACATAATTTGTTCAATACCGGCAAATAGTTTCAACCAATCATTGACACTCAGCTCCTGAGCACGGATATTTTCCGCCAAACCGGCTAACTTAAGCCAATCGGCCGCTTTTTCGGTCTTTATCTGATAGCCGGCGGCCAGGTTGTTTTTGAGCATTTTCCGCCGGGCGCTGAAGCCGACTTTCACCAGACGAAAAAAATCTCTGTCCTTCCCCAGGACCGTCTTGGGAACGGGTTGGAGAATGAGCTTTGTGATCGCGCTGTCTACCGCCGGCGCCGGCCAGAATTCATTTTTGTCTACATATTCAGCAATACTCGCTTGCGCGTAAAACTGCACCGATACGGCCAAGAGGCTCATTTTGGGCGGCTGGGCAGTGATCCGCTCAGCCACTTCTTTTTGCAGCATCAAAACCATTGATTGCGGCTTATTTTCAGCCGATAAATACTGGCGCAGGAACAGCGAAGTGATGTTGTAGGGCAAATTAGCGGCTATTTTGTAACTGGTAACTGGTAACTGGAAATTTGAATTGATTTCTTCCAATTTCCAGTTGCCAATTTCCAATTTCAGTATATCGCCGTTAACCAAACATACATTATCCAGTCCTGTATTTTTTATTTTTAAACGCAAGGCTTTTGCCAGCAGATCATCCATTTCAACTGCGATCACTTCTTTGGCCTTCCGGGCCAATCTTTCGGTCAAAAAGCCGAATCCCGGTCCGACTTCAAGGACTGTGTCGGTACTATCAAGATCGGCAATTTCAACGATCCGGTCGTATATTTCGCTATTAACCAAAAAATTCTGCCCCTTGCTTCGGCTGGGCTTAATAAAATATCGACTGCATAGCTCCTTGGTCTCGTTTAACAAATCCATATATTTTATTTTTTTATGTGTAGTCCGTTTCCTGGCTTGATCTGTATATTTGCCGGAAAAAAGTTATGCCCGTTTAAGCGGGCACGAATCATTTAAATTATATAAGAAATACTCAAAATAATTATCATGGATCAGTCCTTGAACCCTGCGATTATCACTTTATAAAGCATGGCCAGTTTCTGTTTCCAAAACGGCGTGTCTTTCGCCATCGTAGCACAACCATAACAGCCACCGGCTGAGGCTAATACCACGTTGGGAGCGGCCGGCGGCATCATCGACATATTGTTCGTTGTCCCGCCGTAGATCAACTGCCCGCCCGGCATGAGTCCAGCCTGGCTCAGAGCAATATTTGAAACAAGCGCCAAGTTTGCCATTCCGCCAGCCATAATACCGGTAACATCCGAGAATAAAGGACATCCGATATCATAGGTTCCGTTAGCCCCGGGAACATACAAAGGACACATTCCGCCGGCTCCGGTCACGGGTATGCAGCAAGTCGCTACTCCGGCCGGAGTTTGGCAGGACGGCATGCATTTGGAAATTACAGTGTTCACTAATCCGATCTGCATGGACATATTGCCGGCCGCTTCGGCTGCCAATCTCCATTCCAAAAAGCTATTCAAACGCACCAATCCGAACGAGCCAAAGACACCCAGGCAAACGATCGTAGCGATAATGATAACCCGCTTTTTCGTAAACATAATATTTGCTATAATATGAATATAAGCTAAATATATTATAGCAAAAAAATGCCATTTAAGCTAGTATTCGTTATAATGCTATTTCTATTAACCCCGGTGTATGCTCAGACCGAGACGATGGCCGAGCGTCTTGCCGGCCGGGTACTCCTGCAAGTCGAGCAACACGGCGAAGCCTGGTATGTGAACCCCGGCGACCATAAAAAATATTATATGGGCCGCCCCGCGGACGCATTTGCCCTGATGCGGAACCAGGGAATAGGGATCAGCAACGCGGATCTGCAAAAAATCCCGGCCGGCATTATCGATATTAAACCCGGCCAATACCAGGATACGGACAATGACGGCCTGGCCGACAGCCTGGAAAGCGCTCTCGGCACCGATCCCCGGCTTGACGACAGTGACGGCGACGGCTATGGCGATCTTGTCGAGATCAAAAACGGTTATGACCCCCTTACCCCGGACAAATCGGTATTTGATCCTGTTTTCACGGATAAAAACGCGGGGAAAATATTCCTTCAAGTCGAAAACCAGGGCGAAGCATGGTATCTTGACCCGGTGAGCAAAAAAAGATATTTTCTGGCCCGGCCCGACGATGCCTTCGGCATCATGCGCCTATTGGGACTGGGCATAAGCAATGCCGACCTGGCCAAAATCGACACGTTCATGCCGCCCCTGCCGGTCCCGGAGGATCAAAGCGACAATACGGCGGATAGGACCAGCGCCGACCTGGCTATGTCCGGCGCCGCAGACGCTATCCGGAAAAACGACAAAGAGGCTTTGAAAGGTTTTTTCAAGCCGGAAATGGGAATGGCGCTCGAAAATACGCTCGATATCCTGGGCGATGAAGGCCGGCTGACCCTGGGGAATATCCTGTCGGGATCGAATTCAAGCGGTTCCTGTACCGATACCTGCACTTATACGAATAAAGCTTATTTTTCTTTAGGCGGATACGAAGTCCCCCTGCAATTCATCGTTGAAAAACAAAACGACGGCACTTGGCTGATAACGAATTTATAAATCAATTCAAACATAATTTAAACAACCCCTGATAACAGGGGTTGTTTTTTGCTAATCCACATTATTAAATTGGTTCTTTAAAAAAATTTTGCGGGCTAACATAAACCATTCTCCTTCTGTCATTTCGAACCCGGCTTGCATGCATTGCCACAGGAATATGATTTGACCTCATACATGATTATACGGAGAATATAGCACTGTAGAAAGGGTGAGAAATCTATAATACGCCAATACATCGGTAATGCTGTTATTGCCGTATTATAGATTTCTCACTCCGCTCCGCTTCGTTCGAAATGACAGGAAAAGGATGGGGTTTAACACATAAAATTTTTCAAAGAATCATTAAATTTATTGCTACATGTTGCGTGCTGCATGCTGCATGTCATCAAAGCGCGTTTACAAAAAGCGTCGCCATAGCGGCCAGGAGAAACGTCCAATTGACGCCGAAATATATCGCCACCACGATCGCCAGGGCCAGGATAGACGCCTTGCCCGACTGGACCGCGAGCTCTTTCAACACCGTATATTCATCCACATAATGCCCGCGATCGGCTAAATATTCATAATTCAAAGTATCGAACGGCGTATCTTTGAAAATTTGGGCAAACTGGTGGTAAGTCCCGACCAGGAATATCTGCAGTCCGGACAGAACGAACATCTTCATCAGCCAGCCGAAAGCGTAAAAAATACTGCCCCAGCGCAAGAGCCGCCTTTTGTTGAACAAATCGGTAAATTTACCGGCCAGAAGCTGTATTACCACCCCGATAAAAACGATAAGCGAAGACAAGATGCCAACTTCCACATAATTGCCGTTAAGCAGACGCCAGATGAAAATCGGCCATATTATAAGCGCGACGGAATTTTCCGCGCCATTGGCCATATTCGACAGCACCAGCGGCCGATTCTCTTTTTTGAAAAAATTCCTGAAAGTTTGTATATACTTCCATTCGAAACGCTCATGGGTGCGCGGCAAAGCCATAAAAGGAATGATCGGCAGTAAAAACAGAATGATCACAATAATAAACACCGAATTAAAGCCCAAATATGTTATCAATAGCCCGGACACGACCGGCAACACGATGCCCAGCAGGGATTTTGTCGCCCAGATTATACCCACTTCTTTTCCCCGGTCATGCCGTTCGGTGAATTTCGCGAAATCGACATGATAAGGCAGCCAAAAGAGCGTACGGTCAAGAGTAATGATGACAAGGGCGAGCAAAGCGAAGGCCAAGACGTTCCGCGGCATCAGGATAATACAGACATAGAACAAGGCGTCAAAAAATACACTGGCGCGGAGCGCTCTTCTCAAGCCGAATTTGTTCAACCATTGCGCGCCGATCGGCAAGAACAAGGCATACGATATATGTCCGGCCAGATACCAGAGCATAACGTAGACGATGTTCAGCTGGAAATGGATCAAAAGATATACCGGCAAAAACAAGCCAACCAAACCATTGGCGGCGAATTGGATCATCCGCCCGCTAAAAAGAGACACGAACCCGGCGGACAATTTATTGTTGAAGTAGTGATACTTGGGCATGGGGAGCTATATGTTCTATATGATCCTTATTTCACGACTATATTCAATAACTTGCTTTTCACAAAAATAATTTTTATTATTTTCTTGCCGTCAACCCATTTTTTGACTTTATCCGATTTCATCGCTTTCTCTTTGGCTTCGTCTTCGGAAATATCGGCCGGAACTTCGATCATGTCGCGCAATTTGCCGTTCACCTGGACCACCAGTTTGACGATTTCGTCCACTACTTTATTTTTGTCATATTCCGGCCAGGATTCCCCGAAGATACCGCTATTATGCCCCAGGGCATGCCATAATTCTTCCGTGATGTGCGGCGCGAACGGGAACAGGATCAACAATAATTTTTCATATGATTCCCGGCTGATCCCGGCTTGTTTTTCCATTTCGTTGACCAATATCATCATCGCGCTGACCGCCGTGTTCAGCTTGAATCCTTCGATATCCTCGCCTACTTTTTTGACCGTCTTATGGAGCAGCGATTCGATATTTTTGTCTTCCACGCCGCCGGCTTTTTCGGAAATGCGTTCGCGCATCTTCCAGATCCGTTCGAGGAATTTGCGCGCGCCGGAAAGGCCGTTGGTGCTCCAGGAGCAAGCCTGGGAAAAGGGCCCCATGAACATTTCGTATACGCGCATCGCGTCAGCGCCGTAATCACGCACCACGTCGTCCGGATTGATCACGTTGCCCCAGCGCTTGCTCATTTTGCGCCCGTCTTCGGCCAGGATCAATCCGACATGCTGCAGGCGGGTATACGGCTCTTCATAATTAACCGAGCCGATATCATAGAGGAACTTGTGCCAGAAGCGCGAATATATGAGATGCCGGGTAGCATGTTCGGCGCCGCCGACGTAGAAATCGACCGGCGACCAGTATTTGTCCTTGCCCTTATCGACCAGGGCTTCATCGTTATCCGGGTCGATAAAACGGAGATAATACCAGCTCGATCCCGCCCATTGCGGCATGGTGTTGGTTTCGCGTTTGCCCGGTCCGCCGCATCGCGGACACTTGGTGTTGACCCACTCATGGATATTGGCCAGGGGCGATTCGCCGGTACCGGTCGGCTCGTAGCGTTCCACTTCCGGCAGGGCCAGGGGCAGCTCCTCTTCCGGCACCGCCACCGGGCCGCATTTCCCGCAGTGCACGATCGGGATCGGCTCGCCCCAATAGCGCTGGCGCGAAAACACCCAGTCTTTCAGCTTATAATTGACCGCCTTCTCGCCCAAACCCTTTTTCTTGAGCCACTCGATCATCACTTTCTTCGCTTCTATAGTCTCCAGCCCATCCAAAAACCCGGAATTCACCGCTATTCCGTCGCCGGTAAATAGCGGATCATTATTTCCTGCTTTCTGTACGACTTCTTTTATCGGCAAACCATACTTCTCTGCAAATTCATGATCCCTTTCGTCATGCGCCGGCACGGCCATGATCGCGCCCGTACCGTAGCCCATCATCACATAATCGGCAATGAACACCGGAATTTGCTCGTTATTGACCGGGTTCACGGCCATGATCCCTTCCAATTTCACACCGGTTTTCTCTTTGTTAAGCTCGGTCCGGTCCAAATCGGATTTTTTAGCCGCATTATTGATATATTCATTAACCTCGTTCCAATTCTTTATTTCGTCTTTCAATTTTTCTACCAAAGTATGTTCGGGTGCCAATACGAAATACGTACACCCAAATAATGTATCAGGTCTCGTTGTAAATACATCAATTTCTTCGTTAATTCGCAATTCGTCATCCTGCCTCGCCGGCAGACAGGTCGTCATTCGAAATTTGACCCTGGCTCCTTCCGATCTCCCTATCCAATGCCGCTGCATCTCTTTGATCGATGCTTCCCAGTCCGGCAATTTGTCCAGGTCATAGAGCAGGCGGTCGGCGTAGTCAGTGATCTTTAATACCCATTGCCGCATCGGGCGCCTTTCCACCTCCGAGCCGCAGCGCTCGCAGCGGCCGCCTTCCAGATCCTCGTTGGCCAGCCCGGTCTTGCAGCTCGGACACCAGATGATCGGCTCGTTCGATTCATAGGCCAGGCCTTTTTTGAACATCTGCAGGAAGATCCACTGCGTCCATTTGTAGAATTTCGGATCAGTGGTGTTTATTTCCCGCTCCCAGTCATAAGAAAAGCCCAATTTGGCCAATTGGGACTTGAAGGTGGCGATATTCTTTTCCGTGGCCGCGCGCGGATGGACTTTGTTCTTGATCGCGTAATTCTCCGCCGGCAGGCCGAAAGCGTCCCAGCCCATCGGATGCAGGACATTATAACCCTGCATCTTTTTCGTCCGCGCGAAGATATCGGTGGCGATGTACCCTTTCGGATGCCCCACATGCAAACCGGCGCCGGACGGATACGGGAACATATCCAGAATATAATATTTAGGCTTGTTTTTATCCTCTCCGGTCCGATATAAACCTTCTTTATCCCATTTCTCCTGCCACTTATGCTCAATTTTACTATGATCGTATTTTTCCATATATAAAATGTAGTTAGTCGGCCACTGCCAGGCTGTGGTATTACAACGTTAGAAATTAGAAATTATAATTTAGACATTAAAGATCATATTTTATTGATATTCCTCTTCTTCATCTTATCCGCCGCCACTTTGCGCAGATCCTCATGTTTGTCGAATTCGTCCACGATCTCTTCGCCGATGATCTCTTCGATCACGTCCTCGACCGTTACGATCCCGGATACGCCGCCGTACTGGTTCATGACCACGAACAGATGGTGGCGGGTCTGCTTGAAGCTGTTCAGAAGTTCGTCCAGTTTTTTGTCGCTATCGACGAAAATCACGTCCTTCCGGGCCACTTCGCCTACGGTTTTGTCCTGCCAATTATGCTTGATCAGGTCCTTGGTGTAGAGCACGCCGACTATCTCGTCGCGATTTTCTTTATATACCGGAATGCGGGAATGCCCGGTTTGGCTTATATCTTTGACGATCCGGCTGCTCATCGGTTCATCGTGCGGTAAGGCGAACATTTCCGTGCGCGGCGTCATGATATCCCGCACCCGCTTGTCGGAATATGACAGGGCGCCTTTGATGATCCTTTCCTCATCTTCGTCGATTTCGCTGTTTTGCAGGTCCTCATGGTCTTCGATCATCTTGATCAACTCATGCTTGGAGTAGACGGTCGGCATTTCATCACCCAACAACCGGTCCAAGAGCCAGGCGATCGGCCAGCTTATCGGCATAAGTATGAACCGGATTATCCGCACCAGCCAAGCCAAACGCGAGCCGAATTTCAAGGCATAGCGGGCGAATATCGCCTGAGGCAGGATCTCGCCGAACAAAACGATCATTCCGGTGGCAGCCAGTCCGGCAACCAGCCCCGGCATTATCGATCCCAAAAAAATGGAAAGAGCCGAATTGACGGCAACATTGCCGATAAGCAGGGTAGTCAAAAGCAAATTGCCTTTTTGGCGGAGCGCGTATATTTTTTGCGCTGCCCAGTCGCCAAGTTCCGATTTTCTTTCCAGATCATCCCGGTTAAGGCTGAAGTACCCCAGGGTAAGCCCGGAAAAGATCGCGGAAAGAAAAACCAGGCAAAACATTATGATATATTCCATAAAATATTCTCAAAGCAGAATCTTAATTTTTATTCTCTCTTTATACCCTCGTATAAGCGATTATTTTGGCTAATATCAATAAAATATATCGATACTCCGGCTTTTACCTGGGTGCGGTTTATTAATAATAAATAAAAATAATACTGCTTAAATTACAGTATAATTCTAGCCCAATCCTATCAAAAAATCAAATCCGCAACTTCATCGAAGTTTTCCATTATTCGGTCGGCGACGGCCAGTACCTTTTCCCTTCTGACATTCTCCGTAATGGCGTAGAAATATTTGGCCGGTCCCAGCTGTTTCATTTCGTAATCGGTCCAGCCATCCCCAATGGCGATTATGTCGCCCGTCAGTTTGAGCGATTTAAGCAACAACGCTTTGCCGTGTTCCCGGGCCAGACAATTATTCTGGTCAAACCCGATAATTCTGTCTTTTCCGTCATATTTGAAAGTATTCCCGAAAATATTTTTCTGGTCAAAGCCGAAATCAGCGATTACCGGCAGCATAAATTCTTTGAAGCCGCCGGATACGATCAAAATTCTGGCCATATTGTCCCTGAAGAACTTAACATTACGGGCAATTGACGGGGTTACCCGGAAGCGCAGCAATTCGGCCAGTTCCTTGACATGCCGCTTTTCTGCCTGCAGCAACGGCAGGCGGCGCAACAAAGATTCGGTAAAAGAGATTTTCCCTTCCATTCCCAAACTTGTGATATCGCGGATTTTATTTAAAATGTTTTCTTTATCGGGATTTTCCTTCAAAGCTATCCCCGCCAATTCCTCCAATCCTTCCGCCGCCACGAAAGTACTGTCGAAATCTATAACTAAATATTTATTGTACATTGTAAATTAATTATGAATTAAACAGGCTTTTCTCCTTCGAATTCTGCAGAAAAATAAAACTGGCCCCATTGCCTGGGGCCAGCTCGGTCTATGTTAGGCTTTTACTACATAAGACAAGACGCTGAACCCAGGGGGCCAGCTGATGAGCCGCTGCCGGAAATAAGCAGATATATTTTCGCTGCATTCTGTTCCATGCACATATTATAGCAATTTATTTTTCCCCCGGCAATTACTTGATTATAACGCCGACCGGGGCGTGGTCAGAGCCGTAAACATTGTCCAGGATAAAAGAATTTTTTACCTTGGCCATCAGTCTATTCGACACGCACAAATAATCGATCCGCCAGCCGACATTCTTGGCCCGGGCATTCATCCGATAGCTCCACCAGCTATATTGGACTTTGTCCGGATACAGGCGGCGGAAAGTGTCCACGAAACCGGCATTGATGAACTTCGTCATCCAGTTCCGCTCTTCGGCAGTAAAGCCCGGATTACCGACATTCTCCTTCGGCCGGGCCAGATCGATCTCTTCGTGGGCGACATTGTAATCGCCAACCACCAGCAGCGGTTTCTGGCGTTCCAGCTTCTTCAATTCGGACAAAAGCCGATCGTTAAAACCGATTTTGAAGTCCAACCGGGATAATTCGTGGTTGGCGTTGGGAAAATAGATGTTGGCCAGATAATATTTTCCCGCGTCGATTATCTGTGCCCGTCCTTCATCGTCCCAGGCGTAACGCGGCAAGACCGAAATGTCTATGCCGTCCCTGGCTAAGGTGGCGGTACCGCTGTAACCCTTGCGCTCCGCCGGATTCCAATATTCACGGTAGCCGGGGAAATCAAAAGCTTCTTTGTGTATCGCTTCCTGGTCGATCTTGGTTTCCTGCAAACATAATATATCCGGTTTTTCATTCTTTAGAAAATCCAGAAAGCCTTTTTTGATCATGGCGCGAACGCCATTAACATTCCAGGAGAGTATGGTCATATTTATATGGTTTTCGCCGATTTATCGGCGTCGAAATGTACCAGGCTAAAGCCTGGCGAACCTTCGGCTGAAGCCAAGTGGAAGCCTGGCGAACCTTCGGCTGAAGCCAAGTGGAAGCCTGGCGAACCTTCGGCTGAAGCCAAGTGGAAGCCTGGCGAACCTTCGGCTGAAACTGAGTGGAAGCCTGGCGAACCTTCGGCTGAAACTGAGTGGAGAACTTATTCGAAATTCGCCATTCGCCATTCGCCATTCGCCCTACCAGCTTCCCCCGCCGCCGCCGCCGAAACCGCCGCCGGAAAATCCTCCGGAAAATCCGCTTCCACCCGAAGCGGCGGAGCTTGGGTGGGATGTCATGGTATTACTTGCCTTGGTACTGAAATTATTTAAACTGCCCATAAGCGCCAGGGCGGAAAAATTCGTTGACCTCGAATCCTCGTACCAAGACGGATTTTTGCGGTAAATATCCTCGAACTGTTTGGCCCATTCCTCCTCAACCCGGAGAGCCATGGCATAGGGAAGCAAACGTTCGAAATGTTCCGGGTTCTTTTCCGGCGCGTTATGGAATTTCAGCCGGTCGGCCTCAGCTACGCCCAGATAGTCCTTCAAACCCAGGATCTCCTCGCGAATAATCGCCCCCGCTTTCGTCCGCACCGGCATAAAACGGGAAAAAACCACGATAATGGCGGCCGAAACCACTATGCTGACGATTCCTACCGGACCGAATAACGGACCGAACCAGAAACTAAGCACCAAAAGCATTATCCCGCTGATCATATAAAAAACCCGTACGCGATTGGGGTTTTTCTTGAACATGCCGATTTTTTCCATCCGGGCATATATTCCTTTTTGTACTTCCTCCCAGTCTTTATAGAATTTATCTTTCAGGTCTGAGAGCTTTGTTGCGCCGTCCTTATCGAAAATCGCATTAAATAATTTCAGCTGGTGGGGCAATAGTTTTTCGTCCGCATCTTTCAATTTTGTAAGTTCATAATCAGCGGTATTGAAAATACCCTTGCCTTCGATCCGCCTGATCTTGAGATAACCGTTAACCGCCAGACAGATTATCTCGGCGGATATATCGCGGCGGTCGACATGCTCGTCGATTATCGTTCCCACTTCCGCCGGGCTAAGCCCCTGGGGGGCATCATATTGGGCGACTACCACGCCCCTGCCTTTGGGGTCTTTGCCCTTTTTGCGCCACAAGTAATACATCAGCAAAAATATCGCCGCCGGCAATAAGACGATAAAATTATCCTTGGCGAATTCTTTCGCATTTTCTAGTATACTCGGCTTTTTGACTGTCCCTTTGGGCATACCGACAACGATGCTTAGGCCCTCTCCCGGCGCCTGAAAATCGTCGGTAAAAACGATCGACTTCACGTCCCGTCCGCTGTATTCATAACGGGTGGAAATACATTGGTCCGAACTGCCGTATGGCCCGGCATAACAAGCGGCTTTGACATCCTTTTCCGGCAAAATAACCGGCAATATCACGGTTGTTTTGACCTGCTCGATCGGCACCGTCCATTCGTTGCCGGCGGTGTTCCAGTATAATTCGTCTTGAGTATCGAAAAAATTGATCGCCCGTCCGACCGTATAAGAAATTATATATTCTTTTTTTCCGCTGACATAAGCATCGGGATCGCCGATCTTGATGCGGAAATTATCCCCTTCCGTGCCGGTTTCGAAGCGATACGATTCACCGGCAGCATCGGTTACCGCGATGTCTCCGATCCGCAAACGAAACGACCCGCCTCGCGCCTGATATTTGTAGGGAATATCACGGTAAATGCCGTGACGCTCGGCATCGCCAAAATCATATAGGATATTTTCCGTTACCAACATCATGCCGTCCTCCTTGATTTCGATAGTGCTGCTGAAGTCATCAATTTTTTCCTCAGCCAAGGCAATATTGCCGGTCAAAATGAATATTGTCACAAAAATTATGATAGCAAGCTTTTTTTTCATAAAAATAATTATTTTAATAACAAATTTAATATTAAGGGGATAAAATCAAAATGCTAAAATCAAAAATCAAAATAAAAAATTAATTATACTCATTATATGGACCGGCAACTGACTGCCAACCATCAATATCCTTACTATATTATTAGCATTGAATTATATTAAGTGTAGAAATCTGCTAATTCTTTGGCGTAAAAGGAAGTAAAAATAAATCTTTTTGTATTTTGAGTTAAACTATATAATTCATTAACTTGGCATATCCATGGTTATTACTTGGATTTTTCTTTAATCAACTGCTGCAATTTTTTGACTCCCCCGCCGCTGACTTTCATTTTTACTTTCTTCTTCGCTGTCCGTTTAGCCGCCTTCTTCCTGGTCTGTTCCTCAATGGCGTCCAAGTTTGGTTTATTCATATAAAAATGTTATAATATATTCACGGCACGCTGGTGCGCTTTATTTCATTATAGCTAGATTTAGCAATTTACTCAATGGAGAACCAACCGAAGCCATTCCTTAGCCGCTGGTGGGTAAAAATTATCGGCCTGATATTATTTGTCCTATTGATTTTGGGGATAATAATAGCGGTTTATACGGTTTCATATTTACGCTCGACAATTGGCTCTTCGCAAACGAAAGTCGAAACTACAGTGGCAATCGATCCGAGGATACTCGGTTCGGGGCAAAACTTTTCAACCGGACCGAGCGACCCCCTAATTACGATCGTGGAATTCGCCGATTTCGGCTGCCCGATCTGCGCGCGGACATTTTCTACGATCCGGGAAATCGGGACCAAATACAGCGACCGGGTCAAAATTATATTCCGCAATTATCCGGTGATTACCGAAAACTCGGTCGATTTGGCGCTGGCCGCCCATTGCGCCGGCGCGCAGGGCAAATTCTGGGAAATGCATGATGCCCTTTACCTCTACCAGGGAATTACCAGCCGCGAAGATATTGTCGCTTTGGCCGAACGGATCGGCGTCGATCGTAATGAACTGATCGATTGCCTTGACGCGCAAACCTACCTGCCCCTTATCAGCGCCGATGCCGCCGATGCCGAGGCGCTGGGAATCACCGGAACCCCAACCTGGTTCATTAACGGCCGTCGCCTGAGCGGTGATGTTCCGCGTACTTACTTCCTGAACATAATCGATGAAATGCTGCAATCCTCCCCCCGGTAGCGACCAATATCCTACAATCCAGCAAATAAAAGCGCGACCATTCCTCGCGCTTACAAATTACTAATTACAAATTACTAATTATAAACATTCTATGCATCAACTTCGTTTTCATGGCCGGGGAGGACAGGGCGTCGTTACCGCAGCCGAACTGACTGCCATCGCCGCCTTTAATGACGGCCGTTTTGCCCAGGCTTTTCCTTCGTTCGGTGTCGAGAGGACCGGCGCTCCGATCGAGGCTTTTGCCCGCATCGACGAAAAACCGATCCGTACGCGGGAACACGTTTATGAGCCGGATGTGCTCATTATCCAGGATTCCTCGCTCATCGGCACCGTAGACGTGATTCACGGCGCCAAACCGAATACGCTCGTAATCGTGAATTCGAGCAAGACAAAAGCGGAAATCGGCTTGTCCGTGCCCAAGGAAAATCTCTTCGTTATCGATGCGACCAAGATCGCCCTTGAGGAAATCGGCAGGAATATCGTAAATACCGTGATCCTCGGCGCCTTTGCCAAGGCGACCGGACTTGGTAACCCTGAGTTCCCTGAAAAAGGCGATCGAACAAAAATTCGCCGGCAAAAACAAGGACCTGGTTACCAAGAACATCAATGCCGTTACCAAGGCCTATAATATAAATTAAATAAGCACAATGGAGCAGATACAGCCTCTTTTGCAAAGTGCCAAAAACTTGTTCTGTTCCATTCAATCAATCATATATGGAACTTACCGTACAACCAGGATCAACGATCAATAACAAAACCGGCGGCTGGCGGACATTTATCCCGCGGACCGATCTGGACAAATGCATCGGTTGCGGCACCTGCGCCAAAATCTGCCCGGAATCTGCCATCCGAATGATCGACCGGGACGGCAAACCGCGGCCGCAAACCGATTATGACTATTGCAAGGGGTGCGGACTGTGCGCCACCGAGTGCCCGGTCAAGTGCATCAAAATGGAGCTTGAAGCCAAATAATCTAATAAATAACCGCCCTTATTCACTCCTGCCAAACCGGATATCCGGTGGCAATGACTGATAAGGCCAATAAGAATATATGCGACAAATATTAGAAGGATCGCAGGCCATCGCGCAATTGATCAATAATATCAAACCACAAGTCGTCTCGGCTTATCCGATCACACCGCAAACCCATATCGTCGAGGATCTGGCTAAGCTCAAGGCTGACGGTGCGGCTAACTACGAATATGTTCGGGCGGAAAGTGAATTTGCCGCCGCCTCGATCGTGGCCGGCGCCAGCGCCGCCGGCGTCCGTACCTATACCGCCACCAGCTCCCAGGGCCTGCTTCTGATGACGGAAGTCATATTCAATATCGCCGGCATGCGCCTGCCGGTAGTAATGACGGTAGCCAACCGCGGCATCTCCGCCCCGATCACTATCTGGAACGACCATCAGGATACGATGACTGTCCGCGACGCCGGCTGGATCCAGCTATATGCCGAGAACCACCAGGAAGCCGTCGAGCAGCATCTACTCGCCTACCTGGTCGCGGAACGGTCGAAATTGCCGGCTATGGTCTGTATCGACGGTTTCGTCCTGACCCATACCTACGAAGACGTATATGTGCCGTCAGCCGCCGAGGTCAAACGTTTCCTGCCTACTTACAAGCCGGCCAAAGGAGAATTTCTGGACCCGGCCAACCCGGTAACTTTCGGCGCCTTTGCGCCGCCCGCGTACTATATGGAAATACGCCAGGAATTGCACAATGATATGAATAAGGCGGCCAACATGATCTTCGAGGCTTATGAACAGCTTCGGGATGATATGCCGAATGCGGTCAAAAAAACCGAAAAGCAAGCAACCGTAAATAACGGACTGATCGAATACTACGGGCCGGCCCATCCGAAAACGGTACTGATCGCCATGGGTTCGCTTGTCGGCACTATCAAAGACGCGGTCGATGAGATCAACCGGGGCAAATTGACCGGTTCGGTCGGTGTCCTCAAGATCAAATGCTATCGGCCATTTCCGGCGGAGGAGATAATAAAAATCCTTATTGGCGCCAAACAGGCGGCGGTGCTGGAAAAGGCCATTTCCTTGGGCGCGACCGACGGCCCCCTTGCTCTGGATGTCAAAGCGGCCGCCAAAAACAGGATTAAGACCAAAATCCGGGGCTTTATCGTCGGTTTGGGCGGACGCGATATCACCAAAGAAATGATCAAAAAAATCGTTAAACATACCGATAAAGCAAAGAACGAAACGGAATTTATCGGATAAACTATCAATATGAGCCAATTGCGCATCCCCTATTTACGAATCGGCTTGATCTCGACGTTCTGTCTGTTATCTGCCGGCATCTTTTTACTGTGCCCAGCCGTAACCAAAGCAGAAGACAATATTGATTCCGGTTTTAAATCCGAATCCGGCATTAAGTTCAACCCCCAGATAAGCATCCCCGGCTCAGCCACCTTCCAGCACAGCTTATCGATGGAACCCAATGACTGGAAACTGTCGATCACGCCCAAAACCATGGGGGAATATATTAGCGCGGTATACACTTTTGCCATTGGTACGGTCGGTATACTGTCCACCCTGATCCTGATGTTCGGCGGTTTGCTCTGGGCGACCGCCGCCGGCAACACCGGCCGGGTCGACAATGCGAAACAATGGATCTTCGGCGCCGTTACCGGCCTGATCCTGGCCCTTTCGTCCTATTCTCTCCTCTATATAGTCAATCCCCAACTGATTGAACTTAAAACGCTTGAAATTACCGATCCGGGCCAACACGATTTTACCTGTTGCGACCCCCAAATGGGCCCGGTAAATTTTGACGTTAATGAAAATTCCGAAGGAACCTTGATTTATTCCTGCCCGAACAACGTAGCGAAATGCAGTAAAGATAAATATTGCCGCAGCGTAAAGAGTAGTAACGGTAATACGGAATATGCCTGCGCTTCTCAAGCTTCGGTAAACGTCCAGGAATGCGTGGGCGCGCCCTTTGGTATGCCTTGCCTCGATAATACCGGCTGGTGCAATGGCGGCCTGCCCCAACCCCTATGCGTCGCCTGTTTTACCAAGGGCAAAACATGCACTCCAGGTGAATATTTCAAATGCTGTTCAAAAAGCTGTAAAAGCAATAGCTGCGAATAAATTTAACGAAAAATAGTAATGTTTTTTTCATTTTACTGTTTTTCTAAATAATATCTTTTGGATAAAAAGTGAAAAAATAATCAAAATCATGACCCTGGCTGGCTGGCTGGCAATTTCCGGCTGTGTCCTAATTTCCGGATTTACCGTGGCCGGACCGGTAAAAGCCGAAGATGCCATACGCTTCCAGCCTCAAGTCACGATCGGTAATATTTTCGTTAATACGAAATGCGATCCGCGCGACAAGGCCTGCGGCATTCCGGTCGATCCCTCCACTCTGGGCACGTATATAAGCGAAATCTACAAATACGCGATCGGCACAGTCGGCATCCTGGCCACGATCGCCCTGATGATCGGCGGCTTGCTCTGGGCGACTGCCGCCGGCAACCAAAACCGGGTCTCTACGGCGCAAAGCTGGATCAATTCCGCCTTTACCGGCCTGCTTCTGGCCCTGTCGTCCTACACGATCCTGTATTTCGTCAATCCTTCCCTGGTAAGCTTCAAATCTATCAACACCGGCACAATCAATCCCTATACAGCCGAAGGCTGTCCCAAGGATTACCCGCAGAACAAATGCGGCGATTGTTACGATTGCATGACCATTCCGGAAGTCAATTTTTTAAATTTAGGCCTCAAAGTCAAGGATGGCGTCGGCACGAAATTGAATGCGGTATTGGCGGATAAATTAATAGCCGCATCAAACGATATAAAGCTATCTGCTTACACCATCGTACTCACCGAAGGCTGGCCGCCGACAACCCCCAACCACACCAGCCAGTGCCACGCGATCGGAACCTGCGCCGATGTCAATACCACTACGGCTAAACCTGCGCCGCAGGAACTGAGAATAATATACAATAAGCTAATGGACCAAAAACTAAACGTATTATACGAAACCAATGTCGCGGACGGCTGCGCTCCTTTGATCGCGGAGGGAGTAACGAAATGCATAGTGAACACAAATATAACTGCTCCCCATTTTCATGTCAGCCCGCAATAATTTCAAACATTTAAATCATGGTGATTTTATTTGATAATCTTTTTATATACACATTGATTTTCTATTAATTACGGTTTGAGACAGCAGAAAAAGAAAGCAGTAATATTATATACAATAATGCAATTTTCCGCATTCAAATTATTTATAAAATGTAATTTAATTTTTGTCTTTTTTTTGGCTATTCTCGCCAATTTATTTTTGACAGGAATTTGCCGTGCAGAAGATGAAAAAACTGGGATATTATTCCGTCCTCAGGTAACGATCGGAGGCGAATTCGCCAAATGCGACCCCGAAAACAAGAACTGCGGTATCCTGATCGACGACCAAACCATGGGGCGCTATATCCAGACGATATACAAATACGGGGTCGGTACGGTCGGTATCCTGGCCACGGTCGCGATGATGATCGGCGGCTTGCTCTGGGCGACCGCCGCCGGCAATAAAAGCCGAATCGATACCGCCAAAAGCTGGCTCGCTTCAGCTCTCACCGGACTGGTCCTTGCCCTGGGATCATATACGCTTCTTTATTTCGTTAACCCCAACCTGACCGTATTCGAACCGCTTAAGATCGATAAAATCGAAAATTTAGGGTGTTGTATCGTTAAAAATTCATCCTATAACCTGTATACCCAGAAAAAATGTGAAACCGTAAGCGGCGAGTGGGGCGGCGACGGATCCGTCAAATACGGCGCTGACCGGTGTTTAACGGCTGATGCGGAAGGAAACCTGAAATACGCCTGTGTCAAGACCAATCCAATAACTCTAGCTGTTACCTGCGCCGATACGACCCAGGATAATTGTCCGACAATAATCAACGGGGCGATTGCCGCCCAAATATGGAAAGAAGGCAAGCTGTCGGCTGATTTACCGGACTGTAAATCGTCATCCCTTTGTTCCGCCAAGTCAAAAGGTGACCAATGCGGACCCACTGTCGAAAATCCCGACAGCGCAAATATGTGCTATGAAAAAAGCGGCATATTAACCTGCGGGCCTTGCGTGGACACAAAAGGCAATCCTTGTACGAATGATTACGCCTGCTGCGCTTATGCCGGATTGTCATGCAGCTTTGGCGTCTGCAGTGATGCTCCCGAAAAAGATTGTGCTGATCCGGCTAATGACAAACTGTTCTGCGGCACCGGGCTGGGGGGCGAAGACAAAGTCTGTTCGAAGGGCAGCTGTAAAATTTGCGAAAAGGATGAAGGCGATTGGTGCACTCTTACCCCTTGTTGCGAAGGGATAACTTGCTGTGATATCCCCTGGGCGCTCGACAAATGCTACGCCGTCTGCCCCGGCGGCAGGAAAAACGGCGAAACATGCAATACCACCGACCTTTTGTGCGGGGATAAGCTGACCTGCGTCACTACGATAAACGGCCAATTCTGCACCGACGGCCAAGCGGGAAGCCCTTGCGGCAGCGACAGCCAGTGCCAAGCCGGGCTAATTTGCCGGGAGACTATCGGCTTATGTTCCGAGGGCAAGCTGGGCGACAGCTGCGACAACGTGGATGATTGCCAATTCGAACTGGATTGTCTGGACAATAAATGCGATACCACCGGTTGTTGTGTCCGTGATCTCTGGGATGGCAGCAAGAACTGCCAGAATGATATCAAGGAAACGCTTTGCGATCCCTTGGTACAGCTATACTATCGCGATTTGGCATGCAACGACGTGGCAGACTGCACCTCCCCGGAATGCGTTTCAAAATCGGCCGGCGACCAATGCGAACCGTCGTTTGTCGATCCGGTTTACGGCAAAATGTGCTATGAGCGGAGCGGCCAAAAAACCTGCGGCTTTTGCTGGAAAGAAGCCGGCAACCCCTGTTTGGGGGACATAGATTGCTGTGCTTATGCCGACTTGTCCTGCAATACCGGCAGTATTTGCGACACCGCACCCACCATAGACTGCTCCGATCCAGACAATGACAAAAAATCCTGTAGCGCGGATATCGGAAAGAAGGTATGCGCGGGCGGAGTATGCAAAACCTGTGAAAACACCGAAGGCGATTGGTGCAATCTTACCCCGTGCTGCCAGGATTTGGAATGCTGCCACGTATCTTTATTGGTCAATAAATGCTATGCCGTCTGCCCCGGTTACCAGACTAACGATACGCCCTGCAATGACACGGAATTGATCTGTGCGGAAGATTTGGTTTGCGTCGATACCGCGACCAAGGGAAAATTATGTACCGATGGCGCAATCGGCAGTCCCTGCGGTACAGGTGGCGATTGTTCGTCCGGATTATGCCGTGAGAGCACCGGCGTATGCGCCGGCGGCGAACTGGGCGACACCTGCGATGATGCGAGCGATTGTGCCGGCGGAAGCGACTGTTTGGGAGGATATTGCGATATAAGCGGCTGCTGCGCGGTTACACAATATGCCGGTTCGGTCAGTTGCAGCTCAAAAACGGAATTTACCTGCCCGGAAAATCTTTTCAGCTATCCTTACCAGCAATTCTTTAAAGGCTTATCCTGTACCGATCCGGCAATGGACACTATCTGTTCGGACGCAACCGAATGCGACAGCAAATCGGCCGGCGATTCCTGCGGTTCGTACAGTGACCCGAATTACGCCAAAATGTGCTATGACCGGAGCGGCACCTTGTCCTGCGACCTTTGCGCCAAGAACGAATGGTCTGCCTGCGGCTATGGAATCGACTGCTGCAGCTTCTCCGGCCTGACCTGCTATGCGGGGTATTGCCAGTCGGCGCCTTCAGTCAACTGTTCCCTTCCCGGTAACGACGGCCTGTCCTGCGGCGACCAAAGGGTATGCTCGGATGGCGATTGCCTGCCCTGCGAACAGGACGAAGGCGGCTGGTGCACCTTTACGCCCTGCTGCAACGGACTTAAATGCTGCGATATACCCTGGCTTCCCGACGAATGCCATGCGACCTGCCCGTAAATTTTACCGTTCATGAATATAATGCTAACATATATAATCTATGATCCACTTTACCAAATACGCGGAAGAAAAATTCGATATTCTGCATAAATATAAAGTCTATTTGACCCGCGAGCAGATCGAGGAAGCCGTTACTGTCCCCGAACAAATAAAAAAGAAAGGTAATTATTTGGCGGCAAAAAAAGACGGCATTAAAGTGGTTTATCGGAAAGACCACGGTATTATAAAAATCATCACTTTTTTTCCGGTAAAGCCTTAATCAGATATTTTAACATTACTATAATCAATATGCTCTACGATCCAGAGGCCAATATAATTTGCTGGGAAATCGCCAAAGGCAAGATCGACCACGTTCGCGAGGTCGGTAATTTCATAATCCATGTATCTTCGGCGGGAAAACCGATCCTGGTGGAAATTTTGGATGCTTCGAAATTCATCGGCCAATTCGAAAAAATCCAGAATTTGAAAGATTTGAAAAGCATCGCTCCGGCCAACTGATGCTTCGGTTTTTATCTCCCTTATGTAGACAAACGATAATATTTTAATCAAATAATAATTCCGTAATATTTCGAACACTTTCCTTCCCGGCCGCCCGATTGCGGCCAGCTTAAACAAAGTGTTCGCGATATCACTTACTACTATGCCGACTAAAACCAACACAGCAAGCGCTGCGGTAAAAACCCAGACGAAAAAACCGCTGTTTTCCCCGGGACATCGGGGGTGCGCCGGTTGCGGGCAATCGCTGGCTGCCCGGGCTGTTTCCGGAGCTTTGGGCGAAAACGTAATAATCGCCAATGCCACCGGCTGTCTGGAAGTAACTACTTCGCCCTATCCGCAAAGCGCTTGGGGCGTACCGTGGATCCATTCCCTGTTCGAGAACGCCGCCGCGGTCGCTTCGGGCGTCTATGCCGCGCTCAAACAGAAAAAGAAAGACAATAAAATCAAAGTCGTTGTCCAGGGCGGCGACGGCAGCACCTTCGATATCGGGTTTGGGCTGATAAGCGGGATGTGGGAAAGAGGTGAACCGATCCTGTATATTTGCTACGACAACGAGGCTTATTCCAACACCGGTATGCAAGCCAGTGGCTCGACTCCCTGGGGAGCGAATACCACCACCACTCCTTCCGGAAGCGGCCAAACAATCGACGCGATTGGCTCGCATCAGCGGAAAAAGGATATAATAGCCATCGCCTTGGCCCATGGCTTGCCCTATGTGGCGCAAACGACTGCCGGCTATATCGAAGACATTAAGCAAAAAGTAGCCAAAGCAGTTGCGGCCAAAGGCCCGGCGTATATCCAGATATTGGCCCCTTGCGTTCCCGGCTGGCGAATCCGTCCGGACCAAACTTTGCAGGCAGCCCGCTTGGCAGCCCAAACCGGCCTCTATCCCGTACTCGAGTACGTCGACGGCACCCTGTCAAAGGCCCTGCCCGTGCCGAAACCGACGCCAAAAGTCCAGGATTACCTGGAAATGCAAGGGCGTTTCTCCCATCTTTTCAAAACCCCGGCCGGCAAGGAACAGCTGGCGCTTATTCAAAAAATCGCCGATAGCAACATCAAACGTTACGGACTGTAATAAGAAATTCCTCGCAAATAAGACCGCCCCGGTATAACCGGGGCGGTCTTATTATATATCGCAAAAGCTAATCTAGCTGGTATTAACCTTTGTCCTGGCTGTAATCCGCTCTTTCTTTTTTGCCGTAATATCCTGTACCGGCCGGTATCAGGCGTCCGATAATAACATTCTCTTTAAGCCCCTCCAAATAATCGATTTTGCCGCTTACCGCGGATTCGATCAATACTCTGGCGGTTTCCTGGAACGACGCGGCGGACAGGAAGCTATCCGTAGTCAGCGACGCTTTGGTAATTCCCAGGAGCAAACGTTCGCCTTTGGCCGATTTCTTGCCGTTTGTTTCCGCTTCCAGGTTGGCGCGGTTGAACATCGCGCTTTCCGCGATCTCGCCCGGTAAGAGCTCGGTACCGCCGGATTCAGTGATAAAAAAGCGGGAAAACATTTGTTTGGCGACAATCTCGATGTGTTTGTCATTCAATGGCTGGCCCTGGGAAGAATATACGCTCTGGATTTCCTTGATGATGTATTTTTGGGTATCCAGTTTGCCCCGCAATTTGAATAATTGCTGTAAGTCAAGACTGCCATCAGTCAATTGGTCGCCCTTTTCCACCTTATCCCCTTCGTTATGGATTATGGTCATACCTTTCGGCACGATAAACTCTTTGACTCGTTCGGCTTCACCCTGCAGCTTTACGTATTTTTCGGTTACGGCGATAACGCCATCCTGCTCAGCCAGTATTTTTTTCCGTCCGAAGGAGAACAGCGGCTTGCCGGTTTTGACCTTCTCCCCGTCTTTAACCAGTAATTTCGGCGTTTTTTGCGTTTTTAATTTATCACTGAACATCTTGTTAACGTCCGCAAAATAATATTTTTTACTGGCGGCGCCGGTATAATATATTTTCAGGATCTTTACTTGGGGATTGCTGACGACCACCTTGCCGGTTTCATCCTCAATGGTACGCTGGGCGGTTTCGATCTTGACAGTTCCCGACACGTCGGCGATAAACGCTTTCCGTTTCGGCGGCCGGGCTTCGAATATTTCTTCAACGCGGGGCAAACCCTGGGTAATATCTTCGACGCCGGCGATACCGCCGGTATGGAACGTCCTCATGGTAAGCTGCGTTCCCGGCTCACCGATCGATTGGGCGGCGATAATGCCTACGGCGGTACCCAATTTAACCGACCGATTATGGCCCAGATCCCAGCCGTAGCACTTAACGCACACTCCCCGATGCAGTTTGCATGACAATACGCTGCGTATCCTTGCTTCCGTGATATCTTCGCCTTCCAGCTTCTCGGCCAAATCCATATCGACGATCTCTCCCTTTTTGGCCAACACTTTGCCCTTGCTATTGAGCAGATCCTGCGCCAAATAACGCCCGATTATACGGGAAAGCAAATCAACTCCAGATTGCTGGCTTTCTGCGCTGGTAGCAAGCAGTCCTTCATCATCACCGCAATCTTCATCGCTGATGATTACGTCCTGCGACACATCCACCAAACGGCGCGTCAGGTATCCGGCGTTGGCGGTACGGAGAGCGGTATCGGATAGCCCTTTTCTCACGCCATGGGTGGAAATGAAATATTCCAACACTCCGAAACCTTTTTTGAAATTTCCTTTTACCGGCAGCTCGATAATATCACCGGAAGGAGATGTAACCAAACCCTTCATTCCCAATATCTGGGTCAGCTGGGCCCAGCTGCCGCGGGCGCCGGATTCGATCATCGAATAAACCGGGCCTTCCACGGGCAGTCCTTTCCGGCATATGTCTGTTACCCGCTCTTTTACGCCGCTCCAGACTTCGATGACCTTGGTATAACGCTCGCTATCGGTCAATAAGCCTTCCTCATATTGTTCTTGTATGTTTTCGACTTCCGTCTGCGCATTGTCGATCATTTCATCTTTTTCGGGAAATGACGGCAGATCGCCCATTCCCCAGGATAATCCGCTTCGGGTTATATAGGCGAAACTACGGGCTTTCAGGTCATCAAGGAAATGTACGGTGCGTTCCGGCCCGTAATATTGAAAACATTGCTTAACCAGGTTCTTCAGCTTGCTCTTGCCGACAACTTCATTCACGTAGCGCAGTTTGTTCGGCAAGATATTGTTGAAAATAATGCGCCCAACCGATGTCCGGACCAATCCCAGTCCGGGCAAAACGACTCGTATTGCATCATGAAGCTTGATATTCTCGGTATCATACGCCAAACGAGCCTCGTTTTCATCGGCGAAGCTTTTTAATTCCTCGTCTTTCTTGCTGCCCTCAGCCATATTGGTGATATAGAAAGCGCCCCAGACGATATCCTGGTTTGGCGCTACTACCGGATCCCCGGTAGCCGGTTTTAAGAGGTTGCGGGAAGACAACATAATATCCCGCGCCTCTGACACCGCTTCCGCCGTTAAGGGGACATGAACCGCCATCTGGTCGCCGTCAAAGTCAGCGTTAAAAGCGGTACAAACCAGCGGATGGATCTGGATTGCCTTGCCCTCTATCAGGATCGGCCTAAAAGCCTGTATGCCGAGCCGATGGAGCGTTGGCGCGCGGTTCAGGAGAACATAGGCGCCCTGGATGATCTCTTCCAGTATATCCCATACCACGTCAGCTCCGGATTCGATAAACCGGGATGCGCTGCGGACATTATGCACGACTTCTTTATCTATTAATTTGCTGATAATAAAGGGCTTGAACAGTTCCAAGGCCATCACTTTCGGCAGACCGCACTGGTCAAGGTTCAGCTTGGGGTTAACCACGATGACACTACGGCCGGAATAATCAATGCGTTTGCCCAATAAATTCTGGCGAAAACGGCCCTGCTTGCCTTTAAGCGAGTCGGCCAACGATTTAAGCATGCGCTTCTGCCCGGTAGACGCGATTACGGTTTTGCCGTGCCGGGCGGAATTATCAATCAGGGCATCAACCGCTTCCTGCAGCATGCGTTTTTCGTTGCGGCATATGACCTCGGGCGCGTTCAGATCTACCAGCTGCCGCAAACGGTTATTGCGATTGATCACGCGACGGTACAGATCATTGAGGTCGGAGGTGGCAAAACGCCCCCCGTCAAGGGCGACCATCGGGCGCAGATCCGGCGGAATTACCGGCACCACGGTCAAAATCATCCATTCCGGGCGCAAGTTATTCGCCAGCAAGCTTTTGAACAGTTTAAGGCGCCTCGTGAGCTTGTCCCGTTTCGAATCGATCGCTTGCAGAAGTTCCTGCTCAAGCAATTCAATGGACTTTCCCAAATCGATCCTTTCCAGAAGCTTCCGCACCGCTTCCGCGCCAATACCGGCCTCGAATATATGGCCGTATTTCAAGCTTAAATTTTGATAAGTATTTTCCGATATGATCAAGAGAGGCTTCAAGTCTTTCAATTCTTTTTGAGCCTGGTCGAAAGCATTCTGCAGATTGGCCAGCTTCTCTTCCTTGACCTTCGCCAGAGATTCGATTTCACCATTGATTTCATCGTCCGCCTCGGGCCGGCTTTTGCCCTGCTCGATCAATTTTCCCTTACGGTTCTTGATTTCGTTCGTTTGGCGCAAAAAATCATTATCGATAGATTTCTTTTTTTGTTTATACTCATTTTTGATCTGGTCGATCGTGGCTTGCTTAAGATCTTCATTTACATCAGTAATGATAAAACTGGCGAAATACACCACTTTCTCCAGCGCCTGCATCGAGAGGTCGAGGATCAGACCGACCTTGGAAGACAAACCGCGTAAAAACCAAATATGCGTGCAGGGTGATTCCAGCCGGATGTGGCCCATCCGTTCACGGCGGACGATCGACCGCGTAACCTCAACGCCGCATTTGTCGCAGACAATGCCCTTATAACGGATCTTCTTATATTTTCCGCAATAACATTCCCAGTCCTTGGAAGGACCGAATATGCGCTCGCAAAAAAGGCCTTCTTTCTCCGGTTTTTGCGTCCGGTAATTAATGGTTTCCGGCCGGGTAACCTCGCCATGCGACCAGGAGCTAATATTGTCGGGCGACGCTAGCTTCAGTTTAATAGCGTCAAAATCCGTTGTTTTTATTGGATTAAGCATATAAGTTTAAAAAATATTTAATCGCTATAATTAATCTAAGGTTAAGCTTCATTTCTCTCGTCCTTCGCTGTCTTCTTTTTGTTCCGATTCATTGTCCGGCATTCGGTCGGCTACGCCCCCGGCCTGTTCACTGCCCAGGAGCTCGACATCCAGACACAAGCCTTTCAATTCACGCACCAATACATTGAACGATTCGGGAACGTTCAGCTTTTTGATCGTTTCCCCTTTGATGATCGATTCATACGCCTTGGAACGCCCCGGCACATCATCCGACTTGATAGTCAGTATTTCCTGCAAAGAGTGGGCGGCCCCGTACGCTTCAAGCGCCCATACTTCCATTTCCCCGAAACGCTGTCCGCCGAATTGGGCCTTGCCGCCCAATGGCTGTTGGGTAATGAGCGAATATGGGCCGATCGAACGCTGATGGATCTTATCATCCACCATATGGTTCAATTTCAGCATATATTTATAGCCGACTGTGACTTTGTTGTCGAACGACTGACCGGTTTTCCCGTCATACAGCGTCACTTTGCCGTCTTCGGACAATCCGGCACGCTTTAATTCGGCTTTGATCTGATCTTCGTCAATTCCGTCCAACGGCGGGGTGGCGACGCGATAACCGAGCGTCTTAGCGGCAAAACCAAGATGAGTCTCCAACAGTTGCCCCAGATTCATACGGGAAATGATACCCAGGGGAGACAGGATTATATCGATTTGCGTGCCATCGGATAAATAAGGCATGTCTTCCACCGGTACGATCTTGGAAATTACACCCTTATTACCGTGCCGCCCGGCCATTTTGTCTCCAGCTTGGATTTTCCGCAAATTAGCGACAGTGACCTGGATCGACTGGAGTACTCCGGCCGGAAGCTTATCGCCGTCCTCCCGGGAGAAGATCTTGATATCGACAACTTTTCCGTGTTCACCATGCTCCAGATACAGCGAAGAATCGCGTACATCCTTGGCTTTCTCACCGAATATCGCCCGCAAAAGTTTCTCTTCCGCGGATAATTCCGTCTCTCCTTTCGGCGTTATCTTTCCGGCCAATATATCACCCGATGAAACTTCGGCGCCGATCCTGACGATACCCCTTTCATCCAGGTCTTTCAATTTATCCTCGCCGATATTGGGAATATCGCTCGTTATCACTTCCGGGCCAAGCTTGGTATCGCGGACATCAATGGTGTAATCTTCTATATGAATCGAGGAATATACGTCGTCCCGCACCAGGCGTTCGGATATAATGATAGCGTCCTCGTAGTTAAACCCTTCCCAGGCCATAAACGCTACCAGGACATTCTTGCCCAGCGCCAATTCTCCGTTACTGATCGACGGGCCGTCGGAAAGCGCCGTTCCCGCCGATACGGCATCCCCGACATTGACAATCGGCCGCTGATTGATGCAGGTAGAAGCATTGGAACGTAAAAATTTGGTCAGATGATGGCTGACGGTTTTTCCCGACTTGGTTTTGAGCTCGATATATTTCGCGTCAACTTTGCTGATCTCGCCGTCCTCTTCGGCTATGACCACGTGCCCCGAATCGCGGGCAGCCCGTCCCTCGACACCGGTGCCGACTATCGGCGCTTCCGCTATCACCAAGGGGACGGCCTGACGCTGCATATTGGTACCCATAAGCGCCCGCTGTCCATCATCGTGTTCCATGAATGGGATCAATGAGGTGGCGATGGAAATTATCTGATTGGCGGCGACGCCGACATAATCAATTCGATGGATTTCATCCGTCGCCGGCTGTCCGTAGCGGCGAACTTCGCATTTATTTATCAAAAAATTGCCTGCTTTGTCGATCGGGGTGGTCGCCGCGGTTGTAATATATTTTTCTTCTTCAAAAGCATCCATATATACGATTTCGCCGGTTACGACCGGTTTAATCGGAATAATTGCTTTCGATCCTAACGCGTCCGCCAATTTGCGCGCCGCTTTCTCGTCCAGCCGTTCCCCGGCTTTTACCAGCAAAGCGCCCCGGCCCTCGTCTGATTCGGCATCGGTATTTTCATAAATATCCTCCCGAACGATCATTCCTGTGGTAATTGCCGGATCGTTCGCGATATCATGCAGCACTTTGCGGTAAGGCGCTTCCAAAAACCCGTATTTGTTCAGCTTGGCAAAACTGGCCAAATGTCCGACCAGACCGATATTCGGACCTTCAGGAGTGGCAATCGGACATATCCGGCCATAGTGGGTAGTGTGTACGTCACGCACGTCAAAACCGGCCCGCTCCCGAGTCAATCCCCCGGGGCCCATTGCCGACAGGCGCCGTTTATGTTCCAATTCAGCCAAAGGATTGGTCTGGTCCATGAATTGAGAGAGCTGCGATGACATGAAAAATTCCTTAACCACGCTTATTACCGGACGGGCATTTATCAGCTTGCTCGGCGAAATTGCGGTAAGGTCAGCCGTGCTCATGCGGTCTTTTACGATCCGCTCCATCCGCGCCAAACCGACCCGGAATTTATTCTGGATCAACTCGCCGATGGCGCGAACGCGGCGGTTTCCCAGATGGTCGATATCATCCTCTTTTCCCTGGCCGACATTCAAACGGATTACTTCTTTTATTATTTCGATCAAATCCTCTCGCCGCAAAATCCTGGTTTCTTTATTATTTGGAATATCGAACTGAAAACGCCGATTAAGTTTGTACCGGCCCACCCTGTCAAAATCATAACGGTCAAAACGGAAAAACATCGAATATATCAATTGGCGGGCGTTATCCGTGGTGGCCAGGTCGCCCGGACGAATGCGCTTATAGACCTCTTTCAGACCTTCGGCTTCGTTTTTGGCCAAATCCTTGCCGATCGTAGCATCGATAAATCCGGGATCGCCGTCTTTGATCCCCTTGATTTCCTTGAATAGCTCTTTGATTTCCTCGTCCGTACCGATTCCGAATGCCCGCATCAGGGAAGTTACCGCCACCTTGCGTTTACGGTCGATTCTTACCCAAATTACCTTGTTGACATCGGTTTCAATTTCCAGCCAGGCGCCGCGGTTCGGAATAATTTTGGCGCCATAATATTTACGGCCCTTGATGAATTCCGAGGTAAAGATCACGCCGGAACTGCGAATAAGCTGGGACACGACCACTCTTTCGATACCGTTAACGATAAAAGTCCCATTTTTTGTCATCAACGGAAAGTCGCCCAAATACACCTCCTGGGTGTCGGACTGGCCCGTACGCTTATTCACCAGTTTTACCTTAACGCGCAAGGGTGCTTCGTAAGTTACGTTCTTTTCACGGCTTTCCACTTCGTCGAATTTCGGTTCATCCAGATAATAGTCTTCGAAATACAATTCAAGGTCACGGCCGATAAAATCAGTAATAGGAGAAATCTCATCGAATAAATCTTTCAGGCCCTCTTCCAAAAACCAACGATATGAATCTTTCTGAATTTCTATCAGGTCTGGCATCGGCATTACCTGATGTTTTTCATGAAAATATTTTCTGGGTGCGGTGGTAAAAGTTGTTAATTTAGAAGTCATAAATTATATTTTAAATTAAATATTAAATGAAATTTTATAGAAGCAAAAAAAGCTCAACGCACATAGCTTGAGTTGTGATCAAGTTTATTTAGTTTAGCAAGTTAAACTCCACTGACAAGGAATAATTAGTGTCTAATCTAGCATGGAGATTTTTGTTTTGTTTAATGTAAGCAAAACAAAAAAACGGCACTATTCGTCTGTTCTGAATACGAATTAATTTCCGTTTCTTTTGTTCACTCGCATTGATTTTATGGTGTTATCTTTGTATTAATCTATCAGATTAATACGTTTTTGTCAATACCCAAACAATACTTAGGTAATGATATCAAATTGCCCTAAATAAGTCAAGTGATGAGTATGCGATTATATTGCGAATATTGGTTAGGGATAATAAAGATACAATATAAGGTAAATTTATCCACTCATTGCCCTGATTTTATTTATATCTGTCCTGCAAAATACCGCGCACAATTGCCCGGTCATCCCAAGGTATTTTTTTGCCATTCTCGACACAAATTGCCTGTTCACTCCCCTTTCCGGTAATAAGGACAAAATCCGATTCTTGCGCCAAGGCAAGCGCCTTCATTATGGCTTCCCTTCTGTCTAAGATCCGAAAAAGATCGATTCCCGGTTTTTTGCCGGCTTTTTCCGCGCCCAACGCAACCTGACTCATTATAATTTCCGGATCATCATCATAAGGATCTTCATTGGTTATTATTACCTGGTCCGCATTATTGCCGGCTATTGCCCCGAGCTTCGGACGGCGGGCGATGTCTCGGCCGCCACCGGTAGCCCCCAATACATGGATTATTTTATTGTGCGGAGTAACTGAAATCGTTTCATATAGCTTTTTCAAGGCGACCGGTTCGAATGCGTAATCGACTATTACGGTAAAATTCTGTCCCTCGTCGATCTTTTCCAGCCGGCCGGCAACCCCCTGCATCCCCTCAAGACCGTTCCTGATCTGCTTAAGGGGAAGCCCCAGGGCTAAGCCTACCCCAAAGGCATTCATGGCGTTAGTCGCATTAAATATCCCCAATAAGCGAAGCTGAACCGGCATATCGAGCACTTTGAACCAAACGCCGGCGGAATTGTTTACAATATCGCCATAGGTGACCACTACTACTTCGCTACCGACCTTAAGGCGTTCGGGCCGCTGGCTGTACACTATCTTGTTGTCGGCGGTAAAGCTAAGGAAATAATCCGCATGCTTGTCGTCACCGTTGGCCACAATCGTTTTCTTCAGCCGTTTGCGTTCGATCTTCCGCCATCCCGAATCGCCGACCTTCTCCACTTGATTATGCTCATTTAAATATTTCGTATGGCAGCGGGAAAGATGCGCGAACAGCTTACCTTTGGCTTTTTTGTAATTTTCAAAACTGCCGTGCGCGTCTATATGTTCTTCGTATAAACCGGTTATGACCACGATATCAAAGTTGATGAATCGATGCCGGAATTGCTCGATCCCTTCGGAGGTCGTTTCCACGATCGCCGCCTGGCAATTATTTTTTATCATACGGCGCAGGATTCTCTGGGTAAAAAACCGTCCGATCATTGTCATCTTTTTATCGTTCAACCATTCCCGTTCGCCGTCGTTGAAAACTGCCGTCGAAGTATATCCGACCTTGAGCCCATTGGCTTCAAGGGTCCGGGCGATCATAAATACGCTGGTTGTCTTGCCGGTCGTGCCGGTGACGCCGATTATGATCAATTTTTCGCTGGGAAACCGGAATAACAACGCCGCCAGCCAACTAAAAAAGAAATGATAGGCCGGTTGCATTGCCTTGAATATTCTTTGCGGTATTAGCCTTTTAAGTAATCTTAAATATCTTTCCATTTTATTTAATTCCAATAAACTTGAATTAAAATGACCTCCTTATTTTCCTGATCATCTTATAAGCCGAATATCTAAAGCCGTTAAAGATCAAGTCGAATGTTCCCGGAAAATTTATTTCAACTCCGCCGTACCCCTTTTTAAATCTAGTCACGCCCGGCCATTTGCCCTCGTCAATGCCGTTAAAATCATAATGGCTTAAGTTGTGTTTTTTCGCCTCGGTTATGGTTTTCCATTGCAGGGCGTACGGCGCCATTATATTGCGATTGCGGCTGGAGGACGCGCCATGGACATAGGTCGCGGAATTTCCGAAAAAAGACAAGATATTCCCGGCGATTATCGAACTTTCATATTCAGCGACAAATAATTTTACGAATGGTATTTCCAGCATTTTACGATAATACGCCTCCCCATGCAGGCGAAAACCGTCGCGATTTTTGGTTTCCTGCATTAGGCGCCAAAATCCGTCAAACTCGTTAGAATCGGCCTCTCTCACTGTTACGCCCTTCCTTTCCGTCAAACGGATATTGTATCTTGTCTTTGGGTGCATAGCGGACATTAATTCTTCTTCCGAATCTGTCAAATCCAATACCAAGGTTTTGCTGGGTTGGATATCGATTGTCTTGGAAATTGGGAATTGGAAATCGGAATTTGAAAATTTAGCCAACGGTTCGAAACGGAAAAATATTACTTTGTCTGACACCGCCAGATCGGCTATCCCTTTTAAGAGTGCTGACAGCTTATCCGCGTCAAGCGGGGACAAATCGATTCGCGGGGAATAATAATAATTCAGACCCAAAGGCAAACTTTTTTTAATCAGGGTCAAGGCATATATTACTTCATTTCCGACCTTAAGGCCCAGCCGAATGACTTTGCTGCCGACGCTTAACTGAAAATCGCCCCACTCCCAGGATTGTAAAAATTGGCAATTTTCCTGCCGCAAAACAAAATTATTATATATCTCCCTGTCAGCGATATTTATTATTTCCATGAATTGCAAAATTAACGATATTTTTGACCGATTTACCGCACTAATTTTTTCCCAGATTTCTTAGAGCCTCCTTGATCCTTTGTCCGCTCTCTTTGGTTTCAGCGTCAACACTTTTCAATGCTTCGC
The DNA here is from genome assembly GCA_963814275.1 of Candidatus Parcubacteria bacterium. Taxonomy (GTDB): domain Bacteria; phylum Patescibacteriota; class Patescibacteriia; order Patescibacteriales; family UBA12075; genus CAWFCE01. Next base: position 548,943 of record CAWFCE010000002.1, on the reverse strand, counting down.
GCGCTTGCTGAAGCGAATAACCGAGGGCCATCAAGGCGTCAATCTCATCGCTGCTGGCCGATACGCCACCGGCTTGCCTCCTGCCGGCATCAAGCGCTGCGACTTTTTCCCGCAGCTCCAGAACGATCCGCTCGGCGGTTTTTTTACCAATTCCCGAAACCTTGGTGAGAAGAGAGGAATCTCCCTGCGCTATGGTTTCTCTTATCTCCGGCACCGTGGCGATCGCCAAAACGCCCAGCGCGGATTTCGGTCCGATGCCGGATATGGACAGAAGCATTTCGAACATTTCCAGTTCTTCAGGCAACCGGAAGCCATATAGATCCAAGGCTTCTTCCCGGACATGATGATGCGTATATAATTCGACCGACTGGCCGACCGATATTTCGGTGATCATGGTGGGATTCACAAATACCTGATAACCGATATCCTGGGCGACAACGATTACGTAGCCCCGGCCTTTATTCAGAACTTTTCCTTTGATATACGCGATCATACGAAAATATTACTTATAATAAATACGAGGAGGCCACATAATGCCGGCCCCCTCTTATAACCTATTGGTCTGTAGGATTATTCTGGGTATTTCCAAAATCCCGCGATGCTCCGGTATCTTTTTTCCTGTTTCGAACCTTGTTGATCTTCCGCTTTATTTCTTCAATAGGGTTTTAATTTTGCCGACAATCTCTTCAGTGGTAAAATGCGCTTTAACCAGATAGTCGTTCGCCCCCATATCCATAGCCTTTTTAATGTCATCCTCCTGGCCTAAATTCGAAAGCATGATTACCGGTACTTTGGCGATCTTATTGTCTTTGCTGGCCCTGATCTGGCTCAATATCTGAAAACCGTCGATAGCCGGCAATATGATATCCAGAAGTATTATATCCGGCTTGACCGACATAGCGCCGCTTAGCGCCTGTTCGCCGTCAACCGCTTCATAGACCGTGAACCCTTCCTTGGTCAATTTCTTGCTGCAAATTTCCCGCAAAAACGCATCATCTTCAACCAACAGCACCTTGACGCCAAGCTGTTTTACGCCTTCGCCTTGTTTCGGCTTAAGTTCTGCCCGGCTGGCATCGACCGCCTTCGGTTGGCCGCCGTTCTCCAAGCAGTCTTTGACCTTGTTCAAAACATCCAGGGGGCTGAATTCGGTTTTTATCAAATGGTCGATTGCGCCCAGTTTTTTGGTTTTCTCGATTTCGACCGGCTGGCCGGAATTGGAAATAATTATTACCGGCACCTTGACCTTTTCTTCTTCCAATTTTTCCAAAACTTCATAACCATCCATCTTGGGCATCACGATATCCAAGAGGACCAGATCGGGGTTCCAGCTCTTTATCAGCTCATACCCTTTTTCGCCGTCATAAGCATAATTAACATCGTAATTTTCTTTTTTTAATTTAGCCACCAGTAAATCTACCAGCGACTCTTCGTCCTCAATGATAAGTATCTTTGTTTTTTTGTCTGTCTTCTCTTGTTCCATATATGATAGTGTTAATGTTTTAGATATATTATAAATTAATTTATATATTTAAGGCGTTCATATCGTTCAAATTTCGTTTATCGGGATCGTGAATGTGAACACTGTGCCTTTGCCCTCTTCGCTCTCAACCGTTATATCCCCGCCATGGCGCTTAATTATGTTTTTGACCATAAATAACCCGAGCCCGGACCCTTCAGTCTGCATCCGAATGACGTTTTCCGCCCGAAAAAACTTGGAAAAAAGCTTGGGAATGTCATTTTCCGGTATACCAACGCCGTTATCCTTGATGTGCACTTTGATGAATTGGTCGCCGGCATCGATCGATAGAGCGATCTTGCCGCGCTCGGGAGTGTACTTAACCGCGTTTTCCAGCAAATTAGTCAGAACCAAATCCATTTTCTGTTCGTCCATAAATATTGCCGGCAATCCTTTGGGAATGGCATCAGAGAAAGTGATCTGTTTCGATTCGAAAATATTTTGCAATTGTTCCGCTACCTTGCCCACCAAAGCGCCAAAATCACCCTTTTTGAAAGAATAGCCGAAACGGCCCTCTTCTATGCGCGACACATTAAGCATGTCGTTAACGAGATTTATTATCCTTTCGTTGCTTTGATAGCCTTTGGTAAGAAACTCTTTCTGCTCGTCGGTCAATTCGCCGATGTCGCCGTCCAGCACCATTTTGATGACCCATTTGATCGCTGACAGCGGCGTGCGCAATTGATGTGCGGCAATGGAAATAAACTCCGATTTCATCTTATCAATCATTTTTTCCCTGGTCAAATTGTAAAATATCTTCATTACCCCGATTTCCTTTTTCTTGATATCCAATACTTTCGCGGTAATGACCTTATAAGTCAGCTCCTGTTCCGCAACTATGATTACCACTTCTTCTTCGTTGGGATTATTGGATTTAAGTTCTTTGCTTGTTTTTACGGTAAAATCCTGATGAATCGTTTCTTTGAAATTATTCATCGAATAATTATTTTCCGCGGATATCTTTATTCCCAGTTCCTCGTCATCAAATCCGAAAATTTCCTTTGCTGCCGGATTAAACAAGTTGATTTTGCCGCTATTGTCGATAACAATGATCGGATCGATGAAATTAGCGATGATGGCATTCGTTTTATTACGCTCTTCTTCGGTTCTCTTACGCGCTTCCTGCAGATCGGCAAATGCCCGTATGATCGATTTTTCCGAATTTTCCAGTTGGTTCAGGCGCTTGCTTAATTCGATATTCACTGCTTTGAGTTTTCGATCCTGCTCCGTTAACAATTTGGAATTTTTGTCCAAATTCTTTACCTGTTCTTCGCCGGCTTCTTTTTCAAGCGTTAACTGTTCAGCCTGCGCCATCAGGGCCTGCTCACGGCGGAACACCAGCTTAAAACTGTAACCCGCCACCAACGCCAACACCAAATAAAAATTCGAGGTTACGACCACGCTGATAATCGATATCGTACGGTAACGAAGTACCGTCAACTGCATGGCATCGAATAATTCGCGATTGACCGCATATTGGAGAATTAGCTGAAAATATTCGGCAACTATTGACGAATTTACCAGAATCGCCGCTGCAATAGCGGTAAATAGCGCGCCCCTGATGCCGAATATTATCGCCGCTGATATGATGGGAAGGAAAAAAAATACACTCGCGATCGATTCCTCGCCAACCAGCCTCATTACGATGGTAAAGATTACCAATTCGATGACTATCTGGCCCAAGCTTAACAGTTTCAGTTTAAATTCCGATTTATGCAATTTGATACTGGACAATATTCGGAATAAATACGCGTTAATCGCCAAATAGATCAAAAGCAAAAACGCGATGGAAAAAAAGGTGAATTTAATTTCGAATATACTGGCCAGGGAATTTCCCAATATACCGATCAAAAAAACCGCTACCATGTAAAACCAACGGGTAGTGATTATCCATTCGTTAATCTCGATTTTACGCCGATAAGAATAATCCATTATCAATATTATACCACGAATTACCTTAAATAAACAACCTGGCCGCTACCAGGTTATAAATTTACAATAATTTTAATACTACTGCTCAAACAAATAAAAAATTTTATCTCATTGTTAACGCCTGGCCGGGATATCGGGGCACTGCTGCCCGGAAACAGAACAGTAATAAAGGAATACCAAACAATCAGCCTGATAACGGATTATGCCAGTCCCTCCGGATAACCTGTTTTCTGTGCGGTAAAACATGCTCTTGTTACTTTGTAAAACCAGCGGGCAGGGATCAATCGTTAATTAAAATAAAATTATGAATTTTTGATCGTCTGTTTGATCTTGCCGGCTATTTCATCGGTGGTAAAATGGGCTTTTACCAAATAATCGTTAGCTCCCAAGTCCATCGCCTTTTGAATATCATCCTCCTGGCCCAGATTGGACAGCATAATCACCGGAGTGCGGGCCAAATCCTTGTCTGAATCGGAACGGACCGAGGATAACACCTGAAAACCATCCATGGAAGGCAATATGATGTCAAGCAAAATAATATCCGGCTTAACGGTTTTTGCGGATTCTATCGCCTCTTTGCCGTCAACGGCAGTATAAACCGTATAGCCGTCTTTCAATAATTTTTTACTGCAAATTTCCCGCAAAAAAGAATCATCTTCCACCAATAATACATTGATGCCATTCTGCTGAACGTTTTTATCGCTTGTCGGCTGCGGATGGGGAATGGCCTTTTTGGTCGGTTCTTCCGATTTGCCGTCAAGGAAACGGTTTACTTTGTCCAACACTTCCTGCGGATTAAATTCGGTCTTTATCAAATGGTCAACAGCGCCCAACCGGCTTGTTTTTTCCAGTTCGACCGGTTGTCCGGAATTGGAAATGATTATAACCGGAATATGGTTATGCTCGCGGTGCAGGGCTTCCAGCACTTCATATCCGTTCATTTTTGGCATCACTATATCCAGAAGCACCAAATCCGGTTTTTTCTCTTTAATGAGCTTGAGTCCTTCCCGGCCGTCAAGCGCGCAAAAAACCCGGAAACCCACATTTTGCAGTTTGGTTCTCAATAACTCAACTAATGTTTCTTCATCTTCAATGATGAGGATTTGCTTCTGGCTGCTCATATTTTTATATGCCCGTTACCGGATAAATCGAATAAGCGGCAGATGCAGAAATCGCAGCAAATATCGGTTATTTGCCGGGCTTCCATACATTCCGACCTTATTCTCTTTATATACGGAGCAGGGTAAATCAATTATGAATTATTAATCGGCAGAGTAAAAACAAATTCCGTGCCTTCGCCCTCTTCGCTGGAATACGTGATCTCGCCGCCGTGATTTTTTATTATGTTCTTAACGATAAACAGGCCCAAGCCGCTTCCGTCAGTTTGCATCCGGATCACATTTGACGCCCGATAGAATTTGGAAAATATCCTTTCTTGGTCGGTTTCCGGTATGCCAACACCCGTATCTTTAATGCAAAAACGCAGCAATGCGTCACCCTTTTCTATTTTTATCGTTATTTGCCCTTTTTCGGGCGTATATTCGATCGCGTTTTCCAGCAAATTTTCGATTACTAACGCGATTTTTTCGGCATCCATATGTATCAAGGGGAGCTGCTTGGGCATATTAACGGTAAATTTGATATGCTTTTTTTCTAGGCGGCGTTCCAGATGTCCGATTGCAATTTCGAGCGGTTCGGAGAAGTCAGTTTTCGAATATTCATAATTGAACCTGCCCTCTTCAATACGCGAAACATCCAGCATATCGTTGACCAATTTGATAATGCGTTCGTTGCTGATATAACCTTTGAACAGGATACGCTCCTGTTCGGAATTCAGTTTTCCCATATCGCCATCCAGCACCATTTTGATCGCCCATTTGATCGCCGACAAAGGAGTGCGCAACTGATGGGCGGCAATGGATATAAATTCCGATTTAAGCCTGTCGATTATTTTTTCACGCGTTAGATTGTAGAAGATCTTCATAACGCCGAGAAATTGCCCGTCATCATCCATTACGTCAACGGTCATCACCTTATAGGTCATGGCCTGGCCCGCACGGTTTATCTCCATTTCTTCGGTTATATTTCTTTCGGCCTCATTGGTTTTGCTGACATTCGCCGTGTATTCGAAGCGGATTATGTCCTTAAAATTATTCAAGGAATAATGGTTGTCCGGTTTTATCGGCTGGCTCAGCGTATTCGAATCCATGCCCAGCACTTCGGCGGCGGCCGGATTTATGAAATTGATAACATTATTTTTATCGATCAAAATGATCGGATCAACCAGGTTGGACAAAACCGCCCTGGTGCGTTTTTTTTCGGAATCGGAAATAACCCTTTCTTGCTTCAAGTCGGCAAAAGCCCGTAATGTATCTTGCTGGGCTTTTTCCAGTTCTTTGATTTTTTGGCGCAGTTTAACCGCCGATCCATCAGCTTCCCGCGAAATGCGCATGAATTGTTCTTCCCGCGAATAAAGCAGGCGGGCGCCCACGCCGGAAAAGGCGCCGATAATCACGTAAAAAAGGGATATGGTAACTGTCTTGATGAGCGACAACGGAAAATTCCGGAATTCAAGCGTCTCAGTGCCGTACCGGTTGATATGGCCAACTATGCCGAAATGTTCTGCCGCAACCAGGCCGCAGACCAGAGAACCGGACAACAAGGCGGTGATGACCGATCCGCTCAGACCGAACAGAAGTGAAGCGGAAACGATGGGCAGGAAATAATAAACTATGGCAATGCTGTCGATTCCGCCTGCTTTATGCATCACCATAGTAAGAACCAACAACTCAGTGGCAATTTGCGCCGCCCCGATGATGTTGATGAATTTGCCGTTCCCGCCGTTACGATGGCTGAGACGCGTGATCATCAGTCCAAAAATCACGTTAACCACCAGAATGAAAACCGCCAGCAGCGCCATTGACGCATAGGAGAAGCTCACATTGGCCTGGCCGGTAATTTTGGTAATGACTCCGATCACGAAGATGCCCGAAACATAAAACCAGCGGGCCCTGATTACCCAGCGATTTACTGCCAATTTTCGCTCCAAATGCGTATTCATGCCCCAATCGTTATTACCTTATATTATAGTATATTTATCAAAAAAGTTAAACCCGCAATTATGGATTTTACGATATTTATCATAATTCAGGCCAGATTTAAAAACCCGGTCTGAAAAACACGAATTGACTATATAATGACGGCCGTATTGTTTTTCTATCCGTTGTTTAAGCGCCGCAACCATTCCAAAAGCAGCCTGGTGCCGGCGCCGCTGCCGCCTGCCGGATGGTACCCCCAGGGCTTGCTCACTATTGCCGGACCGGCAATATCGAGGTGGGCCCATTTATCCCGATATTTCTTTTCGACGAATTCCGCCAGGAATAAACCGGCAGTGATGGCTCCGCCCATCCTCTTGTCGCTTGATACGTTTACGATATCGGCCACATCGCTCCGCAGGGTCTGGCGCAGGTATTTATTGAACGGCAGATGAGCGGCTTGTTCGCCGCTGCTTTCACCAGCGGCGATTATGTCCCGCACCAAACTCCGGTTATAGCCCATTACCCCGATCGTATACAGGCCCAAACCGACCATGCAGGCGCCGGTCAAGGTCGCGATATCGATAATATAATCCGGCAGAACATCCTGCCCGTACGACAAACAATCAGCCAGGACCAAACGGCCTTCCGCGTCGGTGTTGTTGACTTCTATGGTTTTGCCGTTTCTGGCCCGCAAGATGTCATCCGGCTTATAAGCATGCTCGTTGATGACGTTATCGGTAGCGCCGATCACGGCATGGACCTCAATGTCCGGCGCGATATCCCTGACCAGGCGCATCACGCCCAAAAGCGCGGCTGCGCCTCCCATGTCCATTTTCATCGCTACCATGCCGTCGCTGGGCTTCAAGCTGTATCCGCCGGTATCGAAAGTTATGCCTTTGCCGATCAATACGACTTTCGATTTCGGCTTACCGGGCCGATACATAAGATGGATCAGTTGGGGCGGAAACTCACTGCCGCGGTTTACCGCCAGAAAAGCGCCCATGTTTTCTTTGGCCAGATAATCTTTGCCGTAAACTTTAACCGTCAGTCCTTTTTCTTTGGCCAGTATTTTTGCGGTTTCCGCCAAAGTTAGGGGCGTCATATCGGACGGCGGCATATTGACCAGGTCGCGGGCGTAATTGACCGACTGGGCTACCGCAACCCCGCGACTTGACCGCCTGAGCAGCGGGTACGGCGTCAACCGGCAAATTGGAATAGATCTCATTGCCGACAAAAATCCGGCGGATATTATTCTTGCTTTTTTCTTTCTTGTAACGATCGAATTCGTATTCCCCCAAGACGAATCCCTCAGCCATAGCCTGGGCAGCCCCTGCCGGGTCGTCGCCATAAAGACCGATCTTGATAACGGGCAATTTCTTGTTTCTGGCTGTCCTGACCGCCAGAGCGGCGCCCAGCCGCAACTCATCCAGGTCGGCTGACTCAATACCGACATAAAGCCGATGTTTATTGGGCAAATACGCCGCTTCGTCCGCTTTGCCCCGGAAGCCCAACTGATCAAGCGCGGCTTTGTCGCGCACCCACTTATGCTTCAGATTACCGCTGACCACGAAAATAATTTCACAATCAGCCTTGATTTGGCTTAATTTTTTGTCTACGAATTTAATATCCATATCATACATTCAAAATAATTATAAACTTATTGAAATTTTTGATTTTTATTATTGATGCAATGAGATCATTTTCTGAAATCGGGAATCGGGGATCGTATATCTATCAATTGTAATAAAATTTGTTTATTAACAAATTCGAATATAAAGATATACGTAACGATTTACGTCATTCGATATTCGATTCACGCTATCAAATGTCCATTCCTCTTAAGGCGGCTATGCGTTCTTCGACCGGGGGGTGGGTCATAAACGCCTTCTTCCAGAAACCGGTTTTCTGGCCGCCGGTGACATCGCTTTTAAAGGGGGAGGCGATATAGAGATGGGCGGTGGCCCGGTTGGCCACTTCCAGCGGCTCGGTATCGGCGGAGATTTTCTCCAGGGCCCGGGCCAAACCTTCGGGGTAACGGGTCAGGAGGGCGCCGTCCGCGTCCGCCAGGAATTCCCGTTTGCGCGAGATCGCGAACTGCATCAGATAGGCAAAGACCGGCGCGAGAATGGAAAAAACGATGGCGATTATGAAAATTATCAATTGCAATTGCTCCGCCTCCCCGGTCGTTATTCCGCCGCCGGCCGCCGCCCCAGAAAGTCCAGCGCCGGAACCAGTCGGCCAAAAGCACGACCACGCCCACCAGCACGGTCACGAGAGTAGCCAGCAGGATATCCCGGTTGCCGACATGGGACAGCTCATGGGCGATCACCCCTTCCAGTTCGCTCCGGTCCAGCTTCATGAGCAAGCCTTCGGTCACGGCCACAACCGCGTGTTCCGGGTCGCGTCCGGTGGCGAACGCGTTAGGCGCCGTATCGTTGATGATATAGATTGCCGGCACCGGCAAACCGGCGGTGATACAGAGATTTTCCACTACCCGGTACAATTCCCGGTTCGTCTCCCGGTCGACTTTCCGGGCGTCGCTCATGGCCAAGACGATCTTATCGCTCCACCAATAGCTGACGAACGACATCACGATACTCAATACCACCGCGATCACCAGAATACCCTGATTGTCGAGAGCGTAGCTGAAAACATAGCCGACAATGATTATGAACACGAAAAAACCGGACAGCAGCAGCCAGGTTTTGCGCTTATTGGAATCGATATTGGTATATAGGGTGGACATAAATATTTATCTTATTTATTTATGATATAAAACGATATGCCGGCATTTTAAATCAAAGGAAAAGAAAGTACAAATAACTGGCGCCGGCAACCGGGAACAGCCAGACAATATGATCGGCAAAAATATAGATCAAGGTGAAAATGATCAACCGGCCGGCCACGGTCGGCACTTCTTTCATTATGAAAAAAGACTCGTTGCGCTCACGCTTGGCGCCGGAATAGATCAGGCGCGTATAGGGCAAAGTCAAGAGGGTAAGCGCGAAACCGGCGGCCAGAGTGACCAGGTAGATCATGGCCGACGATCTGATATACAAACGCAACAGCCAGATTGCCAATAGAAACGGCACCGCCATTTTGATCAGATCCCTTTCTTTCTTTTTATCCGCCAGGTTACCAACAACCACGGTAAACACGAACGACCCCAGAGCGACCAGAGTACCGACAAAGCCGACCGATACCGTATTTTTTACTGTTAGAAATACGAATATCGGCCATATTATCCCTTCCATTTCACCGCCGATATTATCCATAATGTCAGCCAGGAGTATTTTGGGCCGGTCCAGGAAGAAAGCCAGTCCCCGGCGGGGCTGGAATTTGAAATGGTCCTTTATCTCCCCGGCAGCGAAAAGCGGGATTAGCGAAAAAATAGAAATAACGAAGGTGGCGGCGAACAACGCCCGAAAACCGAAAGCCGCGGCTATCAGCCCGCCCAGGAGCGGTCCGCCCAGCGAGGCCAATTGGGGGATCGCGTTCAGTTTGCCGATCGCCTGGCCCAGCCCCCTGATCTTCGTATGGCGGCCGAAAAATATATTCATCGGTATCCAGAATAACGATGCCTGGATCCCGCCAACCAGGGCCAGGAGGATAATGTTCCCGGCGCTATAGCGCCAATAGACCAACAATCCCAGGAAAATGAACAGGAACGGATAGCGCAATAATATGGTCTTCTTTAGTCCGACTTTTCCCGCGATCAGCCCGACGATCAGGGCCGTAAGCAAAAGGACTATATTGTGGATTATATAATAAAGAGCGATATCCCTGATCCGCGCGCCGCTTTGCAATAAAAAAATCGGGACGAAAATACCGGAAATGGAAAAGGCCAAAGCATCGATCGCGTTGATTATATAGATCCGTTTTATGTCTTTGTTTTCGAATAGCATAATATGAAAACAAAGTCCGCCTCAGCCGGACTTTGTTTGTGTTTTTACTATGGTCGGATTTAACCGGATTGAGGCTGTTAGAACTTGACCTTAACCGCTTCCCGCTCTTTCTCTTCGGCGATCTCGAAATACTGCCGATCTTTAAAGCCAAGCATGTTGCCGATCAGGTTGGTCGGAAATACTTGGAGCTTGGTGTTGAAATCGCGGACATTACCGTTATAGAAACGGCGAGCCGCCTGGATTTTGTCTTCCGTGTCGGACAATTCGCGCTGCAGCTCAAGGAAATTTACATTGGCCTTAAGATCCGGATAGTTCTCGCTCAATGCAAATAACGTTTTCAACGTCGACGACAGCATGTTTTCCGCTTCCGCCTGTTTTTTGGCGTCGCCGCCCGACTGGGCAGCCATAGCCTGGTTGCGGGCCTGTGTTACTTTTTCCAGGGTTTCACGTTCGTGCCCGGCATAACCCTTTACCGTTTCGACCAAATTAGGGATCAAATCGTAGCGGCGTTTAAGCTGGACGTCGATATCGCTCCATGCTTCATCCACCCGATTCTTCAGGCGGATGAGGGAGTTGTACATGCCGATCATAATAACGGCAAGCACCAATATCACGCCTAAAATGACTGAAAATACTATGCCCATGTTTGCAAAAGTTGAATTTCGAATATCGGATTTCGTATTCAAAATTCTATTATTAAATAATCTATTTAATTTATACTAAATATAAATTAATTTTATGTTAAAATTCAATAAATTTCAATATCATCCTGGTTTTCTTGGTTTGCTATTCGGTGAGGCGAATGGCTTCTTCGATGCTGATCAGGCCCTCGTAGACCTTCTCCAGGGCGGCTTGCCGGAGGAGCAGCATACCGTCTTCTTCAACGGCGATCTTGTTGATTTGGTCGTCGCTTGGCCGCATCAGAATCAATTCCTGCAGCTTTTTGGTGATAACGATAACCTCGTGTATCCCCTGCCTCCCTTTCACTCCTTCGTTATTGCATTCATGGCAGCCCGTTGAACGGTAGAATTTGATGCTTTGCGGCATATCCAAGCGTTCCAATATCTGGCGAGGCGGGTCATACTCTTGTTTGCAATGGCTGCAATTCAAACGGGCCAGGCGCTGGGCGGATACGAATTTCAACGCCGTCGACAGCAGGAACGGTTCGACCCCCATATTGATAAGCCGGACGACGGCGCCGGCGGCATTGTTGGTATGGATAGTGGCCAGCACTAAGTGCCCGGTAATCGCCGCCTGGACCGCTATCTGGGCGGTTTCCCTATCGCGGATCTCGCCGACCATGATAATATCCGGATCCTGGCGCAGCAAATAGCGCAATCCGTTGGCGAAGCTCAGGCCGCTTTCGGGGTCTACATTGGTCTGCCGCACCATATCGACTTTGCGCTCGACCGGATCTTCGAGCGTTACTAATGATTTTTCCGGACTATTCAACCGGTTCAAAATAGAAAATAAAGTAGTCGATTTGCCGCTGCCGTTCGGCCCGGTAACCAGCACCAGTCCGTATGGCTTTTGGATAATTTCTTCCAGAACGCCGACTTGATTGTCCAGAAAGCCCAACTGCTTGAAGTCGCCGGAAAATTTGTCGCTTTCCAGGATCCGGATAACCACCGCTTCGCCGGCGGTGGTCGGAAATATGGAAACGCGCAAATCGACGAAACTATCTTTATGCTCGAATTTTATATTACCCTCCTGCGGACGGGGCAAACCGGTTGTTTCCATATCCGCCATCACTTTGATGCGCGACAATATGAAATCCCGCAATACCTTATCACCTTCTGACATAACATGTAAGACGCCATCAACCCGATACCGAACCAATAATCCGTTCTCGGAAGATTCGATATGGATATCGCTCGCTTCCCGGTCAACTGCCTGATGGATGATATCGTCGACTATTTTAACGATATCGACCTTAATATTGTCTCTATTGGTGGTTATCAAGCCCATAATATTATTTTATCGGTTATTTGCCGAAATTTCTTTTATCAAAATTCCAAGATCCAAGCACCGAATATCAAATAAAACATAAATCGGATTCGAAGCTTGGCGTATGCCAAATATTCAAAAATTGGAAGACTCTATCTACCAAAAAAATAGTTTCAATAAACCTGAACTATTTCCAAGTGGCCCTTATAATACATTCTTTGTTCCTTGCTTTGGTACTGTAATATCCGGTTAACAAACCGGCAATTACAAGCGCCTCCTCCCCTGATTTCGGCCGATCAAGATGATATTCCGACAATTTCAAACGAACGGGTATTTTCTGCTTATACTCTTTACTCTTTGGAGCATCTACAGCGTAAGTGCCGAAATAGCGGATCAGGGCTGACGGACCGGTCATCTCCTTTAATTCTACCATAATATCGCCCTTTTTGGCCAGTTCATTGAGCCTTATATTATCTTCATTATGGCGGCCGACCGTAACCATGATATGGCCGCCTATCGCCGCCTTGAGCCAAAATACCCGGCCGCTTTTCAGCGCCTCGACATCATTGGTCCCGCAATCGGGCCGATATTCCAGGAGTTTGGCCAAGCGGGAGCTGAATTCCGGATCGGTCAGGAGACAGCCGCCGGCGGGAGTGGGATAACCGGTAATAGCGAATCTTTTGGCGAGCGAGATCTGTGCTTCCCGGCCGCGCCCCTTGACCGCACCCAGCCTCCCCCTTTCCACCAACCCCCGCAATTCAGCTTCGGTTTCCGGCAATAGCTTGGCGGAAAGCGGACGCAAAATATCGGCCCCGGATAGCCGGTTTATTTCCATAAGTGCTTGCCGGTTCTGTGAAAACGGACGCTGGCCCAGGACTTCTCCGGTTGCGACCAGGTCGAATCCTTCATGGCGGGCGATAACTCCGGCTAGTCTGACCATCTGGGCATGGCAATCGAGGCAGGGATTAAGGTGTTTGCCGTAGCCGTGGGGCGGATTCTTCACCAAGTCCAATTCTTCCCGGTTGATATCGATGACCCGCAAAGGCACGCCTATTTTCCGGGCGCTGGTTTTCGCTTTTTCGGCGTCAAAAAAATTGCTCTCGAAACAAAGCGCGGTAACTTCGACGCCTTGCTCCTGGAGCAATTTCGCGGCCAATAATGAATCCAAGCCGCCGGAAAATAAAACTAAGGCTTTGGTCATTTGATTAATGGAACTAATTACTGTTACATTTATTTATAATAGGCCTTATGCCTTTGCCGATTTTAATGGATTGCGAATTCAATTGGCTAAAATATTTCAAGTAATAAGACTTATGTAATAAACTTTTTTAACGTTAACGACCTAGACTATGGGCTTATTACTTATTGCTTATGTCTTATTTCTATTCCGGGAATATCGTGCGAATAAGGATTATCCGCCAAACGCATATGTCCAATATAAATAATTTACATAATAACGCAACAGCGGCTATCAAGCCAAATATTGTTCTACTTGCTCGTTTCCGCCGATAACCAATCCGGGAAAATCTTTTGTTTCATAGCAGGCTTTTATCCCGCCCGCCAAATCCAGAGTAGTTTTGCCCGCTTCCCCTAGCTTCCGGACGATATGCGAGCTGCGGCTGCCGGTACGGCAGAAAATAACCACGGTTTTCGACCAATCAATTTCCGATAAACGATGCGGCAGCTCGCGCATCGGTATCAGTTTGGCATTCTTAATATGGATAACGCCGTGCTCTTCCGGTTCGCGGATATCGATCAGTTCAATTTGTCCGCCAGGGAGCAGTTTCAGCAATTCTTCGATTGTAATATTATTTCCGCCCATAAGCCTTTATCATTCCGCTTTATCCTGTTTTTCGATCCGCAAACTTACCGATTCCCCGTTGATATCCACTGTTTTCCCGGTTTCTTCCGTGTCGGACCTTTTGATTTTTGTCGACAAGGTATCGGCCAGCAGTTCGCTTTCATACTGCCCTATGACATCGGCAATGATCTGCCCGCCCTGCCAAGACACCGTTACCCGGTCGTTAATGGTCAGGCCGGCTTGTTTGCGCATCGCGTTGATCGCACGCACCAATTCCCTTTTCATGCCTTCCTGCTTCAACTCCGGAGTCAACTCCGTGTCGAGCGCGACGGCCATATCCTCGCCGTTGCTGCGGAATTCCACCTCTTTCACGTTTATTTCATCTTTGATCAGGTCGATATACGCGTTTTTGATCGCTATCGTCTTCGGCCCGCGGACTGACAGCTTATTAAGCGGCTGCCGTACTTTGATGCCGGCTTCATCACGCTTGGCCAGGGCCAGCTCGACGATCCTTCTGGTGGCTGTCATTTCCTGCAGCATTTTTTCATCCGCATCATCCGCTTCCGGCCATGGTTCGAGGTGGACGCTCTTGCTGTCATCGGCAAAATCATATCCGGTCAATTTTTGCCACAGCCATTCCGCCATGAACGGCATAAACGGCGCGATGATTTTTGACAATTGCACCAGGACAAATTCGAGGGTCGCCAGGGCATCCGACCGATCCGCTTCATCAGCGCCTTTGATGCGGTCACGCGAACGGCGCAAATACCAGGTAGACAGATCATCGATAAAGTCGGTGATCGGCCGGGTGGCGCGGGGGAGGTCATAACCGTCCATCCCTGCCGTCACCTCAGCGATCAGTTGGTTCAGGCGGGCGCTTATCCATATATCCAATATATTTTTATCTCCCGGCTTTGCGTCTGCCTTGGCCGATGCCGTCATTTCCCGCGAAAACATCCCGTAAAATTTATAAACATTCATCAAAAGCAGGATATTCTTGCGAAAGACATCCCTAAGCTCCCGTTCGCTGAAAAACAGGTTATCGGCATGCATCAGGCTGGCGCTCATCAGATAGAAGCGAAGCGCGTCCACGCCGGATTCGTTGATCACTTTCCAGGGGTCGGGATAATTCTTCTTCGATTTGCTCATCTTCTTGCCCTCTTCATTGAGGATCACGCCGGTAGTGACGACATTCTCGAAGCTGTTCTTGCCGAACAGGGCAACCGACATGACATGCATGACATAGAACCAGGCCCGGGTCTGGCTGATGTATTCGCTGATATACTGGGCGGGGAAATTATCCTCGAACTTTTGTTTATTCTCGAAAGGGTAATGATGCTGGGCAAAGGGCATCGAACCGGATTCGACCCAGCAGTCGAATACCTCCTTGATCCGCTTCATGCTTCCGTCGCAATGGGAACAGGGCCATCCGAGCACATCGGTAAAATGCGAATGGATATCGGTGATCCTATGCCTTAACTGCCTGAATTCGCCTTTCTCGATAAACCGGCCATCGGCGATCATTTTCCTGATCTCGCTAAAAAAGTTATTCGGTGACAACAATGCTTCCAGGGCCGCCAACGGATCGCCGTGAGAAATGACCAATACGTTTTTTCCGGAATAATCCAATCGTAACCTATTATAAAAACGGCTCATTCGGTCCCTGACGTCAGACCAGCATTCCCCATTAGGATACTGAACGTCCTCGCCCTGGCGGTGCGGTTCGATCACGTCGCGCGCCTCATCGTAAGTATGGCCGTCATAATCGCCGACATCGACCTCCCGGATATCCTCGTCATAGCTTATCTCCACTCCCAATTCCTTCGCCACGATTTGCGCCGTTTCTTTGGTCCGCAGAAAATCCGAGCTGATGATCAGATCGATATCCTTGCCTTTGAGCTCCCGGGCGGCCTTGGCCACGTCTTTCCGGCCTTTACCGGTCAGATGGATTTCCTGGTCGACTTTGGTGAACAAAGTTTTCTTCAAATTAGACTCCGCTTCCCCGTGGCGCATTATATAAAAGCTTCCCAGATCGACCTTCTTCTCCAGTTCATCGATCGAACCGATAATTTCTTTTTCGCCGCATTGGCCGCACCGCCAGACCGGCATCGGAGTGGCGAAATAACGGTTGCGGGAAATGTTCCAGTCCGGCGCCTGCTCCAGTCCGAGCCGGAAACGGCCTTCTTTCAGGTGCTCGGGATACCAATTGATATTCTCGTTTTGTTTCACCAAATCTTTGCGCAATTTTTCTATCGACAGGAACCAGGCCGGGATCGCGTTATAGAACAATTGGGTTTCACAACGGTGGCAATGCGGATAGGAATGGGTGATCGGCTCCGGCTTGAACAATTGGCCGCGCTCCTTAAGCTTCTCGATAACGATCTTGTTGGCTTTAAGGAAATAAGTCCCCTTAAGCTCCGGTACGGTTTCGTTAAAGATGCCCTTTTCGTCCAGGGCGGGAACCACCGGCAGGTCCAATTTCAAACCCAGATTATAGTCGTCCTCGCCGTAAACCACGGCCGTATGCACCACGCCGGTACCGTCTTCAGTGGTAACGAAATCGGCATCCGCCACATAATACACTTTCTTGCCCGATTCCCTAAGCGCCGGCACATCGAAGAGCGGTTCATACTCCAACCCCACCAATTCTTTACCCTCGATCTCTTTAACCACCGCATACTCTTTATCTTTAAAAACATCCTCAACCCTTTCTTTGGCAACAATATAATGGTCTTTGTCCCCCTTAATACTTAATACTAAATACTTAATACTCGCCCCGACTGCCAACGCCACATTCCCCGGCAAAGTCCAGGGCGTAGTCGTCCAGGCCAGAATAAATACATCCCCGTCAACATTAAACTTATTACTTTTAACTTTGAACTTAACATACACACTCGTTTCCGCGATCTCTTTGTATGAATTGTCCATCGCCACCTCGAAATTTGAGATCGGCGTCTCGCAGCGCGGGCAATAGAGCAAAACTTTGCGTCCTTCGTATACCAAATCTTTCTGCCACGACTGCTTGAAGGCCCACCAGACCGATTCCATATAGGAGGCGTCCATGGTCTTGTAAGAATTCCTGAAATCGACCCAGCGGGCGATGCGCCGGACCATGATGTCCCAGATATCGGCGTATTCCAATACCCGCGACCGGCAGGCTTCGTTGAATTTGGCGATGCCCAGCTTCTCGATCTCTTTCTTGCCGGAGATCCCCAGGTCCTTTTCGATGATATTCTCGATCGGCAGACCGTGGCAATCCCAACCCCAGCGCCGCTCAACGCGGTAGCCTTTCATAGTCCAGTAGCGCGGCACCACATCCTTGGCCACGCTCGAGAGAATGTGCCCGTAATGCGGCTCGCCGGTGCCGAAAGGCGGCCCGTCATAAAAGACATAATCGCCTTGCGGCGCTTTGCGCTCTACCGATTTTTTGAAAATTTTCGCTCGATCCCAAAATTCGAGGATTTGTTCCTCCCGTTTGGCGGTTTCGCTCAAGGGATATTTATCCTTACTGGTTTTCATTTCTTTAGTCATAAACCTATAATAAAAAGCTGTAATAAGTACAAAAATATTTTAACTGGTTTAAGGGCAAATGTCAAAATTTTTCGTTAAAATAGCGATAATATAAAAATAAATTTAATTTACAATTATTTAAATTCGTGTTTTAATATCATCTTAACAATAATCTGGTTTATTTAACATGTGGGTGATTTTAACAAGAATATATTATTAGGCCTGTCTTCTATAATTATCCGATTGAAAAGTTATATGACTGCGGTATTATGCTCATATATAATTGGCTGATAATTGTTAAATGCCACAAGAGCTTTAAGACATTAAGGCCCTACTATTAATAAAAAAATAGCTAATATAAAAAATAATAAACGCCAAATAGTTCGGTGGCTTGCCGAAACGTAGCAAGAGTACAGACAATGTCTGAAACCACGGGTGAGGCGCGCAGCCGCGCTGAAGCAGGACTAAACTCCGCTAATAAAGCCAGGGATTAAACTGCGTTTATCCCACCATAAATATCCGCGAAAATAAAAACAGAAAGGACTCTGTCTAAAAGCTCTTTCTGTTAACTTGCCGCTCGTAAGCCCGGATCATATCCACTGTGATACCGGGCTTAATTTTTTGGTACACAAGAATAATCCTACTTTTAAGCTGTCTTAAATATCCCGGGGAATATAAAATAATAACCCGGTTACCCGGATTTCACGCTGAAATTAGTTGATATTTGCTTACAAAATTGCTATACTTTTAAAGTTAATCTTACGTACTTGCCCTGGTTTATATTAATTGGGCATACCGGCGCTAAGTCCAGTTTCCTGTCCTGCGGAAAATTTGGCTTTTCGCATCGAGTCAAATTCGTAAATTCGTAATACAATGAATAAATTCAAATTACAATCCAAATTCAAACCGACCGGCGACCAGCCGCAGGCAATTAAGAAACTGGTTAGCGGGCTTAATCAGGGATTTCGGGAACAAACTTTGCTGGGAGTTACCGGAAGCGGCAAGACTTTTACCATGGCAAATGTAGTTGAACAGGTCCAGAAACCGACCTTGGTCATTTCGCATAACAAAACACTCGCCGCGCAGCTTTATGGCGAATTCCGGCAATTCTTTCCGTCCAATGCCGTCCACTACTTTGTCTCCTACTACGACTATTACCAGCCCGAGGCTTACATCCCCCAGACCGACACCTACATCGAAAAGGAAGCGACTATCAATGAAGAGATCGACCGCCTGCGCCATGCCGCCACCCAATCGCTCATCAACCGCCGCGACGTGCTTATCGTCGCCAGCGTTTCCTGTATCTACGGACTGGGTGAAAAAAAGGATTACGAATCGCTTGGCCGTTTATTCGAAACCGGGCAAAAAATCAAACGCAACGAGCTTCTGCGGCAGTTGGTATCGATCCAATACGAGCGCAATGACATTGCCTTCTATCGCGGCCAGTTCCGGGTCAAAGGGGAAACGATCGATATCTTCCTGGCTACCGGCGAAGCGGTAGTACGCATCGTGATGTTCGGCGATACGATCGAGCAAATATATATTTTCAATATAAACCCAGGCGCGGCAGCGCCGGTCTGGGCAGCCGACTTGCGCAGCCGGGATGCGGCGGAACTGCCGCAAATTACGATTTTGCCGGCCAAACACTTCATGACTCCGGAAGACAGGATGAAACGGGCCCTAGCCGATATCCGGCTGGAGCTCAAGGGGAGATTGGACGAACTGGTCAAACAAGGCAAGGATGTCGAAGCCTACCGCCTGGAACGCAAGACCAACTACGACCTGGAAATGATCGAACAAGTCGGCTATTGCAACGGCATCGAAAACTATTCCCGGCACTTATCCGGACGGCGGCCCGGCGAACCGCCGTCAACGCTGATCGACTTTTTTCCTGAAGATTTTTTGATAATTATCGACGAATCGCACCAGACCTTGCCGCAGATCCGCGGCATGTACCTGGGCGACCGCGCCCGCAAACAGACCCTGGTCGAATTCGGCTTCCGCCTGCCGAGCGCGATCGATAACCGGCCCCTGAATTATGTCGAATTCCGCAAAAAGACCAAACAGGTCATTTATGCCAGCGCCACTCCTTCTGCCTACGAACTCGGCCGCAGCCAGGTGGTGGCAGAGCAGATCATCCGTCCGACCGGCCTGCTGGATCCGGCGGTTGAAGTCCGTCCTTCACGCGATCAGGTCCGGGACCTGATCACCGAAATCGAAGCGACTACGGCCAAGGGACAGCGGGTACTGGTCACTACCCTGACCAAACGAATGGCGGAGGAATTGGCCGAGTACCTGCAGGAGAAGAAGGTAAAGGTGCAATATCTCCACAGCGATATCGACACGCTCGAACGCATTGACATACTACGCGACTTGAGGCAGGGGGTATACGACGTTCTGGTCGGCATCAATCTCCTCCGGGAAGGCCTGGACCTGCCCGAAGTTTCACTGGTGGCTATTCTCGATGCTGACATGTCCGGTTTCCTCCGCAACGAAACTTCCCTTATGCAGACAATGGGACGCGCCGCCCGCCACGTGGAAGGCCGGGTGATAATGTATGCCGACAAAACCACGCCGGCCATGGCATTCGCGATCCGGGAAACCAAACGCCGGCGGAAAAAACAGGAGGAATACAACAAAAAACACGGCATTACGCCGCGTTCGATCAAATCCCGGTTCCATGAAAGCATCGTACAGATCAGCAAATAGAACGCATAAATATTACTAATCCTTACAAAAAATTTATTTTAACATTTTTTTCTTCCTCAACAACTTGTGGTAAGTAATCGCAAAACGGTGCGCTTCATCGCGCACTCTTTTTATTATATGGATGGCTGGTGAGGCCAGCGGCAGTTCCAGCGGCTGTTTCTCGCCCGGGAAGAAGATCTTGTCGGGTGCGGCCGCGCTCCGCAGGCCGGCGCCTTTGGACACGGCAATGGCCGGGATATCCAGCCCGGCTTTTTTTATTTCCTTGAGAGCGCCATTCAGCTGGCCTTTGCCGCCGTCAATGACAACCAGGTCAGGCAAAGGCCAACTCTCCAATTTTCGATTTTCAATTTTCGATTTTCGAACAATTACGCCGGTTGATATCTGTTTTTCCGCTTCATCACTGCGCCCCTCCTCATTCACCGTATCCATATGATGGTCCGGAGAGGGTGTAGTTGACCGTTTAAAACGCCGCTCTAGCACTTCTCTGAGCATGCCCACGTCATTCGCCTCGCCCTGTCCGATCCTGATCTTGAATTTGCGGTACTCGCTCCTGTTCGGCTCGCCGTCATTGAATACCACCATCGAACCGACCGCCTCCTGGCCGAAGATATTGGAAATATCATAGCCTTCGATCCGCTTCGGCACTACGGGCAGGGACAATATTTTGGCCAGTTCCACCACGTCTGCCGCGTATTTCTCGGACACGCCAAGGATATTGGCATGCTCGAGTACATTATTCATGTTCAATAATTTATATTTCAAAAACGGCAATTTTTCTTCTGCCTCCCCCGACGCAGCAAGTTCGGTTCCCCGCCCATGCTTGCTTTGCCGCTCCAATAATTTAATATCTTTTTCCAGCTGACGGATAATTTCTTTCTTTCTGCCGGACAGGAACTTGATGATCGGCTCGATCACTTCTTTTTTGTACTCATCAATGCTGACTTTAGCGCCGCACGGCCCCAGACAACGGCCGATCTGGTAATAAAAGCAGGGCTTATTCCCCAACCGGCGCTCGGTGCAATAGGGCCAGATCTTCCTGACCGCCTTCAGGGTTTCGCGTACGGCCAGGCCGGAAGTGAAAGGTCCGAAATATTTCCCCGCCCGGTCGATCTTCCGCGTGACGAACACGCCCGGTATCTCATCTTCGGTCGAAACCTTGATGTAAGCAAAACGCTTATCGTCGCGCAGCAGAATATTGAAGTGCGGCCGGTATTTTTTGATCAAATTCGCTTCCAAAAGATAAGCTTCGATCTCAGTATCGGTTTCGATCCATTCGACCGACGCGATCTCTGCCATCATATGCTTTTTGGCCGGCGGGTGGTTCGTGCCTTTTTGCCAGTAAGACACCACCCGGTTGCGCAAATTAGCCGCTTTTCCCACATAAATTATCGCTCCATCTTTATCCTTGAACTGATAAGATCCGGGCGCTTTGGGGATATCCAGTTTTTTTATTTGATCCAAATCCATTTGATTACAAATTCACAAAAACGCGCTAATAAGTAAAAAATATTTAAATTATTATTAACATTTTATGATTAATTATGCAACTGCCATATTTTTGTGTAAATCGAACTTGATTCGTAATTTCGCAACAATAATAAAACAACCCTCTGCCGGGTTGCTTTATTTGAATAATCTTACCTGACGGAGATCGCCTGTGCGGGACAGCCGTCGGCTGCGCCCTGGGCGCAGGTGGGGTCATCGTGGGCGATGGCTTCCGCTTTGCCCTCCTCTTCGTTCATCTGGAAAGACTTCGGGCAAAGCGATACGCAGGCGCCGCAACCGATACAAAGGTTTTTATCTACGGCAACACTCATAATTGTATATTTTTATTAATTAATATTAAATCGTTCCTTGATTATAACACGGCATCCGAGATTCGACAACCGGATTATATGCCCAGCACTTTTTCGATCTCTTCAAGCAGCTGATTGGGAGTCAAATTGGCTTTGATCAAATATTTCATGGCGCCGTCTTTCATCGCCTGCTTTATTTCGTCAGCCTGTCCGAGATTGGAGAACACTACGACTTTCAATCCGCTGGTTTTGGGGTCTTGCTGCAACGTTTCCAGTACCTTGTAGCCGTTCATTCCGGGCATGACGATATCCAAGAGTATCAAATCCGGCAATTCTTTCTTGGCGGCGGCCACCCCCTCATATCCGTCATCGGCGATATAGACTTTATAACCGGCGAACTCAAGCTTCATTTTGTACATTTCGGCTAAATAGTGTTCGTCTTCTATAATTAGTATTTTCTTTTCATTCTTCATATATTTTACCTCCTGGCCATTTATATTTTGTTATTATATTTGAAAAATAATTTGCGGTCAATATCATAGTAAGGGAAGGGTGAAGGTGAATACACTCCCTTTGCCCTCGCCCCTGCTTTTTCCCTTGATTTCGCCTCCGTGGGCAGTGATCATCTGTTTAGCCACGTATAGCCCTAATCCCGTACCTTCTGTGTGGACCAGAGAGGTGCCGCTGCCACGGGAAAATTTTTCGAATAGATCGAGCAAATCGTTCTTATTGATACCCATACCGGTATCGGTGATTTGACATACCAAATTATGCTTTTCCCGGACAATCTTAACGGTAATTTTTCCTTTTTTCGTATATTTGATCGCGTTATCGATAAGATTCATAGCTACCTGCCTGATCTTTTCCACGTCGATCAACGCGTCCGGAAGCGCTTCCGTCGGTTCGTCATAGATCAATCTAAGCCCCTTTTCCCTGGCTCGCACCCTGAGCTCATCGACGACACTGGCGATAATATCGGTCAATTGCGTCGGAACTTTATTGATCTCCAGCCGGCCGGATTCGATCCGCGATATATTCAACAGATTTTCCACCAGATGGATCAGCCGTTCATTGGAGGAATAAACTTTGTCCAGGGATTCCCTGACCGGAGACGATATTTTGCCGTAATTGCCCTCGATGATCATGGATATATAGCCCTTGATGATGGTCAACGGCGTGCGCAATTGGTGGGAAGCGATCGAAACGAACTCGCTTTTCGCCTGATCGAGCTGGCGCAATTTTGAGTTGGCCCGAATGAGCCCCTCGGTCGCGACCTCAACCTCATGCTGCAGCTTTTTGCTGAAATTCTTCACTTCTTCATAGTTCAGCGCGTTATCGATCGCGATCGCCGCCTGGGCGCTAATTATTTCCAAGAGCTGAAAATCTTCATCGTTATAGATCTCATGCGATTCTTTGTCGCTGAGCGTAACCAGGCCGATTATCTTATCTTTGACCAAAAGCGGTATGACCAGCTCCGCTCCGTTCATATCCAGCAGGTCGATCGTCTTTTTATGTTTGACATAAGAATCTTTGCGGATTTTCTCGGTTAGCGCTACCTTATTCTTCCTGATGTATTCGTTATAAAAATCCTGGCTGCCGGCAAAACTTTCCAGTCTGCCGGCATTCCTCCCGTAGGAATATTTTACGTCGAAGGTATTATGTTTTTCATTAAATAGAAAAATTCCAATGGTTTTTATATGCAGGGCGTCCGCTAAAGACTCCGCAATGTAGCGATAAATATTATCGATCAATAATGTAGACCTTAACTTATCCGAGATCTTAGCAATTACCAGGCGGGCGTCGTATAGAGAGGAAAAAAAATATTTGTTGGCAAAATAAAAATACTTGTCTTTCAAGACGGGAAAAGCGGCGACGGCAATGATAATAAACAAATAATCCGCCCAGACAAAGCGTATCGACAAATAATTGGCAAAAAAATATTTTATCAGGATTATCGGCACGATTATCGACAGCAAGGCGGTGAAATAAACCGAATATTTCCTCAATACGAATCTGATATCCATCAAACGATGGCGTACTATGGCATAGGCGATAAAACCGGTCATAATAAATGTAAATCCCGATGACATCCAGTAATACTGGAAATTTCCGAAATATGTGAAGATCAATCCGAATACTACCCCTGCGGCTGACGAAAACAATGTGCCGCTAATCACGAAATACAATTGAGTTCTGACCAGCCCTTCATATCTGAAATATTTTTTCAACAAAATAATGAACGATGCCAAAAAATAGCTTACGATATATAAACTATAAGGAAAAAAAGTTAAGGGGTTATAAACAAACGCCCTATAGCCATTTATATATTTTATTTCCGTATACAATCCGACATATAATATTAAATAGAGCAGCACGAAAAAAGCAGGCAAGAAAATCAAAATATGAATGCGCTTTTTCAATTTTATTTTATTGGGAAAATTCAAACTGAAATACAGGAAAAAATATACGATCGGAACCGTGGCGGCCCATAAGATATCGCTGATAATATGCAAAAACAAACCATCGGCTATCCTGAATAGGAGCGTACCGGCTGTCCAAAGTGCGGAACTCAAAACCGCTAACGAATAGAATATATTCGCCCTTGATTTGGGATTTTTATAATAGATGAGCAGAGCGAGGAAGGTATTGAAAAATACCAATACGCCAAGCCAAATATCTATTAGCTTCGCTAGCATGGGGTAGTCGCTTTAAGCTAGTTGCAGTTATATGGAACTAAAAATCTTATTTATTCTTATCCAAACCGCCAATAAACATATCGGCGGTTTCTTTTATGAAATTTTCCGAAAAATCAAGCTTATCGATCTTTTCTTGACCGATAATTTCTGCCGTATTTCGCATATCAAAGACTATGTCCTGCATTATATAATTTTTATAATAATAAAATTTTTTCGCTACTTTCCTGCTTGGCGATAAAAATGACAGCAGATAAAAAAAATTCAAATATACGCTAATGAAAAATTTTGGCGCCGAAAACATCAATAATCTTATGCCCAAAGTATCATATGTCTGCCGGGCAACATCTTTAATCGCGAACGGCTTCGGATTGGTTATATGGAAAGTCCGGTTAAGCGATCTTTTGTCGGCAGCGACAGCCAGCATCCAATCGACGGCCGTTTCGACCGGCATCAAATTCAAAATGGATCTTTTGTAATACGGAAATATGAATATTGGTTTAAAAAACAATTTTTTGAATTTTTGAGACCATTTATACAATGAATATACCACGTTATAATATCCGAAATAACTTAATTGTTTGATATCGGTCGAGATCAATATGCTTGGCCGGAAAATTATATATTGGGTATGGTTGATCTTGCCCGATTCCCTTAAAATGCCCTCCGCAATATACTTGCTTTTTTCATAAGCATTATTGAAACCCCGGGGTTTATCGGTAAGATCTTCATAGGCGGCGCCGGCTTGCCGGCCGCAGACATAAGCGGTACTTACGAAATATAACGGACATTTAAGCTTGGCGGTCAGGTCAATAATGTTTTTTATACCGGTTACGTTAGTGGAAATAACTTCGTTTTTATCTTTTCCTTTGAAACTCAAATTAGCGGCTAAATGCCAAAATCCGTCAATTTTGCCGATGTAAACTTCGAGTATGCCCTTGTCTATCCCTAGAAATCTTTCATTCAGGTCGCAGTCAATTGCCACGATCTGGCTGGTATCGATATTTTGGTCAATCTTATTTATTTGTTCGATAATCCGTTCTCGAAATGTTTTGCCCGCTTTGCCTCTTCCCAGAAAAACCACCTGATCCCCCTGCTTGATTATTTCAACCGCCAGTAATGAACCCAAGTAACCGCTACCGCCGGTAAGCATATATGTTTTGTTCATAAAGAAAGAAAAAGGCACAATGTTTATCGATAAATTTATTATACCATTTTTCGCTAAAATTTTAAATTAAAAAGAGGCTGTCCGCCCCTTCCTTGTTATTTTATATTTATAGTGTTTTATATATATTATTGATTGCCTGATCTGCCCGCCAATGACGGCCTTCGGTCAGTTCAGTTTTACCACCCTTTCCATTACTTTTCTGGCGACCGCAACCAGATCATCTTCCTGTTCGGCTAAGTCGGAATAGCGGCACGGTTCGCCGAATACCACCTGAATTTGCCGCCGGCAGCGGAATAAATCGCATTTCAGATTGTTCGTATTGTTGATCAAAACCGGCACGACCTGCGCTCCGGTTTCCCGCATAAGATATGCCACCCCCGGCTTAGCGTCCTCGGACTTGATTTCTGAATGTATTTTACCGTTGGGGAACATTACTATGCTGAAACCGCTATTCAGGTATTCTACCGTATCTTTCAAAACTTCTGCCATTTTTCCCCTGCCCGGGTACACCGGATAGGCGCCGATCTGGCGGATAACGGACCCATACCAGCGTTCATCGATAAACTTATAATAAGTCAGCAATTTAAGCCCTTGGCTAACCTGCCAAAAAGCGGTCGGGATGGAACTGCCCAGAATGAATGAATCGACATAGCCTTGGTGGCTGCCGGCAAATATTACCATGCCGTCTTTGAGCTTCATTATATTTTCCTGCCCGCTAACTTCCAATTTAAAAAACAACCGCCATATCAGGTTGCAGATGACCCAAGTTGTATGCTGGATAAAACGTAATAACATTATGATGGCAATTATTTTATATTCTCGTCATAATTATAACTCATTTTTACTATTCTGTCAAGGAAAAACGCCGAAAGACCTATATAATTATTATTTTTTTAACTAATATTGAGTATTTTATAAATTAACAATTTTTTAATTTTTTATTTATTATTTCATTATTTAATTTATCCAGCGCCTTGATAAATCCGTTTCTGACATTGCCTGCATACGGGTTATAACGATGCATATCGATAAATAACTGCCTGGTATCGTTGGCAACGGTTTCGTTGACGGACAGGAGACGCTCGAAACCAAGGGAACTAATCTCCTGTTTCCGGATCCTGACTGAAGACAGGCCGCGGCCGATGAAATGAACCAGGGCCAGACTCTTAGCCGCTTCCCGGTCGTGGCGCTCCGGGGTGGTTTCCACCACCTTAAGGCCAAGAGAGGAAAAAAAATTTTTAAGTCTGCTTACGCTACCCTTGGCTGCCCGCACCGGACAAATGATTATTTGCAAATCCTTAAGACCGTAGCGGGCGCTGTCCGGACCGAACATCGGATGGGTGCCGATAATCTCCACACTGCGGGGTAATTTTTTCCTCATCCATTGGCACGGTTTTATTTTTACCGAACAGACATCCATTACCAAGGTGCCTGGTTTCAGGTGAGGTTTCATTTTCAAAAGCACCTGTTCCAAAGCCGATATCGGAACTGCCGGAATAACCCAGTCCATAACCTTAAGGTCGTTGTAACTTATGTTTTTTATTCCTCTTGCTTTGACTGGCGTACGGTTAACGACATGAATTTTCCCGAATGGCTTGAGTATTTTAACCAAAAGCGAACCGAAACGCCCACAGCCGATAATACAAATATTGATATTAGGTTTCATGGATAATAGTTTAAAAATTAGTTTGCCACGCAAAATATATTACACCGCTCAATTCGCAGAATATATAATAGATAATAAGTAATATGTGCTACCTGCTACATGCTACGTGATATGTGTTGCGTGCTTCATGTTTCATGATTTGGCCGCGGCGATGAACGAAGTGAAATTGAATTTCAGGTCCTGGATGCCTTCTTCAAGAATTTCCAAACCATACAGTTCCGCGCAACCGCGCGGCGCGATCACGGCTGTCGTAGCCGGCAGTTTGCCGCTCCCCAGATCCTTGGCCGCTTCCGCCGTGTCCGCATATGCGGCCAGGTCGGTCTCGCCCCAGCGCCGCTTCAGATACATCCGGCACTGTTTCAGGGCCTGGTCATGCGAAGTGATGCTCGTGATGTCGCCGGCGCGCGTGCCGGGCTTGGCCAGCAGGCAATGCCGGACATCGATCTCGAAGATATTCTTGATCCTGAACAAAAACCGGCTCATGGCATGGACCGCTTCCAGCACGATCCCGCCGTTGGAGTTCTCGATCGGGAAAATACCCATCTTGATTCCACCTTTATCCAATTCATTCAAGACGTTTTCTACGCTTATGAGATACTTGATCTCAATATTATTGATTTTGTGCTTCCGGGCGTAATGCTCGGCGGCTTCCTCCGAGAAACTGCCCCGGTCCCCCGAAACGCCGATGATGGTTTTGGACATGTATTTTTACTTGTGAATTAATAAAATTTAATATTGTCATCCTATCGGCCTCTCGGCCTCCAGGATGACAATTATAAATATATAAAAAATTTATATAAATAAAGAGATGGACGAAGATGAATATCTTCATCTTCGTCCACCCTTGATGTGCCTACGAAAAGCACATTTCGTTCCGAGGACGTTCGTCCTCCGTTTGTTTATTTTTCTTTTCTCCCCCCTTTAACATCAGATGAAGGAGCTCTCTTCTTTCTTTTTCACTTAAAGGCTTCTTGTCGTACTCGTAATCTAACATAATATACCTCCCTATCGGTTTTGTGCGAGCCTTTCATAGGCCCACAAAATTTGTTCCTCGGTTTGATCCCATGATAAACACTCATCTGTGATAGACACGCCCCTTTTCGGTGAAACCAGGTAATCAGCTAATTTCTGGCTGCCGAATTCGAGATTACTCTCGAGCATTAATCCGGCAATTCCTAGGTTTCCCTGGAGTCGCTGGCCAATTAGGTCACGTAACGCAATAATTTGATTCAATGCTTTCTTCAGGGAATTACCATGTGAACAGTCCACAACCAATTTTCGAGGAAACTTTTTCTTCTCCAGTTCATTTTGCGCCTCTTCGACATATTTTGCTTCATAATTCGGTTGGCCGTTTCCCCTGAGAATAGCATGGCATTTATCATTGCCGGCATATTTTTTCTTAACTACGTACCCATTCCGGGAAATACTGATTTGAGCTGATGGTTTGCCGGCTGCGATCATCGCATTAATTACATCTTCGATACCGCCAAACAAAGTATTTTTGAATCCGACTGGCATGGACAATCCTGCCGCAGTTACCCTGTTTATTGGCGATACGGTAGATCTTGCGCCAACAGCTGACCAGGTTACGAATCGCGCTAAATAAATCGGCGGTATCGCCTCTACGAATTCGGTTGCTATCGGCACATTCATATCGCACAACTTTTTGAATAGTTTTCCGCACTTGATCAGGCCTTCTTCTATATCGTATCCGCCGTTCAAATTCGGATCATTGACCATTCCTGGCCATTCACCTTTGGTACGAGGTTTTTCGATATAGACTCGCATAATAAGATAGAGCCATTTTTTAACCTTTTCAGACAAAATACGGATTTTTTCGCCATATTCTATTGCTTCTTCGAAATCATGAACCGAACAAGGGCCAACAAACATCGCCATTACCGGACTTTGACCGAACAAAATATCAATCAATTTGTTACGTGATCCATAGACGAATTCATCTGTCGCAGGCGACGGATTCAGTATCCCCATCAGATCATAAGGGGATAATAGTACGCTTTCTTCTGTTATTCTCGTGTCAAAGGTTTGATGCATCTTCATTCTCCTCTCATCAATCTATAAGTTTTTGATTTGCATTTTAACCGCTTCAGCGGATTTTTTTAAATGAACAGTTTGCCAAAATGCAGAAAATAAAGCTAGCTCCCGATAGGGAGCTAGCCGTTATGTGAAATTATTTCCTGTTTAACTTATATCATCACAAAACCGCTGTCTCCCAGAGGAGCCATAAAAGAAAAAATAGAAATAAAAGCGATTTTGTAATTGATTTGTCGCCATAATTAGCGAATTTACTTTATTATTTAGCTATTATAACACTTTATTAGTTTTTGTCAATAGTACTATTGTGCCTAATATTAAATATCTTGTACTCTAGTCTCTGTATCTGTTTCTATCTGGCAATTATACAGGCAAAATATTAAGTTTACGATAAAGCCGAATAAGAATTGTTTAATGATTATATAAGCTTATTTTGGCCCAAATCCAAACGCCCCGATGGTATCGGAGCGCTTGGTTGTTTTCCCTAATGTGGTTTTTGACTCTAGTGGTGGTCAAAACACCACAAACAACCGGCCCCTAAGGGGTAAAATAAAAGTAGTAGCCGTTTGTTTGTAGTGATTTAACCATATAACAAAAATAGGATAATTCCTACTTGTGGATAATTATATCATATTAGCAATATTTTGCAACACTTGCTGTCCACAGCGGCAAAGTAATTAAAATTTTATTAATAAAAAAGCCGGTAACTTGCAGCCACCGGCTCTCTTTAGAAAAGATCAAAATTAATTGTGATTCGACACACTCAATTTGACGCGCTTACCGCGTTTTGCCTAGGTGTTTTACTGGAATCCGGAATTCTTTCCGTCTTCGTCTTGCCACACCCTTGGCAAGTCAAAATTCTCAATTTCACGTCATTCCGATCAACAACTTCGGCTTTGACACCGACGTCTCCATACACTTTTCCGGAATCATCTATTTCCGGTTTTTTCGCGTCACATTTGCAACCGATAAAATTCATAAACCTTGTCTCCTTTCAGGGAAGCGCAATGCCTTTATAAAGTTTCTTGATGCTGCCGATACCAAGGCCTAAATTGAATCGTCCCTGGCATATATTGCACCGATCTTCTCCAGGTTTGATTGGGTCGCCACAATCAACACATTTGCCGGAGCGGACAATCCCGTATTTTTTGTTTTTGTCTTCTTCTGACATTTTTTCCTCCTTGTCTGTTTTGCTGGTTGTTGTGTTGTAAAAAAACAAAAAACCCACCCGTCTGGGTGGATTGTTTTCCGGAATTTATATTATATTATTTCGACATATGGAAACAAGCCACCCGTGAAGGCAGAAGGAGAAGCAGGCTAAGAAGCAAGTTTTTCCTGATTGCTTGTATCATATGTATAAATATATATTACCGAAGATTTTCACGTTTGTCAATAAATAATTATTTATATTTGGATAATATAATAGAAATATTTGAATTACATTAGAATAATAATAATTTTAAAAAATTAGCCCTGCCTTGGATATGATCCTTGGCAGGGCTTTAGCTTGCCGGATTAACCGGTATCGATCTGGGGAAATTGGATAAAGCATAATACTTTACCGCTAAGCGCCAGGGTTGCACCGATCCCGATATCTTCAAGATATCTCCTGCCATCGACATTAAGGTCGGCGGGCTGGCCCCAGGACAAAAATCCGCCATTGCATGGCGCGGCATACATTGCTTTGCCGAATTTTCCCGGTGGCAGCAAAGCCATGATTTCCTCTACACTATCGTAATATTTTCGAGCCATGATTTCCTCCTTGATATTGCATGATTGATGGTTTAATTTGATACGTGGCAGCGATCGGTATTTACTAGCCGGCCGTTGCCGCGTATCAAATGATTTAAATGAGCATTATTTAAAATAGCGTCTTCTTTGAAGACGCTATTTTTATCTGAAATTTTTTTACTTACGTCTTCAAAGAGTGGCCCAAGGAGCCATCAATAATGATGGCGGGAGTAATTTTAATTATGGTTATTTTACTTTTCATATTAAAGTAGTAAATATTTCTAGCGGCTTTTAAGCCGGGTCAAGCGGCTTTAGCCGCCCGTGACGCTTGGTCTAAAATCCGGAAACCCGAGCTGAAGCTCGGTAGAAGACAATTTTAATATATTTAACTATATCATTAATAAGGAATACCCGGTTAACGATACAACAACTCGTTAACCGGGCACAAAAGCGGCTAAACCCCAATAGATAAAAGAGCTTAACTGGCCAATACGGCTTGGACCTTTGTCTCGTTCGGACCATCCAGCCTATGCCTGATATGGTAATTCAAATCATCCAATATGCGCTCTGTGTTATGAGCACTGAAAGATAATTTATAATAACCTATCGGGCAATCCATGTTTCCGCAGGGGAAAAAACTGATATGAACATCCTGGTTATAAACCGGGTGCAGAAAAATTTCCATTTTCCGGATAACTTTGTTTTCAATTTCCCGATCTTTCGGGATAATGACAATCGCCACACCGGGTTTTTCCAGAAAAAACGCTGGGCCATCCAATTCGCAATAGATTAAGCCGTTCGGGATGCAAATATTGCACATAGTTTCCTCCTTAACAATTATTCAGGAACCATTTTGGGTCGAAGGCTCAAATTATTTCCCTTCGGACTCTTGTCAACGGGCCTGTTCATAGCGGCATAGATATCTGCCATGTTTTTCTTTTTCTTTTCTTCACTGGCCATTTTATTTTTTTTGCTCATCACTCATCCCCTTTCATTATTAATATTATTTCTAACTCACACTCACCCTATTTTGATCATCAAAACAGCATGGATGTGAGCTAGATAACTCTTTAAAGAGCAAAACCGCTTATATAATAATTGATAATTAAAGCAAGGGAGGGGGAATCGACGGTTAGGTTGCCGACGATCCCCCGCTCCGAAACGAGTTGAACCGGTTGGTTCTATTGGCCCTGGATCAGTGGCCGTACTCGTTGTTGGCTAGAAGTACGCGCGCTGCGTACCACTGTCACTGGGATAAAGATTGCTTACCCCGGGTATTTCAATCTCGCTTTCGTCTTTTTTCTCATCATTGTTCTCTTGTTTGATTTCACTTTCCATAATATTGCACTCCTTTCCTTCTGTCATGTCTGACTCCTCTCACATCTTTTTAAAAGGTTTGATTGAAACATTTCCACAAAGAACGATTTTGGCTAGCTTGCGCCTGAACAACCGGGTGGTGCCCTGATTCAATCCTAGGCGAACGGGTTGGTTACCTGCTGCCGATGGTTGATTACCTTATACGCCCATATAAATATTAAATACTTTAATACTTATATCGACCTACAATTATATTTCGTAAAAACCAAGAGCCGCCCGTTTATTGCGGGCGGCTCTGTTTATGTTAACTCGATTTATAACAGTTTAAGTCTTCGCCGCCCGCAAATCAAATACAATAATAATAAGGCCAATTACGGTTACGATAATTGACATTATCCGGTTCGTCAGTTTGCGGGTAGCGTTTAAATTCATATAATTTATGTTCTTGATTTTTCTATTATAATGATTATTTCTTCTTTGTCAATAGTATATAGATAAATCGTTATAAATATCTTAAAATTAATTTTATTTTATTTGTTATTCAAGTTTTTTTTGGGGGGGGTAATTATTAGTTTAAAATAATCAAATGATTGAAAAAGGGGCCGGGGGGGTGTTTTAAGATCACACCCGCCCGGCGAAAAAATTTGCGTTAACCGTCAATTAACTCTTCGGGCATGGAGTTGAAAGAAGCTACCGGACCCATAAAAGAGCCGGCATAACACTGGGACCCTGGAAATTCCAGGTAAAAATTTTCTCGTTGATAAATTTTGGCTCTTCCGGCCGGGGTTGAGGGATCATCGGTGTCGTTTTTGGCTGTCTTAGTTCTAGCGGTGGTTTTAGTCGTCATGTACATCTCCTTTCAGGTTTACGGTTAACGTAAGTTGTGATAGGACGCTTTTATTGAAATTGGTTTTTAAAATAAATGAACCGCCTTTCCTGTCTGGGTGGGGCGGCTGGTTTTTTCTTATTTCTGCTTTGTTCTTTATACTCCCTGCTTAGCCGCCCAAGATCTACGTACAATAATAAAAAGTCCGATTACATATACTGTAATCATGTTAAGGACTGAAAACATATTGTGGGCCGCTTTTTTCATACCATTTAATTATACATTAATCATTGAAACTGTCAATTACGGTAATTTGCACTAATATTAAATGAGTAAATTTAATTTAACCCTAATATTAGCAACTTATCCACAGATTATTAGACAACAAAAAACAGATAGCAGATAACAGGAGACAGTGCGAAATTTTAACTTTTCTGTCGTCTGTTATCTGCTATCTGTTATCTAAAATATCTATTATCTAAAACTTATTCCCTGATCCCGTCCAAATTTACATCGTAGAGGATCCGTTCGTGGATATGGTTATATTTTATCAGTTCTTCCGGCTTGAACCATATCTTGATTTCCTTTTCCGCTTCCTCGGCATTGCCGGAAGCGTGGATCAGGTTCCTCACGCTACGCTGATCCAGGTCGGCCAATGCGTACGAATCCAGGGTCAGATCCCCCCGGATCGTACCGACATCCGAGGTCAACGGTTCGGTACCGCCGGTAATCTTTCTCACCAGCTCGACTGCCTGGTTTCCCTGCCAGATCATCGCCACCACAGGACCGGCGCTTAAGTATTTGGCATTGGCGCGCAATACCGCCCAGCCGTTATCCTTATTGGTCTTATAGGGCGACTGCAAATTCTTCTTTTCGTACGCGGCGCGGGCTTTGCGGCCGACTTCCTCGATCCAGGCGTCGCCGCCTACCTCGTAGTAATGAGTGGTGGCCATTTCCTCGGTCGGAAATACCATCTTCATGGCGATCAATTTAAGGCCGGTGCGTTCATAGCGCCGGATAATCTCGCCGACGAGCGACCGCTGTACTCCGTCTGGTTTGACGATTACCAAAGTACGTTCTTTGTTCAAATCATTCATAAATCACATAATACGAATACCGCGAACGGACGTCCGAAAACCCCGAATATGATTATTATAAAAATCAGATAAGCGTATTGGGGACAATCGGAAAAGATTCGTGGATTCGAATTATACTTATTGTAAAAATTCTTTAATTTTTTCGCTCACTTGGGCCGGTGTCAGACTCGCCTTGACCCAGTAATCTGTCGCTCCGTATCGCTTGCCCTTTTCCTGGTCCTCGCTGGTGCCCAGATTCGTCAGCATGATGATCGGGATATTCTTTAAATTATCGTTGGAGCGCATTTCCTGGAGAACCGTAAAACCGTCCATCTGCGGCAAAATTATGTCCAGAAGAACCACGTCCGGTTTTTCCTGGACAGCCAATTCCAGGCCTTGAGCGCCATTTTCTGCTACCAACACCTCATAATCTTCCTGTTTTAGCTTAGTTTCGTACATACTACTGATCATTTTATCATCCTCGACTATCAATATTTTTTTGGACATATTATTTACATTTTAATAATTAATAGGCTATTGCTATTATAGCAATCTTTCGGGAATATTCAAGATTTAACGGACAATCACGGATTGCAAAAAAAGAGACAATTTTAGTCATTTTCTTAACTGTCCCCGCAAAACATTTCAAAAATTACTGTCAGTCTGCCGCCAATTCGATCTGTCTGCCATCACTTAAGAAACGGACAGTACCCGATTCATCAGTCCGCAATACCTTTATGCCTGACCTTGCCAGCCTGTTTATTACCCGGGGGCTGGGATGGCCGAAAGTATTATCGAGACCGACCGAAATCACGGCATATTCCGGACTAATTGCCCGCAAAAAGTCCTCACTACTGGAAGTATTCGAACCGTGGTGGGCAATTTTCACGACTTGCGCGGACAAATCTTTTTTAGCTGCCAATAACTCCTGTTCCACTTCCGCTTCCGCATCTCCCAGAAATAAGAATTTGCTATCACCGTAGACCAGCCGGGCGACGATCGACGTATTGTTCTGATTTGACCATTCCTGGCCGGTAATATCACGGTTCGGATAAAGCAGCTCCAACCGGCAATTATCACCCAAGTCGACCGTTTGCGGCCTGTCCGCGATAATGGCGTTAATTCCGTAGTCCCGAACCCGCGCAAGCCATTCCAGATAAGTCGGCGAGGTATGGACGACTCCGGTATAAAGCACTTGCCGCACCTGAAAACGTTCGATCACGGGGATCAAGCCGGCCGCATGGTCATCGTGCGGATGTGTTAGGACCATCAAGTCGATCGTACGGTCATTCCAGGGAAGCGCTTCGGCTAGCTCGTCCAGGACAGAACTATCGGGCCCGCCGTCTATGAGAATGTTCATGCCCGAGGGGGTTTTGATCAAGGCGGCGTCGCCCTGGCCGACATCGAAAAAACCGACCTCCAACTCCCCGTCCGCCTGGCCGATAGCGACAAGTCCGCTTACCAGCGGATAAGCATACCACAATGCCGATAAGACGAAGATAATCGTCAGTACGCCGGGAATAACCAATGATTTTGCATTTTTGCGCACCATATTCCAATTATATCACGTCTATTCAGTATTCCGAATTATTTTGCTATAATTTATCATAGGAGAACCCGTATATTTAGCATATCAGTATGTAACATATTGAGTTTTCCGCAACTATTTAAAAATAGATTCTTTGAAAAATTTTATGTGTTAAACCCCATCCTTTTCCTGTCATTTCGAACGAAGCGGAGCGGAGTGAGAAATCTATAATACGGCAATAACAGCATTACCGATGTATTGGCGTATTATAGATTTCTCACCCTTTCTACAGTGCTATATTCTCCGTATAATCATGTATGAGGTCAAATCATATTCCTGTGGCAATGCATGCAAGCCGGGTTCGAAATGACAGAAGGAGAATGGTTTATGTTAACCCGCAAAATTTTTCAAATAACCAAAAAACAAATCCGTTCAACGTAAATAAAAGATAAAAATTATTTCTGTTTTCTGCGGCCTGCTGCCTAAAATTAAAAAAAACGAAATTACCAATATAATACATAGCGAGAGATAATTATAATAAACTTTAAAATAAATCTATGGGCTTTGTTTATTTCTTATTGTTAATCGGATTTATCCTCCTGATTACCGGTCTCAGGGTAATAGACCAATATGAACGCGGCGTGGTTCTGACCCTGGGTAAATACACTTCCACCCGCCAGCCGGGCCTGACCTGGCTTTTCCCGGTAGCCCAGCGCATGATCAAGGTCGATATGCGCATCGATACGGTCGATATTCCCCAACAGGAAGTGATCACCAAGGACAACGTCACGGTCGGGATCAACGCGGTCGTCTATTTCCGCGTAATGAATTCGGAAAAGGCCGTTTTGGAGATCCAGGATTTCAAACGGTCGGTTGCGCTATACGCCCAGGCGACCCTGCGCGACGTCATCGGCGAAGTCGAGCTCGACACTCTGCTTTCCCAGCGGGACAAGATCGCCGACGGCATCAAGAAAGTGGTGGATGTAGCGACCGACCCCTGGGGCATCGACGTCCAATACATAAAAATGCAGGATATCGAATTGCCGGCCGATATGAAGCGCGTCATGGCTAAACAGGCGGAGGCGGAACGGATGCGCCGGGCGATCATCATCCAGGCAGAAGGCGAATTCAAGGCGGCGGATAAATTGTCACAGGCGGCCGAAGTCCTTTCCGGCAAACCGGGCGGTATCGCTATGCGCACCCTGCAGACGATCGAAAAGATCAATCCTGATCCGTCGAAGACGGTACTCTTCGCCCTGCCGGTAGAATTCTTTGAGGGCGTAAAAACCATCTCCCAATATTTCAAAGACAAAAAACAGCAATAATAATATACAAAAATACCCCCGATGCTCCGCATCGGGGGTATTTTATATCCATTTATTTGATCTGTTCCAGGAATTGGCCCGCCAAATTCGAAGTATCGGCGGTCGAATGGTAAAATTCTTTCCAGACCACCACGATATCGGCGTCATTAAAGATCGCGCTTTGTACCTCCCTGATCGTATCGCCGCCGGCAACCGCGATCATCAGGTCATAATTACCCTTGATACGCCTTATTTCATATAACGGTATCTGCTTTTGCTTATTGAAATTCTCTTCATCCACCCCGCGATGGAGAATAACCACCCGGGGCAGCTTTTTCATCGCGCGCAGGATATTCAGGGGAAACTCGACATTCATCATATCGATCATCGAATCGATGTTCTGCCGCTCGCATTCAGCCACGAAGGCATCCAGGGATTCGACCGGCGCGTGACCCAGGGCGGTAACGGCATCGGCTCCGGCCTGGACGGCAATCGCCACCTCGGTCGCTCCCCGGTCCATCATTTTCATATCGGCGACAATATACGGCGCATATGCTCTGTCGGGTTTGGCCGGCTTATCGGCAACCGGCCTTTTCCGATTACGGATCTGCCTGATCAACAAAGGCAATAATCCGCCGGCCAGGTCATTCATGGGGCTTTCCGGCACTCCCCATAAATGAGCTTCATACCGGTCCCTTATATTCCTGATCCCGTCTGCCCCATAACGCTTGATCAATGGCGTTCCCGCTTCCAAAATAATCCGGTTGCTTTTCGGCAATTGGGAAATTATCCGGTAGGCTTCATCAAGCGAACCATTCAGGGCGATCTGCAAATAACGCTTTTTCGGATCCAGTTTTGATATGCTTCGCGTTGTCATATATA
This sequence comes from Candidatus Parcubacteria bacterium, assembly GCA_963814275.1. Lineage (GTDB taxonomy): Bacteria > Patescibacteriota > Patescibacteriia > Patescibacteriales > UBA12075 > CAWFCE01. The sequence goes on along the minus strand of CAWFCE010000002.1, from coordinate 510,543 downwards.
TTATAAGTCTATAGCTTTGCTTAACGGCTTGATTTTTGTTTCTTATCCTGCAATTACCGGTTAATCTTAAAGTTTGCCTAAAACTAATTTGCGTTTAGCTTCCTCTTTTTTCTCGTATGACAGGCGTAGTTTCTCTTGCTCGCTTAGCTCCCTATCTTCTTCAGCATTGCCGGGATCCTTCTGACGGTATTTTTCGTTATAGAATTTAATGATAATCAATAATTTTTCCAATTTTGTTTCTTCGATGTCGGACAAATCGATCTCCACGTTATTCAAGTGAAAACTGCGGATACTGTCATCTTCCGTGGAAAAAATGTATTCCATTATCAGACCGGGCTTGAGGCGCTTATTGATCACTCCGCGATAGGAAGATCCTTCGCGGCCGCGGAGAACGCTCGGGTCGCGGTATTCGTTCTTATTACCCTCCATCATTCCCAAAAAAACCATCTCCCGGGCAAGCTCCTTGATAAGGAGTTCCTTGCGCTTGCCGATCTTCTTTGCTTGCGGCTTAAGTTCGTCCCCCTGACCACGTATAATGTCATGCACTTCTTCGTAATGCGCCTTCAAATCGATGCTTTCGCTATTTTTTTTTGTTGTCATAGGTAAATATTTAATTCTCAGCCTCTGCCGGTTACCAGGGCGATGAGCCGTTCGACGATCTTTATATGCTTCTCTTCGTCGGCAATCACCATCTCGAGCTTATTCCGGTCCACTTTATCGGTAATCAGCTTGATCAAATCGCGATATCCTTCAAGCGCCTTATACTCCGCATCGAGTCCTTGTTTTAAGTTTAAAACAATATCTTCTCTTGTAATTTGGCAGTCCAGTCCGTCCATAAAATAATAATTAAAGTTTATTGCTGTATTTCAAAAGCATTTCCCGGATTACGCCCAGGTGGCGCTGGGATTCATAATTCAGTTTGTTCAAATGCTCGCGGTATTCGGTATGAAGTTCGCGGGGCAAACATCTAACTGCATCCACCTCGGCCAGCGATTGATATAGGGTAATCAGGACATTTTCCTCCTGTTCGTAGCGGAACAACTCTTTGATTATTTGTTCTTCTCTATCCATAGAATTGCTTTATTTCGATTGTTGAGGCAAAGCGTATATTACCGCATCGCAGACATTGGTTCCCGTCCAACCCGCCCTGACCAAGCTGTTACCAAGGGATTCGAATAAATGGAATGTATCGTAATTATTAATATACTTTTCTATGTCCAGCTTTCCCGTCCGGCATTGGGAATACGTATTATGGTCGATTATGGCGCCGGCCGCGTCTTTGATATAATCTACGCCGTCCGTGCCGAGGGCAGCGACCGCCCATTCGCCCGGTTCGTCCTTCAACAATTCAAGGGCGGAGGCGATATAATGCTGGTTGCGCCCGCCCACGCCATGTTTATCCGGCAATCGCGGCGTGGTTTCCCCGCCGAACAATACCAGGTCATAATCGCGGTATTCGCCGCTTTTGATCGCCCGAATATGGCGCTCGGCCGCCGTTTTCGGGTCTCCGGCCAAATCGACGCCGCCGATGATCGGATTGAAGCCGTGATTCTTGGCCGCCAGGGCCATTGCTTCCAGGGCGACCGAATTCTTTCCGATGATAAAATTGTGGCTATTGTCGAGCGTCTTGGGCGTTTCCGGCATCTTATCTTCAATTCCCGCCTCGATGTACGATCTGGCCTCGTCTGGTATTTTACTTATGAGGCCGTAACGCTTCAAAACATCATATGCGTCATTGAAAGTGGTCGGATCGGCCATGGTCGGCCCGGAAGCGACCACGTCCGGATGGTCGCCGGCAACATCAGAAATGATTATCGCGATTACGGTTGCGGGAGCGAAATGACGAGCCAACAATCCTCCCTTAACGCGCGACAGATGTTTTCTGACCGTGTTGATCTCCTGGATATTGGCGCCGCAAGTGATGAGCAGGTCGGTCACTGCTTGTTTGCTCTTGAGTGAAACGCCCGGGGGCGGGGAAGGCAATAGCGAGGATCCGCCGCCCGATAAAAGGCAGACTACCGCGTCCTTCTTCCCGATATTGAATTTTTCTTTAAGTTCAAGCATTTTGACCACTCCCCGCATGCCCTTCTTGTCCGGCAAGGGATGCCCGGCCGGAATGATTTCTATCTTGCGGGTTTGGCTGCCTTTTTCCGGCACAGTTACATAGCCGGCCTCGATTTGTTCCGGACCGATAATCTCTTCGAAGGCCGCGGTCATTTCGCCAGCCGCCTTGCCGCCGCCGACCACGAATATCCGCCCGCTTAGCAGATCGAAGGTGTTGGTCTGGATCGTGATCGAATTGAAATTCTTGTTATATTGGACGCATTTGCCCATCAAAGTCCGGGGCCGGACTTCATTTATACCATATTCGATGATGTCGATCATTTTGCAACGGAGCTCAGTGGTCGCTAATTCACTTTTATTTTTAATGATGGTCATGGCTATATTATATCATTTACGGCTATATTCGACAAACAACCAATACGATGAAAATCCCGAATATTAGGCTGCTTCCGGCGGGACTAACCGTGATGCCGCTTCGTATTAGAGGAACTTTTCCCGGAAAAAATTTCCCAATTCATCGATCTTTATCCTGGTTTGTTCCATGGTGTCACGGTCGCGTACGGTCACGTCATTATTTTCCAGACTGTCGAAATCGACCGTCACACAGTAGGGCGTGCCGATCTCATCTTGTCGGCGATAGCGCTTGCCGATATTGCCGTTATCGTCGAATTCGCACATGAAATTACGGGTCAGATCACCGAATATGCCTTTGGCTTTGTCCACTAATACCGGTTTGTTTTTCAGCAAGGGGAAAACCGCCACTTTGATCGGGGCCAGGCGTTTATCGAATTTCAATACGACCCGTTCCTCTCCATCCGCCACTTTCTCTTCGGTATAGGCATCATGGACGAACATGAAGAATAGCCGGTTCAAACCGACCGAGGTTTCCATGATATGTGGAATAAACTTATCTTTGGCCACCGGATCGGTATATTCGAGATTGGTACCGCTGAATTTCTGATGCTGGGACAAGTCCCAATCCCCCCGCTGGTGGATGCCTTCAACCTCTTTGAAGCCGCCCAGAGCGGCAAAATTATACTCTATATCCCAGGCTTCAGCCGCGTAATGCGCTAGCTTAGCGTGTTTGTACCAATTGAGATTGTCTTTTTTGATGCCGTACTCCAAGTACCATTTCCAGCGCTCCTCTTTCCATTCGTCGTATTTGTCCTGCATCATTTCCGGGCGAAGGAAATACTGCATCTCCATCTGTTCGAATTCACGCGTCCGGAAGATGAACTGGCGGGCGACAATTTCATTGCGGAATGCTTTGCCGATCTGGGCGATGCCGAACGGCAATTTAACCCGGGTAGAATCAAGGACATTCTTGTAATTGAGATAAATCCCGCCGCAGGTTTCCGGGCGGAGATAGACGACATTTTCTTCGGACAATTCATCTGTCGGGGAACCAAGATTGGATTTGACCATCAGCGAGAACTTCTTGGCCGGAGTCAGGTCTTTGCTGCCGCAATTTATGCATGCCAGTTCTTTGCCGTCCTTTTTCAATTTCTCGATATTTTCGTTTATTTCATCAACCTGCATTTTATCCGCGTCGATGTCGAATTTTTCCAGCATATGGTCGGCCCGCATCCGCGTTTTGCATTGGCGGCAGTCGATCTGCGGATCGTCAAACCCGTCGACATGGCCACTCGCTTTCCAGGTGGTCGGATGCATAAAAATGCCGGAATCGAGGCCGACCACATCCGGCCGCATTTGTACGACGCTTTTCCACCAGGCATCGGCGATATTTCGCTTCAATTCGACCCCGTATGGCCCATAATCATAGACTGCGGCAAAACCGCCGTATATCTCCGATGACGGATAAACGAATCCCCTCCGCTTGGTTAAGGACACGATCTTCTGCATCATGTTCTTCTGGTTTTTGTTTGTTCATATGGATTTCTTATTTAATTCGAATTTACGTATATAAATAACCGCGATGATAGCGCCCACCAGATCAGATACCAGGTCAAGGGAAGTATTGATATACCCGCCGACGCCGGTTTCCGGTACGGTAACGGTAGCGATGAACTCGACTATTTCGTTTACCGCCCCCACGCCCAGTCCGGCCATCACGATAACGATCGACAAGGACACAAATCGGCTCAAATCAGCCCTCAGGCAGGGTTTCAATAAATGGAACATCAATAGCGTAGCCACGCCGAAGCCGATAATATGTACCAGCTGGTCATAACGGAATATCTGATACGGATCACCGACTATCGGCAATAGGATAATCTCATAAACCTTCTGGCTGCCGATATATATGCCCCCGCCCACAAGGTGCATGATCGACCAGACTGACAATCCCCAAAGCACGCTTAGCGGATAGAGGACTTTGCGGTCAGTATAGAGGATCAATAAGAGGAAAAATACGATCACGCCGACATACATCAGGAATTCGTAATTTTTCCGGGTAGCAAAAATCACGGTAAATATCAAAAGAATCACCGCATTAATAAGGAGTAAAGGAACTTTTTTCTTGTCTATAAACATAAAAAAACCACGCCCCAACGTTATTATTAATTGATAATAACGCCAGAACGAGGTTTTCTAACGAACCCCGCGGTTCCATCTGGCTTATCCGCGTCGAATAATACGGATCTCTCAATTTTACCGGCTCCCGCAATCAAGCGGACGGGGTGCCAATTTCCCTTAACCGGCAGAATATATAAAGTGTCAGGTTCTTTAATTATAATATTTTATCGCATTTTGTCAAATAAATAAGCGTTCGGATCCATCTTGAATCCGAACGCCTGAGAGCTCTGCCTAAAGCTTTTTTGAAACCAAAATCACTGACCGGGCCATCAATTTTTCCAGTTCCGCGTCATCATTCACTCCGAATTCTTCCGGATGCCACTCGCCTGATACGGTTTTGGCATAATATAGCGTATCTTTATGCGGATGAGAGTTATGGCATGGAACTATTCTCACGCAAAGTTTGGCGGTCAATAAGTCCCGGAAAACATCACCGACCCCGATTTCCGCGAATAAAACTTTTCTGTTTACGGTTTTAAAAATTGGTTTTTTCAAACCTCCATTTTCATTCGAAATATCGGCGGGTAAGGAAGAAAAACGCCGGTCATTTAGTATTATAGCCATAAATCCCTCCCCGGATCATAATCCGGACCATTGTTTAATTGTTTTGTGCAGTTCGTGCAGTTCGTCCCAATCCTCGTGACCGATGAGCGACAGCCGACCCAGGCCGCTCTTTATCAGACTGTTTTCCAGCCAAAAGGCAAAAAGATGGCTGCCGGACATGCTAATCGAATGGCCGCATTCCCCAATCCGTGAAGCCTTTACTTTCCAGGCCATGGCCGGAGTTTCGATAAAATAAGTCCGGTCCGCTGGCTCCAGGGAGTATATGGAAATAACGGGCAATACTATGCTCAATACGAATTGTGCGGGTTTGGGATGGCTTCTGGGCCAGGTACCCCTTGCGGCTGGCTGGATATAAAAATTATCCATTTTGGAATATCTGAATCTTTTCACTTTGTCCCCTCCTTATTTGTAAGGTTCATTATACGAATATATTACGATACAATAATATCAAACATTTGTAAAGCAGTATCCAAAAAGAAAACCGTCCCAAAACTCTGGGACGGTTACATGATCCGGGGCTGATTTCCCGGGTACGCTCCTTCATAAACCGATTCATCGATAACAGGTTCATATTTTCCGCAACAATCGCACCAATCATATTCCAATCCGCAATAAGTGCAGCTAAAACCGACTAACCCGGTTTCATCGATATACGCTTTTATCAAGCCGTAGCATTCTCCGCAGATTGCCTCCTTGTCAAATTCCGCCATGACTCGCCTCCTTTTAGTTTTCGATATTGTATTTATCCTGCATTTCCTTGGCTTTTTGTTCCAGGGCATCCATATCCAGATTATCACCTTTGGTGTAATCCTGCAATTGTTTGCCCATATCCGCCATATCCTCCATATATTGGGTATAGTCGGTAAAATTAATATCGGCCGGCGGCGTAAACAGGCTGTCGGCCAGGGTCTTTTCCTGGCAATTATAATCCACGCCTGCATCTTCCCAGCCATGGACCATATCTTCCCAGGTTTTCGGTTCATCGGTTGGAGCGTCGTCGCCCAGCTCGGCAGTCAATTCCTGTACCCGTTTCAGATTCATTTTCATCCCGTCGCTTTTACCCCAGGAATACATCCACTCGTCATCGGAAACCGTCACGCCCCCTTCTTCCGGCGCTCCCGGGTTGGCCACCGACACATAGGGCACCCCGCTCATGCGGATCTTGTTGTTCTTGGTCTGAATTGTCATGGTACTGCCGTCCGGGTTGGTAACGGTGCATTCCACTCCTTTGCCGCGCTTGAGCCAGCCGAGCAGAGTATTGTTCTCCCTGACCACCAAGCCGCCCTGCGGCGCGGTGTCGCCCGCAGTTGTCTGTACTTTTGCCTGTTCCTGCTTCTTCATACAGCCGGTAAATACCGACAGCATAAGCGCTAAAATAGAAACTGTAATGATTTTTTTCATAATAAATTTATGCGAATACGATTTATATTTAAAATATTACGTAACGCATATATTATTAATTTACTGTAAAAATAAATATCCAAAATTCTTTCATTGTAAAATTATCACATTTCACTCAAGGGTTCGATTCCCAAAAGCCGAAAGCCGTGGCCCAATACCCGCTTAACGGACGTCAGGAGCCACAAGCGCGCAACCTTGACCTCTTCCTCGGCTTTCAGGACCGGTACCACATGGTAATAATCGTTGAATTCTTTGGCCAGTTCGAAAAGATAGCGGGCAACCGCGCTCGGATCGTAATTCTCTCCCGCCTGTACCACCGTTTCGGGAAACTTGGCTAATTTAATCATCAGATTATGCTCTTTGTTTTCGGATAGCCTACCGAAGTCCGCCGGCTCTATATTATCGGATTCTTTGTCTTTTGATTTCCTCATGATGCTTTCGATGCGGGCATAAGCATATTGCAGGTAAGCCGCGGTATAACCGCTGAATGCCAGACAGGCGTTGATATCGAATGTTATTCCCTGGCTGGCGCTGACTTTGACCATTTCGAATTTGATCGCCCCAATGGCCAGCGCGCGGGCCGTATCATCCACTCTGGCTTCGCCCCAGTCAGGATGTCTTTCCTTGGTTTCGGCGACTGCTTTCGCCATCACTTGCCCTTTAAGGTCTTTATAGGTAATCACATTGCCGCTCCGGGAGCTCATCATACCGGAGGGTAATTTGACGAATTCGAATCCCAAATGGACCAGCTTTTCCCGGTGGCCCATCAGTTCAAGTATTTTGAATAACTGTTTGAAATACAGGGCTTGCCGGATGTCAACGACGTAGATCGATTTATCCGGGCTGAACATTTTCGCCTTCGCTTCCGCCAGCGGAATATCGGCTACCGGGTAAGTCGCTGTCCCGTCCGAACGCAATATTACCAAAACCCCCAGATTATATTTATCCAGATTGGCGATGATCGCTCCCTGGCTTTCCTCCAGTACCCCCTGCTCTTTAAGCCGGAAGACCAGCTCCCTGCCCTGGTCGATATATTCGCTCTCGTAGAACGTATGTTTGAAGCTGACATTTAATTCCCGGTATATTTCGTCGAATTGTTCGATGCTCCATTGTCGGGTTTCCTGCCACAATTCATATTCCTTGCCCTTACGGGATTCGATCTTTTTCATCATCAGCTCGACCAGCCTTTTGGCGGTTTTGTTCTCCTTCAACTCCCCTGAAGCGCGTACATAGATTTGACCCAATAATTCCCCTTTATTACCGCTTAGAGGCTGATCCTTGTAGTATTCCAGGTACGCCCACAGGGTTTTAGCCACGTGTATACCGAAATCATTGATATAAGACACCGGAATACTGTCATAGCCGTTAGCGGTCAGGATGCGGTTTACCGTGTCGCCATAACAAATATTGCGCAAATGCCCGACATGGTATTCTTTGTGCGTATTGACGTTGCTGTACTCGACCAAAACCCGTTCTTGCCGGCCTTTTTTGTTTATGCCATATTCATCGCCATATTTTTCGAAACTGGTAAAAAGTTCCCGGGCAAGATATATGTTCGAAAGCTTAAAATTCAAATACGGGCCGGCCGCGGTTACCGTAGAGATCATTCCGCTTATTTTATCGTCAGCTGACATTTTCGCCACCAGGTTTTGGGCAATTGCCGCCGGATTCTGTCCGGCCGCCTTAGCAGCCGTAAAACAAGGCAGGCTCAAATCGCCCAGTTCGCTATTGGGCGGATAGGCCAGATCAGCCGCCTCTATGGCGGTCTGTCCGACCGCCCGGTTAATCTTGTCCGCTATTTCAAATTTAATTTTATCCAGAGTATACATGATTATTTTTCGGCCATATAATCTTCCTTTGGCTCTAAATTATTTTTTCGAATTTCCCGTTATTTTAACAAAATGGCGTTTTCCCCGCTGGACTAAAACTTCTTTATCCAGCTTAATTTCGTCTTCCTGGCCTTTCACCACCTGGCCGTCGATTTTGATCCCACCCTGTTCGACCAGGCGCCTGGCCTCGCTCTTGCTGGCTGATAGTCCGGCTTTGACCAATAATTCAATAATATTTATACTTTTGGCTTTCAATGCCATACTTTTTATCCGATCAGGTGTTTCTTTCTTTTGGAACGTTTTAATAAACTGGTCTTGCGCTTTTTCGGCTTTTGTGTTATCGTAAACGATTCTCACGATCTCATAAGCCAAACGCATTTTGAGGTCGCGGGGATTGACCGTTTGGTCTTTTAATTGTTTTTGCAGTTTTTTAACCTCATCCCAGGGTACTTTGGTGCATAGCTCAAAGCCCGAACCGATCACACCGTCCGGCCAGCTCATGACAATGCCGTACATATTGTCCGGCTCTTCCGACAAAAAAACGGCATTGCCCTCGCTCTTGCCCATCTTCTTGCCGCTGACGTCGGCCAACAGTTTGCCGGTCAAGACGAATTTTTCTTTGTTTTTCATCGCTTTCATCAGCGTCCGGCCGGCCATCATATTGAACATCTGGTCATTGCCGCCCACTTCCAAATCAACATCCATCGCTACGCTGTCATATCCCTGTGCCACCGGATAAAGGAATTCATGGAAATAGATCGGCCGCTCTTCTTTGATCCGTTCCTGGAACATATCGCGCTGGATCATCTGCTGGACCGTAAAATTGGCAGTGATCTCGATGAGATCCTTGAATGTTATCTTGTCGCTCCATTCGCTGTTGTACATTACCTTGGCCGCGTTACTGCCTGAAAAATCAAGATAAGCGCCCGCCTGTTTTTGGAAAAATTCGGAATTTTTCAGGACCTGCTCTCTGGTCAGTTTCTGCCGGGCCGCGCTTTTGTCGGTCGGATCGCCGATCATGCCGGTAAAATCCCCGATCAGGAATATCACTTCATGCCCCAGCGCCTGGAATTGCGCCAGTTTGTTCATCTGGATAGCGTTGCCGATATGAAGGGAAGCGGCGCTGGGATCGAAGCCGCAATACAGACGGATACGCTTGCCGGACAAAAGCCGCTTTTTCAGGCTCGCTTTATCGGGATAGACCGTTTCCACGCCGCGGCTCAGGACTTCGTCGATTTTTTTCGGATCGGTTATGATATTTCGCATATATTGGATTTAGTTGATTTTGATAATTAATTAAGAAGAAATTCCAAATTCTGTAAATTTTATTTGGCGGCCTCTGTCTGGGCAGCCAGTTCCTTTTCCTTGATCGCCTTGGCCTTTTCCTTCTTGATTTCCTTTTCCTCTTCTTTGACCTCTGCTACCGCCTGCCGTCTGGCTTTATAGAATTCCATTAGCGAGAAAACCAAAAGGCATGCCAGGATGATGCCGATGATATTCAATAAAAAATTACTGAATACGTCGCGCAAAATCGACCATTCGCCATGGGCCAAAGCCAGGCCAATGGCCGTCAAAGGCGGGATCAAAGTCACGGTAACGGCGATTCCCGGCAAGGTGCCGTCCAAACCCGGCTTTACCCAGGTATAGCTGGCGGCCAAACCGGCCACGATCGCCACCAGAAGCGTGAACAAAGACGGTTTCATGATGGTGATAATATTTGAGTCCGCCACCGAAATCTGACTGATCAGTCCGGCGATAAACGCAGTAAGGAAAGCCAGGGCGAGGGAAGTGAAAAAGATCCTTAACGAACGGATGATCACCCGGCGTTCATTGATCACGATACCGAGAGACAGGGCCAGTACCGGAGAAAGAAGCGGGGTCACCAGCATACCGCCGATCACCAGGATCAGATTGTTGGCCAAGAGGCCCATGGCCACGATCACGGTCGAAAGCACCACCAAAAAATAAAAATCGGTTTTGGGCGCGCTGGCATCGATTACCTTGGTTACGAACTTATTTCGTTCATACTGGCTGATTTTAAATAATACTCCAATCGGCATGTTATTAACATTATTTTTTAAAATAATTATTATAAGCTGTTATTATTGTAGCTAATTTGCCTTATTTTGGCAAATTTCATTCTTTTACCATATATGCTATACTTAAATCAAGAGATCCCCATGCTTATGCCAAAACAAAAAGCAAAAAAAACAGTGGCATTTTTTTGTCTGCTGTTTTGCATTTGCTTAAGCGGCGCGGATTGGGCTGAAGCGGCAATCACTTCACTCCAACCCGCGTCGCTTTTCGTTTTGGTGGATAAAGAAAACTTTTTCGGTCCGGATTACCTGTTTGCCCAAATCGTGTCCGATACGGCCACGACCTCGATAAACGCCGTCTTGGCCGGACTCTCGTATTCCACTTCCACTCTTGATCTGGTGGCTGTCCAACCGGACGAGAATGCCTGTCCGCTCTTAATGCACCAGGCGATCAACCACCGGCTCGGCCGCCTCGATCTGATCTGCGGCAATCCCGACAATTTCTCCGGCCGACAGACCATCGCTTATCTGGTATTCCGCAAAATCACCGCCGGCCAGGCTGAATTGAGCATCCTGCCTTATTCTTCCCTCCGCGCGGCCGACGGACTGGGCACCGACCTCCCGCTTCAGCGCGAAACCCACCGGGTACAGATAATCAAATAGATAACAGAAAACAGATAGCAGATAACAGTATAGTCATTAAGATTTATAGTTAAACAATAGTTAATAAATATAAAACGCCTCACTATAAAAGTGAAGCGTTTTGTTTTATGCATTAAAATAATCAACAATTTTACTTAATTTATCTGAAATGTATCATCCCTGCTATCTGTTTTCTGTTATCTAACTTAACTATTTGCCTATTTCAAAATTTCTTCCACATCCCGTATCTCCTTCAGCGTTTTCTGCTCGTTCTCGTCAGCCTGCCGCTTCAAGCCGTCCCTGGCTTTGGTCTGGGCGGTTTTGGTTCTCTGGCCTTCCAGCTCGGTGAATGTCCGGTCGATCGCCTGTTTCATCGCCACCGTGTTGCGGTGCAATACCTCTTCGATCTCGACTGTTTCTTTCTTCAGCCGCTTGCGGATAAGCAGGATCACCCAGAAAATAAGCAGAATAATAAGGATGATCATGAACAGCAGCGATACCAGCACTGTGAAATAATTGATCACGAAATCGCCGATAACCGTGAATACCGGCGGTGAAACCAGAAAGGATTTCTTCTCGCTCGGATAACTGTGAATACCCTTGCCGTTAACCGCTTCCACCCAGACGATATAACGGCCGTTCGGCAATTGGGGTTCATGCAGATAGAACCAATTGCCGCCGGCATCACTGTCGAAGGTAGAAGTGGCGATTACCCGCTGTCCTTGCCCGATATAAGCAATCACTTTGGCGCTTGGTATCGCCGTACCGCTCATATAGAACTTGTCCCGTGACGTAAATTCCCGGGCGTAATTTATTATGATGGGCGCCGGCAGCGGTTGGATCTCGAATTCGGCCGTGACTATCCTCTCATTGCCTGCCTTATCGATCGCTTTGACAATCGCCGTATGCTTGCCTGCCGTCAGCCCGGAAACCTGGTACGAACTTTTATCCGCCGGAACTTCGTCCGGTTTTTGATCAAGGCGGTCGATATAAACTTTATATTTATCCAGTCCTGAACCCTTGTCTGTCGTCTGGAACGATAACTCCGGCCAGTCGCTTACGTCCGCTTGCTTGACTTCCACGCTATACGGCTCCGGCGGGGTCGAATCGACATTTATCCGGTAATGGGCGATCGTGCCCCAGCGCGACGGATCCTTGAATTTCAGATGCAGATACCAGGTGCCGTCCGCTTCCGCTTCATATTCCTTGTCGCTCATCAATCCGTCGCTTGACGGCCCAGGGTCGCTAGACGGCGATTGGTCGAATGCGATACTGACACCGTTAACTCCCGACGGCAGTTCCCACTTGAATTGCGCCAGTCGTGCCTGATACCAACTATCCTGATCCGGATGGGTCGGCGAGGTGATCACCGGCTTGTTATAATCCGGTTCCCGTGGTTTGGCCGGTTCTGCCGGTTTGGCCGGTTCTGCCGCCGGTGCTTCCGTCTTGGGAACGATATTGAAGCCAGCGCTCCCCAGACTGGATATGATATTGGTACCTTTGCCGTCATTGGCCAGAACCGCGCCGGAAGTGAAATTCAATTTGGCCGTACCGACTTGTTTGGCCCGGAAATTGACGGTTATTATCTGGCCGGCATTACCGTTGTATGCGGGCGGAGGCAGACCGCCGCCAAAGCGGATCGAACCGCCGCTGATGGTCGGCTCGGTAGTCCAAAAAGGGAAAATTGTCCCTCCTTTGGATACTCCGGTCGCTTCCAGAAGATTGGTATCATAGCTGATCGCGCCTTCGGCGGCATTGATAACCTGACCGCCGCTATTGACCTTCACACTGACCGAAAAGGTCGTGCCGATCGTTTTATTGCCCGATGACGGGGCGAAATACAAGCTGGCGCTGGCGGCCAAAATCGGATTGGGCCATAAGCCGGCCGATAATACGACAAGATAAAGCGCAAGCACGCTAAGGTTGAATATCCTCTTCATAATTTGATTTTTTTATGATGAATTTGCGAATTAACAATATAATCAATATTATCAATAAAGCTACCACCACGCCAAACACCGAACCGATAACCACTAAACGGCCGATCGGCAGCTGCTCGGTCTGTTGTTGGTCAAGCGGCGGAACATATTCCACCATCCTTTCGTTTCCGGCTTTGTCGACCGCCCTGACCCTGATGACGCTTTTAAGGGTTTGATCCCGCAATATATAGGGCATTTCCGCCGTTTGCCAGACCGGTGCCGGCTTCTCGGCTCCCACCAGGCGGTCCCACCAGGTTTGTTTCGGTTTGGCCCCCAGTGACTGTTCCGGACGGATTTCCAACACCTCATAACGGTCGATCCCGGATTGCTTGTCGACGGTATTGAATAAAATATGGTACTTCCCGTCATAAATCTTCGGATCCTGTCGCAATTCGATGGTAAACGGCTCAGGCGGGATGTTGTCGATCTTTATCTCCTGCTGCCAATCGACTGTGTCTTTGACCGCTGTTCGATTGATCGCCACTTGCGCCGCCTTGGTAATGAGAATATCCTGGGTGCCCTGCCCGTCATTAACCAGGGCCCGAGTCATATCACCGAAACGGATAATAGCGGTATTACTGTCATCCTCGGCAACCGTAAAACGGGGAACCTGGAATAACAAGCGCCCCAATACGTTACTCTGTCCCGGATCACCGGGAATCTTGCCGCAATATCCACCGGGAATCCCTCCGGAAAAATGCAGAACTCCGGCCTGGTTGATCGAATCCATATCGGCTTTGGCCGGCCGATCGACCCAAACCGTCAGGATCGAATCCCCCACCAGAAAATCGGTCAGGATCAATTTGGTCCGGGGAAAATCAATTTCCGCCTCGACCGTGTTAATGCAAGCCGAATTAATGTCGATCTTGACGTCAATCGCGAACTGGTTGCCCGGCCCATACGCATTCTCCGCCGGCTCCAAAGACAAAACCGCCGCCCTGGTCTTTCCCGGTAACAGCAAAAGCACTGCTACCGCAATTAATATTAATATTTTATTTCTCATTTTAAGAATATTATTCAATGAAATTATTATTGTTGCTTTATGACCAGTAATTCGTCATTCGAAATTCGTCATTCGACATTTGCCTCACCCTGTCCAATAGAACATCATGATGCTGAAATCGATCAGATCGACATTGCCGCTATTATCCTGGTCGGCGCATTCGTTATTGGTATTCCAATAAAAGAGCAGGATGGAAAAATCGATCAGATTGACACGGCCGTCGCCATTGAGGTCGGCGCCCGGACAGACTGCGTCGCCGCCGATCTTGCCGACATAGAAACTGGCTGATTTGGAAAATCCGCTTTGGATGACATTCCCTTCGACCGCGACCTGGAATAAGGCCTTGGCGGTATGGAAATCCTCCTCCAACTGCTCGGTATTGTAGACTAGCTGCCATTTTCCATTGTCATCGCTATCGGTTTGCTCGACATATTCCTGGTCCGAATTGATATGAACATGAACTTCGGTTTCCGGCACGGTTTCCCCGTATATGGTAACTTCTTCGCCTTTACGAACTGATTTCTTATCGATATCTATCGTCGGCGCGATATAAACGCCCGTGATCGTCGTTACGGCATTGGAAATTACCCGGAAAGTCAGGGTCAGCAAGGTAGACTTCAACCCCACACTGTCCTCTGACCAGAAGCTGAAACTGGCCACGCCGGCCGGTATCTCATTGGTTTCAAAATAAAAATCGGCTTTACCATCCGCTGTCACGATTCCGATCACTTTGCCGTCAACCAATATATGGACATCGGCATGCGGATAGGATTTGCCCCGTACCACTACCTTAGTTTCCCTTTCCGTTTGCGTCCCGGGTGAAAAACCGGCGGTTCCGCCGGCTGATCCGCCCGACGAACCGCCGCCCGGACTGCCGCCCTCGGAAGTGGCAGCGACGCAATTGGCCGTACTAATCAGGCAATTGAGAGTACAGACCAAAGAACCGCTCTGGTAGCCGTAAGTCAGGCAAGTCTTGCCGCCAAAGTCGCTCCGGTCGCAATCCTCCAATTCTTCCTTATGGCTATTGCCGCAGGTAAAGCAGGTGGAAGTGGCGAAATTGCTGCAATCGCTCAGACAGCCTATATTGCCGGAGGAGAAAGGATGGCCGAAAATATCGTTATAATCCGCGCAAGTGGTACTGCCGATATCCGCCGCGACATCGGGCGGATCGCCCGGATCGCAGACTTCGCCGTTTAGCGGCTCAGCCAGGCCATCGCCGCAGGAAACGATAATTTCCAATGTAGTGAAAATATTATCACCGGTTTGAGCCAGCGCATTTACGGGAGATAGGCAGCTTGCAGTGAAAATTAATGATAAGGGGATGACGCGATTATATAAAAATTTACAGCATGGGGACATATTTTAGATAATATAGGTTTATTGATGGCCGGAAAAATCATCATATTCATTCTTTTTATCCTGGTTGGCTGACATAGCTTCTCTTTTCGGAGCCTGACCGGGATAAGCATCCTGATAGCGGGCGGCCTTTTTATGCATCCATTGCCAGAAGCTAATTTTCAGACGGCGATATAGGGCAATCACGAACCTTCCTGACCAGCGTAGCGGCTTAGTGGCAAATACGGCCAAACGCCAGAAATAGCGCCAGATCCTTATCCAGATCAATATGCCGATGATCAAAAGTATCAGAGCGATCATCCCTCCCAGCATTATCCAGGGCATCGCGCCGGCCGGCCGGCCGCTACCGAGCGATCCTGCCGGTTTGACCGCAAAGATCAGCTTATCTTTATGTATTATTTCGTTATCTTGGTAGATCCTGATGGTCCCCCAATACTCGCCGACACCAAGCATAGTGGGAAATGATGCGACGACATCACTGGTAGCGAAAGGCTCTACCTGATTAATCGAGGTGTCTTCGTGCGATTCCAATAATTTATCGTTCAGATTGGTTATATCGAGCTGGACTTTGGTCGGTGACACTTTGACGTTGCCGGTGTTTTCGATCCGCATGACCACTTTCACCCGCGAGAAAAAATACGAGAATATTTTCCAATTCCAGGGCTTTTTAAAAAGTTCGAAATCGGGAATTTTTACGCTGCGGATCGAAAAATCGATAAAGGGTTCATTGGTTACCTCCAGGTCGACGTCAACGCGGGCACCCAGTGCGATAGCCACGCCGCCGGAGGAATTCTTCTGTTTGGGCACCACCTGGATATTCAAATACCCCTTATACGAACCGATCTCAGCTGAATTGGGCACATCCACCATTACCGTTATCGGTACTTGCAGCTTGCCCGGCGGCATATCGAATTCATTGCCCTGCTGGATAGTGATCCAATCAGCGATATCGGGCGCGTCAATCGCGATTTTTGCCACTAAATCCTCGTCCGCGGTAGATCGCAGTAAGGTAATTTTTTGCTCGAAATGCGAACCGGGAAATATCGGGTTTTTGGTTTTAACGAATGGCGGAGAAATACCAAAACCGGCCTGTGTAGAATGAACACACGCGAAAAATCCGCTCAGAACCAATATGCAAATAAACAGGGCTCTTTTTGACATCAAAGAAATACTAAAAAAACACTAAAATAGAAATTTTAGTTATTCCGTTTTGGTGTTTTAAATAGGCAATTCAATTTTTTAGTGATTGATTATTAATTTTGCCCCTTCTGTTTTATTTAATTTTACAATAAAAAAACAGTATTTTTATTACTACTATTTGACATTTACCAGCTGTTGTTAACTTGTGGATTACCCTTGATTCTTATCTATAATATACAATATTTAACTATATATTTCAAGTATAAAAATAATATAGGGGAAATTAAATTAAAATACTATTAAAAGAATTCAATTATAACCTTATATTTCTTCTGTTACATTACACCCGGTAAATAAAAATGCTGGGTTTTTGCCTTTGATATAAACACAGCATTGAAAACGTTAAGGCCAGAGAATACGATACAAAATTATAAACGATAAAGGCCTTTCTTAATATACCAAAAAGCCCGGCTAGCCGGGCTTTTTGTCTTTTGTATGATGACTATTTATTACCAAGCATTATTATCGAGGGCGGACATGAAATAGTTAGTACCGCTGTAAACGCCCGAAGGCTTGCCGGCCGGAATGTTTATGCCCCAGAATACCTGATCCGTAACGGTCAGACTGACATCATCATCCGGTTTGCCGATATCCAAATCGCGCACTGCCGAGGTGCTAGACGCCAGCTGATAAGTCAGGCTGGCATAAGTGTCGGTTGCCAGGCCATAACGCTGTTCGGTGGGCGCGATATAATCAACGCTTGGCTGGGCCATATTGTCGCCGCTGAAGGTGCTGTCGATCGGCGCGTTACCGTAATTTTCTATCGTCGTCGTAGCGTCATAAGTACCCGTATCCTCACCGCCCCGGATGGAGCCGTAGTCGATCAGATTCTCCTGAACGGTCAGGGCCAGCAGGGTGGCGACCGCGACTCCGCTGCCGCTGGTCGTCGTACCGATGCCGTAAGCGCCATCGTCGTCTATACCCTTGAGGCCGGCCAGCCAACTCGTTCCTGTGTATGGATATGTACCGCCGCCGCCGTCAGTCGGTATGGCATGGAAAGCCAGTGTAGTCGAGCATATATAGGTTGCCGTCGTCGAAGTGCCGACGCAGCTGCCGGGCACATAAGCGCAATTTACGGCGGATATCTGATAACAATCATCACCGTCACCGACGCAGTTCCAGCCGCCGGCCGCGCCCGACCAATAGATCGAAGAGGTGGCCGAGACAATATCATGACAGGTGTTATTGTCGGCAATAGTCGCCGTGGTAGTGGCCACGACTTCAGCGGAATTTTTCATGTTCAGTATTATATCTTCATCACTGTGAAGATGCACCCCGCTAACAGTAGGCGCTACATTATTAACGGTATAAGTATCCGTCTGGGAATTCCCGGTGGCGGCAAAGTCATTATCATCTTTAACAAAGGCGTAATAAGGATAATCACCGTCCCTGGCCGGAGTAGTGGTCGCCCATTGGCATTCTATATCATCGGTTGTCGAAGTCGCATAGCAAAATTGGTCATCGGTACAGCCGGTTGACACATCCCAGGAATCGCTGCTGCAGACATACAGGCTTAATTCATCCAGGGTGTAGAGCTTATCCGAATCGGTTACGGAGGCCAGAATGGTGTAAAGCTGTCCCGGGTCTTTGTCATCGCCGGTCGTATTAACGGCGGTAAAATTAGGGGCGTGGTTGATATAAAAAGGACTGTCATCGTCGCCGGCCCCGTCACCCTGGCTGTAATTATCGGTACACGACCCTTCGGTCCCGTGGTTGTCGCAGAGATACGCGTACCAATCTTGAGTCTCTCCCGGGGGATCGGCAACGCTGGCGTAAGTACAAGTCGCCACCTCAGTATCGGGCGTCAACGGTGAAATACAAAAATGGGTATTCAACCCGTCATCGCATTCCGGGGCTCCGCCGGTGGAACTGGCAACCACACCCGGTGTCGGACAGACGATCATGTAGTAGCTGTTGTCTTCCGGATCATCGCCGGTCATGGTGAATTGGATGGAGTCACCGACATTTATCGGCGAGGTGGAGGTGGACGCCGGCCATTCAGCCGCTTCTACCGTAACCGCCGGCGGGGCGTTGCGAACCGTCACCTGGGTAACCGCGTTATCGCCGGTTGCGGCGTTAACTTCCGGCCTCAATATGGAGAAACCGGCTATACCGTCCTGGGACAAAAAATAATTATGGTTAAAAACAAGATCAACGGCTACCATGGTCATCAGCATACAGACGATCACGAATAGCGGCATTGATCTCTTGATTTGTTTTTTTATTTTTTTCGCCATGGGGATTGATTAATCGTAATTTAAATATCAAATACAATAGTTTTGCATCTGATAATGTTTGAATATATATTAGATTTTGTAAATATTTTACTAATAATTCAATTAATATGGTACCGTTTCAGCCATACCGCTTTAAAGCTAAGGATAACTTATCCACATTCTTATTTTATTATACCATAATTTGCCAAATAACCGCAAAAAATATTTTAATCTATCGCGATATGACAAATAATTAATCGAAGAACCGTATAAAAGCTCTAAGTTGCCACATAAGCGATTTTTCTGTTTACTGCTTACTGTTCTCTGATTACTAAAAATTAACTATAACGGATCGCGTCCAGCGGATTAAGCGATCCGGCGCGCTTGGAAGGGAACAAACCGGTGACATACCCCATAACCCCGGAAAAGCCGGCCACAAACAGGAGAAAACCGAGCGGAAATCGAAATAGCTGCATTGACGCGCCGCCCAGTCGGTTCGCGACCAAATTCAACAGGAAATTAACCGACAAGCCGCCGCCCACCCCGATGGCGATTCCGACCAATCCACCCAGAAAACCCATCAATACCGACTCGGTCAGGAACATTATTTTGATATTCAACGGGGAACCGCCGATCGTGCGCATAATGCCGATCTCTTTAGTACGTTCCAACAGCGTTACCGTCATAGTATTGAACATGCCGATCGCGGATACGATCAGGGCTATGGCGCCGAACAAGGCCAGAGTGACCTGAACACCGGCGAAGATCTTGTTGGCCTGGTCAACCGTCTTGGACAAGGCTGTTACCACAAATCCCTCTTCCAAAATCGAGCTCTCGGCACTATCGAGAAATTGCCGGTCGCTGACTTTAACCCGCGCTTTATCATAATAAGGAATAGCGAAATGATCGGAAAATTCCGACAGCGGAATATAGGCGAAGATCGAGGCTTCATCGTCAATGATCCCGATGATTTTGTAATCTTTAACCAGAGGAATTTCCTGCACTTCGTCCTCTTTGCCGGTCGGCAGGAATATCTTGAAACGCACCGTCTGGCCGATTATTTCGTCTGCTTCTTTCTCGAACAGTTTCATAACGGCCGAAGACAATAATATGCCGTCGGTTTGTCCCGCTTCGAACAATTGGCCGGCGGACGGCACGACACCGGCGTAACGAAAATACTTCGGTTCGACGCCATTCAGTATAATACTGCCGGTCAAATCCCCGTAAGTGATAAGGGATGTAAAGCTGGCCAAGGGGGCGACATCGACGACATTCGGCAGATCGTTGAATTTCTGCAATTGTTCGTCGCCGATTACGACCACCCGGGAGGGCGGGGTAATGACATTCAGGGACAACAAAGCTTCGCCAAAAACGATTTTCTCAAGCAATACTCCCTGCAAGCCGTAGCCCAAGCCGACCAGGATCACGACCGCGCCGAAACCGACGCCAATACCAAAAATGGTCAGCCAGGTGCGCGCCGGCCGGGTCCGGAACATTCTAGTCGCTAATTTTAGCGTATCCTGCAATCTCATCATATACTTAAGATTTAAACATTTTTTTATAATTGATTACATATCCATGAGGTCGCAACATTTACCATAAATCCAAAAATCAATTCATACTAATCAATGGAATCAATATATATGTTATTTTTGTGAACTGTTTTGTCAGACTGGAATCAATTATTCGACATTCGTAATTCGTCATTCGAAATTTGCTAATGTCCGTGCCCCTTGGTCTCGATGCCCTGGATCAGCACTTTCTCGAAATACCGGGTCAGTTTGCGCGAGGGGATAATGTCCAGACCGATCCCGCCGCCGGCTAACGGAAGGCGCAAACCATCCTTGAATTCACGGCGCGAGATAAGCCCGGCAATGCGCTTATAAATCAGGTCGCGCAAACGGCGCCGCTGTACCAGCGACATCGATTGGCCGTATTCGCCGATCAAGTATTTGGTCAGGCTCTTGATCACGCTGTTTTCGCGGTCAAAAAAGTTATTACTCATAAACCGCCGGCGATAACGCCCGACATCTTCCGCCTGTTCCAATATCTGCTGGACTCTGGCCGACATATGTTTGGCGAGCGGTAGGTCCAGGTCGATACCTCCGTCATTATATTTTTTGCCCAAAGTCAGGCAAAATTCCTGCTGACTCATTTTTCTTTCCACCACCAACTGAAGGATCTCTTCCATGCGCTGCAATTGGTACAAATTCAGGTCCTGGGTCAGGTAATTCACCAGGCTCTTCACCTTGAGCTCGATCGGCGAAGAGTAGGGATACAGTTTTTGCAGCTGGTCGAATTCCGTTACCAGGATCTTCTGTTTATCGACTTTGGCGATCTGTTTTTTTTCCGGGTTCGGCACCACGCGGTCAAGCAGGCCGTCCTTCATATAGAATACCCTGTGGCAATAGGACAGCTGGGCGGCGTTATGAGTGATCATTACTACCGTTTTCTTATCGACCATATTGATCTCCTCAAGCGAACTCATGACTTGCTTCGTGGAAACACTGTCCAGATTACCGGTCGGTTCGTCAGCCAGAAGAATATCGGGATTATTGACCATCGAGCGGGCAACCGAAACACGTTGCGACTGTCCCCCCGACAGATTATCGGGGTATTTATCGCCTTGCTCGCCCATGCCGAAACGCTTCAAAAGCTGTTTGGCCCAACGCCGCCGCTTGGCCGGATTGATGCCATGGAAAATCTGCGGCAAAGCGACATTATCGATCACATCAATTGAATTTATCAAAAAGAATGCCTGATAGATAATGCCTATTATCTGGGTCTGGAACCTCACCATCTCCTCCGGCGAAAAAGAATACGGATTCTCGCCCTTTACGAACAATTGCCCGGCGGAAGGTTCAAGGATACCGAGAATACTGTAAAATATCGTCGATTTGCCGCAGCCGGACGGGCCGAAAAACGCCACGAATTCCCCCGGATAGATTTCCATGCTCACTCCCCGGGTCGCTTTGTACTCGTTTACCTTACCCAGATTATAGGTTATTTCCAGGTCTTTAAGTTTTATGATCGGTTGGGGCACGATTTCGTATAAACAGACGGCAGTAAACAGACGGCAGGCTTTTCCATTCCTGTTATCTGTTATCTGTTATCTGTTATCTGAATTATTAGCCGCCTACTTTTACTTTCTTTAGCCAGCCGAAACTGGATTCGAAATTTTTGATGATGATATCTATTATACTCTCTTCCTGGGTCGGGGTCAGCATCGTATAATCCGCTGATTTTCCGGCATTATCCGCTTCGTCGTTGCAAATAATCCAGAATTTGTAAACCGTCGAGGGCAGGAAGTTGGTCACTACCTGGACATGCCTGGTGGCATAGTCCTCTTCTTTCTGGAGATTGTCCGGCTCATCGATCGAAATCAATCCCTGATGGTAAAATAACTGGCATTGGGCCGGTTCGTCGGTCTCCCAGCTGGCGATAGTCTGGATCTTGTTTTCCGAACCGGGATATAGCGTCGATTCGGTGTTGACTTTCGCGATCACCGGGGGCGCTTCGTCTTTGATAGTGATGAAAGTGATCGGGTCGCTTTGGGCCTTTTCGCCGTCTTCGCTTTCGACTTTGATGATGAACGAATAATAAGTATCGAATATCAAATTGCTCAGCTTTGTCTGGTTCATAGTGATGTAGATCGAATTGCCCTCCAGTTTGGTTTCCCCGGAATTCAAATTCGTATATTCGATGATCGATGAACAGGGCACGTTGGTGGTATAGCGGATGGTGGCTGAATCTTCCTCGATCTTGGTCAGGCTGATATTGTATATTTCCGGCAGGATGGATTTGGTTTTGAAGGTCTTGTCGCTGGAAAAACCGGTCAAATCCAAAACCGATTTCGAGGAAACCTGGAAATGATAAACGGTGGCCGGCTGCAAACCGGTGATCTGCACCGTGTGCTCCAACACCATCTCGTCCGGTTGCCCCTCCCGCCAGACATAAGGGTCCTCGCTGCCCGGATCATAATCCCCTTCCACGGCCAGAGCGACGATCGAATTGGCCTCCTTATCCGTCTTCCAGGTGATGGTGGCATAATCGGTACCGACTTCCACGTCGGCATAGTCCAGGATAATCGTCGGCGGGGATACTATTTCCTCGGCTTTGGTCTTAAGTTCTTTCTGAATTTCTTCCAGGGTTTCTTCGCTGGAAATACTTTTGATCGCCTGCAGGACTTCTTCCACGCCGACTTCGTTCAAGCCGGCGGTACCCTCCTGGGTGATCTCTTCCTGATAGCCGGTATACTCCGGGGGTTGCTCGATCTTTTCCGTGCTGAAAGTGAAATCGCTCGATATGCCCTGGTTGCCGTCCGCGTCGGTTGAGGTAATGCGGAAAAAATAATTGGTCCCGGCCGTGAGATTCTCGAGGATAATCGTGTGTTCCTTCTTATCCGCCCGCGGATCGCGAACAATGCCGTAACTCTTGTCCAGGCCGAAATTGATCAGGGAATCGGACATCTCATCGGTTTCCCAGGTGATGATGGATGAGGTGGCGTTAATGCCGGATACCTGGACATTATAGATCAGAGGAGGCGTTTTGTCCGCTTCTTCGTCTTGGGCGACAGCCGGCAATAATGGATAATTCTGCCAAAATAAAAGACCCACTGACCAAATGGCCAGAATGGCTATCAATAGATATACGATTTTGAGTAGTTTGGGACGAAATTCTACGGGCATGGGGAATAACTAAGATAATTAATTATAACATAATTTGCAATATCGAGCAAAAAACCATATTTTCGCACTAATTTATGCCGCAAAATATATGAAATTCTATATCTGGTATTTTATGGTTTGAATTATGTTTTACCGTTATCGGCTAACAGACGCGTTCCTTCCCAAAAATTGCCGGAACTACACGCCTAAATACGTACGCCGCAGCCAAAATACTTTATGTCACGGTTGCTTCCCGAAATAGATCTCTTCCGTCAACTCCGATAGGCGGCTTCTCGCCTGCTCATAATCCGGCCCCGGTAAGAGCCGGTCCAGGTCGCCGATTGTCCGTTCCAATTCGGCAAGCAATTCCCCGCTGGATCCCTCGGTAGGACGCGATTTCAATTCAGTAAAAGTATATTTCAAATCATTTAAATTTCGGCTGATGTTTTCCTTGCCCGCGGCTGCCAGAAAATCACGGCTTTGCTCGTAAAAACGGACTAAGACGGGATCAATGGCCAGCTGCGGATTGACGCTTTTTTCGACGCTTTCCTGATCGGTGGCCACAGCCATGGCCAAGGCTTTTACCAGATCATTCTCTTTGGCCAGTTCATTGGCTTTGCAGGCGTTTTTTGCCAACGCATTGACTTCATCCTGTTTTTCCCTGCTCGCGACAGATTCATACTCGCGCCATAGGCCGCATAACCGTGATATAGCCGCTACGGTGCCAGCCCGGTTGTCCGTTGACGATACGGCCAGGGACTTATATATTTTGGCGATATCGTTCTCGATCTCGGTTCGGCTGCGGGCCGTTAAACTACTTGGACCCGGCGATTTTCGGGAAACCGGACTGTTATATTGCCGGTATAATAAGCCAAAGGCAGCGGTTAATGCGAGAAACAAGACAGTGGCGAGTAAATATACCCTTATTTTCTTATTTAATCGAATCATAATTAATTCCAGTCGCCGCTGTCCAATACGACGTTAAAATAATTAGTCCCGGTAAAAGTGCTTCGATCGGTACCGTAGGGGATGCCGATGCCCCAAAAGACTTCATCGAATACGCTGCTATCACTCACCGGCTTGTTAATGTCCACATCCACATTAGCGCCGCCGCTGGTCAGGGAAACGCCGCCGCTGGTATATTCGAAATTCAATAAGCTCCACTTGATGTTGTCGACGTCAATCGTGCCGCTGGGATTACCGACCATGTTGGTGCCGGACAAATTGGTATTGATCGGGGAATTGCCGTTATTCACTACCGTGGTGGTGGCGTTTTTATCGCCGGAATTGTCGCCTACTGAAAAACCGTCGCCAAAATCTATTTCCGGTTCGGTGACGGACAGGGCTAGGGTGGTGTTCAGTTCCACCGGGTATGAGGTGGTAGCGACATAATTAACGCCGTCATAGACCTGCATATAAGAAAGCCAATCATACGGTTCATTCGGATTGGAGGCGGAATTATCGGTCGGTGTAGCGTAATATTTCATGCTGGTGGTACAGGTGATATTGGCGGTGACACCGTCGGGCTCGCAGCCGCTGATCGCGCAGCCGGCCACATTCACGTGATAGCAGTCGTTGTTGTCGGCGGTACAGTTATAAGCCCCGGAAACATTCGACATGTAGATCCGGGCGGTGGCCGATACCAGGTCGCCGCAGCCGTTGTCGTCGGTGATATTGGCGTTCTTGGCCGACACCTGGGTATCGCTGCCGCGCATCAATAACGCGATATCCGCGCCGTCATTAAGCAGCAAAGTGCCCAATACGGGCGCGACATTTTTGACCGTGTATGAGGAACCGCGCGGATTGACGGCAGCTCCCAGGTTGTGGTTATCGAATATGAAAGCGTAATAACTCACGGCACCAGAAGCGGCCGGTATATCCGTGTCGATATCGCAGCTGGGATTGGACGAACTGGCAGCGCTGCAAAGCGTCGCGTCGGTACAGCCGGTCCAATCGGCGCTATTCGTGCTGCATACATACATGGTCAATGTGTCGTCGCCGCCATAAGAATCCGTGTCATCCACTGTCGCTTTGATCTCGAAGGTCGATCCGGGATCCAGATTGTTGTTGACCGTACTGATCGCCGTGAAACTCGGGGCGTGGTTGATGGCAAACGGTGAATTATTTTCGATGCTGCCGCTGCCTTGCGACACGGCTGAACATTTGGCGATAGAAAAACCGGTATGATGGTCGCAGACAAATGCATACCAGGCATTATTCTCAGTGGCTGCCGCCGCGGTATAATCACAGCTGACCGCGTCGGAACTGGAAGCGCGGTCCGATACACACCATTGCCCGATGCCGCCGCATATCGGCGGACCGCCGTTCCCCGGAGTTATGCTGTTCACCTTGCAGACCGCCAGATAATAATCATCGCCATCCGGATCATTGCCGGTTGCCGAAAATACGACATTTTGCCCGAAATCGGTAGGCGAAGTGGAAGCCGACCCGTTGTCGGAAGGGGCAACGGCAAACGACGGGGCATTGTTCGTATTGCCGGCCAGCGTGATGATCGGATAGGCCGAGTACGAATCAAGCGGCGCTCCGGCCACGAGCAATCGGAAACAATAGGTGCTGGCCAATTCCGCATTATTGGTCGGCATCAACGCATACTCGATCTCGGTATAGCGGTTCTCGGACAAAGTGATGGCCGCGCTCGTTGCGCTGGAATATTCGACCATCCGTCCGGCGACGAAGGTGTATCCTTCCGTATTCGTCATTTGCGCGGTCGTTACGTCGGCGTCGTTGAAATAAGTGCTTGTCGCCCGGTGCCATTGGCCGGAATAATCGACAGTGGGATAGCGCCAGGGGCTCACGCCGCTCGTGCAAATGCCGGTTGAAGTCGTGGCATACTGGATCTCATAGCCGTAATTCGTAGCGCTGCCGCCACCCGTGTTGGCTACATAGAACCGGATACGGATATTATCCCCTTTGTCGAGCGCGTCGGTTGGCGCCACTGGGTCGCCCGTGTCTTTCAGCTCGCGCCAGGTGGCGGCGCTTTGATTGCCGTCATCGTTGCGCCAACGGTAATGTAATTGTTTGACCTCCGGTACTGGCGCGGAGAATGTGATATGGAAATAATCTGCAGACAATGTTTCGTTGCCGGAAGCTTGGTATACCCGCCAATATGTCCAGTTGCTTGCGCCGTAATAACTGGACAGGGCTGAATTCCGGTTGCCGGTCAAAGTGAAATCGGTATTGGCGGCCGCGCTGTTATTGCTGGCCACGGTTACCCACTGGCTGGGCGATCCGTAGCGGTACACCTGCAGATAAACTGCGGCGCCGGCCGGCGCCACGGTACTTTGGCCGTTCCAGGTTACGGTAAAGGCATCCGTATTGTTCGTATGCTTCGTGGCGTACAGAAGTACCGGCACATTGTTGGCGCTGGTGATCCCATCCTTCACCGCGTCATCCGCGGCCACTTTGCCGTAACCGGCCGGGTCTAGGAAATATGTCAGGTCAGCGGTCGCGCTCGGCAGGGAACCGCTTTGCTTGGAATAGCGCATGGCCGTGCCGGCGACAATGCTGATAGTCGGATATTCGGCATATTCATCCAGCACTTTGCCGCTACTGATATCATAAAGGCGGAAACGGTAGGTTTTTCCCGCCAAAGCGGCGCTCGTTTTGACCATAAATGCGAATTCGGTATAACGCCCGTAGCTGAGAGTATAGGAGCCGGTTTGATTGACGCCCTCATGCCAGGTTCCGTTTTGCCAGGTATTGGCATTATCCGCCGCTTTGTGCGACAACAAGGCGCTTCCGTTCGCCCCGGAAAGCCCTAAGGAGTAAGCGATTTGCGTCGCTGCCCCGACATCGGTCCAGGCGCCCGCGTCAGTGACATTCTGATACTGCAGACGGTATATTTTGCCAGTCGCCGCATCTTCGCCCGTATTTTCCAGCTGAAGCCTGACCACCATCCGTTCGCCGATCTCGACCCCCGTTAGCGGGGTATCATAGGTCGAGGTCGCAGCCGAGTTGTTGTTAACATTCGGACCGTCGTCATTTTCTATCAGATAAGATATTTGGTCCATATAAGCCGGCGACCTGGTGGTCGTGGCGGTCTCGGGAGTGGCGGTCGCCCGGTTGCCGGCCAGATCATATGCCCAGATATTGAATACGTATTGAGTGCTGGAACTGAGGCCGGACACGACAGTGTTGGCCGTGCCATTATACAGGATATTATTCAAATCATTATCGCTGTGTTCGGTATCATTGATGGTCGCGCCGGCGGCTGCCTGTTTGTAAAAAATACGGTAGCGGCTGAAATTGGTTTCCGTACTGGTCGCGCCGAATTTAAGCGTCACCGAATTGCTGGTCAAGGAATAAACGGATAACGGGCCCGGCGCTGTCGGTGGAAGGGTGTCAACGTAAAAATTCGGTACGGTGGCGCTGAATTGTTTCCAGCCGGAACATTCCCCGTCATCGTCACAGGCGATTATCCGCCATTTATAGCCGATAGTGGAATCAACCGTAGAAGCGATCGACGCGGAAACCGTATAAGGAGTCACGCTGTAATCGCCCGGACTGCTGGTGGCGATGCGCCAGAATTTGCTCAGACAATCGCCGAATGCGATGCTGGTCGGGCATGGATTCTGCGGTTCGCTCGTCGAGGCGGTGAACGTGTCATTATTGGCCAACAGTTCCAGATATACCTTGATCACTTCTTCGGTATCAATATCGTTCACACTGGCCTGGAAAATCACCGCGCTCTCATTGGTCCAACCCCGGTTGGCGATAGCCGTAACGTCGTCCAGCTTCTTCTGTGCCAGGCCGAAGGGTGTTTCCGGCGGCGAATTGTAGCTGGTATAGGCAAAAGTGATATTTTCGTCATCTGCGTCCACAACCGCCACGGTGTCGGCTGCCAATTCCGTCCAAAGCTGGCCGCTGCCGGGATTGTCCACGTTATTATAAAAACGGTCGAAGCCGCCCTCGAAGAAGACTGCCGCATAGTCGACATCATCGTTCTGGTAAATTACCGCAAATTCGTCTTCACCCGGATCATCGTATATTCTCACCCTCGTCCAGATATTGGCGGACGCGCCGGGTACCGTGCTGACGGCGCTGACGCTGTTGGCGGACGCGTCGATCTCATGGTACGCGGGCAAAGCGCTGGCAGCGTCATTCCATACTACCAGACCCTTGCCGCCTTTATAGAATCCGGCATCGAACGGTTTCTGCGAATAATTGCTTTCATTATAAAGCTGGCCGCCGGAAATATCATCGCCGCCCGTTGTCACCGACCAGCTGATTGACGGGTTTGACGCGTCAACTTTGTAAATATTCAATTCATCATTGGTGTCGCGGCCGGCGAAATAAGCGATGCCGGTGCCGCTGGGATCCGATGCTATTTCGCCGTTTATCGGATAGCCGCTCCAATTATCGCTGCCGGTTTGGGGGGAAGCCACGGCGCCGCCAAAATTCAGTCCGGTACCGTCGGCGGTAAAATACTTGGCATATACGAAATTATTGACGTTGCGGCCGCCGAAATACTGGATCGCGCCGCGGGTGTTGTCGCTCGGATCGAAATAGGCGGAACCGAAAGTATTGTCGCGGTCCTGTTCCTGGTTGGAATGCTCCTCCCAGGCGTCCCAGAGGTTGGCGTACTCCGCGCCGCCATAATAATAGGCCGTTCCGAAATCACGGGCCTGGCCCGAGGTCAGCAGGATATAGTTGTCGGTTCCGGGACGGCGCACGAACTCGCAGCCGTTCAGCTGCGATTGGCTGCCGCTGTCCGGGATGACATCATTGCCTTCGTATGTCCAGTCCGCGGCGGCGCTCCAGGAATAGACTTGCAACCCGGCCGTGCTGGTGCCGGCGCCGTCTTCATTCACGCGCACTGCCATGAAATCGCCGCTTGACAAGGAGGCTATACAACCATTCATCTTTTCTTCGTCAATATTGTCTATTTCCCTGCCTAAGGAGCTGGTGCCGACGAAATCGTCGGCCACGAAACGGTATACCGCCCCCCAGAATTCCTGGTTAGACCCGTCCGAAGTCTTTATGAGCAGGCCGACCTTGCCGCCGTTATCGCTGCGGACCGCGCGGACATGGCGGATATTGTCGCCGGGGCCGCTGCCGAATACCGGTCCGGTCTCCTCATCCTCCCAGACAGCGCCGTTCCAGCGCCGGTAATAAAGATTGCGCGTTCCCTTGGTGTAGAAGGCGACGCCCGGCGAAGAAACAGCCGCATCGGTAGTGATAGCGGTTACGCTCGAACTGGCGGAGCGGCCCACGATATCATATGCCCAGATCCTGAAATAATAGGTGGTTTCCGGCCGCAGGCCCGTTACCTGGGTGGTGGATTGGCTGTTGTAGTCCTTGTGATCCAGGTCACTGTCGTCATGCTCGGTATCGCTCTCGGTTGGCGGCGAGCTGGTGGCGTAGAATATCCGATACTCGACGAAGTTATTCTCGACGGTGGCAGCGCCGTATTCCAGGGTGATGCTGTTGCTTGATTTGTCGTATCCGGTCAAATCCCCGGGTGAAGTCGGGTCGGTCGTATCGACTTTAAAGTTGGGAGTTGCAAGGTTGAACTTGTCCCAGCCGCTGCAATCGCCGTCATCATCGCAGGCCATCACCTGCCACTTATAGCCGCTGGCGGAATCGTCAACATCGATCACCAGGGCTGTTTCATAGAATGAGACCACCTGGTCTTCCTGGCCGACGGACAGGAAGGTACTGCCGCTTTTCTGGTTATTATACTCGGTCAGGATCCAGTTGGCGCTGCGGGCGACCGCCGAAAGCCTGACTTCGTCCAATATCCCTTCCAATAAATCGCCCATTACGAGGTCCTGCCCGTTGGATATGATCACTTCGTTAAGAATCTCCGTATCAGCCTGCTGGCCGTTAATATAAAGCTTAAGCTGGTTCGTTCCGGCGTTGCGGTCATAGGTAAGGGCAACATCGTTCCAGCCCGCCCCCAGACCGGCATTGGCGATGGTGGAGTTGATGTTTCCGCTGGCCGAACCGGAATCGATCACGATTCCATAGGCGCCCAGTTTGGTCACCCCGGCGGCCGATTCGCTGCCGATGGCCGGCAACGGTTCATATTGCTGGTAATTGCGGTAATAGAGGTTAGCGGCGGGAATGGAGACGACTCCCGTGCCCGGATCCCACTGCAGGGCTGTTCGGGCCGTACCGCCGTTCTCATAGAATTCGAAAGTCAGGGAAGAATATTGCTGGTTGGTGAAATCATATACGCCGCTGTCCTGCTGCCAGCCATGGTTATACCACTCCCCCAAAAGTTCGGTCGATGCGCCGGTGGGCATATAGAGGCGGTAGCCGTCGTCGCCGCCGCCCCACATAGTATGGCTGCCGGGATGATCCCGTTCGACAAAACCTTCCCAGCGGATAGAGCAGGTGTCCACCTGGTCTTCCCAGGCATTGCCGTTGATCTGCACCACTTGCGGATCGGGGAAATTGAAATTAATGGCGGAATCGATATCCGTACCCTGGAAACTGTCAAAAGCAATCCCGTCATAATAGAAATACCGCAAGCCGCCCTGGGTGAACATGCCGTCAAAGTCGCTCATCGCGCCGGCGGCGGAATTGCCGTAATACATCACCAGCTCATCGGTGCCGGCCGCGGCAACTTTGACCCAAACCGTGGAAGTGCCCGCCGGATTCCAGGTCTCGATCCAATAATCAAGCTCGTTTTCATTGGTATCGTAGAAACGCAGGTCATCGCCGTCCTCATCCGCCTTATCATAATCGAAATTATAACCGGCACCCAGATCCACTTTGATCTGATAATCGTCTGCAGCGGTCGTTGTGCTTAAGCTGATCGAACGCTTATAGCTCCAAGTGCCGCCTCCGCCGCTATCATAGATCCACGCGGACAGGGTAAGCTCGCTGCTCAGGTCCAGGCTGGCATTATCGGCTATGTCCACATAATCGTTACCATCGAATTCCTGGCCCTGGCCGATCAAGCCGGCCGTTTCATTGTTGCCTGCCTGGTCGCCGTTATTGCCGTAGGCGGTCGAATCGCCATGCGCGCCGGCCTGGCTGCCCTCATCCACCACGTCCTCATCCAAATGCCAGACACCCCGATAGTCGCTGTCCCAGACCCCGATCGTGGTGGCGGGGTCGGTTTCGGCCTTGCCGTTGCCGTAATACAGATAGATTTCCGTATCGACCGTGCCGGAGATGTCGGTTTTTACCCAGGCGACGAGCTCGCCGGTCGATTCGTCCCAGTATTCGCGCTCATAGGGCAGGGTGCTGGTCCCTCCGGCATCGGTAAAGATCAGGTCATAGCCGCTGGTCAGGGCCTTGGCCGCCAGATCGGTATCGGTAATATGGACCAATACCGGAAAATCGTTCTGGTCCTGAGGCACCTCCGCGGCAGCGATCGTTAACGGTTTGCGGTAAAGCCAGTCTTCGTGGTACCAGTCCTGGGGCAATTCACTGGAAGTGGTGGAGATATCCCAGATTTTCGGGGCACAGGCAGCCCAGGATGCCCCGCTCGGGCAGGATGTGGCCGGCTTCGTGGCCGCGCCGGTGAAGGTGCTGCCATTGCCCAACAGCTCATAGTAGAAGGTGATATTGTCGCCCGCGTCCTGGTCATGGACCGCGCCGCGCAAGCGGATCCGGTCCTCATCGGTCCAGCTCTGGTTGGCGACAGCCGTAATGCCGTCGAATTTATATTGTTGCAGGGCCGCGATATTGGCCGGGGAAGCGTTGGTCTTGACCGTAATCTCGGTCGAGCTGGCACGATTGCCGCGGGTGTCATAGGCCCAGATGTTGAAAGTATAATAGGTATCCGCCTGTAGTCCGGCTACCAGGGTAGATGTGGCGCCGCCGTAATTGACTGAATTCAATTTAGCGTCAACATGCTCGGTATCGCTCTCCGACACGCCGCCGCTGCCTTTTTTGTAATAGATCCGGTATTTGTCGAAGCGGGGATCGCTGCTATACGGAGTATTGAGTTCCAGAACAATACTGTTATAGCCGATACTGGACGTGCTGAGGGCGGCCGGTACGGACGGGGCGACATTGTCGATAATAAGCAGCTTGGTCTGGGTGGCGGATTGGTCGTACATACCGTCATTGACTCTCAACCCCACGCAATAAGTGCCGTTGGCATCGGGAATATCGGCTTTGGTATCCCAGTCGGTAAACACGAAATTAGCACCGGGCGAAGTAATTATCCAGCCGCTCGCAGTACCGACCTGGTATGTCTGCCCGTTATCCACTTTGGGGTCGCCATAGGTGGCGGTGGTGTCGGCATCGATCTGGCTCAAAGTCGCGCTGCTGTAAATTCCCGCGGAAAAATCGCAATTGATGCCCTCCTGGTACATCAACCGGGCGCGCAGGGTATCGTCATTATCTGGGTCATCGGCCTGGAACACGACATCCACGACGCCCGAACCATCCGTTTTCTGTACGGTGCTGTTGATCAGCCCGACCGGCGGCGTGAAAGAACTCGTGGTCGAAGCGATCAATTCGACGGTAGCGGTCGCCCGGTTGCCTGCCAGATCGTAAGCCCAGATATTGAGCGTATAATCCGTGCCGGCCGACAGATTTACCACTGTGGTCGTAGTCGCGCCGTTATACAGGATATTGAGCAGATTATTGTCGCTATGCTGGGTGTCCGCGGCCGTCACATTGCCGCTGCCGACCTTATAATAGATGCGGTAGCGGCTGAAATTGGCTTCTGTGGAAGTGGCGCCGAATTTGATGAGCATGCTGGTCGCGCTGGCGGTATCCAGGGTCAGGCTGCCCGGCGGGGTCGGGGGTGTCATATCGAGGCGGAAATTAGGGGTGGTCCCCGGATTGGTCCAGCCGGAACACGCGCCATCCTTGTCGCACGCCATCACTTGCCATTTGTAGTTCGTGCTGCTGGTGGCGATCCCGGGCACGGTGACCATACCGGTAAATCCTGTTGACCGGTAATCGCCCTGGCTGCTGCCCGCTGACCAGACTTTGCTGCCGCAGCTGCCGTAAGCAGTGCCGGAGGCGCAAGCGCCGGCGGGCACGCTGGTGGCGGTTTTGAAGGTGCCGCTGGTCGGCAACAGTTCGTAATATATGGTAATCGTTTCGTTGATATTTGGATCGATGGCGGTTGACCGAAATTGCATACCGTTATAATTCGCCCATCCCAGATTGGCGACTACGGCGCCGGAATCGGTCCGGTATTGCAGCAGGGAGGCCGGGCTGTCGGGCGCGGTATTGGCCGGGGCGGTGTTGAGCTTGGCATAGGAATCGACCAAGTAGTCTTCGAATTCGTCGCCGTTACCCTTGACCATGCGGAAACAATAAGGCGAACTTGAGGCATTGTAATTATAGACAACCCAATCCCATTCGCCATACTCCCCCACTCCGATCGAACGGGGATTGGAAACGCTGGGGTTAGCTTCCTCATAAGACTGTGCCGCGTCGGTCGTATAGAGCAAGGCGCCGCTGCCGCTCAGGGTGGCCCCATCCGCGGGGGCGGTATTATTGTAGCCCCGCCACAGGGCGTTGCTGCCGATGCCGCCGACATCGGTCCAGGGGGAGGCGGAAAGGCAGTCTGAGCCGGGGGCGAACTGCAGTTTGAAAGTCAGCGTACTGGCAGCCAGGGTATCCTTGCTGACACCGACATTCATCCTGAGGCGCAGGGCATCGCCGATATTGACATTCGTAACCGCGGTATTGGTGGCGGCTTTGGCTGCTCCCGGCTGGGCCGAATTGGCGTTGGCATACCAGCGCCAGTCGTTTTCGGTCAGTTCGATCGGCGGCGCTTGCCACATATAGGTATACTTCCATTGTGCGTTCATCTTAGCCCCGGACGTATCATCGCTGGTTTGCTCATCGGAATAGCAGGCATAATACGTTTCGTTGTCGGTCGAATCCATGGCCGCGGTGACATTACGGTAAAATTCGGCCCAGTTGTCGCGGCCATCGACGGCCACGTCATAAGTGGCGGCGCAAACCGGGCTGGTTTTATCGATATTGGCGTCCAATTCGATATAAAACGCCCCCAAATTCCCGTCGTCATCACTGACCAGGAAGCTCGGCTGCAGGGCGGCGGCCAGAAGCGTTTTGTCGCCGCGCAATTCGGGAAACACCGCCGGTGGCAGCTTCTGGGTTTCTAAATGGGCATTACCGTCCTGCTGGCTCTGCCCGCCGAACAGGTTAAGACTGGCCTGATAACCGCTTGATTCATCGCTATAGGTATAGGTTATCATCAATTCGGCCGCGGTGCCGCCCATCAGATCGCTGGTGTTGTGGGTGGTGAGCCAGATCCGCACCGAGCTGCTGGCATTGGCGGCTTCGAGATTGCCGTAAGTGGAAGTGGCAATAATATGGATCACGGTAAAATCGGTCTTGATCGTCCGGTTGCCGGAATTTACGTAGTACCGGTAAAGCGAAGAGGTGGCAGCACCGCTGATCCGATCGCTAAGCTCCAGGTAAGCATCGGCGTTCTGGGCATAGTTGCTTTTGACCCTGAACCAGGCCCGTTCGATATTCACGACGCCGCTGCCCCGGCCGTTCTCCGGGAAATATATATCGGCATAGCCGGTCGAAGTAGCCGTACTTTGGCCCTTGCTCAAAACGCCGATCGGATAAGACACGGTCCGTGTCCTTCGTGCCGCGTTCATGGGTGCGATGTAGGTTTCCACCACTTCGCCGCCCATCATATCGTAGCGGCCGTTGCCGGCGCCGATGCCGCGAATCTCCAATATCTTGGCGGCATTCTCGGCAAAGCCCATATTATCGGCTTTGTCCGGGATCACGATGCGGGGGAAATTATTCTGGTCATTGGTCAGGGCCGCTTCATGGATGAAACTGACGCTATTCACATCCGTGCCCTGGATATTGGCGTTAATGGTATTGTCATTCGCGCCGTTCCCCACGTTAGCCATGAACACTTCGAACCAATGTCCCTGATCGGCGGATACTTCCGGTATGGTGGCATTGAAACCGAAAAGCGGACAGGTGGAATTGAGGACACAGTCGTCGTTTATCCGGTTCTGGCTGCTGCCGCTGTCATTGCCGGCGCGGGAAT
The DNA here is from genome assembly GCA_963814275.1 of Candidatus Parcubacteria bacterium. GTDB lineage: Bacteria > Patescibacteriota > Patescibacteriia > Patescibacteriales > UBA12075 > CAWFCE01. The sequence continues at coordinate 475,065 of CAWFCE010000002.1, read as the reverse complement.
CGAGCGGATAATATACCGTGTTGGTAAAATCACTGGAATTGTCGGAATCATACGCATAGGTAAGCACCAGCCAGGCGCGGGCGCTGGCGATCGAATTGATCGCCTGATTATTGTTGAAACGGTAGCCGACCTGGGCTTCCAATAGCCCGGAATCGCCGGCATAAGCGGCTAATTGGGCCTCGTCGGTAACGTCGGCCATCACCCGGACCTGCTTGCTGGAATCATCCGGATAAGCCAGCACTTTCGAATCGGTATAGATCACGGAGCTGGAGCCGGTCCAGGCATTGGCCGTGCAGGGCTCGGCGCAGGCGTCAAAAGCCAGCTGGAAGCCATTGGTGGTGGTCGCCGGCAAATATGCTTCGATTTGGGCTTCAAGCATGATATAAGCGTTGCGGATATCGACTGCGGTCTCACCCAAGCGCAGATTGAACGCACTGAAACTTTGGTTGGTATTCGACTGCTTGCCGACCAGACCGTTGCCGGAATAGGTACCGGCCAGGAAGGTGACGGAATTGGCCCGCGCGTGATTGGCTTGGGCGGTCGTGACCTGGATTTCCTGGGCCCCGGTATAATTGCCCGCCCAGTCGTAAGCCCAAATATTTATTACATACTGGGTATAGGCCTGCAAACCGGTAATGGTGGTCGAGGTGGCATGATTATAATTTATATAGTCCAAGTTGCTGTCTGTATGTTCGATATCACCTATGGTAACACCGGACAATCCCTCCTTGTAAAATATCTTGTAATAGGCAAAATTAACATCCGCGGCCGGCCCGTTGAATTCGACCGTAATGGAGGTGGGGGTAGTGGTGGCCAGTGTCAGGTCATCCGGCGCCAAGGGCGGAGTAGCGTCCACTTTGAAATTGGGCGGTGTGTCAAATTGGTCCCAGCTGGAGCAAACATCGCTGTCGTCACAGGCGATCACCTGCCATTTGTAGCCGCTGGCCGAATCCGGAATACCGGTCACATTCACCTGGCCCTCGATCAACGGCGATAAATATGAATCTTCCACGCCGGCAAAAGAAATAAAGCTGTTCGCGTCGTGCTGGTTGTTGTACTCGGTCTGGATCCAATCAGCGTCGCGGCTGATATTGGACACGCGGAATTCGTCGATCTCCCCGCCGAAGAGGTAATTATTGGGCTGATTGGCCATGCGGCCGATGTTCATGTTGTACGCGCCGGCATTGATCTGGGCGCCGGCGTATACGCCGATATTCTCCTGCACCCCGTCGACATAGATGTATTTTATATCGGTCGCCTGGTCCCAGGTATTGACCACATAGTGCCATTCCCCATCGTCTGTGATATTCGAATCATCATCCGTATCGCCGTTATACTCGATGCGGATATGGTCATTGAGCCAGAAGAAAGAAAAGCCGTTCTGGCCCCAGCCGCCGCCATCCGCCCCGATGTGGCCGTCAGCCGCGGTCGGATCATGCCGGATCCAGGCGGAGACGGTAATCGCCCCTTTCGTTCCGGTCAAAGCGCTGCCGTTGCCGCAGTCCAGGTAGTCGCCATTGGCGTTCTGCACCCCGTCGAAATCCTGGGCATAGCCGCCCAGAACACTGCCGGCGCGGGCCGGGACGCGCGCGGCTGTACCGCCGCCGCCCCGGCAGTCATTGCCGTAATTGGTACTGTCCTTGTACTCGCCTGCCGCCCCGCTGCCGGTTTCGTCCAGATGCCAAACGGCCGCGTAATCGCTGTCCCATACTCCGGTGCTGGTGGACATATCCTGACTGACAGAGGGATTGCCGTAGTAGATGTATAGAATCTTATTGGTTGAAGTGGATATATCGGTCCTGATCCAGAGCATGATCTCACCGGTCGTTTCATCGTAATACTCGCGTTCGTAATCAAGGGGGGTCAGGGTATCCGAATCGGTGATCACGATATCGGCGCCGGTGGATGATCCCATATGGCCGCCATAAGCGGTGTAAGCCAGATTGGGATCGGTAGTAGTGGCCAAAACCGCAAAATCATCAGTCGTGACATTGACATTACTGGCATTGATCGTCAGTTTCTTGCGGTAAGACCACGCGGGATCGTACCACTCGGTTTCCGCATTGACGGTATCGGTCCACACTTTGGCGCCACAGGACCCCCAGCTGACGCCGGAAGCGCATGATGAAGCCGGGACAGTCGAAGTCGGGGTAAAGGTGCCGCTGTTACCGAGCACTTCGAAATAAAAATCGATAGCGGTGCTGGTGCCGTTGTCGAAAGCGACACTGTCCAGCACCACCTGATTTTCGTTGGTCCAGCTTTGGTTGGGGATAACGGTGGCGGCATCGCCTTTGTACTGCTCATTGGCGGTGACGACGACGGGTTCAGCCTGATAATACTGATAGGTATAAATGAGCTCGCCGCCCATCTTGGCGCCGTCATGGCTGCTGTCGGCATCGCCGTCATTGGTGTAACGGACCAGATAGGGGGTATTGTGGACGATACCCAGCGATTGGCTGACATCCTGATACCAGGTAACCAGCGCATTGCGGTTGTCCGGACGGGCATTGAAATTATTAACGGTGCTCGGGGTGGTGGTCCCCAAACCGGCGCCCAACTTGAAGATCGGATCGTTATTGATAGCATTGGAACCGGTAATCAAATAATTGGCTTTGAGCGCCGCGGCCAGTATGGTCTTATTACCGCCTTCAGGCATGACCGAATCGGCGGTGCTGACCGTCGTATCGGTGGAATTGCCGGCCTCAGCCGATTGCCCGCCAAAGACGGATAAGCTATTCAGGTATCCTTCGGTTTCATCCGAATACGTATAGGTGATCATCAATTCGGCGGATAAGCCGTCCGGCGTGGTCGTAGCGCTGTTGGCGGTGTTCAATCTGACCGTAACCGGGTTAATGCCGTCTGCTTGGGATAGGGCCGAATAGTCAGCGCTCGGTATGATATGGATGATATCGTGGGTCGGTTTGGTTGCCCAGGCATTGGCGATATAATGATAGGTCCGGTCGGTAGTGGTACTGTTATCTCCCACTTTCGTGGAGACGGCAGTAGACACGTCGATAACCTCGCGGTTACTCGTCAATATCCTGAACCAGGCTTTCTTAACGGTCACTTTACCGCCGGTCGAACCGTTTTCGGGGAAATACACATTCGCTTCGGCGCTGGTCGTCGCGTCTGTCTGTCCGTTGTTGACCACTCCCAGGGGGAAAGACACGGTCCGGGTCTTTACACCGGCGGAGGACGAAGCGACATAAGTCTCGACCACTTCGCCGCCGATGAGATAGAAATCGGGGTTGCGCGCGGGACTGGAGGAGGCCCGGTACTCCAGGGCCTGGTCGGTATTTTCCCCGTACCCGCTCACGTCGCTGTAAAACATGGTCGGCATGGTGCCTTCGCCGCTGCCGTTATAACCGGCCTCGAAAATATGGGGATCGCTCAAAGTATCATCACCTTCGATATTGACATCGACGTAAACATCGGTTTCTTGGTTATTGTAAGGAGAGTCGTATAGCTGGAACCACTGCTGTAATCTCTCCGGCGCGGGCGATGTAACGAACTCCGGCAAAGACATATTATAACCGAATAGCGGGCAATCCGAATCCAACGTGCAATTATCGTCCTCATATACCTGGCGGCTGCCCTGGTCGGTGCCGGTCAGGGATTCCAGCGGATAGATCACCGTATTTGTGATATTTTCACTGTCCCGGTCGCTGGTATAGGTTATCACCAGCCGGGCCGACGCATAGGCGATCGAATTAGTGGGAGCTGCTTTATTCAGGCGAAAGCCGGCTTTGCCTTCGTAGGGAATACCGCCGCCGGCATAAGCGGCGATTTCCGGCTCATCGCTTATGTCGAAAAGCAAACGGGCGTAAGCTCCGCCGTCGTCATTCCAGCTGAGTACCGTAGTATCTTCGATTGTTAAGCCGCTGCCGCCGAACGGATTGGGATCGCAAGGTTCCTGACAGGCATCGAAGGCTAATTCATAACCGGTGTAAGGGTCGGTATCGATACCATATACGTCATAATGCAATTCATAGATCAGATAGGCGTCTTCGATATAGACATTATCCTCGGCTAAGGCGAATTCGAATCCGTCCAAATCCTGATCTGTGTCGGTTAACAGACCGGTTGTACCGTCGCCGGAATACCGGCCGGCCATAAATTGTACCGTCCGGGCGCGGCCGGCCTCATCGGTTGACGCGGTTAACTCAATCGCGGCCGGAGTCTTGTTTCCGGCCAGATCATAGGCCCAGATATTGATAGCGTAGGTTACCCCCGGCTGCAAACCGGTAATAGTCGTACCGCCTTCGCCGTTATAATTCTGGGCAAGCAGATTGTCGTCGCTATGTTCGCTGTCATTGACGGTAACCCCCGCGCCGCCTTCCTTATAAAAAATCTTATAATAAGCGAAATTGCTCTCAACAGTGGCGAAATCATAATCGACCGTGATACTGCGGCTATCGCGGGTATTCAAAGTCAGATTGCCGGGCGCGGTTGGCGGAGTCAAATCAACCCGGAAATTAGGCGGAACGCCGAATGGTTTCCAGGCGCTGCAAACACCGCCGTCATCACAGGCCATGGCTTGCCACTGATAACCGGCGCTACTTTCCGGCAGACCGGTAATGCTCGCTTGCGCCGGATTCAGGGCCGGCCCGGTCTCTTCAGTATCGAAAGCAAGGAAATCACCGTTATTACTCTGGTTATTATGTTCGGTAATGATCCAGCCCGGGGTGCGCACCACATCCGCCACCCGGACCTCGTCTATCTTACCGTTGAAATTGTTGGCATTATCATTGCGCTGGCCCATTTGAACGTTATCGGCCGCATTCAGGGCGCCATAAGCCTGGGTCAGGGTATTGGCCCCGTCCAGCCAGCCCTTGACCTGGCTGCCGTTGTAGGTCACCACGATATGGTGCCAGGCCGTATCCCAGTTATTCATGATACACCATTCGGCGCCATAGACATGGACGATATATCCGTTGCCGGGACAGCCGCCGCCGCCATCGACTTCCACGTCGAAGAACTGGTTGGCGGCAGTACCGCCGGCGAAACCGAAAATATCGGTCCAGTCGTTCTGCGCAGTGTCGTCGGTCCTGACCCAGCCGGAGATCGTACGCACCGCGCCGCCGGTAATCCCGACCGCCCCGACATGCAGATAATCATCATTACCGTCCAGGTCCAAACCGCCGTCGATGTAGGTCGAATATGCTTCATCCCCCTCAAATGTTACCGGCGAACCGTCGCGATTATTGGCTGTGGAATCGAATCGGATGCCGCTTTCTTCGCCTAAATGCCATACGCCTTTGAATTCCGAATTCCAGACAGCGGCCGGTGATGACTTATCGGAATCGATGTCGGCATTACCGTAATAAATATACAAAGCGGTATCGGTGGTGGAGGAAATATCGGTCTTGACCCAAAAAACGATCTCACCGGTGGAAGAAGAGTAGTATTCACGTTCATACGGGACAGCCGTAACCCCATCCGCACCGGTAATCACAAAATCGGCGCCGGTCGAACTGGCGACATGTCCGCCATGCGAACTGTACGCAAACTCAGCATCAGTGGTCGTCGCCAAAACCGGAAACCCGCTGGTGGTTGTCGCCACCTGGCTGGCATGGATCGTGATCTGCTTGCGATACAGCCAACCGATGTCGTACCAGTCACTGGTATTGGTGGCGGTCACGCTCCAAATCTTGCTCGGGCAAGACCCGAAAGCTGTGCCTGAGGCGCAACCATCTTCCGGTTCGTCGGTCGAGGTGGCGAACTGGCTATAAGCATCACGGGCTTCGAAATAATAAGTCAGCTCACCGTTGGCTTCGCCTTTCGCTTCCAACACGACCTGATTTTCATCAGTCCAGGCCTGGTTTGCTATAGTGGTGCTGGCATCTGATTTATATTGTTCTAAGTCGGATATTTTGATAGCCGCCGGATTATAATAGCCGTATGTATAGATCAGCTGGCCGCCCATCTTGGCCCCGTCCGAGGTCGGATCATTGCCGCCGTCATTGACATATATCGTTTCATAACTGATATCATGATTAGGGGTCATGGCAGTGGTCACATTTTGATAAAATTCACCCAGGCCGTTGACGCCATCCGTCATCAGGGCCAATGATGTGCTGGCATAAGGGCTGGCTATGGCCAGTCCGGCGCCGGACTTGAATGTAACGCCGCCTACCCCGTTGCCGTCATTGCCGCTGAAATGGAAATGGGAAAGCAGGCCGGCCGCCAGCAAAGTTTTGTGGCTATCGTCATATTCGGGAGCGACAAAGCGGGCGGTCGTCGTTGTCGCTGTCAAAGCGTTAGCCGGTATATGGGGCTGGCCCGCAAAAAGGGCATGACTCGACAAATAACCGTCCTGCTCGTCGGTATAGGTATAGGTAATGACCAGCTCAGCGGAGGTAACACCCGGTACCGTGCCCAGATCGTTCCTGGTCGTAATGGCCACCGGCACAGCGGTAACACCGTTAGCGGCGGCCAATGCGGCATAATCGGACTCGGGGATTATATGGTTAAACATCACGCTGGGACGGCCGGCCACCCGGGTCGTCGAATATTCATAACGGATAGGCGCAGTGGTGGCATTAGCGCCGGTCCTGGTTTCCACGTTCATATAAGTGGGCCCGCGCGTCGGCATATTGGTATTGATCCTGAACCAGGCCTTTTTGATATTGACGATGCCGCTTGATGCGCCATTTTCCGGAAAATACACGCTGACCGACGCGCTGGTCGTAGCCGTGGTCAATCCGGCGTTGACTACCCCGACCGGTATCCGGACTGTCCTGGTCTTGACCGCGGCCGTCCGTGAAGCGGTATATGTTTCGGCCGCTTCGCCGCCGATCAGGTAATAGATCGGGCTGAAATTGGGGCTGGTCGAGGCATGGTATTCCAGGGTGGCGGTGGTATTTTCACTATATCCCGGAATATTAGTGAAATAAAAAGGCGGTAGGGAACCTTCGCCATTATTGGTGTTGCCAGCCTCGAAAATCCTGGTACTGCCGGGCGTGCCGTTGGCTTCGATATTCAGATCGATGTAAATATCGTCCGCCCGGTTATTGTCGGGGGTATTGTGGGTCTCAAACCATTGGTTGAGCTTTTTGCCGCCCGGCGAATCGGCAAATTCCGGCAAATACATGTTATAGGTAAAAAGCGGGCAGTCGGAATCCAGGGTGCAGTTATCAGCCTGGCCGCTCGGCATTGAGCCTTGTCCGATGGTTGATTCAAGGGGATAAAACACCGTATTGGTCAAAGATTCGCTTGAGGGAGAATAAGAATAGGTCAATACCAGCATGGCGCTGGCATAGGCGATCGAATTGCGGGCGGCATCGGTCTCCAGATAATAGCCCAGACGGGCCGACAAGGTCGAAGCGCCCGCATATCGCTTCAGTTCCAGCTCATTTGTCACATCGAACACCAGGCGGGCGTGCCGGCTGCCGCCGTCATTGTCGTCGTAGGCCAGCGCGGTCGTGTCCCGCTCCACGCGTCTGCCGCTGCCGGTCCAGGGCGCCGGCGCGCAGGGGGAAGCGCAAGTGTCGAAAGCCAGGGAATAGCCGGTAAAATCCGCCGAATCGCTGTTATAGCCCTCGAATTGCGTTTCAAAAACAATGTAAGCGTTTTCGACCGCCACATCATCTTCAGCCAGATAGATATTGAATGCCGGCAGGGTGTTGGAAGCGTTGCTGTTCTGTCCGGTCAAACCATTGCCGTTGTACTCGCCGGCCAGGAAATATACCGTGTTGGCGCGGCCGGCTGTTCTGGTCGTAACCGTGATCGGCGTGGCGCTGGCCTTGTTGCCGGACATGTCATAAGCCCAGATATTTATGTAATAAGTGGTATCCGGCTGCAATCCGGACAAAGTCGTGGTCGCGGCGGCATGGTAATCCTGATAAAGCAGATTGCCGTCCATTTGTTCGATGTCGTCCTCCGTAACCGGCGAAGAAGTGGCATAATAAAGCCGATAACGGTCGAAGTTCGCGTCAGTCGACGATGCGCCAAAATCCAATGTGATCTCCCTGTCGGTTTTTGAAAAGAACGTCAAATCCCCTGGTGGTGTCGGGGCACTGGCGTCCACCCGGAAATTGGGGGCATTGTCGTTGAAAGTGTCCCAATAGGAACAGCCGCCGCCGTCCTCGCAGGCCAAGACTTGCCATTTGTAACCATCGTTATCATTGGCGATGCCAGGAATATTGACGATCCCCTGGGCAATGAACACACCCGGCTGTTCCGCGCCGATATCCATAAACGTATCAACGCTCGACTGGTTATTGAATTCTGTTTTGACCCAGCCCAGGGTGCGCGATACATTGCTAACCCTGACTTCGTCAATAACGGCGTTAATGGTGGCGCCGCCATAATAAGCGATCCGGAAAGGAATGGTGTCGGTAGTGTTCAATGCCCTTGCTCCGGATGCCGCTAAAGTTCCGTTGGCGTAAATACGAACAGTAGTGCCGTCATAGTCGGTCACAAAATGCACCCAGCGGTTAGCGGAATTGTAGGTAAAGTCAATATCTCCGCCCCAGAATTGGCCCCGCCAAGTATTAACCGCACCCGTGGTCCGCAGGCAATAATCCTGGCTAGCAGCATGGGTACCCATTTCAAAGATACCGTCATTGGCAAAAGCGCGGGTATAAACCCAGGCGCTGACGGATTTAGGGGCGGCTCCGTTTATGCCTATATTGGTCGGCGTCTGGCCGGTATCGATATAATCGTTGGTGCCTTCGAAACTGTCGGCCCCGTCAATTAGGCCGGTAGTGGCTTCATCCCCCTCGTAGCCGGAGGTGGTGCCGTCGTAGCTGTTGGCCGTGGAATCGTAGCGCGTGCCGGTACCGCCTTCGGACAGATGCCAGACGCCGGCAAAATCCGAATTCCAGGTGGCGGCGGGTGCCGACATATCGGCAGTAACCGCCGGATTGCCGTAATAAATGAATAATTCTGTGTCAGTAGTGGAGGAAATATCGGTTTGGATCCATAGCACTACTTCACCGGTCGTAGGCGAATAATATTCCCGTTCGTAATTGAGCGGATTGCCGGAAGCATCGGTTACCACCAGATCAGCGCCGCTCGAGCTGGCCATATGGCCGCCGTTGCCTGTATAAGCCAGGTTGACATCAGTGGTCGTGGCCAGGACCACGAAATCCGCGGCCGTCGTCGCTACTTGGCTTGCATTGACGGTAAGGGGCATCCGGTACAGCCAATGCGCGTCATACCAGTCCGCGGCAGCCGGAGCGGAAGTGGCGTGCCAGACCTTCGGGCCGCAGGAATCATACGCCGTACCGGAACTGCAATACGCGCCCGGTTCGGCCCTTGAACTTATATAATTCCCCGTAGTGGTGGCCAGCTGGAAATAATAATCGATCGCGGTCGATGACGGATCCATATATTCGGCCCGCGCCTCCAGGTATACTTCATTGCCAGTATAATCCCCGTTGGCGATCGTAGTCGTGGCGTCGCTTTCGTACTGCGCGTAAGCCGTAGCATTGAAGAACGGTTCGATCGCCTCGCTCCAGACGCAAACCATTGCGTAATCCACCTGGGCGCCGGCCGTTCCCCCGCGCTCATAGGACAAATCGTAGGTATGGGCATTGGTATCGGCAACCGAGATCTTGTCGAACCATAAGGTCGGTTCGATATCGTTTACATCCCAGACATTGATCCGGCCCTCGCCATTGGCGATATCATCTTCGGTTATCTGGTACTGGATGTTCGCATCATAACGGGCGCGAAGCGATACGTCCGAATCCCGGTCTGACGCGGAAAAAGCGCCATAATAAAACGCCACCACGTCTCCGGCCTCCGAGAGAGCCAGGGACGTATTGGCGTAGACAGCTGGCGCGGCGCCGACCAGATTCGTATTATTCAGGAAGCCGCAACTGAAATCATCGTAATAATTCAGGCGGATGGCCAGAATGCGGGAATTGACATGATTGCCGGTATTAACCGTTTCCCCCCAGCCGCGCAGGGTGATGGTATTGTCGCCGGCGGCCAAAACCGTGGAAGTGGCCGTGAAAATCTGGATCTCGTCACTCGTATCCTCGGTATCGCGGATGGATTGCACCATGACACGGCTGCCGTCATAAAGCTCGATTCCGGCGAATTCACCGACGGTCTCGACGTCGATCTTCATCTGCGCGATGATCAGATACCGGTCAGTGCCATTGGCATTGATCGTGGTGGAGACGTAATTGTTGCGTCCCGGATTGCCGGCCAGATCGTTGCTGGTGAAATCCTCCGCCCAGTAATAATCGCTGCCCTGGATACCCATTGTCGAAGTGGCCATGGCCATCAAAAAAGCCTCATCAGACCGGCAGGTGCCGGCCAGGGCGTCACCGCGAAGATACAGATTCCAATCCGCGTCAACCCAATTGACCTTGTCCATCAAGAAAATCGATGCCCCGTCATCTGCGGCCGGCCCTTCCGAAATCGCTTCAGAATCGCCTAAATGATAGGCGTCGGTATTGGCATCGGAGCTGGAAGCGACCAATGCCACTTCATGCCGGTCATTGCCGCCGTGATAGCGGTTGCTGCCGATGCCGCCGAACACGAAATAATTCTCTCCTGCTTCAAATCCGGAAGTAATGGATACCAAGGTTTCTTCATTCCCGTTATAGGCGTTATCGCTACGATCCTTGCTGCCCAAAGTAACCAAGGGGTCGATCGCGTCAGATGCGATCTGCCATTTCCGCTCCTCCCGGAAATAGGGAATGGTGCCGCTGGCGGTTCTGACTTCCATTAACGCCGGGCCGAGGAAGTAAAATTCCGGCGAGATATCGGGCGCGTCGAAATAATATTCGATCTGATATTCCCGGCCGGCCTGCCAGTCAACGTCCCAGGTCAATTTTTTTACGTCACCCTCATTGCTGACAGTGAATCCGGGCTGTTCATTGATCCAAAAATTAAGCGGCACGAATTCGCTGAATATGCCGCTAAAATCCTCTTGTGGTTTTATCCTGAACTCGATATGATAGCCGGCTGTGGGAAAAATACGCGTCGGTCCGACCCGTTCGACCGACACCGCCGGGGATTCCTGCACCAAAAAACTATCCTTGGCTTCCCGCAGGCCGTTGGCTGTGAGGGCGGATATTTCGATGTTGTACTCACCGGCCGGACCGGTGCGGTAATAAGCATAAAAATCCGGGGTATCGATCACGCTGTTGCCATCGCATGCGGGATTGACGATAATATCGCCGCTATAAGTGGATAGATAGTCGACATGCCCCAGCGGATCGCGCACCGCAACGGTCAGATAGTCCACGTCGCATAAGGTATTGCCCGCGTCATCCAGCACCGCCAGCTGCAGATATGCCGTTTCCCCCGGAGCATAAACCGATTTATCGCTATTGTAGGCCAATACGCCCCAGGTAAAGTCCTGAACGACATTATATTCCTTGTTTTCGTTATGGATGACCAGCTCAAGCTTATGCCGGCCGGGGCGGAACTGCCGCGGCTGGTTTTCGAAATTGATCTGGAATTCCCCGTCACCGAGATAGCTGATCTCCGGCTGGACGTCCAGGAATTCTCCGGTTGCGCGGTCCCGCACCATCGCTTCGACTGCCATATCGCTATACTGGTCATAGAGCGGACTGATCAACCCGAACCAAATCCGTCCCAACAGCCCGTGTTTCTTCTTGAGCCGGAAGCGGAAATTGGGCGTTTCCTGGTTATCGAACTCGCTTTCCCCGGATACCAGGGTGAGGGTGAAGGGGGTATCGTCCTCTTTGGCGACTTCCGTTTCCTCTCCCAGGACCTTTCCTTCTTCATCGCTCAATTTTTCTTCGATCGTTTCCTCGCTGGTAGTCGATAAATCATCCTGCTGGCTCATATCCTCATACTCCGCTTCGAGCCACAACCCATCCAGCAGAATCCGTACGTCCCTGGATTCATCCGGCCTTTCGCCTGGCAGATAATAGCTTAATTTGACTTTTAACGTGGTAAAATCCTGCCAGCCCAGGCTTTCGGGCAGGGTAAAGGCGTAATAGCCGCCGTTGCTTTTGTTGTCCAGGTTATCAAGCAATCCGATCGATCCGACCGGGCGGAATGAATCGCCCAAACTATATTCGATAAGCAAGCGGTCATTCTCAAGCTCGCTGATAGCAGACAAAGACAGGCTTAATTTCACTGTTCCCAGTTTATTGCTTTCAAAATCGGAAGGTACGCTGAAATCGGAAAAAATAATACTTTCTTTCAATGTCTCCTGATTATCAAGGGTCTCAGAGTCGCCGGCCTGGTCAGCCCGGGCCAAACGCAAATTGTACGGATTGAAAAAATCAGAAACCCGGGAAAGCAAGCGGTAGATACGCGCGGATAACGAAAGCGGTTCCGGTTCCGGGGCGGAATCGTTCACCGCGCCATCCGTAATCGGCTGCTCCGGGGCAGATTCGACAGCCTGGCTGTTCGCGGCCGGTTCGCTTATATCCAATATTTCCGTGTTGGCTTGCTCTGCAGACTCGGGTGATGGCGCCGGATTGCTATCCGGGCCAACATTATCTTCCGGCCGGAAATCGTTATTATCGCCGCCACCCTGGCTGTTCGCCGCGTCATTCGTGCCGGCGGCGCCAGTGGGCGCTGCCGGCGCTATCGATGGATTGCCGTCATTACTCTTATCTTGCGCGGCATCATCAGCCGGTAGCAGGGAGTCGCTTCCCGTCGCGGTATCAAGCGCCTCGCCGGAATTATCCATTCCATCATGCTCCCCTTCCGCTCCATGGTTGTCGGCGTTAGCGGCCGCTGTTCCGCTCTCGCCATCAATGCCTTCGATAATGCCGGATGATGACGCGTCCGTTTCCGTGGAACTCGCCGCCGCTATGATCTCCGCCCCCCTTGCTGACGCCAACACGGCAGAATTGGACCCGTTGAAAGCGGCTGACCCGTCACTGCTGTTCAGATCCTGGACGAAAGCATTTTCAACATTTTGCCAGCCATAGGTCATACCGGATATGCTTCGTTCGCCTTCGACGATAAATTTCCCGGGTAAAATATTTACCTGGTTATTGAAGGCTTGGACAAAAGAAAAACGGCTATTCGAAAATCCCAAAATAGCCGCAAAAATGCCTAGCAAAAAACCAAAACGAACAAAATTGTTATGATAAATTTTTTTTGCTGTTTCGCGCATGGGGATGCAACAGGAAAAAAATAATATTAATATTCAATATTAGCCAATAAAAAGCAAAAATGGCACTAATTAAATTAGTGTGGATAAATTGAAATCTTAAGCTTATTATAACATTTTTATCGATTAAAAATCAAGAATAAATAAATAAAAACTGCCCATCAATTCGGGCAGCTTAACACTGTTGTTTATCGGCCGGCAATTTTTCTTGTCCGGCATCCCTACTTCTTGTCATATTGCCTCATACAGACCCCCTGCCGGCAGGCGCAGCCCACCAGTCCGGAAATCTGCTGGTGGCAATCGATATTACCGTTTATATTTTCTTCGATCCAGGCTTTATTACCGCATTTGCTGCACTCATAAAGCAGACAATCGTTATCGTTCAGGCAAAAATTGGATTTTACCAAATATTTTCCCTGCAGCTGGGTCCGGTCGCGGTGAAACAAAAAAATTGCCAGCACGGAAATTATTACCAAGGAAAATATAATGATAAATAATTCCCGGCTAGTTTTGTGTAATTTTCCTAAAATATATAATCTTTTCATAATGGTTTATTGCGAGAATATTATCATTCTATTGTCTAAAAAAAATAATAAACCAGAATTTTAAAAAACAGGCAAATCATGGTATAATTATATTACATATGAGGATAATAGACAAGCTAATCTCAGAAAAAAACCACGGCCCCGACAGAACACGGACGGGCTTTACTTTGATGGAAGTAATCGTTTCGCTTTTTATTATCATGATCCTTACCCTGGGCGTTTACAGCCTGGTCCTGTTGTTCCTCGGCATTACCAATGATAATAAATTCTATGTTGAAGCAATTGAGATCGCCAACCAAAGGATCGAACAAATCAGGAATATGCCCTATTCTGATGTCGGGGTGATCAGCGGTATCCCCAATGGCATTATTCCCCAAGAGGAAATTATCTCCCGTTCGGGCCACTATACGGTCAACACCTATGTTACCTATTTTGATGATCCGGCCGACGGCCGAATCGGATCGACGACTCCCGACACCATCCCCACCGACTATAAGATCGCCACGGTCAAGGTCAGCTGGCAAGCCAAATCAGGCCTGAAAAACGTCACCATGTTCTCCAAGGTCATCCCCCGCACCGTCGAAACTAACGAGGGTTACGGCCTGCTCAAAATAACCGTTTCCGGCGCCAATGCCCAGCCGATCCCCACGGCCGAAGTCCGGGTGGTCAATAATCTGGTTAACCCGCCGATCAATGTCATCAATCTGACCGACGGCAAGGGCGAGCTTTATCTGCCGGCGACTTCATCTTATCAGGGCTATGAGATTACGGTCACCAAAACCAATGAAGAACCGCAGTATTACTATGGGACAGACCGTACTTACGGCACTTCGACCGGCCAATCGCCTTACCATCTGACGGTCACTGAAGGCGACATGACCGAAGAAGCATTCACTATCGATAAACTGGCTACTCTGCAAATCAGGACTGTCACGGCCAATCTGCCGGAAAACTGGCCGGTGAACGAAAGCCACGGCGGAGCGGAACAGGTCAAACCGCGCCTGGCCCTGGACGGCGCTGATAATCTGTATTTTGCCTGGCAAAGCCAGAGTAGCGCCAGTTCATCAGTCTTCGTGCAAAAATACAATTCAGGCGCGGTCAAACAATGGACGGACGATATAGTGATCAACAATACGCTTTTCCAGGAAAACCCAGACATTGCCATCAGCGCGGGCGGCCATTCCTTTATCGTCTGGCAGGATAATTCAAGCAGCCTGAAAGCGTTGACCTATGCCCCCGGTACCCGCCTGGCCCGGGACAAAGCCCAGCCCGCCGGCGCCGTCGAGAAACAGCCGAATTTTGCGCTGATAAACAGTCAAAACACTTATTTTGAACCGATATTAAAGGAATACTCCGATACCACGTTTTATACATCGACCAATGAATTCGCTTTTATGTATCCCGATTTTTCCGTCCTGGCCGATAATCTGCACATGAATATTATACCCGCGTTCTCTCTACCCCAACGATGGCTTAGCCAATTCGCCCTGCCGCTAATCAAAGATGCTTTTGTGAGCAGACCGGCCCAGGCTGCCGGTAATATCGTCCAGACTAAGATCGGCAATGTGGCCGGTTGGAGCAGTACTTTGACCGCCGCTTTCGATAATACCCCGACCGCCGGCAATGTCATTATCGCCATTGCCGTCCACAGCAATGCCGGTGATACATTCAACACCCCTTACAATGCAGCCGGAAATTTTACTGAAGCCAAATACAGCAATACCAATTGGCAGATGGATATCGGGATTTGGCATAAAGTTGCCGGAGCAGGCGAACCCAAACAAGTCACTCTTACCTGTAGCAGCTATATCAACGGCGGCGTCATGATGCTTATGGAGGTATCCGGCCTGGATACAGGCAACCTCGTGGATGTCACCGCCGCCAACGACCAAACCGGCAGTACCGGCAATACGTCCAATTCAGGATGGACTGCGGTTTCGACCGATAGCGGATTTGCTGTGGCTGCATCGGTCTTCGCCGACAACAATTTTTCCCAACCCAATTCTTCGAACTGGTCATCCGGCTCATCCGACCATTGGACGCAGCGGCTCTGGGATTACTGGTCGACGAATAACGACGGTTCGCTCGCGGTCGCATCTATGAACATCACCGCAGCAGCCGCCCAGCGAGCCTCTCTGACCTTATACGGCGGCGGCTCCGAAGAACGCAACAGCGTGATGGTCGTATATAATCTTTATAACCCGGATGATGTTTCGGTCTCCGCCACCGGCACGCAGATCGCCAATGTGCAGAGCGGACAAGCCGGTAACTATTTGGGTGCTGCGTTCGTGGTCCGCGATCTTACCGGCAGCCGCGGCGTCACCGGCATTACCTTGAGGGAACTGGGTACGGTTAACGCCCAAAACGACCTCGCGAACATCAAACTTTTCTATGATCTGGACACCTCCGCTCCCTACGATTGCGGTTCCGAGAGCTACAGCGGCACGGAAACTCAATTCGGAGCGACGGATGCGGACGGTTTTTCAGGCGCCAACGGCACCGCGATATTCAATGATAGCGTCAACATCTCGACCACAAAGACCCTCTGCCTATACACTGTCCTCGATACCGGACCAGACGCAGAGGCGGGAGAAACGATTGATATCCAAATCGACGATCCCGCCAGCGATATCGCGATTACCGTCGGCAATGTCATCGGCGGAGCAAGCGTACCCCTGGATGGCTCGACTGTTATCGACACCCCGCCGGAAACCCATCAGGAAAGCTACCGCTGGCGCAACGATGACGGCGATGAGACCGGCGCCACCTGGCGGGAAAGCGAAGTCATGCCGGTTACGGCAGTCAGCGCCGAACGGCTTCGTCTGCGCTTCAAACTGACGAATACCGGCAGTCTGCCGGCAGCCGCCGCCAATTATCGCCTGGAATATGGGGAAAAATTCACATCCTGCGCCGCTGCCGCCTGGACGGCGGTACCAAACGACGAAAGCATGCATTGGCGCATGGATGCGAGCGCCTTTATTGATGATGCTGACCCCACCACCCGGCAGTTGTTCGATTTCGGCGGCCATACATTCGCCAGTGGAGAAATGCATGAATCAGCCAATACCACCGGTCCAATTGTTTTGGACGGAAACGAAACGACCGAAATCGAATTTTCGATCCGTTCCACCGCCAATGCCGCCGACAATCCTTACTGTTTCCGCCTGACTGATGCGGGTACGGAAATCGATGATTATGACATTTATCCCGAGGTGACATTGGTCGGCGATTACAATATATATATCAAAAGCCTCGACAGCGCCGGCAATACGCGCTGGGCGGTCAAACGCGTTAACAATGACAATTCGAACGCCCACCAAACCGATCCGCGCATTGCCCTTACGGAAAACTTCGGCACTGCCACGACCGTAGTCGTCTGGCTGGATACCAGGAACGGCAACTACGATCTCTACGCCCAGAGCTTCGATTCAGACGGCAACAAGCTCTGGAACAGCGGTGATGACCTGGCGCTGACCGGCTCATCCACCGATGAATACTCGCCCGCTCTCGCGATCGACAGTAACGACAATGTCTATATCGCCTGGACTGAAGACACTGTTCTGAAAAAAACGATATATCTGGCCAAATACGACCTGTCCGGCAGCGCGCTTTGGCCCGAACCGAAAAAGATCGTCGATTCGTTGTTTGATGTCTATGACCCCTCTTTGGCGATCGACAGCGGCAACAATCTATACCTGGCATATACCGAAAAGGTAATAGGCATTACCACCGCTTACCTTGCCCGCTACGATACCGACGGAGCCGAACAATGGAATGTCAGGGCCAATCAGGAAGCGTTTACCGCCAACCAATCAGCTCCGGCCTGCGCGGTCCGGGGCGCTGCTTTGTATGTTTCCTGGACCGACAACCGTGAAAATAACGACGATATATACGCCCAAAAATTCGATCTGGCCGGAACCGCCTTGTGGACAGACGACCTGCGCCTCAATATCGAAACCGGCACTTCGAGCCAGGAATATTCCCGGCTCGCGGTCGATTCGACAGGCGATCCCTATGGCGTTTGGCAGGACAGCCGTAACGGCTACAACGATATATACGCGACGGAATTCACCGATCCCGGAGCGATCATTCCGATGCCCCATGTCCCGCTGCGGGTTTGGGGGACGAAAACGGTCGGTATCACTCCGCTTAAGTTCGAATACGACAAGACTTTCTATACGGACGCGAACGGACAGTTTGACTCAGCTGTTGAGTTCGACAACCCGGGCTATCGTGTCGAAATAGTGGCTGCTTCCAGCAGTAGCAGCATCATCCTGCGCGATCCGATCCAACCGCTCATGATAATGCCCCAGGAAACGAAAACCTGGTATTTGTACATCGAATAAGGCAAAGAAAGATTACACATTTATCTGTTTCATGGGTTTTTTGCCTGGCAAAAAATAAGTAATAATACAGATAATAGACAATTATTCCCAAATTACCGGCCTATTACTTATGTCTTATAATCGGCAAGCAGTGGGCCGAACCGGAAACATAGCTTGATTTCAATATCGCGCGTATTAACTATAATTAACGAATCAATAGTTTTCTGGCTTATGCATATTCGTGGCAACAACGGCTTTACCCTGATCGAAATAATGGTGTCCATGAGCATTTTTACACTGGTCGCGATTTACGGCGGACGGTTAATCGCTACCGGATTCCGCACATTTACTTTCGGTTCGGAGCAGCTGACGGCGATCGAAAACGCCCGCCGGGCCATGGAAATAATGACCAAGGAAATCCGCGGCGCCAATGATTCGGAGCGGGGCGATTATCCCCTGACCAAGATCGAGGACGATAATTTCGTTTTTTACAGTGACAATGATTATGACGGCAAAACGGAAAGGATCAGATATTTTCTCGACAATCTGGCTTTATACCGGGTGATAACACTGGCCGGACCGGCCAATGATTACAAGCAACCGGGCGCGACCACCACGATCGCCCAGTATGTCAGTAACCAGGGTATTGCCGTTTTCCGCTATTTTAACAATGACCTGGACGAAACAGACGACCTTGACCAGATCCGCCTGATCAGAATTTATCTGATGGTGAATGTCACGCCCGAACGGGCCCCTAACGACTACATCCTGGAATCAGACGTTCATCTCCGTAATTTGAAAGACAATTTATGAAATATAGGTTTATGAGAATATCATCACGCGATCATTGGCCGCAGCCGGGCGAAAGCGGTTCGATGTTAATACTTTCAATAGTGGCAACCGGCCTGTTCCTGGTAATGCTGATGGGCGGGATTAGCGTCGCTTTGCTGCAGCAGAAGCTCAATATCCATAAAATAGCCCGCGCCCAAGCCCTAAACATTGCCGAAGCCGGGGTGAACTATTATCGCTGGCTGCTATATCATTATCAGGACCAATATTGCAACTTCGAAAGCTGCATCGGCGGTCCGGATTACGGTCCGTATGGACCGTATGGCTACAGCGATTCCGGCGGCGAAAATATTACCGGTTATTACCAGCTTTACATCGAGCCGCCGGCATTGAACGGTTCGACTATCGTCCGGGTAAAATCCGTGGGCTGGGTAGCTGACTACCCGCAGATCAAAAGGACGGTGGAAGTACTGTGCGGAATCCCCTCCTGGGCGACTTACGCCACCATCACCGACGGCGCCGATTGGCCGTCGGAAGGCTTATTCTCCTACGGTGCCGGTTCGGAAGTATGGGGGCCGGTACATTCCAACTACAGCTGCATAAAAAATGACGGTATTGCTTATAACCTCATGACCTCATCCCAGGACCACTGCAGCGGTACCACCGACGGCAATGTTTGGGGGGTTTTCACCGGCACTGACCCGGACTATCCGACCGCGATCACGCCCCCGGAAAAGCCGAACTTCCTGGGAGGACGCGATTACGGCCCGCAGATCCCGATCATCAGTTTCGGCGCCAGCGTCGGCGCCGAGTATATGCGTGGCGTCTATGCGCTGGCCACCGGCACTGATGGGTTGCTGATCGATCCTGATCCGGCCGGATCGGCCGAACCGGGTTCGGAGGCCGCTTACTGGGGTTGCGAAGCGGGCGGCAGCTGCCGCGAAGGATTTCATATTACCTTCAAACCGGGGGATAAATTCGATTTGCGCAAAGTTTCTTCGGTTACCGGCCTTTACAAAATCAACAGCCAATCGTCGGCGGCTGAATATAACGTACCGCGGAGCGGTATTATTTTCGTCAAACATACCGTTTGGGTGGACGGACAATTCAATAATGGCGCCAGCGGCACCCGGGCAACCGTGCTGGCGATCCGCGACCCGATCGATGGCAGCGGTGATGCCGATATTATCGTTAATGACAATATGCGCTATACCAATTATGACGGTACCGATTCCCTGGGACTGATTGCCCAGTACGATGTCACTTTTTCCCAGGATTGCTCGAACGATATCCGCGTCGATGCCGCCCTGCTGGCTAAATATGGCCGGCGCTTCTCCCCGAATTTCTCCCCGAACAAGAACTCTGTCACTATCTACGGCCAAACAGCCTCATACTTGAGGCCTTATATGTCCAATGGTTTCAATAACCGCTACTATATCTACGACAATAACCTGACCTTCGCCCCGCCGCCCCATTATCCTTCCACTGGCCAATACACTTTTATTTCCTGGAAAGAAGAATAAAACGCAGTGGATCGATAAATGGGTATACCCCTGAATGTAATAATTTAATATTGACCTTACATATATCTTCATAAAAACATCTCCCTGTAGGCAGGGAGATGTTTTTATGAAGAATGAAGATTATTCAAATGAAAATCACTTAGCGGGATACCTGGATCGGCGGTATGACAGAATTACTGCCTTTTTCTTCGCTGCATGATCCGACCGTAACCGTTCCATTCGAACTTTTGACCAGATAATAGCGGGTCTCATCTTCGCCGGCATTAGTATCGTTCGGATCGATCGGCACACTGGGCAAATAACCGTCGTCGACCAATTCTTCCAGATCGATACAATCTATTTGCAAAACGACAGTGGGATTCAGACAGGTATCGTTGCAACTGCCGCCGTTACCGATCTGATAATACAAATTGTTGGTAAGATCGGCAATATCACCCATATAATCCCCGCCGTTATCGATCTGGTCCATTTTGATAGCCGACAAAATCGCATTGATATCGGCCCAGCGCTTGGCGTTCCTGGCGTCCTGGAAACGGGCCAGAGGATTCAGGGCCACAAAGGCAAAGGCCGCCAAAATGGCGATGATACCGATCACAATCAATAATTCGACCAGGGTAAATCCAGCCGCCCGTGGGCAGGTTTCTGCCGAAATTTTCCTCCTTGGAAAAATAAACATACGGTTTTAAAATGATTTATTAGTTATTATAATTATAGCAAACACCGGGTAATCGGACAATCACTGATTACGGCGCAGAATAAATTTCCGTCAATGGCGCGTAGACCCAGCCGGTTTGGCCATCGGCCAGATTGATTTGGCTCCATTCGTTTTTCGCAGCGATCAATTCATACAAGCCTTCTGACAGCGCCTGGGCGATAACGGCAAATTCCAGCCCCGGACCCGACCGGATATTCAGGGATTGGTCGAGTTTTTTTATTTTGATGAATTTCACCGCTTCCAATGTCTTGGGTTTCTCATTTTCCGTTAGCTTGCCTGGCGGCGGAACTGTTGATTTGACGGCGACGTCAAACGATAAAGTATAGCTTCCGCCCGCCACTCCCTGATTGATGCTTTTCGGAACCGATCGCTCGACCTGATAATGGCTGTTCCCCAGCGTTTCGGATATTCGATTATTCACAGATCTCTCCGCTTCACCGGTGTCATAAGCGAGCCAGATGAAATTGACCGGAAATATCGAATTTTCGGATTTAGCCGGACTGATCGGTTCCGGCCAGACACTCTGCAATGGACCGGCCTGCGCCCGGGCCTCCTTCAGGGCGGCTGTCCGGGCTTCTTCATATGGTTTCGGTTCCTTTATTTCGACGCTAACCAGGCGCGCGCTGTTGTATCCGCCAGTGCCGTGGTCGCCCGCGGTATTCATTGCCATTTCCACCGGCAGAATAAAGTGATAGGGGTATGGTCCGCTGTCTTTTTTCGTGAAATTTTTTTTGGTAATCGCGGCCCAGCCCAGATAGACAACGGCCAAGACGCCTATAATCGCCGCTGCCGGCAGATAGCTTTTCGGGTCCGATAATTTTGCGGCCCCTTCTCGTAGTTTGATTCGAAAACTATTCCAGCCGGAAGCCCGTCCGTAAATTTCCGATGTGAATGACAATTCCCCAGTCTTCCACTTGCTTTCCAGACCACAAAGCGCCAATCCCAATGCTTCGATATAGAGCGAGTCTGAGCCAGGCAACAATTTTTGGCGCCCCAGCCTGACGGGAATATTCAGGCTGCCTTTTTGCAGGTAGCCAACCAGACCGCTCATTTCCGCACCGCCTCCGGTCAGCACGAGCTCCGCCGCCCGAAGGTGGAATTTTTTTTCAAAATAAGTGATCCCTTCTCTGATATCGTTCTCTAATTCGTCAATGCCGGCTGACAGTATGTTTTTTACCTGTCCGTTTCCTTCCGTCAGGCCGAATTTAATTTTGCGTGCTTCAGCTTCCGGCAGGGGAATTTTCAACTTTTCAGCCAGTAACCTGGTCCAATGATCCCCGGCCCGGAAACTCGAATACGCATACACATAGCCCTGGCCGGTAAAAAAGGAGATATTGGCCGTGCGCGACCCCAGATCGACCAGGCAAACCGGTTTAGCGGGCAAAAAATCATATAAGCCGCGAAAAATAGCGATCGGCTCAAGCTCGATCGACACCAGCTCCAGGCGCAGGCGGTGAAAAAATTGCTCCCATTCCGTTATCACCTGCCGGCTGGCGGCGGCCATGATCAGGGTAGTCGCCGTGGGACCGGATAAACGTTTGGAAGTGACAGCCATGTCGGCGGCATTCAGGGGAAATTTGGTTTGCGCGGCCGTCTTCACTGTTTCGTCCGTCAGACGATCATTCTCGGTGAGCTCGACCGCCTGGACATATACCTGGCTCTCCGGCAGCCCGAATACCACCCGGGTGCCGCAATCGCCCTTAGCCGACATATCTTTCAATAACCGTTTCACCTGACCGGCCAGACGGGGATAATCCCTGACCCGGCCTTGTTCGACTGTTCCAGACGCTAATATCAGCCGCTGATGCCCTATTACGGTCATACGGCCGGCCAGACGGGCCAAGGCCACGGCTTCGATCGAATAGTCGGATATGTCCACTCCGATAATTTGTTTATTCATGAAATTGCCCATTGATACTGATCTTAGTAATTTTTCTTCTTGGTTGATGCTATATGCGGTCGGGTATTATTCACCGGAAATTTGGCTGATATTTATTATCTCTCCGTCGTCAAAGCTGCCGGCAAGCTTAAAAACCCGATAAAAATCTTCATGATTGGCCGATACCGCCACGATAAAATCATGATCGGACCAACTGATATTCTCGATGCAGTGGCCGTTCGCGAAATCCAAAGCGGCATTATCTGCCGCGGCGGTGCCATCTGATTGGATCCGCCGCAGGGCATCTTCGGCGCAGCCTCTGGCCAGCGCATAGGCGCTATTTCCCTGCGCCAGCGCATAGGCGCTTTCGATCGTATCAAAACCGGTCAAAGCCGCGCTTCTGACAATGAGCAAAGCTACCGCGCCGATTATAATGACGCTTATAAGGGCGGATAAACCTTCATTGTTTTCAGTCAACTGGTATAATTTCAACATATCAAAATAAAGTGAAAGCCGCTGTTAACGGCACGGAATATACACTATCTCCGGTATCGCCCAATCGATGGGCGCACTGGCCGCTGATCGCGATCGAAGCGGGCGCGCCGGCAGCGGCTTCGTTTCGAAAAGCCAGATCGCCGCAATCCATATCCGCGGCGGTAATCGGCAGCGGCGCACCGCGATGCTTGGTAAGCCATAGCCTGCCGCCGCTAACCCGGAAAGTCGAAAGCGCTCCTCCTGGCCGGGATATTATCAGGGTGGTGCTCGCTTCACCCCCGGACGGCGCCAAGACCGAATCACCCTGCCCGATCTCGCGGCCGAACGCCATAATCGCCTGCCCGGCCTCACCCTGTACCCGCTCCATGACATTTTGCCTGCCCTGCCAGACCATTATTTCCCAGGCCAGGCTGACGAATCCGGCCAATACCATGCCGATCAAACCGGCATAAAGAACCGTTTCCACCAGTGTGAATCCGCCATTATTATATTTAATTGAAAATATATTTATATTCACGATAAATGTATTTACGATTGAAAGCAATTTTAAAAATACTAGAAGTTAAATATTCTTTTCTGCAGTCTATTTTCTGTTTACTGTTGTCTCCGTTATTGATAATAGATCTCAACATGCGCCAGCACCGGCGTCTCCGAACCGTTTCCGGCCATTACGGCCCGGTAGCGGATCCATTGCTCGCCATTGTGGTCGGGTGATATCAGCTCCCCGGTAGCCATGGTATAAAAATCGTCCTCGTCACCGTCTTCGCCTTCCGGGCCGCACCAGGTCGCGGACCATGCTCCCGGCGTGCCGCCATTATCGGCCGCGGTCTCGATCTGTAATCGGACCGCGCAATCCCCGCATATTTCCGGTATCAGCTGTTCCCAGCGGATCATCGCGTAAGATGATCCACCCGTATTATAGGCCGACGATATCACGCTGCCCTCGCTGGCGTAACTGGAAGTGGCGATTTCCCTGAGCAGGAGCTCCCCGGACGGGCCAACCGCTATCCCGCTGTTATCGGAATCATATTTATTAGCCGCGGACCAGATCGCTTGGCCGCTGCCGCCAGACCAGTCGGATTGGCGGAGACGATGCGCCCGCCAATCCGTCAGATACGCCTGCCTGACCAGTTCGCCGCCGTTCCCCCGGTTCCAGCGTATCGTCACCGTTGCCAAACGGCTTAGGGCGTCGGGATATGATCCGGGCGAGGCCGCGTCCGTAACCGTACCCGATGGATCACGGTACATGGCAGCCAGGTCGATTTCCCTCGTATATTTGCCGATTTGTTCGGTTGTCCCTTCGCCGGCCAGCTCCCAACGGCCGTTTTCGTCCGTTACCGCGCTCTTTTCGCAGCGTAATTCGTTCCAGGCCCTTTGGCCTATTGACTGGACTGCCGCCATTCCGACTTTGGCCAATCCATCGGCCACTAGCCAGTCACGGCCGCGCTCGACCGCTCCGGCGGATCCGGCCAGCCAGCTCACTACAGCCGCAGACATGAATGCCAGGATCGCCAAAGCGACGATTATCTCCGCTAAACTTTGTCCGGACTGGTTATAATTTTTCATATACAAATTCCGGATAATTAATTTCCCGTAACTCCGGCGGCAGTGATAGAAATTATACGTCCGGGACGGCTGTCTTGCGCCAGAATAATCGTACCGGTCGCCGTTACGCTCGGATCATCACTAGTAAACCCGATATCCGGATCGCTTAGATCGCTATTGACCGTTATGGCAGTCGGTATTCCTATCGACCGGTCATATTCACTTTCCCGCGACACGTAATTTTCCCCCTGGTACAAGATGAACCTCTTCCCGCTATCACCGTTCAGATCGAGATAAACGCCGAAATTCTTGCCCAAATAACCGGAAACGGTTCGCGTTTGCGCCAAACGCAAGGTTGAGATCATTTCGCTCCATACAGTGTCGAGCTGGGTTTCATTCTGCCAATTACCAAATGCCGGAATAGCCAGCGCGGCCAGAAGGGAAAAAATCCCCAATACGACCAAGACTTCCGTAATGGTAAATCCGCGGATTTTATAATAATAATTTTTGCCGTTTTTAGTGATAAAGATTTCCTGTAATTTTATAAATCGGCGTAATGATGGACAGGGCCAATAAGCCAACCGCCAGACCGATGGCAATAAGCAGCAGTGGCTCGATAATGATGGTTAACCGTTTGGCTGCCCGGTCAACTTCGGACTCATAGATTTTGCCGATATGTGCCAGTTCCTCTTCCAGGCGGCCTGATTTTTCTCCGACCCGGATAAGGCTGAGTACTTGCCGGGGAAACAGTTTCTTGTATCCGCCCATTACAGCGGATATCGACTCTCCGGACTGCAAACGCCCGCTGATCACCGCCGCACTCTGCCGATAAACATAATTGGGCAATGATTCACCGGTTATAGACATGGCTTCGTTCACGGACAGGCCGCTTTTGAGCATGGTAGAAAGGGTCCGGGAAAAATGGGCCAGATTCGATTCACGGCTTATTTTCCCCAGTATCGGCAATACCAGCAGTACCTGATGGGAGAATGGTTTGACAACACGCTGGCGCAATATCCACCAGATGAATAGCGCTGAGCCGAGCATAACCCCGCCCGTCGCCCAGCCGTGGCGGGAGATGAAATCCGTAAAGGCGATCAGGGCCCTGGTCGTTAACGGTAATTCCACATGAAGGCCTTTGAGTATCGGCACGATCCGCGGTAACACGAAAAAAGACAAAACCGCTCCCAGAACCACGCTCATCGAAATGATTATCAGGGGATAATAGAGCGCCCCCCGGATCGCCGCCTTGAGCTCCCTTTCCCGCTCCAGGCCGCCGGCCGCATGGACCAGATTCTCGGCGATCACCCCCGCTTGTTCGCCTGCCCGCACGGCGGCGACCAATGAAGCGGGAAAAACATGCGGATATCTGGCCATACTCTGCGCCAGTGGATTGCCGGCCAGCGTTTCCTGCTGGACCGCGCGCAAGACCCGCCGGCCGCCGCCTTTCAACTGGTCGCAAACGATATCAAGCGCTTCGTTTATCTCCAGGCCCGCCATGAGCATCGTCCCCAGCTGGCGCGCGACCATCGCCCGCTCGCCTGAGGTGATCCAGGCCCAAGAGAGGCGCTGCGTGGTCTTTTTAGTGTGGTCGGTTCTGTTAAACATATTTTAACCGGATTCGGTAACCCGGATAATTTCACTTAAAGTGGTTAGTCCGTTGAAAGTTTTATCCAACCCGTCTTTCAATAGCGTGTCCATACCCGCCGCTACTGCCGCTTTTCCTATCGTTTCGCTGGAGGAGCGGTCCAGGATCAATTTACGGATCGTGTCATCGACCGCCAATACTTCGAATATACCGATCCGGCCGGCATAACCCGTTTGGGAGCAGACATTACAGCCATTACCGCGGTACAGCCGTAATTTGGCGCTGTTATCCTCGCCTATTTCAGCCAAAACCCTTTTCAGATTCGGGCTCGATTCGATCAACCGGCTCTCCTCCTCGCTAATGATGTATGACGACCGGCATTTGGCGCAAATCCGGCGCACCAGGCGCTGGGCGATTATCAGCTTTACCGTCGAGGCGATCAAAAAAGGCTCTATTCCCATGTCCAAAAGGCGCGGCAAAGTGGTGGCGGCATCATTGGCGTGGACAGTAGACAGCACCATGTGCCCGGTCATGGCGGAATTTACCGCGATAGCGGCGGTCTCTTCATCCCTGATCTCACCGACCATGATCACGTCCGGATCCTGACGGACGATCGACCGAAGACCTTGGGCGAAGCTCAGGTTGGTTTTCGTGTTTACCTGAATCTGGCTGATCCCCTGAATATCGTATTCGACCGGGTCTTCGATGGTGGCAATATTTATTTCCGGCTTGTTGACGATCTTCAGAATAGCATAAAGGGTGGTCGTTTTGCCGCATCCGGTCGGCCCGGTTACCAGTATCATGTCATGCGGATGCCTGATATGTTCGGTTAACCGGGTAAAATCCGCTTCGGAAAATCCCAATTCATTAAGATTGATCTGCCGGTTGTCGGATGCCAGCAGGCGCATCACCACATTTTCGCCGTTGGTGACGGGTATGACCGAAACTCTCGCGTCCACGGTTTGCGTGCCGGCTTTAAATTGGAATTTCCCGTCTTGCGCTGCCCGGTATTCATCGGTTTTCATCCTGGACAGGATCTTTATCCGCATCGTAAAAAGCTCAGCCAGGGCCTGGGGCATGCGTAATACCTCGTGCATGAGGCCGTCGATCCGGAAACGTACCACGGTTTCTTCCGCTAATGGTTCGATATGGATATCCGATGCCCGGCTATACTGGCCGTAGGCCAATAAATGGTCGATAATGTCGACAGCCAGCTGGTTATGCCTCTCGTTGTTGTCGTCCGCTTGATTGAATGCGGCGATCATTCGCGTCAATTTTTCCTGCCAGTCCCCCTGATATTTGGCCATTGCCAGCTTATGGTCGTTCTCCGTAATATAGTATGGGTTGACCGGGCAGGCAAAACGTTTCTCCAGGATATGAAGTAAAGCGGCGTCCACCGGATCAATCATGCCGATACTGACCGCATCGCGATCCCGCTTGAAAGCGATTACGCCTTGTTGCCTGGCCATTATCTCGGGAATTTTTTTCATTACTTCTTCATCGATCGCTTCTTTTTGCAAATATACAAAATGATATCCGAAATGCTGTGCTATAAGCTGGCCCAGCTCCTCATCCTTAACCAGGCCCTCATCGATCAAAATATCATTAAGCGGCCGGCTGCTGGCCCGGGCATGGTTGGCGGCGCGCTTAAAATCTTTCTCGTCTATGAAACCGTGATCGACCAATAATTCCTTGATTAAACTTTCGGTCAATTGCATATCGAATATTATTTTATATTTAGCAATTTGGCGATCTTGTCCGCCACCTCATCCAGGGAATAGTTCGATTTGATAAGGTAATCCGCCGCCCCCAATTTCAAGCCCTGGCTGATATCGCTGTCCTGGCCCAGATTAGAAATAATTATGACCGGTATATCCTTGGTCAAGGGATCACGCTTCAGCTCTTCCAAGGTTTCGAAACCGTTCTTCTCGGGCATGATCAAATCCAAGAGGATCAAATCAGGTTTGTCATTCTTGATTTTTTCCAGGGCATCATTGCCGTCAAATACCGCGATCACGTCATAGCCGGCCCGGCTTAAGCCGTCATAATAGGCGCGGGAAATGAATTTATCATCCTCCGCCAATAAAATCTTATATTTTTTTTCTGTTTTTTGCTTTGCCATATATTTTTATTAAAATTAAGTATTAATGACAAATATTTAAACTATACTTTTGTGCTATGGCTTATTAAGCTGTCTCTCGCTGGCCTGGCATATATTGGCCCGGATAGCGGCCTTCGTACTGATCTTTGGTTGCGGGGTTCAGGATATAGACAGGCCGCGCTCCCCGGTTTTCCTTTTCATGCCGCTTTTCGGCATCCGGACGAAGAACGTACTGCCAGCTCCCGCGGCCGATTCGAACCAGATCTTACCGCCCGACGATTCGACGATCATCCGGGATACATACAATCCCAATCCGGTCCCTTCGGTAACCGCTTTGATCGCATTGTCGGCCCGGTAGAACTTTTCGAAAATCCTGCCTTGGGTTTGGGGGGGGATACCGATGCCGTTATCCTGGACGGATACGGTGAACGATTCCTTATCGGAATTTATTGCCACACTGATCAGGCCCGTATTTTCCGGCGAATAGCGGATGGCGTTGACAATCAGGTTGTGGAATACCTGCCGCATCAGATTTTGGTCCAGAGATACCCGGTTAAGGTCTTTCGCGGGATTCCTGAGGCTTATTTTTTGTTTGCGATACGCCGCCAACGGCTTGGCTTCGGCAATTATATTTTTGATGAAGGCGACAACATCCACCGCCTGCGGCTCTACCCGCAGCCGGCCGGATTCTATCCGGCTGACATTCAGGAGATCGTTGACCAAGCGGACCATCCGGTCGGTCGATTGGGAAATATTTTCGAGATACTCCTGCTGTTCCGGGTTGAAGCCGCCGACCTGGCCCTTGATCATCATATCGGTAAACAGCTTAATGGCGGTCAGGGGCGTACGCAATTGATGGGAAGCTACGGACACGAATTCGGTTTTCATCCGGTCGATCTCCTTGAGATATGTAATATCATGAAAAATGATCGCCCCGCCGACAATCCGCCGATTATCGCTGACCGGCGTAATGTATATTTCGTATGTCTTATTGCCGATCACGGCCTCATTGATCTTTGCCGCTTCTCCGCCGCTTACCGTCTCCTGGACCTTCTCTTGCATATTATGTCCGGATAATAGCCGATACAGATCGGCCATCCGGAAATATTCCCGGGAAAATCCGGTAAATCGGCTGAATGACGGATTCATCAGCACGATATCGGCATTGGAATTGAACATTACGACTCCGTCTGTCATGCTTTCGACCAGCGATACTGTGCGCGAATGGTGGGTGAGATTGATGTTTTGCAGGCGGTCGATTGTCAATGTAGCCGTAAGGATTATGGCGGTAATCATCTCTCTCGTTTCCCCGGACAGCACTTTGCCGCTATCTGACGTAATCTGAACCAGCCCCAATATCCGCTCGCCAACCGCTAATTTGAAGATCTCAATCTGCTTGGGTTCAAGCCGGGAAGCGTTATCCAATTGTTTGCCGAAAATCCTCGGTTTTGCCGCTGATACAATCTTGAGTAAACCGCTGATACCCTCGTTATTGGCGTCGCGCATGTATGATATCAGGTAGTTTCCGCTTTGCTCCAGATATTTTTCGTTCACTTCTTTGGCCAAATAAGCGGAATAAATTAATGCCCCCTCTTCCAAGGAATCGTTAATCAAATAACTGGCCGTACAGGGATCGGCGAATTCACATAAATACTGGTTTATAATTATAATAGTCTCCTCCACTTCCAATACCGAGCCCAATTCATCGCTTAGCGATTTCAGGGCGGACAATTGCCGGCTTTTATTCTGCAGCTTCCGGTATGTTGATTCCAGTTCATCCTGAGATTCGGATACGTCTTCCAGAATATTAATCATTGCCAAACGTTGTTTTTCCAGGGCTAGTTTACTTGTCTTTTCCGCTTCGATATTGCCTCTTAACCGCTGGTTAACCTCGTTAAGTTCCCTGGTGCTTATCTGCATAGTCCGCTCCATAAAAGCCCTGTCCTCGTCAAAATGTTCATAAGCCAAGCTGACTGCCTTGAGAAGTTCCCCAATATTGCCCGATAATTCATCCGGTTCTTTTAGGTATTTATTTATTTGTCGTTTTAAGATGCTATGCATATTTAAAAATTTCACCAACCGTAATTGCCCGGCCCGGATGACGGCAACTGCCAATTATAATTAATCTTGTTTTTTCTGTTAAATATGGCTATAAATTTTACTCTTTAAAAATCGTAATCGTCATCGTTTGGTTATGCAACTGGCATTGCTTTTCGGCCGCCTTGATCGGACAAATCTCGCCGTATGAATAAAAGCCGGCAAGAGCGGTATTTTCTCCGAATATGCCGCGCACGGCTTCGAGCTCTTCTTCGGTTCGCTCTTTTAGCACCAGTTTGCGGCCGATACAGCTTACCAATATCGCCAGATCGGGGGATAAATCAATAATGCTCTTGCTTTCCTTCGCGGCTCCCTCAGCTCCGCTGATCAGCATCTCCGGGTTGGCTTTCATCAAGGCGGCCGCGGAGCCTTCGGGCATATCGCCGGCAAAAGTCATACTCTGTTCTTTTTCATCTACTGCCAGAATTGTCCTGACAACCTCGACCACTCCATTCGGAGTATCGAGCTTTACCCGCAGGGGAAACAACAGAGCGGTGCTTGGCAAACCGGCGGCTTTATCGCCTAAATATTCCTTGTATAATGCCAGGGCCGGTTTCCCGTCAAGTTCGTATAATACGTTTTTGGCTGATTTTGTTATCGTGCGTTCCAACCCGAAAGCATCCCAGCCGCCGAGCGAACCGTAGCCGATCCTGATTTTACTACCGTAAAACCCGACGGCCACGATCCGCCCGCTTGCGGGCAACTCGTTAAAACCCGTCAAGGTTTCCTTGAAATCAGCACCGTCGCCGACCAGACCGCCCGTAACCGACACGCTTTTCGGCAAGACCTGCTCGAGTCCGTCGACTAGATCCGTACCGTTGACCAACAGGCCGTCGGAAAACACCATCACATGCACCAATCCGTCTTGATCGAAAGTTCCGGCTAATTCTTTTCCGCATTTAATACTATCCGTGCTGGCTTTTATTTCGACTTGGGCGAATTTTAATCTTGTATTCGAAAAATAAACAGCCGTCGATACTATAGAGTTGTCCAATACTTCCGTCCCGATAATTTCGCCGGCCGTGGAACAGGCTATAATATTGGAGCCCGGATATAATGACTTTAAATATTCATAATTTTTCTTTACTTTCAGGGCCGCGGTTCCTCCAAAAACCAGCACTAGCTGCGGCTTTTCTTTAAGCTTATTCGATGTGATATCGGTCCAGCCGGTATCGACGGTCCATTTTTTTTGTTCAACTTGCATAATTTTAAAACGCTTTACGCTTGAGCCGGTCCAGCCGACGCGCAAAGGTAACTTTAATTATTTATGTGCGTAATTTATGATTCAGGACTGGCTGTTCTTTCCGAGGTCTTTAATTTTTTTCTTCAATTCGATCATCTTAAGCTCCCGGTCGATTGTCAATTTTTGGAATTTTTCCAACTCGTCGATTTTATTTTCAAGCTCTTTTTTTGACAATTTTTGTTCCTTAATAAGCTGCTCCTGGATGCGGCCGGCCGTTGCTACTTTTTGCAGCTGTTCTTTGATCTTTGCGGTGTTATTCCTTATCTCGCGGGTCTTAATTTCAACTTCCTTCTTGAGAGAGTTGGTTAACAAATATACGAAAATTATCCCGATTATAATAATCGATAAAATGATGCCGACAGTGAACTGCCAAATTTTATTGATCGTATTGATTACCGGCGCCAATGCCTCTTCCGTATCCATCTTGGCCACCAAACCGATATCCAAATTGTCGATGTAGCCGGTTACGGCGATTACCGGCACATTGCGATAATCTTTAAAATCCATATAAACTTTTTCATTTTTGAGCAATGCCTGCGTAATCGGTATTGCCTCGTTTTCTTTCGGTATTATTTCGTCTTCCGTGGTCGCTTCATCGCTGAATCTTCGATCGGTAAAAAATACTGCATCCCCGTCATCATTGCGAAATGCCAGCAAACTCTCGCCGCTTCCGCCCAACCCGGTAAAATCAGCGACAATTTCGTTAAGCGGTTCGGTATTCAACCTTGTTGCCAATACACCCCCATGAAACGGTGTAGACACATAGATCTCGGCCTTTCCCGACGGACTGTAATAAAACACCGGTTTGATATATACTGCCTTTTTGCCTTCTATAAAATAATCATAAGCCGACCGATCGGAACCGATGGACGACTGATCGGAAGAACTAGTCACTATTCCCGCGGAATCCATTACGAACACTTCTTCTAATTCATCATTCAATCCGAGCAATTCTTTCAATTCGTCATCGGTCAGATCCTGTTGCGTGGCCGCTATATGTATCTTTTCTTTTTGTTCATCAATAAAAAATTGTATGAAATTTTTTCGTGACACGGCTACCATGGACATCCGATCAACCACAAAATTGATCCTGTCTCTTTTCATTGTCTCGGTCGTCTGATAAGTATTCAGTGCGAATAAACCGATCATTACAACCAAGGCTAATATTAAAATATAAAGAATCTTTTTGCGTTCAAAATAAATTATCTTAAATTGATTTAAGATAAAGATAAACAAAAAAAGCAAAATTAATATGCCGCCGATCCAATAAACCAATATGGTCAGCCGCCCAAAGCCCGCGTTATTCACCTGCGCGGTAGTGGTGCTTGAATCCGTCTCGGCTGATTTATCCTCTACGTTCGGACTATTCTCATATTCATCCAGATATGTTGACGCCGCCAATGCCAATCCGACCCCGTCCGCCGTTTTAACCTGTATTATCCTGGTGTATTTGTATTTATCCCGGAAGACACCGTCCGGATCCTGCCATTGATAAGTACCTGCCGCGTCCTGCCGGCCATATCTGGTCGGTTCGGTTATTGCCCACCATTCTTCCCGCCTCGGCTCGTCTTTCAGGGTGGTATAATCCAACCCGACAAACTCCGGCTTCTCATCGAATAAATTGATCATGGTATCGTAGTCATAGACGAATGTATAGCCGGTTTGGCCGATCTTTTGCACGGCCAACTCCTGGAATTCGGGATCTGTTTGTAGATCCTTTACCGTCATTTCCGGATGGGCTTCCAGATATATTTCGATCTGCCTCGCCACGTCTTCGGCTTTTTGCCTGATCATGTCCTTGGCAAAAGTATACGACAAAGAATCCTCTGGTATTGCCACTCCCAATATCTTAAAATAATTATTGATCAGATTGGCATATGCCACTTTCCAGTTTTTGTATTCCTGGCTGTCGATTGTCGCTTTTGCTTCGTCTTTTTTGTCTTCTTTTACCAATTCATGGGCCTTGAGTTCTATCTGCACTAGCTTGAGGTTGGTGTCATTCAATTCGGCAAACAAATTTTTCAGCTCGTCGGTTTTTGCTTCGTCCTTGGCCGCCTTTATCAAAATATCCAATTTTTTACCAATTTCATCATAATTATTTTTCCAATAAACATCACCGGTCAAAATGTAATTATAGCTCGAGTCAGTCAGGCTGCGGTCATATTCGAAAATTAATTTCGCCCTGGTAACGGGGTCGCTCGGAAACATTTCACTATAACCATATCTATCCTCCTCGGCGGGCAAGCCCTGGACAAGCCATTTATCGTATATCGTATCAAAAGTGCCGTTGGCGATAATTTTTGAAAGGCCTTCATTGAGCAAGCTCAGCATTTCCCGATCGCCGTCTTTCACGGCAAAAGTAAAATCCTGCCGGAAATCGTCCAGCTGGGCGGCCACCACTATGTTTTCTATTCCGGCCATTGCCAGCAAGCGCGAACCAATCACTTTTTGAGTAACAACAGCATCATATTGTCCAGCCGAAAGGAGTTTAAATGCCTCTTCGAACGTATTGGTGGTTATTATACTATCTGACAGATTTTCGCGCCGCACGTATTCTTCGGCATTATCACCGGCCATTACCACGATCTGTTTGCCCTGCAAATCGGCAACCGAATTGATCCCGGTTTCTCCGGAACGTACGAAAATCGCGCCGTAAAGAGTAATATAGGGTACGGTAAAATCGAAAATTGCCTCCCGTTCCGGCGTCCGGCCGACCAATGGCAATACCTGTATCCGGCCGTTGGCCAGATCGTCCTTGATCTGGTCCCAGGTCCCGGTATAAAATTCGACTTCCCAGCCAACTGCGCCTAGCGCGGCTTTTAGCAATTCAATCGAAAATCCATCTGCCTGCCCATTTCCGTCAACGACCGAAAAAGGCGGATAATCATATTCGGAAGCCGACTTTATTGTTATCACATTTGCATCCGGACTAATCAAATCAACCTCGTTTTCAGCCAATACGAAGTTAAGCGGCAAAACCAGTATTACCGCAACGTAAAGGGATATTATCAGCTTGTCCTTGAAGATATTCATTTATTTTGATTATTTTTCAGGCTATCCAGCCGCTTTTTTATTTTTATATTTTCTTTTTCGATCGTACCTGTTTTCATTTCTTCCTGCAGGCTAATACGCATTGTATAAAAGTCATCCATTGTTTCCAGAAGTTCAATATTTCTCTGTTCTATTTCGTTTTTCAATCCCTTTAATTCTTTTTCGTTCTTTTTGAGCCGGTCATTGATTTCATTGGTTCTTTTGGTTTCTCCTTCTAACTTCCGCACATATGAATTAAGCATAACGGTGCTTCGGAAATTCAATTTCAGAATAAGCACAACAAACATTGCCCCAAAAAGCATAATAAAACCGACCAAAATATCCGATATTGCGTCATAGTCCAGGAGCCGTATTAAAAAATAAATAATATATCCGAAAAGAAAAAAACAGATCAACGCCAATATTATAAGCCAGAGCCGGCGGGCCTTGCTGTCCCTAATCTCGGAATATAGCTTTTTCCAGAGCCAAATCGCATAGATCATCAACAATATTCCGATAATAACGGTAAAATAAATAACCATCTATTTATTCTCTAATTCCCTGATACGCTTCTTGAGTTCGATCATCCTCATCTCCCGCCCCACCATCAATTTATTGGCTTTCTCCAATTCCAAATTTCGCTTTCGGAGTTCCTCTTCGATCTTTTTTGTTTTTGTAATATCTAAATAAGCGCCTAATATTCCTTCTAATTCACCATTTTTATTGGTTAATGGCAATTTTGTGGTTTGCAGCCATATCCGCTTGCCGTCAGAGCTTGTTTGCGGCTCAATATAATCAATTTTTGATTTACCGCTTTTAATCACCGAGAGATCATCTGATCTGTAAAGTTCCGCCTGTTCTTTCCATCCCATTTGATAATCAGTTCTTCCGATGACTTCGTCTGTCGATGTCTTCCCGGCATCCTCCGCAAAAATTTGATTACACCCCAGATAGTTCAGATTTTTATCTTTCCAAAAAATTCTTGTTGGCAGCAGATTGATTATTCTCTGAAGCATCTCATTGCTTTCATGCAATTTATTTTCAATTTCTTTCTTTTCCGTAATATCCTCGCCCGAGCTAAGCGTACCGATAACTTTGCCGCCATCATCTACCAGGCGGGTATTGTGCCAGGCGATAATTCGTTCATTTCCGCTTTTGGTGACGATATTATTCTCTATTACTACTTCATTATTCTCAATCAGCAAATTTTCTTTATGTACTTTGATAATATTTGCCCTATCTTTTCGCGAGATCACGAGTTCGAACCAATTTTTTCCGATTATCTCTTTCTTCCTGTAACCCAGGATATCGCGGCCTTTTTTGTTGATTAAGTTTACGGTACCGTCTATACCGAGCGCGACTATGATCACGCCCGCGATATCAAGATAAGTTTTTATTTTTTCCGCCGCCTTTTTCCGCTCTGAAATATCACGGGCAATACCCATGATCACCGTTTTATTTTTTATTTTTACGGGATAATTCTTTATTTCCACAATTACTGTTGCGCCGTCTTTACGGCGCACGGTATATTCTTCCGGCCCGGTTGCCTGGCCCAATATGGCTTTTGCCAGGGATTTGGCCGCCCGGGGAATATCTCCGGGCATAAGCAAATTCAGCTTCAAAAAGCTCTTTCCAATCAGCTCCCCGCGTTTATATCCCGCCAATTCTTCTGCCTTTCTGTTGCCGTCGAGGAATGTCCCTTTCATATCGCTCAGATAAATAGCATCTGGGGCATTTTCGAACAATATTTTCAACCGCTCTTCATTGTCTTCCACTTCTTTCCTGCTTTTTTCAGGCATTACAGGCGGCTGGCTGACGAAATTCGCTTGGCGTTCTGTAGCGGCGGCTTCTTTTTGATCGTGTTTTGGCATAGTAATTATAAAATTTTTCCGATGTTTTTTCCCGAAACTATTGATTTAACGTCAAATCTTGTTTTATTCTAAAATTATTCTAAAACAAAAAAAATCGGCTAATTCAAGCCGAAAAATATCAACCATTACAAAAATAAGCAAATTGTCCCCCTTGTTTTGCTCGCATGGGAATTATAGTTAATAATCTAATTAACCCCCGAAACAGAATATTTTCAGGAAAATCGGAAATACAATGGGTTGTCACGTATGGCGTCTATCACGCCCGATAAACGGTGCTATACTATTTATACGGGATTTACTTATATTATTATACCACTTTTTTATTGTTTGTTCCACTCTACGCTAACGG
Organism: Candidatus Parcubacteria bacterium; assembly: GCA_963814275.1. Lineage (GTDB taxonomy): Bacteria > Patescibacteriota > Patescibacteriia > Patescibacteriales > UBA12075 > CAWFCE01. The sequence goes on along the minus strand of CAWFCE010000002.1, from coordinate 437,907 downwards.
CAACTTAACTCTAAACTTTGTATATTCCCCTTCATGGCTGTCCACGGCAATGCTGCCGCCATGCTTGACGGCGATCTCTTTGCAGATCGCCAAGCCTAACCCGGTGCCCCGTTCAGACTGTCCATTGCCGTTGCGAATCCGGTGAAAACGCTCAAACATACGCGGCAATTCCTGGCGCGGAATACCGATGCCGTTGTCGCTTACTTCCAGAATGGCGGCCTTTTCTTTCTTGGCGTGATAAAGCCGGATTTCGATCGCTTTTTCGCCGGTATTTTTCAAATACTTCATACTGTTACTGACCAGATTATTGACCATTTCTTCGACGGACGAGCGTTTGCCCCATATTACCAGCTTATCCTCTATCCGGCTTTTGGTTATGACTTGCTGTTCCGCGGCAATTATTTCGTACGATTCGACCAGTTCTTTGGTCAGTTCGCTCAGATCGAATTTTTCGCGGGCATCTTCCCGGCCTCCCGATTCCAGCCGGGACAGGCGCAGCAGGTCATAGATGAATTTCGAGACCCGGTCAAGCGAACGCTCGATGTGCCTTATTTTTTTATGGTCGCGAATCTGGGGACTGATTTCACCGATCTCCCCCTTCAGGATAGTGATCGGGGTTTGCAGGCCATGCGCCATCTCCTCCATTATTTTCTTCTGCTCCATCTGCAGCCCCATAAGTTCCGCGGTTCGCTGTTCCACCTTCTTTTCCAGTCCCTGGGAATATTCCTTAACCGCTTCATATAGCCGGGCTTTTTCCAGGGCTACGGCGATCTGATAAGACATGGTTTTCAGCAGATTAATATCGTCCTGGTTGAAATAATCGCCCGACATTTTCTTGCCCATGTTCAAAAGGCCGATCAGGCGTTTATTCGATAATATCGCCACCGAAGCCGCGATACGGAAACGTTTACCGAGGTTTTCCGCCTCATCCAATGCCTTTATCAATCCTTCCGATCTGTCGGTCAGACGGAGATTCCGCTTAATATCGGGAATCTCGTCGTGGATCAACATGATCTCGCCGCGTTCTTCGATAATTTTTTTAAGGTTATCGCTGATCTTGCCATCCGTCCTTTTGAGCTCGCCGGAATCGCAAACCAGATTCTCGTTTACCAATAACAAATTAACATACTCGACTTTGATTATTTCTTTCAACCTTCCGGTAAAAGCACGGAGCAGCCGGTTCATCTCCAGCTCACGGTTAAGGACTTCGCTCAGCTCATACATCGCCTGCCGGTAATCGTATTTATCTTTAAAAAATATCTTGTCGGTCTTTTTCTGGAAATATCTTTCCAGCCGCGGCGCTCCGTAAATACCCAAAACTGTCGAAATGCCGGCCGCCAGAATAATTGCCGCATCCGTGGAATACTGGAAAAAGAATCCCAGCAAGAAAATCATCACTACATAAACTCCCGTTAAAATCGCCAACAAAAAAGAATAGATAATTCCTCTTTGGATGACAATTTTTATATCCAGCAGACTATGCCTGATGATCGCGTAAGAAGTGAACCCGAAAAAGGGCAGCAAACCCAGCGGACCGATCGCCTGCAAATCGTAAATATTGAAAGCAAAGGGCAGCAGGATGTTGGTAGTGCCGGCAAATATGATCGACAGGGAAGTGCCGAGGGCCAGATATTTTATCTGCATCCGGCGCTGGTGGTTCGCTTTTTTGTATTTAAGCAGCGGCAATATGAAGATGCCGGATATAAACAACAGAAAATGGATTATGAATATAAAATAAAACCTGCCGAATATGGTTTCTATGTCATCCTTGCCGATGATCTCCCCCTGATCGATCAGATTCGTGCCAATGGTCAAACCGACCAATACCAAGAGCCAGAGAGAAAGCATTATGTGGATTTTCCGGCTAAAACGATAAGAACAGGCCGGAAAATGATAGCCCAGATAAAATCCGAAAAATGCGATTATTTCCGTAGCGGCGAAATTCAAGCGGCCGATCAGCAAAACATTGCTTGCCTCTGCCCGATAAAAAAAGAAAAGCGAGGCCAGCCAGCCGATAATGGAGAAGCTGTATATCGAAAAATATATATTCACCGGTGATTTCCTGTTTTTAAGATATACGAACAAGGCAAAAAAAATAGAAGCCCCAAATGTTATAAGATAGATCAGGTCATTGAATAGCTGCATTTTTTTCGATGAATTTATTACAGACTAGTGATTCCCATTGGCCGATATTGATGGAAAAAGCATCGATCTCTCCCGGTATGGCGTCACGAGCCACGCTAAAGTAGGGTGACAAGGCTATCGCGCAACCTACTTCCCCCGCTGCCACGGATACGGCATTCAGGCCGATGAATATTTCTTTGTAATCGACCCTTTGGTTTATCCCGATTTGTAAAATACTGCTGACCAGCTTGCTCAATATCATCATTTTATAATCATCGATGTCCTTTACCGACAAGGGTATGTGCCCGATATCTTCCATCAAAAGACAAGCGTTTCGCTGACGGTCATACGGTACGGCCAGTCCTTCGGCGGCATATATCATGGCCGGGCCGTGGGCGCTTATATTTTTCGAGGCGCAAGGGATATGCGATCCGGGATAAAACGGAAAATGCGGGGATTCGATCCGGCCCAGCAATTTTTCCAACGCCCGCACCAGGCCCATGATATCATATATCGATATATAACGGTCCTGGAATTTTCCGTCTAACGGATGGCGGATTTTGGCGCCGGGAAAAATATCATAACCCCAGATCAAGCCTTTCGGCCCGCAAAAAGACGACACCGTAATCATATTGATCTGCCCGCAATTGGCGCGCGCCACTTCCGCCAAATCGAAACTATTGATCTCATCCAGTTTTGAGGAACCGCTGTGGCCGAATCTACGCGCCGTTTTAACCGCTGCCAGCTGGACACCCAACAGATAGCAGTTATCCCGGCAGTTCCAGATACCCTCGCAATACTTGTCCATACTGCCAATCGTACGCGATAATATTTCATATTTTCCTAACATATATTTTAACTTGAAATAAATATAAGGGCAATTAACGGAAAACTTAATTGCCCTTGACCGATTTACCGGCAATAATAATTTTTTCGGTTTTGATTCATTTCTTTAAATATCTGGCGCTCTTTTTTGAGCACGCCTTCCAGACAATGTACAAGATTTCTGATGCTTCCCTTCATTATAACGCGGTCCGCTCCGGTAAAAAAGTGTATGGGGTGCCAGCCGAAATTAAGGCCCTGTTTGAATGACGCGCTTTGCGGATTTGTCCAGTAGAATAACACCTCATACCCCCGGGCGAGGGCCGCTTTCATCAACGGCACTGACAACTTCGATGCCGTATGCTCGCCTTTCCAGTTTTGGAAATCTTTACTTATGCCAATCTCCCGAAAAATCAGGAATTTATTTATTCCAGCCAGATCGCACCAATATTTCACGACATTTGTCCCATATACTTTTTCCGTATCCGCCAGTCCGAATGGCATATCATCGGTCGATAACCCTTCCCGTGAGGCTAAAATTACCCAGGCAAAACCTACCACTTTATCCTTAATATCCATGATCGACAAAAGCGGCTGGCGGCAATTATTTATGGCTAAGCCCTTTTTCACTTCATCGTAAGCTTCTTCGGGTGTCCAATTCTCGTGCCAAAAATAATTAAATACTTCACGATAGCAAGTCGCGATATTTTGTATCGTTTCTTGGGTTAATTTTTCCAACTCCTCGGTCAAAAATATCCTGTATTCCGGTTCCATTATCTGCTCCTTTCCGACAGTAAGGTTAAATTGATTGGCAATCGACACTTAATGTGAGTTGGAAATTCCTCCTTGGTTTTCCAACTGCAGAAAGAACGGTCATCCGCATAATTTTAATTATATTTTATCAATATGAAATAAAATAATTCTAATTAAAAAATAAAGAAAAAATAAAGAAAAAATAAATTAATATTTTGCCAATCAAAAAAACCGCCCATGCGGTTCTATTGCGTACCATTATGCCGGTAATCAGCTGATTATTCGCCGTTTTTTATGTCGATCTTGTATCCCCGGCCGGCAACGGTATGGATCAGCTTGTTCTTATCGGGAAGATCGATCTTTTTCCGTAAACTATTGATATGCGCTTCGATCGTATTGGAAAACGGATCGGCGCCCATATCCCAGACATGCTCCATGATCATGCTGCGCGACAATACGATCTCTTTGTTTTGCAGCATATATTTAAGCAATGCGAATTCCTTGCGCGCCAGATAGATCTCCTGGCCGCCCCGTGTAACTAGATGGCGGCTGTCACTGAGGACCAAGTCGTCGATCTCGTATATTTCCGTTTCGATCTTTTTCGGCCGGCGTAGGAGCGCCCTGATCCGGGCCATCAGCTCGTCGATCGAGAACGGCTTGGTCAAATAATCGTCCGCGCCGGCGTTCAGCAGGTCGGCTTTGGTAGTGGCTTCCGATTTCACTGAAAGCATCAGGATCGGCACGGCGCATTTGACGGCCCGCAGTTCGGTGCACATGTCTTTGCCGCTCTTTTTCGGCATGATATTATCCAATAACAACAGGTCGTAATCGTTATTGCGGGCCAGCCGCAATCCTTCTTCGCCGTCAGCGGCCGCGTCAACGGCAAAACATTCCGCTTCCAGGCTTTTTTTGAGGAAATTACGGATCTCTTTTTCATCCTCGACAACTAAAATTCGCATACGCCTCCTTGTTATTTGACAAATTTTAATCTGATTCTAATAATATTATAGCACATTTGACTAAACGGTCAAATATAAGCCGCGTCCTGGGCGTTAGCGCCATGTTGCGGCGGTAAACAGCGCTTTGAATCTGACATGGCTAGGTCGCCGGACTCTGAACCCGGTATAATCTTATTTTATTGCTTAGATAAAATATTTTTGTTATAATTAACCTATGTTAAGAGTAGTGAGACACGGCGCGATACTCAAACCAACCCGGCTTGTTTTCGAGAACAAGGCCGTTTTTAATCCGGGAATTTACCAGGAAGGAGATAAAATCCATGTCATTTACCGTGCCGTCAACAAGGAATACATGTCCTGTTTCGGCTACGCCGAACTGAATGGACCACTGCAGGTCGTCAAGCGCTGGAAACGCCCGCTTTACCAGCGCCTGGCTGCCTATGAGAGCCATGGTATTGAAGATCCCCGCATCGTCAAGATCGGTGACACTTTTTATCTCACTTATATCGCCCATGACGGACGCCATGCCCTGATCGCCTATATGTACGGCCCGAATATCTTCAAACTGCGTCGCGGCGGCATCATCTCCCCGACTATAATGTATCGTGATGCCGTGAAGCTCTTCGATCATTCCAAACTCAAAGATGATTACTATTTTTTCGCCAGTTATTACGAAAAATTCGCCGGCAAGAACGTCAAAGTCTGGGAAAAGGACGGCATCCTGTTTCCGGAAAAGCTGGGCCGAAAATACGCCCTGCTTCACCATATCAATCCCGATATCCAGGTCTCTAAGTTCGGCGATTTTGATGAACTCAAACGTAATGACTACTGGATCAAGCAGCTGCGCACTATCGGACGGCAAGTCGTCCTGGAGGGACGCCACGGCTGGGAAGCGCGCCATATCGGCGGCGGAGCGCCTCCGGTCAAGACCGACCACGGCTGGATACTTATCTACCACGGCGTGGAGCCGAGAAACCGGGGCCGCATATATTCGGCGGGAGCCGCGCTGCTCGATCTCAAAAATCCGACCAAGCTGATTGCCCGCCTGCCCCAGCCTCTTTTCGTACCGAAACACTACAATGAGCGCAATGGCTTTGTCCATAATGTGGTGTTCCCGACCGGTACCGCCCGCTTCAAAGACCGCCTCTATATCTATTACGGTTCAGCCGATTCGCGCGTTTCGGTCGCCAGCGTCAATATCGACCTACTGGTCAAAGAACTACTGCGCAATAAAGTTAAAAGTTAAGACATGGAAAGAATATATTCTTTCTTTATGCTTAAATATAAAGATTTTATAAATATTAGACTTTTGACCGCGGATTTTACGCGGATTACTACGCGGATTTTACGCTGAAAATAAAATTTTTCAAATATCAAACTATTTTATGTCCAAACCGCCATCCCCCTGTATCCTATATGTCAGCTCATTCCCGCCACGCGAATGCGGCATCGCGACTTTCACCAAGCGGCTGACCAGCGCAATTGACAAAGAATTCAATCCTGAGGTCAAGGGCAAAATACTGGCTATCAATTCCAACGGCACTTCTATCTACAATTATCCGCGCCGCGTTGTGATGCAAATCAACGAAACGGAGATCGAGGACTATCTGAACCGCGCCCACGACATCAACCGACAGCCGGATATCAAGCTGGTGAATATCCAGCATGAATACGGCCTGTTCGGCGGCGAACAGGGCGAATTTTTGATCCCTTTTCTGGAGATGGTCAAAAAACCGATCATCGTCACGATGCATACGGTATTGCCTCATCCGGACGACAAGATGAAAAAGATCGGCCGGGTGATCGCGGATAAGGCTTCAGGTGTGGTCGTGATGAACCACCGCGCCAAAGACATCCTGAGTGAAGTATACGGCGTCAAAGCCAACAAAATAATGGTTATTCCCCATGGAGTATTTAATGTCGCCTTTCCTTCCAAATCACGCTCCAAACGGAAACTCAATCTGTCCGGCCGGACGGTTATCGCCACGTTCGGTATGATCAGCCAGGACAAGGGCATCGAGTACGCGATCGAAGCGCTTCCCGAGGTGGTTAAGGAATATCCGGATATCCTTTATCTTATCATCGGAGCGACCCATCCGCAGGTATTGAAGAACGAAGGCGAGCGCTACCGCAACAAACTGAAGCGTCTGGTCTTCAAACACGGCCTGGAGGACCACGTCAAATTCTACAATAAATACCTGACCGAACGGGAAGTGATCGATTTTCTCAAAGCGACCGATATTTACGTCTATCCCATGTTGTCCCGTGAACAGGCTTCAAGCGGCTCGCTTTCCGACGCGATGTCCTGCGCTTGTCCGTCGATCGCGACCGCCAGCCAATATGCGCAGAGCGTGATCAACCGTGAACGGGGCATCCTGGTCCGTTTCCGTAATCCCGGCGACATCAAGAAGGCGCTCCTGGAGATGCTCGCGGACAAACAAATGCGCAAAAACATGTCCAAAAATACCTATTTCTATACCCGCCACATGACCTGGCAGAATGTCGCTTTGTCCTATTTCAAGACTTTCAACCATTTTGCCAAGATCATGCCGCGGAATCAGGGGAAATGGCCGCCGATCAAGCTCGATTATCTGAAAAACCTGACTGACGAATTCGGTATGATCCAATTCGCCAACCACACCCGGCCGGATAAGCACTCCGGCTATTGCCTGGACGACAATGCCCGCGCCCTGATCGGCTGTATTAAATGGTACGAACACAAACGGATAAAAAGCACTCTGGACCTCATATACCGCTATCTGGCTTTCGTCAAATTCTGCCAGCGCCGCGACGGCCGCTTCCACAACTTCGTCAGCCATCAGCGGACATTCAATGATCTTTCCGAAAGCGAAGACTCGCTCGGCCGGGCGGTCTGGGCTCTGGGCTACGCGGTCCGCAGCGAACGCTTGCCGGACGATGTCCGGACACAGGCCAAAACAATGCTCAAAAAAACGAAGCCCCACCTGCTTGATCTCCGTTCGCCGCGCGCCATTGCTTTCTCGATCATCGGACTTTACCATGTCGCCAAAGTCCAAAATGAGGATATCATGCCTAATGATTGGCGGGAAGAAATCATCGAATTAATTACAGTATTAAGCGATAAGCTGGTCGCCCAATTCGACTGGCAAATCGACAACAATACCAACGGCAAATCATGGTATTGGTTCGAAGACTGCCTGACTTACTCCAATTTCAAACTGCCGGAAGCGCTTTTTCGAGCTTATTCCCTTACCCAAAGCAAACGCTACCGGGAAGTAGCGGAGAAAAGCCTGAAATTCCTTTTGGATATTACCTTCGAAAAGGAAGGCTATTTCGCACCTATCGGGCAGGATGGCTGGTATTTCCGCAACGGCAAACGGGCCTATTTCGACCAGCAGCCGGAAGACGCCGCCTCGGCTGTTGAAGGATTGGCGGCAGCGCATATAACGACCGGCAAAAAGATCTACCGCGACAAAGCCAAGTTGGCCTTCCAATGGTTCCTGGGCAAAAACCATTTGAACCAGATGGTCTATGACGAAGCGACCGGCGGCTGTTTCGACGGTTTGGGCAAATACTCACTCAATTTCAACCAGGGCGCCGAATCATCGATTTCCTATTTTCTCGCCCGGCTGGCGATCGAAAAGATCAAAGATAAGTAATCCAATTGTCTACCGGGGCCAAAGAAGCAGGCTATTGGCCTCAAACCAATTTACTTATAAAAAGTCATTTACAGCACATGAATGAAAGTTCTATTTATTTTTTCGCTCGATGATATTTTGAAACCGGATAAGCCTTTGAGGAATCAGGACCAAATCCAATTCGGTATTTCATATATTTCGGCATTACTGAAATCGAACGGACACCAAACGAAACTTATTATCCTGAGCAGGATACTCGGTAGTGCCAATCGTAAACGCCTGGCCCAAGCGGTTATCGAATTCCGCCCGGGTCTTGTTTGTTATACCGCGGTCGCCACCCAATACGAATTCCTGGCCGAACATGCCGCTTGGTCAAAACGTGAGTTTCCCGAAATTTACAATATCATCGGTGGTCCGCATGCCAGCCTTAATCCGGATGCGGTCAGCCGTGAAACCGGTTTTGATGCGATATGTGTCGGCGAGGGCGAATACCCGGTTCTGGAACTGGCAAACCGGCTTGCCAGCAGCCAAAAACCAAGTGGTATCAAGAATCTCTGGCTTCGCCAAAATAACAATTGGGAGAAGAACGCGGCCCGGCCGTTTCTGGAGGACTTAGACAGTTTGCCATTTCCCGACCGTGAAATGTGGCAGGAATGGATCGAAGAGCAACCCGGTTCACGCCATGCCATAATCCTCGGACGCGGCTGTCCTTTTGATTGTACCTATTGCTGCAACCATGCCCTGAAAAGAATTGCCGACGGCCGCTATTACCGGCTGCGGTCGCCCGGGAATATCGTCGAAGAGCTTGAAGACGTGTACCGGCATTTTCCGAATAACCGGGAAATATACTTGGAAGTGGAAACGATTGGCGTCGATATTCCCTGGGTTCTGGATCTCTGCTCGCGCATCAGGCGATTTAACGATATGAACGGCAAACCGTTTAGCTACGGCGTTAACCTGCGGATTATACCCGGCCGTGATTTTGAACCGCTTTTCCGGGCTTTCCGGGATAGTAACTTCCGCTTCCTCAATATCGGACTCGAATCGGGCAGTGAAAAAATCCGTAGTACGATCCTGAAACGCCAATATAAGAATGAAGATGTTATAAATATCGTCAAGCTTGCCCGCCGTTATGGCCTGAAAGTAGCCTTCTTTAATATGATCGGCTTACCGGGTGAACGGTATGAAGATTTTCTTGAAACCGTGCGTATAAACCGGATCTGCCAGCCGGATTGGCATTATACTTCCATTTTTTACCCCTATCCCGGCACCGAATTGGAACGGATCGCCCGTGAGCAGGGCCTAATCAAAGGGCATCTGGATCCGCGCACTGAACGCGCCCGGGCGACGCTCGATCTGCCCGGATTCTCCCGCCGCCGCATCCGCCGTTCCTATATCTGGTTTGATTACCTGGTATACCGCGGCCGCCGCCCCTGGCATTACTGGCTATATGCCGCTTTCCTCAAAAATCTGCAGGGAACATATTATTTCAAATTCTATCTTAGCCAAATGATAAAAAGGGTTGCCGCCCTGAAATACATCAAGCAGTTTTTGCGAAAACGTCTGGCTAGCAACGCTTATATAATCGAAAATAAATGACAACTATAAACGACTATTTAGCACGTTTTAATAACCAACAACCAAGATACTATAACCAAAAAAAATCAAATTCCAATAATCAAACAGTTTGGGTATTCAATCATTGGTTATTTAATAAATAAAAAATATACTATTCTATGTCTACTATTGAAAAAGCCTATAAAATTGCTATCGAAGTAATCCACGCCTGTGCCAACAAGCCTGCCGGTTTCAACGCTTCCGGCCTGAAGGGCGGCTATGAAGCGGTCTGGGCGCGTGACGGCCTGACCACCGCGCTCGGCGCCTCGCTCATTAGCCGCGATTTCCAGAAGCCGATCCGCGATACTCTCGGCATACTGGCAAAACATCAGACCACGAACGGACACATTCCGAATTGCGTCGGCTCATACAATATCGAACGCCGTTCCGATGTAACCTTCAATTCGATTGATGCGCCGCTTTGGTTCATTATCGGACATTATATTTATGCGACTGCCTACCGCGACCATAAACTGTTGGAACAACACAAGACCAACATCGCCAAGGCGCTGGTCTGGCTCCGCTACCAGGATCCCAACGAAGACGGCCTCATCGTCCAACAGCCGACCAACGACTGGATGGATGCCTTTCCGCACAAATACGGCCGCGTCCTCCACACCCAGGCTCTTTACTATGCTGTCCTGCGCCTGGTCGGGAATGACAAAGCCGCATCCCATATACGCGGTGTAGTCAATGGTGAGATTGAAAAATACCTGTCGCTTTGGGATGACAAGCTGGGCTATTTCCGCCCCTGGGCCTGGAAAGACCACGCCGGTATCAAGGAAACGGAAGACTGGTTCGACACCCTGGCCAATCTTCTGGCGGTAGTCACCGGCCTGGCCACCTTTCCGCACGCCAAAAAAATACTGGGCCATGTCAAAAAGGAAAAGATCGACCGGCCCTATCCCTGCAAAGCGCTCTGGCCGCCGCTCAAACCGGGCGACCCGGCCTGGCAGCCCTATTTCGAGCAATGCGACGCCCGTACGCCTTACCACTACCTGAACGGCGGGGTCTGGCCGATGATCGGCGGCTTCTACGTGGCTGCCCTCGTGCGCCTGAAGAAATACCAAGAAGCGGAAAAGGCCTTGGATGAACTGGCTAAGGCCAATCTGCAGAAATATAAGATCCGCGGCATGAAGACCGGCTACGAGTTCAACGAATGGCTTTCCGGCCGGAGCGGCCGTCCCAAGGGCGAGCCCTATCAAGCCTGGAGCGCCGGCGCCTATCTCTACGCCTATGAATGCCTCAAACGGAAAAAAGTGATTTATTTTTAAATAAATAAAATTATATAAATTAAAAGGCCGTGTTTTTCTTAGAAAAACACGGCCTTTATTATATTCACCTCCTTTTATAATTATTATTACGAAAAACGCTTACCAAATCCTCATCTATTACATACAGCAACGCCTCTTGGGCGCTTTGCTCTGTATAACCGAAACTTACATCATCGTTATCCTTAAGTTCTTGCAAATTGTTAATTATAAAATTAATTTCATCTTGTAATTTTTTATCATAAGCGATTCTGAATTCCGGCTTATGGCAATCACTTACTGCCCGGCGAAAATTCTTATTTTTTAAATAATCATCCAGGCAGTTTTCGCATTGATATTCGAACAAGCGTTTATACAAATCACCATATAATTCCGTTTCAACGATTTTGTCATGATCACCTCCTATTTCATGCAATGTTAAGGTGTTATATGTACGTCTCACTTCTTTCCTAAAATTTCCCTTGTCTCCGTCGACCAATTTAGTTTCTATATTGTCAATAAATTCTTCCGTAATTTTTACGACTTCGCCGGTATAACGACATTTTTTTTCGGTATTATTATTTTCAAATATTGCGAATAAATAATGCAATACTTGTTTTTTAATTTCCTCGGGAAACACCTGAAAGCCGGCCTTCTTTACCAACCTCAGAAGATTGTATTGATAATATCTTTCTGCGCACTCAATAAAACCCTCGGGGATCATATTATTGAAATCCCCATTGATTTTACTGACATTGGCAGGAAACTTCTCGAAAAATTCCAAGAGATCCTTAATACTTAACAAATGATTTTCTCTCTTTTTTTGTTTATGGAATGCACCAAGGATTTTAATGGAATCCCGACTGCCTATGCCTTTGTCAATTCCTGCTTTTTGCAATTCGGCAAAAAACCTTTTTCTTAGATCTTTGGAAAATAAGTCCCAATCTACTTTTTTCATCCAGAATGGAATATCGTCATTGGCCAATGCGATGCGGAGTATCAATCCGTCGGGGTCAGAGTAGCGTATATATTTGTTTGCCAACTTATGGCCAAGCCATTCTTTTATTACCTGAGAATATTTCTCATATCTGGTCGATACCATTACCAACGCAAAAGTTTCGACCACCAAAGGCATAAAGTCATTAAGCCAGTCCTGGTCATAAGCGATTTGGTATATCTTTTTTTCCGCCGGTAAGTCGGGGGGGTATGGTATATCTGTTTTTTCCACTCTGGCCATCAGCGGGGCGTTTTCCGGGACTTTGCTGATAGGTTCAAAATTCTCCGGATTACAGACCACCAAGACTAATGTGTGGATTGGCACATCTTTTCCGTCAATTTTTTCGATCTCGTTCGATACAACAGTTTGCATGGACAGAAACCTTTTTGCATTTTCTCCCTTGAGCTCTTCCAACGCCAAGATTCCGTTTGCTACCCGGTAATTTGCGGAAAACCCGTAAAAAACATCCGGCCCCAAGTTATTGGTAAGCCAACGCCGGATATCGGACAAATTATCGATATTATGCTGTACCGCAATCGGTTCTTCCAGGTTGTACACGCTGATTCCGTAGCCCATTCTTCTCGTCGGCAAATAACGACGAACCTTTAAAAAATCAAATGCCGTATGATGTTTCAAATTATCGTCCGAATTGATCCTTTCGTCTATTGCGGCATACATCGATTCGCAGAATGGACAACATCGCCATTGCCTTACCCAGTTGTACTCAGTACTATTCCTCAGTAAATAAGAATATCCGATATCCCCCCTTTTTTCCAATTTGAGCAAATCTGCCAGAAAATTAAGCCGAAATTCCCGATCGCCGTTTGATTCGATGGGAATTATCGTCACTGGATGGCAGCAATAGGGACATTTTATGACGACATCATCACTCGCGTCAGCTGATTCGTTAACATTATCATGTTCTTTATCTTCTTTCTCTTTCTCCTTTATAACTTGGGCGATCAAGTCGGCCAGTTTCTTGTCGCGGTCATCGAATTTCGAGAAAATACTACGGGGCAGATGGTATTCTGCCGCGAACATCATTCCTTCTTCACTACCGGTAAACTCCTCGAATTTCCTCAATATGCAATCCAAAAAACTGGTTTTCCCGCTTCCTTGTTTACCCATGAATAAATAATACTTGTTTTCAATCCCGGAGGTCATCATTTTTTTAATTTCTATCAATCGGTTGAGAAAAGTGTTGCTTGGCACAAATGGTTTTGGCTGATTATCGGAAAACATTTTGTTACCATTATATCGGCGAAAACCTGCGTCTTCAGTATCATTGCGGTTAACGGTTTTTCCCGATCCCAGATATACTTCTATCATCTTACTGAATGTCTGATATATATTCTGCAGTAAGCCGTCGGGGTTGGCTTGAAGCAAATGCAAATACTCCCAATAGGGTATGCTTGTTTTTCTATCATCCTCGTTTTGCTTAAAATGTTTTCTCCATCGTTCAGTATTGCTTGCCCTTAGATCATAACTGTTTATCGGAATAATTTTTTTCTCCATGACTCACCTCCCAATGTAAAAGATTATGGATTTATTTTATAAATTTTCAAGGTGCGTACTCCTCCTGTAATTTAATTGAATTGCTATATGCAAAAGCCCTGAAATATTTTCAGGGCTTTTGAATATATAATATGTATATTTGATTTTCCTCTATTCAGAAGCCCTGACATTGCTAAATAACCAGCAGTTATTACCGCGGGTAAGAAGCATCATAATAAAGTTGGCTCCTGTATGTTTTTTCATATTAAGTAAAAAATACGATTTTTAACCATATCACGATTTCGGTGTTATGTCAAATACATACTTTTCCACTCCCTTAACTACACTTTACTCCTATAAATTAATTTTGTTAAGTCCGAATTAATATAAAAATTACATTATTATTCGCCTTAACAAATAATTGATCATTTCTTTATCATTTTATCGAGCATGTCCAGTGCGTTCTGGGCAACAACTTTGTAATGGAAATTTTTCATCGCGTGCTCATAAGCCTGCTTGCCCATATCTTCCCGCAATTTGTCGTCGGTCAGGAGCTCTTTGGTGTATTTGATCAGGTCCGGCACTGAAGCGCGGTAAGCGAAGACCTTCGGTTCGTCGAATTTGACCTTGAATTCCGCGTCGAAGCCCATGCCTTCATAGGCCCATTCTTCGGTCAGCTGGACGGTTTCCCCGATCTCAGCCAGATAACCGGTCTGGCCGTGGACGATCGTATCGGCCGGGCCGCCGGTATTGATCGAGATCACCGGCTTGCCGCAAGCCATCGCTTCCACCTGGATCATGCCGAAACCTTCCAGCCGGGACGGAGCAGCGTAGATATCGCAGGCGGACAGGAGATAAGACATGAAGTCGTGGCTGAAAGCGCCGGAAAGATAACGGATCTTACCGCGGTCAAGCTCCAGCTCATCGATCAGATTGTCTTCCTCTTCGCCGTGCACATGGGCCGATTCCGAGTCCCAATGCTTCAAGACGTATTTCCAATCCTTAAAATCCTTATCGATCTCCTTGATCGCCCGGAACATTTCCTGGGCGCCTTTGCTTGTCACATCGCCGCCGATCGTCAATATCATCTTTTCATGCGGCTGGACGCCGAGCATATACCTTAGTTTCTGGATCTTGGGATCGTCCTGCGGGATCATACGGGTTTCCGCCGGATCGACGCCGATATGAAGGGTGCGGAAATTCTTGACATTGCAGCCGTCGCGCTTGTAAGTGTCCGTTACCCAATTACTGGTAGTGAAAACAAGCGGCAGACTGCTGATCGCCTCCTGGTAATTGGCTACCCAGCCGTCGGCCACGAACCACGGTACCGGCGTAACGCCGTTATTCTGGGGCGAAAATATTATATCCGGCGCGTACGTCCAACACCCGACGCCGATCGCGACATCAGGCTTAAAAGCGGTGTAGACCCATTGTTTCTGGAAGCTCGGCTGATGATGGCAGGGAATCACTTCCACGCCCAATTCCTTAAGGCCTTTATAAAGCAAATAGCCCTGGATGCTCAGACCGTCGGATTCGACAGGATAAGCGAATAATACGGCAATTTTCATAATGTTAGGCCACGGATAACGGATAGCAGAACACGGAAAATAATTCGTCGAACTGTTTATCGATTATCTGGGGAAGGTAATTATATTGTTTTAAACGCTTCTATTTTAGTACACAATCGATTATCGATCCCGTTCCACTCGTACCCGTGAATTTCTGACTGTAAACGTTTCTTTTTCATGAATATTTTATCGGATAAGCTTAAGGTAATTTCAGAATCTTTTTTCGGGGCCATGCTTGAGTATCTGCCCCTAAGATTTTTTTTGTAATTGAAAAAAAACAGCTTATCGGTATTTAATTTTTTTTCCGAAATCAATTCTTTTACCGCCCGGTAAGCGCCGACGTGTCTGGGATGCCCGTATTCCCCATTCCGCCCATGCGTGAAGATATAGTCGAAATTCCGATTTTTTATATTGCTTAACAGATATTTTTTTATTTGCGGAACGGTTTCGCCGATCGTTAGCCGGCCCTGATCTTCCAGGTCGGTGATTATCGCCTTTGCTCCGTATATTTTGCATATTCGCTTAAATTTCGGCGCCCGATCCTTGTCGCTTCCCCGGCATAATGAAAAAATCGTCCAGTGGACGTTCGGATTGAGTAAGATTGTCCCGCCCATCCAAATCGTCTCGTCATCCGGATGAGCGACGATTACGAGCGCTCGACGCGAACGCTTAAGGTCCATCGTTTGCATATCTATCTTCAGTATATCAAATCGGGCAAATTATTTCAACCAAAACAAGAACGCCCGCGCGGGCGTTCTTGTTTATCTGAACGATTACGAATCGTATTGTCAAGCCGGCTATTCCGGCTTCTTAATCTTGAGCTTGATCTCCTTCTCTACGTCCTCGACCTCTTTGCTGATAAATTCTTCGGAGATATCGAGCGACTCCTGCAATTTTTCCTTGACCCGCCGTTCCGATTCCGACAAACCCGGCTTCTTGTCCGCCAATACCATGAGCTCATCGACTTCTTCGCGCAGAGCGACAAAAATCTTGCCCAATTTGGTCTTAACTTCCAATGTTTCTGTCAAAATCCGTTCTTTTTCCTCCTGGAACTCACGCCGTTGATAAAGGATGTACAAAAGCAGAACTATAATAATTATCAGAAGAATTATGATAATCAGCAAACCATAAGTTTCAATGATCGACGGCGAGACGATAGTCATGATGTATCTGGTGCTGTCCAGGCTTTGGGCGCCGCGGTTATCGATGATCTTCGCCCAGACCTCGTAGCTACCCTTGTCGAGCTTGCCGTGGTGGAAGTAAGACCAATTGCCGTCATCATCCGTGGTAACCGACTGCTCGATCGTGTCTTTGTTTTCTCCGCCGATAGAGAGTTTGATGGTGACCCGGGGATAGAATGACGTACCGCGGATGATCAATTCCTGGCTACGGTCAAGAATACTCGGTATGTCGGTAATGATCGGCGGCTTGAGCGGATCGATGCTGAAATGAAGCGAAGAAGAAGCGGTATTGCCGGCCAGATCGACCGCCGCGATATTGGCTTCATATTCTCCGGGTGGGAGCGGTTGCGTCTTATAATACCCTTCCGGCATATCACTGGCCTTGACTTCATTCGATTCGCTTCCGATATTCACGACATAATGATCGATACCGGAAGTCTTGTCCGTCGTGGTAAACAGCAATTTCGGTGCCGGGTTGGTCGTATCACCTTCATTGTCGAGCATGATCGTAAAAGGTTCGGGCGGCGTCGCGTCGATCAGGACTTTACGGTGGGCAATTCCGCCCCAGCCGAAGCGATTCTGGTATTTAAGGTGGAAGTACCACTGTCCGTCGGGCTGGTTTTCATACCTGGTCGTCTCGACGATACCGTCGTTTTCCGCTCCGGGATCACCGGTCGGATTTTCACTGATATCATAGCTCACGCCGGTCAGATCGGAAATTACTTTCCAGTCGAATTCCGGATTGTTATTGCTGTACCACACGTCTTCTTTGGGATGGCTGGCAGACGATATTTCCGGCTGGGGCGGCAACGCCCCTTTCGGACCTTCTTCCTTCGGTTCCTCCGTTTTCGGTTTTTCTTCCTGGGTTTCCGCCTGGATCGTATAATTGGCATTGCCGAATCCGCCGAATACATTCGTGCCCTTCCCGTCGGCAGCCAATACCACCCCGGTTTTCCAGGTCACGGATGTTTCACCGATCTTTTTGGCGGTAAAAGTAATATTGAATATTTCTCCGGCCGTACCCTTATAGGCCCCCGGCGCGCCGCCGCCGAAAGTGATCGTGCCGGCAGTGTTGGAATAAGTGGGGTCGGTAGTCCAAAGCTTGAAGATCGATGATGCGTTGGACAGTCGCGAAACCTGCAGATAAGCCGTATCGAATGAAATTGTTCCCTCAGCGGCATTAATGCCAGTCCCGCCGCCGCTGTCGACCGTTACCTTGACGGTAAATGTCCGGTTGACCATATATGTTCCGCTGCCCGGAGACAAGAAAAGCGTTGCCCCGGCCGCCGCCGCCGGCAATACAGTCATCGAGGCCAAAAAGGCCAGCCAGACGAATATACTGGTAAATTTTATGAATCTTTTCATAATCCGAATGTAAACAAATGCCTAGTGATTAATATTATTTCTCCGTATTTACCTTGATCTTTTTCTTGCCGCCGGTTTGCAGGCGCAATAGAGGCAAGGTCAGTATCAATATGCCTTTCTTGAATTTAGCTTCCACTTCCGATACGTTTATTTCCTGGGGCAATATGATTTGCCGGTAAAACGGCCCCCAGTGGCATTCCTGGCGCAGATATTTTTTACCCTCATCACCGCCCTGAATGACTTCCGACGGCATCTCGCGCTTACCCTGGATCGTCACTACATCGTTTTCGTTCTCGATCGATATATCAAGGTCCTTAACCTCGACTCCCGGTATCGGCGCGACAATCACGATTGCCTCGCTGTCTTGGTAAATATCCACGTCAAGCTGAAGAAAGGTCGATGTCTTTTTCTCTTTTTTATCCAGCGCCTCATCATCCGCTACCGGTTTTTGTTCCTCATCCACTTTCACTTTAAGTTTGTCTAAAAAGCTCATATCAATTAATGTCGAGTGACGAATGTCGAATGTCGAACTGACCATTAAACGAAATTCATCAACTCAAGTTATTTTGCTATTATTATATGCTTTAATCAAAATCAAGTAATAATCCACAAGTTCCGACTTTAATTAATTATAACATAATATGACAAATTCTCAAAATTATTGTTATTAAAAAGTATAATTTAACAATTCGACATTAGTAATTCGACATTCGTCATTTGCCTCCTAGCCTGTCCAATAGAACATCATAATGCTGAAATCGGTCAAATTGACTGTGCCGTCATTATTCTGATCGGCGCAGGCATCACTAGTATTCCAGTAATACAGTAATATGGAAAAATCGGTCAAATTTACCCGGCCATCGCCGTTCAGATCGGCCCCGGCGCAAACCGCCTCTTCCACCTGTCCGCCGATTGACAGGTTGACTACCTGGCTGAAATCGCTTCTACCCAATGTATCGCTATCGGTACGGGCCTTTATCCGATAGCTTCCATTGCTCATACTCGAAGTGTTAATATAGGCTTTCCAGGCGCCATCGCGGTTAACATCGACCGTCGTCTTGATCACGCTTGCTTCATCGACCGGTCCGGATACGGCCTGATACAGCCATACTTCCACCGTATTGCCGGGAGTCGAATAGCCGAATGCCTCGATCGTATCACCGGCGTTGAGCTCATTTTTGGTGATCTCGATCGTCGGGGAGATGATGATATTGGCCACATTGGACTGAGTCCCTTCTTCCACCCAAAAAGTGGTGGAAAAGGTGCTTGATTTTCTCCCCTGGGGATCCTCCGCCCACATACTGAAAGTATATATGCCTTGATTAAGCGCTTCGAGAAAGGCGCCGAATTCGCCTTTGGCATTGCCCAGCGCCTGGCCGGCGGCATTGCCGTCCTGCAAAACCGTTACTTCACTCGACGGATAAGCGAAACCGGAAAATACCACCCCCGGTAATCCCGGTTCCGGCGGATAAGGCAGGTAATCCCCGGTACCCGGGCCCTTGCTCGGTCCGAAACCGCCGCCACTTCCGCCGCCACTTCCGCCGCCACCGCCGCCCGGGCTCGATCCTTCCGTATTCTCATCACCGCTGTTGCCTGCCTGTCCTTCGATCTGGAAACTGATCTCGTAATCGGTCATATCATCTACGCTGTATGCATCACGGCAACGGATATAATAATGATAGCTATGGCCATTGGCCAAACCTATCAAGTTATAAGCGTGATAATAGGTCCCCGTATAAGTGAACTGTTCGGTCATGGCCGCGTAAGAGGTCGATGCAGTCGTGGAAAAACGGCAAGTCGCGATATAATTGGTGCTCAGCGACATGATAGTGATCGCGGTGCCGTAGGAAAGCCATCCAGTCGGCCGGCCATTGCTTCTCAGTTTAACCACTGTGCCACCGGCCATAATCGGCTCTACCATCGCCACCATCGCGGTCGCCCGCTCGATCGGTTCATCGACGGCGGTAAATGTCTGCACCTGAATATCATAACTGCCGATCGTTGGTGCGTTCATAATTTGTTGGCTGCTGGTCGTACCAAAGGCAGCATTTGTTCCAAGCTCAATTCTAACGAAATCATCTTTTACAATTCCATGGCTGTTATTCAAGGTGAAGGTTATACTCTGCAAATATGTACTTGTGCCAACCGCATTGGTTGACACGCTTAGGCCGTCGTTGTCGGCGGTTGATGATGCCGCTATTTCGCGGTCCATGAACGGGCCCAATATAACACTGGAAGTTGCCAAATCAACATCCCGATAATCTAAGCCCGGCAATAATTGAAATGTATTACTGTGCGGCGTAACTACTATTTTTCCCCCGGGCGGAATATCCTGGCTGGCGCGGAAAGTGACCGTATGATTGGCGGGAAAACCCGGCCAGGAAGTGGAAATCAAATCGCTAACCTGGGAAATGGCTTGGCCTTGCGCGAAAGGATAAAATACGGATAATATAAAAATTCCGATTATAATTCCACTGGTTAATTTTGATGCTTTGGGCATGGAGAAAGTAAAATGTAATTATCGATATAAAACTTGACCATTTGCAGTTAATGGCCAAGCTGCAATAACCAATAATCAAACAGTTTGGTCATTTGGTAATCGGTCATTGGGATTTGTTTGGTTATTGTATCTTGTATCTTGGTTATTATTCCCAGATATTTTTCCCTGTTCTGTTCCATCTTTTACTTTTTTTCCTTCTCTTTTCTCTTTCCTATACCGCCGGTCCCGGCGGTAATCGAAATAAAAATTAAAAGATAATAATATAAATAGCGCGCCAATGCCGATTCCCAGCCCGACAAACCACCAAGCCTGGCCGCTGCCGTTGAGGGCGGCTTCCCGCTCGGAAACCGCCTTTTCCCGGTTGGCCAGGTTATCCTCTTTTTCTTTCAATTGCAGCGCCAGCTGATTGAATGGATTCTCCGGAACGCTGGCTGCCACCCCGATCGCCTGCCCGAAGCTGGCGCCGAAAAACGCCGTAATATCGATCGGGTTCAGGTTGGCTATATAGAAAAACGACATTACGATCATCATGAACAGTAAAACGCGCAAATGATGGATTAGTTTAAATAAATGTTTAATCATATTCTAGTTGTCATCAAAGGAAGCCACAGCGACGAATTAACTCCTTTTAATATCTGTCGCTCGCTATGACAGGGATATTCATTTTATTTCTATTTAACGCATCTGAACCCGATCCCTTTGCCGGCCTCGGAAGGAGGCGCCACGATATAAAAGGCATACTGCCCCGCGTCGGAGTGGTTATCCCAATAGCCGCCGCGTGCGATGGCGCGGGTATCGCCGGGCTTGATCCAGAGATAGTCATAATAATAGCTGGGATCGCCTTCGTCCGGATTCGAATCCGAAGGCAAGCCCTGGCCATTAACCCCTGTCACGAACCCGTTTTCAGGCAGGGGAATATTTTCCATTCTGCCGTCATAGACGGTTCCATCCACCCATTCCCAAACGTTGCCGATCATGTCATATGCCCCGGCGGAAGAAACGCACCGGTCTCCCGATCCGGTCAGGCCCGGCTGGTCCGCCCAATTACTGCTGACATTGCAGTCTTCGCTGTCCCAGGAGCCGGCTTTATCGGGGGTACCGAGGGCGGCCAGCATCCATTCTTTGTTGGTCGGCAGGCGCTTGCCCGCCTTGGCGCAGGCCAATGACGCCTGGTTCTGCGATAAGTTGCGCCAGGGCAGCTTTCCCGGCTCCGATACCGGCATACAGGCGCTGGCATCCAGGTTTTCCTGAGTGTTCGACTTGCCGTCCGGGGAGTTGTCGGGGCAGGCCGGACCGGCCGAAGCTTCGTAAATATCAACACAAAATCCGCCGCCCGGCGCGCTGACAAATACCATATCTCCGGGACAAGGCCCGTCGATCGTATTGACTCCCGCGACCCTCCCGGCCGGACCGTTATCGACCGCTTTAACGATTACTGTCCCGACAACGATTACGCCGACTATCATCAGGGCGCGCTCGATTATTTTCCAAATTAGCGATTTGCGGTTCGCCATAACATCCTTGGTATCGATAATTAAAAATATTTGTGTCTGTTATAATCGGTAATCTATTCCTGTCTTACTTCACGCATCTGAATCCGATCCCCTTGCCGACGTCCGCTGGCGGGGAAACGACGTAAAGCGAATACTGGCCGGCCTCCGATTCATTGCCCCAATAGCCGCCGCGCGCAATGGCGCGGGCGCCACTATCCTTGATCCAGAAATAATCCCGGAAATAATTATCATTCGGGGTATTCGGATCGGTTTCGAGAGGCAAACTCGCGCCGTCAGTACCCTGGATATATCCTGACTCCGGCAGGGTTTTGCCGTCATATTTGCCGTCATAGACCGCGCCCGCTACCCATTCCCAGACATTGCCGATCATATCATAGGCGCCGGCCGATGACTGGCAGCGCGCGCCGCTACCCGTCCGGCCGGGCTGCTCGGTCCAGTTGTTGGCCACCTGGCAATCATATTCTTCCCAGCTGCCGGCCTTGTCCGGCGTACCCAAAGCGGCCGCATACCACTCTTCATTGGTCGGCAGGCGTTTGCCGGCTTTGGCGCAGGCCAACACGGCCTGGTCTTGGGAGATCGAACGCCACGGGATCTTTCCCCCCATCGACACCGGCAGACAACCGTCCGTATCCAGATTATCCCTGGTCGCGCTCTGCGATACCGGATCGTCATAGGGACAATCTTCAGCGGCTGAAGCCTCGAATTGGTCTATGCAAAAATCGCCGCCACCAAAGGGCACCCGGATCATACCGTCCGGGCAGTCGCTTCCGTTTGACATCACTGCCGTTTCATCCGAACCGAAAAACAGGTCGCTCGCTTTGATGCCGGCTGTCGTCAGGACAACCGCAATGACTATCACGACCGCTTCCCGCCAGCCGCGGCGCCGCTTCTTGCGCAAGTTTACCGTATAGGTCATGGAGGATGAATTATATTACATTAATAGCGGCCTCAAAAACCTGATATTAGCTCGTTCAATTTACATTTTTAATCTCTGGCACAAATATCTGGCTTCTAAACAAATTTTATGTCACTTAATTGGAATCGAAACCAACAGCTTCCGAGCGTTAGTATTTATCAGATAACGAGAAAATCCGGGAAATCATTTGATTGCCGTTAATCTGCCGACGATCACCGTGATCGGATCACTGCCGCTTTTCACCGATTCCAGCTCTACGGTGCCGATAAAAATATCCTGAAGAGCGCTGATTGCCTCGGCTTTGTCTTCGGTATAGCGGATTACGGTATTGGTGTAGGTAAAACGGTCGGCATTGCCGGTCCGCCCTACGGTATAGCCGCTGGCCGCCAATTCGTCCGCAATCAGATTGGCGGCGCCGGTCTGGCCGCTGCCATTCAACACCGCCAGAGGAATATCCGGTTTAACGGTTTCGGTCATGCTGCCGGCCAGCTCCGCCTCGGTGGTAGTGGCGGCCGCGGCGGCGGCTGGAGCCGTTTCGGGCGAATCATCCGTCCCGGGAACTGATGTTTGCGCCTGGTATGTTTCCTGGGCGCTCATCTTGTTATTTTCTCCATTGAGTGGCGGGGTGCTTACTCTGGTATCCTGGTAATACCAATAAGCGATAGCGCCGCCGGCGCCAATCAAGGCGAGCATCGCCAAAATAAGCGCCACGCGCAATATGCGCCAGCCGCGGGGCGGAGAAACGGTCTTGCCCGGCCGGCCGGTATTGTCCCTGACAACGGCTTTTAGATCGAGTGTATGGCCGCTCTCCGGCAATACAGTGATCATTTTTTTCGGTTTTTCGGCAGTGGACATCACTAAGTCAGCCATCTCGCGCGTATTCTTGATCGCCCGCCTGACATACAGACGGATAATAAAGATAATCATGAGAATAAAAAACAGGATCGATCCGAGAATGACCGCCAGAGGCACGATATCAACCACCCAGAAATAGATCGTCTGGCTGACCGTTTGCCGGCCCTCTTCACCGTAAGTCAGGATCAATTCGGCACGATAACGTCCGTTATCCAAGAGGCCCGCCTCTCCCTGCCAGTCGTATTCCCAGCGTCTGATGCCGCCCGGCAGGACGTTGCCGAACTCGGTATAATGGTTGATGGTGATCGATCCTTTTTCCCGGCCGCGCCAATCGTAGATCGTGATCACGCCCTGCGGCTGGATATGGACATTGCCCTTGTTTTCGAAGCGTACGGTGAATTTGGCGTCCGGCTGGGTATACCATTCGCGATCACTCGAAAATTCACGGATCGCCCCGTCTTCCTTCGTGTCTCCTTTGACACTGACCAGCAGCAGAGTGGCCAACAATGATGATACCCTGATCACCGAACCGCTGACCTTGTCGTCAGGCGGATTGGTACCGGCCAGGATGGCGGCATAATGGCCGCCCGGTTCGGCTGAATCGGGCACGATAATCGTAAACGGGACATCGGCGCTTTGCCCGGCCGGGATCGTGACCGGTCCGGATTCGATCTCCAGCCAGCGGCTAAGCAAATGGTCGCTTGAAGTCCCGGTTTCGCTGTTGGGATCGATGAATTCGACCGTCCCGTCTTCGGCCCCTCCCTGGAAATCCATCACGTGCATATAAATCTTCAATTCCTGAGTGTTATTGTTCACCACTTTGACCGCGCTCCGCCAGGCCTGCCCCGGAGCCATGCTGTTCTTGATCAGCGGTGGGGTAATGGTGATCGTCAAACTATCTGCCGGCGCTGCCATTACCGGCGCCAGCGTCAGCAAAAATATGGCGATTGTTATTAATATCTTTTTAAACATAATTAATTATGTATTCAGTATTGAGTATTATGCCTTAAGTATATGGGGGTTGTATGTCTGTAGCGAGTCGAGTTGAATATTAATACATATTTATTTGTCTGCTTTTAAATTGATCACTCCTGATTGTTCGACCTTCGCGGCCGGTAAAACCGCTTGCTGGGAATGGAAACTGCGCTTGTAAATTATTATCGACAAAAGTACCACCAGTAAAATTATTGCGCCCAAAAATCCGATTAAAAGCTTCAGGGGCATGACCCAGAAATAGGTCGTATCCATAAGGTCGCGCTCACCGCCGTTGCCATAGGTAAGCTCGATCCGCGCTTTGTATTTGCCCAATGCTTTCTCCGGCACCCATTCATATGCATATTCGCCCTCCTGTGCCGGTTCGATCGGCTGGCCGGCGGTATCGACATTGAGCTGGGCGACTTCCTGGTTCTGCCGGTTATAAATATATATTTTACCCGTTGGCGTGATCGTTTGGTTGCCGAAATTGGAAATGGTAAAATTAAGGCTGACCGGCAGACTGAGATATACGTTACGGCCGCTCCGCCACTCGGTGATCTGCGCCTTGTCGATAATATTCTCATTAATGTCTATATTCAAAAGGACCTGGCTTCCCCCTCCCTTGAGAGCTGCAGCCTGGGCGTCGTAACCGTTAGAGGCCGGAACGAAAGATACTGCGGCATGCCGCTTGCCCGGCGCCGCCTTCATGTCAACCTCGACGTTCAGGGGAATTGTCGTGCTGGCACCGGCCTGCAGTTCGATCACTCCGCGCTGCACCCTGACCCAGCGGGCCAGTGATGTTTCCTTGTCGAGCTGCGACGGCGAAATGAACTCCTGGCGGCCTTCGGTCGGTGACAGGTCGTTAACCGCCGCGTAAATATCGAGCTTGCGGTTGCTCCCGTTAGTCAGCGTCACTTCATACTTCAGGATATCGCGGGCATAAGCGGTTTCATCGATTATCGCCGGCGTCACGGTCAAATCGGCCGCACTGGCATTTGTCAGGCCAACGAAGATCATACAATATACAGCACATAAAACGCAACCCATAACCCATAACCCGTAGCCCATAGCCCGTAGCCCGTAGCATTCATCATTTGTCTTAATCCGGATATTTTTTAAGAAATATAAATTCTTAGTCATCAACAAATAATTATCCGCGTAAAATCTGCGTAGCAATCCGCGTTAAATCCGCGGAAATATGATGGTATTTATTCTTACTTAATTTATTGAAATTCTAGAAAGCAAATATTTCCAATTCTTCCATTAAGCGAAGAAGAGGAAGTATATTCCGGCAATTATCATAAAGATCACGATCAGGATAATGAGCAGAATAATGCTCATATGCATTACCGGGGATGGACCCTGGTATTTGCGGACAAAGCGGACATGCGACAATCCGGCCTGTTCCATCGCCCGGCGCACCGCTTTGTTGCGGTAAAGCCGGATCAGGAGGACAAACAACGCGAGCAGTACGATTACCGTGGTCAAAACCGGGATTATGATCTTCCAGGGCATGATCCAGAAGGTGGTTTCTCCGAAGATCGACTGCTTGCCCTGCCCGCCCAAGGAAGTGGCGGCGCCGTAAGAAATCGCCAAATTCGCGGTATAGCGGCCGAAGCCCATCTTCCCTGACCAGGTCTGGGTAAAGCGCCGGATCGATTTGGGCAGGATATTGGCTCCGCCATCATTAAGCGCTATCTTGTCCACCTCACGGCCGAGCATATTGCGGATAGTGATGAAACCGTTCGGCTTGACATGGACGTTTCCCAGATTTTCGATCCGGGTCAGGAATTCGATATCGAATGGAGTGTTATAGGTGCGTTTGCCGGTGGTAAACTCGCGGATACGCGCCTCTTCCTGCACCTCGCCTTTGACCCTGAGCAAAACCAGCGAGCCGGCCTGCTGAGCCACGGCCATACCGGCGCCGTGTTCGGCATTATCCGGCTGCAGACGCGGCGGTTCGGTACCGAACAGGACCGCTCCGTAATATCCGCCCGGGCTGGCGTCGGCCGGTATCCTTATCGTATAATTGATCGTTCTCGATTCGCCGGGTTCGAAGCTTATCCCGTCGCCGGAGATGTCGATCCAGGCCGCCAATCCATATTCATTACTCTGTCCCGGTGGGATCAAGCGCGGTTCGCCCTCTTCGCCTTCCGCCTGGAAGTCCCGCAGATAGGGATACATCGTTTTGGCGGTATTAGATTCGTTGGTCACGGTCAGCTGTTCATACACGGTCTGTCCGGGATCGACAATGTCTTCAAAACGAATCGGACTAATCTTGATCCCAACCCCTTGTTGGGCGTTCACCGTTGAAACAATCAAAAACAGCGAAAAGGCGGCAACGCCTGCTGTTAAAACAAAAATAATGCCTTGTTTTTTTCTCATTTTAATCATGGGGATGCTTGCGTATAACGCTTAATTTATGACTAATGATAATCCGCGTAATATTCGCGTTTTGGTCCGCGCCATATCAGCGGCAAATATGAAAATATTTAAAATTACCTGCGTTCAAATAAAACAGTTCTGAATGCATACTTTCTTCACTAACATTAAAAAAATTTATCTTTTAAAGGATAAACCTATTCACCGCTAAAATCTATATATATTTTACCATTTTTAGTCCTGTCAGGGCAAATATTTATACGATTAAATCATTTATTACATTATCAATATGACGGCTTATGATTTCTGGGTTAAAAAAATATTCTAGCAATAAGACACGCCATATCTTCTTTGATATATAAAATGATTTGAAAAAATTTTATTACTTATGCCTATAACTAAATATAAATATAAACAAAATCTCCCCCGTTATTACGGGGGAGATTTTTGGCTATTTATTCTTCTCGATAAACTAGTAAGTCGGGGTGCAAACGTAGGTGATATTGCTGGTATAATCACCGGCTTCCTGCAAGGCAGAAATTTCTACGGTATAAGCGACTGCGCTTAAACCGACATCTTCCGCAGTTTCTATTGCCGGTCCGTCATGGCTCATAATAGTGACCGGATTGGCGCCATTAAGACCTACATATTTACTTCCGCTGAATGCCGCAATGTCGTCTTCGGTGGTCAGGCCCATATGGCCATAAGTGGCATCATTACCCAACACAGTAGACGGCCCTTTCCAGGTATCCGCTGTTGTCGTAGCCTGGCCATCCGGCGCGTTGTCGAAACTGTTGATGGTATCACCCGCCGCGGTCCGCATCTCATGGTCCTGTTGCACGGTCACGACATAGCCGTTAGAAGCGTTAGTCGAAACCGCCAGCTCATGGCCCAATGTGGTTGAGCCGGTAGAATCGATCGTGCCGAAACCTAGTGACTGATCAGTTGAAGTGCCGGTCAGGGGCACACCGTTGATCGTGTTCCGCACGCTATGCGGGCCAAGCTCGGACACGGAAAAGGTCAGGCTGGCATTAACGTGGGCGCTGACTTCGACATCATTCAATATGTAGACCTTGACCTGCGACGACTCGATTTCCGAACCGTTAGTGTCATGGGTCGATATCGTGATGTTATAACCGGTAGCACTTTCCGCATTGGGATTCGTTATTTGCCCAATATCGAATGTATGTAGCGTCGTGCCGGTAGCCGCGAGATATTTGCCGGGATCGACAACACACTCTACGACCTGATATGTTTCGGCGGTGTTGGTGGTGGAAGCGGTCATGTCATCACCGCAATCCGCATAAACATTGGCAAAATTAAGCCACAGGGCGTCTTCATAGCTTACCCGGATAATTTGACCCTCCGTCAATGGATGGGTATCGCCGAAATTGACTGAAACCGTCGAAGTGGCAGTTGCCTCCAGGTTGGAATCGCCCAATAATACACTGGCGCTTTCCAAAGAAGTTACGGCATAGGCAGCCGGGCCAAAGCCGTAAATCGCCACCATTGAAAAGATAATAACCGAAACCAAGACAATGGTTAATCGTTTTGTTTTTAGCATGGGGATAAAAACTCAATTAGTTTTGCTTTAAAGATTGTGATCAACTCGCAATCCTAACTAAGTTTTTTTACTAATTATTTACTTGTGAGTTTTTTTGTAGTAACCAAGTTAAAATAAAAACAAGCTTATTTTTATAGATGCAAGATTTCGACCTTTTTATCCCCAGCGCTTGCGCATAGCTCTGGGGAAATCTTGTGGTTATATAAATTATAACACATTTTCACTTTTTTTCATAATTATTTAATATGATATCAAATAATATATATTGTAAACAATTAATTTATGTAATATAAGAATAAAAAAATATATAATCAGAGATCCAAAATTTTATCTTTTCTTTATATTTTCTTAATACTTGAGCTGAATTAGTCTATTTATCAACATTAAATAATTATTGTGGATAAACACAATAAGCTCCCCCGGTATTTCCGGGGGAGCTTATTTATTTCTGAACAATTTTGCAAACTAGTAGGTAGGAGTGCAGATATAGGTCAGTATGCTTTTGTAGTCGCCGGCCTGTTGCAGGGCGGTGATTTCCGCGGTATAGGCGACATAAGCCTGACCGGTATTCTGGTTATTCAGCGGGGTCGGGCCGTCGTGCGCCAATACCAGCATCGGATCGGTTCCCGTCAGACCGGCATATTTGATGGTGGCGCCATCCCAGAAATCCAGTCCGCCGCTTAGGGTGTCAAGATCCTCATCGTCAGAATGCAGCCCCATATGCCCATAGGTATCATCATTGTCCAAGGTGCCGACGGGAGTTTGCCAGACATATGCATCGGTAGAAGAACCGGTTCCGGTCGGGGAATCGATGAAGCTGTTGATGTTATCAGCGGCGGAATTGCGCATTTCGCCGTCCTGTTCCACTGTTACGACATAACCGTTGGAAGCATTGGTCGACACGTCCAGCTGGTGGCAGAGCGTGGTTGATGCGCCTGCGTTCAAAGTACCGAAATCGAGCGTGGTGGCGGTAGTCGTAGCGTCGCAGTGCTCGCCGCTGCCGGTCGTAGTAGCGTTCGCGTTCACGCCGGCTACGGTAAAGGTGAGGGTGGCGCCGACATGGGCAGTCATCAGAACGTCGTTTACGATCGCGACCATAAGCTCCACCTGCTCCTTAAGCACGTCGCTGGAATTGAAGTGGTAGAGATATATCTTATATTCGTTCTCCGCAATCGGATTAATGTGCTTGCCGATCACGATCTGGGTGGTAGAAGCAGCCGCCAGGATACCGCCCCCGCTACGTGTACAATCAAGCGTTTGGTCAGTCGAAGATGCATCAAAGTCGGTATCGCCGTAAGCGCAGGAAAAATTCGCACTGGCGAAGCTGAATTGAGCAGGAAATACTACGCGCCAGTAATCCCCGACTTCCGTACTGCTGGCAGTCGTAAACGTGATCGTACTGGTGGCAACCACGCCCAAGTCGGAATCGGTTAAAAGATCCTGCGCGTCATAAATCGCGTCTATAGCTCCCACTTCCCGTACCGGGGGCAGGAAGAAATAGCTGGCCAACATGGCAATAGCCACTAAACCGACCAATATGCGTTTTTGTTTTGTTTTTTTCATAGTGATTTGAATATCGATTAAAATATTTAAATGCTTGATTCCCTCGAAGCGCTGCGGAAATAGTCCGTAGACAAAACCCGATTAACGATCGACTGCACCTGGTCGTTGCTGTAATATCGCCATCCCCGTGAATCGCGCTTTGCCCTCGGTATCAGGCCTTCTTTTTCCCAGCGGATCAGAGTGGTTTTGTCCCGATCAATCTTATCTTCAATATCTTTCAAGCGATATTTTTTTGTATCCATATAGTTATTTGTTTATTTTTATTATTTGTTTTCGACCTTTTTATATATTAATGTTTTCTTTTTTTAAACTTATTTTTCACTCGAATGTACAAATCGGACTACGAATGTACAAATTACAAATAGTTTAATAATTGTAATCAGTATTTGTAATTAGTAAATTTGTAGCGTATTCGTACATTCGTGTGAATTATACAGAGCATATATAATTGAGCGGTTAAATATAACTAATATTTTCTAAACCAACACATTTTTAAGATATAAAAAAACTTTCTTGTCTCAAAGACAACAAAGTTGGTAATTTGGGCAAATTACTGCACAAAAAATATAATATTTGTGATTTTTGTTTGAATTCATTTTTATTTTCCTTCTATTTTTGTTTTTATATAGTACTATTCCAATATTGCGCTATAGTACTATACCTGATTATATTATACCGTAAAATATGATTTCGGTCAATCCCTTATTTAATAAATTATTAATATGGCCGGTTTAATAAACCTCCTAATTAAATAATTTAATATTGGCAAAAATATTCTATTACGTCGATTTGTTTTTTAATATGAAAAAATCAAACTAAAAAATTATTAACATCTATATTTTTAATTAGTTTTAATTAATATTTTACTGTGGATAAATTAACCAATTATCACCACAAACGTCATAACCATCAACAGCCATAAAAACAACCAGATTACATTCATCGATAATAATTGCACCGCTTCCTTTTTGTCTTTTCCCAGATAATACCAAATCGGCCCGCCCAAAACCAAAAGACCGGTCACAAGCGCGGAAAACACGAAAAGCAACAGAAACAGCACCGGCGCCCAAAAACCACCGGCCGCTCCGAACAAACGCTCGCCGTTCCGGATGATCAGCGAAACCAGGAATACATAGGCCACCACCCCCAGTGACAGGAAAAAACTCAATTGCACAAGATTTTTTTTCGGTTTGAATAGTTTCATAGGATTTTTATTAATATTTAATATTAATTGGACATAACAATGCCACGCGAATGTACGAAACTACTACAAATTTACAAATGACAAATAAACAGAATTTAATTGCCGGGGCAAATCGGTCGTTTCAGTCATAACTCCCCCAATTCGATTTGTCTTAAATCTAAATTACTTATACCTAGTCCTAAATCCCGCATTACACTGAATGCGTTGAGCGGATTGCCAAGATAATAACCGCGCCGGTCTACCGGATTGATATAGTATGCCTTGCCCAGATTGTCGACATCGATCAGTATCCGGCCAAGGACATAATCGGGATAGATTTGATTGTCACTAATGAACCGATGTGTCGCGCCCAGGCCCAAAGCGCGCATCACATCAAACGCCTTGTCCGGGCCGGCCAGATAATAGCGTCTCTGGTCGGCCGGATCCACATACCATGCTTCTCCGTACTCTTCGACTTGCAGTACGAACATTCCCGCCAGACGTTGTGACAATTCCTTATTTACCGCTCCCGAACTGGTCCGTTCCCTGTCCAAGGTCTCAATATAAACCAGCTCACTCTGGGACGGTCCGGCTTCTCCTGCCACGATCACCGCCTCGACACACTCTGGCGAACTATCTTCGAAATAATACCCATCCGCGCACCCGCATTGGTTCGCGCCATATTCATCTTGCCGCAAATAGACGCTATATTCACCGAACTCGTTCCGGCAAGCGTCGTCAGGACTTAGGCAACGGCCATCCAAAAACCAGGAATCAACACCCCAAAAGCTGCTGTAATAGATCATATTATCCGGACACATGACTGTGTCGCAGGCAGTCTGCTCATTATTCCAGCTATATCCTTCGCGGCATTCGCATTGATAATGGTTATCAACGATACTTCCCGTGAAATATGACGCTTGGCCAAATTCTTCCTTACAGCCGATATCGGCAGTAACGCATATCCCGCTTGAATCGGCTTGCCCCGCCGCGCACTTGTTCACCGGCGCTTCCGTGCCTTTGAGGCAATACTCTGCGTCACGCAAACAGCGCGCGCAAGCGAAAGGGTTGGCTGTATCCGCCGGAGTGCATTGCAGGCATTTACCGAATTCGCCGTTCCCATAGCGATCGATCAAACTCTGCCGCAACATGGCATTGGCTTCCCGTTCATTCTCTAATATCGGCAACGGCTTTTCGTCTACGGCGAACACAGCAGGCGGAAGCAATATCCCGAATATCAAAATTGTTATAAATATCTTTTTCATATTATTTAATTCGCTAATATACAATATAGTTTTCCAACTGTCAATGATTATTCGGAGGTCATTTCAGGGATCATAAATCGTAAATAGTAAATTGTTTTTATAATCATAAGACGGTATAATGCGGTTATAAAAACTTATTTTATTATTTCTGTTCTCCGATTTATGATCCAAAGTCTCCAATCTGCTATGCGAATATTATATTTTCTGGCCAATTCGACATTCGACATTAGTCATTTGCCATTTGCTAATACGTCGGCACGACAATATACATCACCTCCGTCTGATAATCGCCGGCTGCCTGCAGGCTGTTGATCTCCACTTTATAGACGAAATCGATCGTATCGTTCTCTACCGGTATCGGGCTATAGCCGATTTCCCGGAAAGCGGATTCGAACCGGGCATAACGGTTGGGCGCGGCAAAACGGGCCGGATCGACCCCGGACAGGGAAGCATCGCCGGTATGGTAACCGAAGCCGCTCGGATTGGGATCGATCAGCCAGGCGCCCGGTGAATCGTTCGTTGCGCCGATCGGATCGATACCGGCCCCGTTGTTGGACTGGAAATCCTGTTTTTGGGAAACGAACAGCTGATAACCGCGCTCGGCGTTGGTCGTAACTTTGATCTGCTGGGCGCCCTCTTTCTGCGTACCGACAAACAGGTCGCCGAACGGCACTTCGCTGGCAGTCGTGTCGAAATCGGTCGTAATCGATTCGACAGCGGTACCGACAGACAAGCCGCTGATCATCAACCTCAGAGTGCCGCTGGCGGCGGTAACGCTGGCATAGCTTTCGCCGGTATCGTAAACCACCGGCCGGGTGGAAGTGCCCAGATAATTGTCAAAATAAACCGCCTCCGGACGGAAATAGTAGGTCGTATTGTCCAGGGCTTTGTTGCGGTAAAGCGTAAATTCGAATTCATAGGCCGTATCGGCGGCGTGGCCAAAACTAGAATAGGAAAGGTTCGATTCATTGTGCGTGCCGCTGTCCGTATTGTCGGGCAAGAGGCGGGCAGTCACGATTTCGTTATCATTGCCGCCGCCGTCCGCGTATGTCCAGGCGGCGGTAGTGGACCCGATTTCGCCGACCGGATAAACACCGCTACCGAAATCCGCTTGTTCCGAAAACGCCAGGCGGTACTTGACGTTTTCACCGCCGATTCCATCCACCTCATTTATGGTCAGGCGTAATTTGACCGTATTGTCCGGCCCAAGCTGGCTGGGCGTAATATCCAGACCGGAAATCGCGTTGCCCGGGGTTTCGTTTTCTTCGTCATGGAACCATTGCCAATCGCCGCTGGACGGATGGAAATTCGGGCTGTCTTCCCAGATCAAGTAGCCTCTGGGGTCACCCGGATCGCTGTCATAGGCCTCACCGGACAAATTGCCATAATGGCCGTAAAACAGCCAGACTGAATTGGCGCTGCCTATCAGATTCACATTCGTTCCGCCGATAGCGGTAGTGGTGGCGAACCGCATGCCAGTCGAGCTGGCCAAAGGATTGGCGTTGACCACGGTGGCATTCAAGCTGATCAGGCTGCCGCCGTTCACGGCCAATTCCATATCACCGTATTCCAGCGCCACTATATTCGGAGTATTGGCAAAGCTCAAACCGTTGACATCGATATTCCTGACCTGGAAATAACGGGCGCTAAAATTTCCGACCAGAATGTTAAGGCCGTAATTTCCGTCACCCTGATTATCGATTGTAGTAGTGGCGGAGGAACTCCCCTGGATATATATATCGCCCCCATCCATGGTCACCAGAGTCCCGTCTGACAACCGCACGTTTGCCTGTCTGGCCGAACCGCTGATATCGGCTCCGTCAAAATCCGTATCATCACTCCAATACTCAGTCTGTCCGGCACCGGCATGATAATCGCCCCAAATATACAGGTCGCCGTCATTATCGTCATTATCCATCGAATACAATGAACCGGTAGGGTCGGCGCTCACAGTGGCGCTGGCGTTCCACATCCTGATATCCGTACCAGCCCCGACTTTTATCGTGCCGTAGTCACTTGAATCGACGGTCTTGGGATTGATCAGGAGATTCATACCGTTATTCAGGTAAAGGATCGAATCGGACCAATCAGTATTGGCCTCGGTTTCAAAATTTTGAAATATACCTTGCACTTCGATAAATATCCCTGAATTGACGCTAAAATCAACGGCGTCATTGATATACCAGTTATTGGTGCTTGTCGCCCCGGCCACAACTGTCCAGCCACCGCCAGCGCTGTTGAATTCGACATTATAAAAACT
Source organism: Candidatus Parcubacteria bacterium (assembly GCA_963814275.1). Lineage (GTDB taxonomy): Bacteria > Patescibacteriota > Patescibacteriia > Patescibacteriales > UBA12075 > CAWFCE01. The sequence continues at coordinate 403,183 of CAWFCE010000002.1, read as the reverse complement.
CGAGCTGCCGGCATCAACCACGTTTCCGGTGTCGACAGCATCGAAGGTAGTGGTCCCCTGCCGGGCGTTAAACGCGCCGTTATTCAACCAGCTGCCCCCCACATTGACAGCGTAGTTGGCGGCAGATACGTCAAATGTGGAATTGGCGCCGATCGTCAGATTGCCGGAAATCTTAACGGCATTTCCGGACAGGGTGGCGGCTGCGGCCGAATTTTTGGCCAGAGCCAAATTATAGAAATCATGATTGGCATCCGTACCGCCGCTGTTGATCGCGCTGCCGCCGGAGCCGCTGAACGTAGTGGTCGAGTTGGCGGCGATAAAGGTCGCGCCGGTGCCGGCGGTCCAGTCGGTGCCCAGAGTGGTGATTGTCCCGTCGCCCTCCTTGTCATCCAGGCAATCATAACGTCCGTTTACGGTGATATAATCCGTCACAGCCACATCATAGCCGCGGGTATAGAACGAATCATTCGTATTGACCGTCAAACTGGTCGCGGAAAAATCGGAATTAAGCCGGGTGGTGCCGGGGGAATGGCCGATCTGCACATTGCCCAGGTTATTCTTAACCGCGTTCTGGTCCTCGAAGTAACCATAGCCCCGGCCTTCGAAAACTAATTTACCGGTGCCGGTCGCTTTGCCGAAAACAGCGCCGGCAGCGATCACCAGACTGGCCGTTTCATAGTCGGCATTTCCGCCCTGGATCATATGGCCGGCCAGAATCGTCGTGGTAGCCGTCGTGGTGGCCGGATCCATGACAGTCCATTCCCCGCCGCTGCCGTTGAAAGTCAAATTATAAAAGGGCGATCCGTTGGTATAGATCCTATGACCTGTTTCATTGGCGGTGAATTCGACTGTCGAGGAAGCGGCGACAAACGCCCCGGTCCGGGCGTCCCAATCGCCCGAAACACTGATCGTTTGTCCGCCCTGAGCTTCGAGCACGCCGTCGATTTCGACATCATCCAGGGACACGCTGCCGCCGGCAGCCGTTTTGAAGGTGTCTCCCGGCCAGACGATCAGCTCGAATCCGGCCGATAAAGACAGGTCCGAACCGCTGACCCGGATCGGAATATCGACATCCTGGTCGGCATCGTAAGCATTGATGTTGGCAACCGTGATCGGTCCCTGGTCATCGTGCCTGACGACTACTTTGTTCTGATAAATATGCAGATCAGTGATCTGGCCTGATCCGCCGTAGCGCATGTAAGTAACCCCTTTTTCGCTTTCCCCGTTGATATAGACCACGATCGGCGTCCCGGTAGCCGGCGGATCGATATCTTCGAATATGAACATGCCGTTCAACCCAGAGGCGTCGACCGAATCCTGGATTACGCCGTTAACGACAATACTGATATGCGGCGAAGTGAGCAGCGGATTGATCCCGTCGGCGCCATAAACTTCGCCGGAAATCGACGGCACCAATTTCACGGTTTGCTCTTCCGCGGCCGGCGTTTTATTGCCGAATTTATCATACGCCCAAAGCCGGAAGACATACTGGGTATTGGGCTGTAGGCCGGATATCGTGGTCGTGGCGGCCCCGCCGTAATCGGCTTCATCAAGGTGCGGGTCAGAACTGGTGCCGAAAGGCGTATCCGATTCGGTCACCCCGCTCGCGCCTATTTTATAGTAGATGACATAATGGCTGAAGTTGGGGTCGCTGGCGGCTGTATTGAAAGTAAAAGTGACACTGGCCAAAGTCTTGGCATTGACCGACAGATTGCCAGGCTCGCTCGGACCGTGGTTATCGACGAAGACCGTGGTGGTGGCCGGCGGATTCTGGTCGTCATAGTAGTCATTGGCCGTCAAGCGCAGGCAATAATCTCCCTCGCTGTCAGGCAAATCGGTTAGCGTGTCCCAATCGAAAGCCACCGTATTGGTGCCATACGCGGTCAGGATCGGATAACTGCTCGTACCGATCTGATAGTCGGCTGAATTATCGATTGTCGGATCGCCGTAAGTTGCGGTAATATTGGCATTAGTCTCGTCCATTGTCGGCCGCAATGGAGAGCCGAAATCGCAATCGGCCCCGGCCACATATTCCAGCCTGGCCCGGCTCGGATCGCCGTTCAGATCGGATACACCGATTGACAGGTCAATAATTCCGCTGCCGTTACTGCGTTGTTTAAGACTCTTGAATACGCCTTGCGGCGGCGGAGCCAGGGTAATTTCCGCGTATTCGGCATACTCATCCAAAGGAATTCCCTGGTCGCTCAAGCGGAAACAGTATGTTTGGCCGGCGTCGGAATCCACCGTCGCCACCACCGTATATTCCAATTCCGTATACTGGTTCGCGGCCAGAGCGATCGGATTGGCACTGGCGGACGGGTTTTCCAGCATATAGCCGGGTACGAACGAACGGCCGTCAGCGGAGAGACGCGCGGTAGTCGAAGCTAAATTATCGAAAAAATCACTGGCCGCCATTTCGAAATGCTCGCCAACAGCCACGGCCGGTACCACGGTCCAGCCGGCAATTTCGGCGCAGGAGCTGGCTTTGAGGCCATATTCCAGCCGATAAGACTGGCTGGTGATCCAGTCGCCGGCATTGGCCGCGGCCAGACGGATGCGGATATTATCGCCCGGCGCCAGGAACGTGCCTGCGGTCGGGTCGGCCGTATCGATGGCTTCGCGCCAGGTGGCGGAAGGGACGATCGCGGTCGTGGTCGATATTTCGGCAGCATGGGCCTTGTTGCCGTACAGATCGTATATCCAGATATTGAAAACATAGTCGGTATCCTGCTCCAGGCCGGGGATTATAGTCGAAGAAGCGGAATTGAAGCCATATGCGCCCAGATTGATATCGTCGTTCTTGGTCCAGGGCGTATCCGCCTCGGCCACTCCGCTCGAGCCCTTTTTATAAAAAATCTTGTACTCCTTGAAATGGGAATCGCTACCGGGGAAAAGGCCGTAATCCAGCATAACGCTGATCCCGGTAACGCTGTTGATGCTCAGGTTGTCCGGCGCGACCGGGTTGGCATTATCGATGGTTACGGTGGTGGTGGCCAGCGTCAGCTGGCTGTCGGTCTCATCGACTACCGTCAACCGCAGACAATACACTCCATCGCCGGCGGGCAAGTCGGTTTTGGACAGCCAGTCGAAATTGACAGTATTCGATCCGCTCGAGGTAATGATCCGGGTGGGTGATCCGACCTGATATTCGCTACTGTTGGCGATCGTCGGTATGCCGTAATCGGCGGAAATATTGGCCTGGCTCTCGTCCAGGGTCGGATCGAGGGGGGAGGCGAAATTACAGGAGCTGCCGGCGACATATTCCATTTTGGCCCGGCAGGTGTCGCCATTCACATCATAGACCTCGACCGAGATATCCACCCGCCCGCTGCCGTTCGTTTTCTCCACCGCGGCATTGATGGCCCCGGTGGGCCGGGCGTTGGTCGTAAACGTCGCCTGGTTCGAACTGTTCTTATTACCGTACGAATCGTATACGAAAAGCTTGACGCTGTATTGCGTATTCGGTTTGAGGCTGCCGATAGAAGTCGTGGCGGCGCCGTTGAAACCCTGGTCCCAGAGATTGGCGTCAGTCTTTTCCGAATCCGTTTCATAGACCGTGGATACGCCTTCTTTGTAGAACAGGCGGTAGCGATAGAAATGCGATTCGCTCGAGGTGGCGCCGTAAGAGAGGACCAGGGCGGTCGCGCTGCGGCTCGAAAGCGTTAACGCTCCCGGTTTTCCCGGGCTGGCATTGTCGATGGTCACGGTACCGGTCGCGGCAGAAGCCTGGTTTTCGATCTGGTCATTGGCGGTCAGGCGAAGGCAGTAAGTATTGTCGCCGGAGGGCAGATCGATCTTTGACTGCCAGTCGATATGGACGGTATTGGCGCCGCTGGCCGTGGTGATCCAGCCGCCGGCATTGCCGATCTGGTAGAAATTATCGTTTTCGACCTTGGCGTCGCCATAAGTCGAGGTGGCATTGGCGTCGGTTTCATCGATAGTCGGATCCAGAGGGAACGGGAATTCACAATCTCCGCCCGGATCGAATTCCAGCATTGCCCGGACGTTGTCGCCGTCCGCATCATTGACGGTAAAATCGATATCGACGATGCCTGATCCGTTCAACCGCGGCACGTACGAATCCAAAACGGCAATCGGCCGGTTATTGGTCTGGTGGGTGTATTCGGCGCTGGAGCTGGCGGCGTTGCCGGCCTGGTCGTAAGCCCAGATATTGAATACGTAATCCTGCCCCTCTGCCAGGCCGCCGACCACGGTGCTGCCGGCGCTATTGTAGTCGGCTGCCAGCATATTGGCATCTGTGGTCGAGCTATGGGGCGTGCCGCTTTCGTCTATCCCGGCGGTTCCCATCTTATAATATATTATATACTCACGGAAATTACTTTCCTCGGTCGAGGAACCGAATGTTAGGGTAATACTGTCAGAATCATAAACGCCTAAGGCCAGGCTGCCCGGCGGGGTCGGCGCGGTATGGTCGATTTTCAGGTTCGGGTCAGAACCGGCATCGGACCAGGCGGAACAGCGGTTATCATGGTCGCAAGCCATCACCTGCCATTTGAGCCCTGTATATGCATCGGGTACGCCGGCCGGTTGGACCGTGCCGGTAAAGGGCGTGGCGCTGTAATCCCCTGGCGCGGAAACCGCCTGCCAAACGCGGCTCAGGCAAGCGGTCCAGGAAGCATCATAAGCGCAGGCACTGGATGTGGCATCGGTAAAAGAGGCTGAAGTGGAGGCGATTTCGAAATAAAGCGTGATCGTTTCGCCCGGGTCCTCATCAATTACCGCGGCGGAAAGATGGAAAGTGTCCTCATTGGTCCAGCCGTTATTCGCGATGGCGGTTACGCCGTCGCTTTTGTATTGGCCAAGCGATGCCGGCGCGGCCGGTATCTGGTTGGTATGGAAAGCCAATTCCGTGGCCGTGGCCCGATTGCCGTAATCGTCATAAGCCCAGATATTGACCACATAATCGGTGCCGGCCAGCAGTCCGTCCAACACGGTATTCGCAGCGCCGTTGAAATCCGGGGCGGATAAATTCCCGTCGGTTTTCTCGGTGTTATTGATCGTTACACCGCTCGTTCCCGCTTTGTAGTGGATCTCATAACGGTTGAAATTGGTATCGCTTGAAGTGGCGCCGAAACCGATGACCGCTTGATAGGTCGTAGTACTGATGATCGTCAGACTGCCCGGCGCGGTCGGATTCACGTTGTCCAGTGTCAGCGTCGTGGTGGCCGCGGCCACTTGGTCATATGTGCCGTCATTGGTGATAAGACGCAGACAATAATCGCCGTCCGCCCCGGGAATATCGGTTTTCGACAGCCAGTCGAAATTGACGGTATTATAGCCGAAAGCCGTGATGATCCAATCGCTCGAAGCGCCCACCTGATAGGTGCTGGAATTATCGATTGCCGGCTGACCGAAATCGGCTGTGATATTGGCGCTTTTGGTGTCCAGGGTCGGATCCAGCGGCGAGGAGAAGTCACAAGCCGTACCGGCGGCATAATCGATACGGGCACGGATCGGGTCGTTGTCGAGATCATTGACTCTGATCGCCAGATCGACCGCGCCGCCGCCATTGGCTTTCTCGGACGCGCCGGTAAAATATCCGGCCGGTTCGTTGCTGGCGGAAGCGGTCGTCACCGTGATCGGGGTGGCGCTGGCTTTTTGCCCCGATTCGTCGTAAGCCCAGATATTGAATTCATACTGCGTGCCGGCGGTCAGGAAATTGATTGTTGCGGTAGCGGTGCCGTTATAGAGAATATCCGCCAGATCCGGATCGTCAGCGGCGGAAAATTCGCTGTCGGTTTCCGCGACAGGCGTACCGTCGTATTGCTTGTAAAATATCTTATACCCGGCGAAAAATGATTCCGTGGATGTAGCGTTTAAATTCAAAGTCACGCTGGTCGAAGTATGGCTGTCTTCGCTCAGGTTGCCGGGCGTGGTGGGCGCTGTATTGTCCACTTTGAAGTTAGGCGTGGTCGGATTGTACGGCGTCCAGTCAGAACAAGCCCCGTGGCCATCACAGGCCATCACCTGCCATTTGTAGCCTTCCGAGGATTCGGGCAGGTTGAATATCCTGACCGCGTCCTGCGCGCCCATCAGGGCAAAATCGGTCAGATTAGACTGGTTGTTATAAGCGGTCTTTTCCCAGGCATCGGACCGGTACAAGTCCGAGATCCTGACCTCGTCGATCACACCGTCCCATCCCAAAGCGGCCGTATTGTCTTTGCCGCCCTGGCCGATGCGCAGCATTGTCGCGCCGGTCGTTACGCCTGTTCCGGCCGGAGAATTAAAAGTATAAGAGTCATACTGGCCATTTATTAAAACCTCGTACTGGCCGCCGCTTTGCCACCGAAAAACCAAGTGTTGCCAATCAGTTGTTTGCACCCCCGCGCTGGATTCATATTGTTTTTCAGTCGGCCCGGTAATTGTAATGGCTCCTTTTACCAAATTGTGATAGGTGTTTTGGTTATTCGCGCCGGCTTCATCGTAACGTAACGTAAAAAAACTATCATTACCGGCCGGCGGCTCGCCGATAATAAATCCTCTGTCAGAGCCGGTGACATCGGATTTTAACCAAAGCTCAACCGTAAATTGGGACAAACCGTTGATATAATTTTCTCCGTCGCTATCTTCCAGATAATCGCCGGCCCCGTCGAAATCATACGCGTAACCGGTATCGGTTACTATCCTTTTGGACGAATCCATATTGTAGGAAGTCATATCATGGCCGTAGCCGGAGCTGTCCTTGATGTCGTTCGCCGAACCGGTGGGCGGCTCGTCCATATGCCAGACGCCGAGATAGTCGGCGTCCCAGACGCCGGTCGTGGTCGAGTGGTCGGTGGCAATGCCGCTGTTGCCGTAATACATATACAGAAAGGTGTCAGCGGAGGAAGACAGGTCGGTCTTGACCCAGGCGATCAGCTGGCCATTGGCCGGATCGTACAATTTGCGCTCGTAATTTACTTCACTCACGCCGTCCGCGGCCGTGAAGATGATATCATGGCCGTCGGAACGGGCGTTTCGCCTCAGATCCTCGTCGGTGTTGCTGATCAGGAAGGGGAAATCCTGCAGATCATCCTCGACCAAGTCCGAGTCGATCACGATCTGCTTGCGGTAAAGCCAGTTTTCGCTGTACCAGGCCGGACCGGTGGAGTTTTTCCAGATTTTTTCCGTACATTCCACATATCCGGTTCCCGAGTTGCAGCTTGAAGCCGGTACGGTCGCCGCGGTCGTTAAGGTGCTGCTCGCGCCTACCACTTCATAGTAATAATCGAAAAACTCATCATCCGTATCGGTAGATGTGGCGCTCAATACCATCGACTGGTCTATCGCCCAGGCGTTGTTTTCGACAACGGTATAATTATCGTTCAATTTCTGCACCAGATCCGAGGGAACCGTCGGCCGGTAATTCGTGGCGGCCTGCAATTCGGCGGCGGCACTGGCCTTATTGCCGGCCTGGTCGTAAACCCAGATATTGAATACATAATCGGTATCCGGATCAAGGCCGCTAATCGTCGTTGATGCCGCGTGATTGAACAGGATATCGCCCAGATTGCCGTCGTCTCCCTGGTCCCAAACGCTGTCCGTCTCGGTGACCCCGCTCTGCCCGGCCTTGTAGTATATCCGGTATTCGCTGAAGTTGCTCTCGGTGGAGGTGGCGCCGAAAATTATTATAATGCTGTTATTCGTATGGTCGGCATAGGATAAGCCGCCCGGTACGGTCGGCGTATGGGCGTCCACGCCGGGGCGGTGCGTCGGATCGGCCGTGGCATAGGCGGCGGATATGTTGTTGGCGTCGTCCTGGATGTTCAGGTTCACCGGCAAGTCATCCGCATCGTCAATATCAGTATTACCCTCGCTGACCGTATAAACGACTTGGTAATTACCACTACCAATGTCAACGAAGGTAGCACTGACATCCACGCCATTGATGGTCATGGTATTGCCGGCGTTCAAGCCCGCTTCGGCGCCGCTGACGGCGATCGTGGCGGTCGCTTTGTCGCCCACTTTGAGGGTGCCGCCGGTGGGGGTGAAGGTGACGCTGGAAATACCCGGCGTATGGGCGTCCACGCCGGGGCGGTGCGTCGGATCGGCCGTGGCATAGGCGGCGGATATGTTGTTGGCGTCGTCCTGGATGTTCAGGTTCACCGGCAAGTCATCCGCATCGTCAATATCAGTATTACCCTCGCTGACCGTATAAACGACTTGGTAATTACCACTACCAATGTCAACGAAGGTAGCACTGACATCCACGCCATTGATGGTCATGGTATTGCCGGCGTTCAAGCCCGCTTCGGCGCCGCTGACGGCGATCGTGGCGGTCGCTTTGTCGCCCACTTTGAGGGTGCCGCCGGTGGGGGTGAAGGTGACGCTGGAAATACCCGGCGTATGGGCGTCCACGCCGGGGCGGTGCGTCGGATCGGCCGTGGCATAGGCGGCGGATATGTTGTTGGCGTCGTCCTGGATGTTCAGGTTCACCGGCAAGTCATCCGCATCGTCAATATCAGTATTACCCTCGCTGACCGTATAAACGACTTGGTAATTACCACTACCAATGTCAACGAAGGTAGCACTGACATCCACGCCATTGATGGTCATGGTATTGCCGGCGTTCAAGCCCGCTTCGGCGCCGCTGACGGCGATCGTGGCGGTCGCTTTGTCGCCCACTTTGAGGGTGCCGCCGGTGGGGGTGAAGGTGACGCTGGAAATACCCGGCGTATGGGCGTCCACGCCGGGGCGGTGCGTCGGATCGGCCGTGGCATAGGCGGCGGATATGTTGTTGGCGTCGTCCTGGATGTTCAGGTTCACCGGCAAGTCATCCGCATCGTCAATATCAGTATTACCCTCGCTGACCGTATAAACGACTTGGTAATTACCACTACCAATGTCAACGAAGGTAGCACTGACATCCACGCCATTGATGGTCATGGTATTGCCGGCGTTCAAGCCCGCTTCGGCGCCGCTGACGGCGATCGTGGCGGTCGCTTTGTCGCCCACTTTGAGGGTGCCGCCGGTGGGGGTGAAGGTGACGCTGGAAATACCCGGCGTATGGGCGTCCACGCCGGGGCGGTGCGTCGGATCGGCCGTGGCATAGGCGGCGGATATGTTGTTGGCGTCGTCCTGGATGTTCAGGTTCACCGGCAAGTCATCCGCATCGTCAATATCAGTATTACCCTCGCTGACCGTATAAACGACTTGGTAATTACCACTACCAATGTCAACGAAGGTAGCACTGACATCCACGCCATTGATGGTCATGGTATTGCCGGCGTTCAAGCCCGCTTCGGCGCCGCTGACGGCGATCGTGGCGGTCGCTTTGTCGCCCACTTTGAGGGTGCCGCCGGTGGGGGTGAAGGTGACGCTGGAAATACCCGGCGTATGGGCGTCCACGCCGGGGCGGTGCGTCGGATCGGCCGTGGCATAGGCGGCGCTGTCGTTGCCGGACGCGTCGCGCAATATCAAATAAACCGGCAGGTCGTCATTATCCGGATGGTCCGTGTGGCCTTCGGCCACTGTATAGACCAGGCGATAATTGCCGCTTCCCAGATCGGCAAAAGTGCTGATCACGTTAATGGTATTGATCGTCATCGTCACGGCAGTACAATTCACCTCCGCGCCCGCAAGTGCAATCGTGGCAGTCGCCTTGTCCCCGACCTTCAGGGTGCCGGAACCGGGGGTGAAGGTAATTGTGCTGACGACCGGCGGGTTGGCGTCGATCGAAGCGGTATTGGCATCGACCGTGGTAAAAGGTAGGTCATTGCTTTGGCTCAAGGAGTCGGCCAATACAAGCGACACCGGGATCATACCGGCAGTACGGTCGCTATTTCCCGATTGCACCGTATAATTGAAGGTATAAGTGGAATTATCGACCTTATGCAGACTACCGGCGGCAACGTTATTGATCGTCGACGCCCCCAGCGTGTAGCTGTCGGTATCGGCGCTTACTGTCGCGGTAGCCGTTATGGTATCACCGATCTTATAGGCCCGGTTCGGCAAAGCCACCGACAATATTTCCGGCTTATGGGCATCGACTGAAGCGCTGTTGGCTGAAGGGGTGGTATAAGGAACATTTTCGTTGCCGTACCGGTCGCGCATCACGATCGATACCGGGATTGCACCGGCGCTGCGGTCAGTATCGCCCTCAGCGACCGCATAAGTAACGCTATAGGTCGTATCGGCATGATCGACGAAACCGCCGACGCTTTTTCCGTTTACGGCCACATTATCCAAATGTAAGCCGCTTTCTGTGGTATCGATGACCAGATCTATGCCATCACCGATGCCATAAGTTCCGTTCGTAATATATACCCCCTGGATCACCGGCCGGTGGGCATCAAGCGATCCATTCGTGAATGAACCGCTATAGGCGGAATTGATATTGCCGTAATAATCACGCAATCGGATAGAATACGGGATCGTGCCGCTGGCCCGGTCCGTATCCCCTTCCGCCACCGTATATTCGAGCGTATAACCGGTGCTGTCTATTCTTTGCAGGTTGACAGCCGTTTTGCCGTTGATAGTGGCAGTATGCAGGGAGAATACGCTCGGATCCGCTGCCACCGTAACGGTCGCCCGCAGGATATCGCCGATCCCGTACATCCGGTTTGGTATGGCCGCGGCGCTGATAGCCGGCGCGTTGGCGTCAAGCGAACCGTTCGCGAAACTGCCCGACGAGGTCGCGCTCTTGTTGCCGTTGGGGTCGGCCAAAGAAATATTATAAGGGATCGTCCCCGTGGCCCAGCGGTCAGCCTGGCCCGCAGCTACGGTATAATCAACGGTAAAGGTGGTATTATTCGCCTTCTGGATATTCGTGATCGTACCGCCGTTCACCGTTGAACCCGGTCCGATCGTCAGATTTCCCGGTTCGCTCGCAACCGTGACTGTTGCCCGCAGAGTATCGCCGATCTTATACATCAGGTTATCGGTGATGACCGCGGATATGGCAGGCGCGGTATTGTCGATGACTACGGTCGCAGTAGCCGGGGTAGCCTGGTCGAAATAATAATCGTTGGCGGTCAGCCGCAAGCAGTAGGTTTCGCCGTTAGCCGAAGGCAGATCGGTTTTCGTATTCCAGTCGACATTGACCGTATTCGCGCCGGAACTTGTCAGTATTGCGTCGCTTGTCGTACCGACCTGGTAGGTCCAGGAGTTTGAAACGAGCGGATCGCCGGCGCTCGCGGTCGTGTCCGCGTCCACTTCGCTCAGAGTCGAGCGGGCGGGCGAAGCGCCGAAACTGCAAGCCGCGCCCAGGACATACTCGAGCTTGGCTTTACAATCATCATTATCCGCATCGTCGATCAGCATCTGGACGTCAACTTTGCCGGATCCGTCGCTTTTCTGGCTCAAAGTCCCGAAAGCGCCGGTCGGCGGTTCTTTCATTTCCATGGAAAAAGCCACGAGCCAGGGGTTGACGGCGGCCGCCACGATAGCGCGGGTGGTGCGGGCGTCGACCGAATAGACTTTTTGCGTCAATACCGCATAGTTATTCAGACTAGCCACCATCGCCGGCCGGATATCGGTGGCATTGAATTGCCAGCCGCCGGTTTCCGCGGTCAGCGGAGATCCTGACTCAAGCAAATACGAAGTTACCCGGGCGTCATTGTCATCGGCCATGAAACCGCCGAGCACCAGCGTATAACCGCTCGAAAGCGGGGTATAGGCCGATGAAGCGATCTGCACATAGGAATTATCGGATGGCAGGGTAAGGCTGGCGGCATTGGAAAAAGCCGCACTGCTCTGAAAAGCGTCCAGGCGCAAAGCGAACACGCCGGCCGCGTTCCAGGCCTGATTGGCGGCTGTTTCATAGAGCTCGACCGCCGCCGTGTGCGTCGCCACACTGTAGGCATTGACCCAGCCCAGGCCGTACACCGGCGTATCGACCGCTCTCTCGCCCTCGACCTGAAAATTAGACCGGATAGTGCCGGAATCGATATTCAGCCGGGCGGCAAAAGAAACATCGACATCGACGGTTTGCGCCTGGGTATAAGCGCCGGTCAGCCAATTATCGCCGGCGCGCAGCGGCCGCCAGGCCGTGCTGACCTTCGCTGTCGGCGTGGTGGTCAGGGGGCCGGCCGCGGCGGTGGCCACCGCCCATTTCAGGTCGCCGTGCGCGATCAATTCTTCGGCGTTGATCGCGATCAGATCGACGCCGTCGGTAGCGGCCGTATCACCGGAACGATAAGACTGGATCTCAATATCCTCGTCAGCCGCGGTCCAGACCGTGAACCAGAAATAGCGGCCGCGGTACTTCGCGCCGGTCCGGTCGGTCTCTTCGATGCCGACCGATTCGGAAAAGGCCGTACCGCCGTGCGTCACCCGAAAGCCGGATTGTGCGTTATTGTTGCCGGTCGAATGGGAGCCCTGGGCAATGATCAGATACCGCTCGCCGACCGTAAAGTTGCTATTGTCGAGCCAGCCGTTGGTCGAGGCAGCCGTACCGCTCTCGACCGTGCCGGCGATATTGTTCCAGGTGCCGCTTGACCAGGATTGTTCCGCGGTTGCCGTTGAAGCATAAAATTCCGCGGTCTTATCCGACGCGATCTGCCATTTGCGATTTTCTCCGCCCAAGGCGGATCCGCCTTGGGCGGAGATTGCTTCCAGAGGGCCAAGCAGATAAAATTCAGGGCTTCTGTCCGGCGCATCGAAAGAATAACGGAATGTATAGGTTTCCCCCGCTATCAGATCAATATCGGAAATTATTATTTTTTTCTCATCGTTTTCTTTCAAAGTTTGGATATTGGATATTGGATATTGGATATTGTCTGAAAATTTAAAATTGAAAATTGAGAATCCATCCGGTACATGTTCGATAATATCACCGCTAAAATCCTCGTTTACCTTGATTTCGATCGCCATTGTATAATCCGCCTTCGGCCAGATGCGGGTCGGCCCTTCGCGCCTGACCGTAAAAGGCGGATTCTCGCCCACCTCGATCCGGTCGCTTAATGTTCTTGGGCCGTTGGCTGTTTCAGCGACCACGGTGATCTCGTAAATCCCCGGTTTATCCAGCTTATAGCGGCTGTAATAGTCCGGCGTATCGATGACATTGTTCGGTCCGCAATCCGGATTACGGACTATCGTGCCGTCTGCTGTCGATAAAATTCCGTTATTGCCCCAGCCGGGTCCATTTATATTAACTTTTATCTTGGCATCACAGAGCGTATCGCCGTTATCGTCCAAAACGGCGAATTGCAGATAAGCCGTATCGCCCGGCTGATATACCGACTGGTCCGGATTGAACGCTAATACGCCCCAAATAAAATCCTGGGTAAAGCTGGCCGGCTCGCCGCCCGAAGACGGATCTGTAATTTCAATATCCAGGGTATGTTTTCCCGGCCGCAGGTTGCGGCTGTCAGCGATAAGCGTCCGGAATCGTCCGTTTTTGTCGTATTCTACCTTTACGTCCGTATCACTGTTCCCGTCCACTCGGGCGGCAAATTCCGAAGCCTCGTATTCATCACTTACCAAATCTTTGAACCAAGCGGTTACGCGCTCCCAGCCCTGCCTTTGTTTGCGGAAGACGAAGTTCAGCTCCGGATTCTCATTCACCGCGAAAACTTTTTGCTTCGATTCCAGATTCAGCTCAAAACCGCGGTTTTCCCGCCAAGCACCGGAATCCGCCCGCGCCACATTGCCCGGCGCAAACATACCGGCAATGGCCAGCGCGGCGATCAGGATAGATATAAATTTGTTTTTTGCGATAACCACGATTTTTGAATAATGATTAGTCGAATATCTTTGCCCTCTCCAGTGGGCGAACAAGACTCTGATCAACGCTTACCGGCTGTCAGACGGTAGACGAGCATGGGGATGCATAGTTTACAATCAGGCCTTATTCACCCGCGGGAAGTGACAAATGTCGAATGACGAACTACGAATGACGAATAACTAATTTTTAATCCGAATGTGATTTTCGGGCGGTCTTTTTTGAGCTAACCGTAATCGCCACTAATTCGTAAGCTTCATATAATAAATTTTTCAACAACTCTTGTTTAATTAATTTTCTTTCAATTATAATCTCAAGCCAAAACGCAGTTTCGTCAATCTCTTCCTCGACAATGCTCATCTTTGCTAAAAAAGTATTCAATGATTGCGCCCTACATGCCGCACGATAATTAGATGCAGTCGAAGTGCCACATCTGATTATTTGCCCACGTATAATATTTCCTTCCTGTGTATGTGGTAAAAATGTGGCCATTTTCAAAATCCGTAAAGCAAATCCTTTTGTTCTGTCTTTTAAATCATTTTTCATAAATTTATGTTTTTATACCTATAATAATTCATCATTCGACATTCGCAATTTGACATTTGCTCTACTCGCCTCCGTCGTCATTGCGCCAGCGGTAGTGGGTCTGGATGACGTAGGGATAGCGTACCTGGAAAACGTTGGGGAAACTGTCGGTATCCGTCACCCCGTAATCATTATCGCTGAAGATCTCCGCGCCGTAATTAACGCCGGAAACGGTAAAATTCTTGTTGAATATCAATTTGAAATCGATCGTGCAGGTATTAAGGGCGCAGGTCGAAGTGCTGTTGCCGCTCAGAGTGACGGCATTCGAGAGATCGCCGCCGATCTCCGTGAAGGTCTGGCCGGTCTGATACCAGCGGAAGCGCAGGTCGGAATAGGGCGATATGCTGTCATTCTGGTCGGCCAGCCGCAGGGTGGTGGAGCTGATCGCGTACCAGCCGTTGTCTTCGTTCACTGTCACCCGGAAATTCCATTCCGTCGAGGAATCAGCCACGGCGATATTACTGGCCGGTCCGCTGGTTTCGGCATTGGTGAAGGCGAGCGTACCGTTCGACAGGGTGGCATTGGTCTTGACCGCCACTTCGGTCGCGGTCGCGCGGTTGCCGAAAGAATCATAGCTCCAGATATTGAAGACATACCAGGTATTGGAATCCAGACCGCTCACCACGGTGGAAGTCGCTCCGCCATAATCGTAGGAGTTAAGGTCGGTGTTATCCACTTCATGCGGGCTGTTTACCGTAACGCCGCTGGTGCCCTGTTTATAAAATATCTTATAGGCGTTAACGCCCGGTTCGTTCGTATCCGTTGCCGGGTTGTTGATGGCATAGACCAGCCGGATGCTCGCGGTTGTCACGTTTCCCGCGGTAAGATCGCCGGTTGGACTGGGATTCACGTTGTCGAGCTTGATCACGGTGGTGGTGGGTATTTGGTCGTCAAAACGGTCATTTGCCGTCAAGCGCAGGCAATAATCTCCGTCAGCGCTTGGCGCATCTGTCCGGCCCAGCCAGTTGAAACCGATCGTATTCATGCCCGGCGAGGTGATTATCCAGGCGCCTGGCTGTCCGACCTGGTATGCCGCGGCATTGCTTATGCTCGGCAGGCCGAAACTGGCGCTGATACTGGCCGGGTCGAGGGTCGGGTCAAGCGGAGTGCTGAAATCGCAAGATGCTCCGGCAACGTATTCGAGCTTGGCCTTGACCGTGTCCTGGTTATTGTCATCGTCAATGTCGACCGATATCTGTACCACGCCGCTGCCGTCGGTCTTTTGCCTGGTGTTAGGATAAAATTTGAATTCTCCGCTGGGCGCGTCATTGGTCGTGATATCGACCCGGCTGGAGCTGGCCCGGTTGCCGTATATGTCATAGGCCCAAATCGCGAAGCTATAGGTGGTGGAAGCCGTCAAACCGGTGATGGCGGCGGTCGTCGCCGCGTCGTTGAACGAAATATCGAGCAGATTGGCATCCGTACCGGATGCCAGGAACGAATCGGACTCGTCCGGGTCAGTGCCGTCATATGGTTTGTAATAGACCACGTATTCCCGGAAATTGGTTTCGGTTGAAGTCGCGCCGAAGGACAGGGTCATAGTCGTCCCGGTGCGTGAGAAGAAGGACAAAGGCCCCGGCGCTGTCGGGTATATCGTATCAATATGGATGGTTGTCGTGGCCGAAGCTGCCTGGTCCAGATACAGATCATTCGTGGTCAGACGCAGGCAATAATCGCCCTCGACCGCGCCCAGGTCACCGGCGGCCAGCCAGTCGAAAAATACCGAATTGGAACCCGAAGCGGTTTTGATATAACCGTCGGCCGTACCGATCTGATAAGCGTTACCGTTATCAATATACGGGTCGCCGAAGTCGGCCGTGATATTATCGTTCGTTTCGTCAAGGGTCGGGTCTCCGGATGGAGAAAAAACACAGGATGTACCGGTGGCGAACTCCAGCATAACCCGTGTTTCCTGGTCATCCGGGTCATCTATTTCGATCCCGATATCGACCGCGCCGCTGCCGTCCGCTTTTTGCGTCGTGGAAGCGGTAATGAAAGAACCGGTCGGCGGCGAGTTGGACCAGCCGTAGGTATAATACAGGATGCCGTTCATCTTGGCAGCGTCGGTAGCGGATAACACCGTATCGTGGCTATAACAGGCGGTATAGGACTGGTCATCGGTCGTGTTCAGGGCGCTTGTGATGTTCTTGTATAATTCCTTGTAGCTGTTCACGTCGTCCGGTTCGACCTCGAAGCTGTTCGTGCAGGCAGGTGTGGAAGCGGACAAATTGGCGTCCATCAGGAATACCGAACCGGCGCCGACATCGCCGCCGGTATCGCTATTGAGATAACTGGCCAGAAGCGCGCCCGCCAGTATGGTCTTGCCTGATTCTTCCGGCAAGACCGAATGGGCGGTGGAAAGATTAACACTCGTTGCCGGCGCCGCGGTCAATTGCCCGCCATAGAGGCCGATACTCGTCAGATAACCGTTGCTTTCTTCGGTATAGGTATAAGTGATCATCAGTTCGGCGGATATACCGCCAAAATCGGCATTATTATATGTGGTATTCACCCGCACCGTTACCGGATTGCCGGCATTGGCTTCTTCCAGCGCGGCATAATCGCTCTGTGGAATGATATTGATGATATTGTAGGAATTTTTTACCGCCGTCGTGCCGGCATTATAGCCGTATACCAGATCTGAGCTGGTGGCATTATTGCCGACCTTGGTCGAAACCGTAGTATTCATTGTGTCGTTGTCGAAATGGTTCGGTATGATCCTGACCCAGGCGCTTTTGATCTTGACCGTGCCGGTGGCCTCGCCGTTTTCCGGAAAATACACATTGACGTTGGCGCTGGTCAGGGTGGTAACGGCCCCGTTATTGATCACGCCATAAGGAAAAGATGCGGTCCGGGTTTTTTCCGCGGCTGAGCTGGAGGCGATATAGGTTTCATAGACCTCGCCGCCGACCGACCAGTTCGTGCCGGCATTGACATAATACTCGAGCTGCTGGGCGGAATTCTCGGTGTATCCGGAAGAGGCCCAATTCGGAAAATACATCGCCGGTACCGTGCATTGGGTGCCGCCCAGGGCTGATTCGAAATGGAACGAGGGACTGTCCACGTTGAATGTTTGAATATTGATGTTCGGATCGAGATCGGTGCCGCCGTTGCTGTCATTCATATCGTACATCGTGAACCACTGGCTCAGCCGGTGGGCGGCAGGAGAGTAAGCCGGAAATTCCGGTATCTCCATTTCATAATCAAAGATCGGGCAGGTGCCGCCGGAGCCGCTGTCCCGGTTGCAAGACCCGGTGTTACTTACCCGGCTTCCCCGGTCCGAACCGTCGGTTGAGTCCAGGGGATAGACTACCGTATTGGTGATATTGGGGGAATCGATGTCATAGGTATAGGTCAGAATCAGTACGGCTTTAGCGCTCGCGATCGAGGTTTTCGTGGCACTGTTTTTGAAATGGTAACCGACCTGCGCCTGGTATTCCACCCCGTTGCCCGTATAAGCGGCTAACTGCGATTCGGCGGATACGTCGAGCAGCAACCGGACGTCCTCGCTTTCGCCGTCGTTTCCGCCCGCGTCGTCGTAGGACAGGATATTCGAATTATCCTCCAGCACTTTTCCCGTCCCCGAGAACGGGTTCAAGGAACAAGTGCCGGTTTCGCAGGCATCGAATCCCAGTTTATAGCCGGTATAATTCGTATCGCTCACGGCCGTATACGCCTCATATTGCGATTCGAACAAAATAAACGCGTCCTTAATAGTAACGCCGGTTTCCGCCAGCTTGAATTTGAAGGCGGAAAAAGTCGTATCGGCATTGGTATTGATGCCGGCGGAAGCGCCGCCGTTATACGTGCCGGCCATGAACATCACCGTCCGCGCCCGTTTTCGCACCGCGTCAGAGGCGATCTGCCACATTCGATTTTCGATTGGCGATTGGCGATTGGCGATTACCGTCTGCAGAGGGCCGAGCAGGAATAATTCGGGAGAAATATCCGGAGCGTCAAAAGTATAAGTAATCTCCAGCACATCGCCGGCTTTAAGCTCAACATCATGCCAAGCCAATAATTTAACATCATCGGCAAATGATTCTTCGTAGCCGTACCGGGGCCCGAAAGGATCCAGTTCCGTGTTGTTCACAATTCGTAATGCGTAATTCGTAATTTTGAAACCGCCGGGGACGGACTCGATAATATCGCCGCGAAAATCGCCGGTTGGCGCAATCCTGATATTCATTCCAAAATCCGCTTTCGGATAAATCCTCGTCGGTCCGGCGCGTTCGACCACAAACGGCGCTCTTTCGTCCGTTACCGCGATCGTTTCCGTAACGGATTTGGAGCCGTCCGCCGTATCCACGGTCATGGTAAACTCGTACTGCCCCGCGTTCCCGAACTCGTAATAAGCGTAATAGTCCGGTTCGTCAGTCACGGTTTCCGGCCCGCACCGATTGCTCGATTTGATACTGCCGTATTCCGTATTCAACACTTCCTGGGTTTGTAATTCGACATTCATAATTCGTAATTCGACATTTGCGTCGCATATCGCATGCCCGATATTATCCAATGCCGCCATTTGCAGGTAGGCGGTTTCGCCAGCCGAATATGAAGACTTATTGAAATTCAACGCGGTCACGCCCCAGTAAAAATAACGGTCAAAATCAAAAATTTCGGCCTCATCCCCGGAATCGTCTTCAATATGGAAATGCAGCGTATACCGTCCAGGCATTAAGGCATGCATATCGTCAGGCAATTTTATACTGAATTCGCCGTTATCGCCGAATAAAGTGACTAACGTAATATCCGTCGCCTGGCCGCGGCTGTCGAACAGCTGGATTTGGATATCGACATTACTCCAATAATCGCCCAACCCGGCCAATTCGAACAGGGTATCCCAGATCCGTTCCTCATTCTTATTGTAGCGGAATCTGATCTCGCCGTTTTCGCCGGCAATGAACACCGTCTGCCGGGATAATAGCTCGAGAGCGGTTTCCCAGCGCTGGCGCTTTTTGAGTTTGTCCAATTCGTTTTCCGGCTGATACCTGGCTTCCACCCACAGGCTGTCGATATAAGCGGTGAATGACGTACCGGCGCCGCTCAGGCCTTCGAACTTTATCTCCAGATTATCGACATCCGGCCACGACCTGAGGAACGGGGCATCATATTCCAAATAGCCGTGATTCAAGTTATTGGAAATTTCACTGACGGAAACCACGTCCAGCAATTGCCAGAGCCGGTCATCGGCGGTGGTGGTTCCGGTATCGGCAGTCTTGTCCAATGAATACCAAATCGCCAGCTTGGCATCAGCCAGCAGCTGATTTTGCGCCTGGGCGGGAGTGATCCCGAACAGGCGGGACAACGATAAGACGGCGGTCGAGCTGGCGTCTGTTCCATTGTCCGGGACGACAACAGCAGATGAGCTGGCCGCCTCGATATTGTCCATAACTTCTACGGTCGGTTCATCTGCCGCCTCAGCATCGGGGACAGCAGCCGTGGTCGTGGCGGCACTGATGTATGGCATCGTGCCGCTGCCGGTATCGGCGTAGCCGGCGGAAGAGGTCGCGCTGGCTGCCGGGAATCCGGCTGTTGCCGCGCTTCCGCCGTCTGTCGTATCCGGCTCGACAGAAGCATCGTCATAGGGAACGAATTCACCAGAGGCGTAATCCGCACCGGCTGCCAAAGAAATACCGATTTTCGCTTCCTGAAGCTCGCCCAATTCGGATAAGTCGCTTACATCTTGCCGGATATATTCCTGCGCGTGCGCCGGCTGGGCCAGCGACAAGGGGGACATCAGATCAAGCCAGTTGCCGCTATCGGTCCGGCCGCCGTTGAGATCGGACGTGGAGGCGGTATCGGATTCGATAACATCGACGGACGGTTCCGGTCCCCCCTGTCCGATGATCTCAACCGCCCGGTCGTCAGTAGTGGAGGCGGTATACACTTCCACATCGGTGGACGAGCTTATCCCGGGAACCGGGTTGCCGGACGTCGCGATCTGATCGGTCGTACCGCTCGCGATCCCGGAAAATATTCCGGCAGGTATCGATTGGCCGTTACTTTCCGCAGCTGCCGGATTACCGGCTTCAACCGTTTCACTGCCCGAGGCGGTTTCTGTATCATTGATATTCATTGTAGGCAAATTTCCGCTATTCATACCCGGTTCCGGCGGCAACAGAATATCCGTGCCGGAACTGGTGCTTGGGTCCGCTTCATTTAGAGCGGCCGGCAATACCAAGGGCCGGAAGTTATGGAGTACCAGAATTCCCTCTCCTCCCCGGTAACGGGCGGCGTTCGCCGGCCCGAATTGGTCATAAGAGGCTTCGCCAGACAGATCGGGGGCGCCGGTTGCGGCCTCGCTATTGGACCAGCCGGTGCTATTGTCTTCGGCCATGGTGCTGCGGGCCTGGCTGGCGTACAGGCGAATGGTCTCGGTCGACTCGCTAAGTGCGTTAAGATAATGGCTGATCAATGAAAAAGGCGATTGGCCGGAAAATAAATATATCAGAATATATCCCGCAAAAATAAAACGCCAGCCGTACGCCACATAAGGGTGTCGGCTGAATCGTTTTAACCATTCGATCATTCCGATCGAACGAAAATTATTGGCGCGTTTGAAACGCATGGGGTGCATGGGGATATTTGAATTAAGGCAAAATCAAAATTTCAGTTCTTGGCCGCTCACTGGCATGGCGGATTCCGGTACTTTACCGTCAGGTGTCATGGTTAACAATTGTATGATATAAGTGCAAAGCAGGATAAATCCGACTATGATAATCAGCAAAAGCGGCAGGGCGGATTTGAAAGTTTTAAAAAACAGCCCCAAAATATTGAGCTGCATGAATAATTTTCTTTTTTGATTCGAAAATTTATCGCTGATCCCTTCGCCTGTTTTCAGTTGGCCCTTATTTTTATAGTCCATAACCGCTTCTTCCGTGGTCATCCATTGGATGTTGGCGTATACTTGCTTGCCGGGAATCTTGCCGGCACGGATAAGTTGGCCGATATAATCAGCCGTATAGCCGGAAATTTTCGCCGCGTCTTTAAGCGAAATCAGCTTATTGTCTTCTAACGATACCATAGCCGGAAAATATGAAGTTTAGCTTCAATTTCAACCGAAATATTTAATATTAGCTTTTCTCGACCCACGAGATTACTATTATTAGTAAATACTCGACCCTCGAGAAATAGTTTAACTATTTTTTATTTTACCATATTTTACTATATAATTTCAAGTACATTTTGTTTGTTTAACCGACAATTTATAATTATTTATTATATATTATTAATTGAAAAATTATTTAATATTAGTAATTTATGCTAAATCACCTAATAACTTTTTTTACACTTATATATTTTCCTAAAATTAGAATAAATTTATCCACAGGCATTTATATGTCAGATCACAAAAATTTAAAAAGTCTGATTTTGGATCAGACTTTTAAATCAAACTGTTCTCTGTTATCTGAGTCTATAAATTTCCCACAACCCTGAAGTCAAATGTCACTAGATTGCTGATTGCCCTATCTTGATCTTGCGTATCAGATCCGTTATTTATGCTCCATTCCGTCAGATCTATCGTAACTTCCGCGGCACCAGTCAATTGCCGGCCTGAAATAGTAACATTTAAAGGAAATGAAATTTTATTGGTAACATCTTTGATGGTTAAATCTCCGGTTATCTTGTAATTGCCGTCATCCTCGCCTTTGGCCACGCTGGTTGAGCGGAAAAAAGCTTCCGGATATTTTTCTACATCGAGCAAAGCAGGCGAGCGCAAGAAAGTGATCAATTCCGGATCCGGTGATTCGTCCGGAATATTTTGGTCGCTTATCGATGCCATATCGAAATATCCCCCCATACCGGTCAATCCATTTCCAACGGTTTCGAATTTACCATTTTTTACTTTTACCGTGCCGCTATGCGCTTTTCCTGATTGCAGGTAGCGGCCCTGCCACTCTACCCGGCTTGCTTCAGTATCGACCGTGTACTCTTTTACGTCCCGCAATCCCAGCTCCGGTATCTGCACGCTGACCGGCGGCGCGCTATTGGAGTCATTATTTTTCTTTTCATTATTCTGTATAGCCTGGCTTCCTGATGTTTTGTTATCATTTCCGAATGAACACGCACTGACACTAACAGCAACAATAACAACTGCGCAAATTAATTTATACTTTTTTACATTGCTTTTCATATGATTATATAAATAATTTTTACAAAATATTATCTGCGTTGAAATCCGCATATAATCCGCGGTAAAGTAATATTTAATAGTAATTATATGAATTAATATTAGTCGTGATATATTTTAATTTTATTGATTATCTTAGAAATTAAAACAACGGTTGTCAACCGTTGCGGCCAATATACGACCAACAAAGTAATTATTTTATTTTCTGTTGTCTGCGGATCCACATTATTTTGATTGCCAGATACAAGAACAGTATCCAGGCGATCTGGACCAAAAGACCGCGTATTGCGGTTGATTGGGAGATTTTGCCCAGATAGAGCTCCGCCGGCACGTAAAAAGAATAAGAAAAAGGCAGAAACAAGCAGAATGACACGAAAATGGACGGCAGGAAACTCAAAGGAAAATATGCTCCGGACAAGAATTTTTTCAGCCGTTCCAAAAGTTTATATAATTCCCCCGACTCTATTGTCCAGAAAATATTAAGCCGGATAAGGTAGGCAAGCAGGAATTCGATAATGAAAGACAAAATAAGCATCCCCGCCACCAATGCCATGACAGCAGGGTTCTTATTCAGGATAAAACTGGCCCGGAAAAATACCAATACCCCGATGTGTAGGCCGAAAGCGATGGCAAAAGGCGATATCACCTTCGCCCAGCCATGTGAGATAATATGCCCGAAATATTTAAGCGGCTTATCGATAAGCTCCTTTGATTTTTCATCCCGCAGATCCTGGGCGATCAGCCGGCCCAGGAGCCAGCCGGTAAACAGGCTGACGATACTGCCGCCCAGGAGATAAGTGACGATCTCGGCTTCACTGAAGCCACCCAGGCGGGTGCTATCCCGGAAGAGCAGGACCCATATGACCAAAATAACCAATAGCTCGACCAAGCCGCCGAATTTCAAAAGCCCGCCGCTGACGCGGTTCAGGAATTTTTTCTCAATTAACGGATTATCGAGTTCTTTGATTTCGAACATAAAATAAAAGTCAAAATGCAAAATTATTTTATTCTCTAATCCTGTGACTATTGTAACTTTTCTTATATTTTCTGGCAAATAAAACAGCCAGCCGTTCTTATCGAAACGTACTGGCTGCTGAATTGACCCGGCTGAAACTATGCCGGAAAAAGTTGTTCGTGAACGCAACGGATTTTTTTCTCCGCCTCCGGTTGTGTATTCTCTGTTTTTAGTTCCTGGTTCCACAAATCGATAGTCCTGCGATCCAGACGCTTCCAACCGCCCTCGGACGGGATATTTCTGACAATGATAAATTCCGGCAAAAGCACGAATACATCTGATTGGTAAAAGTCGGGCAATATACCGACAATCGCTTCGACCATATCCTGCAATTCCGTTTGATGTTGTTGATCCATCTTGAATCTCCTTTCCTGCACGGTTTTAACGCGGTAAAAATAGTATTAGTTTATGCCAAAGAACTTCTTTGCCCCTTATATATCACAATTGAATATGTCTTCAGGGTTTGCCAAGCTCGTTCATACATATTTCCAACTCTTCGGTCCAGTTAACTTAATTTTTAATATACAGCCGGAATACATCCATGATCTCGCCGCGGCTCAAGTCCCGCCCAAGCTCCTCTATTTTATCTTTTAGCATTTTCATGAATTTTTCCGTCAGGGCTCTTGCCTCGTCTTTTTTATCGCTCTTCAGATAACGCTCGAAGACATGGAGCATCTGGTCGGCAGCCGTATCCTCGTATTTTATTTTAAAGCCGTTTTTCCGATATGTCCGGCGGACAAAATCCGCCTGGTCCATATAGCCGAATATTTTTTTATAATAATAGACAGCCGAATCCTCAATGCGAAACTTCCTGCCTGTTTTTTTCGCCCTGGCCTTAGCGGCCGCAATCAATTGTTCGTCGCTTTTATACCTGGCGCCCGGTCCATCATGGTAAGACACCAGGATCATGCGCTGGATCTCCCTGTTCGACTTGCCCCGGAAGGCGTTTTTATTCAAACCGCTATTGTATTTGTAAACCGGATTGAAGATCGCCTGCTCGTAGATCTTGCCGGCGGCCCGGCCGTAATTGACGTTCTCCTGGAAATAATCAATTATCTTTTTCGCCTGGGTTTTGGATTTGATCCGGCTGGGTCCGTGGTACGGTATCAGCCCCTCCCGCCGCATGGCGTCAAGATATTCGACCGCGTCAATCACCGAACCGGGAAAATTCTGCAGTACGCCTTTGGCGCCGGTGGCGGAAACCGCGTTCTTGTCGCCGCGCGACTCCTGGAAGGTCTGAGCGATGAAAAAATCGCTCGTAAAAATTTCGCCCGGAAAAAAGCGCTTCAATTCATCGGTGTCGAAAAGGCGCAGCATTTCCCTGGCAATCGCGTGCGGATCCATGTTTTCCTGCGGCTTGATCTTCCTGATCTCCTCGCTTTTCTTGTCGCGCTTCCATTTCTCGGCCCACTTCTTCATTTTGTCCACAATATGGCCGGGCTGCGGCGCTTCCCGGTGTTCCGATACAGACGATTTAACTGCTTCCCTCCCCGTTTCCGGCTCGCTCCTGCCTTCCCGGTAATTAATATCGTCCTTGATAGCTTGTATTTCTTTCAGTGCTTTCGGATCTTTATGATAATCATACCCCTCGGCCGCTTTATCTTTTTCAGTGTCATAAGCCGACATCTTATCGGCCGCCTCTAACGGCTTGCCCTTGGCCAGACTTGCGACAATCCCGCCGATCACTCCCAGAGCCGCCCGCCGCGTCATACCCTCCCCGCCCTTTTTCAATTCATCTTTTGGCTTATCCCCTGGCTCCTCTTCTGGTTTATTTCCCGGTTCTGATTCGCTTCCTATCGGCTCATTATTCGGTTTAAAATTTTCAAATCCCATAAATTGACAATTCGTTCTTAAAAAATTTTGCGGGTTAAGCGAGTTTACTGTCATTGCGAGCGACAGAAATATACTTTTACAACCCGCGACTATGCATAACGAAATTCGGTATATTTTTCCTCGAAGAAGAAGTCGCGAAGCAATCCCGGAGCGCGAGGAGCCAACCTTTTTTACCCATCTTTTATAAACGCTAAGTGTACTGTGGCACGGGATTGCTTCGCGACTCCATGATCGAAAAATATACCAATTAGATCTTTGTCGCAACTTCAGGAGCTAAGATGTGTTTACGGTCGCTCGCAATGACAGGGTAATTTGGATTGCTTCGCCTCGCAGCGTATGGGCTCGCAATGACAAAGTTAAAAATGTCTTATTGGTACCCGCAAAATATTCTTAAAAACCAAGCAATTTAACCAACATAGTAAATCTAATTAAATTTATGGAAATAATCAATCTTTCTTCACGTATACTGTCCGCGTCGGGAAGGCAAACTCGATACGCTCCGCTTCAAACTGCTTGACAAGCGATAAATTTACCGCCTGCTGGATATCGAGATAGTCTGACATCTCCGGCGAATCCACGAAATATACGATCTCATATATCATAGCACTGTCGCCGAATTCTTTGAAATGCACCCGGTCCACTTCGGTCCGCGGCTGGGCAGTGACCGCCTGCCGAACCATAGCCGGTATCTTCTCGAGCTTAGCTGCCGGTGTGTTGTAGGTCACGCCGATCGAGAAGACGACGCGCCGCCGCTCCATCTTGCCGAAATTCTGCACCCGCGAGCCGGTCAGGTCGGAATTGCTCATCACTATCTCCTCGCCCTGCAGGGCCTGGATGCGGGTAGTCTTGATCCCGACTTTTTTAACCGTACCCATATCGGAACCGACAATGATAAAATCGCCTGGCCGGAAAGGCTTATCGAAATATATCACCAAAGACGAGAACAGGTCACCCAATATATTCTGGAGCGCCAGGCCGACCGCGATCCCGCCGATCCCCAGGCCGGTAATAAGCGAAGTGACATTGTAGCCCATATTGGCCAGGACCAGGACCAGGGCGCCGGACCAAAGCACGACCTTGGCCACGACGCTCAATACTTTGACGATGCCGGCATCCTGGCCGCTATCCTTCTCCGCGATGATGAACCCGGCGCCGTAATCGATCAATCTGGTCACGAACTTGATCGCGTAATATACCACGGCCGCCATGAAGACATAATAAGCCCAGCGCCCGACTATACCGGGGACGGAAAGGAATTGGAGCGCGATATAGAGAGAGGCGAAAACATAGAACGGCCAATAGATCGAATCGATCGCGTTGATAACGATATCGTCGATATCGTTCTTGGTTTTCTCGAATACCGCCTTAAGGCGGGAAATTATAACTGTTTGGAACAGCTTAAGGCCTCCTAATACCAGGAGGAAAATCACCCCAGCTTGGATCCATGACCCCAGGGAGTTTCCCAATATTTCTTTGTAAAAAATTGGATAATTAGGTAAAATAGCTTCCCACATACTTGACAAAATATTAATTATATGATATATTCAAAAGTTATATATTTTTTAATTTTAATCTATAATAATCAATCAACTATCAACTAACTAAAAGGAGGTATACAAGTGAGGAGATCATTACAAAAATCGGCTAGCGTATATTCATGTTATGCGGCAATGGAGAATTGGTTAATCGGCCACGTACTTGGAATTTCCCGCCGGGAAAAACAAACAACGCCGGAAACCCCCCTGGCAAAATTGGGAGAAACCGCCAAATTTTCCAAAAATCGGAGAAACCCAATAAGAATCTGGCGCCCGGACAATTCCGCAAGAGCCAACAATGTTTCACCGAATGGCAACACCCGGAAAATCGTTTATTTTCCCGCCACTGAAACTTACGAAACCAACAGCAATTCCCCCAAAATCAATCATCCGAAAATCAATCTTCTCCGCCCTGTCTTTAAAGAATCATCATTTTATTTAAACCCGTTAGATGATCCCACAGAAGACATCCATTTTCAAAAAATGGATAAATTAGAAAGATATAAGGTGGGACGCAAACGAGGTTCGGACCGCTACAAGGACGAGAGGAGAAAAAAGCATCCGAATGTCCGCCGTTTAAGTCTTGTTATGGCGGCGCAACTTAACAATTCTTTCTCTCTTTACCGGCCCTTTATTGAAAGGGCTGGCTAATCCCAAACAAACAACCCGCGACTCGCTACCGCGGACCGACCCCGGCTATATCCTTTCACAGGAAGCCGGGGTTTTTTTATTTCTATAAATTTTAAATTTTTACCAAGTAATCATTATTGCTGCCATAAACATAACACTTTTCGCTAATTTTTGCAAGTTTTTATCTATTTTTAGCCATAATTATAACATAAAACCACTATTGACACCGAATGATATTTAATATATATTGTAATGAAGCTAAAAACGCTAATATTTGGCCCGGCTTCGACCCTATAATCAAGGACTGCTGGGTATTTTTATTTAAGATCATTAATGGGTGTACTTTTTAAGATATTTATTGTATATACTAGTTAATGCAATATTTTAATCGTTTTGCCGCTGATCAGTCGCTGATTAGTACGCTGAATTAACGCTGAATTTTATTTTTTTATATAGTTCGTGACTATAAAAATTCTCAGCGACAAATCCGCGTAGTTATCAGCGTAAAATCTGCGGTGAAACCGCTTAAAACTCACGAAACCTCTCTAACGATTTAATAGGTAAATCCATACACCCATCAAATATGCTTAATCAAGAACAGCAAATCTTCGAACAGATCAGCAAAGCGAATAATATTTTGATCACTTTTACCAGGACCTGGGACGGCGACGCGGTCGCTTCCGCCCTGGCGCTTTATTTGTTCCTAAAGAAAATGGATAAGAAAGTGGATATTATCGCGGAAAAGCAGGACAAAGCCGGCGCCCTGAGCTTCCTGCCCGAATTCGGCAAGATCCAGAATGCGCTCGACAACCTGCGCAAATTCATCGTCTCCGTCGACATCAGCAATGCCAAAGTCGGCCAGATCAAATACAAAATTGAGGATAACACCCTCAATTTTATTATCGCGCCGAAAGAAGGCTTTTTCACGAGCGACGACGTCAAGACTCATTCCGGCGAATTCAAATACGACCTGATCATTGCCGTCGATACGCCCGACCTGGAATCGCTGGGTGCAATTTATGAAAGCGACAACGAATTTTTCTATCAAGTCCCGACTATTAATATTGACCACCATTCCAATAATGAGGCCTTCGGGCAGATCAATTATGTCGAACTGACCGCTATCGCTACCAGTGAGATCCTCTTCAACCTTTTTGCTGGCTTCAACCGCGATTTGATCGGTGAAGACATTGCCACCTGCCTCCTGGCCGGTATAATCTCGAAGACCAAAAGCTTCAAGACTCAGAACATCACGCCCCAGGCCCTTTCGATCTCTTCTCAATTGGTGGCGATGGGCGGCCGCCGCGAAGAGATCGTCAACCGGCTGTTCCGCAGCCGCTCCCTGAATGTCCTCAAGCTCTGGGGCCGGGTCCTTGCCCGTTTGATGAGCGATTTGGACAATAAAGTAATCTGGTCGGTTCTGACCGACGTTGATTTCGCCAAAACCGATACTGCCGAAGACGACCTGCCGGAAGTGATCGACGAACTGATGGTCAATATCCCCCAGGCCAAAATCATCCTCTTGATATACGAGATCAACAAGCCCGATACGGGCGAGAAGTTAACCAAAGCGCTGGTTTACTCTACTCGCGCCATTAGTTCGCTGGAGGTCGTAAAGGCCTTTAACCCGGAAGGCACCAAACAATTGGCAGCGATCGAGGTGAACAAACCGATCCACGAAGCGGAGAAGGAGATAATTGCCGCTGTCAAAGAACAAATCGCCAAGCTGCCGATGTAGGGAATATTATCCTTGAAAATTAGTTGCGAAAATGTTAAAGTATGGCTAAGGATGAATGTCCTTTTTTTGTTTGAAACCAACACATCTCCTTCATAAATCCTTAAACAAAAATATATTTCACTCGCCTTTTGCTGATTGCTTCCAGGCTTCCACTTGGCTTTACCTGCCTGCCGGCAGGCAGGGCCGAAGGTCCGCCAGGCTTCCACTTGGCTTCAGCCGAAGGTCCGCCAGGCTTTAGCCTGGTATAATTATCTGAACGCAGATAAATCTGCCCGAACCTTCGACTAAAGTCGAGTGGAAAATTCGAAAATCGAAAATCTTAAATCGAAAATCGATATGGGCCTGTAGCTCAGCGGTTAGAGCGCCACGCTTATAACGTGGATGTCGATGGTTCGAATCCATCCAGGCCCACAGTCTGACAGTTAACAATTGACAATTGACTATTAACACTTTAATATTATGTTAACTGTTAATTGTCAATTGTTAACTGTTAAATCCGGACGGCTAGCTCAGTTGGTTAGAGCGCTACGTTGACATCGTAGAGGTCACAAGTTCGAATCTTGTGTCGTCCACAATTGGCCAGCTAAAAGCTGGCTTTTAGTTTGATTAATTTACCTAAAAAACTCATATTATACGCCTGATAAGTAAAAATCGTGTTAACAAATGCCATGGCCTGGATAATACCGCTTTACATATATCGGTTGATTATGCTAAATTGTTAAAGTAAATTGTATTTGAAAAAATCAAACATATATCGTATAATATAGGCACAAACTTACCTATAATTTAATGAGAATCCCTATGAAATCAATCCTAAAGAGACTGTCCGGCCTGGACCGGCGGAAAACCATCAATTTGCGTGAAAACGAAACGGAAGAGGAATATTACGATGCTGATTCGGAAGCGGAAACAGAAGAGGAAGAATATGAAGAAGAAACGGAAGAGGAAACAACGGACGATGGGGAAATTACGGACGAAGAAACGGAAGAGGAAGAAACTTCTGACGCGGACGAAGTAAGACCGGAAAAAGAAATAGAGGATGAATGGCCGACCGAAGAATTCGAAGAGGGGCAGCTCTCGATCGATGTCTTCCAGTCGCCCAAAGCGATCGTGGTCAAATCGACCATCGCCGGGGTCAAGCCCGAAGATATTGATATTTCCATAAATAATGATATGCTGACCATCCGCGGCAAGCGGGAACGGACCGCGGAAGTCAGGGACGAGGATTATCTTTTCCGGGAATGCTATTGGGGCTCATTTTCCCGCTCCATCATCCTGCCGGTCGAGATCGAATCCGACAAGGTCGACGCGACGCTGGAAAACGGCGTCCTGACCGTTACCCTTCCTAAGGCCAAGAACGCCCAGCAGATCCAGATCAAAGTTAAAGAAAAATAATATCGCCGTCCGGCCGATAAACGGACGGGATTATAACTATGCGCATTTCCGCTATCATTGATCGTTTCGAGGAGGATAAAGCCGTGCTGATAACCGAAGATCAGGATGTTGTCATCTGGCCGAAAAATAAGCTGCCAGATACCGCCAAGGAAGGACTTTCTTTGGCCATAGAAATAACCGATAACCTGAAACAGACAGACGACAAGAAGCGCCTGGCCAAGGAAATTCTTAACGAAATACTCCATCCCCAGGACGGCTCTTAATCCAAAAACATGAGCGAACATGAACGAAAAAAATATCCCCTAAAGTGGCTCGCCTTGTCTGCGGCCATTTTTTTAATCGTGGTCCTTCTGCCTTTGGCCGGTCTGGCGATTTTCAGCCGGCGCTACCACCAGCGGATCTATCCCGGCTTATCGGTCGGCTCGCTCAGTTTGAGCGGCTTGACCCAGGAGCAAGCCAAGCTTGAGCTTAATAAGCGGGTAGACACGCTTCGCGGACAAGGAATCGTCTTCCACTACCATAACGAAGACGCTACTTTTTATCCGCTGACCGCCACATTGGAGGGCGATATCGCGAAAGAGACGATAATTTTCGACATCGACAACACGGTCATGGACGCCTATCGCTATGGGCGCGCCGGTTCCGTACCCGCCCGTCTCTACCGCCTGGCCGCTGCCTGGCTCAACCCGCAGCAGTTGGCGCTACACGCGTCGATAAACCAGGAGGATGTATACCAATTCCTAAAAAATAACTTCGGGCATTTCGATACACCCGCGCAAAACGCCAGATTGGCCTATACCCAGGACAAGACTTGGTCTCCATATATATTTAGCGTCGAAGAAGAAACATACGGACAGACTCTCGACTATGCCCGGGCCTTGCGCGATCTATCCGGACGCATCAACCGCCTTAATAATGCCAAGGTCGAACTGATTGCCACCCTGGATTATCCCGATATCTATTCCCGGGATGCGCTCAATGTCGACTCCCAGGCGCAGACGATACTGGCACGGGCGCCGCTTATGCTTCGCGACGGAAATGATACCTGGAAAATCGACAAACCGGCTTTGGCTGATTGGTTACTGCTTAAACGCGGCCTCGACAAGTCTGACCCCGAGCGCATACAAGTAGGCCTTGACCGGGAAAAGATCATTGGCTACCTTGACCGTGAAATCGCCTCTTCGGTCAACGAAGACCCGGTGAACGGCAAATTCGAGATAAAAGACGGCAAAGTTGCCGAATTCCAGGCCAGCCATGACGGCCGCAAATTGTCGCTAGCGAAGTCTTCCGCTATTATCGAAGAATCGCTGGTTATCAGGGCCAGTTCTACCGTAAATCTGGCCGTAGATGAGATCAAAAGCGAGGTTCAGCCGGAAAATATCGAAAACTTCGGAATAGATGAGCTTATCGGCACCGGCCACTCCAGTTTCAGCGGTTCGCCCCAGAACCGGCGCCACAATATCGCGGTTGGTGCCGCGTCCGTCAATGGCACTTTGATCGCGCCCGACGAAGAATTTTCGCTTCTTAAAGTGCTGGGCGATATCAACAAGGAAACCGGCTACCTGCCCGAATTAGTGATCAAAGAGGGCAAAACCATACCGGAATACGGCGGCGGACTTTGCCAGATCGGCACCACCATGTTCCGCGGCACATTCGAGTCCGGATTACCTGTAACCATGCGCCGTAACCATTCCTACCGCGTTTCCTATTACGAACCGGCCGGCACCGATGCCACTATTTACGACCCCTGGCCGGACTTCAAATTCCTGAACGACACCGGCAATTATATCCTGCTCCAGTCGCGGATTGACGGTGATGATCTGTATTTCGATTTTTGGGGCACCAAAGACGGACGGATAGCCACCCATACAGCACCGACTATCTATAACATAGCCAAACCCGGACCGACCAAAATAATCGAAACGACAGACCTGGCTCCTGGCGAAAAAAAATGCACCGAGCATGCCCACAACGGCGCCGATGCATATTTCGATTACACTGTCACTTACGCGGACGGCAAGATCGACGAAACCCGCTTCAAATCTCACTATGTCCCCTGGCAGGAAGTCTGCCTGGTCGGCGTGGAAACTTTGCCGACAGACAACAAAAATACCGCCTCCACAACAAGCGAGGCGGCGCCGATACAATAAGACTATGGATCAATTTTCGAGTTTATAAAATATCCCTGCTATTCGCGCGCAAAATTATAAGCACTAAATCCTAAACTCTAAACAAATTCAAAATTCCACTGCTTCAAATTTTAAATATATTTTTAGAGCATTAGAATTTTAGTCATTGGAATTTGTTTGGGATTTGGATATTATGATTCAGAATTTTTTCTCATCGGACTATGATAAGCGGCGTATAGGCTGAATAACACATCTATAATTATTCTCAAATAAAAAAGACCAGCTAATACGGGCAGGCAAGAAATCTCCTTCTGGAAAAACTCAGTTCTAGAACCAAATTAACCAGAATAGAAAATCCCCATGCTTGTCGTGCCTGACCCGTAGCAGCCGGTCTTTTTGTGTTTTACTAAATCATACTATATTAGCATACTTATCTGATGTTGTCAAGTATAATTTGCGGTTTTTTTGTACAAATTAAATAATTAACTAATATTAGATAAAATATAAATATAACAAAGCCCCCAAAACGTATATACCTATCCTTTTTTAGATTACCACCGAGCAATTAAGTTTAAGTTAAAATATTTTATATTAAAAACCTCGGATTTTTGCAACTTCCGAGGTTTGTTTGGATTTTTAACAGTAATTATAGTAATTCCGGCTGTTTATTGTTTTCCTTTTCTCTGTCACTGAATATCTTTACCCTCCCGTATTGGCCGTCGAATCCTGGTTCTACCGTAAGCGATCCTTCCCGTACCCTGCTCACTCCCAGAACGACTTCGGCGGTAGTAATTTCTTTCAGCTTATCCAGGGGAAGATCCAGGAGTACGGCCATTTCTGATCCGGCCTGGCGGATTATATTGTTGTATTCGGCCTGCACCTTCTGCGAACTGCGGCTTTTGATGCCCAGCGCTGCGGCGACTATCTTATCAAGCTCAACCAGTTTCCTGTAGCCCGGAACGCCCTTTGGTTTGAAACCGGCGGGCCGGTCAGCGAGCTCGTCAACGCGGTTCATCACCCCGATCACCAGCGGTTTTTTACACACGGGGCAGATGCCCTTGTGTCTCTTCGATTCTTCCGGAGTAAACCGGATGCCGCAAACACGATGCCCGTCAAAATGGTACATCCCTTCCTCGGGGTAGAATTCGATCGTGTAGTCCAGATATGACTTCACGTTTTCATTATTACCCGTATCCATAGGGGCGCAGCGCGCTACGCCCTGACGTGTTATCACATTATAAATCTCGTCATAAGATACAGCTTTTAGTTCGAATACATTCGCTTCCCGGGCGATATTGGGCAGGGAGTGGGCATCTGAATTGGAAAGGAGGGTTAATTTGTCCAAAGCGGATAGACGCCAGTTCATCTCCGGGTCGCTCGACAAGCCGGTCTCATAGGCGTATATATCTTTTTCGTATTCCCCGAAACATTCTTCCATCGAATCAAATCCGGACTTGGAACCGAATACAGAGAACCAGGGCGTCCAAATATGCGCGGGGTAAATGAGAAAACGGGGATGTATGCCGAGACATATTTTCATAAGCTCCTCCGCATTCATCCCCAATATCGGCCGTCCGTCGGAACGGATATTGTAATGCTTGTCCAGATAATTGTTAAGCTCCTCCGCCGCTTCGATATTCGGCGCCTGGACTACGATATGGAGCCGCCTGACCTTGTCGAATTTTTTGTAGATCAAAGCCACTTCGGTTGCCAACACAAACTTGATCTTGTCATCGGCCGCATTTTTCAAAGTATAAAGTTCGCCTTTATCACTGCTCCCTCCGTCCAAAGGAATCAATGAATCCTTAATTTGCCGGAAATAATCGGGAAACGTAAAATCGCCGGTAGCGATGATATCAACCCCCTTGATCCGGCAGACCCGGTCAATATTCATTAGGTCCAGTTCTTTCGAGCAAGCCCGGGAATATTTGCTGTGGATATGTAAGTCAGCTATTTGCCGCATAAAAATATCATTAACCCAATTGATTTTTATTCGGCTTTAGCCTTACTAGATAAATCATTTTTTCAAATACTTATGGATATAGCGCGGCTGGTCGACCGGTAAGTTGCGCTCGACTGCCAGGTGATAAGCTAAAAGCTGGAGGACTACGACGGAAAGTATGGGTGTTACCGTTTCCATTGCGGGGGGAACCGTTATTACCTGGCCAAGCGAGGTCCGTAATTCTTCGTTGCCTTGCGTGGTAACAACTATCGGTACCGCGCCAATCGCCAAAAGATCGCGCAAAACGACCAGATTATTCTGGTATACGCTGTCCTGGGGCATCAGACAGATAACCGGCATTCGTTTTTCTATCGCCGCGATCGGCCCGTGGCGCAGCTCTTCAGCCGCAAAACCTTCGGCGTGCAGGTATGACGTTTCTTTGAACTTAAGCGCCCCTTCAAGGGCGATCGGATAATGATACTTCCGGCCAAGCAGATATAAATGTTCTCCTTGAATTGACTTTGCCGCTATTTTCGCGATCTTAGACTCGAACATCAGCACCATGGCCAGTTTCTGATGCAAAGTCTTAAGTTCCGGCGCGAGCAGATTTTCCGTCCGATCCGGATGTTTGAGCTGGTCCGTATAAAGCGCCAAGAGCGCCAGGATAAAAAGCTGGCTGGTCAAGGTTTTCGTTGCGGCCACTGCCTTCTCTTCACCTGCTTCCGTAGGAAGTGAAACCTCGGCTAAACTGCCGATCGTCGAATCGGGGTTATTGGTAACGGCGATTATAAACGCTTTGCTCATTTTGGCCAATTTGATCGCTTCGATCACGTCAGTGGTCTCTCCCGATTGGCTGATCACGACTATTGTAGTCGATGGTTCGATCACTGGCCGGCGGCTGATTGCTTCATCGGCCGGTTCGCATTCACAGGGTAATCCGGTAATATCCTCGAAAAGATAATTGGCATAAAGGGCGGCATGATAAGAACTGCCGATCCCCCAAAATATGAACCTTTCGGTGGCGGAAAACCTTTCCTGGAATTCCCTGAATTGCGGTAATACTATTTTACTCTCCCGGATATATTTGCCGGCCAGATTCTTGATCACCCACGGCTGGTCGTGGATTTCCCGGATCATAGAATGGTTGTATTTCGATTTTTTCATCACTATTCGATCAAAAATTATAGTTCTATTTTACCATTTTCACCCTTTAAAAACAAATTAAAAAGGTGCGCCCAAAGCTGATTGGCGCACCTGTTTACATTACCATCGCGGTATTTTTCCTTTTTGAAAAGTTATATTGTAAGCCTCATAAATACGGCCCTCCAATTCCCGGCTTAGCATTTTCAAGAATTTTTTCCGACCTTCATTCCTTTCCAGTTTATTGAAAATTTTACCGTTTATTTCCAATTTTACGACCGCTTTTGCTTCGTTGCCCCAGGCACGGAAACCGACCGATATCCTGGCCGGGCAGAATCCGATTGCGCTTCTTTCCCGCCGCGACAATTCCCGATATGTCCTGAACCCATGGGTAATTTTCATATACTCCCGGAAATCATCCAGAAACGCGCGGACATAAGCCGCCCTATGCCGCCCATCCGTCCCCAGGTTAGCGATGGCCTCGATCCTGATCATAACCGGCACGGCTTCATAGGGCCGATCGCCGTTATATAGAATGCCGTAAAGAGCCAGGGTCTCGGCCGGAAACTCACTGGTTTCTGACTCTACCGGCCCGACTACTATCCCGCTAGCCGGAGGCGAAACGGCATTTATCGGGATACAACCGAAAATAGCTAAAAAAAGAACAAGTAGCCACTTGCTTGATCTCATCATTCAGACCTCCTTATTGTGTCATTATAGGTTAAAGGCTTTTCCGGGATTTTAGCATATTTTCGATATTTTGCAACTCCTCACGCGTATTGATGCCGACTGCTTCTTCGGGCGGAATGGCAAACGAATTTATCTCTAATCCCTGGCGCTGGGCGATACGGACCAGGTCGGTCAGGTAATATTCCCGCTGGGCATTGGCCGGTTCCAGGAGGGAGATATTATTTTTAAGCCAGATAAAATCGAAGCAATAAAAACCGACATTCAATTCTTTCAAATCCTTCACCGCTGGCGTGGCATCGCGGTATTCCACAATCGCAGTGATCTTTCCATTCTCGCGCATTATTCTGCCCCACATCAAAAAACTTTGCCGCCAATCGGCAAAGTCCGGTATTTCCGTCGTGGTAACGGTGATTTCTCCGGCGCATTGATTCTCGAGCCTGATAATAGTGTCGGCTGTGACTAACGGATGGTCGCTATACAGACATGCTACCCGGGCAATATTATCCGGTATCAGCGGCAGGGCGCATTTCAGCGCGTGGCCGGTGCCGAGCGGTTTATCCTGCAGGGCATATTCGCAATCATATCCATCCAATGCCGCCGATATGGCAGAGTTATTATCCGGCGCCACGACTATGACCGGCCGTCCATCGATTCCGGATGATTTTACGGCCTCAACTGCATATTCGATCATGGGCCGGCCGCGAAACGGCACCAGCGCTTTCGGTAAAGCGCTTTGCATACGCTTGCCTTGGCCGGCGGCTAAAATAACAATTTTTGATTTTTCTGACATTTATAATAAAAGAGGGAGGAGGTCTTTTATTATTCTTGTGGCGTTAAAGGTGCTTCGATGCTTACTTCTTCAATTCCCATCGCCTTAATCTTTGCTGCAATATCCTGACATTTTGCCAAATATGCTTGGCTTCTAAAATCACTTCTCGGTACGTTTATATTTACTCTAAAATTTACCGGGACAACCATAACCTGATTTTCTATTTGACTAGCCATTATTTTCCTCCTTGGATAAAAAACCTCCCCCTTTTATTTTATAATTTACAAATAATTTTCGCGATTTTGGCGCTATCATGCCGGACATAAGAACGGACTATCTTATCGCCTTTGACCGGTTTCATTTCCGGCGGTTTAAGTAAATCACTTTTAACAAATTTAATTTTTTTAAATTGGCCCAAATCGCCCGGTTCGACCAGTTCATTGCCTTCCCGCCGATAACGCTTCATCAGTAAAGGCAAGGGCTTGGCTTTGTTATAAACCACGTAATCGAATATACCTTTGCCCAAAAAATCTTCCAGTTTGATAATAAAATCGGCCACAGTATAGCCTTCGGTCTGCCCCTTTTCCGTCATTATATTCGCGACATATATCTTCCTGGCCCTCGCGCGGCGGATCTCCCGGCATATGCCCCCGACCAACAAATTAGGCATTATGCTGGTATGCAGATTGCCCGGACAGATAACGATCTTATCGGCTTCGCGGATCGCGTCCCGGGCGGCAACGCTGATAATCGCCTTGGGTTTCAAGGCGATCGTATCCAGAGCCATTATGTCCGTAGTTTGTATATTATACTGGCCGACAATGGTTTTGCCATCCTTCAGTCGGGCGATCAGCTTCGTTTTTTTAAGAGTTACCGGTATGACTTGCCCGTTTATATCCAGGATCTTTCCCGCTTCTACAATCGCTTCTTCGAAACTACCGGTTAATTTTTCCAAAGTCGACAGGAACAAGTTGCCGAAACTATGGCCGGATAAGCTGCCATTATAATAACGGTAGTTGAACAGCTGGCGCAGGCGCAGACTCGAACCGGACAAAGCCACCAGGCACTGCCGGATATCACCGGGCGGCAAAACCCCCATTTCATCCCGCAATATACCGGTCGAACCGCCGTCATCCGCCATACTGACGATAGCGGACAGCTCCACCGGGAAATTCTTGAGGCCGCTTAATAGGACAAAACTGCCGGTGCCGCCTCCGATTGTAACTATTTTTTCCATAGGAATATTCTTCTGTTTATTTCTTAATTTTTCCTCTCTATTGCTTTGTCTCGCAATATTGGCTGATTTTCCGGTGATGCTGTATGAAATTGTAATGAAAATATAATTTAGTAATAACTATATTTAACTATATTTTCATTAAAATATTATTATAATTTAATAATTATTTTTTCTGATATGTTTGTCTCGCCTCGACATTTATTTCAACAATTTCCACAGTTGTAGAAATATCGTTTTTTGCGTTTCATAGATCAAGGAATTTTCCACGATCACTCCGACCGGCTTGCCCAGGTTATCATGGGATATGAAGGCGCATTTGTTCGCATAAATCAGGATAAATGTCGCTGATTCGTCGTTTGTCCCGAGCCAGCGGCGCTCATCCAAGCCGTTCAATCCTCCTCCTTCGGCGAGAGAGATCACTTTAACAGCGATCTTTTTTCTGATACGGTCCCGGGTAAAATCCGGATAAGCGCCATTCAGGTCATCGCTTCCTTTTTTGGCCGAATAAACATAATATTCCTTAAGCTCAGTTTTTTCCAAGCAGTACAGCACATCCTCCAGAATATAGCGCACACCAGCCCGGCCGTCATAGAACTTGGTCGTCGGCTGATTACCCTCCTTGCCCCTCACTGAACGTAATTCCGGCACCAGTTCATCAAGGGAATTCTTAATATGCTTCAATTTATCTTCCTGCGTTTCTACCAATTTAATGAGCTTGTCCGGGTCTTCAGCCACGAATTTCTGTTTGCTGCCGTGGTGATAAAAACCGGCCAAACCTAATTCCTGAAGCTTTTTTAAAGTATCATAAACCGTTCCCCGGTTTAATTCGACTATTTCCGCCAAGCCACGTACCGAGGTCGCGCCATTTTTCAATAGGGCGATATAGACATTTAATTCTTTATCGGTTAAACCGATTTTTTTTAATACCGTGTAATCCATAACATGATGTTTACTGTATATTAAATCTTTCTAAAAAAGGGGAGGGGGCATAGATGTAAAAAAAATGCCCCCGTAAGATTGATGAATAAAGCAGATTATAGGTTTTAAATGGCATATAGCATATATAAGGAGTGCTGGGTGAAGATACAGCGCGAAAGTGAATAAAGCCACATGCGTTATAAAACCGATAAATCTGCTTTAATTGATTTTTTTGGAAAGAGCTTGTAATTACATTATTGCAATAAATAAATATTCTGTCAATATATTTTCTACAATAATTTATATTTTGTTTATTTTTAACTTATTTTAAATAAAATAATTAATTATTTTGTCAATATTATTTTATCAATTAACAACTTATCCCCAACTATACTCTTGTTCTTCACAAACTTGCCAAAATATAGTATAATTAATATAGTTGTTAATATCTGTTAATAATTCTTTTCTTCATTAGATCGTATGTCCAAGAAAATCAATCCGTACAATGTAGTGTTCTGGGCGTTTTTCATCGGTATGTGCTTGGGCGGCTTCATGATGATCATGTTCGCGGCCTTCGTGAAGATCAGCGCCGGCGGCTAGCAAAGTTCAATATCATTTGTTTGCAAACCAAAAAACCATCCTGTAATGGGTGGTTTTTTGTATTTGGTTTCCTGATTATAATTATTACAAGGCATTTCACGCGAATGCACAAATCGTAAACAAATATACAAATTACAACATAAGCGATAATCCTTTGTAAATTATTTGTATATTTGTACTGAAATTTGTACATTTGCGTGTACAAAAAAACTCCACTGTTCTGGCGCGTGCCGCGTGAACGCAAAGCGTTTCTACGCGGGCGGCCTACCCCGTAAAATTGCTTCGCAATCACGGGGCATGCTCTTTCCGGATGCTCCGATAAACAAAATTATGTACAAAAAAACTCCACTGTTCTGGCGGCGACCTACTCTTCCAGGGTTAAAACCCAAGTACCATCGGCGCTGGTAGGCTTAACTTCTGAGTTCGGGATGGGATCAGGTGTGACCCTACCGCTAATACCACCAGAAAAGTGGAGTTTTTTAATAACTTTTGACAATTAACAGTTAACAATTAGCAAAAATAACAAATGTTTTCCTGTCAAAATTACAGGGTTAATTGTTAAAGGTTAACTGTTAATTGCGGTTTCAAACAAAAAATGTGGGAAAATCAAAGGGGTGATTAGTACTCCTCGGCTCAATCCCTTACGGGACTTACACCTAGAGCCTATCAACGCGGTAGTCTCCCGCGACCCTCTGAAACCTAATCTTGGAGACGGCTTCGCGCTTAGATGCTTTCAGCGCTTATCCAAACCGAAGGTAGCTACCCGGCAATGCCCCTGGTGGGACAGCCGGCACACTAGAGCTTCGTCCTTCCCGGTCCTCTCGTACTAGGGAAGGGCCTCCTCAAGTTTCCGCGACCGTAGTGGATAGGAGACCGACCTGTCTTACGACGGTCTGAACCCAGCTCGCGTGCCGCTTTAATGGGCGAACAGCCCAACCCTTGGGACCTTCTACAGCCCCAGGATGCGACGAGCCGACATCGAGGTGCCGAACCACGCCGTCGCTGTGGACGCTTGGGCGTGACCAGCCTGTTATCCCCGGAGTAGCTTTTATCCGATGAGCTTCCGCCGTCCTATATCGCACGGTCGGATCACTAAGTTCCGCTTTCGCGACTGCTCGACTTGTAGGTCTTGCAGTAAAGCTGGCTTGTGCCTTTACACTATCTCCCGGGTTTCCATTCCGGGATAGCCAACCTTTGTAAACGCCTCCGTTACCTTTTGGGAGGCATCCGCCCCAGACAAACTACCCACCAGATACTGTTCCCTGACCGGATTCACGGCCGAGGGTTAGGATTACGGATACGCAAGGGTGGTATCTCACTGTTGACCCGATTGCTCGGGTCTCCCACCTATACTGAACAAACATAGCCATAACCCAATATCAAGCTATAGTAAAGCTTCACGGGGTCTTTTCGTCCGACTACGGTTAACGAGCATCTTTACTCGTCTTGCAATTTCGCCGAGTCCCTCGTTGAGACAGTACCCAAGTCGTTACGCCATTCGTGCAGGTCGGAACTTACCCGACAAGGAATTTCGCTACCTTAGGACCGTTATAGTTACGGCCGGCGTTCATCCGCGCTTAAGTTCAAAGCTACGTCGTCGCTCCGCAACGACACGCTGATTTTACGCTGATTATCTCGGGCTTCGCCCTCAGGCCGCTGATTTTACGCTGAAAAATTTATCAGCGCTCAATCCGCGTAGATATCTGCGTATTATCCGCGGTTCGTTGCGAAGCAACGATTTCACCTCTCCCCTTAACGTTCGGACACTGGCCAGGCGTCACCCCCTATACATCCTCTTTCGAGTTAGCAGGGAGCTATGTTTTTGATAAACAGTCGCCAGGGTTTCTTTAGCTGCGGCCCAGGTATCCAACATTTGACAATTGACTTTTGACAATTGGCTGGCTTTGGCCAATTGTTAATTGTTAAATGTCAATTGTTGGATACCCAGGCAGGCCTTATCTCGAAATTACGGCCGCTATTTTGCCGAGTTCCTTAACGAGGGTTCTCTCGTACACCTGAGGCTACTCGCCTCGCCTACCTGTGTCGGTTTGCGGTACGGTTACATATAGCTTAACCCTAGAGGTTTTTCTTGGTCATCTCTTTACCGGAATTGATTCCACACAAGGCTTCATCTTCTGCCGACTTTGCTTCACATCGATCCGGATTTGCCTGGATCTAGAAGCGCCGCCAGCAACGGGCAAACCAATACCCGCTCCAACTCGTAAATGACGTCCCCCCATCGGAAACTATATGTAGTGCTGGAATATTAACCAGCTCATCCATCGACTACGCCCGCACTACACGGGCCTCGCCTTAGGACCGACTAACCCTGGGTCGATTTGCGTTGCCCAGGAACCCTTAGGCTTTCGGTGGGCGGGGTTCTCACCCGCCTTTTTGCTACTCATGCCAACATTCTCTCTTCCCTTCGCTCCACCGGACCTCGCAGTCCGGCTTCAACGCTGAAGGAACGCTCCTCTACCACTGCGCGTAGCGCAGAAACTCTAAAATCGAATTTCTAAACTCTAAACAATTTTTAAATTCCAATTCATTAATTTTTCAAATATACCGATTTAAAAAATTAGAATTTATGATTTGGAATTTGTTTAGTATTTAGAGCTTATGATTTAGGATTTCTGTGCTACGCACAGTCCGCGTCTTCGGTAAATCGCTTAGCCCCGATACATTTTCGGCGCGCGGCAACTTGACTAGTGAGCTATTACGCTTTCTTTAAAGGATGGCTGCTTCTAAGCCAACCTCCTAGTTGTCGCAGTCGCGACACCACCTTTTACACTTAGCGATTATTTAGGGACCTTAGACGGCGATCTGGGCTGTTTCCCTTTTGACCGATGAAGCTTAGCCCCCATAGTCTTACTGCCTGGCTGCACCTACCGGTATTCGGAGTTTGGTTAAGGAGGGTACCTTGCGGCCCCAGCCTCATTCAGTGCTCTACCCCCGGTAGTCAGCACCAGACGCTAGCCCTAAAGCTATTTCGAGGAGAACCAGCTATTGCCGAGTTCGATTGGAATTTCTCCGCTAACCACAGCTCATCCCCTAGTATTGCACGACTAGTGGGTTCGGTCCTCCATTCCGATTTCTCGGAACTTCAACCTGGCCATGGCTAGATCACCCGGCTTCGGGTCTTGTCCATGCGACAATCCAAATATTTACGTAGGAACACAAAGCATTGCGTTCCTACAAAATAAATGGAAACGGGCTATTAACCCTCGCTTTCACTACGACTCCGCCCCAAACGGGGCTTAGTCAAGCCACATAGAACAAACTCGTTGGCTCATTCTTCAATAGGCACGCCATCACCGTGTCTCGCTATCGCTCACCACTGGTGCACGGATTTTCACGGATTTATGACGGATTTTCACTGAGCACTGATCTATTTAATATCTGTGCTCCGTGTTTATCCGTCTATAATCCGCGTTTATCCGTTGCCACTGTCGAACGCTAGTGAGACACGGCTCTGACTCCTTGTAAGTATATGGTTTCAGGTACTATTTCACCTCCCTAACCGGGATGCTTTTCACCTTTCCCTCACGGTACTAGTTCACTATCGATCATAAGAAGTATTTAGTCTTGGAACATAGTCGTCCCAGATTCCCACGGGATTTCACGAGTTCCGCGGTACTTAAGATGTGTTGCCGTAGAGTAATTACCCCTTTCGCTTACAGGGCTATCACCTGCTCTGGCGGAGCTTTCCAGCTCGCTTCAACTAGGAAAGTAATTGTTCGTAAGCTCTACCTCATTTAATTCAGGAAATGAATGCAACGATCTTGCAACCCCGAATAAACATATGGCCCTGAAGCCTTCTGCACGCCCTCATCCGAAGATGCGGTTGTACGCAGTTTAAACGGTTTAGACTTCTCCCCTTTCGCTCGCCACTACTCAGGGAATGACCCCGCATTGCTGCGGGGGTTTTTTTCTTTTCCTCCGGCTACTAAGATGTTTCAGTTCGCCGGGTTGTCCCCTCATCCGCCTATGTGTTCAGCGGACGGGCTCCCGTCTACAATCGGGAAGGTTACCCCATTCGGAAATCCACGGATCACAGGTTGCTTGCCACCTAACCGAGGCTTATCGCAGGCTGCTACGTCCTTCATCGTCTTCTTATGTCAAGGCATCCACCATATACCCTTGTTGAGATTTTCCCACGTTTTTGGTTTCAAAAACGTTTTTGTCCATAGATCGCTCTATGAACGGACTCTTCGATTATCCGGCATTGCGATGCCGGATGGTTTGATGCTCTTAATTGTCCGCAGTTCTGTCGGGAACTGCGGACTATATTGAATTGTTAAAGTTCAACTCATAATCCGAATCTACGAACTATATCCGGATGCTCCGAATTTGTTTTCACAGCATCCGAGTTGATTAATAGATTCCTGAATTCGATTGGACCGTTTTTCTCTTTAATTGAAAGGACTAAGCCAGATTTGAAACAAAAAACCGCTTTAAAGCGGTTTGACCACACTTTAAACCAGCTAGTGCATCAACCGCTTTTGCATTTAGTAGTTATGGAGTAACTCATAAAAGATGATTACTATTAATTTTGTCTTTATTTGGTAATTATCATTATACAGGATTTTGGGAATATGTCAAGAATTTGGCAGATAACAAATAACAGATAGCGGATATCAGAAATTTATTAAAAAAATAACTAAAACTAGTAAAAATTATTTTACAACAATTCAATTGTTATTGCCCGTTTATAATAATACTTTAATTTAAAATACATATTAACAATTTCTCCACACTCCTTCAATAAATCCAAAACGATTTGAAAAATATTTATGCATCAACTAATTTCTATCGTCTGTTAACTGCCTTCTGCTATCCACCATCTAAATCAGCTTGAATTTATCCAAAAGTTCCGGATTGTCCATCTGCCCCTGGGCCGTATCTTTATCGATTTCTTTTTCCTTGAACAGCCGCTGGATATCCTGATCCATCGACACCATACCCTCTT
Source organism: Candidatus Parcubacteria bacterium (assembly GCA_963814275.1). Lineage (GTDB taxonomy): Bacteria > Patescibacteriota > Patescibacteriia > Patescibacteriales > UBA12075 > CAWFCE01. Next base: position 358,261 of record CAWFCE010000002.1, on the reverse strand, counting down.
TCGAGCTTGTTTCGATAATGGTTTTTATCTGGGTAATCTTCCCTTCCCGGACCAGATTGGCGACCGCCGGCGTGTTGATCATGATCTCTCTGGTTGCCACCCGGCTACCGCCGACCTTGGCCAGCAAACGCTGGGAAATTACTCCTGCCAGAGTCATCGACAATTGCTGGCGTACCTGATTCTGCTGGTGGGGTGGGAATATATCGATGATACGATCGATCGTCTGGGCGGCATTATATGTATGCAGGGTAGCCAATACCAAATGCCCGGTTTCGGCCAGGGTAATAGTGGTTGCGATCGTTTCCAGGTCGCGCATTTCACCCACCATAATGACGTTCGGATCCTGGCGCAAGGCGTGTTTCAACCCTTCGGCAAAAGACAGCATATCCGCTCCAAGTTGACGCTGGATGATCATGCTTTTTTTCGGCTTGAACACATACTCGATCGGATCTTCCAGGGTGATAATATGGCAAAATCGGTTATTGTTGATATAGTCGATCATTGCCGCCAGAGAAGTGGATTTACCGCAGCCGGTCGGACCGGTCAGAAGGATCAAGCCCTGTTTCAGGTCCAGGAGATTATACACGACTTTCGGCATGTTGATCTCATCCAGATTCGGGATCTGTCCGGATATGACGCGGGCCACCAGGCCCATATTGCCGCGCTCAAAAAGCAGATTGACGCGATAGCGGTACCCATCCATCTCGAAGCCGAAATCAAGTTCGCGGCTGGTCTTGAATCTTTCCAATTGTTTCGCATCCAAGAGGGTAGCGACCATTTGTTCCATATCCTTCTTATTGATCGGATCTTTTCCTTCGATGAACGATAGGTCGCCGTCAATCCTGATCGCCGGGGGTAAATCAACGACAAGATGAAGGTCGGAAGCCTTTTTTTCACTGGCAAATTTAAGAAGTTCCTTAATCGTCATAGTATTATTCTGAACGAGAAACGTCGAATATCCCTTATGCTTCAATACGCGTATTTTCTATATACTAGCCTATTCACCGCAGATCTTACCTGCCTGCCGGCAGGCAGGCAAGCGCGGATTACTACGCGGATTAAACACTGATAAAACAATTTCTCAATTCTTTTACTTAATATTAAGATAATCACAATACAATAATAGCTGTCTTTATTTATTTTAACATATTTCCGCCTAAACAAAAAGAAGCCCGAACTATTTTCGGACTTCCATGAGATCAAAAATTATTTGTCATTTGAAATTCGTCATTCGACATTCGCCTCACCATTCCATTTTCTTCAATCCCTTATCCGCCGCCTTGACCTGCGCCTCCTGTTTGCTCGAACCCTTGCCCCGGCTGACCAATCTGTCATTCAAATATAATCCGACCTCGAAAACTTTCGCATGGTCCGGTCCGACTTCGGACAGCACTTTGTAATGCGGGGTTATCTTGTATATTTCCTGGGCTTTTTCCTGGAATTTGGATTTTGGATCAAGATATAGTTGGTTTTCCAGTATATATTCGAGCTTATCTATTATATTGGTTTTGACGAATTTTTTAGACACCTTTATCCCCTGGTCGAGATAAATTGCGCCAATAAGCGCTTCGACCGCGTTCGCCAGAATATACTGCCTGGCCTTGGTGTTGCTGTCTTTCGCTTCCCCTTTCGATAGATACAAGTAATCTTCTAGGCCGATCTCATTCGCTATTATCGACAGCATCTTGGAATTGACCAGGCTGGCCCGCCAATTGGTCAGATCACCTTCCGGTGTTTCCGGAAAATGCTTGAACAAATATTCGGTTACGATAATTTCCAATACCGCGTCGCCGAGAAATTCCAGACGTTCATTATGCGGCAGGGGAAACTGGGGATTTTCGTTCAAATAAGAACGGTGGACTACTGCTTGCCTGAGCAGATCGATGTCGTCAAAGGAGACGCCAATCCGTTTCGCTAAGCTGCGAACTTCATGCATAAGATCGGGATGGTGACATTGTCATATTGTTATATCGACTACCGAGTTACGGCGGCCATATAACCTTATAACCATATAACCATATATTAATTTCAATTAGCTTGGTCTATTATTCGCTTCGGCCTCGGTGCCTCCGGTCGCTTTCAACATGTCTTTGTAGATCGCTCCCAATACGCCATTGACGAACTTGCCGGACGACTCGCTGCCGAAGGCCTTGGCGATCTCAATCGCTTCATTGATCGCGACTTTAGCCGGGATATCGTCATCCAATACCAGCTCGTAAACTCCGATACGCAGGATATTGCGGTCAATGATCGTGATCTGGTCGAGCGGCCATTCGGTGGCATACTTGGTAATATAGGCATCGATCGCCACGCTGTTATTCAATACTCCCTTGACCACGTCATAAACGAATCCGTGATCGTCGAATTGCGGCGCGAAGTTCAGAAATATTCCTTCCACAACCGGCTCCAGGCTTTTTTCCCGCTTGCCGTTAAAATCCCAAAGAAACAAAGCCTGCATGGCGATGGTTCTGGCTAAATGACGATTAGACATAATATAATGCGAATAGGCGAATAATTTATTCGTGATTACGCTGAATTCATATTTAATTAACAAAAAAAAGAAAGATAAGAGCTATCCTTCTTTTTTCTTTTTTTCTTTGGTTTTGATCTTCAAAACAGTTTTGCCTTTGTAATTGCCGCAAAAGCTGCAGGCATGATGCGGAGCGACTGCCCGGCCGCATTGCGGACATTTGGTCAAAGTTACTTTTTTGAGAGCATGATGCGACCGCCGCCGCCCGACCTTGCCCGATGTCCTTCTTTTTGATGGTACTGACATACTATAAGGATGGTTATGTAACTATTAAATTACGAATTATATTCTTAAATATAAACAAAAGCGCATGAAAAGTCAAGCTAAGATAAAATCGGAATATTGCATCGCATATACTTTTGTATTTAAAAATAAAGGCGGTGCCTACAATATGGCGCCGCCCTGGTGGGAAATATGACGGTCTAATGAATTTTTTCAAGATCATTCAGCGGGTCGATTACCTCTTCCCACCTGGTCTTTCCAGTAGAAGGGTCGTCGAATACGAGCCAGATTTTGCCGCATACCGGACACTTTTTTATCATATGATTGCATGCGATATACGGGGCATAATACGTTCCCTTAAATCTCATCCCTTTTATAGGGATAAATCCATCGCCTTTCTCACAGTTTTCACATTGCATGGCCGCTCCTTCCAATTTTATTGTTAATATACCAACATAGCATCACCGTAAGAAAAAAATCGGTATCCATTCTTTATAGCAGATTGATAGGCCTTGTCAATATTTTCCTTTCCCGCAAACGCGCTCACCAGCATGAGCAGGGTCGATTTGGGCAGATGGAAATTCGTGATCATCGCGTCGACAATCCTGAATTCATAACCCGGATAGATGAAAATATTCACCCAACCTTGGTAATTTTCGATTTTCGATTTTCGATTTTCGATTTTATTTATTGTTTCAGAATTTATACTGAGAATTTTTTTATATATTGATTCCAGTGTTCTAACCGATGTGGTTCCAACGGCAATTATCCTCCGGCCCTCTTTTTTTGCCTTGGCTATACTCGCCAACAATTTACCTTCAACTTCGACCCATTCCGCGTGCATTTTGTGTTTTGTGATGTCATCCGTCTTAACCGGCGCGAACGTGCCCAGGCCGACATGCAGGGTAATATATTCGAATTGGACGCCTTTCTTCTGCAATTTATCGATCAGTTCAGGAGTAAAATGGAAACCGGCAGTCGGCGCCGCCACTGACCCGACCTTACTGTCATCGGCATATACAGTTTGGTAATTCGCCTCGTCCGTACGGGCATTGCGCGCAATGCCCCTACGTTTAATATAGGGTGGCAACGGCATTTGTCCAATTTTATTCACAATATCCATTAACACCTTTCCGCTTTCATTGAACCGGACATCAAAGGTGCCATCCTGATTGTTTTTGGTAACTTCCGCTTCCAATCCATTTTCGAACTCTACCGCCAAACCTTCTTTGCGCCGATGTCCGCCCACCAAACACTGCCAAACCTCACCTTTATCTATACCACCCCTTCTGCTGGCTAGGAGAGGGGAATGGGGGGAGAGGTTTCGCAATAAAAACACTTCCACTTTCCCGCCGCTTCCTTCGCGCTGGCCGATCAAACGCGCGGGAAACACTTTGGAATTATTCATTACGATAACATCACCGGCCCGCAAATAGTCCGCCAGGTCATTGAAATGTCGGTGTTCGATCTCGCCCGACTCTTTGTCCAACAAAAGAAGCCGCGAATGGTCACGCGGTTTCATCGGCTCCTGAGCGATCAGCTCTTTGGGCAGATTGTAATCGAAATCATTTAGCTTCATGGGATTGTTAGGATGGTTGGGATTAAATTTGATTATCCCAACCATCCCAACCATCCCAACAATCTCAACTATCTCAACTATCTCAACTATCCCGGTCTTCTTCGGTTTGCACCTCGTGGCGGCGTTTTTCGGCCAATTTGATGATCAGGTCGCGGACTTCGTCCGGCTTGGGTACGTCGTCGAAATGGAAGCGGGTTTTAGTGCCCGCCGTCTGGACATAGACGTCGCCGAAAGCGAACACGGTCGGCCAAATCCCCTTGACCTCGCTCGTTACGTCCTGAATGCGGAACAATTTCTGCTCGCTTATTACCCGGGAAAAGAAGCCCTGCTGCTGGATATCAATAATACGCTCATCGGTGATGAACCAGACGTCCAGATAATAGTCGATAAAAGAAAAAAAGAAAAACGCCCAGATAAAAAGATAATAGGCGCTTGTGCCCAGGACCAGGAGCGGCAATGATATTTCCCCGATCAGGAACTGCGGCTCAGCCGAGATAATAACGAAAAGCAGTATCAAGGGGAGCAAAAAAAGACCCAGGAACATTATTATCTTTTTAAGCAAAATAAACAAATCCCGACGGATGATCCGGATTATCTTTTCACCCGGTTGTTGGTTGGGCAGATGGTCGATCAAAAACATAGAATATTATTTGAAAAATTCAAATATAAAGATATATGATTACCGTACTTCTTCCGGCTAAAACCCTTTCACCGCAGATAGGTCGCGGATTGCAACGTTGATTTTACGCTGAGAATTGCAGGCTGTTTATCACTAAATATAAATTCAATATCGCCGTTATTCCATATTTTCAACGCTGTTGTTTCCAGTGCCGAAAATACTTACTTGTTTTTGCCAATCGATTTGCGAAATATAGCCGAGTGAAACCGACAGCAATCCTGCTCCGACCAAGACGAACAAAATAGTCATCACTACGGTCAGGACACTTTTCAAACCGAACTTGAGCATATGATAAACGCCGGTCAGCATGAAGAAGAGCCAGACCGCGAGAAAAGCGAGATAGGGGTAGAGAAGTAATGACAAGGAGAAAGTCATTGAATAATTCCTAAATTATAAATTATAATTCCTAATATATTTTTAAATTTCATTAGAAATTATAATTTAGATATTAGGAATTAAACCAATTTACGTTGGTTGTCTTTTGGCTTCTTCCCCAAATGCCGATAGGCGCTGTCGGTCGCGATCCGGCCGCGGGGGCTGCGGTCCAGGAAACCGAGCTGCATCAGATAAGGCTCATACACCTCTTCGATCGTGGCCGTATCTTCGCCGGTGGCCGCCGCGATCGTATTCAGGCCCACCGGACCGCCGTTGAATTTGTCGATGATCAGCTCCAGGATCTTGCGGTCTATCCAGTCCAGTCCCAATTCATCGACATCAAGCATAGTAAACGCCCCGTCGCAGTGCACTTCCCCGATCGTGCCGTCGCCTTTGACCTCGCAGTAATCGCGGACGCGCTTCAAAAGGCGGTTGGCCACCCGCGGCGTCCGACGGGCGCGGGTCGCGATCTTGCGGCAGGAATCGTCATCGATCGCGATGCCGAGGATCCTGGCGCTGCGGTGGATTATTTCCTCGATATGATCAAGCTCGTAAAAACGCAGGTGATGGACCAGGCCGAACCGGTCCCGGAGCGGCGCCGACAAGATGCTCATTTTGGTGGTCGCGCCGATGATCGTAAAGCGCGGCAGATCGATGCGCAAGGTCCGCGCGCTCGGTCCCTTGCCGATGATGATGTCCAGGGCATAGTCCTCCATCGCCGGATAGAGAATTTCTTCGATCGCTTTGTTCAGGCGATGGATCTCGTCGATAAAAAGAATATCCCCTTCGGCGAGGTTGGTTAGGATGGCCGCCAAATCGCCCGACTTCTCGATCGCCGGCCCGCTGGTTACGCGGATATTGGTGCCCATTTCATTGGCCAGAATATGGGCCAGGGTAGTCTTGCCCAGGCCGGGCGCGCCATAAAGCAGCACATGCTCGATCGGCTCGCCGCGCTTCCGGGCGGCTTCGACCGCGATCCGGATATTGGCCTTGACCTGCTCCTGGCCGATATACTCTTCGAGTTTCTTCGGCCGCAGCGTAATATCCAGCTGATTATCGCCATTCGCCTCCTGGCCGGCTATTATTCTGTCTTCATTTGAATCGTCCATATTTTAATTGTAGCTATTTAAGTTTTTTTTGGCAAATTAAAAGGGCGTCGGATTATTGCCCCTTTTTACCTGGAATTTACCGTTATTTTATATTTTAAAATCAGTATTTAACCGTAAATTTTGACCTCAAAAATAAAAAACCAAATAGAGAATTAGGAGCAGGCAATAATTGGCGAACATGAACCACTTATTTGACCATCTGATGCCGGAAAAATGGAATTTTGACAGCGGCCAAAAGATCGGCGTAGGAAAATAATCATCGGTATGGGTAAATATATCAAGAATAATATGGATTCCCCAACCCAAAAAAGCCAGCGCCCACCAATCCAGGCCGATAATCATCAAAAACAAAAAAACACCCAGCCAGACGATCAGGCTATGGGTGAGATTGTAAAGGCTAAACACATATTTCGGCATATCTGACAATGGCGGTTCTTTGATGGAAGTGATCTTGCGGATAAAATGGCGGGTAAGGATGAAGGAGAAACTGATCAGATCGGGCAGCTCGCCGAAGGCGATGGCAGTTCCCCGCTCGAGTGGCGGCAATTCCTTCAGGATCAGATTGGTCCACAGGGCATGCGACAATATATCCATAATCAGATTTTATTTTTAATTTTCTGGATCAAGGATGGGGCCGGGCGATGAACTGACAGGGCTTTTTGGACGATATTCTTCACTTCATCGCTGAAATCGGCGGTCAAGATCCATTCCAGAAAACGCGGGTCTTCTTTCGCCACTTGCTTCAGGGTCTTGTCGCGGTATTTGGAAAAAGCGAAAAAGGCTTCGCCGCGCAGCCAATAGAATTTCCTCGTGGCATCCAGATAGTCCTCCTCTTCCCCGATATGGATCTTATTGATGAACTCCCAGTCCCGGCATTCCTTGTATTTCTCCAGCTGCCGGACCAGGATTTCGGCCGCCACCTCGGTGTCGATCAGGGCGGTGTGCCATTGCTTGAAATCCTTGCTGCAATAATATTCGTAGGTCGATGACAGAGTGCGCGGAACCATTTTCAGGAAAATTTCCCTGGTGTCGATGATCTGCTTCGGCGTATATTCCAGGTCCATGCCGCAGCGGATGAACTCGCGGCGGATCAGGGGCAGGTCGAAATTGACGATATTGAACCCGGAATAATAAGTGTCATGGAAAATTTCCCACAATTCCTGGGCTTTGTCCCGGAATTTGGGTTTGTCCTGTACATAGCGGTTGCGGATGCCGTGCACGGCGACCGCCTCGAGCGAGATCTTCATCTCCGGGTTAAGCAGCATATCGTCGCGCTTGACTTTGCCATTGCTCCATATTTTGATATAGGCGATCTCGACGATCTTGTCCGAATGCAGGTTGAGCCCGGTCGTCTCAATATCAAAAACAACCAGTGGCTTGTCCAGTTTCAGGAGTTTTGGCAATTTTTTATAAATATTTTGCTTGATGAACATACAATATTACCCTTGAACGATAGTTTTTTACCGCTTCCACGATATTCACGGCAGTCGAACAATCAATCATTCTACCGCTGATTGGACGCTGATCAATACGCGGATTAAACGCGGAAAATAATTTTCAACCATCAATTAAGAGTCGGGCAGCCTGCCTTGAGCAAACAGTACGATGTTGAAGGGTCTGCCCCGAGCAAGTGTCACTGAGCTGAAGGGCCTGCCCTGAGCCTGTCGAAGGGTGCACCCGCGAGGAATCGAACCTCGATCGCAAGTTCCGGAAACTTGTGTCCTATCCGTTGAACGACGGGTGCGGAAATTTTCGAATTACGATTTTCGATTTTCGAATTAAGCTTATAATCTAAATCGAAAATCGTAAACCAAAAATTGGAATGGCGGAGAGGGGGAGATTCGAACTCCCGGTACGCTTGCACGCACATCGCTTTTCGAGAGCGACGCCTTCAACCACTCGAGCCACCTCTCCGGAAATCTATAATAATATTACTCTAAACCTAATTTCTTTTTTACTTGCCGCCTGCCTTGGCTGGATTTATAGAAAAGTTCGGCTTTTCTTGCCAATGTTTTATTGCGATGGGCCTCATAATACACAATTACCCATGGCCGATAATATCTTGTCGATTGCACCCTGCCTTCATTATGTGTTTTGATTCTGGTCTTCAAATCTTCGGTTCGAACCGACATAAACCTTTTTATGGTTTTTACTAAATAAAAAATATGTATAATACATAAGCCTTTCCGCGACATCCCGCTTCGCGGGTGCGCGGACCCGCGCGAGCCGCCAAGCGGCTACGTCGCGGGCAACCACTCGAGCCACCTCTCCGGAAATCTATAATAATATTACTCTAAACCTAATTTCTTTTTTACTTGCCGCCTGCCTTGGCTGGATTTATAGAAAAGTTCGGCTTTTCTTGCCAATGTTTTATTGCGATGGGCCTCATAATACACAATTACCCATGGCCGATAATATCTTGTCGATTGCACCCTGCCTTCATTATGTGTTTTGATTCTGGTCTTCAAATCTTCGGTTGAACCGACATAAACCTTTTTATGGTTTTTACTAAATAAAAAATATGTATAATACATAAGCCTTTCCGCGACATCCCGCTTCGCGGGTGCGCGGACCCGCGCGAGCCGCCAAGCGGCTACGTCGCGGGCAACCACTCGAGCCACCTCTCCGGAAATCTATAATAATATTACTCTAAACCTAATTTCTTTTTTACTTGCCGCCTGCCTTGGCTGGATTTATAGAAAAGTTCGGCTTTTCTTGCCAATGTTTTATTGCGATGGGCCTCATAATACACAATTACCCATGGCCGATAATATCTTGTCGATTGCACCCTGCCTTCATTATGTGTTTTGATTCTGGTCTTCAAATCTTCGGTCGAACCGACATAAACCTTTTTATGGTTTTTACTAAATAAAAAATATGTATAATACATAAGCCTTTCCGCGACATCCCGCTTCGCGGGTGCGCGGACCCGCGCGAGCCGCCAAGCGGCTATGTCGCGGGCAACCACTCGAGCCACCTCTCCGAATTTGACTTTTAGCACTTGACCATTAACTCTCCTGTAATTTTTCTATTTCTTCCAGCTTGAGTTTGCGCCAACGGCCACAGCGCAGATCGCCCAATTCAATGCCGCATTTGGTACAGCCGATACGCGTCCGCTTGAGATCGATGACTTCGATGCCCAGAGTCTTGAACATCCGTCTGATCTGCCGTTTCACCCCCTGGGTCAAGATTACTTTGAATTTATTTTCACCCAAATACTCAGCCTTTTTTGCCCTGACAACACCGTCTCCCTCGCCGATATCGACCCCCTTTACCAGGTTCTTTATCAATCTATCTTTATTCTTTTGGCATTCGTCATTCGTCATCCGCAATTTTACTGCATATACTTTTTCATGCCCGAACCGGGGATGCGACACCCGCTGGGCCATATCGCCGTCATTGGTGATTAACACTAAGCCGCGGCTGTTCTTGTCCAGACGGCCAACCACGAACAGGCGCTGTTTCGGATACGCTTTTTCTCCCTGGCGGTCAAGCAGCAGGTCATAAACGTTCTTCTCACCGGTAAAAGTCCGGTTCGTGCAGACATAGCCATCCGGCTTATTTATGATCAGGTAGATTTTTTCCGGCTCGCCGGGTAAACGCTTCTTTCCTATCCGGACATCGTCATTGGAAAATACTTTCATGCCCGGCTCAGCCACTTCACCGTTTACCGTTACTTTCCCCGCCCTGATCAATTCGGTCGCCTGGCGCCGCGAGCAAAAGCCTGAATCGACGATGAATTTTTGTAGTATCAGCTTGGCCACAGAAATACTTTAATAATCGCTAACTTAAAATGCCTGTTACTTTTTACGGTAAAAAATAACGCCGTTTATTTAACGGGTTATTCGCCTACATAATACCATAAAACCGTTAAATATTTCAACCTGCATCAATATTATCTTTTTTTTCTTTGATATGGGCGGATATTCCGATAAAACCCATCATTGCCGCCAGCAGCCAGAACAAAACCGCCAGATCGTTTTTGAAATACGGCACATCGACAATGCCATGGACGACAATAACTATTATCGCACCCAGTAAACCCAAAAGTAAATATTCCTTTTGGGGGCCACCGGTTGGATTTGCGGTTTGCAATTTGTAACTGGTAAACGCTAAATAAATAAATTTAAGGATTATCCAGATAAACAAAATTACTCCGGCCAGCCCCAGCTCCGTCCAGAAATTCAGGAGTAAATTGTGCGGATACATATATATCTCAACCGGCTGCCAATGCGCGTTGCGGTAGGCTTCGTCCCAGACCGTGTGGCGGTGGAATTCCGGATCACGGCCGCTGTTGAAGAATATCCCCGGCTGGTGGTACGGCGCGATCGCCGCCCGATAACCGGACAGGCCGGTGCCGGTCAGCCAGCGCCAATTGTCTTTCATCATCGCCCAGGTCTCCCGCCACTGCTGTTTCCTGATCTCCCCCGACAAGTCCTTAAGCATTATCTTGTCCGACAGGTAATTAAGCCCGCCATTATGGAAATCGAAATACTGGTCGCGCGGTACGGCCAGGAGATAGAGCGGCGCGCTTATAAAAACGAAAAGTAATATTAACCCGGTAATGCCGGCCGGCAGCCAACGGACCTTCTTTCTTTTACTACCGGACATAAACAACCCCATGACCAATACCGCCGCCAGGATCCCGATGATCGCCCCTTCGCTCCTGGCCAGCATGATCGCGAACAAAGACAATAGTACCACAAGCGCAATAGACAAAATTTGCACAATAAATATTTTGTCATTTTGTATCTTGTATCTTGCGTCTTGCATCTTGTTCAAAATCCAACCGACCAATAGAACCGAGACCGGGCCCAAATAAAGCCCCAGCGCATTGGGATAAGGAAACGGACCGGTCACGCGCGGCCAAAAATTCCCGTGGGCGGTCCAGCCGGTGATCCGCTCGATAATCGCCCACAGCGCTATCCAACCCGCCCCCAGAGTCAACGCCCACAAAACCGGCTCAATTCCCTTGCCCGATTTCGGCTGGGCGGCATTTTGCGCCTTTTGCGTGAAGTCTGCGTCTTTTGCGCTATTACCGAAAACATTCATCACCAAAATAAACACCAGCACCGGTTCGAAAAAATATGCCTTCCATACTCCCAGCGCTTCATTCGAAAATCCGGCCACCACGATCGCGATCCAGGATATGATGAGCAGGGCGATAATCTCGAGGTCGAAAGGATAACGCGTGGTAATTTGTAATTTGTAATTTGTAATTTGTAAACGGTTCTTTATTTTATTTTTTAAATTCTCTAATATCTGCTTCCAGTTCCTGATGAGCCAAATAGCAAATGAGGTCAGGATCATTGTTTCAAGCAGAGTAAAAGGTATACCCAGAACCTGAAATCGGATTTGATAAGCAGGCAGCAGGGCCAACATCAAAAAAACCGCCCAATTCAAACGCTTGACCGCTAAAACAGTAAATAGAATGGAAAAAATGATAATTAGAATATGCATCTTTTTATGCTATGGATTGAAATCCAAGATTTACGTTTCATCCTACAATCCTATTGCCTACTGCCTAAAGCCTAAGTAATAAGCATATACAGCCCCAACACCACCAGCGTCGTACCGATCCCTTTCTGGAACATTACCCCGCCACCCAGTTCTTCCTTCATGATCCGGGGATAGCGGAGCGACAGGAACAACACGATCAGGAACAGAAAAATATACTGCGTGCCCTGGAGCGAATTGACGATCGCGACATTGCCCAGGCTGATCGCCCAGTTGAGCATTATGAAAGCGACCGCCGCCGCCAGCCGGACAGAGAGGAAAAAGCTCAGATTCTTCGGGGTTTTATTGCCGCGCTGGTTTAGGACGATCAAATTCCGCCAATCGGTCACGAAAAGCATCAGGATCACCCCGACGAAAGTGCCCAGACGGCTCCAGACGAATCCGCCGATAAAGGGTTGCGTGGTATAGATATACTTGATCAACACGTAATAGGCGGCGAAGAGCAGGGCGGAAGTCAGCGAGTTGAAGATCAAACGCCGGGTCGGCCGGTAATGGGCATGGATCGGACCGAGAAAGTCGCCGAATATCCGTTTGAAACGGTCCAGCATATCACGTATATAATAGAACCGGGTATGCTTGGCCGAGATCATGATGCCGCCGATAATCAGGATAATGAAAGCCAGGAACTGCCGCTCGCCCAGGGCGGTGCCCAGGAAAATATAAGAAAAGACGAAGCTGAAGATCGGGATGAGCGCTCCGACGATCGGCACCACCCGCGTCGCTTCGCTCTGGTGGAGGGCCTTATACCAGAAAACAAGCGTCACCAGGAACAGGATACCGGCCAGAAGATCAAGGGTAAACTCGCGGAAATCCGGCATCCAGGGATCGAGAAACAGCAGGACAAAATTGAAGATGCTCCAGATCCCGACGAAAAACGCGTAGGTGATCGACGAGTGGATCTTCTTGGACAGCAAAAACTTGTCGGCCACATAGACGCCGGCATTGATGAAGAATGAGGCAACGGCAACTAGTATATACATATAAATATAGTTGAAAGTTGAATGTTTATAAAGTATAAAGCAGTAATCATCATACTTTATAAACTTTCAACTTTTAACTTTGTACTTCGTCTACTTCCACCGCGTTCTCCTTGCAGATTTTTTTATAGACCTCCGCACTCGGACGCGGGGTCCGGGTAAAAGTCTCGCGGTCAACCGTATATAGCCCGAATTTCGGCTCATAGCCGAAGCTCCATTCAAAATTATCGAGAAGCGACCAATGGAAATAACCGCGCACGTCCGCTCCGTCCGCGATCGCCTGATGGACATACCGCAAGTGTTCTTTGATATACCGCTCCCGATGCTTATCGGCGGCATCCGCCGTGCCGTTTTCCAGGATATAAATAGGCTTTCCGTATTTGGCGGCAAATTTCAATACCTGATAAATTCCTTTTGGGTATATTTCCCAGCCTTTATCGTTTGTCCATGCGTTTTTGTTCTTCCGGAAAGGCGGGTACCATACCATCCGGTCATGAAAATAATAATTGACGCCGACAAAATCACATTTATTTGCGGTCTTTTCCAGAATTCTTTTATTCCAAAAATAGTGCAGAGTCCCGGCAAATAACCGCTCAATCGGGTTCCAGATATGCGCCGGCTCGAAATAATTCAGCAGGTTTGTCATGCCAACCTGGGCGTCAATAAAATGCTTATGGATCAGATTATAGCTTTTTAAATACGCCAGCGCCAGATGGCGCGTTACTTTTTCCGCCTTCCTCAGGCTGCGCTTCTGCGGCGGGTGATAAGCCTTAAGATAACCCCCGTAAACAAACATCATCGGTTCATTGAGGACCACCCAATAATCGATTTCAACACCGAATTCTTTGACCACGACATCGACAAAGGCTAAAAAATAATTGACCACTTCCGGGTTTTCCCAGCCGCCGATATGGGCCAGCCAGTTCGGGATGGTCCAATGCCAAAGGGTGACAAAGGTGGTAAGGCCGCGCTTCTTGGCCGCTTTGAGCACGCCGCGGTAATGGTTTATCTCATCCACGTTCCAGGTGTCTTTCTTGGGCTGGACCCGCGCCCATTCGATCCCGACACGGACGGCATTATTGTTCATGCCCTTGGCCAGCTTGAAATCCTCCTCATAACGGTTGTACGAGTCGCAAGCCTGGCCGCAGATGAAATCATGGACATTCTTCTTGGTCTTGGCCAGTTCCAGCTTGCGGCCGATCGAGCGCTCCCACATGCTCCAGTTATTGCTGACCCCGCCTTCGATCTGGTACGCGCTGGTAGCCGTGCCCCAGAGGAAGCCATTGGGGAACTTGAGTTTTCTGGTCGGCCGCGGTGGCGGCGGGGGTGCTAAAGGCGCAGCTTCCGGTTCTTGCGCCATATTCGCTGCGGCCCCAAGCGCTACCGCGGGAATATTGTTTTCCTGATCGGCAATGTCCGCTTCCAGTTTTATTACCGGCTCCGGCGTTTTCTCCTTCTCGGGCTCTCTGACCGGCGATTTAATCACCGCTCCTTCCATTTTCTCCAGCTCGCCTTCCAGCTCGGAAATCATAGTTTTTAAAACTTCCACGCGTTCGTTCGGAGAACGCAAATCGACCGCCTCATCCATCGGCTCATCGTCACCACTCGCGCTTGAGAGGTGGTCCAATTTGTGGAGATCAATCTTGGGTCCAGATATATCTTTGTTCCGGTTTTCATCCTCTTTTTCATTTTTTCCTTTTTTATTTGCGGCGACAACCTCGCCCACGGCATTAGCTGATGTCTGGTCAGTGCGCAAATCAAGCGTTTCGTCGGACGGCTCATCGTTCCCGCTGGCGCTTGCCAGATGATCCTGGCTATGAAGGTCGATTTTCGGTTCCGGCATGATATTATCCGCGCCTTCCCCACCGCCTTCCCCGGCCGCTTCCCCGCCTTTTTCGTCCAATCTTTTTAAGCGCGCCTCAAACTCCCGCCGATGCTCACTCTTCGGCGATGCCAATTTTTCTTCCGCGTCTTTAACGGAATTATCCCTTAAATCAAGTATATCGTCAGACATTGCAGGCAGTGATTTAATAATTAATTATTCTCTTAGCGAAATAATAATGTATATCCTTAGTTTGCCATTTAACATATTATACCATTTTTAATTAATAATTCGCAAAAAATAATTTTTTTAAAACGCATTTTAAATATGTTCAAAACCTGTGCAAATACTCTTGATAAATAACCGGAATTTGATTGTATATAAATTTATAATTTTCCTTAATCACACCCCGGGAAACTAATATTAGCTCGTTTATTAAATAAATCATTTAATATTAAATAAAAAATTGGCTGCTATCTGCTATCCGTTATCTACTATCTGAATTGCCTTGACAGATTTCGGCAAATCCTTTAATATTATTATTGCAATAACAAATTGCGATAAATCCATGACAATCTAAAAACAAAACCAAAAACCGACCCGCTTACACTTGATAACAGGCTGTAAGGTCTGTTTTTTGCTTATCTGGCGGGAAGGCAAATTTATCGCGTTTGCGGTCATTAACAACCGAATATAATATGGCGCTAATAAGCGCCAATTTGCAACAACCAAGTACAAACAATTAGGAAACTCATTTTCCTCATATATTCCTTAAGCACTGTTCGTGTTTACACAACATTGCTTAAACAGGCAAGTAAACCTGTCAAAAAACTTTTCGAGAGTTTGATCCTGGCTCAGGATAAACGCTGGCGGCGTGTCTAAGGCATGCAAGTCGAATGCTATTGCTTCGCAATAGACCGCGGAATTTACGCAGATCAAAACGCGGAATTTACGCAGATATATTTATCGGCGTAAAATCCGCGTAGCAATCCGCGTTTAATCAGCGGTGCTGTTGCGGAGCAACAGCATGGCAAACGGGAGAGTAACACATTGGTAACCTACCCTGGGGACGAGTATAACCCGGAGAAATCCGGAATAATACTCGATATTAGTGGGGGGACGTATGTCATTCCCACTTAAAGCTCCGGCGCCTCGGGAGGGGCCTATGGCCTATCAGCTTGTTGGTGAGGTAAAAGCTCACCAAGGCTCTGACGGGTAGCGGGTGTGAGAGCATGACCCGTCTCACTGGGACTGCGACACTGCCCAGACTCCTACGGGAGGCTGCAGTCGAGAATCTTCCTCAATGGCCGAAAGGCTGAAGGAGCGACGCCGCGTGTGGGAAGAAGCCCTTCGGGGTGTAAACCACTTTTAACTGGGACGAATTTCTGACGGTACCAGTTGAATAAGGGGCTGCTAACCTCGTGCCAGCAGCAGCGGTAATACGAGGGCCCCGAGCGTTATCCGGATTTATTGGGCGTAAAGGGTCCGCAGGCGGCTCGGCGCATCTCCTGTTAAATCTATCGGCTTAACCGATGGGCCGCGGGAGAGATGACCGAGCTAGAGGCCGGGAGAGGCAAGCGGAATTGCTGGTGTAGGGGTTAAATCCGTTAATATCAGCAGGAACACCAAATGCGAAAGCAGCTTGCTAGAACGGTTCTGACGCTCATGGACGAAAGCGTGGGGAGCGAATGGGATTAGATACCCCAGTAGTCCACGCCGTAAACGATGGATGCTAAGCATTGGCAGTTTCGACCCTGTCAGTGCTGCCTACCTAAGCTAACGCCTTAAGCATCCCGCCTGGGGAGTACGAGCGCAAGCTTAAAACTCAAAGGAATAGACGGGGACCCGCACAAGCGGTGGAGCGTGCGGTTTAATTCGATGATAAGCGAGGAACCTCACCAAGACTTGACATCTGGCTGCAGACCCCTGGAAACAGGGGAGCCTTCGAGGGTGCCAGACAGGTGCTGCATGGTTGTCGTCAGCTCGTGTCGTGAGATGTACCGTTAAGTCGGAAAACGAGCGCAACCCCTATCCTATGTTTCATGTGTCATAGGGAACTGCCCGCTTTAAGTGGGAGGAAGGTGGGGATGACGTCAAATCAGCATGGTCCTTACGTCTTGGGCGACACGCGCGCTACAATGGGAAGTACAGTGGGACGCCAAACCGCGAGGTGGAGCAAACCCCAAAAAACTTCTCTCAGTTCGGATTGGAGTCTGCAACTCGACTCCATGAAGCTGGAATCGCTAGTAAACGCGCATCAGCCACGACGCGTTGAATACGTTCTCGGGTCTTGTACTCACCGCCCGTCACACCAAGAGAGCCGGCAATACCCGAAGGCCGCGCCTAGCGCGGACGAAGGTAGGGCTGGTGATAAGGGTGAAGTCGTAACAAGGCATCCGTAGCGGAAGCTGTGGATGGATCACCTCCTTTCTAGGGAGACATCGGGAATGACGAATTACGAATGTCGAATGCCAAATCTCGGTTTCGAATTCCAGTTCTGAATTCCTACGGTCGGCTTTTCCGGAAGTTCCGGAAGGGTACATGGATCAGAATTTATTCTGATTCAGGATAAAATCCTTACCACGGTAGTCGTAAGGTGGTCTAGCAAATTGGTGCTTACTAGCTCCATAAACGGTTTATGGGGCCGTTCCTTTTTTACCAAGCAAAAAAGATTGGTCCTTCAATTTAGCTAGAACCAATCTTTTTTGTTGGGATTACGAATTCACGAATATTATGATTTTAATTTATGTAAAAAATAAATTCGACATTCGACATTCGTAATTCGAAATTTGCTTCGGGCGCATAGCTCAGTTGGCTAGAGCGCGTCCCTGATAAGGACGACCCCGTCATCCGACGGGGCAAGGGTCCATATTTCGCTCTATTATCCGCCAGGGTAAATCCTAATGATATTTACAATCTTAAATAAATTTATTTTTAAAATACCGGGCGCATAGCTCAGTTGGCTAGAGCGCGTCCCTGATAAGGACGACCCCGTCATCCGACGGGGCAAGGGTCCATATTTCGCTCTATTATCCGCCAGGGTAAATCCTAATGATATTTACAATCTTAAATAAATTTATTTTTAAAATACCGGGCGCATAGCTCAGTTGGCTAGAGCGCGTCCCTGATAAGGACGAGGTCCATGGTTCGAATCCATGTGCGCCCACACTTACAAATGACGAATTACGAATGTCGAATGACGAATAAAAAAATTTACTAATTCGACATTCGTAATTCGAAATTTATTAGCGCGGGGTAGAGCAGCTGGCAGCTCGCCAGGCCCATAACCTGGAGGTCGTCGGTTCGAATCCGACCCCCGCAACAATTAAGTAGAAAGTATAAAGTTGAAAGTTAAAAGTACTATTTTATACCATAACTTTGTACTTTCAACTTTATACTTTCTACTTTCTCTGGCCGCGGTAGCTCAGTGGTAGAGCAGTAGACTGAAAATCTACGTGTCGTCAGTTCAATTCTGACCCGCGGCACAATTTAAATGTCGAATTACAAATTTCGAATGACGAATGGGATATCTTTCGACATTCGTAATTCGACATTCGTCATTTGAATCCGGGGTGTGGCCTAGCTGGCTAAGGCGCCTGCTTTGGGAGTAGGAGATCCCGGGTTCGAATCCCGGCACCCCGACACCTTAGTTAAAAGTTATCAAGTGACAAGTTGTAAAGAGCCTGCTAATAAACTTTTAACTTTATACTTTATAACTTTCAACTAAACTGCGGGTATCGTATAATGGTTTATTATGTTAGCCTTCCAAGCTGAAGATACGGGTTCGATTCCCGTTACCCGCTCAGAAATCATTATCGGGAGCGTAGCGGACGATAGTGATTTATGAGCGGGTCTCGGTGAGAACCCGACTGACCAAAGGCTTTAAAACTATCGAATCAACCTTGAGAATTTAACATAACAATTGCACGGCCCATTGATTTATGATGGATTGGGGCTTCCGCCCCCTTCGATTCCCGCCTGCCCCGTAGCGAGCGTAAGCGAGTCGTACGGGGTTACCCGCTCAGAAATCATTATCGGGAGCGTAGCGAATCGAGGGGCGGTATATAACAATTGACAGTAGACAATTAACAGTTAACTTCAGGAAAATAAAAGAATAATAAATTTGACATTACTTGATATTTACGCTAATATTTATTAATTATTCTATAATATTCTAAGGATAGGACACGATTAACGACTGCTATCTGCTGTCTGTTATCTGTTATCTAAAATAATTATGTTGACTATTCGACTTTCCAGGATTGGAAAAAAGAACAAACCGATGTATCGCTTGGTGATATCCGAAAAATCCAAAGACCCCTATGGGCATGCCCTGGAGATTTTGGGTTCCTACAATCCCTACACCAAGGAACTGGCCTGCAAGCAGGACCGCATTGAACATTGGCTCAAAAACGGTGCCGGCATGTCGGCAACGGTAAACAACCTGTTAATTGCCAAAGAGATCATAAAGGGCGAAAAAGTACGCTCATATAAGCCAAAAAAGCAGGAAAAACCGGAAGGGGAAGCCGCCGCGAAACCGGCTGGTGAAGCAAAGCCTGAGGAAAAACCGGCTCCTGCCGTTGCCGAAACCAAGGAACCGGCCAAGGAAGAAAAGCCGGCAGAAACGGCTGCTCCGGCTAAGGAAGAGCCAAAAGCGGAAAAACCGGCAGAAGCCAAATAATCAAGGTAAAATACTGCCCTTGACAAATTATTAATAATGTGATATTATAAAAAATACTAATTAGGGGTTCACCTTTTGAAAACGGATTCGTAATTAGCAGAAGTAATTAAATAAGAACTCTTTCAGATCGGACCGGCAGATGAATGCATTCTCGCTGACGATTTGGAAGAAATCAGAACAAACCTATGGCAGAAGCCAACTTGGACCAACAGTTTCTGGAGTTTGTGGTGAAAAGCATCGTCGGACATCCAGAGGACGTAAAAACCTCCCGCACGGTTGATGAACGCGGAGTCCTCCTGACTCTCGACATTAACCCGGCTGACATGGGCTATGTGATCGGCCGCCGCGGACAGACCGCGCAGGCGATTCGTACCCTCTTAAAGATCGTTGGCGCTAAGAACAATGCTCGCGTGAACTTGAAGATCACCGAACCGGAAGGTTCCACCCGTGGACCCCGCCGGGAGCATGATTCCGCTGATATCGACACTTCCAGTGTTGATGACCTCAAGATCTAAGACAAATATCAAGACTATCAAAATAACACAGAGCCACACCGTATAGCGGGGTGGCTCTGTGCGTTTTGAGATAGTTGGGATATTTGGGATTTGTATGATAATATTATTTATAATAACATCCCAACAATCATATGAAATTCCATATCATTACGATTTTTCCCGAAATATTCGACTCTTACTTCAGCGAGAGCATAATTAAACGAGCGCAAAAAGATAAAAAGATCGAGATCGAAACCCATGATCTGCGCGACTGGACCGCAGACAAGCACCGCACGGTCGACGACACGCCTTACGGCGGCGGCGCCGGCATGGTGATGAAGGTGGATGTTTTGTATAAAGCGATTCAATCAATCAAAAAATCCCTACTGCCTACCGCCTACTGCCTACCGCCTAAAATCATCTTGCTTTCCGCCAAGGGTAAAACCTGGAACCAGCAACTAGCGAAAGAGTACTCCGAACTAAACGATATCATCCTCGTCTGCGGCCGCTATGAGGGGGTCGACGAACGGATCACGAATTTCGTCGATGAGGAGGTCTCGATCGGCGATTATGTGCTGACAGGCGGCGAGATTCCGGCCATGGCGATAGTCGACTCGATCACCCGCCTGATACCCGGGGTAGTGGGCAATGCCGAAAGCCCGGTCGATGAATCGCATAGCGAGCCGGGCGTCCTCGAGTACGGCCAATACACCCGGCCGGAAGTTTTTATCGATGACGAGGGCAAGGAATACAAAGTACCGGATGTCCTGCTCTCCGGCAACCACGCGGAAATCGCGAAGTGGCGGGAGCAGATGAAAAAAACTGGAAAGCAGACCCCTCGGCAAGCTCTGGGCAAGTAACAGCCTGCCTGCGGTCAGGCAGGATAACAGATTTTTATTACCTCTTTTCGTTCCAAGCCCTCATTTCTATATCAATCTTAATTATCTTTTAACATTAATATTATATATTTTAAATATACCGCATTAAGGCGGTTTTTTAATATTGCGATTAATTCGTACCTAACAATCTTTTAAAGGAGGCAATTTGATGGCTAAGAAACAAAAAAAAGACAAAAAGGATAAAAAAAAGAAAAAGCCGGCTAAAGACAAAGCGGCCAAAGCTAAATAGCTATGTTCCTACAAAAGCGGGACTCCCACAAGGATCCCGCCTTATTTTATCTAAAGATAACAGAAAACAGTCAGCAGATGGCAGTAATATGGCTATAATTATCAAATATATTAATGTTTTCGTAGTTCGTGTATCGTAAATCTGTGTCCATTAATATTGTTAATTTTAGCAATTTTATAAATATTATCAATTATTTTAAATTTACATTGCCTGATTTACGATCTCCGATCTCCGATTTAAGGTAAATTGCCCTTGACTAAATTAAACTATTATGCTATATTAATATATTCACTAGCGCGCCCCAACCTAATATTAGAACAATTTAGCTAATATTAAATAAACTACTCATAATCAAAGCGCTAGCCAAGCGTTATTTTTATTGAATATTAGATAAAATATAAATATCAGCGTAAAATCCGCGGACAGAATATAAATCAAAGAATTAACTATAATAAAATAGTTATCTTTGTAGAAATAAACATCAGCGGAACACCTACGCTCTTCGGGTAGTGGCACAAGCATGGGGATGCGCGCCAGGCAAGCGGTCTCTAAACTTGCCCGGCATAATTTCACTACCCGAACAGCGTGGGCATTCCACAACGGAAAAGGAAAATAGGGGGACTCTTTTCCGCACGAGTCCTTTGACAATTACATAATACTAACTGACTATTTGGAAGGAGACCGCAATGAAATTCTGGAATGAAATTGTAGAATTCTTAAGCTTTTTTTTTGGTGGCGAGGTATTGAGAAAATTATTTAGTGGCTTAACAAAAAAAGCCACGGAGGTCGCGGGTGAAAAGGCGCATGAAGCATTAAAAACACATTTCGGTGGATTCGGCATAAACGACGAAATGCTTGCCTTAGATGGGGCAGCACGAGTAGCTGTATTAGATCATAAAGTGAAGCCAGAAGAAATCGTCAAAATCGCTAATGTAATCAAAAGTTACGAACGCTTGGAGCAACGCACCAAAATCATTCGTATTTTCGGTGGAGATGAAATTGAAGTCACGGAGTCCGTTACGAAAAAAAGGGGAGATGGCAAAGATGCAAAAGAAAAAACCACTACGGAAAAGACAACGAAAAATGTTCGTGGAGGCGCGCTGATTGCGATGCTTGCTCCATTGAGTGAAGAACAAATTAAATCCGTTTTAGAAGGCTTTGGTACAACAATTGCACCCTCGGATGTGGTTCGAGAAATGGCTAAAACTTTGAGGGATTTAGCGACTGAGACAAACGGCCAATTCCATTTGACGGATAAAGCAACAGCAATTGTGAACTCAATTGACGATTGGTTTGGTCAAGAGGTAGGCGGCCAAAGGATCCACAATTTACGTGATGTGATGGCCAAAAAGAAGGCCAACATGCCCGGCAAATACAATATTTTTATTTTCTGGAGATAAAGGAGGAGATATGAATTTCCAAAATATTCTGGATAACATCAGATATGTTTTAAGCACGGATTTTCCAAGTGATACGCTGGCGATACTTAATAATTACCACCGTCGTTTTATTTCGGCATTATTCTATGCGGTGTTAGTTGTGGCTGGTTTTGGAACTGTATTTAATTTAATCGGTTTGTATCAGGCTAACATTATTTTGGCCATTCTCATAGCGTTTATCTCAATAATCATCGCGACCCGTCCGACGGCACTTATTCCATTAAGCATTATCGGTATAAGCTTGCAAGACGATAAAACGCTGCCGGAGAAACTGAAAAACGCTATTGTTGGAGTCTGGTTTCTCGCGCTTGGGCACACCACGCTATGGATTTCAATCATATTGTTGGCTGCCGGCACCATATCGTTTAAAAACAATCCCCGGAGTATTACAATTATATTCTTGGTGATGATCATTTTCGCCTTAATGGACTTCGTCTGGGGGATGAAAGTAAAGATAGCTAAGCGGCTTATATATCTCTACTGTGTCGTCGCGCTCATAGTCAGTTTCTTGCTACTGATCCCAAGGTCATACTCCTATAAGTTTCTGGGTTTCTGCCTGCATGACACAATGGCAGTTAGCAAAGTTGACCGTCTTGTATATGAGGCGAAAGATATTAATAAAACGATAAAGGAGGATATTGATGCTGCTTTCATGACTACTTACATATATAAGCTAAACCATAATATCGCTTCAATTACGTCCGGTGAGCAAAAGAGATATGAAGAACTTCTAAAACAACGTAACGAACACACAGTTACGGCAGTCACCGGACGTACCGCCGGCAGCATCCTTGACTCAATCAAAAAATTCTTTTCCGGAAAGAATAACGATTCAACTAAGGATTATATTACCTACTACCCAGGGGATATAGCAGAATTTCATTTAACTGGCGAGACGAGGTTTTCTCCTGGATGTTGGCTGATTGCGTCAACATATTTACCCAGCGTGAGGTGACGCTTGGGGAGTATTATATCGAAACCAGGAGCGGAATAATATATTACCGTAATAAACTTCCTTATAAAATTGGCGAGGTTTTTCGACTCGTCAGGGAGAATGGTGACGCTATCGCAGTGCTCACATTTTCCTGAAAATTTTAATATTTATTGTACATTTAAACGGAGATCAGAAATGACCTCCGTTTTTTAATTGACAATATATTAATAATATGTTAATATATAATTACTATAATATTATAAAAGCTCTTATACAATTCAAAATTAACCTACAAATATTACTGGAATAAGGAGAATATGTCATGAAACTAAAAAGTGCGATCCTTCTGAGTCTTTACTTGGTAATCGGGTTATCATTGGTTACTTCGGCAAATGCGTTTAGTATTACTAAATTGGGCAAAGCCGAAGATGCGCTTTCTGAGGCGCGCAATCTGGCAAAAACAAATTTTTATGAAGACGCTCAAAGGAAAACAGGCGAAGCGATTGGATATTTGAAAGAAATTCTTATCAAAGATCCGAATGACCCGAAGGCAAATGAAATTCTCGGGTACTGCTACTGGCTATTAAACGACCGCGGTAAGGCAATTTCCGCATTTAAGCGGGGATCTGCAAATCCGGCCGTTAAAACTAATGCAGTCAAGTTTATTAGCGATGTGGCTAATTACCAATTGGCAGTTGGCGATATTGAGGATGCATTTACTTTGTATGATCACATTTTATCGTTTTCACCGGATAACAAGCAATGGATTACCGAGCATATATTAGAAAAGGGAGAACACGAACTTAAGAAAGGAGAATATTCAAGCGCCAGTAAATGCTTCGATAAATCATGGCAATTAGACCACGGGTTAAGCGATAGAATATCAAAAAATTGGTATGAAGCGGGTGTTAGTTTGGAAGATGCCTTCGGCAAAATGAAACTCTTTAAATTATCTCTTAAATACGGACAGAGTTATAAAGCAGACATTATTAAAGAAGCTAAGCCGGCTTTAAACAAATTGCCTATTCCAGTAGCGGAAAAGACGATGGAAGACTACCCTGCCGAATTAAGAATAGTCATTATTCAAGCAGTATTTGAGTTTACAATTTACAAACCAGGCGATGTGGTTGATTTTGATTTGCGGGGTGATACCAAAGCTTCGCCTTGGATGCTTGCCAAGTGCGTCAACATATTTACCCAGCGCGAAATGACGCTTGGGGAGTATTATATCGAAACCAGGAGCGGAAAAATATACCACCGTAATGAGCTTCCATATAAAATTGACGAAATCTTTCGACTCGTCAGGGAAAATGGTGATGCCTACGCCCGGCTCACATTCCAATAAACCTAAAACGTTTTTTCAATTATAATTCAAAGGAGAGAATACATTCCATGTTTCTCTCCTTTTATTTTTTCTTTATAAATGGTAAAATAATGTTAAGATCAATAACATAATTGAGATGAATTATTTTAAAAAAATTGTAATTGTTGCTAGTATTGCCATAATATTTGCTCCATTCTTGACTGCAACGGCAGAAATTGGTGATGGCGCAAATACAGGAGGCGTTAAAAAACCGGCCACACCTGTTACACTCTCTAACCCATTGACCGGCAATTCGGATCCGGTTACAACTGATACAATCAACTCTTATATCGGCAAAGTCATCAATGCCGTCCTGGGTGTTGTCGGCTCTATTGCTTTGGTCATGTTCATCTACGGTGGGTTTACCTGGATGATGGCGGCCGGGAATAAGAACCAGGTCGAGAAAGGGCGCGATATCATTATCTGGAGCGTCATCGGCATCGTCGTCATCTTCATGGCCTACGCCATGGTCAATTTCGTACTGGTGAAAGTGGTGCAACCGCTGGGGACGTGACACATAGCACATAACACATAGCACACAACATTTAATTACTGCCTTTCCTGCTTACGATATGGATTTTCATGCCAATCTTAAGTGGAAAATGCATCTATTCGTCAAAAGGGTATACAGGGCGGCAAAAAAATTTCCCAAAGAAGAATTGTATTGTGTTGTTTCGCAAATCAGGCGAGCGGTTCTGTCGATTTTACTTAATTACATCGAAGGGTTCGCGCGCAGAAAAGGTAAAAAATGCAGATTATACCTGAATTTTTTGGAAACATCCTACGGTCCTTGCGCGAGGTGAAATATTTATTATATTTTTCTTTTTCTGAATCTTATATAAAAGAAGACGAACATCAAATTTTGGCAAAGTCGGCAGATGAGATCGGAGCAATGTTGTGGAGTATTATATCAAATTTAAGATAAAGCTATTAAAAATAAAAAAACGGCCAAATGCCGTTTTTTGTTATTTAAATCTATTTTACAGCCATAAAATATTTACCGCATGCTATGTGTTGTGTGCTATGCGTTACGTGACGATGCCAGCAACGCTGCACCAATGGCGCCGGCCAGATCGCCCAGCTTGCCTTTGACGATCTTGATCTTCTTCCGGGCTTCGCTTGACTCGATATGCTCGTGCATCGCCTTCTTCGCTTCGGATAAAAAAAGAGCGCTTGATTCAACCACACTGCCGCCAATAATAAAAATTTCCGGATCGATCAAATTGACAATATTTGCAAAGGCGATCCCCAGCATCCGTCCTAATTCTTCAAATGTTCTCTCCGCCAGCACATCGCCGCGATAAGCCTCTTCGGCTACTTGGGCGGGATTACTCTGCATGATCTTGTGGTATGCCTCCTCCAGGCCGATTCCGTGTTCAAAATCAATAATAAACTCGCCCGGCTCGCCGCCGCCGCCGTGGGCGCCTTCGTATACTTTGCCCCCGAACCACCAGCCGCCACCGATGCCGGTGCCGAGAGTGATGCCGTAGATATTGTCCCAGCCCTTGCCCGCGCCGACCAACGCCTCACCGCGCACGAAACAGCTCGCGTCATTGTCAAAAAACACCGGCAGGTCGGTCACAGCCTTGAACTGCTCGCGCAAATTGACCTTATTGAGGATCGGCAGATTCGGCGACGCCAGCATCACGTTTTGGTCCGAATTCAGGGTTCCGGCAATACCCACTCCCACTGAGGCCACCTTGACCTTCATTTCCGCCGCCTTTTCCAGCATCGGATCGATCAGGGCCCGGGCCATTACCAGAAAATGGTCCAGATTGTCTTTGGGCGTGGCCAGGAGGTCGTCGGCTACCGCCTTGAGCCCGTCGAAAAGAACGATCCGCATATTGGTAGCGCCGATGTCGAGGCCCATGGTGTAGATCTTTGTTTGTTTAGACATAAAATAATTTATCACACAACACGTTACACGCAGCACGCAACACGCATCACATAGCATGAAATATTTCCAAGATATGTTATAAACGTTGAAATATGTGCTATGTGCTGCGTGCTATGTGCTATGTGCTGCGTGTTACATGCTATGTATTACGTGCTAGTAAATAACTTCCTTGCTTCATCCCAGAGTGCTGGATTATTATTTACCTCCTTTTCCCACAACCACCACTCTACTCCCCAGAGATAGAATTCCTGAAAGCCGGCCTGGCGGGAGAACTCGAGGATGTCCCGGAATTTCTCCAGGTTCATGGTCTTATCCCGCTCCTCGGGACTAAGCGCCTGGAACGGTCTGGGTCCCCAGGGCTCGGCCTGCAGTTCGACCACGATCCATTTTTCCGGCCGGGCGAACAAGCGGGTAATATTGCGCTTAAAGCGGAAAAAACCCGGCTCGATCGGATAATGGATATAGCGTTTAAGGACATTCGAATAAGTGTCGCGGTACATAGTAGTACCGAAAATATCCGACCGCTTGGCTGCCGGCACCCAGAGCGACAGTTCCCCCGAATCGGACAAGAGGATCGGCCGGGAATCGAGCGACCGGACCAGGGCAATCTCGGCATCGAGAAAATCCGGATCAGGCTCCGGACACTCGCCGAAATGGGGCAGGAACGGTTCGTTCTCGACCTGCCAGGTATCGATGGTATTATTACTTTGATAGCGCCTGACCACGGTTTCGATATAGGTAAGCGTAGCCTGCTCACGTTCTGTTTCGGCCAGGCCATCGGCCCAGTCGGGAAAATGGCATTCCGGCCAGCGCGGCAGGCGGCCGCCGACCGCCAGGATCACGCGCGCGTTTCTCTTACCGGCCTCGCTGATCAGCCAGTCCAGGGTTGTCCAATCGAAATCCCCCGGCTCCGGCTCGACCTCGTCCCAATAAGCGGGCAACCTGAGGTTTCTCACACCCAGATCGTCCAATACGGCCGTATAAGCCTCCCGGTAATCAAGCCCCAGCTCGGTCGCCTGTTGAGGCGAAAATGTCACGCCATAGCTGAGCTCCTCCGGCGAATATATCCAGCCCCGGCTCAGAAGAAAAACGGCAAACAGGAATATTACCAGTAGCGAGAACCAAAGCCATGATTTTTTTATTTTATTGAACATATGCCGTCCAAATTCCAAAATACATAATATTCCCGAAAATAAAATTGCGTTATTTCAGATTCAAAGAATAAATAACATAACGATAAATAAACTCTGTAAGCGCATACGAAGCGATTATAATGGTAAAACCGATCGCGGCATGCAAAAGCTGTCTCCTTGCCTCGCGCACCCGTTCTTCGTTGCCGGCTGAAGTCATCCATTTCACCCCCGCGATAATGATATAAATAATGAAAATAAGCCCCAAAAAAGAAAGGAACACTTTGATAATCTGGACTATCAGGCCCCTGACGTCCTGGGGCGCGCTGCTTTGGCCGAAAGCCTGGCCCAGACTGGTTTTCACCGACGAGTCCTGGGCGTCCCACAGCGAGCCCGCCTGGACCGGCTGTATGCCGGATAACAGGACAATAAATAAACTTATAACCAATAAATTATACGCTAAAAATCGCGTGGCTTTTTTCATAAAAATTATGTTATAATTAAATCAAACTTGTTATCGGATATACTAAAATATTTGCTGATTATTCGCTACACAAGATACTTTAAAAGATTTAATAAACAGTAAGCAGCAAACAAACAGCAGAAAACATAATATAATTATACCAAAATTCGGCTAAATTAGCCACCTTATGCGCCTGTCAACCAAAGTCGCCTACAATACAATAGTCCAGTTCGCCGGCAAAATTATTGCTACCGGACTGGGGCTTGCCACCGTTGCCCTGATTACCCGTTACTTGGGACAAGAAGGCTTCGGGGAATATACGACCGCCATTACCTTCCTGTCGTTTTTCGCTATTATTGCCGATCTGGGATTAACTTTGGTCACGGTCCAGATGATCTCACGGCCCGGCGCGGATGAGCCGGTCCTATTGGGCAATCTTCTTTCTTTGCGTCTGTTTACCGCTATTATACTCCTCGGCATAGCGCCGCTGATCGTCATGCTTTTCCCTTACGGCCCGGCGGTCAAAATGGCTGTCGGGGTAGCAGCCGCCTCCTTTATCTTCATCGCGCTGAACCAAATATTGGTCGGGTTGTTCCAGAAGCATTTGCGGCTGGAAAAAGTATCGATCGCGGAAGTCGTGAGCCGTCTCGTCTTGCTGGCCGCCACTATCCTGTCCATACGATACGATTATGGCCTGAGCGGGATAATCGCGGCTACGGTATTCGCCAGCGCGGTGAATTTCGGACTGCACTTCCTTTTCTCCCGTTCGCTCGTCCGCTTCAATCTGCGCTTCGACCTGGCGGTCTACAAAGACATCATCCTCCGTTCCTGGCCGCTGGCGATAACGATTATCCTTAATCTTATATATCTCAAAGCCGACACCCTGATCCTCTCGCTCCTGCCGCGCCAAAGCCAGCTGGGGATTATCGCAGAAGTGGGCATCTACGGCGCCGCTTACAAAGTGATCGACGTGGTAATCACCTTCCCCTTTATGTTCGCCGGGATCATTCTCCCGATCCTGACCGCCGCCTGGATAGGCGGCGACCGGGAAAAATACCGGATGATCCTGCAAAAAGCCTTTGATGTCATGGTCATCCTGGCCGTTCCCCTCGTTATCGGCACCCAGCTGATCGCCCGCGAAGCTATGGTCTTCGTGGCCGGCAACGATTTCGCCGTGTCCGGACCGGTCCTGCAAATCCTGATCGGCGCCGCCGGCATCATTTTTCTGGGAATAATGTTCAGCCACGCGGTTATCGCCCTGGGCAAACAGAAGCATATCATCGGCGCTTACCTGTTTGTCGCCATGACCGCGGTTTTCTTCTATTTGTACGCTATCCCCCGTTATTCGTATTTCGGCGCCGCCTGGGGCACGATCTATTCCGAACTGGCCATCGCCTTGGCATCCTTTTATATCGTTTGGAAATACAGTCATTTCCTGCCGCAATTAACCATATTTATCAAATCGCTCTCCGCTGCCTTGATCATGGCGGTGGCGATCTGGCTCGTTAAAAGCCATATCACCGCCAACCTGATAGCCATATTTCTGATCGCCCTGGCCGTATATTTCCCCTTGATATACTTTTTCCGCGGCTTGACCAGACAGGATATGATGGATCTGCTTAATAAAACGAAATAAAATAACGCCTATTTTTTATGCCCAAAAGCATCCTCATTATCCATACTGTCCATAACATATCCACTCTGGCGGATTTTTTCCTCTGCCTTAAGGAACGGGGCCATCGGCTGACGGTACGCACGATCGACCCGGCGCTGGCCCGGACATTCAGGGATGGCGGCTGTACGGCCAAGCTGATCAAAGCCCGGACAGTATTCGGCCGCGGTTGGCGGGCTGTTGCCGGCGTCATCGTCCTTCCGTTACTTTGGCTGTATCATATTTTCCTGATCTGGTATTATAAATACCGCCGCCACCACGAAGCTATCGTCTGTTTTCACACGGCCGGCAAGCTGATCCTTCCCCTGCCCTGCCGCGTGCTGAAGATGCCCCTGATCATCATGCGCTGCCCCGACGCCGATTACAGCTATTCGCCGCTTTTGGAAAAAATCACCGCTTGGCAGCGTTCCTGGACGAAAACCATTGCTTTGACAGCGGCAACACAAAGGAAATTAAGCCAAAACGGCGATACCGCGGCGATATTGCTGCCCCTCGGAGTACGTTTCCGCCGGGAACAGCGGCAGGAGAATCTCTTCAGCCAGATCGCGATCGCCAATAAGCGGCAGTTAAACCGCAAATTTTTCAGTATCGGTACGGCTATCGAACTTGATGACCGGCAAAATCTGGAATTATTATTCAAAGCGGCGCAAATCTGCCTGGCCGTGATTCCCAATCTGCAGATCGTGGTGATCGGCGACGGTCCCGACCGCAAACAGCTGCAATGGCTCGCGCAAAAAATGGAGCTTTCCACTTTGGTATGGTTTGTCGGCGAGCAGCGTTTCAAGGGGAAATGGTTCGCCAACCTTGATGTGTATGCCATTACCGGCCGGTCATGGCATCTCAATGATATCGATAGCACGCTGCATGCCTTGCTGGCCGCCCTTCCCGTGGTCGGCCCGGCTGTTGAAACCATCGAGGAATTCATTAAACATGAACAAACCGGCCTGCTTTACCGGCCGGATAACCATGAAGAGCTTGCCCAAACGATCATCCGCCTACACCAAAGCAAACGCCTGCGTATGGATTTGAGCGCGAATGGCCAAGCGCTGGCCAAAAATAAATATACCATCGGGCGAATGGCCGATGAGTTTGAAAAAATTCTATGAAATATCACTTGATCGAGGCTAACGAAGAATTCCTGGTAATCAACAAGCCATCCGGCCTGCTGGTACATGGCGCTCCGCACATCAAAGACCAGCCGGAAACGCTGGCTAACCAGCTTTTGGCAGACTACCCGGAAATCGCCCGGGTCGGCGAAGACCCCGACCGGCCTGGCCTGATGCACCGGCTGGATATGCTGGTATCCGGCCTGATGGTGGTCGCCCGCACCCAGGCGAGCTTTGATCACCTCAAATCCCAATTCAAAAGCCGCACCGTAACTAAGCTCTATACCGCCCTGGTTTACGGGTCGGTCGATGCCGATGAAGGCGAGATAGATTTTCTTATCCAGCGCTCCAGTAAGGGCCACAAAATGGCCGCTTTGCCCAAAACCGTCAAGGGTGAAACCAATCCCCTGGGTAGGCGTGCGATCACGGAGTTTTGTGTCCGCCGACATTTCATCAATTACACTTTACTTGAAATAAAGATCAGGACCGGTCGCACCCACCAGATCCGTACCCATTTATCGGCTTACGGCTACCCGGTGGTCGGCGATGACCTTTACGGCACGAAAAAAACCCGCATCAAGAATAAAAAACTGGAGCTTGGCCGGATATTCCTGGTCGCCCACCATTTGGAATTCGACGACCTTGACGGAAAGCGCCGTTCATATACGATCGACCTGCCGGATGAATTAACGGACTTTTTAAATAAGTTGAAGTAAATCTTATCGCATAATAAATTTTCCGCGTAAAATCGGCGCAGTAATCAGCGTTAGACCACCGGACAATAATTAAAATTCCCGGGAAAACCATATTTAACAAATTTATTTTTATACTACACGTACAATAATAAAATTTATGATTATTTCCATCAACGGGCCGGCCGGTTCGGGCAAATCCACTATCGCCAAAATGCTTTCGGAAAAACTGGGCTGGCCGCGCTATTATATGGGCGGTTTGCGGCGGCAAAAGGCCCGGGAACGCGGCCTCACCTTGGCCGAATACAATAAGCTGGGCGAGACCGATCCTTCGACGGATACGGAAGTCGACGAATATCAAAAAAAACTGGGCGAAACGGATGACAATTTCGTGATCGAAGGCCGGACCTCCTGGTATTTTATCCCCCATTCGGTCAAGCTCTACCTGGACGTGGCCGAGCGTGTCGGAGCGGAACGGGTGTTCAAGGAACTGCTAAACAGCGAGGAACGGAACGAAGACAGAAATATACAAAGCGTCGACGATGTTGTTCGCAGCCATCGCGAGCGACGTCAAAGCGATAATCTGCGCTACCGGAAATATTTCAATATTGACGTCTACAATCCCGTCAATTACGATCTGGTGCTGGACACCACGCATTTGGACAAAAACGAAGTCTTTAAGAAGATCAGCGCTTATATCGAAAAACTTTTGCAAAAATAATAAAACATAAAAATCCCGAACGCAAAACGGACGGGATTTTTTTATTCCAATAACACGAAAGGTCAATTCAAATAATCAATCATGGCTGCCCAGTTCTTTGTCGGTGAACAGATTTTCCTTGAGCTCTTTGGCAAACTCCGGATCCTGGCGGCGTAAATATTCGATCAGCATGGCGGCGTGTTCCTTCTCCTCGTCCCGGTTATGCGCCAGGATCTTCTTAAGTTCTTCATCAACAGTGGCGTCAATCCGCTCCTGGTACCATTCGATCGCCTCCAGCTCCTCCCTCAAAGACCGGCTGGCCCGGTTATGGTCCAGGGTTTGCACGGATAATTTCTCAAGTGGTTCATGATGCATAAAAATGGCAATTAAATATTAATTAATATTTAATATTATATAATTTTTAGATTAATTTAACATTAAAATAAAAACCACTCCATATCACAGCTGTTCCAGTTTATGCGTACATAAGGCTCGAGAAGACAGAAATCGCACACTGCCGATTCCAAATAAAATTATATTCGCCATTCGATATTCGTAACTCGTCATTTGCGAACGTGGACGCACAGGGACTCGAAGGGGCGGAAGCCCCACGCCATCAATTAAAATTGAAAGATGAAACTAAAATATTTAGAAAATAAAATGATCATTTAACAAAAATAACGCGAATAATCAGGCAGGGTTCTCGGAGTCTATACCTCCACATCATAAAACTACCTGAGTGCAGGTAGTTTTATGATGTGGACGCACAGGGACTCGAACCCCGGACATCTTCGGTGTAAACGAAGCGCTCTACCAGCTGAGCTATGCGTCCGTTTTCGACAATTGACAGTTAACATTTAACAATTAACCCAGACAACATTCAACAATTTCAGAAACACCTCCATATATTTATTCCGACAACTATCGTCAACACTGTTTTGCGAAACTTGGCCTTTACAAAACAGTCAACTGTCAAAAGTTAATTGTCAATTGTTGTTTTCGTGGGCGAGAGAGGACTTGAACCTCCACGACCTTGCGGCCACAAGCCCCTCAAGCTTGCGTGTCTACCAATTCCACCACTCGCCCAAAAGTAATTATATGTTTGAAAATAAATGGTTGTTAATACTTTATCGACAAACCGGGGTGCGGCCACCCCGATGCAATCGGGGCGTGTCTACCAATTCCACCACTCGCCCAAATATATATTATTTTATATAACTAAAAATTTTCGCCTGAATGATTGATCAGGCGAAAAATATTTGATCAAGCTATGATTACTTGGCGGTAACGATCGTCTCTTTAAGCCGTTTTTTGTAACCGCGCTTCAAGAAATACAGTTTTGCCCGCCGGACCTTCGCTTGTTTTTTTATTTCGATCTTTTCGATCGTCGGCAAGCGCAAAGGAAATATCTTTTCCACGCCGACACCGTCGGATACTTTGCGGACCAAAATACTTCCGCCGGCTTCTTTACCGTGCTTTTTGGCAATAATCATCCCTTCAAAATACTGTACCCGTTCTTTTTCTTCGCCCTTTATATTGAGCTCTTTGATCTTTTGATACACGCGTACGGTCATGCCCGGCTGTAAATCCGGAAGAACGGCCTTATCGCTTTCCCCCTTTTCTGTTTTTTTCTTTTCTGCTTTTTCGGTTGCTTTTTTTTCTGCCATATAATTGATATGAGTTAAAATACAAAAATAGAACACTCCGGTTCTATTCAAATATTAGTTAAATATGCCTTAGTGAATATTATAATAAAACGCCGCTTATGTCAAGTTTTATTTTTACCTCAAAATACGCTATAATGTGATTATGCAAATAACCACTAATTCAGAACAGGAAACCCTTAATTTTGCCCAAAAATACGCCCAGGGCCTGAAACCCGGACAAATTATAGGTTTGATCGGCCCTTTGGGCGCGGGTAAAACAGCATTCACCAAGGGTCTGGCCTATGGCCTGGGAATCAAGCAAAATGTTTCCAGCCCGACTTTCAATTTGATGCGTTTGTACGAAGTCCGTACGGCTTCGGCCGACCCCGGAATAAAAAAATTCTGCCACATCGACGCCTATCGAGTCCAGACTGAATATGAAATAATTGATATTGGCGCCGAGGACTTTATCGGCAAGGACGATACCCTGACCGTGGTGGAATGGGCGGACCGTATCAGGGATATCCTGCCCCGGCGTACGATATATATCAAATTCGAAGCAATCGACGAAAACCGGCGAAATATCGATATATCAGAGCCGGCCAAGGAATGACTGCAAGACTTGTGACGACAAAATTATTTACGGCCCGCTTTCAACTCATAGTATATAAATAGCACCACCCCGCCGACTATCATCATATCCGCGATATTGAAAATCGTAAAATATTTTAAAGAAAAATAATCGATTACGAAACCATAGCGGATCCGGTCATAAAAATTGGAAGAAGCGCCGAAAAATACGAACAACAAGGGCAATACTTTCCGCCATTGTTGTTTTTTGTAATAATCAGCCATCGCCAAGAGCAAAACAATCAAAATAAAAAAAATAACGATTAGCAAGGCTCGCCCGCCAAGCGGCAGGGAAAACGCAATGTATACATTTTTGGCAAATTCCAATTTCAGGATATTGCCAAGCAGGGGAAATTGATGCCTGATCAGATATGCAAGTGACAGCATCTTGGCAAAACGGTCAAGAGCAACAAAAAAAATGGCGCACCAAACGGTTCGAGCCATTTTTTCGTTTCCTAAAACAAACATAAACCTATATAGAGTTTTGCAGTTTGGTTTTACACTCAACGCAGGCGCTTGCCACCGGCCGTGCCAGTAAGCGCTTATTGCCGATTGGCTGGTGGCAATATTTGCATATACCGTAAGTGCCTTTTTCAATTCTGTCCAAAGCATTTTCAATATCACGC
This sequence comes from Candidatus Parcubacteria bacterium, assembly GCA_963814275.1. Taxonomy (GTDB): domain Bacteria; phylum Patescibacteriota; class Patescibacteriia; order Patescibacteriales; family UBA12075; genus CAWFCE01. The sequence goes on along the minus strand of CAWFCE010000002.1, from coordinate 322,850 downwards.
AAGGTTTTTTCCAATAGTTTTTCCGTAGCCAGATTCGTAGTATATTCTCCGATTTCCTGGGCATTTTCATCGCTCTTATCGCCGAAATTCGGAAATTTAGCCTTATATTCATCATCGACTTTCCCATTGCCGGATAAATCCGCCAATTCCTTAGTCACCTGTTCCCGCCGCGCCATTAGATCTTTCTTGATCTCATCAATAGTAGCCTGGTCCAGAATCTTATCTTTTTTTGATTTATTTTCTGTCATGGTAGTAATATAAAATAAATAACCCTTTTATAGAGGATTATTACACCCTAATTATATAGTAACTTTTAGAAAAATACAAGGGTCTTTCCTGCTAATTGCTTCGCAATGGCCTTAATTTAAACTTATTCTAATACTATAACATTATACTTTAATGATTGGATTAGAAACTAGGTTTTTTGTATTATAAAAGGGGCCAGTCGAGGCCCTTCTTTTGCATAAAACAATAAGTAAATGGCCTATATAACTGACCCCTATCCCTAAGAATTTTTATCTAACTCATCTGGTGATAAGCAAGAAAATCCCATTCTCAGGGGTCATATATTGTTCATATCCCGACTTATATAAACATGTTACTACCTGCTAGTTGGTAAACTCTAATAAATAATTTTGAATTAAAATTTACCATTTTTTTGTTTTTGTTTTTGTTCTGTCCTCTAAAAAGTGTACTTAAACGTAAATAAACTTTTTTGAGGACAGAATAGCTATGTCGAGACTAGCCATATTTAAGCTAGTAGTAACAATATATAATGTTTATGTGCAGATTTTATTTTAACTAATATTAGTATACCATATTATTTAAACCCGGTCAACCATATAGATGAGAATAATTTTAAGCTAAAGTTAAAACAAATATATTTTATAAGTTGATAACTAATTAAATAATGTTTAAGTACAAACTATAGTGTACTTAAATATTTAAAAGTTATCCACATAAATAACTATTTATCCACATTTTTGTTGAAAAGTCCACGTTTTTTTATACAAAAAAACAAAGTAAGTTACTTTGTTTTTAATTCTTGTTTAATGCCCAGAGGCCTGAGCGGGAGTCGAACCCGCGATGAGAGTTTTGCAGACTCTTGCCTTACCACTTGGCGATCAGGCCGTATCCAAATTCTTTTTGCCGAATCTTATGCAGTTTACCGGTAAGTTAACAGATTTATCATAGCAAATATTTAGCGGCAAAACAAGATAAAAAATCAGCCCGTGAAGGCTGATATCGGCTAGCTAGCAAGGGTGAAATTTATTAGTGGTCTAAAACCTCGATTTTAGCCACGCGGATACCGAAATTCTTCGCATCCGCCTTCTCCTTCATCCAAATATCGACTCTATTGTCATATTTACTGTTCATACGGTCACGTACCACAAATACCCGGTCGCCGTAAAGCTCAGGTATTTTGACCTTAGTGCCGAATTTCAGCCAGTTGGCCGCTATCGAATCTTCAATACCATGTTCACACAGGTTAAAACCGTTAGCTGTCACGCAGGGGTTGCCGTCACATTGGCTGACTTCCGAACTATAGGCGGTAATCGTATGATAACTGGTATGAAGCACTTCCAGGTCAGAGTTTTCCGGCAAATTATTAACAATATCCATCACTTCTGGCTCAATATTTACCGGTCCATCGATAATTACTTCTTCCCCGGATTCGACCGGCGCGGCAGCCAAAGTCGGAGCCGGGAATAGGAAAAAATCGAATATAAGCACAATAATTAGCGAAAAAATAATTTTTTTGGCTAATTTTATGGAAAATACCTTTTTTTCCTTATATTTAAGCGTTGCCATATTTTTCTAAATAAAAATCCCTACACATGCACGGTGTGCACATAGGGATTTTCTTACTATATCTTTATCTTATCATAGTTTTAAGTCCACGTCAACCTTGACAGAAAGGGTAAAATATGATAAAATTTTGTATTATGTAACTTTAAACTATTCACCACAGTATTTTATTTATAGAATTTATTCTAATTAATTAACAATAAAAGTAACAACATTCGATAAAGGAGGTTCAAAATGAAATTATGCAGATTCAGTGTTCTTTTAATAGTTTTAATTTTTGCGGCTTGCGCAAACCTTACCAATATTTCAATTCCTGATCCGGCAACAGGAAAGCCAATTTATAATAACAAGAGCATCGGCATATTTTCAACTGATCCCCGTATTGTTACCCGGGCGTACAAAGATGCCGCTGAGGGACATTTCATTAATGCGAAAGCGGGGTTGGTAGAAGAATATACTGCTGACCCGAATAAGTTTCATAATACTCCTGATATATTTGGGGGTATAATGAGAAGCGAGACCGGGCAAGGGGATACGGTTACCACAAACTATTCAACCGACCCCTGGGGTAACAGTTATCAAATGCGGTGCAAGCATGGCCGCTGCCACTGAATTTAAAAAGGCATTGAGTTAGACGGATCGACTCAATGCCTTGTTTTTATTTTATTCTCTAACTAACAATTATTAGCCCCAAGGTAAAATGTTAAAGACGAAATATGTTATCCCATAGGCGGCAATAATAATTATCAAACCAATGATCGCCCTCCTAATCGTGTCTTTCGCCTTCGTTACTTTATTCTCTTCACCAGCTGCGGTCATCCAGTTGTAGCCGGCAATAATTATCAAAATTATGAATATCAAACTCAATAATATTAAAAAACCTTCAATCACCGCTCTGACTATCCATTCAATACTTGTTTCACTACTAAACCCGGCCGCTCCACGGAATTTTTCTTCATAAGTCTTCATGCCCTCCGCTCCGTCAGACGTTATTAACGATAAAGCCAGACACCTATCTACAGGAATAAGCAGCAAAAGTGCAATTAAAAAATAATATAGGTTTTTTATTACTTTTGGCATACTTAAATGAGCTGGTCAAAAATAAATAAATATATCGCCCAAGATCCAGCTAAAATTATCAGGCCGATGATTGCCTGGCGGATCGTGTCCCCGGCTTTGCGCACCTTGCCCTCGTCGCCGGCGGCGGTCATCCAATTGTAGCCGGCATAGACAATCAGTCCGGTAAAGATCATCCCCAGGATGACCACGACCGAATTGACAATATAGCCGACGATCTCCGCGATTGAATATTCCGTAGCCGCGGCATAGCCGGTGGCGGGCTGCATGTCATTAAGCCGTTTGACCGGATTCGGCGCGGCCGCAAAAACGAAATAAGGCAAAAGCAGGACAAATACCAGTCCGAGCAAAATAAATATTTGAGTAATGAATTTTTTCACAATTTTAATGCCGTTATTTTATTTCCAGTTTTAACTTTACTACACAGTAACATTAAAAGCAATATTTATGAGGATTTTAAACGCGACAATATACCTCGATTACTTGGCAAGCGTTTTCTCGGTTATCCGGGTCAGAACGAATATACTGATAGCGTAGGCCGAAGCGACGATAATGAGGCCGATAATGGCTGCCGAGATCAGGTTGCGGGCCCGCTTGACCTGGTCCTCATTTCCCCGGTCGGTCATCCAGAGAAAACCACCGTATACCATAAGGCCCACGAAAATCACGCCCAAAATGGACAAAGCTATATTTATCACCAAAGCGACTACCGAGTCGATGCTGGTATTACTGGTACTATATCCGGCGCTGTCGGCCGCGGTTTTGGCGTTTGTCCAGGCATCGGACAAATTTCCGGCATAGGCCGGCAGGCAAAAGACCGAAAATACCGCGAGCAACACTATAAGACTAATCAGTTTTTTGGCCATATTTATCTCTTAAATCGATTTGAATACGTTTGTGATCAGAAAATCCGTAATCACGTAAGCGGCCAGAACGATGAACAGGCCGATCACTGAATTAATTATGATACTGCGCGCCTTTTGGGCTTCTTTCTGTTCTCCCCGGTCGATCATCCAGAGATATCCGCCGTATACGATCAATCCCAGAAAGAGGACTCCCAGTATGGACAGTATAATACTGATTACTACTCCAATCGCTTCGGGAAGCGTTTTGGCGGAAAATATCCCCTTACCCCCGCCACTCGCAGTCAAATGCCCGGTAGCGCGGGCAGTCGCCTCGGCTGAGCTCTTGAACCGGTCGGCAGCAGTATCCGCCGAAACATACGGCGCATAAATCAATAAATATCCCAATATCGTAAAATATATATATCTAATTCGTCTTTTGCTTAAAACGCTTTTCACAAATTAAAATTTTGATTTAATTATGAAATGTTATTTTTTGTACATTCTTTATAAATACTGCTTTATCCCGCAATTAACCGCTAATTATGCTTCCCACATATGTGGTGATCGCGTACGCAGCCAGAACTATGACCAAGCCGATAACAGCTGCCTGAATCATGTCTTTGGCCCGGGTGACTTCCGATTCATTGCCGCGCGCAACCATCCAGGTAAAACCGCCGTAAATTATCAGGATCAGAAATAATACGCCGATAAAAGCCAGGATCGCGCCTACCACCTTACCGATGGCCGAGGGGAGATCGGTGGCAACACTTTTGGGATCACTAGTCCCATCAGCATTATCGTAAGCCCAGCTGCCGGATTTTTTGAGCCCGCCGATCGCATTATCTACGCCCGAACCAGCCAAAACAGGACATATGGCGCTTAGTCCAAAAATAAAAATAGCCAATACGGCTACTGTCATTGTAACTTTATATTGTATTTTTTTTGTTTTTGTTGCCCTTGTTTTCATATTTGCCTATATATCACAAGATTTTGTATTTTTATTCAGGTACGGCCGAAAGATCCAGACAGGGGGCCGGAAACCGGCCCCCCGACGTATCATATATCTCCATTAATTGCATTTTGCGCTATCTGGAATACAAAATTTACGATAGCGTAAGAGGCCAGAATTACGATCAGGCCGATCGCACCGGCAATTATAATCCGCTTAGCCCGACCGACTCGATCGTCATTGCCGGCAGCCGTCATCCAGATAAAACCGCCATAGAGCATTATCCCCACCGCAATGATACCCAAAAATGTTATCAGGTATTTGATAATATTGACAGCGGTAGTACGGATATCCTCATCGCCCGCTTCCGGCAAATCGATATTCTTGGCATAATCAAGACCGATATCGATCGCATGGACGGGAACGACCTTAGCGAATGTCACCAATAAGACAATAATAGCGCATATTGTCATGGCAATATTGTATTTTCTTTTGATTGCCATATATAGATCGGCTTGTCTCCCAGACAAGCGTTAGAATGGGTATTGCCGGATAATTCGTTATGCGGTAAACAGGGCGTTGTTAGTGAACTGAATAACGAATGTGACGATAGCGAAGGCAGCGATGATTACTACCAGACCGATCGCGCCGGCGATAATAATACGTTTCGCGCGGCCTACTTTATCCTCGTTACCGGCAGCCGTCATCCAGAGAAAACCACCGTATAATATTATAATTACCGCGATTATTCCCAGGAATGTCATCAAATAACGGACAATGGTAACCGCAACATCGCGCACATCGCCGTTCTGCGCCTGGAGGCCGAAATTCAGGGCGTAGTTCATGCCCAAATCAAGATCGGCTGCCAGAACAGGCATGGCGATAACGCAAATGCTCGATAAGATAAGCACAAAACTTATAGCTAATCGTTGCTTATACTTCATAAAATTATTATTTACGCTAAAATTTTATTTAGCGCCTCCTAATATCCTAAGGATAATTAACTGGTAAACAAGGCGTTATTGGTAAACTGCACCACGAAGGTAACGATAGCGAACGCGGCAATTACAATAACCAGACCGATTGCACCGGCGATTATCGTTTTCTTGGCGCTGGCTACTTTATCCTCGTTGCCGGCTGCGGTCATCCAGCGGAAACCGCCGATCAAGATAATGATAACGGCGATAATACCGAGGAAGGTCATCAGATAACGAACGATGCTAACGGCAACATCGCGGACATCGCCATTCTGCGCCTGGAGGCCGAAATTCATGGCGTAATTCAAGCCGAGGTCGGCTTCAGCTGCCAGAACCGGCATGGCCGCCAAAGTCAGCATTGAGAACATCAATACGAACATTAACGATTTTAGATAAATTTTTTTCATAATTTTAGATGTTTACTTTGAATTATATGTATATAAACTGGTCACTCATGTGCCAGCCATTTCCGATGCGCCGCTGCGAGCAGGTTCATCCTCTCGCCAGATATCGGGTAATCGGACTTTTATAAACCGAGTTTTTCAGTTTGAAAAAACTAGAACTTCCCGGTTATGGCGTTATTGGTAATGCCGACCACGAAGGTAACGATTGCAAAGGCCGCTAAAATAATGATCAAACCGACGACACCGGCTACCAGAAGCTTCTTGGCTTCAGCCACTTTATCCTCATTGCCGGCCGCTGTCATCCAGCGGAAGCCGCCCAAAAGGATTACTACTGTCGCGATAATCCCCAGAAAAGTCATCAAATAGCGGACAATGCTCACGGCAACTTCCCGGACATCGCCATTCTGTGACTTCAAGCCGAAGTTTTGCGCGTAATTCAATCCGATATTAGCGTCAGTCGCTGCCAGCAAAGGCATGGCCGCCAAAGATAGGATAAAAACGGATAATACCAGAGAAATGGTGAGATTGAAAAAAATCTTTTTCATATTTCACCCCCTTTCTAGTTGTATTAAAAATTAATATCTTTATCGTTCTATAAGATACTTAGTTTGAGGCCATCTTTCGATTGCCTGGGCAAGTTATTAACATTTATTTTATTATACCAAATTTTCACCCTACTAACAAATTTTATAGCCAGCCTTTTTTAAATATGATAGTATTTATTACATAGTAAATTTTGCGTAAGTCTACTCGATTCATAAAAACACTGTGGCTATGGATAAAAAACACTGGCAATATAAGCTGATTATAGTCTTTTTTTATTTATTTTTATTTTTAATATTAGCTAAAAACTCTTTTTCTTATTTAGACCCTGATTTCGGTTGGCACATTGCGGTAGGCAAGCAAATATTAACGGACAGATCCGTTCCGCACCTTGATTATTATAATTTTCCCTTAAACGGGGCGGAATGGGTCGATCACGAATGGCTGTTTAACGCTACTATCTATTGGCTGTATGATAGCGTGGGATATGCGGGTCTCAATATAATTTTTGCCTTACTGGTTGTTTTGACCCTGGCTCTGCTGCATCGTTTTACTTTGAAATTTTTTAGTCCGCGAAATCCCCGGATTTTGATTGCAATACTATTGTTATCCGGTATGTACGCTTCTCTGCCCAGCCTGGGCGTCAGACTGCAGGAACTGGCGATTTTATTCCTGCTGCTGGTTGTTATGATCATTGAAGCTTTTGACCGGAAAAGGCAGCCTATGACCTTGCTTTGGCTGATACCGCTTTTCGCGATTTGGGCGAATTTGCATGGGAGTTTTCTCATCGGCCTCTTCATTATTCCGCTTTGGCTTTCTTTCAAGCTGATATTTCCTTTGACTGCCCGCTGGCACTGGCCCGCTTATTTCCAGAAGGACCAGCCGCTTAGCCGGCAGGATTTCAGGCGCGTGATTACCGTCTTCGTATTGTCTGTCGGCGCCACCTTTTTGACGCCTTATAATTACAAGTTATACTCATTTCTAACCGATTATGGCAATTCTTATTATCTGAAACATATCAATGAGTGGCTGCCGGCTTGGGCTCATCCTGTTTTCATCCATCAAACCATACTTCTGGCTGTCGCCGCCTCCTTGTTCGGCCTTTATTTCCTCTCACTAAGATCCAGTCCGAGTTTGAAAAAATTACCCCCTTGGCAATTTTTCCTTTCCCTCTTTTTTTATGGCCCTGGCCATAAAATCCCGCCGCCATTTTCCGCTTTTTTTCATCGTTTCCTTTCCGGCATTGACCCTGGCGGCTGATGCGATATTCGAAGTGCCGGAAAAAATCAAACAATTCATCGTTAACAACACATTTATCAGAATTTACGTCACACTCGGCTTATTATTAGCGATGTCAACACAAATATTGAAAACCGACTTTACCAATAACCCTTTCGTTTCGCCGAAATTCTGCCGCCAATACCCCTGCTCCGCCTTGGAATTTATAAAACAAAATCCTGACCTGGCTAAAAATAATATATTCAACTCATATGCCTGGGGCGGCTACTTGGTATGGAATTGGCCGGAAAAACAAATTTTCATCGATGGGCGCTTTCCGCAATACCCTTACGCCGGGCATACTTTTCTGGAAGAATATTTCGAATTTTACGATCCCGAACTGACATTGGACAAAATGGACCAATTCAATATCGGCCTGGCATTGCTGCCGGCGCAACACCCGCAAACATACCGCTGGTACGAACGCTTATTATTCGGCTATGCGAATAATCCAAGCGACGCGGATAACGAAATGGATAAAACAATCTACAATATACTGGATGATGCCGCCGATTGGGAATTGGCTTATGCCGATGACTACAGCGTGGTCTATCACCGTTTAGCATCGGAATAATATATTGCCCGTATCGGACCTTTTGCCTGGTGATCCTGCCGTTTCGAGAAAACCGAGAAGTATGGAATATTTATTTAAAATTGGATAAAATATAATTAGATATAGAGCCGCCAAATTTTAAGCTATTTATCTCGATTATGCAGTTGTCAATTATCATTCCCGCCTATAATGAAGAAAAAAGCCTGGAACAAACCATCGGCCGCTTCCGCGAATACCTGGATAGGCAAAATTATGCCTATGAAATAATAATCGTTAATGACGGCTCGACCGACCGGACAGGAAATACCGCGCGGGAACTGGCGGCGAAATTTCCGATGATAAAATTAGTCGAGCATGAATCAAACCGAGGCAAGGGCGCAGCTATCCGCACCGGATTGCTCCAGGCCGGTGGCGACTTTCGTCTGTTTATAGACGCCGATAACGCCACGACCATCGACCATTTGGATTCGGTCTGGCCGCATTTCAGAAACAATGCCGATATCGTTATCGGCAGCCGCCATCCTCGTGATGCCGCCGGGAGCAGGATAGTAAGGTCCCAGGCCCGGTGGAAGCGGGCTTTCGGTAAAGTTGGCAACCTGATCTTCCAGGCGCTTTCGGTCAAAGGTATTTGGGACACTCAATGCGGCTTCAAAGTACTGAGCGCCCAAGCTGCTGCCACGCTTCTCCCTCATACGACATTGGACCGCTGGGCGATCGATGCCGAGATATTGATGCTGGCCAGATCGGCCGGCTACCGAATCGCCATCATTCCGGTCCGCTGGACCAACGGGCCGGTCAGCCGGGTCGGTCTTAGCGGATATTTTGTCACTCTGCGTGAAGTTCTCGGTATTTTTCTTAACCGTGTGCGCGGGCGTTACAAAATAGACAAGAAGACAGCAGAACAAAATGATGCTTGATGCAGAAACCAGATATTAGAAATTAGGAAATCAAGATTATATGAAGCTAATCGTTATCATACCCGCTTATAATGAAGAGCGGACGATCGGGGCGGTCGTCCGGTCCATCCCGCGGCAGACCCCGGGCATAAGCCAGACCGAAGTGTACGTTCTGGACGACGGTTCGAAAGATAACACGGCAAAAGCTGCCGCGTCTGCCGGGGCAGACAAAGTGATATCAAGTGGCAGGAACATGGGCCTGGCCAAGACCTTTTCCCGCGGCCTGGATGCCGCTCTCCTGGGCGGCGGCGAAATTATCGTCAATATCGACGGCGACAACCAGTTCGACGCCAACGAGATCCCGCGTTTGATCGAACCGATCATCCGCCGCCGGGCTGATCTCGTAGTCGGCGACCGCCAGGTCAGGAACCGGAAAGAAATGCCCTGGGGAAACAGATACGGCAATCTATTCGGCGATTGGATCCTGAAGCGTCTTACCGGGTCGGAAATCAACGATTTTTCCTGCGGTTTCCGCGCCTTTTCACGTTCGCTGGCAATGCAGCTCAATATAAATTCCGGCTATACCTACACCCACGAAACGATCATCCAGGCGATATACAAGAATTTGGCCATTGCCAACATGCCGATAACGGTTAGGCCGCGCCCCGATAGATCATCGCGCCTGATCAACAATCTGTTTACTCACATAAAAAAATCTTCGTCCACGATCATCCGGTCGGTACTAATGTATAAGCCGCTAAAAACGCTTTTTTATTTCGGCCTTCTTATTATGTTTCCCGGCATCTTGCTTGGGCTCAGGCATATCTATTTATCGCTCGCCGGCGCCGGCGGCAGCCGCATCCAGTCGCTTATCCTGTCGGCTATCCTCATCTTGATGGGATTTTTTACGATAATACTCGGCCTTTTGGGCGATCTGATCGCCCGCAACCGGAAATTGAATGAAGAAATCCTTTTGTTATTAAAAAAACGGCAATATGATGAAAATGGCGGGACCGATGAATAACACGCCGAAAAAGACAGAATCTTTCCTGCGCCAGCACTGGGAAACGGCGCTCTTAATGATATGGGTCTTTGTACCCATGTTTTTGTATTGCTATAACCATCGGTATCTATTCCCTTTAGCGATTGCCTGCTTTTTTATATTCCCTGTTATCTTTGTCATTCTGCTTCGCAAGGGTCCGTTATACCGGTTCGATTTTGCCGACATACGCAAAGCGATAGCGCGGCTCGTAAATGTCCGGGTGATCGAACTGAACCAGGCTGATATAATTTTTGTCTTCGTGTTTTTGAGCTGGTTTTTGGCAATAACCGCCAAGATCTCGGGGCTGGCCGGCAACCCGGAAAAATTGATCGGCCGGCCGGAAACCATTCCGAATATCATCGCGTCTCTGTCGCTACTTATCGCTATTCTTTTTTTGGTCCGGCTGTGCCGGCGCGGTTTATGGAAGTTCACGTTGGGCTTCGCTGTCATTTTGACGGCAACCGCTTTGCTGGCCTATTTGCCGGCCAATCCGCTTTCCTCTATATTTGTGATCGACTCATCGGTAATTTTTTCGGCTATCTCGCTTTGGCAACGGCTTATAATGGCTGCCTTGTATTTTGTTGTCCTGCTCGCAGTAACCCATATTTTTGGCCGTCAATTACTCGACCGGCTCGGGCTGGCCCCGGACCGCAGCCTCGCGACCGGTTTGATTTCGATTACGATCGGTCTGATTCCGTTTATGCTGGGCACTTTTTTTCTGGCCTTAGGCGGCTGGCTGAACGCGGCGGCGATAACCGTCCTCGCCCTCCTGATCCTGGCGTGCAGCTGGCCTTATTTGAAAAAAATATACAAACAGCCTGTCCAAACGATATTGACGATGGAATACGATACGCCTGGCCGGGCCTGGCTCGCGGCAATAGCCATATTGACGCTGTTCTTCGCTTCGCTTTTTTTCGTTACCAGCTACTGGCCCGCGCCGGCTGATGCCGACAGTCTGAATACTTATTTTGCCGCCCCAATGGCGTATGTCGGCCAGGGCGGATATATCCCGCTCGGTTATTACGGCCACGCCAACATGGGACAGAACGTCGAAATGCTTTATTCGATCGCCATTCTGGCTGGCGGCCCTCCGCTCGTAATGCTTCATTCCTGGCTGGCGTTTTTCCTGATTATTTTAAGCGTATTCGCGATTGCCGACAGATTTTTCGGCCGGCAGCATGCCCTGATAGCCCTGGCAACGGTTTTATTCATCCCGATAAACATTTACTTCATTCATACCGCCAAAGTCGATTTGTGGCTGGCTTTGTATTTGCTGCATATCCTTCTGCTCTTATGGCTCTGGCTGGACACATTCGACAAGAAATATCTCTATCTGGCCGGATTGTTCACGGGCATTGCCGTCGGCATCAAATATACCGCCATCCCTTTTGCCGCAGTGTTACTGGCGTCTTTTGCGATTGCCGCCCTGGCCAGAAGGCGTTCACAGTGGCGTCAAACAATCATTTCCCTGGCCGTTGCCGTTGTCCTTGCCCTGGCCGCATTTTCACCTTGGGCGATAAAAAACACGGTTGTTTTCGCCAATCCGCTTTATCCGCAAAAGATCTTCGGCTTGCCCGGCGCTACCGGCGGCTACTTGAACGATAGCGGCTTGCCCGGCTACCAACGAATGCGCGGAGAAGAAGTTATGCAGCTCAAACTGGACTATCCCGCGACCGGCAAAAACCCTCTTACCATTCTGCGCGCTCTCTGGCATCAGTCGATCGGCTACCGGATATTCGACGTGCCTTCGCATGATGCCGGTTTTCTCGGCTTGATCGTGATTATTCCCCTGTTATTTTTCGTGAGAAAATACCGGGCGCTGATGATCATCCTGCCCGCCGTAATTGTCGCCCTGGCCGCCTGGCAGAAAGTCAGCTTCGGCGGAATTTGGTATCTCTACCCCCTGCTTATTATCCTATATCTGCTCGCTTCCGTATTATTCGTCCGCTTCCCCTCCCTGGCGCGAATTTATTTGCCGGTAATGGCGCTGGTCTTCATCACGAATATTACGGTGTACGGCAATCTGCCGTTCCTCTTGCGCAGTGAAACTGACAATAACGCCCTTTACCGCTTTGTCCCGTTCGCCAAAGCGGCCGAAGATCTCAACAGACGGATCGCCGATTCGGGCGGTAAAGCGATTGTCGTCGGCGATTTCCGCGCGGCCTATATAGATAACCCGCAAGAAACGGTGGTTAATGTCGATCCATATCTGGGGATAGCCGGTTATGCCCTGCGAAATGGCAACGATTATTATTATGAATTACTGAAAAAAAATAACATAAAGTATATCGTCCATTCCTACATGTACACCATGTTCGAATATTGGCCGGAGATAAAAGGGATCAGCCTGGCGGACTACCGCCGGCAATATGAGGGCGCGGGCCCCAGTATCTACGATGATCTCGATGCCTTCCGCAAATTTCTCGATACTAAAACGGATTTAGTTTATGATGACGGTATCTATATGATCTACCGGATAAACTGACAAACCTATGAAAGTCACATTAATTTCCGCGTTTTATCCGCAAAAAAGCATCAGCGTCTACAGCGACCATCTCACCCGTTCACTGGCCGCGAACGATCTGCCGCTCGAGCTGGTCAATTTCAAAAATCTTTATCCCGAATGGCTTTACCCCGGGGGCGCGATCGATGAAGAAAGAAAAAATTGCCGCTACGATAGCGGCAACTGCGTAGAAAAACGGATATTGGCCTGGTACAATCCGTTTTCCTGGTTAGATGCCGCCCTGACCGCTACCGGCGATATCATCCATCTGCAATGGTGGACCCATATCCTGTTCCCGGTCTATTTTACTATACTCTTGGTAAACCGGTTCACAAAAAAGCGGCCGGCCATCCTGACGCTCCACAATGTCACGCCGCACGAGCAAAGAGGCCTGGGCGCGATATTAACGGGTGTCCTGGTCAGGATGTGCGATAAAATCATCGTCCACAACGAACAGAACAAAAGTCAGGCAATCTCTCTATACCGGATAAAAACTGATGACGTGGCGGTTATTCCCATCGGTGTATATGACAGCCAACTGCCGCCCATCACCGGATCGCGCGCCGAGATCATGGACAAACTGGCGCTCGATCCGTCTAAAACATATTGTCTTTTTTTCGGCAGTATCCGCCCCTACAAGGGCCTGGATGTCCTGCTCAAGGCCTGGTCCCAAGTAATCAAGAATGATCCCTCTTCCCGACTGATCATCGCCGGCACGGTATGGGGTAGCTGGGATATTTACCAGGGAATAATTGACGAACTGGATCTGGCTCCGTATATCGTTAAAAAGCTATACTATATTCCGGCAGAAGAAATCGCCCGGTTGTTAACGGTCGCGGATGTAGTCGTCCTGCCCTATCGCCGTTTTGACGCTTCAAGCGGACTGGTCAAAACAGCATTAGCGCTTACCCGTCCGATGGTGGTGACGGCTGTCGGCGACCTGGCGGAAATAATCGGTGACCGCCGCTTTATCGCCCGGCCGGGCGATAGCGGCGACCTGGCCGGCAAACTGTCCTTCGCCCTGAGCGACAAAACCGCCTGCCTGGAACTGACGCGTAAACTGAATGAATACAAGGAAAAATATTCCTGGTCCCGGGCGGCTGCGGCCCACCGGCGATTATACGATACTCTCATATGACGAACGTCAGCGAAAAAATGAATAACGGCGATCGCGCTGCCGGAAAATTCGAAAAATACCGGCTGGCCGGGAAGATCGCCTTCACTCTGGCGGCATTGGCGGCGTTAGCCGTATATATCTACCGTCATGGTGAGGATTTCGTGATCCTGACAAAATTGAGTCCCGTGAACATCCTGATCATTTCAGTGCTCACGATCATCAATCTGGTCCTGAACGCTTCGGTTTTTATGGTCGCTCTCCGTTCGCTCGGTTTCCGCTTGTCGGTTCCGGACTGGCTGGGACTGGCGGCATTGAACCGCCTGATGAACCATATCCTGATAAAAAGCGGCCCCGTATTCAGGGGGGTTTATCTCAAAAAACGCTACGCGCTGAGTTATCGCCTGTTCGTCATGCTTTCGGTATTCGTGATCATAGCGGCTGTGCTCGGCGCCGCCCTCGTCGGTATTACTGCCCTGCTGCTTATTGCCTGGCGGTTCTCCCATGTGAATTTATGGCTATTGGGAGCCATGATTTGCGCCGCCGGCGCGGCCCTGGCCGCGATCTGCTTTCCCGCCGTATTATTACCGCCGGTAGCAAAAAAAATAATGTACGAACTGCATGGACAGTGGCAATCGTTCCGCCGGCGCGGTCTGTTCATGCCGGTCATGGCGTATGCTATCGCCGCCAACCTGGTATTTGCCGCCAAACTCTGGTATTTGTATCACATTTTTTACGGCGGTATTTCGTTCCTGACCGCCGCCACGATCGGGGCGGCAGGTAATATCGCGTCTTTCGTTACCTTCACACCGGCGGCCATCGGCATCCGCGAAGCAGCCATGGCCATAACGGCCGGCTTCACTGCCGGGAATGTCGACCAGGCCGCGCTGGTCGCTTTGGTCGACCGCGTAAGCACCCTGGCCTGGCTACCGATAATCTCAGTCATTTTTATAATTCCCTGGCTAACGCATAAAAACCGCTCGAAAGAGGGGAACGAACCAGAATAAAATTGGCTACTGCGCGCAACCAACCGGTGCTAACAAAATAATACCTGAAAATATGATCGAAAAAACCAGCATCATCATCACGTCCCTCGGCCGGACCGGTACGACGTTCATGACCGCCCTGTTCCGGGCGTTGGCGCCTGGCGATACGGTCCTGCACGAACCTGGTATGATCGACCGCAATACTTTGTTTACGAAAAAAACCTGGCAGGCGATCCGGCTTTATGGGTTGGCCGGCGCAGTCCTGAAAAAGCTGATCGGCCGGCGTGATATCGAATATATTTCCAACCTCAGGCTGGCAAAAAAAATAACGGCTGAAGAAGCCGCTGCCAGATTGGTCAAGGTGCGGAACAGATTCGTCAATTCTCTGCCCGGCCGCTTATATGTCGAAAGCAGCTACCATTATTACGGCCTGCTGGATGTCCTGCCGCTGGCTTTCGCTAACTGCCGGGCGGCCTATATCATCCGCGACCCCCGCGACTGGGTCCGGTCATGGATGAATAAAAAGAATTTTTTCGATCCGCGGGATATCAATGTCTGGCTGGGCAACCGGCCGACACCGAAAATGGTCAATGACCGGGCGCATCTGGCGGCCTGGAAAAAATACGATAATTTCGAGAAGCTGGCCTGGTCGTGGAATTATATCAACCGCTATGCCCTGGATGCTGTCAAACAAAATCCCCATGTACGCTTGTACCGATTCGAAGATATTATCAATAGCGAACAGATGCCGCAAACACTGGTCCAAATGGCTGAATTTTTGCTTAATCTCCCCCTGACGTCCAGCCAAAAAAACTTGGCTGAAGATATGCTTAAACGGCGAATACACCCCGCCCCCTTTGATGTCATTCCGAAGTGGAACGATTGGGGGGCGGATAGGGCGAAAATATTGAACAAGCACTGCGGCTCGCTGATGCAAGAACAAGGCTATGGCCGGGAAGCGACTTGGCTCGATAAAATCAATTGAATAACTTAAAACAAACCGGATGATGAAAAAATTCTTATTCTATATCAATCGTTTTTTGCCGGAACAAGTTATCTATCTTTTACGTCCGATATACAAGAAATTATTCGACCATTCAGAAAAAAGGCTACGGTTGTTATACGGCCAAATACTTGCCGAAGATTTTTTGGTATTCGATGTCGGCGCCCATCTCGGCGACCATACCGATATCTTCCGGCAATTGGCGAAAAAGGTTGTGGCCGTAGAGCCAAACCCGCAAGTCGCGAGCCGCCTCGCTGACAGATTTAGGAATGACACAAAAGTCATAATAGTAAAAAAGGGGGTGGGCAATCGGCCGGGAGAGCTGCCTTTCTTCATCTGCCACAACCGGCCAACCGTATCGACTTTTTCCGCCAAACACAAAGAAACCGGCTTTAAGAAAGAACTTTGGCGAAAATCCATCACAGTACCGATAACAACTCTCGATGAATTGATAAAGGAATTCGGCCGGCCGGACTACATTAAGATCGACGTGGAGAATTTCGAATACCAGGTCTTAAGCGGATTAAGCGCGCCCCTGCCCCTGATGTCAATCGAATTCAATTCAGCGGCAAAAACGGATACGCTCGATTGTCTCCATTTGATTTCCAAACTTGGCGATTACCGGTTTAATTTCGTGGCCACTGATTCCCCGGAATTCAAGCAGGAAGACTGGCTGGAGATAAATAAGTTTATTGAGATAATAAATAAAATTGATTTTCAGGAAAATGGCGATATTTTTATGCGTTTAAACCCGCAAACTCACCCTTAGCCCTGCCTATACAAACAACTTTTTTTGCCAATTATCCTCCTTAAGGGCATCAAGACCGGACGCATCCAATATACTATAGCCGCCGATGGCGGTTCGTTCCAGCGCGTGGAGATAGGCTCCGCAACCGAGAGCCAATCCGATATCACGCGCCAATGCCCGTATATAAGTCCCGCTCGAAACGCGGGTTTTTATTTTGAGCATAGGCCAATCGTATCCGGCTAATT
Source organism: Candidatus Parcubacteria bacterium (assembly GCA_963814275.1). Lineage (GTDB taxonomy): Bacteria > Patescibacteriota > Patescibacteriia > Patescibacteriales > UBA12075 > CAWFCE01. The sequence continues at coordinate 305,878 of CAWFCE010000002.1, read as the reverse complement.
CAATGTCATATATCTCTATGTCTACCGGTTCGCGTTCGATCGTAATGCCGCGGCGGGCCAGCTGATACAGCTTTTTACCACCGATCTTCTTGGCACTATACATCGGCGGAATTTGTTTTTGTTTACCTATGAACTGGCGCAGAATTTTTTCTAATTTTGCATTCGACATTCGACATTCGACATTCGATGTTTTAATGGTTCCTTCTCGATCAAAGGTGTCTGTTACCGCACCAAGCCGCAATGTCGCGATATACATTTTGTCCAATTTAACGAAATGGCTGATTTCCCGGGTAGCCTCGCGTCCGACCGCCATGATCAAAAGCCCGCTGGCGAAAGGGTCCAGCGTGCCCGCATGGCCGATCTTTTTTATTCCCGTAACACGGCGCAATTGATTGACTATATCGTGCGACGTCGGCCCGCTCGGCTTATTAATTAATAAAAAACCTGATTTTTCATTATCCATATTTATAAATATTTGTGCGTTCATTATTGATTCGTGTAATCGTATTCTTATTTGACTTTATCTAAATAATATTGTAAAGTTTAATAAAATTCAAGTAACCCATGCAAGGAAATCATCCTTGTTTTTGATTTACTGATTGCTGATCCGCGATTCGCGGCGTTCGCCTTAATTCGCATATTGGCATAATATTATATGAACATTTCCGAATTAGCCCGACAACTTAGGATCAATCCGCATGAATTGCGCAATTATCTGCCGCAATTCGGTTATGATATCGGCCAAAAAGCGATCAAAATTAACCGCAATGTAGCCACGCAAATAATCAGGGACTGGCCGCGCCTCCGGCGGCAGATCGAGCAGCAGAAAGAAAAAGCCGCCGAGGAAACGAAGCTGGAAAAGGTAAAGGTCCAGGCTAAAACCTCGATCACTATTTCCAATTATATAGCGGTCAAAGAGCTGGCGCATTTGGCTAATGTGCCGGTCAGCGCGGTTATCTCGGAACTGATGAAAAACGGAATTTTCGCCTCTTTGAACGAAAAAATCGATTATGAAACCGCCTGGCTGGTCGGCCAGGAGTTGGGACTGACAGTCAATAAACTGGAAAATGAAGATACAGATACTGCCGGCCAAGAAAACCGGCTGAAAGAAAATCTGGCCCAGGAAACCGATCTGGAACCCCGACCCCCCGTAATTGTGGTAATGGGCCATGTCGATCACGGCAAGACCAAGCTTCTGGACGCCATCCGCAAAACCCATATCGTAGACGGGGAAGCGGGCGGGATCACCCAGCACATCGGCGCTTATCAGGCGAAAAAGAACGATAAACTGATCACCTTCATCGATACACCCGGCCATGAAGCATTTACGGCCATGCGCAGCCGCGGCGCCCGGATCGCTGACATCGCGATCCTGGTCGTAGCCGCCGACGACGGGGTCAAGCCGCAGACGATCGAAGCCTTCAAGATAATCGAAGCCACCAAAATCCCTTATGTTATCGCCATCAACAAGATCGACAAGCCGGAAGCCAATATCGACAAGGTCAAGCAGGAATTATCCAACCAATTAGGCGTCATGCCCGAGGATTGGGGCGGAAAGATCATTTGCGCGCCCATATCAGCCCTCAAAGGGACCGGCATTGATGAGCTCTTGGACCTGGTTTTGCTGGCTGCCGAAACGGAATCGGACAATATTCAGGCCAACCCGCATTCGCCCGGCATCGGCACGATCATCGAATCGAATATCGACAAAGGCGCCGGTCCGATCGCTACGATATTGGTCCAAAACGGAACGTTAAAAACCGGCGATGAGCTGATCGCCAATAAGATCGCCGTCGGTAAGGTCCGGGCATTGAAGGACTACCGCGGAGAAATGATCGCCGAAGCCGGCCCGTCGACGCCCGCGCAAATCATCGGCCTTAAGGCGATGCCGCAAGTGGGCGATATCATTGAAGTCGGCTCAGGCGAACGCATCAGGCACAAAAGGATAAAGGGAATCACCCTAAACGGCACAGCGGCCAATGCCGAAGCCGAGACAGATACGTCCGACGATATTGCCACCGTCAACATCGTGATCAAAAGCGATGTGCTGGGATCGGCGGAAGCAATCGAAGAATCGCTGGAAAAGATCAACACTAAGGATGTTAAGGTCAAAATAATCCACAAAGGACTCGGCAATATTACCGATGGCGATTTGAAGAGGGCGGAAGCGGCCGGGGCGGTTATCGTCGGCTTTAATGTCAAATTGGCGCCGCAAATGGAAAATATGGCCCGGGAAACGAATGCCGATATTCGGCTTTACTCGATAATTTACGACTTGATCAACGATATCAAAAAATTAATGCAAGCCAGAATCCGACCGACGGTCGAAAGGGTTGTCTTGGGCAAATTAAAAGTTCTGGCGATATTCCGCACGGAAAAGAACCAGCAGATTATCGGCGGCAAAGTGGTAAACGGCACCGCCGAAACTGACGCCACCATAGAAATACACCGCGGCCAGGAAATGGTCGGCAAAGGCCGGGTCATCCAGCTCCAATCGGGCAAACAGAATGTTTCCCGGGTCGAATCCGGCCAGGAATGCGGATTGCAGCTGGAAACCAAGGAACCTCTCGCTGAAGACGATATACTGGAATTCATCAAAGAAATCGAATCAATCAGCCAGTTGAAATAAGCACAAACTTTAAAGCCATAATTTCAAAAAATAATTCTCTGCCACCATGTCAAGAATCGACCGGATCAACGAATTGCTTCGGGCCGAACTGGCCCAAATGATATCGGCTAAGCTGCCTTTGGACCAAGGGCTAATAACGGTAATCCGGGTAAAATGCGGCGCCGATCTCAAATATGCCACTGTTTTCATTTCCGTTCTACCGGAAAATATATCCGGTACGGTGCTGAAGAATCTCCGCCGCCATAGCTCGGAATTTTCCCGTGAATTGAAAAGCAAGCTCAAAATGAAGTTTATCCCGAATTTTTCCTGGAAAATCGATTCAGCCGAACGTTACGCCGCCAACATCGAAAAAGTATTCGATGAATTGAACTAGATTTTTCAATATTTCCCAATCTAATTAAATAATATCCAATAACAAACCGATGACACCCGCTACGGTCATGCTTGCCCCCAAGTACCTTAAGGCCTTGGGCCAAATAACCACCGCCGACCGCGTCCTGATAGTAACCCATGACCGGCCGGACGGCGATGCCTTGGCTGCCATGTGCGCGATAATCGAGTTGATGCAGCTCCTGGAAAAGGACTGTTTGCCTTTTTGCCACGATATCCCTCCGCCCCAGTTCGGATTTCTGCCCCATATCGATAAGATAATTACCGATAAAAAATTGCTGGATGTCGGGCAATTCGATGTTATCATCGTCCTGGACTGCGGACAGCTTTCCCGCACTTCTCTGACCGAAGAGATCCAGGCACGGCGCAAAGACCAGTTCGTTATCGAATTTGACCATCATCCCAAGGTCCATGATTATGCCAACCTGGAAATAAGGAATCCCAAAGCATCCTCGACCGTTGAGATCATTTTCGACTTTCTGCGTACCAATCTGGTCCGCATCAACAAGAATCTGGCCACTTGCATCCTTACCGGGATCCTGACCGACACCGGGAACCTGCTCTACGACGCCACCACCGACAAAACGATCAAAATCGCCTCGGATATGCTGCTTTACGGGGCCCGCTTTCCGCTGATTATGGAAAACACCTGGCGGAACAAATCGATCGGCGGCATGAAGATCTGGGGCATTGCCATGCACCGCCTGTATCTTAACAAACGCTTCAATATGGCAATCACAGTGCTGTCCCGCGATGACTTCAGGGAAACCGGCGCTACCGACGAAGAGATGGAAGGCGTACCGGGCTTCTTGTCCAATATATCGGATGCCGATGCCATACTGGTATTGCGCGAAATGGACGATGGCAAAATCAAGGGCAGTCTGCGCAGCATGAACCCAAAGATCGATATCTCTAAGCTCGCCCGGGAACTGGGCGGCGGCGGCCACCCCCGCGCCAGCGCCTTCGTCCTCGACGCCAAATTGGTCAAATCAAAAGATGGGTGGGATATAATCTAAAATAATGAAATTAGAAACTGGAAATTGGTAATTTGGATCATATTTAATCATATATGGATATTATTCAAATTTCCAATTACTAATTACTAATTACTAAATTTATGCCTTTGATACCAACCGTTATCGAAAAATCAGGCCATATCGAACGGGCCTACGATATCTATTCCCGGCTGTTGAAAGACCGGATAATATTCCTGGGTGAACCGATCAATGACCATACGGCCAACATCATTATTGCCCAATTCCTTTTTCTGGATGCCGAAAGCAAAGGCAAAGACATCAAATTCTATATCAATACGCCCGGTGGATCGGTTACTGCAGGTATGGCGATCTATGACACGATGCAATACGTCAAAAGCGACGTTTCCACGATTTGTATCGGCATGGCGGCTTCGATGGGAGCGGTCCTGCTGGCCTCAGGCACCAAGGGCAAGCGTTTTGCCCTGCCCAATAGCCAGGTAATGATCCACCAAATTATGGGGGGATTCGAGGGCCAGGCAACCGATATCAAGATCCGCGCGGAATATATCCTCAAGCTGAAGGATCAGCTTAATAAAATATTGGCCAAACACACCAATCAGACGATCGTGAAAGTGGAAAAAGATACAGATCGCGACCGTTTTATGAGCACCGAAGAAGCGAAAAAATACGGGATCATCGATAAAATAATCGTGAAATAACTCGCCGAACTCCCGGCTTTACAAACCGGTCCCTCTGTGTTAGTATAGAAACTGTGATCCTGAAATAATTAGGATACGAATTAATAAATAAAAATCTCGAATCCGAGGAAATGAAAGATCAAGTATAACCTTAGCGAATTTCGACTTATATCAATCTTGTGTTCATAATTCATATTTTGCCTCAACAAATCGCATACGCCGGCGCTAACAGAAAGAACGCCAATACAGTCGATATGGTATCGGCGATTTTGTAATTCGGCAAAATACAAAGGTTATAACTGCCACTCCTTGGATTTAGAGATCTATAGCGAATATGGAATATGTATTGTATGCCGTATTCCTCGGGGGTGGTTTTTTTGTCGGCTACTGGATCAGGCAGCAACGGATCGATACCAAGATCAAATCCGCCGAACAAAGGGCGGAAAAAATTCTTACTGAGGTTAAGAACAAGCAGAACGAATTGGTACTCAAGGCCCAGGAAAAAGCATTGAAAATCATCGAGGAAGCCAAGCAGGATGAAAAAAAACGGCGCCAGGATATCGGCAACCTGCAATCACGGCTAGAAAAACGGGAAACCGTTTTTTCCCAAAAACTTCTAGAACTCCAGGACAAACAGCAAAAACTCTATGACAAGATCGCCAAAGTCGAAGAAGTAAAAGAAAAAATCAAACAGATCAAGCAAGACCAGCTGGACAAGCTGGAAAAGATCGCGCAAATGTCCAAGGACGAGGCGCGCGAAGTGATCATGAAAAACATCGAAGGCCAGATGCAGGAATCGCTGATGTCGCGACTGCGCAAACTGGAGAACGAAACGACCGATGTACTGGAAGAAAAATCACGGGAACTTATGGCCAGCACAATGCAGCGCCTGGTTTCCAATTTCACGCCTGAGATCACGACCACAACAGTCGATCTGCCCAACGACGAAATGAAAGGGCGGATCATCGGCCGGGAAGGCCGCAACATCAAAGTGATCGAACAGCTGACCGGTACGGAAATCATAGTAGACGATACGCCCAATTCGATCCTGGTATCCGGCTTTTCGCCGATCCGGCGCCACATCGCCAAAAAAACCCTGGACAAACTGATCCTCGACGGCCGCATCCATCCGACCAAGATCGAAGCGGCGATCGAGGACGCCAAAAAGGAATTGGCAATGGACATCAAAAAAGCGGGTGAAGACGCCCTCTATGAACTGGGCATCGCCGGTTTGGATCCGAAGCTGGTATCGATCATCGGCCGCTTGAAATACCGCACCAGCTACGGGCAAAATGCCTTGCGCCATTCGCTGGAAGTCGCCCACCTTTCCGCCCTTTTGGCGGAGCAATTGGGCGCGGACGTAACAATTGCCAAGAAAGCCGGCCTACTCCACGATATCGGCAAAGCGGTTGACCACGAAGTCCAGGGGACGCATCCCGAAATCGGACGCGATATCGCCAAAAAATTCGGCTTGCCCGAAGATATTATTGCCCCGATCGAAACCCACCACGAAGATAAGCCGCGCGGACTGATATCGATAATAGTAAAAATCGCCGATGCGATGTCCGGCGCCCGACCCGGCGCCCGCTCCGATACCTACGAACGCTATTTGCAGCGCCTGGAAGAGCTGGAAAAAATCGCCAGCTCATTTACCGGCGTGGACAAATCCTACGCCATCCAGGCCGGCCGCGAGGTCCGCGTATTTGTCACACCCGAAGAGATCAATGATATCGAAGCCTATAACCTGGCCCGCGAGATCGCCAAAAAGATCGAAAGCGAACTCAAGTACCCGGGTGAGATCAAGGTCAATGTCATCCGCGAAATGCGCGTGATCGAATTCGCCCGATAATAATCAGACAACTTACATATCAAACAAAAAACAACCAAACGGTTGTTTTTTGTTTTTAATTACTTGCCAATAATATAAGGTTATGTTAGCATAAAATGTAGTATTTATTTTTTCTTCTAAGTTTTTAATTATCCTCAGGAAATGAAAATATTATTCATCGGTGATATTGTCGGCCGGATTGGCCGGGAAACCGTTAAAAAATTATTACCCAGACTCATCCATAAACACAGTCTCGATTTTGTGTTTGCCAATGCCGAAAACAGCGCCCACGGCTCCGGCATTACCGAAACAATCGTGGAAGAATTAAGGGGGGCGGGGATTGATTATTTCACGACTGGCGACCATGCCTTCAAAAACAAAAAACAACTGGCTATTTTCGACAATTTGCCGGTTCTACGCCCGGCAAACACAAATAACGCGGTTCCTGGCAAAGGCCAGGTCATTTTGGAAAAGAACGGTGCAAAGATACTCTTGATTAACCTGATCGGACAGGTGTTTATGCCCCTGCAGCCGGAAAATCCTTTTATTAAATTGGATGAAATATTAGCGGATAATCACTTGCCTAAGAATTCACGTTCTGCTATAATTGTAGATATACATGCCGAAACGACTTCGGAAAAAATCGCTTTGGCCCATTATGCCGACGGCCGCGCCAGCGCGATAATCGGTACCCATACCCACGTCCAGACCGCCGATGCGCGTATAAGCGCAAAAGGGATGGCCGCAATTACCGATGTCGGCATGGTCGGATCAGCCGATAACTGCCTGGGAGTGGAAAAAGACGGCATATTGCGGACTTTCCTGACCCAGGTCAAAGAGCCGCATGTGATTCCGGAAAAAGGCCAGGCCATATTTAACGCGGTTTTAATAAAATTCAATAATAGTGAAGGACAGGCGACAGCCATTAAACCGATAAGCGAGTTTATTGAAATAAATTAATGTATAGCTAGTAAGACTGGTACTTAGTAAGACTTGTAACGCAGTAATTACTAATATTACTAATCTTACTAGTATTACTTAAAATTCATATATTTAATAAAATATTGTCTTTGGGCCTTTTAATATATTAATGAGCCCGGACCAAAATAACATTATGAATAAAGCATCCCTAATCGAAAAAATCGCGGCTGAAGCCGCCGTCTCCAAAAAGGAAGCCGAGCGCATGCTCGAATCATTGGTCAAGATCATCATTGACGAACTCAAGGCCGGCAATGAAGTGACTATCACCGGCTTCGGCACTTTCCTCGCCCGCAAGCGCCACGCCCGCGGCGGCGTCAACCCGCAGAAACCGTCCGAGCGCATCCAGATCCCGGAAGTAACGGTCGCCAAATTCAAAACAGGCAAAACCCTGAAGGACGCCTTGAAGGGCAAAATATAATTGGTCAAAAATCCCATAAAACAAAAACTACAGAGTTAACTCTGTAGTTTTTGTTTTACGTGCCCCCAGGGGGATTCGAACCCTAAACTGCTAAAAAATTCTTTGCTGTTAGGTTGGGCCAAAACTTTATTTCTAAAATAAAGTTACAGTAAATCAGCTTTCTCATTCGCACTCACTTATCACTAAGAGTAATCATCTGCACTCGTCTCGTGGGCAATATTTGGGCATTGGTTTGCTTAAATCAATATAGAGGAGACGAGGCAAGGATTATTTCAAGAAAATACCAGGATTAACAGAAAATACTGGTGTTTTTTTGTTTAATTTTAGTATTATTTGTTTAATTTTAGCAAAATGACATTGACAAAATAGCAATTTTATGATATATTTTATTATTAGCTATGCTTAATATTTTCGTGTTAAGATGGCTATAAACACGAACATTTTATAATAAATAAACAAGTTTATAAAAACGTAAACAATTTTTAGCTACCTACAAAGGAGGATATGCAATGGTTAAAACAAAAGATGTGGTTGAGATTCCGAATTGCAGTCTTTATCCAAAGTCACCCGAAGCATTGGCGGCTTTACTTGAAGAACTCAAAGAAACGGGTTACGAAGTAAAAGATTGCAGCCAGGATGACAGCAGGCCGTCACGAGAAGTACAAGAAAAAAACGGCACATATTTGTGGTATGCCAGTCTTCGTGACGATGTCTGCGAACGCAAAGGCAAATGCGGTTCCTGTGGCTCTTACATTGATGTGCGGGGTATCCAATCCCACAAACATAAATGCGAAGTCTGTGGAACCTACACCTACCACGAGTTTGTTGATGGTTCAACCATAAGCTTTTACTTCGTGGAGGATGCCAGCGGTGAACGTGGCTTCTGGTCAAATGACGTCAAGATGAAAGTTTTTGACTATGATGAAGAATCGGGCTGTCTCCTGCTCTACCCAAAACCGTTAGACGGCAGAAGATTGAGCGGATTAAAAAGTGATACCGCCCAGAAAGTCCTTGATGCCAACAGTCATCAATTTCATCGGATTCCTGCCAGACTTTCCAAAGGAATGCGGAAACATATCCGCCGTTTGAAAACACAGGGCAGACACGCACAAGCCGAAGCCATCAAATCTCGTAAGGAAAATCGTCGTTTTGGCAAATCGCTTATCGCCTTGCCGTATGAGTTTCATCGGGTTGGTGTTGTTAATACCACCGATACTTACGGAAACAAGTGGAACCACAAAGTGGTAAAACTTTTCCAAGGTAAAGAGTACAGCGATATGTTTGACCGTTTGCCGATTCCTGAGTCCTACACCATCTATGAGCCATGGCATTGGGCACCAAAAGTACCTTCTGCCAGTTTGCACGAAGAAATCATCCACTCTGCGGGAATGGTATCACGCTGTGACTACTACTACCAGGATGACCGCCCCGCTTTTTACGAGGTGCATCTGGAGCGAATGAGACTGTACGTTGAGCATTTTACTACCATCAACATTGATGAGTGGGACAATATGATTTCTCGGGCTCCCAAAAGTGGTCCAGGAATGATTAAGGCGATTGCCTCATTTTGCCAAGGCGTTGAGCCAAACTCGGCTCGCGTTACAAACAATCCCAATGCCTGGGGAGCTATAGCTGTACTGGCAGACGCTTTTAGCGGAAGAGGTATTACCGAAGATGGTTTGGCAACGGTTGCCGATGCCCTCAAAGACCCCAAGGAAGGAGAATTGCTTACGAGTGTTTTAGGTGGAAGAAGGTAATTTTCTGCCAAAACCGAACTATTGAAGTGCCTGTGGCTTATGCTCCAGGCACTTTCTTTTTGCTTAATTGATTGAAAAAATATAAATATGGTAATTTAAGAAACTAAACAAAAAAGCTTTTACATTTCAGTTGGCATATATATTCTTGTTGGCTTTGCTGTTGTCATAGTTGGGAGGATGCTTCTTCCGTTAAATGTTTTCATTACGCTGGGTACACTTATTGCATTTCCTTTTATTGCTTGGTGGGGACAAAATTTCTGGACGGAGCTATCGCCGAATGGCAGTTATCTCGGCAATTAAGAAAAATTTTAATGACAATTATCACCTGCTTGAATGATGTCACCAATTCGACGGGCGATTGATTACGTCTTAGTCTGCCCGAATGGAATTTTTACTATCGAGACAAAAAACTACACTGGAAAGACTTACTGGGGGGCAGAGAGCACATACGGGACCAATTATCTTAGGGGCAAAAAAATATCCACTATATAATTCGATTATAAAGCATTAGAGTAAACAAAAAAGCGAAAGCAGAGATTAGAGTCCAGCTTTCGCAATTTTGTTAAATAAAATACCTGGTGCCCCCAGGGGGATTCGAACCCTCGACCATCTCCTTAAGAGGGAGCTGCTCTACCAACTGAGCTATGAGGGCGGCACATTATATTATAATCTATTTGTTAAAAATCTTCTGCCATAGCCGGTTTTAAAATATTTTTCCCTTTCCAGCGCCTTTGTCTCGGACATGCAAGCTTCATAATAGACTAAGTCCAATGGTCTTCTGAACTTTGTAGCTCCAACCATCCCATTATCGTGATCAATCTTTCTTTTTGCCAAGTCTGCAGTATATCCGATATACAAATTATCATCAACTTTGCTTTTTAAGACATAAGTATAATAAAACATAAACGCTGCTCCCCGCCCGCCTCGCAAGCGAGAGCGTTGCGGGCGCGGTACCAACTGAGCTATGAGGGCAAAATAGTTTAAAGTCGAAAAGTTTAAAGTTGAAAGTATATTTTGCCTAATCGCACAATACTAATCGTCCGTAGCTTTTACAAACTTTAAACTTTACGAACTTCTTAGCTTGCTCGTAGCTGGGGTGGGGATTGAACCCACGACCTTAGCGTTATGAGTGCTACGCTCTAACCAACTGAGCTACCCAGCCCCGCAATTTTCGAATTACGATTTTCGATCTCAGAATTGTTTCGAAAATCATAAATCGTCAATCGAAAATTTCCGTGTGCTCCCGTCAGGACTCGCCCGGTCATTCGACCGGGCGTCAGGTCGAATGACCTGACGAACCCGTAACCTTTTTGTTCGACCCCGCACCTTCTGTGCTCCGGAAGGGACTTGAACCCCTAACCTTGTGGTCCGAAGCCACACGCTCTATCCAGTTGAGCTACCGGAGCGCAAAAGGTGCGGGGCCATCTATTGAGCTACAGGCACTCGCTTCGCGGGATATAATATCCGTTTCACCACGGGAGCTTACAAATATTGTTTATTTTGAATTATATATTACCGAAAGTATTTTAGAATAAATACTAGCGTTTAGCAACTGTCAATATTACAAAAAACTCCCTTTCGGAGTCTTTTATAGACTAACATAAAAGAAAAAATAAATCAAGTTTTGCTCCCTCCCGCTTTTCTCGCCCCAGTCTCATCGGAGCCGAAATGGTGGGCGATCTCGTGCTTGACCGTCTTGATAATCTGTTCACGGCAGTCCTCGGGATTATGGCAGCTCCTCAGTATCGGCTGGCGAAAAATCGATATCCGGTCCGGCAGGACTGCGCCGACATTAACACGGCGCGACTGTACATAACCTTCGTACAGGCCGAACAAGCTCCATTTATTGTGAAGTTTAACTTTTTTTAACTGCTCAGCGGTGGGAAAATCCTCAACTAATACTGCCAGATTATTGATCTTTACCTGAAATTTATCGGGCAATGAGTCAATGGCTTCAGCCACGATCTTTTCGAATTGTTCAGAACTGATATTCATAAAATATAATCTGAATATTACTAATTAATATTCGAATTATTCCAAAAGTTTTAAAGTTGTTTGTGTTATCCGGATAAATTTGCGGATTGGAATTATCTTTTCAAAATCAAATAATAATTATACTGATCTTTGTAGAATTTCTTGACCCTAAGGCCCGCTTTCCTGGCCAGACGCTTGAGTTCCCGGCCGCGGAATGCGTGATAATAACGCTTGCTTATCGTTTGTCCGGCCGGATTCTTCCAGTCGATTATGATATCGCCAAAATCCATCTTATTCTTACCGATCAATTTAAGAAGCATGAACTTGAAAATCAGGCGGCGGTACGGTTTCTTATCCGCCCAAATCCGGCTCCGCATATTCCACACCGAAACGATAACCTGTCCGCCCGGCTTGATCTTGTTGCGCATCTGTCTCAAAGCGTCGACTTGCAGCTTGCTTCCCGGTATATGCTGCAGCATAGCGATACAGAAGACATAATCGAATTCAATCTCCGGAATCAAGCCCAATTCTAGCACATCGCCGATTAAAAATCGGCAATCCGGCTCTTCTTCGCGGGCGATCTCGATCAGGCGGCGGCAGGCATCGACGCCGATATAACTCACGGTTTTACCCATAAACGCTTCGGCCAGGCGCCCGCTGCCGCAACCGACGTCCAACACCCGGTCTCCGTCTTTGACGTTTTTTGCCAATTTGATCAATTCCGGCCACAAATACTTTCGGCGGGTTTCATGGAATTCTTCCGCGATTTCCTCATAATTATGTTTTACGATATCGCAAAGTTCTTTTTGGGTTTTTTGGTCCATATTATCGGTTACGGATCTGCAATTTATGGCGATCCGCTATGCGTTTGGAAATTATTAATTTTATTTTATCATAATCCACCGCCCCCTCCAATTGCTCATAGATCGGTTTGAGCTTGTCCCCGCCAATCTTCTCAATTGTTTCCATTACCCGGACAACGGTTTTTTTATCTACCAGTTTGTCGATATTTTTGATAATCCCTTTTTCCACCAAATAGCAGATATGGTCCATGACCGTGGGCGGTTCAAGGTCCCGCAGACGGGCGATCTCTTTGACATCTTTGCCCTGGTTATACAGCTCAAGGGTTTCCAGCTGGGTCAACTTGGTGCTTAGCCCGGACTTCCGCTCCGGAGGATCAGCGGCATAATTCTCGTCTGCCGGCCTTTTCATGCCCCGATGAAAATAGCCGGCCGGTTTTTTAACGGGCAATCCGGGTGGTTGCTGCTTGGCTCCCAGCGCTTTGCCGGTCAGACAAATGTCGCATTTACCGCATGCGCCTGAATCGTGGTCGCCGAAATAATCGAGCATGAATTTCTGGCGGCAGCCGAAATCGTAAACATATTCTTCGATCTTATCAAGTTTGTCATGCGCCGCTTTGAGTTTGGCCCGCATAGCGGCTTCATCGAATTCAATCTCACTGGGATTTACCCGTTTCAGAACGCGGATTTCCGTGCCTTTGAATGGCGGCCGGTACTCCAGAAGGCCTTCATCGTTCAGCTTCCTGATCGCCCGCATAAGCGATTCGCGCTTAATTTCCAGGATCTCCGCAGCTTCATCCGGGTTGAATTGCCAGCCGTCAGCCACTTCATTCCCGAACCGGTCCTTAAGTTTAATTACCGTTTCTCTGAGCTTCTTGGCTTGCGGGCTGATCGTATCCAAAATATATTCGGCTCCTTTCAAAAATTTTAAAAAAGCATTGCCGCTCCGCTCGGTCGAACGGGCGATATAACCTTCCCGTTCGAGTATTTTGATTCCTGTGCCGATAGCCATTTCCGGCAGTTTATCCGAAAGCATTGCCGCCAATTCGGCATAGGTGATCAATACGACATCCGATTCGTAATTAAGCAATATTTCATATAACTCGCGGATTACATTCGGGGGAGGATTGTCGCCCTTGATGAAAAACTCATGCAAAGCCCGGTCTCGTGAATTGTAAAGCAGCAGGCAGAAACTCGGGCGTCCGTCCCGGCCGGCTCGGCCGGCTTCCTGATAATAAGCTTCAACCGTGCCCGGCATATCATAGTGGATGACAAACCGGATATCGGGTTTATCAATACCCAGGCCGAAAGCATTGGTTGCCACGATCACTTTGGCCTGGCCGCTCATGAAATTATTCTGCACCCATTTCCTGTCCTCCGCTTCCATACCGGCATGGTAGCCAACCGCTTCTATATCGTGTTCCAAGAGGAACTGCAGGAGGGCATCAGCCCGCGCCCGGGTGCTGACATATACTATTCCCGTTCCATCCGGTACGCTCGTAAGGGCATCTATTACCAATTGCGGTTTCTTGGTTTCATTCGCATGGATAACGCCGAATTGCAGGTTCGGGCGGGCAAACCCGGTAACGACCAATTTGGGATTTTCCAGGCCTAATTGCTTGATGATGTCCGCGCGCACTTCCGGAGTAGCGGTCGCGGTCAAAGCCATCACCGGCGGCCGGCCGACTGCTTCGATCGCCCACTTGAGCTTCAGGTAACTGGGACGGAAATCATGTCCCCATTGGCTGATACAATGCGCTTCATCGATGGCAAATAAGCTGACTTCGATATTTTTGAGAGCCGTGGTGAACTCGGCATTATAAAACCTTTCCGGCGCGATATAGAGAAGTTTGCATTGGCCCGATTTTACCGCCTCCAGGCGATTGAAAGTTTCCGCCTGGCTAATCGAAGAGTTGATGAAAGTAGCCGGAATACCGACCTTCGTAAGGCCATCCACCTGGTCTTTCATCAAGGCGATCAAAGGAGAGACGACAATGGTCACGCCGGGCAAAACCAAAGCGGGCAGCTGATAGCAGAGGGACTTTCCTCCGCCGGTCGGCATTATGACCGCGACAGAACATCCGGCCAAAGCCGCTTCGATTGCTTGTTTTTGTCCGGGACGGAAACTGGTATAACCGTAATGGACTTTCAATAGTTCGCTGGCTGTATTGAGTTTGTCTGCTTCTGACATATTTTACACCACAATATTCGTAAATAAAGCAAGTTTAACTAATATCCATAGTAACAAACTATCACATAATAAGCAATTTCGGCGTATATTAGCAAAACAGCCATATCGTAAAAAGATATGGCTGCTTTTTATTTAAGCTCAGCTATTTTTGGCAACAACGGTTCTTGTGCAGCTCAAGGGTATTGAGGAGGGTAGTGGCAACCGTTAACGGGCCGACTCCGCCGGGGACCGGCGTAATGAAACTTGCCTTGTCGGCTGCTTCGTCAAAATCGACATCGCCATAAACCTTGCGGCCTTCCTTGGTAATGCCGATATCGATGATAATCGCGTCTTCGGCGATCATATCGCGCGTTATAAAATGTTTTTTGCCCACTGCGCTGATCAACACATCGGCATCCATAGTCTTATTCTTTAGGTCGGGATCATCTGGTTTGACATAAACGGCGCTCGCTTTGCGGCATTCCAATACCCGGCACAAACTCCGGCCGAAAATATCCGAATTAGCCACCACGCAAACCCTTTTATCTTCCAGCTCATACTTGATGCTTCCGAGTATTTCCAGAACCGCCGTAAAAACCGGCGGTAGCACGTGCTGGTGGTCGCAAGTGGAAAATAAGATACCCAAATTGTCAGGATGAAAACGATCAACATCCTTTTCCGGATTAATTGACCTGATTATACCGTCAGTATCGTATCCAGGGGGCAAAGGCAGCTGTACCAAAATAGCATCGATCAGATCATCGGAATTCAAATGCTTGATTATCGCTAAAAGTTCGTTTTCCGGAATATTGCCGGGACACTTATATAAGTGGGTATCAATACCGACCTTCTTGGCTTCCTTTTCCTTCAACTCGACAAAAATCCTGGAGTCTTCCCGCTCTCCCACCAGAACGATCGCCAGATTGGGCCGATGATTAACGTAATTATCAAGGCCGCCGGATAACGACACAATGTCTTTAACAATCTTATCTTTAATCTTTTCGGCCAACAGCCGGCCGTCAATAATGTTCGCGCTCATAAATAAGGTCGGCATCAAGGACGTTTAGTGCTTGATGCCGGTTATTGATTGCATAAATACGATGTTTTGAACTGATAAAAATCCCTGTCCAGCTTATAGATCTCGTTTTGGAAACTTTTCTTGTTTTCATCGGTCATGCGCTCGAAGATCGCCACGGCCAGATCAGAGGCTTTGCGCGCTTCAATAACCGCTTCGGCCTCTGCTTCATGATTGTTTTCTTCATGATACTTTTTCGCAGCCGATAGCCAATCGCGACTGATCGTTAAATACGATATGAATCTTTCGGGCAAGCTCAAACCGACGAATACGCCGGACAAAAATCTGAAAAACGATCTTACCGGATCGATTATCTTGCTTCGCACGGCATATCCCTCCTTTTTTTGTTTATATTATTTACTCGGTATTGAAAATCCAAGGCACAAATCTTTGACCTCGTTTTTAATCGTATTTAAAACCGTCTCATCTGCGCGATTTTTCAGGGCGCGGTCGATCCAAACGGCAATTTGCTTCATTTCTCCTTCTTTCATGCCCCTGGTGGTCACGGCCGGTGTGCCGATGCGGATACCGGACGGATTATAGGGCGGATTAGGGTCATTGGGTATGGTCGAACGGGAAATAGAAATACCCACCCGCTCCAAAACCGTTTCGGCGTCTTTGCCGACCAGTCCCTGGCTGCTCAGATCAACCACGATCAGATGGTTGTCGGTACCGCCAGAGATTATCCGATATCCCAAAGCGGTCATTTCCCCGGACAAAGTCTTGCAATTAGCGATCACCTGCCTGGCGTAATCCTTGAATTCAGGCTTCAAAGCTTCCCCGAATGCTACTGCTTTGGCGGCGGTAATATGGTCGTGCGGGCCGCCCTGCATTCCGGGAAACACCGCCCGGTCCACCATTTTGGCGAATTTCTCCTTACACATTATTATCGCGCCGCGCGGGCCGCGCAGGGTTTTGTGGGTGGTAGTGGTAACGACGTCAAAAAAAGGTACCGGGCTGTCCATTTCACCGCCGGCGATCAGTCCGGCGGTATGGGCGATATCGGCAAATGTATATGCTCCGACCTCGTCGGCGATTTCCTTGAAGCGCCGCCACTCGATCTCCCGCGAATAGGCGCTGTAACCGGCGACGATCATTTTCGGCTTTTCCTTTAGGGCGATTTCCCTGACCCGATCCATATCGATCCGGCCGGTTTCGGATTCGACCTCATACTGGACGAAATTATACAGCATTCCGGAGAAATTCACCGGATGGCCGTGCGAAAGATGGCCGCCATGATCCAGCTTCAGCCCCAGAACCTTATCGCCCGGCTTAATAAATGCAAAATAAACTGCCGCGTTCGCCGGCGATCCGGATAACGGCTGGACATTGACGTGCTCGGCGCCGAATAATCTTCTGGCCCGCTCGATCGCGATCGTCTCTACATCATCGACTATCGCATTGCCCCCGTAATAGCGGTGTCCGGGGTATCCTTCGGAATACTTATTGGTCAAAACGGTTGCCATAGCCTCGAGCACCGCCTTACTGACATAATTCTCGCTCGCGATCAACTCTATCTCTTCCGTCTGCCTTACCCCCTCCCGTTCGATCGTATCATATACTTCCGGATCCTCTTTGATTAAATTTTCATAATTCATATAAAGTATAATAATTAATGATTATAACAGCATTAAGCTAAACTCTGGTTGTTCTATTATTTTAGCTGATTTTGGGCTTCTTTGTCAAAAGAAAAAGGGGAAGCGGCTGCGCTCCCCTTTATTGGTATTCGATTACGAAATCAACCGCTTGAGATAGCCAATAGCTGATAAAATCAGGCCGTTCTACGTCGTGGTCTCCCCGTGGAACTATGATCCGGTTAGAGAATTTCTTGGTCAGGCTGGCCAAGGGCACGGTATCGTCTAGCTCGCCATGTATGTGCAGAATGTTGCGGCTATCCGGTATTAACGGGGCATAATCCACGTCCATGCTTTCAAGGTAATAATGCGGGCCAACTAAATGGGCTTTAGTGATTTTTTGTTCCAACCGGCTATAGGCCTGAAAAGATTCCTCGTCAAAATATTCACGATAATTGTCCCAGGTAATTTTAACCGGTGGATCTGGTTTGAAACTATTCTTCACGTACCAATAGCGCAGCAGTGCCCTTTGGTTTAAGGCTGGCGATATCATAACGATTTTGTCAAAGCGGTCGCGCATGGTTTTATCCGCCATGATACAGGGCGGTAAGCTGTGGGAAACGAATGACACCCGGTCGCTAGACAGCTCATGCTTAATCGCCTTAAGGGCGCAGCCCAAATCACTGGTCAGACTGCGGACACTGATGTCGCAGAAATCACCATCTGACAAACCAACGCCGGTATGATCGAAACGAAGCGAAGGTATGCCGGCCACGGCCAAAGCGTCAGCCAGCCTTTTGAATTTCACTTCCGTAGTACAAGAGCGTTCAAAGCCACCCATCATTACCGCTGAAGCGGAATTTAATTCCGGAGGCAATGTCAATACGCCCCGCAAGAGAAAATCCGCGCGATTCTTGAACTCCAATATTCTGGTTATTTTCATGCTATTTCCTTTATTGATTGTTTCCGTAATACTTTTATTCCTGATTTTTTACCAGGAACAAAATATAATTTAAAAGTTCATCTTTTCTTAGTCAAGACTGTTGAAATGCTTCAAGGTTGGTTTTATGTTTGGCGCAATATTTTCCGGCAAAGCAGAGATTTCGAACCACTCCCATTTTTCCACGTCCGGACCAGGACTGATATCACCATTGAAATCCGCCAGCCAATGGACCAGCAGCACATCAGTTTTTTCCGCGCCTGGTTTCGGTATATATATTATGTATGGCTCAGGATCGGTTATTTTGATATCGATACCCAACTCCTCTTTGGCCCGCCTGATTGCGGTTTCCCGCAGTGTTTCCTCTTCCCGCGACTGGCCGCCGCAGAACTTCCAGAAAGCATCGCCGCTGGATATATCCAATAACACTTGCCCTTTCCTGATTATTACCGGTCCGGATACTATTAAAAATTTGGCCATAATTTTATCATAAATTTAATTTTATAATAGATAATATTATAGCAAAAGTCAATTAAAATTAGCTAAAAACTTGACTTTTTTTCCGGATTTGCCTATACTAACCTTAGTCCATTGGCGGACTATTTATTTTTGCCGCATTCTTTTGCTCAGCTTTAGCTGAAGGTTTCCAGGCTTCCACTCAGCTTTAGCTGAAGGTTTCCAGGCTTCCACTCAGCTTTAGCTGAAGGTTTCCAGGCTTTAGCCTGGTACAATTATTTGTACGCAGATAAATCTGCACGAACCTTCGACTAAAGTCGAGTGGAAATCATTAAAAATTACCGCGGCCCCTTCGTCTAATGGTTAGGACACCAGGTTTTCATCCTGTAAACAGGGGTTCGATTCCCCTAGGGGCTACGTATAACGAACAGCACGGAGAATTAAAACGCTTAGTACTCGGAATTCAGGTAATGATTCTCGGTACTAAGCGTTTTAATTTTCGAAATATTTATATTATATGATAATACTTGGAATCGAAACCAGCTGTGACGAAACCGCGGCATCCGTTGCCGAGGGCAACGGTGAAACCGTAAAAATCTTATCCAACGTGGTGGCATCGCAGATCCAGATCCACAAACAATACGGCGGCGTCGTCCCGGAAGTGGCCGCGCGCGAGCATGTACTGAAGATAATACCGGTTATTGACCAGGCGCTCAAGGATGCCGGCCTTGACGCTGATGCATTTTCAAACAACAGCCGGAAAAAGGGAGAACCGAAAACAATCGATGCCATTGCCGTCACCGCCGGACCCGGCCTCATTACCTCGCTGATGGTCGGAGTGGAAACCGCCAAAACCCTCTCGCTCGCCTGGAATGTGCCCCTGGTATCCATAAACCACATAGAGGGCCACATCTATGCCAATTTTATTAATAGTGGATCTACGATTCCCGATTCACTTTCTCCGATAATATTCCCGGCTTTGGTTTTGACCGTATCCGGCGGTCACACCATGCTCGTATTGATAAAAAGCCACGGCCAATACGAAACGATCGGGGAAACGCGGGACGACGCGGCCGGTGAAGCTTTTGACAAAGGCGCCAAACTGATGAATTTGGGATATCCCGGCGGCCCGGCAATCGCGGCTGAAGCCGCGAAATGTCGAATGACGAATGACGAATGCCGAATTACTCTGCCGCGGCCAATGATGGATTCACCGAACTTTGATTTTTCCTTTTCCGGTTTGAAAACATCTTTACTGTACAAACTTAAAAAGGACAATGATTGGAAAAATAAAATAACGGAATATTCCCGTGAATACCAGCAGGCGATTATCGATGTCTTGGTTAAAAAAACCATTAAAGCGGCAAAAAGATACGAAGTAAAAACCGTAATGCTCGCCGGCGGCGTAGCCGCTAACCAAAAATTACGCCAGCAAATGGCCGATGTTTTCAGAGATAAACTCCCCGCTCTCCGATTTACGATCCCTGATCTCCGCTATACGACCGACAATGCCGCCATGATCGCGGCCGCCGGCTATTTCAAGGCCTGCCGCAAAGAATTTACCCCCTGGCAGGGCCTAAAGGTAGACAGCAACCTGGAATTATAGCTATGCCAGGCCCATAAACATAAAAGAGACCCGCTGGCGGGTCTTTTTGTTAGTTTATTTCGTGAATCGTAAATCGTAGAGCAAATTTATAATGTCCATCTTCAACCAATATTTTATCCTCCCCGATTTACGATTTACGCTCTGCGCTCTCTGCGTCCCGATTTACGACCGGAAATTGCAGCGTCATCTGGGTGCCGACCTTTTCGATCGAATCAACCATAATCGTTCCATGCATCATTTCCGTTAACTGCCTGGTAATCCAGAGACCCAGGCCGGTGCCGCTTATCTTGGCCGTTTCGCCATTGCGGATACGGTAAAATTTTTCAAACAAACGTTCGCGGTCGCCGGCAGACATGCCGATACCGCTGTCCTTGACCACTATTTCCAGAACACGGCCGTCATAACGGCTGCGCGTAACTATTTGGACATCGCCTTGCGGTGTGTATTTTATGGCGTTCCCGATCAAATTGATCAATACCTGCTTAAAACGATCACTGTCGATATTGATATGCGGCGAAGCAGGGGAATGGGGGTGGTAGCCAAGATGCAAACCTTTTTCCGCCGCTTGCAGCGAAAATTCTTTTAATGTGCCGCGAATTATCGGATCAGGATCCTGCGGATACGTCTTCAACGACATGCGGCCTTGTTCAATCCGGCCGACCGCCAACAGGTCATCGACCAGATTGGCCAGCCGTTTGCTGGCGGATAAGGTCATTTGGAGCGCCTGGCGCGCTTGGCCGGAAAGTTCACCCATATCCCCGGCTAATAGCATTCTGATAAAGCCGGATATTCCCGTTATGGGGGTCCGCAGCTCATGCGAGGCCATCGATACGAATTCGTCCTTCAGTTTATCGATCTCTTTGGTTTTTTTGTACAAGACCGCATAATCCCACAAACGGACCACCACCAAAAGGAAAAGTATCACCACCAGGACAGTTCCGGCCAGCAGATAGATCGAGGCATTGCGGTTGTAGCGGGTCAGCTCATCGACGATTTGGGAGGACAGTTTTACCGCCAATAGCGCCTGCTTTTCGTTGCTGTCGTCGCGCATGGGCACGGCCACCAGCCAGAATCGGTCGATTTTCCCTTCGCTGAAATCTTCGTATTCCGTTTCCGGTCCGGTCAAATGCATCGAGTCCGTTGCCAAGCCGTCGTTTTCCGGCTGTACCCAGGCCAGCTTGTAGAAATAAGAAGTAGTAGTCTGGCCGATACGACCGGATTCGGTCGAGGCGATGATTTTGAAATCATCACCGTCCGGCTTCAATACCGACAGCTCGAGCAGCTCCGGATTGCTCGAAGCAAGGGTGCCTAGCTTGGCTTGAAGAAAATCTTCCCAGGGCAGATCGGCTCTCATCAGGGTCGATATCGATCGACCCACCGATAACGCTTGGCGCTGCAGCACGACATCAATACTATGGTTGTATTGGCTCATGATAAAAAGCGTATTCAACGCGATCAAGAGCGGAATAATAATGATCAAAACCACACCGTACGCCAATTGCGCGGATTCCCGGTGTTTTTCGAATAATGAACTAAACTTCATGGCGCAATAGATAAAAACCGATAAAGAATATTATGCCGGCCAGGATAATGCCGGAGGCAAGGAGGATATAAAAACGCATCATGCGCTGTGGCGCCGGTATAGCCGCGCTGTCCGGGATCGGTGCGGCCGATTCGTCAAGCGTTACCGCCCGCGCCTCCTTTACCAAAAAGCCAAAAGGTTGGCTTTTTTTGACGAGCTTGCCGGTGGCGTCGTTTATGGCCAGGTATGCCTCGTGCTCGCCTTCAGCCAGGGCAGAGCTCAATTCATATTGCCAATTGCCTTGATGGTCGGCTTTGAGCATTATCACCAGCGGTAAATCCGAATAAATAAAAAGGCTCAAGACCGTATCGGGCATGGCCCTCCCGGCGATCCGGTAAGCAATTGCCGCGGCGCCAGCATCGGATTCCAAGGAAACGACCGCTAATTCTCGGCCGATAGGTCCCCCGGCAATCGGCTGTTCCAGAGACTGGCCGGTAATCATCGCCTGCTCGGCCGGAGCCAGGATGACCGTTTCGAGCAAACCGGGTCCGAGCGGATCGTAGCCATTAGCCGCTTCCTCCCCGTCCGAAAAACCGTCATTATCGGTATCGGCGAGGTAGGGATCGGTACCGATCCTCCTTTCCGTATCATCTCCCAGGCCATCGCTGTCATTATCGATAATCATGGCCCGGGGAGCGGTCTGTACCAATGCCCCGTCAGACCGGATGATCAACGCGGGATTAACGGCGCACAAGCGTAATTTCACTTTCCTGTCACCCAGGGCCGGCTGAATTTCCGTCATGCCAGGCTGCGATTGCCATTCATCCAGGCTGCGTGCCGAATTATCGTTTATCACCTTCAAATGGTCATAAACCTCCTGTTTGGCTGTAATCGCCGACATGTATTTTTTTTCCACCGTACTCCGGCATATTCCCTGATCAATGCCGGAACAGTCTATGGCCGGCATTAATTCATCAAGTATATATTCATGGCACTCAACTTCGGTAGTGAGTCCATGCCGGCGGCATTCCGGCGGCAATTCCGTGTACATCTGACAGCGGGTCAGCGTCATGATACCGGCCGCTATGCACTCCGGCGATACGCCGTCACCGGCCAATTCCGCCAAGGCAGCCTGGTCAAAGTCGTCCTGCGCCGGCGAAACACTAACACTTTCCGTGTCGGCTGCTGGATCAAAAACCTCATCATGCTGTTCTTGGTTGCGAATAGTCAAGATCCGTTTGTTTTCCCCGACGATCTTTCCCCGGATGAAAGCGGCCGCCTCCAAAACATACTCGCCGTCGGGAAATTCGGTAGTCGGCCAGATAAAATAATAAGCGCCGGCATAACCCAGCGTACCGGCATATTTTCTCGTAATTCCCGCCCCTTGAACCTGGAATATCATCTCTTCGACCGGCTCTTCAACTTTGGCCTTAATCTCAACCTGCCCCATCAATGGCAAAACATAGGTCTCCTGGATCAGGGGTATGATTAGCGGCGGATTTACCGCCATTTCCTCCGTGTCCGGCTCTGTTTTAGCTAACGGCTCAAAAAGTACGGTTTTCCGATCGCTCTGGATCTCCTGATCGCTTATCGCTTTTACTGTAATGATATATTGGCCATGGGAATAATCGCCAAGCGGCCAGGTAAATGAATAGCGGTTGCCGCCCAGGGTGCGGCCGGCATATTCGACGGTCGCCACTCCCTGTACGCTAAAAGTTACCCGGCTGGGCGTAAAGTTGCATTCAGCGTAAATTACCGTCTCGTTCCCGCTGATTTCCGGCATATCTATAAGTTTCACCGACCGGACGCTCGACGTGGCGGCTGTTTCCATTTCTTCGGTAATTATTTCCGCTTCACTGCCGGTTGCGATAAGAGACAGTGTATTCTCTGGTTGAGGTAATTCAACCAGCCCGGATGTAGCTATCGTTTCATCCGCTATGACACTGCCGGACGGAGAAGGTGTCGTCGAATCGCTGTTAATTTCGTTTGCGGCCTCATCGATATATAAACAAACCTTAACAGTGGACGGATCATAACCGGCAATATCCGTAATCGATACCAGGCAATAAGGCCCGGCACTCTGCCGGCTCGCGTCCCAGGTTCCGCTATATGCGGAATCGGAATAGGACAAGACAAGATCATTTTTTACCACCGAACCGTCTTCGCGAATTATTCTTATCTTTTGCGTATCGGCCTTAGCCGGCAGCAACACAAGCGTAATAGCTACTTTTCCGCTCAAATGGCTGCCTACCAGGGGGGAACGGAAATAATGGTCCGTAAACTTGGCGATCGCATTGTTGCTACCGATTGCCGGGTCTGCCGTCGCTTGGGCCGAAGCGCTCAAGGGAAATAAAAAAACCGCCTGGCTGCAAACCATGAAAGCGGCTATTACAACTGCCAAGCACTGCCGGGGCGGTAGCATTCTGGAGCAAAACATAAAACTAAATGTTACTAATTCTTCTATCAGTGCTTATTATAACATTTTTTGCTTATTTATCCAACAAACGCCTTTGCCGGACAGCCTCATAAAGCACGATGGCGCTGCTGACAGAAGCATTCAGGGAATCGGCTTGCCCATACATCGGTATCTTCACCTGTTTGACTGCCTCATGAAGCCAAAATCCGCTCAGGCCGTTGTGCTCGGCGCCGACCAAAATCGCGCAAGGCACCCTATAATCAAAATCGGTATAAAGTGTTTTTGCGCCCGGCGTGGTTGCAATGGTGGCGAACTTATGTTCATCCAGCCAGGGCATAAGCTCTGCCTTATCAACAGCAACGGTCGGGACGGAAAAAATCGTGCCAATACTGGAACGGATCACGTTCGGATGGTATAGATCGGTTTGGCTGGCCAGGGCAATGACCGCATCGACACCGGCGGCATCAGCGGTCCTGATGATTGCACCCAGATTACCCGGCTTCTCCACCGCCTCAACCAGGACGATAAGCGGCGAGACTCCCAGCTTCAGGCCTTTTAGTTCTGGCCGCGGCCGTTTGGCCAATGCCAAAAACCCATCCGGATTTTCCCGATAGCTTATCTTGCCGAATACCACCGAGTCGGTATGTACGGTCTGGCGCACCGGAATGGTATCAGGCGACAGCGCGGTGGCCGCGCAATCGGGACAATAGACCAAAGTCGCAAGCTCGATACCGCTTTTGGCCGCCAAAGCGATTTCCTTATATCCCTCGATTAAAATCACCCCCTGGTCACGGCGCACCGTACTTTTGCGCAAACGGATAATGTCCTTGACCAACGGATTACTGCTGCTGGTTATGCGTTTCATGCGTTTTTTGCTTTTGTTCCTTGCTATAAAGGAGATATGAATAAATCATCGGCACCAGTGCGGCAATAGCCACGACACCGATCAGAAGCCCCGATGCCCAGCTTGCCGGCAAAAAAGGTATAATGACCATTATGATTCCCGCCAGGATGAACAATTTGCCGCCCAGGCGATGTGTTTTATTCCAGACATCTTCGCTCGAAAGCGTCCAGGGCGTGCGAATGCCCATGAACCAGTTGGGCTTTATCTTGCCGAAATAATTGCCCATAAAAACGAACAACACTCCAACCAGGGCAGGCACCCAGGTTCCGATCGAAATCTTGTATCCCAAAGCGGCCAGGCCGGTAAGCAGATATATCACAAACATGAAAAAAATAATGAAAGTTTTGAAAAAATGATAAACTTTACTAAACTGCGCATAACGCTCTTTTTTCGGATCAAGATAGGGAAGGAAATAAAATAGGGCGTAAATTCCAACCAGCATTGCCGGCAACAAGAAAGCTCCGAACGCGCGTGAACTGTATTGATCGACTTCACCGGCGAAATTCCAATGGGTGGGAACTTTTTCCGGAAACACCCGGAAAAAATAGAATGACAAGACGATCGCGCTCACGACAAAAAGGATCGAAACTGCTTCGGTTTTTAAACTAGGTTTAGTGGGATTCATATGGTTTTGATTTCTAGTTTCTAAACTATAATCTCAAATTAATATTAATGATATTATTTACGAAAAAATTTGACCAGCATTTCCGCCACTTCTTCAAATACGCTTAAATTGAGAGAATAAATGATTTCCTGGCCCTGGCGTTCAGCCGTTACCATACCGGCTTGTTTCAAGACGCTCAGGTGGTGCGACAATGAGGGCATGGTGATGTTGAAATGGGTGAGGATTTCGCCCACGGACATGTCTTTTTTCTTTAGTAGTTCCAGGATTTTCCGCCGGTTCGCGTCGGTCAAAGCATGAAACGTGTTATTTAAAGTCATAAGGGTTGTTTTATCATTAGATATTTAGACAACTATCTAAATTATAGCAAACCGGGCAGTTTTGTCAAGGGTATAAAAAAACATGCTTTTTACAGGCATGGATTTTAATATAATAACGTTTGCAAATTTTTTGGGAGTAATACTAATATAATCCTTATTCGCCCGATAATTACAAATAGTAATAAGTAATGTGGCATAAGTAATTAACTGTTTTACGTTAGTGGTCTTGGCTACGGGCTTATTACTCATTACTTGCGTCTTATATCTTCCGCAAATAATCAACCAAGATTTCGGACAAAATCAATCCGTTCGAGCCTTTGGGGCGCGATTTTGATAAGCAGCAGGATCAATCCGGCAGTAACTGCCCAAAAACCGATTACCGGCCAATATGCCGCGCCGGAGAAAGTGAATAACAACACCCCGGCGCCGATCGCGCCGTATACCAGTGAACCGAAAATAAATCCCAGACCGCAAAGCGAAGTGCCCAGGGCGGACGGATCATCCGTATCGAAATTCGGGAACATCAGCCCCAGCGACAGGCCCAAGGTCGTGATGAACAGTATCGCCCCCAGAAAAGTTATATACGAGATCATCGCCGTGCCTGTGGGAATATCAAGGATCGCGATATTGGCGTAGCCGATAACCATGCCGATTGCCACAAAGGCGAGGCTGAAAAACGCCAGTTTTGCCAGATAAACCCGACGCCAATTGACCGGAGCGCTAGCCAAAAGCCAAGCCGTCCGCCGCTCGGCGCTAAAAGACGGCAAGGCGAAACGTAAAACGAAAGCGGACACGAAATAAACTGCGGTCAAATACTGCATAATCTGGATAATTGCCGGCAAAGTGGCGAATTCAAGCTCATAAGCCTTTGTATTGCGGCTTACCGTCAGATTAACGGCGGCCTGGATAAGCCAGATCACGACCAGGAATAAGAACCACATTATTCCGCGGGTATTGCGGAAAAATACGATCGCTTCCTTGCCAAAAAGGGCCCGCCCCAGCCCGCCGCGGAAGGTAAAGTTCACGCCGTGTGCCGTACGGACGGCTGTTTTTCCGCCGGTCGGCACTGCTGTTCCCGCCTGCATTTCCACCCAAAGAGGCAGAAGCCAGGGGGATACGATCCACCAGGCCACGGTAACCGCCGCCGCCAGGAACAACAATGCCGCGACATACATTAACATAAGCAAGCTGTTTCCTGATTGCCAGGAAAAAAGAGCGCTGGCCAAAAAATGCGAGGGGAATACCAGGAAATTGTCCCTGATCATATCCAGCCCCGCGCTTCCCCGGGCCAGGTCCTGGGCGTGGAACATCCTGACCAGATCGGCATCGATACTATGGCGCCAAACAAACCACAAGGCCAGGCCCATTATTACCATTACGAGAAACGCCAATTTACGAAGCGACAGCCGGAATCTCGGCCACTTAAGGGCCAGCAAGCGCAACACCGTACCGCTGCCCGCCAAAAGAAACATGGTCGAACCGGCCATAAATACCACCAGGCAAATGGCACCGATCGCGATAAGCGCCGCCCCGCTGCCGGAAACGGGAAATACGCGGTCGAGGGCAAAAACCAGGGGGATGACAATGACCAAAAAAGGCCATAGCGACTCGAGGCAAACGGTTACGAAAACGTGCTTAGGCAACAGGTCGAAGCGCGGCGAACCCATCAGCCAGGAATCGTGTCCGCGCTTGAACCAGCGAAATATGCCGTTAATAAGCGCGCTCATGACGACCAGAGCGATAAAAATTATCAAATACATCTCATAAACGAAATACGATAAAGCCTGGCCGAAATAGGAGTCAGCTTTGATATAGGACAAACCTTCGCGGAAAAACAGAAAAATACCGATCCCGACTGCCGTAAAAACCAGCCCGAACAGGCTGATAGTAATGATCTTGGCGGTCCGGCGCGTGCGGAAATAATGAAGCAAACCGCGCCAATAATGATGCCAAAACAATATAAACATATTTTATCTGTTAAAAGTTATAAGCAAAATGGGGCATAGGCCCGGGGAAAGAAAAAGGCATAGGGCATTCGCGAAATTTGAAATTTAAAAATGAAAAAACAGGATTGAATCCGGAATATGAATTCTGCAAAAAACTACTCTTTTTCGGTTAACTTGATATAAGCCTCCTCCAATGAAGAATTATCGTCCAACTGGGCACGGTTCTTCAATTCTGACAACGTACCGGAGGCGAGCAGACGGCCGGATTGGAGCACACCGATACGATTAGCTATCCGTTCGGCCACCGACAATGTATGGGTTACTAATAAGACTGCGCCCCCTTGCTGGGCAAATTGGACAAAACGCTCCTGGGCCACTTCTGCGCTCACCGGGTCGAGACCGACGATCGGTTCGTCGATCAGGAGTAATTTGGGCCCGTGCAGCAGGGCGGCCAGAATGGTGAACTTCTGCTTATTGCCGCGTGAATAATCCTCGAAATAGCCGTTCTCGATTCCCTTAAGACGAAATATATCCAATAGCCCGGGAATGCGGCGGGTACGCTCTTCTTCGCTCAAGCCGAATAAGGCGCCGGTAAAATGCAGATATTCCAGGCCGGTGAACGAAGGCCAGACCGCCGGCTCATCCGGAATATAGCCAACCCTGGCTTTGGCTTCGCGCGGGTCGCGGACGGCATCATGGCCGTCGACGACTACTGCGCCTGTTGACGGCCGGAGCAGACCGGCGATGATTTTTATGATCGTGGTCTTGCCGCTGCCGTTCGGCCCGATCAAAGCGTATATCTCCCCCGGATTGACCCCGAAGCCCACTCCGTCCACGGCCTTGGTATCATTAAACGATTTTGACAAATCCTTAACTTTTAACATAATGATATTCTAATTGAATAAACTACTATAATAATAACAAAAAACAGCCGTTAAATAAAGCTGTCCGGTAGATAATATAGTTTTTTTTAGCGCAAGCCGCTCTTAGCGCTTATAGTTATTCAACGCAGCCAGGGCATAATAATCCACCGGAGCGTAATCATCTTTCAATACCGGCAGATCGACGGCAATCTCTTCCTGCCAGAGCTTGCCGAGATAGGCGGCCATTTCCGGATTATCGCTTTCTAGTTCCGGAGCGGATTCTGATTTGAGAGCAAATAAAACCAGATTTTGCAATGCATTCGGGGTCTGAGGCTTGGTCGGGAATACCAATACCTGCGGAAAAAGC
This sequence comes from Candidatus Parcubacteria bacterium, assembly GCA_963814275.1. Taxonomy (GTDB): domain Bacteria; phylum Patescibacteriota; class Patescibacteriia; order Patescibacteriales; family UBA12075; genus CAWFCE01. The sequence goes on along the minus strand of CAWFCE010000002.1, from coordinate 276,645 downwards.
TCGCGATAGGTATGGTATTCGGCCCGGAAAAATTTGCTGCCCGGACCGTTCATGGCGCCGACCAGATTGGCGACCGCAATGCCGTCGTCCGACAGTATGTCTTTTACGCGCTTAAGCGCTTCATAGGTAGTGAGGTGAAAAGGCACTGTCAGGTGGGAGCCGTAGGCGTCCAAATACACGACATCGTAAGAACCGGCGCATTGGTTCAAAAAAGTCCGGCCGTCCTGGTGGTAAATGCTCATCCGGCTGTCGTCGGTCAGGCCGAAATATTCACGCGCCGCTTCCGTGATCCCCGGATCGATCTCAACGACATCAATCACCGCCTTGGGGTGGCGGCTCAAAAAATCACGCTGGACAGTATAAGTGCCGCCGCCGATCGCCAGGGCGGATTCCGGTTCGGGAAAAAACTGGTCGGCCAAACGGAACAGCTGGGCATACTCCAGGATCACAGCGCCCGGATCATCCATCGATACCGCCCCCTGGATGCCGTAAGGGTCGGTACTGAGCGTCCGCAACGGGACATTGTCGGCAACCCTAATAAGGTCAGCTATTTTAATGTGGTTATATATGGTCTCCCGGTCTGCTTGTCCGCTCTGGGCGAACAAAGGACTGGCTAGTCCCAAGCTGATACCGACACACGCGGTCAGGATAAAACCGGCGAAACGCAACCGGAACGCGGCTGACCGTTCGGTGATCAGGGACGCGGCAAAAAGTACCGCCGACAAAAACCAGATAATACGGACACTCCCAAGAAAAGGAATGAGTAAAAATCCCGCGGCAAAAGTGCCGATAATACTGCCCAAGGTGCTGATGGCATACAAAGTACCGACGACTTTCCCGCTAGACGATATCGCGGTCAGATGGAGCCGGATGGCATAGGGCGACACCATACCGAGGGCGACGCTTACCGGCGCGAACAGGATGAGGGCGGCCAAAACGCCGCTTAAACGGATATCGCCGACCATATGCACTACCATCCCCAGGATCAAACCCTGGAATATGGCGGTAAAGGCCAACAGAAACGCGGCAATCGCCAGGATCATGGCCAAGACCCTGGGGGACAGACGCTTATCCGCCAACCGCCCGCCCCAGGCATAGCCGATGCTCAGGCTACCGAGGATTACGCCGATCAAAGCCGTCCAAACGTAAATCGAAGTTCCGACATAGGGTGCCATAATACGCGAACCGACCAGTTCGAACACCATCACGACCGCTCCGGAAACAAAAACGATAATTTTCAGAATAGTACTGTTCATCTTATATTGTTATATACTGATTCAGTTATTTATAATAATTTACATTATTTTCAGATAGCAGATTACAGAGAACAAATTGTGCCAGAAACTGCTATCTGCCGTTTGAATAGGCGGGATATCATTTGCCCGTCAATTAGCGGCCAACGCTTTATTCTATATAAAAATAATATTTATATAAATTACCCGAACATCAGCCAGCCCGGCTTGAAGAGAAGCAGCAGACCGATCAATACCATCAAGATGCCGCCGATCCAGCCCGACCACTTGGTATAACGCACACCCACTCCCTTCATCCGCAAAGTGGACATAGCGATTATGAATACCAGCAAGTCATCCAGCATATAGATAAAAATGTAAAAAACCAAATACAGATAATATTGCCAGACCGGCAAGTGGGCCAGGGCCAGTACCTGGGTATAAACTGCCGGCAATCCGGCCGAGCAGACCAGTTCGACCAGATTTACGGCCGCGGCCAGAAGGATAATTCCCGTTAGCGCCACCCAGAAATTGCGTTCCCCGACCAGGGCGCGCAATTTGGTGAATATTCGCTTGCGTTTTTCGTCCTCGGTGACTGGGCAGCCCTCGCGGTTGTCCCAGGCTGATTTCAGGTGCCAAACCCCGCTTCCCAGAGCCACCAAACCAATAAGCACCCTGATCCACATGACAAAGCCCAAAAACAGGAACAGATTAAGCCAAGCGGCCAAAAACAGAAAATAGACAAAACCCGAAGCGGCGATGAAAGACGAGCCGAGGATCCACATTCGGCGGCGGTTGTTCATACCCAAAAGCAGGCTGATCAGAAACAATAGCGTCCACATGGCGCAGGGATTAAACCCGTCCGCCGCGCCCACCAACAGAGTGAATATAGGCAAAGAAACGTTTTTCACGCTCACTGCGCCGAAAAAGGGGATGCTGACGGTATCCGGCACGGATGACGAGGCGGTGATCGTATCGGCACTGCAGCCGCAATCGTGGATACACTCGCTATCGCCGGCATCACAGCCGTGAACACATTCGGGGTTTTCTGTGCCGACGCCGATTATCGGTCCAACCACGTCGGTACAGCCGTTGGTTTCGTAATCGGATAATAAGTCGCTGATTTTCTGTCCTGTCGTTTCATCGTTAAAATAACCGGTGATCGTCTGATCGCCGATAAAAAGCATTGGTACACTGCCGACCGTAATCCCCATCCGTTGTCCGATCTTAGCCAGGAGCCTGGCATTATCCTGGTTATACCAGGTTTCGAACCGGTATATCTTCACATTTTCGTGATCCCGCTCAAGGATATCCAGGAATTTTTCTTCCTTAGCGCAATGCGGGCAACCATCGCCATAAAAAAAATACAAATTAACCGGTTCTTCGGCATTGACGCCCGAACCGATAAATAAAAAAAATGAAACCGTTATTAGAACGGCGATATTGAGCAATTTCATATTATCAAATAAAATTTAAAACTAACCCTATCATAACACTAATGACCGTTATTTTTCAAGTAAACCACGTAAAATTGGCCAAAAATAAAGATTAAGCGCATCTAATGCTATTTTCAGTGTTGGTTAATGCCGCAATGTTAAAGTAATCGGGCAAAGGTCATTAATCCCCCATGCGCTAGAAACAATTCAATTAACGGGCATCCTCAATGGCTAGTAAAACGCTCAAAAGCGAATTCACCGGCGCGTACATAGAATTAAAACCGAAAATAGCATCCCATTTGCATTACCGGGTAAGAAGCAGCGAAGTGGACGATCTCCTTCAGGAAACATTTTCCCGGACTTGGCAATATTTGGTAGACAATGACGGTAATATCGACGATATCAAAAGCTTCGTTTATATGGTTGCTAACAACCTGATTATTGACTATTACCGGCAAAAGCATAAAATCCCGATTTCGATCGAATCAATTGACGAAAAATACTTCAGCTATGACTCCGGAGCGGCAGAAGCAGTCGATATCAAATTGAAAGAGAAAGCTATCCGCCATTTCATGGTACAGTTGGACGAAAACCATCGACGGGTTATTAAATATCGCTATTTCGAACATCTCAGCATAGACGAGATTTGCCAGCGAACCGGCAAATCACCAAACTATGTAAGCGTTCTGATTTACCAAGCCACGAAAAAATTACGCCAATTTGTCGGTCGGTCCAGACGCGTGCCAGCCTAGCCGGAATATACCCGCAATAATTATATTCTGCGACAAAACTATAATTTATTTTTAATAAATATATCATATAATACAAATGATATACTAATTTTCGCTTTGCACCTTCTTAAAGACAAATGTAAACAATAAAAGGACGAAGACCTATGAAGCATTGTAATCCGGATTGTGAATTAGGCAATAGATTGGGTGAATTAGGATTTGCGTGCCAAAGCGCAGTGCCGCGCTGCGGACAGGACAGGAATAATAACGGATATTCACTCTTTATATACGTAAGAAAATCACTATACCAAAATAAAGGCGAAGCAACCGTGCTGGAGGAGGCGTTCAGGCGAAGCGCTGACCATTTTACGGCTGATAGATCCAGGCATCCTTAATTAATAGCCCCCGTATACGCGATTGCGAAACGGGGCATTTTTTATTATATTAACTTTCCGGCTTATTTCATCCCTTCTTAACAAAATCATAATTATCCCGGCATACGTCTGAATATATAGGACCATGATTCAAGCGAACGGGAAGGCCTTGTCTATTCTTCGCCTAGACAATCGCCCGTTAAATAACATAACTCCCGAACGTGGTCTGATAAAGGTCGAGGGGGTGTTCGCACGAAAAAAACAAGCCCACAAGGTTTGTTTGTCCTGGATCAGCTGTTCACCAAAACAGCAAAGCAAAGGCGGCTCAAAAAGCCGCCTTTCGCTTTGTCCTGCGAATTACGAATTTGCAGGAGCGAAAATTCGTAGGAGCTAAAGATGGCAATCCCCGAAGAAATACATTAAAAAAAAATAATTACTGATTAATAAAATCATAATTTGCACATACATGCGTCATCATATAATAGGCGCCGCAAAAACGGTGGGATCGATACGGGAGAAAATTGAAATTTAAGCCGAAATCATATTATAGGCTATATTGGGATAAATAAATCAATCGTTCTCCCGGAAAATATCGCACTGCATTTAGCGGCAAAAGGTCGAGTCGAGAAAATAAAAAAAGACTAATAATTTAATTCAGGGCAAATCATATGAACAAAAGAAAAGCATTCGTTCTGGCAATTGCCGCGGTCATCGGAGTAATGGCAATAGCTCCGGCTATGGCCAATGCGGCCATCGGTGATTTGTTTACCAGGAAAAGCGGTTTAAGCGACCTTTTTACGCTTGACCGGCTATTTGCCGGTGCAGGTAACAGTAAGATAATCAGCTCAGGCAAGGTAAATCTCGGCAATCTCTTCATCCTTGACCAGCTATTTCCGGTGACAACCGCCGCAGCCACTACCCCCGCCAGTCTGGGGCAGCAGTTAAGCGGCCGCATATTGATCCAGACGGAAAAGAACGGGGAGGCCTGGTATGTGAATCCGAGCGACCAGAAACGCTATTACCTTGATGGGCCGGCGACAGCATTCGGCCAAATGAGCAAATTCGCGGTAGGCATCAGCAACGCGGACTATAACTCATATGTGCAGGCCGGCAAAGCACCGACCAGCCTAGCGGGCAAATTCATCATCAAATCCGAGGATAAAGGCCAGCTCTATTATATATATCCGGTGGACCGGAGCATCAATTATGTGTCCGGACCCAGCGGAGCCCAGAGCCTGATCAAGAAATTCGGATTGGGGATTACCAACGCGAATATTGCGAAAATCGCGATTGGGGCAGGTTCAATAGCGGAGCAATAGTAGCGGCGGATTAATGTATCCGCATAAAAGCAATAATAGAGTCGTGGGTATTGCAAAAAGGACAGATCGAATATCGATCAGCGCCTTCCCGGCAAAATCCACAAATAAAGAGAATAAAGGTCGCATACGGGAAGGTGAAAATTAATAAATAATTCAAATCCTGTTATATGAAATTAAAAACGAAAGTAATCGGCGGAGTGGCAGCGGTAGCGATGGTGGCGGCATTAGCGGTAAGCCCGATGGCAGCTTCGGCCAGTGTCCTTGGCAACAACAACAGCGGACTGGGCGATCTATTCGTTCTGAGCAACCTGTTCAACAACGACAGCGTCATCGGTACGAATGGCACCACCAATCTGGGCAGCCTGTTCGTATTGGACCAATTGTTCGGGAATAATGACACTAGCGTGCTCTCGAGCAACAGCGGCAATACCGGACTGGGCGATCTCTTCATTCTGGACCAGCTGTTCACCAACAACACCAACATTACCGGCGTCAAGAATCCGAACTTGGGTGATTTGTTCACATTGGATCGGTTGTTCAGCGACAACGGCAGTGTGCTGGGCGGTAATGGCGGTATCCTGGGCAGCGGCGACAGCAACTCGCTCGGTGATCTCTTCATTCTGGACAACCTGTTCGGATCGAACAGCGATGTCTTGAGCGGTAATGGCCAAGCCAATGTCGGTGATCTCTTTATCCTGGATCAGCTGTTCAAATAAGATACATTCTGTCCGAAAAAGGCGACCCCGCTAAACATAAGGCGGGGCCGCCTTTAAGGCTAAATATGGCATTCCAGGATTCAAAGAACGAATTCCGGAAAAATAGGCAAAAAAATCTATGAAACTAATTAGAAATACGGCAATTGCATTCTTGATAATAAACGCATCCCTGTTCGCTTATCTGGGGGTGAAGGCGAAGAGTATCGTTATCGGTAAAATTATCGATAACCCCGCAAAATCGGGCTACGACAAGACAGTATCCCGCGTTTCGGAGTTTAGGGCCCCGGAGGCGGCCGCTATCGCAGAAAGCGCAACGACAACCGAACCGCTTCAACCGGCACCGACCGTAACAAAACAAAGCGGAGCGGATAATTCCGCCCCGCCAAAGCACCTTTCGCTGGGTAGTCTCTTCATCCTGGATCAGCTGTTTAAGGGTAACAGCAACGGACTGCTTTCGCCCGATGGCCCGAACTTGGGTGATCTCTTTGTCCTGGATCAGCTGTTCGGCAGTCAGCCGGACCTGATTTCCGACCGATTAAACCGTTTGGGTGATCTCTTTGTCCTGGATCAGCTGTTTAAGGGTAACAGCAACGGACTGCTTTCGCCCGATGGCCCGAACTTGGGTGATCTCTTTATCCTGGATCAGTTGTTCAATGTTAATATGATAAATTAAATTAATTATCAGTGTTGGCCGCAACCAGTCCGGCTAAAATATTGTTTTCCGGTTTCCGCCAAGCTCCTTGAAAATTTTATTCGTCTTCTCCCGAGAGTTCCCGGCGTTTGACCTCATCCGGCTTGACCACGACAACATTGAGGCCCTGGGCATTCAATTCTTCCACCAAACCATCTTCGTGGCCGGCGCCATATTGCAGAATACCGATATCCTCGCCCTTCTCCAGGCTGGCCTGGTCGTAAAATTCCGCGGTTTCCCGGTTGCGGCGTTCAACCACTTCCGATTCGATCTTATCTTCCGTGTCGCTGATCATTTGCTTCAACTCCGCGGGGTCGGTAATCGAAGCGTAAGGATTATCGGACCGGGATGGCGCGGTCGAAGCGACCGCTTCCGTCTCATTCTGCCAGTCGATCAAACGGCCGACAGTATCGATCAGGGATCCCACCGCCTGGGTTAAACTGCCCTGATCTCCCGGCTGGACTGTTGCGAGAAGGGTTTTGAGCTGATTCTGGAATGCATCCAGCTGAACGCCGTGTCCCCCCAATAAACCCCCCAGGTCGGCGATACTGAAAAGATGCGACAGATTAGCGCCAGTTATCCCCGAAGCGGCCGGATCGGGCGCGGCGGCAGATACCTGGCCGCCGGTCAGGCTCTTTTTGAGCACTTCGTAAGCGGCTTTCAGACGGTCGGATATATTGGCGTTATCAACCGAACCGACGCCGGCATAAGTCGGCTGGGTGGAACAAGCCGCCAGCTGATCCTGCTGATAGATATAGTCGCGGACGATGGCGGCGCATTCCGCCTGGGTTTGCGGATCTTCTGTGCCGTAGAGGGCCAAATCCTCGCCTTCGGCCGCCAATTTATAGGCTGAGCCCTTAAGGATTATCGTCCGGTCGACATAGTCCACGACCGATTCGGCTTCCATCGCCACCGAGGCACCCATTAGGCCCAAATATGGATTTCCGTCCATTTCGCTTTTCAGACTATCGGTGCCGGCTACCAGGTCGTTTCTGATGGCGATAAGGTTCTTTTCCTTATCGATTGTTTGCGCCGGGACCGCGCCGTACAGTTCACCCTCGATCATGACGAAATCGATGCCCTGCTGTTCATGCAGATATTTTTCGATGTCATATATCTGCGACTGGGCTTCTTCAGCCGAATCATTCTTCGGGTCATTGATCTCGGTACCCGGGTAGCGATGATTCTGCGGTATCAGGACTACCGTACCATGGGCATTATCGGCCGGAAATTCCGCCACGTCGGCAATCGGCAAAGTATCGTCGGCGGCCGACAAAGTGGCGCCAAGCGATACTGTTCCATTGTCGCTGAAATTGAGGTCAAGGGCGGAAATCTCATTTGGCTGGTTGACAAGGGTGGAATGATAGAACGCCAACAGGGGGGTAAAGACCAAAATAGTTATGACCAATGCCCCGACGGAAAACCAAGTATAATGTTTCATAAAAAGAAAGTATTAAGAATTAATGAATTTATAATTTTTACTTTTTATATTTGCCCGTTTTATTTTATCGTAATACTAATAATAGGCTGGCTATAAAAACTGTCAAGTTAATTTCTGCTTATATTAGTAGATTATTATCAATATTCAAGACCGGTTTAATATGCACTTAATATAATGCGACCCAGTCTTGCCAAGATTAAACGATGGGCCGTAAATAAAAAATGAAATAAAGAATCATTAAAATTTTATTGCGATTAATCTATTGTTAATTATTCGTTTAGCTTGTAAAACCCCTGGTAAGAAGTTATAAACAACTTATACCCAAACAAAAAAACAGATAAAAATGCCTATTTCCAATTAATTTAAACTTATGAAAGCGCTAAAATACACTATTGCCACGGTAATAATAACCGCAATTTCATTTTCCGGTTTAGCCAACAGAACAATGGCCAATGCGGCTGGCTTAGATTATCAGCAGTCGGTAACAAAAATACTGGACCAATATAACCGAATGGTCGATAAAGAAATAAGCAATGCCGACAAAAAGCAGAAAATTCAGAATAACTTGTTCAAGCTGGAAAGTAAGTCGTCAGGCGTCCAGGAAGAGATCCGGACCGTTAACCAGGAGATCAAACGCGTCAAAGAGGCTCAAAAACTGGTCAACAAAAGAAAAGAACTGGAAAAAGTCCGGACCAAGTTAGCCAATTCGGTAAAGGCTCTTAACGAACCACAGAAAAACGAAGCCAAGATAAAAGACCTGCAGGACAAAAATATCACGCTCGAAAAAGAAAACGCCACGCTTCAATCTGCGCCAAAACCGGAAATGGCGCCTGCGGCGGCGGAAACAAGCGCGTTCAAAACCATGTCCGCTTCATCAACTCCGACAGAGCATCCAGCCGTGCCGAACGGACTCGCGCCGGAAACAATTGATTTGCTCAAAGTCCAGGCCAGCGTCTATGCCGCCAACCATCCCGACAGCGGGAAAATGCTAGCGGAAAACCCTATCACCCCGATAATTGCCGCCCATTTTTTTGCTTATCCTCTGGATAATCCCATTATCGGCAATCAACTCACGGATTTGATCGAAATCTTTAATAACGGATTGTCAGCAAATCAGATAGCAAACTCGCTGCCACTGAACGAACTTGCCAGCACGACACGGGCCGGCTTTATCGCATTGTCCGCGCCCGATAAGACCTTGGATGCTGGCCCTCTATATGTTTTCGCGAATACCGATTATTACGGCGCCATCGGCGACCTCAGCCAAGCTTACCCGCATATAATTTTCATCCGCAGCGACCAGGCAAATGAAATTTTATCGTCTATTATCAATAAATAGATTCCTACGAATTACGAATTTGCAGAAATACAAAACTCCCCCCGCTTTCACGGGAGGAGTTTTTGTTTTTTGCAAAAGAAGGGGCCTGTTTGTCCGGCTTATCCGCCTTGCGAACGGCTATGCCGGCTAACAGAAGTTCGATTTCCCCTGTTTAATCTGCACATAAACATAAGTAGATCGAACCAATATTCCAAACTAATGGAAATTATATATATCAAGTCTTCCGTAATCCGGCTATCGGATTATAAATTAAATTTATCCTGGTCGCTTTCTTTCTTCTCTTGTCCGCCATTGCCCGCGATTTTATCCTTTTCCGATTGTTCACGGCGTTCTTTAATTAACTCCCGGTTCACCCAAAAGATCCAGGCGATCACAGCGATCAGAAACAATATAAAGATGATCAAGTTCAAACTAAGTTTGCCGGCCAGTTTCTTGCTTTCGTTGATCAACCCGGTGGCGGTAGTCGAAGTGCCGCCCGGCTGGTTCAGTATCGCTTCCAGCTCCTGATCGGTCGTCTGATCGGTCGTCGTAGCCGTACTCGTGCTTTCGCCCGGCTGCGCTTCTTCGCCGGCCGCGGCAGGCGGAGTAGTGGTGCCGGTCTGGGCTTCATAAAGCGCCTTCAGCTGTTCCAATTCTTCCGGACTGACCGAGTAGTTACCCGGATTACGCAGCAACGTTTCGATCGCCGCTAATTGTTCGGCGGATACGGATACCGTCCGGTCGGCAGTAAACAATCGGGCCAGCACCAGGAGATCGGCCAAACGTGAACCGAACACACCTTCACTGGACAACACATCAACATTTTCTTCGGCGGCGCCTTCGCTGATTGCCGGTTGAGCTACGGTATAATTCATCAAGCTCGACCACTGGCTGACCTTGCCCCGACTGTCGGTGGCTGTCACATAGAGCAAATGATTGCCGGGCTTAAGGGGTAGGAACGGACGATAAGAAAAACTTGCCGTGCCGGTCGGATCATCTGTAACCGCAAACTGACCGTTAAGCTGCTGGTCGATATATACCTTGACCAGGGATCCATTCTTGGCTAGACCGACGATAAAAGGCTGGGTGCGGCTGGATTGGCTGTTCACCACTGGCGCAAACAAAGTCGGCGCGGGCATCGGTTCCTCGACCCGGAAAGAAAGGACATTGGACTGTTGGCTTATACGTCCGTCTTCGCTCACCGCTACGGCCCAGGCGCTGTGTTCACCCACGCTCAGATTCAAAAAGGGGCGATAGGAAAAATGCGCCGTGCCGGACGGGTCAGCCAACAAACCGGTGTTGCCGTTTATTTTCCCGTCAACGAATACATGAACAATCGTTTCGCTTTCGGTCAGACCGACGATTACCGGCTTCACCATTCCGGTAACCGTGCTTTCGTTCGGCTCCAGGAGCGTCGGCGCAGACAATTCAGGGATAGTTATGGCAATTGGCGCGCTAAAGTCGGATTGAGCCAGGGAACTTTTGTCTTTTGCTACGGCATTGATTGAATAATCTCCGGTTGCAAGCGGCTCGGTTGGCTGGAAATAGAAATTATCGGTGACTGTGCCTTTGCTGTTTATATGGGCATTGCCGGCAAACTTTCCGTTTAGATATATCAAGATTTCAGTATTAGCAGCAGTTAATCCGGTCACGATCGGACGGGTTACTGTTCCCGGGTAATTCTGCCTGACGGCGATTATACGCGGCTGCGGAACTGAACTGGCATTGGCCTGAACTAACGGGAATAATACCAAAAACAGTGTAAATAAAAAAACGAAACGTTTGTTTTTGTTCTTCATACCGAACTGACGTTTCCTCCTCAAACAATCAAAAATATTTATCTTAACCCCGCTTTACAGTGCTTTCGATCCGTGAATCTGGGCCGTTTTATCGGGACAAATTAATCGGATATAAGCATTTCAATAAGGGTAATATATCGCATTCGGGGCCAGGGGTGCAGTTTAGATGTTATCCGAACTGACCCCTGAATCCCCCAACGCAAATTGAAAAAAAGTAGAAATGGATTTGCCAATTTACCTTGGCTTCTTCACCTTATCTGACTTATTGTCCCAAGTCAAGTACATAAACTGGGGGAAAACCCGGTATTTCATGTGGAAAAAAATGTGGAAAAATAAGTAAGTTTAACCCCGAATTAAGGATTAAACTTATATATTTCGATAAATTTCAAATTTTAGAAAATATCTTTGTAATGTTTAATATTAGCAGTATTATTCACTTTATTTAGGGTAATTGCGATTAAATCCAGCCTAACCGCTTCCGGATCATAGCCGTGTGCATAAACATACTGGCTTAAGGCACTGGTCAAATAATTAATTTTATTTTCATCTACCGCTTCATCTGCGCCGGTACTATCGCCATATAAGCGGGTTTTCACCTCTACAAATATTAGTTTTTTATTAAATTTAGCCAAAATATCAACTTCCTTGTGGCCGACGCGTAAATTTGTCTCCAAAATCTTATATTGCTTTCTTAATAAGTAATTTTTGGCTAATTTTTCACCAAATTCACCAATTTTTTGACGATATGACATGATTTTTACTATAAAAAAGGGCCTTACGGCCCTAGTATAAAATATTTAATATTAGCAAAATTACGGGATATATTTCTGATATTCCTGTTCTTTGGCCAATTGCTCTTTCAGAATCGGGACTTGCAATAATGATTTAACAATAAACCCGAGCCAGACCGCCATACCGACCAACCATAAAAGCAACCACAAGCGCATCGACAAAAATGGCAATTGCTCATAGGTAAAAAACATTATAATGATTCCAATCACGGTGTTGCCGATGGAAAAACTGTTAAGGCGCTGCCATACTTTCTTATATAAACCGGCGCTTTTTTTCTTTTTTAGAAGGAAAGTGACAAAACCAAGCGCGACTAAAGCAATAACAAATATCAAAAATGCCTGCATTGCCAGACCGGACAATGATCCGGGCCGCATATTTACCCAATATTGTAGTGATAATAATGTGCTCATAGTTAGTCAATTATATTAAGACAATTAATTAACTGCCCCTTGCAGTATCTGCAATCGATACAAACACCTTAAATCAAATTTTCATAAAAATCAAGCCATAGTGGAATTGGCCGACAAAAAATTCTTCCTGGAATTCCAGGCCCAATTTAGGAGCGCCATTTATGAGGTTTTCCCGATTGACCCGCTCGCTAACTGGCGGACCGAAGGGAAGGGTAACGTTCTTCCAGTCTACTACCGCCAAAATCCCGCTCTTTTTAAGCATCCGCACGGTCTCCCTGAGTATTTCCACCCGCTTATGGGACTGATAAAGGGTATTTATGAGCAATGCGACATCGAGCGAACCGGACTCGATCTTGGTGGCGTTGAATACTTCCAAATTAGTCCATACCGCCTCGATATTGGCATAATCATCCTGCCGTTTCCTTTTACTTATGGATTCGAGGGCGGTTTTCATAATATCGACTGCGTAGACTTTGCCCTGCAAACCGACGATCTCCGCGGCTGGAAACACAAAATGTCCGGAACTGCCGCATCCCAGATCAGCCACGGTCATCCCCTGCGCCACACCGGCCTTGGTCATAATAATGCCGGCATCCAGAAGCGAATTACCACCGGTAGTGATGTTATGCATACATTGGCTTTTTAAAAATAATCGCCTTAATCTAATTATACTGAATTTAGCGGGAATGGACAAGAAACACATAGCACATATCACGCAACACATATCACATAACATGATTATCGAAAAAAATTGTTTTATACTACATGCTATGTGCTACGTGATATGTGCCATGTGCTTCTTGACTGGCGCAAAGCTTTTCCGATGTATTTCGCACGGTCCGTACTTCTCCAGACATTCCAGATGCTGTTTCGTACCGTAGCCTTTATGTTTATCAAAGCCATACTTCGGATATCGCTCATGGAACGCAAGCATCAGCCGGTCGCGGGTGACTTTGGCGATGATCGAGGCGGCGGCAATCGAAAATACCCGGGCATCGCCTTTGACGATCGGCTTTTGGACCAGTGAGCTGTTGGGGATCGGCCGGTTGCCGTCGATCAGGGCTATATCCGGTTTGCGCCTGAGGGTGCCCAAAGCTTTCTTCATCGCCAGGAAGGTCGCCTCCAGGATATTGATACGGTCGATCGCCGCGTGATCGCAGATCCCGACCCCGACTTCCGCAAATGCGTCCATGATCTCATCATACAACTCTTCCCGCTTTTTTGCCGTAAGCTTTTTGGAATCTTTAACACCGGCCAAAGAATCGGGCATTGTGAAATCGGCCGGGACCAGCACGCAGGCCGCCACCACCGGTCCGGCCAGGGGGCCGCGCCCGGCTTCGTCAATCGCGCCGATAATCCTATAACCTCTTAACCAATAAATTTGTTCGGTTCTTAAATCGAGCATTGAATTCTAGCCAACAGATAGCAAAAAGCATAATCATCTAATAACTGTTGTCTGTTATCTAAATACTTCTAAAAACGAACAACTGGTGTTGTCCGTTTTACTTATTTCACAACTGGCCAACAATCAGTCCAGTTTCTTCGGTCCCCGGTCAAATACCGGACCGGTGATATCTTTGCCTTCCTTCATCTGGATATATTCATAGGCGGCCAAGGCGGCGATCGTCGCCTGGCCCATGGCGATCGTGATCTGCTTGTAGGGCGTGGTCGTGATGTCGCCGGCGGCATAGAGGCCCGGGGTCTTGGTGCGGCATTTGTCGTCAACAATGATCTGGCCCTTCTTGGTGCGGTCCACAAATTCCGCCACCAGGTCGCTGTGGGCAATACGGCCGATCTCGATGAAGACGCCGTTCAATTTCACCTCGCTGCATTCGCCGTTCTTGGTGTCTTTGAGTTTGAGGCCGGTCACGCGTTCCTCACCCTGGATTTCGGAGATCTCGCAGGGCGTATAGATCTTGACGTTCGGCTTGGATTTGACCTCGGAGAGCAGAGCGTCGAAACCGCGGAACTCATCGCGGCGGTGGACCAGATAGACCTGCTTGGCGATCTTGGACAGGATCTCGGCCGCATCCAGGGCGGAGTTGCCTCCGCCGACCACGGCCACATCCTGATTACGGTAGAACGGACTGTCGCAATTAGCGCAGTAGGACACCCCTTTGCCCGTCAGCTTCTCCTCGCCGGGTATTGCCAGCCGACGCGGCACCAGTCCCATGGCAATGATCACTGTCCGGGTCGTATAAGTTTCTTTGTTGGTGAATAGATTGAAGTACTCCCCTTCCTTCCTGATCTCTTTGATCTCGTCAAGCTTGAACTGCACTCCCAACCCCTTGGCATGCTCATGCCATTTCTCGATCAGCTCGATATTGCCGATGCGGGGCAGGCCGGGATAATTATCGACTTCACTGGCCCAGACCACTTGCCCGCCAACATCCTTACCGATCACCAGAGCCTTCATCTCCCGCCGGACCGCGTAGATCCCGGCAGTAATCCCCGCCGGACCGGAGCCGATGATTATAACATCGTAAATATTTTCATTGTTATTTTCCATAATAATGTCTTATTATTTTTTTATACAACGTCAGATTACTAATTTTCAATTTTCAATAACCCAATTATCCAATCAATAACTAATTTTCAATATCAAAATTTTATAGACTATTCTGGCCTAAAACAGCCGGGCAATAATCAATTTGGATTATTGGATTATTGAAAATTTACCACCTAACTTGAAATAGGTGTAATATGACCCCTTTGCTAATATATTAATATCCAATTTCACCCTAATTTATACCCACTTTTCCCCTATTTATCCACTAGACTTATTTTTGCTAATATTAAATTAAAAATGGCTTTTTGTCTACAAAAATCTAGACTTTTCCCCAATACAAAATATTTTAAGTCCACATTTTTGTGGACTTAAATAGCCATGCCTTATTCCCCTGTTTGTGAGTCCTGTTTTATTTCTATTTTAATCTGTCATTTCCGAGCCATCGGAATTCCAGATATTTATGTAAATGTATTTCTGATCTATTTTGTTCCACCTGGAACTTCTACCTTATCTAAATTATATGTTTATGCGGACTATAATGGATTCGAAGGGGCGGAAGCCCCACAACAAGCTAAAATTCAAATCGCCATTATCATCAGCATTATATAATTCCACTGTGCGACAGTGGAATTATATAATGTGGACCATAAGGGATTCGAACCCTTGACCTCTTGCATGCCATGCAAGCGCTCTAGCCAACTGAGCTAATGGCCCAATTTAATTTTCGAATGGTGATTTTCCAATTTTCGATTTTTCCACTTGTCTTTTCCTGCCTGCCGGCAGGCAGGGCCGAAGGTTCGCCAGGCTTTAGCCTGATATAATCGTATGCAGATAAACCCACCCAAACCTCGACTGAAGTCGAGTAGAAGAACGTTCTAAATAGAACATCGCTGTTTCCTCATCCTGGACCCCCACAATGACGAAAGGATCCAGTACCTCATTTCATCAGAAAGGAAATTTAGATGTTATCTATTATCTTCTATCTATTATCAAACCAAAAATTTTAAATTTTCATTAAATACTAACCAAATGCTATAATTTACTTAATATTAGCCAAATAAAATTATGAATCAGCCTAATATTGGTCCAAATGACCATTCCGTCTTTACAACTTTTTACTTTCAACTTTATAACCAAACTAGTGCCCCCGAGAGGACTCGAACCTCTATTTAGGGTTTAGGAAACCCCCGTTCTATCCGGCTGAACTACAGGGGCGAATACTCACGCTGCCTCTTCCCGGGGTTCATGGATCCGCTATACAATATATATAGTACTATATTACTATAGTTCTATAATACTATATTTAACGTGTAAACAAAAACTACGCCGGAATCTTTCCGGCTTTATAACATCTTTAAATCTTCTTTAGATTTTCTTTATAAATTGTTTAAGACCAGTCCTTATATTCACGAGCAAGCAGGGGATTTTGCTTGTATATATAATGTATACACTAGTTAAAATCGTTGGTGATCATTCGTCTCCAGTTTGTGCCAATTCGTATTCTTATTTTTCAAACAAACTACCGAAAATTCACTATCTAACAATAATATTATAATAATGTAGTTTTACGGATTTGGCAAGCGTCCCAAATACCAATATTTACCCTATTATTCTTGTCTGTCCGCCTTGCCTTATACATATTATTGAGCTAGGATTAAAGTAGGAACTCGTTAAGTCCAGATATAACTTATAATTTAAATTTGCTACTCATATTCGGAATTAATTTTAGGCATTCTGTTACTATGCTGTTCAAAATATTTTTAGCCGGATCCGTTCCCAAGGGCGATGATAACAGAAATAAATGGGACGACTGGAAAACGCATTATAAAGAAATTTTTTCTCAACTTAGTAATGTTGATTTTATGGATGGTGATACCTGGAAAGATGACACAAAACCATTCTTGCTTTTTGGTCATGCTGCTAATCTTGTCAAAACCTCGGACCTTGTAATCGTTAACGCGGAGAAAGAAATCGGTACTGGTATCGGTGCAGGTACTGCACAAGAAATTATAGTGGCAAAATATTTTTCACGACCAGTGGTTACGATCCTTCCGAAGAACACGCATCACCGACGTTCTAACGTTGTATTTAACGGCATCATGATATCCGATTGGATAAGTCCATTTTTATTGACAACTTCGGATCTAATAGCAGAATCTGCGCACGATTCATTGGTTTGGATAAAAGAATATGCGAAAAACCCAAAAAGTAAAACGATAAAAAACATTAATATCATTGACAGTGCAATCGATACTTATTTAAAATATTGTAATAATGACGCAGACCAGGACGCAGACGCTAGCTAGCCCTGAAAGGCGACTATAAATAGTCAGAAAAAATGTAATGTTATTCTTAACGCTCACACTTCTGAGTTCAGTTTCCGCTTTGGCGAGTTGCAGCTGTAATGAAATATCAAATACGCCGATATCCCAGGCGATATTATGTATACATATTTGATTCATAATTTCTTATTAAATGATTGTGCCGTTTATTATTTCGTTTCTTATCTCTTTTATCAGTCTTTGGTTATTGGTTACCTTATTTGACCATGGCATTAACGATAAAATAAAAAGAATTTCTTTGCTCGCGCTTGTTTTGGTTATTGTCAGCACTCTTGGCAAAATGCTGGGCATACTGGGGGCTTTATTTGCCGCTATAATCAATTTAATGGTGATAATGAAATTTCTGGGCTATGATTTTTTAACCGCATTTATGTTTTCTATCGGATTAGAACTCGCGCAATATCTTATTATCTCTGGCTTATTAGTTAAACTCTAAAACAAAAAGCAAGTATGAATATTACGATCAAAACAGCGGACCTAAATGACCTGCAAAAGATCCAGGAATTGAACTTCAAGCTATTCGAGAAAGAATACAAAGAATATGACCCATTACTGGACCTGGGCTGGACTTTCGGTGAGGCTGGAACCGGATACTTCCAAAACAGGATCGCCAAGGATGACGGCTGCGTTCTGGTCGCCCTGGCCGATAACGAAATCGTCGGTTACCTTTGCGGCGGATTAACCAAGGCAGAGGTTTACCGGAAACTACCGCTTGTGGCCGAACTGGAAAACACTTTCGTCCAGGAGGATTACCGGTCGAAGGGGATAGGCAAACAACTTTACGACGAATTTCTTGTCTGGTGCAGGGAAAAGAAAGTCGGCAAGGTAAAGGTTGAAGCCTCTGCCCAGAATGAATTAGCCATCAAATTTTATCGAAAAAACCATTTCAAAGACTATGCCCTGACTTTGGAAGTCGATTTGTAATAACTTGCTTTTTATTTAAATTACCTATGTTCAATTCTCTCTATGCCGTAATTTTCTATACCAAAGACATTGAGGAGTCCAAAAAGTTCTATCTGGAAACCCTGGGCTTCACTTTGGTGAGCGACCAGGGGAATTACGTCGCCTTCAAGGCTAATGTAAATGACCGCACTTGTCTGGCCGTTAACATGGCAAACACACCGGAAAAAGTTCCCGGCCGGCAAACCGTGATTTTAAAAACCGAAAATATCGAGAAAATATATCAAGCGTTACTGGACAAAAAAGCCACGATAACCAAGGGCCTACAGGAGGCAAGCTGGGGCAAAACATTCGCGCTGGCCGACCCTGACGGGAACAAGATCGAAGTGATGGAATAATTTTTGTATGAAAAAACCGAGCGGACACCCCGTCAAAATCATGCCCAAGACCAAAAACATTAACACATAATAATTGCCTCGTTATTTTTGCCATTTCGAACGGAGCGAGACGTGATAAGTGGCCTTCCGCTTCGCTCAAGACGACGAAACAAAAAGCAAAAGCATTCTATAATACAAAAGATTGCCGTTATGCGGGAAAAGGAGGGAATATGCACGGAAATAATTTTCTCTTAAGGGTTGTGCGGTACGGACTTGTCTATCAAAATGGAAAGATCAAAGACTGGGAAAGACTCCTGGTTTATATATGCCCAGATTGCGGCCTGGCGCGGATTTTCTGGCATGATGAAATGCGCGATGCCGATCACATCGGATGCAAAACAAAAAATTGCCACGGAACGATGATTCTTTATAACCTAAGTAAAGATCAGGCAAAAGCCAATCCCAGAACCTGGGAACGCATCGAATACCATTCAGCGCTTGGCCTTTAGTCGGGAAAAACGGCACTCCTCACCCTACCCATAAACATTTTATCGATTGATTAAATGTCCGTAATAATAAAAACAGTAAAGGAGGTGCACATCGATGGCAATCAAATGGGAAAGACACACTATCATTACCGGGGTAACCGAAGAAATGAAAAAAGCCCTGCCGAGAGGATTGCGCTGCAAAGACAACATGATCAAAGTGCCGCCTTCGCCGCATCCGCTCAACAGGAAATATCTGGAATGGTGCCGGAAATTCGGCATCGGGAATGGCTTTTTGGTCTGAAACTGGGTGTAAAAAATCGCTAAATAGAAAACAGGAAAATAAGACCGAAGGAGGAAGAAATGGATAAACTGTACATTGTAAGGCACGGTCCCTATGATTCAGCCCGCATGCTTACGCCTGACGGGTGGGAACAAATGACTATTCTGGCCGGGAAGATCCACTCCAGACTGAACGGCGCCTCGGTCAAGATATTGGCCTCGTCGGCGCCGCGCGCGGCGGACAGCGCCAGGGCAATCGGCAATGTACTTAAATGTCCGGTCGAAGAGCATGAGGCGCTCTGGAACGACAAAGGGCACGGGGGAAACCTGGAAGAATCCCAAATACTGATCGATGCCGTAGCCAGCAAGACTGATGCCGTCATTGTAGTCACCCATCTGGAATACACCGAATATCTAACGGACAATTATCTGACGGAATTCGGCATTGACGGCTACTGTCATGCTGTCGAAAAAAGCGAAGCCTGGGAGCTCAACCGCCAAGACCGCACGATCAAGCGTATCTCGCCATAGCGACTGGTGATCTGGCCGGATGCACAGAAACAGTCAAACGTACATTCGACATTCCTAACAACGAACTTTTAATTGATTGCCGGGAGCTCAGAATCCGCTCCCGGCATTCCATCTTTGACAAAATATTTTCAGAGGGGGAGGGAAGGAGGTGCTATGGATCCGATCAACCAATATTTCGAACAGGAAATGCGGGAAGCGCACAAGACCGACGCCCAGGTAATAACTTCTGTTTTCTTCGATATACTCATGCTGACGATCGTTTTCTTCATCATCGGTGACTGGTTTTTCACCGCCTACTTCGCCATCGCGCTTATCGTTGCCTGCGCCAAAGATATGGCGGCCTGGCATACCCATGATCTTTTGTTAAAATCTGTAACTTAATCGGCATTAACATTTAATGCCTCCCCTCTAAAAATATTTTGCCGCCCGATAAAAACCAATCGCACTAATAAGAATAAAATCCGGTAGTGGGTAATTAGAGTTGCCGCATAAGAAATGAATATTTTCAGGAAGCCAATTACAAAACCATAAGGAGGATCAAATGACTCGAAATAAATTTTTTCCGCCGGTCAGAATTAATCTTAGCATAGCAGATATCTACAGGCGCCGCGACCAGCGTATAGAATCCGGCGAATCATCCGGAGAGCTCGCGCACCAATTAATCAAGATTCTGCCCGCAGTGGCGCAAAAAGAAATTCGTGAAACGCAAAGAAGGAGATTGTTCGAAAAAAAGAAATGATACAAAGGAGGTCATAAATGCCAAATTTGGAAAAAATTTTTACCGATGCTATTGCACAAGACATGGGGATAAACCCGTCAGACGTAACAGTCATGTTCATACATGAACAAAGGGAAAGGCATATTTATCCCGAAACCAGGTATGAATGTGAACCGGGATTAGCCAGCTTCACAGGCAAAGAATGGGGTACCATTGAAAAATTTGCGGACGCCCTTCTGATGGTCGCGCTGGCTTAGCTCTTCGTAAAATCCGGGAAAGCCTCATCCGGCTTTCCCGCTTCCTGAAAATATTTATTTTCCATAAATTTATTTTTGAATAACAATATTCATTCAATTTATTGTGAGCCTCCTGGGCGGCATGCTGTTTGGGATCTTCGGCCTTGTAGCGGGCTCCTATATCGGTGGTAATTACGGCTTTTTCGAATTCGGCGGCAACGTCGGCTACGAAGCCGGCGGCGCCTTTTTCGGTATTTTGGGAATCTCACTCGGTAGTCTGCTTGCGATAATGATCGTAAAAAAATTACAGAAAACGAAATATAATCTTGTTTACGGTTTGATCGCGGCCATAATCACGGCGCTTGCCGGCACGCTGCTCTTCGACTACTATATGCCGGTAGTGATCGGCTTTACCATTCTACTGTTGCCGCCAACTGCGCTGACCCTGACAGCCAATTGGCAAATAAAAAGCCCCGGCAGATAAATCAGCTGGGGCTGGCTTCCTCTGATATGCGGTCAGGAACGTGTTTATTTCAAATACTCTTGCGACATTTCGCACCATCCATTAGTGCCGGGCTTGTAAATCGCTTTCAACTCCTTTTTAAGTTCTTTCCAGGTAAAACTTTTCCAAAAAATTTGATACTGCCTGACGTCTATGTTCTGTTCGTCAAGCTTGTCCTGCACCCAATAGAACTTCCCGTCCGTGAGTTCGATGAAATCTCCCCGTTTAAAATCTTTGTACGCAAAGTTCCCGGCATAGACAACCATCATCGGAAACAAGGACACGAGAACCAAAACAATCGCTACCAATACTTTTATACGTTTCATCGTGATTTCCTCCTTTTGTATTTATGATATTATTAATTTAAAGAAATTATACATTATCACATAAATTGAATATCGTCCAATGTTCTTATAATATTATAAGAACCGCGCAACAGTCCATTTATGATCAAAGCAATTAAACTTATCCATACCGCTGTCTGGGCCGTGATGGCCTCGGCTGTCATTTATGTCCTCTATGCCGGGCTGGCCGGCACTTTCAACGCGCTAGTCCTGGCCTCGATCATTCTGGTCATACTGGAGTCAGTGGTATTGGTCTGGAACAAATGGACCTGCCCGCTGACGCCGCTGGCAGCCAAATATACGGCTGACCGGAATCCCAATTTCGATATTTATCTGCCCCGGTGGCTGGCCAAACACAACAAAACTATTTTTACGGCGATCTTTGTGGTCGGTCTGGTATTGACGATCATCAATCTGGCTAAAAACCAGGTTTAGCGCAGTGTGCCTCTAGGGAAAAATCAATTTAAAGTTAACTACGCAATATGAAAGAAAGCAAACGCCAAAACGATTTATTGCCTGATGAAAAAAGGAGATCGACAATTGAGGCAATAATCGAATATTTCCAAAATGAGCGGGATGAGGAGGTCGGGGTCATCGCCGCCGAAAATATCCTGGATATGTTTTTGCAGACTGCCGGATCCGCCCTCTATAACAAAGGCGTGGCAGACGCTAATCATTTATTGAAAAACCGCTTCGATGATCTGGCGGTCGATTTGGAAAACCTGACAAAAAAATAATTAGCAATTTTTATTTATGATCAATAAAAAAATCCGAAGGGCGGCGCGAACTGTCGTGCTGGACGGGAACAGCGGTAAGATCGCCGTCCTGGAAGTTAAAGACGGGGATTACCATAAGATCCCCGGCGGCGAGATCGAGGAGGGCGAAAATCCGGAAGCAGCCGCCCGGCGGGAAGCGCGCGAGGAAGCGGCCTGCGATGTCGAGATCATTGCCCGTCTGGACGAGTCCCAGTTCGAAACCCCGGAATTCCCGGATCTGATCAACCATTCGGTCTGCTTCCTGGCCAAAAAAACCCGTGACCTTCTGGCGACGAACTTTACCAACGAGGAAAAAGACAACAATTTCCACCTGATCTGGCGGACTTTTGAAGAGGCCGCTGAACTGTTCGCGAATGTCAGGAGCAAAAAACCGGATGAGATCGCGATGAACAACCGCGATTTCAAGTTTATTGAACAGGCTAGGAAACGCCTAAAATGTTAATCAATAGTAATAAAATGCTTGGCAAATTATATTAATATTTCATATAATAATTTAACTGTCAATTCAAAATAATAATTAAATATCTCCGGGAAGCGCAACATTCAAATAAACAAAGGAGGTGCAGAATGAGGACAAAACCTTATTTCAGCTGGCGGCAGCACAATATTTTCGCACGCAACCAGGCCATACGGTCAAGGGGCAAGTCTTCGACCGATACCGTGTACCGGATCGCCAAAACGATCAAAGATTGGAAAGCCAAAGCACTCGAGATCCAGAACAAAGAAAAACCGGAACCGAAATAGCAGAACGCCAAAGGCGCCAACCCCCTAACGGAGGATAAACCATCCTCCGCTTCCCAAAGATATTTAGACAAAAAAAAGAGAGCCGAATGTTAAAGGCTCTCATGATTTTTTGGCGGGGGAAGCAGGTCTCGAAACTCCTGCGACTCCGGCTTGGTGGGCCGGCGCTGACGACTGTCATTTTCCCCCATAAAAACACAAGGAACGATTTTTTTATAATATACTAAGCCTTTTATATTGTCAAATTAATTTAAACCTATGTCAAGAAAAAAGCAAATTTTCATAATCCACGGCGGCATAACCTTCAAAAGCCGCCGCGATTTCCTTCATTACCTCCGGACCAAGGAGGTTAAACTGACCAAGAAACCAAGCTGGAAAGGGGAGTACCTGGAACATAAACTGGATCGTGAATTCGATATCATCCGGCCCATGATGCCCCTGGCGGAGAACGCGCGCTATGAAGATTGGCGGATATATTTCGAACGATATATTCCGCTGATGAAAAACGGCGTGATCCTGGTCGGCACTTCCCTGGGCGGGATCTTCCTGGCCAAATACCTGTCCGAACATAAATTCCCGAAAAAGATCCGGTCCGTCTATCTGGTCGCTCCGCCTTATGACAACAGCCACTCCACTGAGGATCTGGTGGGCGGTTTTACGCTTAAATCCAACCTGTCGTTACTTGAAATAAATTGCCCCAACCTCAAACTTTTCTTTTCGGCCAGAGATGAGGTGGTTCCACCGGTCCACGCGGAAAAATACCGGAAGAAGCTTAAACGCGCGGACATAATCATCTACAAACACATCAAGGGGCATTTCCAAATCACTGAATTCCCGGAGATCGTGAAAATGATAAAAGACAGCGTAAAAAAATAATTCGATAATTTATTAAAAAGTATGGGAATTAAAGTCGAATACAACCCGGATTTGGCGCTCCGCAATATAGCTGAATACCAGAACGGCAACCGTCGGATCGAGGAATGCATCCCGAATGACCTGACGGCCGGAGAAATTTACTCTTTTCTGAAGCGCGACCATCGGAACTATTGGCTCTTCGGGGAAATCCCCCTGATCGAGACCAAGGGCAATGAAGTATTGTCCCGGCCGAAAGCGAGTATAATCATTCTCGAAGCCACCCACTTTATCGAAAATAACCTTGCCTATACCCGGGGAAAATACCGGGTTGTAGAAGTATTCAAAGGGGGTGATATCCGCTTTGAAGGTTTTTGCCGCGTCAAAATGAAAAAATAAAAATCGGCAGCCCAGACTGAGACTGCCGATAGGGGCAAGGCATGGAGCGGTATTATCTGCCTACCGCCTGCATTGCGCGCAACACAAGACGCTCTTGCTCGACCTTACTAAAGTCCACTACCTTAAGCGTCTTACTATTGTAAAGAACTTCACACTGGCAATTTGTGCATCGGGTTACGCTGTCAGCTTCTCCGATATTTTTGTTTAGGGGGATGTGTTTTTTGCCCGCCAACAAAATTTCTGCCTGGCAATGATTACATAAAACGAATTTAAAATTAGCCATTCAAGCTTACCTCCTTTTTTATATTATATTTATAACAAATTATGTTAACATAATAATTCCAGAATGGCAATGCCTATAAGCTTATGACAAAAATTACTATCAGGCAAGGCCGGCCGGCGGAATTACGCCGGGTTATCGCGGTTACCCGAATGGCCTACCGGATTCCCTACATAAGCGGCGCCAGAACGACCATACCGCACGTACCGAAAAATATCCATTTTCGTTTCCACAACAAGGAATTTTTCACGATCGTGGCAATCATCAACGGCCGCATAGTCGGTGCGGTTAAATATAAAATGCTTGCCAATAACGTTTTATATATTTACCAACTGGCCGTCTTGAAAAGTTGCCGCAACCGGGGGCTCGGCGCGAAAATGGTCAAATGCGTTGAGCGATTAGCCAGACGAAAAGGCTGCCACCGGATTACCCTGGATTGCGCCCGTGAGAAGAGATTGCCGGATTATTACAAACACCTGGGTTACCGCACGGACAAGATCAGGAAGCATCTGGACCACCACGATGTCTATATGTCGAAACGAATATAAATGTTTAATCACCTCTCCTTATAGCATCTATAAATGGCTTAAGTTCGCAAATTAACTATTTTACTTTATTTTAAGAAAAATTTAATTGCCTAGCAACATCACTATTCTATAATACATCAATAATCACTGACAAAAGGTGTTGCGGGGGTACAGAGGAAGTAAGGCGGTTATTCGGCAAACTGTTCGAAACCCGCCGTTATCAGCTCTTTATTGTATTTATCATTACCTAGATCCAGATTGCTTGTAATAACCATTTCCACGCGCCGCTCCAAAAGCGTTTGGGTAAGCAATCGCTGTTTTAAACAGTCTTACGGCTGACGCCGTACCAACGGTAAAATCCGCTCCGTGCTTTATAGTAGATCAAAACAACCGACAAACGGGAAGCGTTTCGCATTCCCGCCCCCACAAAACATTTTGTCGCAAAAACATTACAACCCTTATTAAGGTTGTTTTTTGTTGATTTTTATTTAAAATTAGTTTAATATAAAATCAAACAATACTTTAATTTACCCGGGCTTTAAGGCTATCCAGTTTAGTTAAAAATAATATTGTATTCCGATTATAAGGATGATGTTGCTATTTAACCATTATATATTATTCATATATTTTTTACTTTAAATTCGAATTATGTTCAAAAACGAAAACAACGATAGCGGCCTCAAACAGGCCGAAACCATTATCGGCCAGTCGGTCAAAGTCAAGGGCAACTTCCATGGTGACGGCAATATCGTCATCGAAGGCGAGGTCGAGGGCAGCGTCAAAACCAACAACCACCTGCTGGTAGGCGATAAGGCAGTGATCACCGCGGACATCCAGGCCAAGGATGCCCGTATCGGCGGCCGGGTCAGCGGCAATATTACCGTCGCGGGCTACCTCGAAGTCAATGCAAGCGCCCGGATCAAGGGCGACCTGAGCGCCGGTCAGCTGTCAATCGAAAAGGGCGCGATCATAAACGGCCATTGCCGGATGGGGAAAGACGAGGGCACGGCAGCTGTAGCAGGTAAATAATTTTGAAAAGCCGATAATTTTATAATATGCACGTTTATATCTACGACACCTTTATTTCCGATAAAAAATACTCATCTGAGGCGGCCAAGATCGAAACCCGGATTACCGATTTGGGGCTAAACGGCAAGATCATCCGCCTCGGCACGGTAAGCTCGGTATATAACGCGGTCGAAAATGAAGTGAAAAAGGGCGCGAAAACAATCGTGGCGGTCGGCGATAACCGTATTTTAAGCCAGACGATAAACGCCATGGCCCGCATCAACGCCAGCGAATCGATCGGCAGCGCCATACCGCTCGGTTTTATTCCGGTCGGTAAAAAAGATAACTTTTTGGCCGAATTTTTGGGTACCGGCATGACCGAAGTCGCCTGCGATGTATTGTCGCAACGGCGAATCGAGACATTGGACCTCGGCCAAGCCAACGATAATTATTTTCTTTTTACTGCCGCCGTTTCGACCGAAGCGACCACTGTCGAAATCGATGAGAACTATACGATCGAGATCAAGGAGGCGGGCGAGATCGATGTTGTCAACCTGCCCGTCGGCATATCCTTGCCGCCGGAAGCGAAGACCAGCCCGGCTGACGGGGTACTTGAACTGATCATCAAGACCAAGCAGGGCAAGCGCCTATTGCCGATGCGCGGCAGCGGAGAAAGCTCCAGTGTCTTCTCTTTCAATCGCTTGCGGATTTCCAACCAGCATCATCCGGTATTGATCGACGGCGCCCAGGAACTCAAGTGTCCGGTCGATATCCGCCTGGCACCGGTCAAAATCAATTTGATCGTAGGCAAAGACCGTAAATTCTAAATATTTATTTGCCGTCTTGCGCTTCCCCCATACCGCGGATTATCCTTCGGCCCCGCTCATGGCAGGGAAATCACTGCGAATACACCAATTGAAAACAACGCCAAGTCATTATGGCGTTGCTTTATTTTCAAATATAATTTTATTGGTTTGATGGCGGTGTTTTGCCTGTATCATCGTTGAAAATGATCGAGTCGTCATTGATATAATAGACCAAAAACTTATTCAACGAAAGTGTCTTCATTTCTTCTTTGGTCGACCAGCGGTATTCGTCGTGTTCTACCGACAATACCACATCCTCGCCCTGGAGAATTTTTGCGCCATAAATTACATAATGATAAGGAAGATCGTTGGTATCGATCTCATAGTTGGTTTGCCGCTGAAGCACCTTGATCTTAAGTCCGGTTTCCTCGAACACCTGGCGGATAAGGCCCGGTTCCGGGTCTTCGCCGTCATAAAGCCGGCCGCCGGGAAAATCCCAGCAGTCCGGATTAATATCCACCTTGGCCGAACGGCGCATTATCAAATACTTGTTTCCGGCCTTGATCGCGGCTTTTTGGATTATCTTCATATATATATTATATCAAAAAACCGCCATAAATAATATGGCGGAGTATACAGCCTTGAACTCGGGTTAATTCGAACTTTTTATAACCTCGCCTTCGATTATCTTGCCCTTGCCTGTTTCGTCGCTTTTTCCGTTTTTCTTACGAAACAACCAGAGCTGCTGCAATGCGGTCAAAATCGTAGTAGTCAACCAATACAGAGCCAAGCCGCCGGGAAACTGCAAACCGATAATTACCGTCAGGACCGGCATAAAATACAGCATCTGTTTATTCATTATCGCCATCATATCCTCGTCTTTGGCGCCCGGTCCCTTGACTGCCGGCCGCTTGGTCATCATCATTTTTGACTGCCAGAACTGGGCGGCGCCCGCCATTACAGCCATTACCACGTTGCGCTGGGCCAGATCGACAAATCCAAAGGAAATATAATTGATCGATTCCGGGCGGGCGATAAAAGGGTAGACCAGGTCCAGAGAGCCATTGGTCAGGCCATTCCTAAATACCCGGAATACCGCGAACAAAAACGGCATTTGTATTATTAACGGCAGGCACGACGAAAAAGGATTTACTTTGTTTTCTTTGTAAATACCAAGCATGGCCCGGCTCATTGCCTCTTTGTTGTCTTTGTACTTCTGCTTGAGGGCATCAATCTTCGGCTGTATGTCCTGCATGGCCTTCTGCGATTTGATCGAGGAGCGGGACAGGGGCAAAAGAAGCAATTTGATAATTACCGTCAGGAGGATGATCGCCACCCCCAAATCGTGGCCCGGGATAATATCATAAAGAAAAACCAATAGATTCAGTATCGGTTGATAAAAAAATGTTTGGAATATAGACATAAAATCTCTAATTACCTAAATTATAATTTTCAAATATTGCTTTCTGGAACCAATGCTGTTTTAATATACAAAATAAAAAATTATATTTTAGGTATTAGTAATTATTTCACCGGATCCCAGCCGCCTTTGTTCCAGGGGTTGCAGCGCAAAAGACGCCAAACCGCGCGCAAACCGCCTCCCCAAAAACCATATTTATTCAAAGCGTCAATCGCGTATTCCGAACATGTTGGTTTAAAACGGCAATAACCGTATGGAAAACGGAATTTGATCAACCCATGATCAGGGGAAAGGGTCTTTTGATAGATCTTAATCAGGGTAATTGCCGTATAGCGCGGCCAATAAACAAAAAAACGCGCCGCCGCATTGTTGAATATTTTATTCATTTATTAATTTTAGCCTCTGTAAACACGACAAGACCGCCTTCTTGATATCACCCGATTCCATGTCAACAATGGACGGCAAGGCAACAACCACTATATCAAAACCGGCTTTCATAACCGGTTTCTGATCTTCGATTACAGCCCGGATTCGTCTCTTAATCCGATTCCTGACCACTGCCTTTTTACTGACTTTCACACCAACAACCACTCCAACACGGCTAGTTAATGATGCCGTCTTTACGGCTTTTACGCCTAACATCTTAGTAAAACTGGCTACACCATCCTGCCACACCCGGTCATAATCTTTTTGTTTGGTTAGTCTTAGTTGTTTTGCCAACACAAATAATAAAGACTTTATTTGCTTATTTTAGCGCGTCCTTTACTTCTCCGGCTTGCCAATACATTCCGCCCGGCTTTATCCGCTTGACGGGTTCGGAAACCATGTTTCTTTTTAGCCCTTAGGTTATTGGGTTGAAATGTTTTTTTGGACATACTTTAATTTAACAAAATCTAAATTTATTCTAATTTAACATATCACTTTTATCCCCATTGGTCAAACTGGTCCGCTGTTTCTGTGTTTATCCCTGTGGGCTTTGCTGTTAACTTCGTGCGGGTTGGCCGTGATTAACCTGAAGTGTTTTCGTGGCTAAAAACTGGATAACTCCCAAAATAACACTTACCCACACTACCGTGCATTATTAACCAACAGATAATCACCCTATTAGGCATACGAAAAAAGCCGGAAAATGCATTAATAATAGGAAAATTAAAATTTAATGAAAAGTTAATCACCGTCTTATTGTTATTATTAGTTATATCTATATATTAATAATACAATAACTAAAGGAGGAAAAATAATCATCAATAAAATTGTTACTAAGTAATCAAATTATTAATTTATTTTTTATCGCGGTAATTTTAAACTATCGGGTTAATTAATAATTTAAAAATTATCAAGCCGAATTAATTAAACAGAATTGGGATTTATTAACATTAAAATAAAATTAAATGAATAACCAAATTTGACTTGAGAACTTGAATTTAAATCATATATAGAATAGTATAAACGTGTCTTCGCGTTTAGTTTTTATTGGTTGCTTCTTGGGGTATCCACTATCCATGCACAGGTTATAAACAAAAACAGGGGTTTTTAAATTATTTTTTAATTGATATAATGCAACTATCAAAAGCGAGCTCTCCAAAAACACAACAAAAATTTAATGTTTTATTTATAAACGCGCTTATCTATGAACAATGATCAACTGTGGCAGGCGGTATTAGGTGAAATCGAACTGAATTTATCTAAAGCAAATTTTACCACCTGGTTCAAAAACACGTTTATCTCCGACTTTGATAATGATAAATGTATTGTTTGTGTTCCCAACACCTTCACCAAGGCTTGGCTGGAAAAGAAATACCATCAGCAAATCGCGGAAGCGATTTCTAATATCAGCCAGCAAAAGGTTAATAAAGTTTATTACAAAGTTGAAACCAGAAAAACATCACCCATGGGTGATTTACTGAAGAGGATTAAGATTAAAAAAGATGAAACAGAACCGGCGGCGCCAATAAATCGTTACGGTCTTAATTCGCGTTATGTTTTTGAAACCTTTGTAGTGGGCAAGGGTAATGAGCTCGCCCATGCCGCCAGCCAGGCTGTGTCGGCCAACCCGGGAAATGCCTACAACCCCTTGTTTATTTATGGCGGTGTCGGATTGGGGAAAACCCACTTACTGCAAGCGGTCGGACACGAGATCACCAAGCAAAACGGACGCGTATTGTATGTAACATGTGAAAAATTTACCAATGATTACATCCAGTCGGTAAAAAGCGGGCAGGCTAAGGATTTTAAGGAGCGTTATCGGAATGTCGATTGTTTGTTGATTGATGATATCCAGTTTATGGCCGGCAAGGATGGTACCCAAGAGGAGTTTTTTCATACTTTCAATGAATTACACCAAACCAATAAGCAGATAGTCCTGACCTCTGACCGCCAGCCCAAATCCATTCCTGCCCTGGAAAAAAGGCTTTTGTCCCGTTTTGAATGGGGAATGATAGCTGATATTACCCCTCCTGATATCGAAACCAAGGTGGTTATTCTGGAAACCAAGTGCCGGGAAAAGAATTATTCCCTGGAACAGGAAATACTTTATTATATCGCCAACAATGTACAATCGAATATCCGCGAGCTGGAAGGCGCGCTTAATCGTTTGATCGCTTTTCATGAATTCAATAATTCCAAACCCACCCTGGATACTACGAAAAGCGTTTTGAACAGCTTGTTGTCGACGATCAAATCCAAATCCACGACCAGCCGCCACATCCTTGATGCGGTAGCCAATTTTTTTGACATCAGTGATAAGGATCTGACCGGAAAAAGCCGCAAAAAAGAATTGGTTTATCCCCGCCAGATCAGCATGTATCTTTTGCGCAAAGAACTTAACAATAGTTACCCCACTATCGGCCACGAACTGGGCGGGCGCGACCACACGACCGCGATGCATGCCTACAATAAGATTGAAAAAGAAATGGAAAATAACGATCGGATAAAACAGGATATCGAAGCGATTAAACAGGTATTGCAAGTAAACGTATAATAAAAAAGTTATTGTTAAACGGAAAAAGCTATGAAAATTTCCAGTTTGCAGGAAAATTTAAAAAGCGTTTTAATGACTGTGGGGCATATTGCCGGTAAAAATGTTAATCTCCCGATTTTGAATAATGTTTTGATCCGGGCCGAAAGCGGCCATATAAAACTGACCACGACCGATCTGGAAATCGGTATTGTTGCCACGGTGCGCGGCAAAGTCGAGGAAGAAGGGGTGTTCACGGTCGATTCCCGGGTATTGTCCGAATATATAGCGTTGCTACCTAACCAGAAAGTCGATATTGCGCTCAAAGATAACCGGCTTAAGGTGCAATGCGATAATTATAAAACCGTGCTCCATGGCCAGGCGGCCGACGAATATCCTCTTATACCGCAGGTGGAGCGCGAGCATCACTACAAAGTTAAAGCGGAAGATTTCAAACGCGCCTTGTCGCAGGTGATTTTCTCCGTATCGAACTCGGAAACCCGGATAGAATTGTCCGGGGTTTTGTTGAACTTCAAAAAAGACGAGCTGGTGCTGGCGGCAACCGATAGCTACCGTTTGGCTGAGCGTAAAATTGCGGTATCGACCAATGCCGAAGCGGAGAAGAAGATAATCGTACCGGCAAAGACCCTGCAGGAAGTGGTGCGCATCCTGTCTAATCTGAAGATCGATACGGCTGGAGAAGGCGAACGGGAAATAGAAATCTATGTTTCTGACAATCAGATCTTGTTCGTAATCGATTCCATTGAATTGATTTCCAGGCTGATCGAGGGACAGTATCCCGATTATGAGCAAATTATTCCCGAACGTCCGGAAACGGAAGCGTCAGTCGATAAAACCGAGCTTTTGCGGGCGGTTAAGGCGGCGGCGATATTTGCAAAATCGGGCATCAATGACATTAATCTTGATTTTCCCCTGGGGAAGAATCAGATAACGGTAACTTCCGAATCGAGCCAGGTGGGCGAGAACACCATTAATTTAACTGCCCAGGTGAAAGGAAAAGACAACGGCATCGTTATTAATTTCCGTTATTTGCTCGATGGCATAAACAATATCGACAGCGAACAGGTAATCCTGAATATCATAGACGGGGCCACGCCGTGTGTCTTGAAATCGAAAGACAACCCCGGATATTTATACGTGATAATGCCGATCAAACAATAAATCCCTTTATCATAAATCAAAAAAGCCCCTAGGGGGCTTTTTTTTATGGAAATAATAATTTATTATTCGTTATTGTTGGTGATATTGTTGATGATAAGCGTGATCGGCTTCGGACGGATGGATTGTTTGTCCCAGGTCACTGCCTCGGCTTCTATCTGGTATGTGCCGCTCGGGGGTATGTCATTCCAGCGGATCGAGACGGTTTGGCTGTCAACCGGTTCGGCGGCGGCGATAAATACGACAGGATTGTCGCCTTCCTGGCGGCGGTAGGAAATGTTGATTTTTGCCAGCGTAGTCGGGTTGTTGGTTTTTAACTGCAGAGTTAAAGGAAAGTCGATATTGGACAGGGCCAAGCCGCTCATAGGGGAAACCCAGTTTATCTCGGTCGGGGCGGAAACGGCATGATTCGACAACACCAGGTTAAATTCCAGTTCCCTTGTTTGGCAATTATCCACGTCGTCGCAAACTTTTATTTTCAGATTGTGAAAACCGTTACCGAGAAAGTCGATCGATTTTTTCATATTGAAGGGATAGTCGGTGGTCGTATAGAATAAGGCGTCATTCAAAAAGTAGTCCACCCGTTTTACCCCGCGCGGAGCGCTTACCTGAAGGCGGACATCCAATTCCGGGTCGGTAATCGTTTGGTTATTCCCGGGAGTGACGATGGATACCTGGGGGATGTTTTCCGGCAAATGGACGTTGTCGCTTTCCATCGGCGGAGTTTCGCCCAGGAGCGAAGAGGTCGCAGCGGCGGTTGAGCTGGCCAATTCTTTTTCCGCCCAAAGTTTTACCCGGGATTCCCATAGGTCGAATTGCGGGTCTCGGCCCGGATCGTCGGGGACAGCGCCCAGAGGATCGTTTTTATCGACATAAAAGAGGATCGAGTGCGGTTCGAAATAGGACTTTTCTTCTATTAATTCGGCTGGTGTATACTCGGTTGCCAGCAGTCCGGTGATTTTATCGACTTTGACAATCTGAGCCGAGCCCACCTCGCCGTCCAATATCGGCTTGCCGGTTTTCGGGATTTCCGGTTTTTTGAAATATTCGACCGGCGTATCGCCCAATACCCGATCCATATAATCGTGCCAGATCGGCGCCGCTACGACGCCGCCGGCCGCTCCGCGTTTCATTTCACTATTATCGTTATTGCCGACCCAGACGCCGGTTACAATGGAGGGAGTGTAGCCGATCGTCCAGGCGTCGCGGTAATCGTTGGTCGTGCCCGTTTTGGCCGCCACCGGCCGGTCGCCGAGCGTCAGCCAGTTGCGCTCGCCGAATGTATAGGCGCGCGCTTCATTATCCGACAGTATGTCATTGATCATCCGGGCGACTTTGGGGTCGATTACTTTCGAATCTTCGCTTTTGTATTCCTCCAGTA
Organism: Candidatus Parcubacteria bacterium; assembly: GCA_963814275.1. Classification (GTDB taxonomy): domain Bacteria; phylum Patescibacteriota; class Patescibacteriia; order Patescibacteriales; family UBA12075; genus CAWFCE01. Next base: position 242,835 of record CAWFCE010000002.1, on the reverse strand, counting down.
TTTTGCCGTTGCGGTCTTCGACACGCAATATGCCGGTCGGCTCGTTGCGGACGCCCTCGCGCGCAAAAGCGCCAAACGCGTTCGTGTGTTCCAGGAGTTTGACCTCGCCTCCCCCCAGAACCAGGGCCAAGCCGTAGCGGTCATGGTCGACCAGGGTCGTATAGCCCATTTCCTGGGCCAGATCAAGGACATTATCGACGCCGGCGAGATAGATCGCCTTGACGGCGGGAATATTGAGTGAGCCTGCCAAGGCTTTGCGGATCGTGACCGGACCGTGTTCGCTTAGGTCATAGTTATGCGGTTCGTACGGGTTGTCGGGGTCGTTGGAAAAATTCGTTACCACGTCATAGAGAACGGTGTTGGGCGTATAGCCCTTGAGGAAAGCGGCTGAATAAACCAGCGGCTTGATCGACGAACCGGGCTGGCGGAGCGAGGTGGTGATATTGACCTGTCCGTCTATGTCTTCGCTGAAGTAATCCCGGGAACCAACCATGGCCAGGATTTGTCCGGTTTTCGGGTCGATCGAAATCAACCCCGCGTTGGTGGCGTCGTATTTTTCTTCGTTCTGTTCGGCGTGCTCCTTGATGACCTCTTCCGCTATTTCCTGTTTGTACAGGTCCAGGGTAGTGATAATTTTCAGTCCGCCCTGTTCGACCTCCTTTTCACCGTATTTATCCGCCAGCATTTCCCGGATATACATAACGAAGTGGGGCGCCTTGATATTGGCGGTGGGCGGCTGGAAATCGAGAATATACTGCTTGGCTTCATCAGCCTGTTCCTGGCTTATGTATTTTTGCTGCACCATCAGATCGAGAACATAGTGCTGGCGCGATATCAGAAGGTCCTTGTTCGATCCATAGGGGGAATAGCGGCTGGGCGCTTGCGGCAAGGCCGCCAGAATAGCCGCTTCGGCCAGATTGATGTCCCGGACGCTTTTGCCGAAATAGCGCTGGCTGGCGGCTTCAACGCCGTAGGCGGTCGAACCGTAGGGAATTTCATTGAGGTACATTTGCAGGATTTCATTTTTGGAAAAGCGCTGTTCGACTTTGTAAGCCAATAGCCATTCTTTTATTTTGCGGGTGACTGTCCGTTCGTTGGTCAGGATGGCATTTTTGATGAATTGCTGAGTCAGGGTCGAGCCGCCTTGGATCGACCTGCCGCGGATGGCCTGCCAGACGACCCCGCGGAAAATACCCCACAGACTGATGCCGCTATGGTGGTAGAAATCCTTGTCTTCGATGGCAATCGTCGCCCATTCCACATAATCCGGAATATCATCCAGAGTTACCAATGTTCGTTTGACTTCGCCGTGAATATCATATAATACCTGCGTGCCGGTGCGGTCGTAAATTACCGTGCTTTGCGGCACTTCTCGGTCCAATAGTTTGTCCGGATCGGGCAGGCCGCGGGAAATATAGGCCACCAGGGAAAGGCTGCCCAATATGCCAAGCGCACCGATGATCAGGACACTCCAAAGAAGCGCCCGTTTCAGCTTCATGCCCCACCGCCTGCCGCCGGTTTTGTAACCGGGGCGGGAGCCGTGGTTATTCCGGCGCAAATTGAGTGTCGGCGGTTTCTGGCGATTGACGTAGTATTTCTTTTTTCCATTGCGCCAGCCCTGCTGGCTGTTTTTGTTTTTAAGCGGCTTGATCGGCATATATGATTAATGAAAATTGTTTATTGTCTTGTTTTTAATTGTCATTATAAAAAACGAATTTAATCATAGGAAAGCTGTTTTTGGGAATATTTGCTTTAGTTTATTCGCGATAATATTTGGCGGCTGCTTCGGGCGGTACGGAGTTGATGACCAGGCCGCTGCCCATTTCGACACCGGCCCAAACATTCGCCCGGGGCTGGATCTTCATATAGAAATGCTGGTCGCGGTATGATGCCGCTTGATGCAGAAAACAATTGAAAGACAAATCCAGCCGCCCCAGTTTTTCCAAGATTAATTTATAAACTGCGGCAAAAGAACGGAACTCTTCGTCAGTCAGTTGGGTGATGTTGTCCAGGTGCCGTTTGGTGAAAACCCAGGCCTCATAATGGTATTCGCTGGCGTAAGGCGCGAACGCCGCGATATGCTTATCTTCGAAAATCCGCCGCTCCTCGGCCATCTCTTTTTTTATGATATCGCAATACGCGCAAATCTTATGTTTTACCTGATAGGACTGGGCGGCAATCAGTTCTTCCACGACATTAGGCGGCAGGATGTGGGTGGCGAATACCTGGCTGTGGGCGTGCACGACGCTGGCGCCGGCTTTGGAGCCCTGGTTTTTGAAGCAAAGTACGTAATCGATCTTTTCGTTCCGGCTGATCGCTTCGGTGCGCCGGGCATACATCCTGAGCACCCGTTCTATCTGTTCCTGGTCGAGGTGGGCCAATTCCGGGGAATGGTCGGGCGTTTCAATAATCACTTCCTGCGCCCCGTAGGCACGGTCGTTATCGAGCGTAACGGCGGGAAAAACGTTATCTATCGCCAACACCTGCCACTTGCCGTCCGGGCCGTTAATCCGGTCTTTGATATAGCCGGGATGTTCCCGGGCGGAAATTTCGATTTTTTCCGGACAAAACGCGCAGTCGCCGGTTCGCTGGATCACGGTCTGTTCCTTGATGTCGCGCGGTCGTTTGTCGCGCAGCGGTGTGATAATTACGTATTTATTCAATAAATAGGCCTTGCGAATTTCGGATTTGTGGCTGGGCGCCATAAATATATCTTTAATAATAAATAAAAAGTGTTATCGCACACTTTTTATTATACCAAAGCATGTTTAATCTATAAAGTGTTTAATATTTTAGTATAATTTGCCGGTGTTTGTCAAACCGATAAAGCAAACCGGAATGCTTAGTCCGATCTTATTATTTCTTTAAGGTTGGCGGCGGCAGTGCCGATTACCGCATCACCAGCGCCGTAATATAGGCGTAAAACGCCGTCAGTTAATATTGCTCCGCAAGCAAAGATGACTTGCGGCATTTCGCCATTTACCCCTTTTTTTTCGATAAATTCGGATAGTTGTCCTGCTTCCATAGTCTCCATCTTTTTATATCCGCCAGGCAGAATGTCCGCGGGACCGGAAATTTCGTAAGGCTTCCGCGGCTCGAATATCGGCTTGTTTGAACGCTTGATGATCTGGCCGGGATTATGGAGGGCAAGAAGCATATATCCCAATCGATAGACCATATGTTCGTCAACGCCATGGTACAACACCAGCCAGCCGTTATCCGTACGAAGCGGTGGCGGCCCCATTTCCACATGGGCGCTGTCGAAATATCCGCGGCGGGGCTTGATGAATGGTTCATATTCCGGTACCCAGCGTTTCATATCCTTGGACGAGGCCAACCAGAGGCAGCGGTCGCCGAAAAGAAGCCAATAGCGGCCGTTTATTTTTTCCGGGAAAATACCGCCCGACTTGACCCAGCGCGAATTACCTTTGCCGTTATTCTGCGCGGCATCCCAGGGAACGATAAATTCTCCCGCCCGCTCCCCGTCCCAGTCCGGCAGCATCTGCCCCAGCCGTTCCCAGTTCTCGAGATCGAAAGAGCCGGCCCAGCAGAGTCTGGCCGTCTCTCCGTCAAAAGCGGTATAGGTGAGATAAAAGACGGAACCGACCCTGGTGACACGAGGATCTTCAACGCCGTTTTTCTCTATCGGCAATTTCGGTTCGATAATCGGCTGGCGGCGGCGGACGAAATTTTCCCCATCGCTTGACTCGGCTATTCCTATTTTCGATACCCAAGCCCCGCCGACGGCACGATAGAGCAAATAGTATTTTCCGCGATGGAGGATCGCCCCTGGATTATGGGTTTTTACCGATTCCCAAACACTGCCGGGCAGGGGGGTAATTATCGGGTTCTTTGCGGAACGAATGAATATTTGTTTAGACATAAGCGAAAAGCTATGTATTTATTATAACAAATTTATCGCGTATAAGCGACCGATCCAGACAGGGCATTGTTGGGCAACGAAAGCGGATAAATAAATAGCGGCGCCCGGGTAGTAATTATTTCCCCGGTTAACCAAGCAAATGTAAAAGACGGGACCGAAAAGTCCCGTCTTTGTATCTTCAATATTGCCAAGATGTATTTTTATCGCCGATCGCGGAAACCGCCATTTCTGGGGCCGCTAGGGCGTCCGCCCGGACGGCGGTCGTTGAAGCGGCTTCTTCCGCCACTGAATCCTCCGCCGGTGTCCTTGCCCTTTTCATTCACCCAGAGCGGTTCGTTTTCCTTAAGGCCTTTCATGCTCAGGTTAACCCGCCCCTGGTCGTCGATCTCTTTCACCCGGACCGTCACTTCCTGGCCGATTTCGAGAAAGTCCGAAGGCTTGCTGACACGGTACGGAGCCAGCTCGCTGACATGGACCATGCCGTCGCGTCCGGGTAATACCTCGATAAAAGCGCCGATCTCAAGCATCCTGACCACTTTGCCGGCAAAAACCTCGCCGGCTTCGATCTCACGGGTCAGGTCTTTGATCCATTTAAGCGCTTTGGCCATTCCTTCCGGCGTCAGGCTGGTAACGAACACCGAGCCGTCGTCTTCGATATCGATTTCCACCTGGCATTCCTCGATGATCTTGTTGATTATTTTTCCGCCGCTGCCGATCACGTCGCGTATTTTCTCCGGGTCGATCTTGAATGTTTCCACGCGCGGGGCATAAGGCGATAGTTCCGGCCGCGGTTCGGCAATCGCTTCCGCCATTACCTTGAGGATTTCCAGCCGGCCGTCCAGGCCCTGCTTCAAGGCCTGCTTGATGATATCGGTATTCAAACCGTTGGTTTTGGTGTCGAGCTGGATGGCGGTAATACCGTCGGCCGTACCGGTAATCTTGAAATCCATCCCTCCCTGGCCGTCTTCCAGGTCCTGGATATCGGTCAGTACTTTCCATTGGCTCATGTCGTCATTTGACGCCAGTCCGATCGCGACGCCCGCTACGGCCTTCTTGATCGGTACGCCGGCATCCATCAGGGCCAGCGTACTGGCGCAAGTCGAACCCATCGAGGAAGAACCGTTGGAGCCCATGGTCTCGGAAACCACGCGGATCGTATAGGGAAAGTCATCTTTGTCCGGAATCATCGGTTCCAGGGCTTTTTCCGCCAGGGCGCCATGGCCGATATCGCGCCGTCCCGGGCCGCGCATCGGACGCGCTTCGCCGACCGAATATGGGGGAAAGTTGTAATGGTGCATATAGCGCTTCGAACCGGTACCCTCTATTCCCTCTAGCGACTGGGCCAGGCCCGGCGCGCCCAGGGTCACGATCGAAAGCACTTGCGTCTCCCCGCGGGAAAAAAGTCCGGCGCCATGATTACGGGGCAAAACCTCGACATCGGACTGCAGGCGGCGGATTTCGGTCAGGCCGCGGCCGTCCACCCGGCGGTCATGCTCGAGGATCTCGCGGGTAACTTCAGCGTCGACCGCTTTTTCCACGGTTTTATTGATTATATATTTACGCTTGTCGGTGCCGACATTTTGTTCAAAGAGATAAGCGTCAAGCTTCTCTTTGATCGCCAGGACCGCCAGTTTGCGCTCGCCTTTGGTGTAGTAGTTCTTATCGAATAGGATCGGGTTGATATTGGCCTTGAGCCAGACATTCGCCTTGGCCACCAGCTCTTCCTTTTCTTTTTTCGCTTCGATCTCGTCGGCTGATTCAAGATGCCTGGGCTCGTTTTTTTCTTTGGCGGATACTTCCTTTTTCAATTCTTCGATCAGTTTTATGCCGGGCTGCATTTCTTTTTGCCCGGCGACGATCGCTTCGTACATTGCCGCCTCGTCAACCTCTTTGGCGCCGGCTTCGATCATTATGCTTTTTTCCGGTGTGCCGGCGACGATCAGGTCCAGGTCGCTCTGGCTGCGCTCTTCATAGGTGGGGTTAAAAACCAGCTTGCCGTCCACCCGTCCGACGCGGATGCCGCCGATCGGACCGTTCCAGGCCACTCCGGAGATCGAGAGCGCGGCTGAGGCCGCTATCAGGGCGACAATATCGTGGTCGTTCGCCTGGTCAGCCGATAATACGGTGATAACCACCTGGACGTCGCGGCGGGAATCGCCGTCAAAAAGCGGGCGGACTGAGCGGTCCACCATTCGGCCGGTCAGGATCGCCTCGTCGGTAGGGCGGCCTTCGCGCTTGATCCAGCGCGAGCCCTTGATGATACCGGCGGCATAAAGTTTCTCTTCGAAGTCGACCATCAGGGGGAAATAATCAATTCCTTCGCGTTCTGTTTTGCTCTCGACTACGGTCGCCAAAACCACCGTGTCGCCGTATTGGACGGTCACGGCCGCGTCAGCCTGCCGGGCCAGTTGCCCGGTCTTGATAGTGAGGGGGCGGCCAAGCCATTCGGTCGATAAGACCGTTTCGTTCTTGTTCATATTTTTTCGCGATAAAACCGAAGACTCATGGCCTTGCGGTTTTATCCTTTAGCTGGCCGTCGAATTTAAGACCTTGAGAATAATCTCATAAGATCTCTATACCCGACGGCCATTTAATTAACTAGTAAGATCGGTAATATCGGTATGATAAGTCGCAAATTGATTTTGTGCGCCTTGAGACATACCGACCGCACCCATCTTATTAATTGGGGTCAGGGCCGTCAGTCGTGGACGGCCCTGATATAATGCCGGCTAATTGGTTATTTCAGGCGTAATTTAGCCGGTCCGGTTCCGGCGAACGTTTTGCCCGGCGGGGCGGAAACGTAATTTGCCGTCCAAAATCCATTGTATCCGGCACCGCGTTTGTTTAAGATAAAGGAGCGTTGGACTGTTTTATCTCCAAATTTGACGTGCTGGGTGAACTTGATTTGCTGTCCCCTGGCGCTACCCTGTAAGAATGAAGGCGGTGTTCGTCCCCGGTTGCGTTTTCCCAGAATATAAAGCAGGAAATTAGATAATTGTCCGGCTCGTTCTTTGTAGGTGATACCGGTTATTTCTTCAAAATGATGGTACAAATGGAAACGGAAAGAATAAAACAGAACCCCTAATCGATAGTGACAATATCCTGCCAAATCCGTATTATTCATGCGCACCTCTCCTGTGGTTGTATGTTATTTTAAAAGAAATCTTTTTTCTTCGCTCAGATTGATGAAATCATCCGCCGCTTCGATCAGGCGGGAAGAGGTAGTCTGCCGGAAGCCCATGATCTCGACCAGGCAGCCCTTGGTATTCTGCAAATACTCCACCATCGGCAGATAATCGCCGTCGCCGGAGACCAGAATGATCACGTCCAGCTTTTCCGCCAGTTTGATCGCGTCCATCGCGATGCCGACGTCCCAGTCGGCCTTTTTCACCCCGCCGGCGAAGATCTGCAGGTCTTTCATTTTCACCTCGAATCCCTGCTGGGAGAGCGCCTCGAAAAAGGCGGACTCTTCTTCGGTTTCGGTCCGGATCACGTAGGTCGTGGCCCTGATCAATTTCCGGCCGGCGACCGCTTCGCGGAGCACCTCCTTGAAATTAACGCGTTTGTGGTAAAGATTTTTGGCCGAGTGGTACATATTCGATACATCTACCAGTACGCCCACCCGTTGTTCTTTGTGTTTGATCATTGGTTTGGCTTGCAAATCGATCCGAACCTCATTTGCCGAGATTCGGATACGATTTGTATGTCAAAATTATATTATAAGATATTTTGGCTGGATTAAACGATTACTCATCGTCTTTCTTCTCTTCCGTAGTTTCCTCTTCTTCCTCTTCTTCGTTCTTCAGCGATTGTTTGGCCTCCAGTTCGGCCTCGATCCGGCGCTTCTCTTCTTCATCATCGATCATTTTCTTGGCGATCTTCAATTTGAGCTTCTTGGCGACTTCTTCAAAGGCTTTTTCGTCCTCTTTCTGCAGGTACTTGAGCAAGCGGCGCCGTTCGCCGACTTTTTTGAGTAGACCGCGCCGTGAAGAATGGTCATGTTTGTGGCGCTTCAGATGGTCAGACAGCTGTTTGATCTCTTCGGTCAAAATAGCGATCTGTACCTGTGTCGAGCCGGTGTCGGATTCGTGGATCTTGAATTTGCCGATCACCCGCTGTTTGGTTTTTTTGTCCAGCATAAACTTTTTGCCCCAACCGAGAAGCGGACAACCACGCCGCATCCAAGTAGGGGTAACTACTTAGTAATATTAAGATTATTTAATAAGCTAACAATAGCATAAAAGCCGAAAAAAATCAAGTATCAGCCCCGAAGGGTTTAAAAAAAGCGTCAAGCTTGACAAAAATGCTAATATTTGGTAAATTATATACGTTAGACAACCGATGTAAAGACAGCTAAATAATCAGAATAATAGTTATTAACAAAGTTAGCCGTCTTTTTTATTGGTTGTCTAATTTTTAAAATCTCAAAAAGCGCCCATAGTTCAACGGATAGAACACCAGCCTTCTAAGCTGGTTATGGGGGTTCGATTCCTCCTGGGCGCACGGATTTCGCTGAATTTAATGATTGACAAACGAAGTTATTACCATTACATTTAAATTAGTTTTTAATTTAAATTAAGGTCTATGTTCGTGATTATTTTCGAGTCGGTGGCATTAATCCTGTTTTTATTTTTTCTTGAGTTTTTCGTGGTACAGGCTTATAATATTATTTTCCGCGGTTATGCCCCGTTCCTGGCGACCAAGGGCAAAGTGATCAAACGAATTTTGGATGAGCTGAAGCCGGACGAAGAGGCGTCAATATACGAGCTGGGCGCGGGCCGCGCCGGTTTCCTGCGCGCCGCCCGCAAGCGCCGGCCAGGCGCGAAGCTAACCGGCGTCGAGTATTCGACTACGCCCTGGCTGATCGGCCAGATGCAGAACGCCCTTTCCGGCAGCCGGATTACGATGCTTAAAAAGAACTTTTTCCAGGTAGACCTGAAGGAAGCGGACGCGGTTTATTGCTATCTCAATATTGATACGATGAAGAAGCTGGAGCCGAAGTTCGCCGCCGAGCTCAAGCCGGGCGCCCGCCTAATCAGCTACCAATTCCCGCTCCGCGACAAGACGCCCGCCAGGAAGATCGACATGGGCGACGACGGCCGGATCTATGTCTACGACTACTAGTTTTGCTTGCCACGTTATACTATAATTTGCAATATGCACCATGGTGGCCATGGTGAAATGGTTATCACGCGAGTTTGTGGCACTCGCAGTACGGGTTCAATTCCCGTTGGCCACCCATAAGGTTCTTAAATTGAACCCACTCTGGGTCGCCAGTAAACACATTAATATTTATGTTTTGCTGGCTGTCACCCCTTTGAGGATTTTTTACAGAAACCTTCTCTATTACTGGAGAGGGTTTTTGTATTTCCTTAAGATAGGCTTTTTCAAGATCAAGCATAGCTTTGAACAGCTTTGATGGTCTGGCCAGCTTTATTTTTCTGTCCATAATTTCTAGCCTGTCCCAAAAGAAGCCAAGATAATATCTCTTGAATTCCTTATCGGCTTGCATGTAAGCATGGTAAACGTTGCGTGCAAGCAATAGTATTTTTTTAATTTCTTCTGTATTAATCTTTCGAACTACCTCAAGATCAGATATTTCTTCATCTATCTTCTCAATCTCAGCTTCGTGCTTTTTGTTTATACGTGTAAATGCTTTATCGGATAATGTTCCGTTTACAAGTTTGTCTTCAACTATCTCAAGTTTTCTTTCAACTGCCCTTCGTTTATTTATTAAAACTTGTTTTTCACCGCTCACTTGTTCTCGTCTTTTCTTGTATATTAATTTGACTTTATCAACTACAAGGTTAACAAAGTCAGTACTGAATTCGATTGTTTTGAATTTTTCCTCAATTAATTTTTCAAGTATTCCAACCGGAACAAACTTACTCTTAGCTGAGCAGGCTGCGCCACTGCATCGATAATATGATTTGCCTTTTTTAATGTGCTTCTCAGCGGTGTATCGGTTGCCACAAACATGACAAAAGATAAAGCCTCGCAAAAGAAAGTTATGCTTTCGTTGTCGGCAAGCATATTTGTTTTTGAAATCAATCATTTCCTGCACTGCTTGGAATAATTTTTTGTCTACGATTGGATCATGCTTGGCCTTGGCTAAATGAATGTCACCATAATGTAATTCCCCAATATAGAATTTATTTCTTAAGATCTCATATATTTTTGATGGGTAAATCTTTTTATTATAATAAGAGCCAAGACCTTTGGGATATAGTAAGTCTGACAACTGGGCCGCTGAGTAATTACCCGAGGCATACAATTTGAACAATTCTTTTATTAAGGGAGCTTTTTGGGAATCAACCTTTATTATTTTTTCTTCTTTAACTTCTGTGTTTTTATATCCCAGGGGAGCCAGTGTAGGGAGCCAGCCTTGTTTAGCTTTATGTATTAACGATTCCCTGGTTTTATATGACACCATTTCTCGCTGATGAGTATTAATTGCGGCTAAAACAGTATCTAATAAGTTCCCGTCTGGACTGTCTTTTATAAAACCACCCTGAACAGAGGAAAATATTTCTACATTACTTTTCCTAAATTCATTTCGAATTGTTGTGTGAATGCTCGTGTCACGCGCCAGCCTGTCTGTGTGTTGCACAAACAAGGCCTCAATAGTAGGATCCTCTTTAATTTTATCAAGCATGGCAATTAACCCAGGTCGCTTAATTGTTCCGCCAGAGTGACCAAGATCTTCGAATGTTTTTATAATTTTATAACCGTGTGCCTTGGCTTCTTTGAAACATAAGTTTCTTTGTACCTCAGGCGATACATGCCCCTCAGAAGCTTGATCGTCGGTAGAGACTCTTATGTAGGAAATTGCTTTTTTCATAAGTTTATTTATGATTATTTTTAAGTTGCTTCTCTTTTTTTTCACAGCATGCCATTTCACAATGATATGCATTAAAGACTGCCAACATTGCATCAAAAAAATTATCCTCTGGGCTGTTTGTAATAAGACTGCCATGATCTGATGAGAATATCTTTACATTGTATTTTCTGAATTCGTTTCTAATTATTGTGTAAACGCTGACATCGCGCGCCAACCTGTCTGTATGTTTAACAAACAATGTTTCGATGGAGGGATCATCTTTGATTTTACTTAACATAGCAATTAAGCCGGGACGTTCTATGGTCGCTCCGGAATAACCTTTATCCTCAAACATCTGAATGGTTTTATACCCTTTGTTCTTAGCCTCCTTCAAACATAATTTTTTTTGTACTTCTAGCGAAGCTTGCTCGTCATTTGCTACGCGAATATACGCAATTGCTTTTTTCATACATTTATTTTTTATGATCACTATCCATAAAACGAACTAATATGTCAGCCAGCTTTTCAGCAGCTCGCTCAATCAGTTCCTTTGTGGTGTAGTGCTTTTCTTTTTTAATAATTTTTTCGACCTCCTCCTCTGGTGTCTGGACAAATGTTAAATAGTCCGGAAGACAAAACATTAGCATACTTTTATTTAATTAAATTTATTAACCATAGTTATCTGCCAAAGGTTTTATTAAATGCCTCTTTCTGCCAATCGGTTAGTTTGATTTTTATCAAAGGTTCTTCATTGTCAGCCAGCAACAAATAATACCTGAGCATCTCTTTAATGTCGGTTGGACTTTGATTTTTTAGGATATTACCGATAAACTTACCTTCATTTTCGTAATCAATCACGGCTTCGAAACCAACAATATTACAGCATTCTTTCATAAAGTAGGTAATAATATCTTTAATTTTTTCCTGTTTATTCATTTTGTTTTTTTGCTAAATAATATTCAGTTACGTCTTTGATTCCCGCTGGTAGGCTTTTAGCCTTAATTATTTTATTGTGTTTGGATTTATAGTATTCATAAACTTTTTTCATGGCATCTTTGCCGGCCTTATCATTATCCAGAGCATAAACATAGGTCATAATCTTTGAGTGCGTCGAGTAATGCGGGGTTGTAATTAGCTACGCCAAGTATGGCAACTGCCGGATCTCCGTATTGCTCAGCAATCATTGCGTCGAAAACTCCTTCACATAAATATAGCCTGCTATTTGGCTTAACTTTTTTTAATCGATTAACATTAAACATGGGAACGGCTCTGCCTTTCAAGTTCAATGTCTTATAAGCAGAAATTCCATCTGTACGCCTAGCCCACAGATATTCAATCCTATTGCCGCTCATAAAAGGCACTAGCACGAAGGGGATGTTCTCTACCGCAAAACGGTAAAAAGAATAAATACCGCTTTCCTTTATTTTTTTCAAGCCAAATTCATTTTTGAGCAAGTATGTTACCTTGTTGTATTGTGCAAAGTCTTTGATTGAAAAAATGCCAAACCTGGAAATTGTTGAAGCAGACAAGCCTCTCTCCGGCCCTGTTAAATAACCAATGCTTTTACTGTCAAGATTGCCACAAAGCAGGCGCATCTTTTTATATATACTGGAATTGTGATTATTATGCATAGGCTTAACAACTTTATTTTTACTATTTATCGATTTATGATCACCGCAGTCGCTTATTAAATCAGGGGCATAAGCATTAGCTAGATTTTGACAGCCGTCTTGTAGTCTTTGCCCATTACGTGTATATACAGTATCAATAGCATCACCCGAAGCATCGCAGCCAAAACACTTAAACCTGTTTGTTCTGAGATCAAAGTGCATAGATGCGGTTTTTTCGCTATGAAATATACACCTGACTTTATTATTTTTAACTTCTATCCCTAGACTTCGTGCCAGTCCTACTATATCAATGCGTTGCCTCAATGCTTTTGCATCTACGTATTTCATTGTTATTGTATTTAATAGTGTCCTGTCAGTGAACATGGTTAGGTTCGTATAGTGAACTGTCTTGTGCTCGTCAGATGAACACCTATTAATAAGTAATTAATAATAAATATAATATATACCTATAAAAAGAAATATTTATAGCTCATCAAGGAGGCGATATTCCGTTCCGCCTCTTTGTCCACCCTTAGTTTTACTGGCCCGAGTGCTGATCAGTCCGGCCTCTTTTAGTTTCTTCGATCTCATATAGTTTGGTCCTTGAAAAACCATATTCACCAAACTTCTCGTCAGTATGCCAGAACCAACCACCATTTTCAAACCTATTTTTCAGTCGGCATAGGGTTATGTAGAAAAACTTTTCGTAAGGAGTAAGGCCTTTTAGTATTTTTTCTATATTGTGAGAAACGGGAAAGAAGTTCCTGAGCTTTGCTGATTTCCCATGTTCATATGCCGGACTGTTTTTGTTCATATCTGAATCCGGCAACTCTTCAAGTGCCAAGAAAATCATTTGATTGTTTGTAGAAAAACTTAACATAAAAATAAAAAAAAGGTGGTATTACCTGTTATCCACCCCAACACTTGGGTTAGGCCGAAGCCCCAGATAATACCGCCTTTTTTAGTGTTGGTTTGGATAAAAGATATATAATTAATTGGCTGATTTCACTTTCTACTGAATGTAATTATTCTCAATATACCACATACAATTTTTATGTCAAGCAACAAAAAAACAGCCTAAGTATTAGCTGTTTTGTTATAGATTATAATTAGTCCAGAATCCGGATTACCTTTTTGCACTTTCTGCACATCTTAACTTTGACTGTAATAATGTCCGCATGATCACAGGCACGCTCGGACAGCATCTTTGTAAAATCATTATGGTTTAATTCCCCGGTATCGTTGATTAATTTTTTAATATTTGTATCTGGATGCCGGAAATAAAACTTAGCCAATTCATAACTCTTGGCATAACCCAAGCCAAGCAATACATTCTTGGGAATCTTCTTGGTTATGTATAGTTGATATATTAATATCAGCTTTGATGCCAAAGGTGCGCCTGGCATTTGGTGTGCTGCCCGGTAGATACTTTGTTTCCAAACAATACTTTTCAAAAGTATATTTGACATCATCAGGTTTAATAGATTTGTATGTTCGTTTTTTCTTTATCAAATACAAAGCCTCAGCAGTATCAAGAAAACTATTCCTAATTCCATCTTTGTTTGCTTTTTTTATTTTGTCCACCAGAGGTTCATGTTCCTGGTTTATTTTTTTATTCATAATTGTTTATTGTTGAGACTTACTAATCAGTATATCTATAATGTAAGTATAATATAAACTAAGCTTTTAATAAACACAAGTCACTTATCAAGACACTTCCATGAAATAACAAGAATATTGTTGCTGTTTTTGTGAATACATAAAAACACAACAAGCTTGTGTGCGCATAGAATCTCACATTACTAATATTAAACAAATAATATGTGTCCAGTTTTTGGATTTACATTGAGTTTGCTAAAAAAACCATAAACTAATCAGTATAAAAAACTAGGTTCGGGTATACCCACTATCGTATTTGAACCGGGTATACCGCCTGGGGGGGAATGTTTCTTTCTCTTATGCCATGAAAGAGAACTACTTTTATAAAAGCAAACTATTTTTTTCAACGGTACTAACCGTCTTCCCCTACGGTTTTGGTAGCGGATTACTGTTATAAGTAATAATTATTAATATCTTTATATATTAACTAACTTAGAATCGGCAACAAGCAATCCGCTATCGGGCTGTTTTTTGTTATCCAAAAAAATGAAAAAGAAAAAAGTAATTGCTAGTCCGATAGACGCGGTTAGGCTTGCCTTGCCAATGCTACTCGACAAGAACAAAGAGCACTTCATCGCATTTTATTTATCGTGCCGAAGCACAGTGAACAAAGCCGAGATCGTAAGCATTGGCACATTGAACGCAAATTTAGTTCATCCGCGTGAGGTGTTCAGACCGGCATTAATATCTCGCGCAGCTTCAATCGTTGTCCTTCACAATCATCCCAGCGGCGACACCAGCCCGTCAGAAGCAGACATTGAAGTAACCCAGCGTCTTAAGCAAGCTGGCAAGATTTTTGGAATCGAGGTCGTCGATCATGTGATCTTTGATTCTAACGAAAGGTATTATTCATTCCGAGATAAGGGAGAAATTTAATTATTAATGACCGCAATAGTCGTTAAACTAGCTAGAAAGTGAGGTGATAATTATGATGAAAAGCACATACAAAGGTGGCGCTACCAGCCGAGAAGCTGTACGAGTAGAGCTACGGTCAAGATATGGCGATGAAGTTGCTGATAACTACGATCCTGAAACTGATGTCATGACGATGAAATCAATTAATGAATACGGTCTCCGAGTTAAAAAAGGAGAGCGTGCAATCAGAATTTCTTGTCTATGCGTCAAGGAAGGTGAAGACGGCGAGATAATCGCGAAATTTCCCGCAAGGTTAATTTGTTTCACGTCAAATTACAATCCAAAAGTACGATAAACATTACTCGTCGTGCGACATACCGCCTATACTCGGACGATTTTTAGTTATTAACAAAAAACTATGGACCTAAAACCAGTTGTAGCTAGAATAGCAGCTGATTGTGATTTGCGAAATCGCTTTCTGCAACAGTTCCCGAAGCTACTTGATCCTTACTTCTTATCGGGAGGAGAACTCCTGACTGAAGATGAGATGAATAAAAAGTCCGCGTTTAACTACTTTCTAGACGGAATGGATTATGTCTCCGATCAGATTACCAGAGTTTAAGCGTGGGGGCCCGGGAGCTTGGTGAATTGATAGTCAGAGTATTCCTTATTCTGGCTATCCTTCACTTTATAATTAACTTAATAATACAATGTGTAAACAATTAAGCATCGACACAGCTGTCATCGAAGTTGAAAAAGCCAAACAAAGGAATTGTAATCATAAATTCCTTACAGTTCCGGCCTTCGACTACGAGAACGACGAGGTGTATTACTTCGCGGTTTGTCAGCGGTGCGGGCTAAAGACAGAATAAACTTATGGAAGCTATTCCAAAAATTCAAATCAACGGGCAGGTTAGAACCAATGCCCGGAACGAAGTGATTGAAAAAAGTATTTTGCTTAATATCCGCGAGGATAACTTGATTAAAGCAGTTCAGCTTTTCAATCAGTTGAATGACAGGATAAACAGCAACTTGTTGCCAAATCCTGATCAGGTTACAGTTAATGATATTTTTCCGGACGAAGAAAAACAACCGGAAGATCCTGCTATACATAACTGGCCCTTCAGCAAAGATGGGCCTACGCCGCAATGTCCTGATTGTGGTTCGCAAATGGTAATACACATCAAAAACCGGATCAGACTTTTGGGGATGTTCTCGTTTTGTGAAAGGATGCCGGGGCACTAGGCAAATATAGAGAACAAAGACCGGGGCTATCCAATACGGATGGCTCCGGTTTTTTGTTGCTAGAGATAATTATTATTTAATCTGCACGGTATACTAAAGTTATCAAAAGACTTTGATAATCATTAAAAATAAGGTAAAATATAAACATGTTAAAAGAACCAATGCCACAATTACATAAATCAGATCGGATGATTTTGATGTAATGGAAAAAGTTATGATAATACCGAGAAATTGTTGGAAATCAAGCATTCAGAGGAAATAAAAAAAGAGTGGGAGCAATTTGACGCTGACCCGACTGTTTTTTTAGTGATGAAAATCTGGAAAAGATCAGCAAATATTCACCCGGTAAAAGACTGGCACTTTTGGCCAGATCGAGCCTGTATATTACTGTTACTCCGGACATGGCATCTGAATATTTCAAGAAGTTTCCGGATGATCTTAAATCAGTTGATGCTTTATTTACGACCTATCGGGATGGTATGCCGGAAGACGGACTAGAATTCCAGCTGTTTTCGATTACCGCCCCGGAGATAGAAAAAGTCAGTAACAACTTTCCTTACAATACCAGGAAGTAGTACCTGAGAATGATAATTTTGTCGATCAAATCAATATCTTGAAATCGCTGAAAGAAGAAACACTGCGCCCAAGGTACTCTTGGAAAATGGAAACTACTATTTACCTGATGATTTTAAAAAATATGGCAAAGCAGGAGATAATTATTTCAAAGTATTAAAAGAAGAGGGCCAGCTTAATGTCAGAGGCGATCATTTCCTGGATGCTGGTCGAATTTTTGGAGAAGATTTTGACAGCTCCCAACAAGAAAAGTCAGAGTTTTTGAGAATGGCGCTGGTTAATATCCATCACAACATGGGTCGGAGGAAGCGTATAACAGCGCTTTTACAAAAGAGATGGTTGCAGATGATAGAAAAGGACTTTGGATATGGTTAAGAAATACGGCAAAGCCATGCACAGTTTAGCCCATTCCATGATCTTCAAAACATATCAGGCAACATCCGTGTATGATACCAGGCAGGATATGTTTGAATACGAAATGAATAATACGGCAGCCCTGGGCGGCGATATTGAGGAATACGCTGATCACAGAATAGTGCTTGCGCTCTTGGATAAATTCAAAGAAGCTAAAGCAAGCAAGGAAAAAAATATTGAGCTCTTGGCAGACTTCTGGAACAAAAGCCGTAACTTGATATTCGGCAATGCCATAGTAGAAGCCTTTAACGGGCAAAATGTAAATATGTCAGCCTCTAAGCTACTGGAAATGCTGGATAGGGAAGAAGGTAAAAACCATATATCCGCTTTGCTTTATCGCCTGGAATTCGGACAAATCGGTATATCCAACAAGGGCGTGCAGTATTTGGAAAAAATGTATGATCTTGGCGAGCTTAACAACCCGGATTATTTTGCCCAAAGACTGACAGCCAAGGGCGATATCGGTGTCTTTGACGATAAAAAGGTTTTACAAAAGTATTTTAATTTGGGAGATCTGACTAGCCAGGAGCAAGTAGTCAAGCCCAAGATTCATCAATTTGTATACGAAACACTTTTCAGAGAAAAGGAAGGTGAAACTCCGGAAGAAAGGAAACAAAGAGAAATGTATCTGCAGGAGTTAAAGGAAAATTACTTTGGATTTTATGATGATGAGTTTTTCACAAAGACCGGCATTAGGTTTAATAATCTGGACTTCAAAGAGCAAGGTTGGTTTTTGATGTATTATAAGGAGTCAGTGCCAGATAAGCAGGAAGAGCTGATGGATTTTGCGAGGGAATTGGTGAGGGCGGATTGAGGTCATTTCTATCCCTTGAATATAACGACAGCAACGGCGATAAGATACTTGATATCAATAAGAGCCTAGACAGGAAGCAGGTTGAAAAAATCATTACCAAATATTCAAGGATTCAAAGGACAGCCGAAGACCTTCAGAAAGAAATGAAAAGCTCGAAGTTCATGGGCAACAAGATAATGGATGCGAAAATAAAGAATAAGATCAGGGCGAACTCTTATGACGCGTTCATGTCCCGAGCTACTGACATTTTAACAACTGCCCATAAGATAGCGACAGAGGGCGGCGCCAAAGCCGAATTCTATAACGGCCAAGAAATTAAGGTTAAAGAGATAGAGGAAGTGGTTGAAGCTTTAGAGATATATGAGGATTACATGGAAAAGATGAAAGGATTTTTTACTGAGTCTGGCAAATATTAGTTTGATTTTATTAGCTCCGCTAATCAAAACGGATTAAGTACCTATAACTTTATAGTTGGCGACAAGGAAAGCGGGGAACAAAACTTCGCCAGTTTAGGCCTTAGAAGTGAGGGTACTAATAAACATCTGGAAAATCTTGAATATGACGGTGAAGCCAGGATCAACTTCTTGTTTTCATCAGAACATATTTCTTCGCATATAAAGGTAAAAGCCGTAGAGAGGCTGGTCTTTTCGCTTTAATATGGAGTGTTTAGATTTTGATGAGTTCGTCATAATGTTATTGCTCAAGACAATACCAGAAAAGACGAGCGCTTGTGCTTGATTTCGGCAGTATTTATTGAGCAAGCGGTCGTGAAACAATGTACTGGGCCGGGTGATATCAGTTGGTAATTTTTATACCTCCGAAGAAAAGAAAAAGAAGCCTGAATATTATCATAACAAAGAATCTTTCTATGAGGACTTGGGTGACGCCAAAGTGTTTAAGGGAATAGTGGGATCAGTCGAAGAATATATTAAATCTAAATATGTTAAAAAGGCAAAGGACAAAATGAAAAAAGCCGCTTAAACTATTTCAGTTTTATTTTCTTGGTCTGCTGGTTGATTTTCAGCAGGCCTTTTTATTGCGTGCCTAAAGTTGCCAATATAAATAATTGCCTTAGACTGCTGGCAATTTGCTTGCTCTCGATAATCATCCCGATAAGTTCATCGCCAAAAGACAGTATGGCCACTTTATTTCCGAATATATCAATTTCTACTGGTGCGTCATACTTGTCTTTTGAACCATGAAGCGGCTCATCAGCCATTCCGCATCCTTATCTGGGCTGGCATGTAGATCAGTCGGAGTAATAGCAGTTACATTGATATTTTTTCTGATTCTTTTTTTAATAAATTCATTTACAATCGGCAAGATTTGTTCTTTGTATACCGGTTCGTAAGCGGAACGAATAAGGTAGAAATATTTGTCCTCATTTAATATTTCATTATATATTTTTTCCAATCCCTCAACTCCCTCGTACATTTTTATGCCGGGACGATTATGGATCAGGTTATAACTGGATACAATATCAGGCAGGTAGTTATTGAGCAGCTCCCTGTCTTTTTTTAATTGGGTTTCCCGGTTGTCCAAAAGCTTTTTTAGCTGGGATGGGTGCCCCGCCATAAATACGGCTATCTGGTTTGGCCTTTCTTTTTTAATAATAATACCTAATTTAGCCATTTCTTCTACTTCTTTATATACAATAGCCCTGGAACGCTTGATCTCTTGGCTATTTCCGAAGCTTTGGCCTCTTTATTTTGATATAAGTATTCCAAAATCTCTGCCTGGGAGGGAGTAAGATCGGCTTGTAATAATACTTTTTGAACATATTTATTGTAGTTGTTTTACTGGATTATATATTAATTATAGCATATTAAAATATAATGTCAAATAATAATTAGACAATATTTAATATAAAAACATTGTATTTTGTTCCCTATTGTTAAATATTTTATAGACATTAGCCAAAATATGCCTAATCAAGACTTGACAATAATTAGTATCTATGCTATATTGCTTATAACAAACTGAGAAACGACAAAATTGTCAAATCAAGAAACGCACCTTAAAGAAATCAAAAAAGCAACTGGCGGGTTAGTGGCTCAACTTTGAGAAGGAGAGAGCTCGAAGAAGTCCAATCCAAAGGTTGCACTCATTTCTAATAATAGAGATAAAAAATCTACTAGCTAGTGATACTTCTCTTCTTTCTTCCGAGAGAGCAGAAAGCAGAGAAGGACAGTATATTGTAATACTAAAAGAACTTTACAAATGAAT
This sequence comes from Candidatus Parcubacteria bacterium, assembly GCA_963814275.1. Classification (GTDB taxonomy): domain Bacteria; phylum Patescibacteriota; class Patescibacteriia; order Patescibacteriales; family UBA12075; genus CAWFCE01. Next base: position 222,736 of record CAWFCE010000002.1, on the reverse strand, counting down.
AAAAGCAAACGGAAGGAGAGAGCCATTTGCAACAATACTAAACTAAGATGACTTTATATATTATGAAGGTAATAAGTATTGTGGCGCTCTATAATTAAAAGCACGCTACAACATTTATTACCTTTTTTGTTAGCTAAGCGGCGAGAATAATAAAGAGGAGAGAGATTAGAGCTACTAACTCTGCGGGTGTACCCGCGAGCCGGTTACTCTAAAAAATAACCAGACTAAAGATAGGGAAATATCAAAAGTAAAAATGCCCTGCAGATAGTCGAAATAAAAAATAACTTCTCTTTATTATCCTCTTCGCTAAGAAGAGATTGTACTTTCAAAAAATCAGGCGGCAAATATGTAATCATTAATTGACTCCTACCCAAGCGGATGAGGGATATAACCCCAGTCATACGACGGGGTAAGGATTCCGCAGACACATTCAAAGTGAATACTAGCAATTTTAGGAGATAAAAATGGACATTGTTTCGAACAATCGAAACGGAGAGAGTTCATTTCCTAAGGTTACTAGTCACTCAAGTTTGCAAGGATAGAATTTTAGAAATTAATCGACAGCAAACCGATTAATAAAAGTTCTAGTAAGTCATGGCAAAATCGTTTAACAACGATGCAGTCTGCTGAAAAACAGTTCTATCATCCGATTTCTTATTAAGGAGATCGACTGGTTGCAAGGTCTAACCCACCATTGTAATCAGAAATTTCCTTAGTAAAAGGAAAATTGTTCTTTACAAAAAAATTGAGTCAAATCTATGGGTAGCGTTTTAATCGTAAGGAATTATGGTTAGGGCGCTACTCATAGGGAGCGGCAAACTTTACGCCCAAGTCGTGAGACAAGGGCACAAACCACAGAAAAGGAGAATTACCATGAAGATCAATTTTCAGTATGGCTTGACAATTGCCCAGGACGAGATGACCTCCAACACGGTATATCTGGATGGAGTAGTACGTGGTCCAGTGATTAAAAATGAAAACAGGTCATATTCATTTGACCACCACGCCGAATGCGTGCGGGCATTCACGCTCGCGACCTGCCAGCAGGTGGCCTTGGCACTGAAGCTCGGCTGGGACAGCCGCGGGCTCGAGGTCGTCTGTAATGATCTCGACGCCGACACGGTTGTGTCGGTATGGCTCCTCTTGCATCCCGAAAGGGCTCAAGTAGAGCAGGTTCGCAACCTGGTCGAGGCGGTTGGCTTCGTGGATTCCCACGGGCCGGCTATTCCTGGACATGAAGTGCATCCGTTGCACTTCGCGTTATCTCCTCGCCGTGGTGTCCCTCAGACCGATGAGATGCTGGACGGATTTCTCGCACTCCTCGACAAATGGTTTGAGACCGGTGAAGTCACGACGACTCGCGAAGACAGACCCGCCCCCGCATTTGGCCTCACCCCCGACGGTGAACTTAAAGACCTCGGACAAGTTGCGGATTTCCGCGACGTGTACGGCGCAGGGTGCCCCGTTGGCATGGTATGCGTACCCGGACCGGAAGGAACGACCGCGTTCACTATTGGTAAGACGTCGGATTTCGTCTCGTACGATATTCCGGCATTCCTGGCAAGGTGCAATGCGATCGAGCCTGGCTGGGGCGGCGGCTCCACGATTGGCGGCGCTCCTCGAAAAGAAGGCGGTCTGCGCTCGGGTCTCACCCGGAAACAGGTCGAGGAGCTTCTCCTCGCCGGTGTCTAAGTCGTGACCACTGACTCAACTCTCTCCTCAGTAAAGGTGTGCTGAGGATAAAGAGAAAACAACACCAATAAAAGGGTTAAAATTTTTCGGGAGGTTTTTTTGAAAAACCTCCCTCTGTTCCTCGGATGTGTATCTGGGCTGATGAGTCTGAAAGGACGAAAACAGATTGTTCTTTAAAACAACAAAAGTTTTGTCTAATTGCTTTATTTAAGACCGCAGATTCTGCTGTTTTAAACGAGGCAATTGGACAGTAATTTAACGCTCACGGCATAAAGCCACGAGCACTAAAACAAGGAGGCGCAACATGCTATTAGAGAATTTAGAACAAGGCAAGGGAATTCCGGCCGGAACAAAGAAGGAAAACGTGGAGCACCTGATGGATCATCTTTGTGGTATACTTCAGCAAAAACTCAAGGAAAGTTATACCTGGTTGGCGATTGCGTATGCCGGAGTGATGGCCGGGGTGTATGGTGGAGACAAGCGGAAAAATCGGCGGCTGAAAATCCGACGGATGATCCAGGAGTGCGCCGAGTTTTTAAGTGTACCTGATCCAACCGCGAATTTCCCGAAGAGGTGGGAATACCACAATCTGTGTTACGGCTTTGGAGCCTGCATGGAGTGGGAAGAAAAAACCGGTATGGACATGGAAACAACGGCGTTCTTCAGTTTCATGGCCCCGAAGGTTGAGGGCAAACGAATCGATAAAACCCCATTCAACAGTTTGCTCAACAGGAGGTAAAAAAAATGGCTGGATGGCCTTGTTACTATGGTGGAAGACCAGGCGCTAATTGTTCGGAATTTGCAACATCCTTCGGATGTAACGCCGGAGGGGAACCCGGGTGCAATCTGGAAACAGAGCGGCAGTGTATGGCAACATAGAAGCCGCCACAAAGGAAGTCTGTCCCCGCTGTCACGGAACGAAGCGTGTTGAAACTCTTTGCCCGGCTCCGATCCACTTCAGACCGCACGACCCCCGTGATTGTCCGGAATGCGGAGGGGAGCCATAGTATTTATGGATTGCCGGACTGCGCTTAAAATGTCAAGGTTTTTGTGCCTTTCCCTTAATTAGAAGGCTCCTTACTGATCACTGTGGAGGTCAATAGAGATCAAAAAAGCCAGTAGGGTTACTGGCAAGGGTTATAAAAAGTTTCGGGAAGTTCTTTTCAAAAACTTCCTTCTGTCAATCGGTGTGTACCGATTCTGATGAGTCCCCTCCTACGTCGAGACTTCGGCGGGCAGGCACAAGGACGAAACAGCGAACATACAAAACATAATTTAGGAGAGAGAAATTAAGAAGGGTAATAGGAATTACGAACTCTCTGTTTTTCGTGAATTATATTACCCTTTTTATCTGCTCAATTGAGCTTATAAAATTGGGTGTTCGTTACAACAGAATAACAACTTCAAAAAACTTTTACGTCCACGGTTAATAGCCACGGACAAGGAGGTGCACGATGAGAAATTGGTTACGGTATTTTTTCGGTACCCCACAGAGATTTTTGGCAAGTTTAGCAGGGATTGGCGTTGTCGTTTGTTTGATCAACCCGGAAATTTTTTCTCGGGCACTGAATCAGGCAATTGGCGCCATCATCGTTGCTCTGCAACCTTTGTTGGGTCCGGCCTTGGTAGTCATTATCGTTTTTGCCGGTCTCCGAATGATTCTTTTTGGAGGTCGTAAAAAATAACCATTTACGCTCACGTCTACGGACAAGAGTAAAAGGAGGTAGTCATGGAACGAATGGAAAGTGTCGGGGAAATGAAAAGCCCCGACGAGCTGGAGAAAAAGGCGGCAACGGTGCTGGAGCTGTCCGATACGGGATTGCGTAAGCGGTTCACGGACATTGCCCAGGAGGAATCCCCGACCCAAGCGTTCGAGAAGGCGTTTGATCTGGCCAATGAGCATTTCGATGCTCGAATGGCCCGGGAATTCGCCAAGGCGACCAGATACCTCGCGATCATTCGCAGGGATTATGGTCAAAATCAATTGGAAGAAGTGATGGGTAACCAACAACTTTTAAGCCCACAGCATATCGCTACGGGCACACAAAGGAGACAAGAATGAAAGCTTATACATGGCAGTCTGGAAGAATTGGCAAAGGGATTGTGGTCGCTAACGATGAGAAACTAGGACAGGTGATTTTCCTTGGCGAAGCTGGTCGCGGTAGGCGATATGAAAAAGTCGCACTTGGCCGTCGCAATTCTGCCGAAGTGGTTGATGGGCGGATCATTGAAGCCCATCCTGTGAAGATTACCCTGCCAGCCAAGGACGGAAAGCCTGAAAAGGTGTTTTACGTCCTCTAGAAGCCGAAGTCCGAAAATGGTGAAGCGGTACTCGTTCGGGTTTGCACTTTGACGAGCTATATCGTGGAGCCAGCGGTCGGTATTCAACGGTTGAGGGTTCGCCCCGAAACCTTGATCTCCGGCTACGGCGCATTCGGTGATGCTGGTCGGATCGGATCCTGGGACGACGGTTTGGTTACTATGAAGCTTGGTGATGTATTGCGTGTTTATCCTTCGCGGGGTGAGCACAGCTACGCGCTCTGGCTGGAAAACGGCGTTCCTGCGACCACTACTTGGAAAGATTATGAAAACATCCAAGCGGTGGCCAAGGCACAGGAAATGATCGAGCAAGCCACTGAATCGCCTGAAACCCTTGATATAGTTTTTAGTCAGATGCCAGCCTTCACTTGGTCCGGCGATCAGGTCGTCAAGGGAATCAAGGTGTCAAAAGGCGCCACCGGTCAGGTTATTTCACTGGGCGAATCCGGAGGGGGTGTTCACTGGTGGAAGTTCCGCTTGTCGGGATCACGCCGATAACGCAAACTCCGCAGTACGGTCAGCCGATAGAAATCATCGAAACGGCCGCCGTGGTCAACTCGAAGAAAAGACGATTCCGGCGCGTTTTCCTAGAAACGCCTCCAAGTCAAAACGATCTTGGGCTGGCCGAGAGTCGCCGAACGGAAGAAGCTTTTCTTGTCAGGGTCTGCACCGGTCGCGGTTATACCCGTCGCGGTGACGGCAAGTGGGAGCTCTGGAAAGGCAACCCGGTCGTCTTGACTAAGGGAAATGGTGCTGACGGCGATGCTGGTAGGATCGGATCCTGGGACGACGGTTTGTTCGTTCTCCGCGAAGGCGACGTGGTTTGTGTTCGCCCAGGGTGACGGTCCGGCTTACGCCCTGTTCGTCGAAAACGGCAAGGGTTCGGACCGTGGATTGCGTGGAAAGTCGTGACGCCAAAAGCGACCCGAACTTCTACGTTGCCAAAGGCACCGCGCCTTACGGACACGTACCGGCCGAATGGATTGGTCGAGTCGTAACCATCAAGGTGATGGGTGAGCGCGGGATGTCCGGCGGAAGCATGATCCAGACCTACTCCGAGGCCGAAACGGGTGAGTTGATTTCGGTAAATCCGCTCGTGTTAAACCTCGGCTGGGACGGACGCGATCGCCATGACATAACCATTCACTCGGCTCTCTGGATCAACCTTACCGACAAGCAAGCTTCGTCAGCTCGAGGGAGAAGAGCTGGAAAAACGCCAGCAGGATTGGGTCGGAAGCTAGATGGAGCTCCGCAACAAGGCCACCGAGGCCACGAAGCAGGGCTTCTTTCAACTCATCACTGACACCTACCTTCGGGATCAGGTGCAGGATTAGCTTAGGGGCAAAGCTTTGACACTATGCCTACCCAAGTTGGGACTCAATGAGTTCCTGGGTGAAGCAGGCCAAGCGCACTCTCGAGAAGCTGGATGAAGCGACAAGAGGGGCTCAAGGCGATAGAAAATGCAGCAAAACGCCGGGCAGTTTTCGTTAATTTCGAAGCCTGGCATCGCCGTGGCGGCATGAGCGGCAACGGCGACAGGTTGGGTAGTTCGTCCAGACGGCTCGCTTCGTGATCGTGAATCCGATACGGTTCGTCGCCACGAAAACCGACGGAACATATCACTGGAATAAAGTAGGTGAAGCAGTTGGCGCTCAAATGGTCCTGCGGTACTATGCGAGACGTGGCCGGTGCGAGCACCTTTGAAATCGTCAAGGCCCCGGTCAACGGTTGTACCAGCGCTCAGCTGGAAGCGGTTACCCGGATCGAAGACGAGATGAGCACTGCCCGGAACGCTTTCGGACTTCATGCGGAAATTCAGAAGGTTTTCGACACCCGCATGGAAGCCATCACGCGCGCCTGCCGGAAGTCAAAGGTTCTACGTCGGTTCCTGACAATCGGAATACCTCACGTATCCGGAGAGTATGGGCAGGGCGTGAACCCACGATCATCGTACGGCGGAGCTGAGCACTTTGTGAATTGGAACAGCGATTTTTCCGAAAGCTGTGGAGCCGCAGTCGCCAGCTCATCGACATTCAGCCGGCCGGTGATGGCAAACTGGAGTTCCTCGTCTATGAGAAATGGGGTGGCACAAACCTCAATGTTAGATGGCGGGAGCTTCGCGAAGGCGAAACGGCAGAAGGTGTAAAGCCGGCCGAAAGTTCTTATTCCCCCCGAGGAGCGCAAGGCTCCAACGGCCGATGCTATGGCGGCTTTGCTCGCTAAGTTCGGTAAATAATTGTTCTTTTTAACGGTCAATCAGCCTACCGAAAACGGCTATTAATATTAGTGTTCGGGTTTTGGAAGTTTCCCAGTTAAAAAACTTCCAACCTTTCTTCAGTCCATCATATGCATGGTAGTCTGAAATCAAGGTGTTCATTACAATAGAAATAACAAACCAATTTACGCTCACGGCTTAGAGCCACGAGCAAAAGAAGGATGTCATCAGTTATATCTTTTCGGATGTTTTGGCGCAGTTTTTGCAGTTGGCAACCGGTCTATGAGCCGCAGGGTTTGGATGTTCACTTCTTCTTGAAGGGCCTCCGGGCGGTGGCAAAACTTCTTTTCCAAAGCTTTTGCAGAAAAGCTGGGCGGAAAGTGCTACTACTATTCCGGATTTCCTGACAAAGAGCGCGACTTGCTTTACGAGATTGACGTAGAAGGCGTACTTAAAAGGGAGAAGGCTAGGGTACCCGGCCACGCGTGGGAAGCTTTTGCTCATCTCCAAGCGGCGAATATGCAGTGCTTCTGATTGACGAGGTGGACAAGACGAACCCGGGGTTTGATGCTTTTCTGCTTCGGCTTTTGAAAGGCTGGACATTTGCGCACCGAACGGTAACGAGATTAAGGCTGATCCGACCGAGTTCGCAGTTGTACTGACCTCTAACGGTCGTCGCAAACTTCGTCCCGAAGTTCTGCATCGTTGTCAGAGAGTGCATGTCCCATTGCCGGAAAACGGTCGGCTCACCAAAATCGTTCAGCAGATCGCTGGCGTGAAAGTACCAGAAAATTTATTGCAGTTGGTGCTCAAGTCGGTAAAACCGTCAGACGTTCGGTTCCGAAACGCTCCCGTCCCGAAAGAACTGGCTATGTGCTGTGTGGATTTGCTTTCACTGGCGCAGACGAACGTTCATGACGGCGACATCTGGCGCGAAACAGCGGCCAGCTGGTTAGTCAAGAAGGCGGTCCGTCGACGTTGGACAAGGTAGCTAAATTCAAATGGGCTAAGGCTCTCAAGGCCGAAGCCGCGTAAGGAGGATTCTGATGGGAGACAACAAAGGATTACAAGGAAATGTGGTCCTGGTTTTTCCCGAAGGGAAAAACAGGCCATCAAGTCAACGTTCCTGGTCGTTATAAAGAAACGACCTATAGACGAGATGCAGACGGAAGATATGGATATATGCCAACTGGCAAACTCTTGATGAATAATGTTTCCTGGAGTAATTCGGGCGACAAAGTCAGAAAGAACGAACCAGAGATCGGCAAGACCGGCGTCTTCGTAGGCTTTTTTCGAGGGCTGCATGTAAGTCTGGAAGAGTTAGGACCTGGTATCGGCGAAGTGAAAAAGAAAAACACTACTGTCGTGATTGGCACAACTCAAACCGGAAATGCCGCACACCGGTCGCAGCCCTTCGGGCGAAGTCCGAGGACTCTCCTAATGCCTATATGGATGGGAAGAAGCCTCGTGGAAACCGTGGCGGCCGGAAAGAAAGGAAGCAGAAGCAGGGATCAAAACCCCGGATACGCATCAAGGTGCAGAATGCCGGGCAAAACGGAGGCGCTGGAGTTTATTCACCACAGCCTCTGCAAACAAATCCCGCTCTGCTCAAGTCGGCCGAAGAGTCGGCGGAAGCGTTGGCTCGGTTAGTTGGCAGATCAGCCAAGAAAGTAAAGCGAGGAGTGACGATAGATGTTGAGAAGCTTCTCGTTGCGCTTGAAACTGGCAATGATCCGCTACCGGCGCTCGAAACTCCGGACGAAAAGCCGAAACTTCGTATTCTCGTTACCCCGGACTGTTCCGGTTCGACTCAGTCATGGAATGGACTTGGACAGGCTTGGGCGCTTCATCTTTCCAAGCTCCCCGATGTGGACGTAGTTTACTACGAAAACTTCAACGGCGAGTTCTGGGAAGTAAAGGAAAACGAAGAAGTGCAGAAGCTGATCAACTCCGTTGATGTCGTCATTTATTTGGGCGATGGAGATGGAACCGAGCTTTGCCGGAGGTACACGTCCTACGGTGCGACAGTGGTGGCCTTGGATTCCTATTGCGCAAGCCTTGAGAATCCACGCCTCACATCGACCGAGCAGATCGGCAATGGCACCCTGTACTGGGTTAGCAGTGTGAGCGCTAAGGCTCCGCATACCTGGAAGACGGGCATCGAACTTTGTCTTGGGAGGTAGTATAACTCCCGCAACCAAAAAGGAGGTGGCAATGAACCGAATCAGAGACTCTCCGTAAGTGTAATTAAAACTCTTGGAGTTTGCCGGCAAGTAAGCAGATGGAAGCGAAAGTCGGTTTAAACTCAAAAGAGTAATCTACTATCTAGTCGGGATAAGGTACCTACCTTCAATGCGGCTGGGTAGTACCTCAGATGCTGGGCGTCGAAAGGTTTAAGGTCTTTCGAATCGATGCGAAGTGGCATTTTCATCGTAGCCTTTAGCTGGCAGGAGTAACTTCGGACAAGCGAATTCCATCTCGCTCCCGGAGTAAACGGGTCGTACGTGCAGAAGGCCGCTGAAGCGCCTCGGCGTACAATCGTATTTCGCTGTTTCATACTCCAAAGAAATACGAAAGTTTTAAAAGGTTAAAATGGTTTTGGGAAGTACCATTAGGTTAAAAACTTCCCTCTCTTCCGAGTTTATTAAGAGATTAGTAAATTCAGACGAGAGTAAATTAACAATTTTAGCAAATTGATGTAAAATTAAAACAAGCCGTCAGAAGTATGCTGGGCAGGGGAAGTGATTATTTTTTGAAATCTCTCTCCTCAAATCTTGATTACTCCCCACTAATCGCTCAGCATACTTTTGGCGGTTTTATTTTACTGAAATTGAATAGTTATTTAGGCGTGCCTTTCTTGATGTGGCAAATTATATTATTTTTCTTGCAGAAATCAATAACTTTTTGCGCATTTTGTTTATAAAAACTATATACCGGACCGCGCGCATATTGATTATAATTCATTCTGCCAAAAACAATATCATCAACAAACTTAATCCTGTTTAATATTGTCATTATATCCTGGTTGATAAAATTAGGCGTTGGGTAGGGCTCGATGCTTACCCAGGTACCCACGCCCTGCTCGTGTAAATACTCAAGTGCTTTGATTCTATCTTCGTAAGGCGCTGATCCTGGTTCCCATTTTTTTCTGAACTGTTCATCAAGTGAAATAAGAGTGATGCCGTACTTATTATGCTGTCCGTATTTTTTCTTATCCGCCAGGCAGGACGGTGTTATCCCCTTGGTAAGCGTGGAACTTTTTAAGTTATCTTGATTTAATCGACAAATTAAACGCAATGTCATATCAGTTACTTCTGGCTGATTATACATAAACGGATCAGTAGTAAAACAAAAATGAACTGAATGTATTTTCTTTTTTAATTTTGGTATTTCCTGATCAAGTAAATCCGGGGCATTGCTTACCAGCCGTGGCTTAATCCAGTCATTATAGCCTGATACTGCACCAAAGCGCTGCTTTTGTAGCAGTGCATAGCAATTAAATTTACAGCCATGAGAGCAGCCCAGAACGTGGTTGGCGCAGTAATTGGCATATTCTACGTCTGATTTATAAAGTAATGATTTTCTTGTAATAGTCTGCATATATTTGTAAATATTATTGATTAATAAAAAGTGGCTTGATTTCAAAACCAGGCCACTTATAAGGAATCAAGCTCGTTGCGCTAATATTACACGAGCCTTCTCGAACATAATTGTCATATAGGATTTATCCTCCAGCACTTCCATCAGGTTAAGGAATGGAGACTGACCCAGAGAAAAAGAAGCTCGGCTTTTGCAAGCCGAGTTTCTTTTGTTTTTAACGCAAGAATTTGGAAACGAAGGGTGAGGTTTCGCCGCGGCGGAGGAAGTGGCCGGACGGGCCTTCACCCAGGAATTCCGAGAACCAGGATTCGTGCTCGATTTCCTCGTTGAGGATGGCGTTTGCCAGATCATAGGTCCGGTGGTCTTTGCCCGCGGTCAGATCGCAGATTTGGCTATAACCCTGGACCGCGCAGCGCTCGGCATTCACCAGGACGGTGAGCATCGCCTTCATGTCGGTAGGGTCCTGGGGCAGGCTGGCAGGCGGGCAGGCGGAGAGATCATGAAAGTCGTTCATATGGGCCGGCAGCCGGCCGCCCAGTTCATAGATCCGCGGCACCAAGGCCTCGAAGTGGTTGCGGTCTTCGACCCGCGCCGTTTCGGCAATCTCCTTGAGGCCTTCGCCCGTGAGGCCGATCAGATTGACGCGGAGGATGGTGTAATAATAATAGGTGGTAAGCTCGGCGGCCGCATTCCTGACCAGGAGATCCAGCAGGTGGTCAAGGTCGATGCCGGCTTTCGTTACCATTTGTTGTGCTACTTTTGCCATAATTGTAGTTTAATGGTTATCTTTACATTTATATTATATAAAAGTTTAATTAATAAAGTATTAAATGTTTGAAAGTAGGAATTGGTGATTAGGCCAGATATGCCAAATTATATTTCGCGAGGAGCGGAGAAGGAGTGATATTCGATCCAGCTCGGTAATTCTTGGCAGACGGGAAAAATGAAAACGGCCGCTCAATATGTCCGCCTTCGATTTTTTTCGATGACGAACAGCCACTGAGCGGCCTTTAAAGCCGAGATAATTTTTTTACCCAACCCGGGAAGTTATTTGCCAACAGCAATGTGGAAACCCCCTTTGGAAAATATGGGTTAGATCCCAAGATTGAGTTTATATAAAAGTATCTCTAGCTATATGCGGCATATTAACAGATGACGATTAAAATCTTATGAAAATATTTTATTTCCGGCAGTCAGAATTTATTTGTTAAAAAATGGTTTTTGCATTAGCCCATTATAAAGGTGGAGTAATATATAACAACAAAATTATACAATAAAATAAAAGAAAACAGGCCGCCCAAGTTGGTCCGTTTTCGTAAGATTTCGATGACGGTATGTCTTCGATTTGCTTCGATAGCGAATGCGCCTGGAGCGGCCTTTAGCCGAGATATATGTTACCCAAACCGGGGATAGCTTTATCAATAATATGGGTGTGACCCCATTTAGAATTAATTTGAGCATAGCTCCCGGACTGGTTGTATGTAAATGTACCCCGAACTATGTTTGCACTATAACAAACGATAATTAAAATTGCGTGAAAATATATATTTTAATAATTATCTGAAATTAGCGAAATATATCTTAATTTTAGAAAAAGGTAATTAGCCCAGTCTATATAATTAGCGAGTTTGTTTTAAATCGGAAAAAAAACGAACTGGAAGTTGCCTATTTATTGAATGTGCGCTCCAGATAAACGTAAAGATTAAAATATGGTAAAATAATAATTAGGCAGGATAACGCATAGATATCTTAGTTAACAAGCGGTTTGTCATGAATTTGTACAATCAGTAATTTAAAACTATAGTATGACAAAGTTTGCAGGCGGCAAAAAGAAGGGCGAATCCCTCTTTTCTCCCTGGGAAAAGAAATTTGTAGCTAAATATGTCAATAGAATTCCCAGGGGAGTCGAAACCTATCACTTGACCATGACAACGGTAGTATGGTCGGGAATCACAATACTGTCGGGTTTTCTGGCGCAACGGAACCTTGGTTGGCTTTGGCTTTGCTCGGCCATGATCGTATTTCAATATGTGACAGACCTTTTTGACGGGGCGGTCGGCCGCCATCGCAATACCGGCCTTGTTAAGTGGGGATACTATATGGATCATCTGCTCGACTATATTTTTCTCTGTTCGATAATGATCTGCTATGCCTTTTTCCTGCCGGTCGAATACCGTTATATTCAGTTTGCTATCCTGGCAATTTTGGGTGGTTATATGGTAAATTCTTTCTTGTCTTTTGCCGCCACCAACGAGTTCCAGATCAGTTATTTGGGAATTGGCCCGACTGAGATCAGGATTTTGTTCATTATTATCAATACCCTATTCATTTTTTTTGGCAAGACCTATCTATTTATTGCCCTGCCTTTTTCCTTAGCATTTACGATAATCGGCCTCGTTGTCGTGGTATACCGGACACAGAAATCTCTTTGGCAGATTGATATGAAAAATAAAAAGAAAATCGGTGATTAAATAATTTGGAAGCTTTTTAATTTTAGCCTAACAAATAAATTATATATGAGAATTATCGGATTCGCGGCTGTGTCGATCCATAAATTTTGCGACTTCTTAAGCTGGGCATAGATTATACCCAATCCGACTAAAAACCCCCTTCCCGATGGAATGTGCTATAGAATGTGCCACATCAGCGAATGGGTATTTTATTTTGGTAATTGACTTTCGGGATGGTCTGTGTTATAGTCTAGAGTCAAATTAAGCTAATTTTTCAATTAATCATAAAAACCCTAAAAAAGGAGAAAACAATGACAACAATCGGAAGATTTTTTGAAAGCGTCGGCAAGCGGATGGGAAATAATTTGGTTGAGGGCAGTTTGCTCGAATTCCATGTGAGAGGAGGCATCCTCAGCGCCATCAATGGCAAACATCCGGAAGCCGAAATCGGTTGGCAGACAAAAATCGAGGACAAGCGCACCTGGATCGAGATATATTATCAGGCCGCGCAACTTCTCAAAGAAGCGGTGCGGAAGAACCACCAGGGTGGACTAACGGATATTGCCGCGGCGGCGAACCGGGTTTCGGCGGCGATCAGCTTGGAGCTCAAAGAGAGCATGAAGCTTGACGCGGGCCTGATTCCGATCAGGTTTCCGAACTAGGCGGTAAACCACAAAAAAATTCCCTTTCCCCAAATGTGCTATGTAATATACTACAGCCCGGGGAAAGGGATTTTATATTTTCTTTATTTTAAATTTAGATAAATTTTAACTTTTAAGCTCAAAATATTTTTGCGCTTGACCGAACTACTAAATCCTGCCGTTTCCGCCAACCTTAGCCTTGCAGCCAGAGTCGGGATATGCTAAGTTGGGGATAGGACAAGCCTGCTAATATTAATTAAAATTTAGTAAGTTCAGATATGGCTTGTTAGGCGAAATTTGAGTTAACTTTTCTTATACATATGAGAAACTTTATTATATTTGATATTGGCGGCGTTCTTAGAATTTACAATAATAGCGCTTTTAACGATTGGCTGAAAACAACATTCAATATTACAAAAGCGATCGAACCAATTTGGAAGAAGTGGCAAGACCTAAGGGATATTGACGAAATCGACGAACATGAATTTTATTCCAACTTTTTAAAAGACGTTGAACTGGATAACAGCAAGCTGTCTGAACACGATTTTTACAAAAAATTTTTCGATGACTGCGTTACTACTAACCATGATTTATTTAACTTCATTGAGAAGCGCCTATACGGTATATATAAATTATGCATTTTTTCCAACATGAGCAGGATTGAGGTTCGAGAACATAAGAAAAAAATAGATTACGAAAAATATTTTGACAAATGCATTTACTCTTATATGATTAAGACATTAAAACCTGATATCAATTTTTTCAAGAAAGGACTAAAATTAATCGGGCATGCAGGGGAGGAATGTATCTACATAGATGACAAAATAAAAAACAAAGAAAACTCCGAAAAAGTTGGAATAAAATTCATTCAGTATATTGATTACGATAATTTTATAGAGAGCATGAAGTCTTTAAAGCTGATACAAAAGAAAAGATAACTCAAACTCAAGCGGGCACTGGGCTTTGCTTCAGCTTCGCTACTGCATAGAAAATAATTTATGAAAACAAAATTCATACTACATGGTGGCGCAACCAGCAGAAAAACTGAAGACAACCGAAAATTTTTCTTAGAAATTTTAAACAGTGTGCAGTCAGAAAGAGTCCAAATTCTTTGTATTTATTTCGCTCGCCCGGAACATAGGCGGGAAGTGTCATTCGAGGAAGATAAAGAAATATTTTATTCTTTAGATTCTCCTAAAATACTTGATTTACAGCAGGCTAAGTTTGATATTGAGGAATTAATCGAACAAATAACACATTCTGACGTAATATTTATTCAAGGTGGAATGCGGGGGTGCTTGAAAGAGAGACTTGGGGAATTAGGCAGTTTTTCAGAATTAACAATTGGTAAAGTGGTTGTAGGGATTAGCGCCGGCGCTAACATCTTGTCTAAATATTATCATTCAAACGTGGCGCATGGGGTGCGGGAAGGATTAGGCATTCTACCAATCAAAACATTCTGCCACTATACAGAAAAAAATGTTGAAGAGTTGGAAGAATTAGACAAATATAAAGAAGAATTACCGATCTGCAAAATACCAGAAGAAAAATTTTCGGTTATTGAGATGGGGCTTTAAATTATTTTCTACAGCGCCTAACACCGAATATACGAATCTGCTTAACCAGCCTGTCGCAGACAGGCGCCACGTATCTGTTTTGCTACCTCGCGCAAATTCTATTTATTTTAAAGAATAATCATTTATGGATAAATTTACGAAAGAAGAATTAGAAGAAGCGCTCCGGGCCATAGATTCGACTATCGGCAAGTGCGAGAAAGTACAGCCGAAATTGAAACAGGGCGCTTCCCAGCACACCCTGCTCATCCGCCGGATCAAGGCGCTCCATATCGCGTCAGCGTTGATAAAAAGAGAATTGAGCCATTTCGAATAGTGCTCGCATTGATCACGAAAGCATTCGCCAAGTAGCGTCTTCGGAAATATTGTTTATATGATAAAACGACCCCCAGTCATCGGGGGTCGTTTAAATATAAATTAACCGGATAGATAGATATGAAAATGAGCCACCCTGGATAGCCTCATTTTCGAACATAATATCTCGCCGGTTAGACGGAATCACGTTTCCAAACGTATGTTTATCCAGGGCGGCCCTTATAAGCCGAGATATCTTACCCAAATCGGGGAAGCTTTTTTAATAATAAGGGATCGATCATCCCGATAAGATTAATTTTGGCATAGCTCCCGGACTGGTTGAATGTAAAGGTATCTCGAACATTGCGCATATTTTAACAAATACTTATTAAAAAAGAATGAAAATATAATTGGTTAAAGCCACGGAAATTAAAAAAGTCCACCTGATAATCGATCTCCCGTTTTCCGACATTTGTCATCGAAGGGAATTGCATTCCAGGCGACTTTAGTAAGCCAAGATATTTTACCCTACCCGGGGGAAGCTTTCTTAATAATATGGGTTTTATCCCATTTAGAATTAATTTTGGCATGACTCCCGAGCTGGTTGAATATATAGATATCTCGTACTATGTCTTTACTATAGCAAACATTTGTTAAATATAGATGATAAAATTAACGGCCAAATTGCCGGATATGAAAACGAGCCGCTTGAAAATCAATGTCTCGTTTTCCGACGTTTAGTCTTTGAACGGAATTGTATTCCAAACGGCTCTAGTAGCCGAGATATATTTTACCCAAACCGGGGAAGCTTTATCAATAATATGAGTTTTACCTCATTTAGAATCAATTTTGGCATAGCCTCCGGACTGGTTGTTTGTATAATGTACCCCGAACTATGATAATACTATAACAAATGCTTATTAAAAAAGGATGAAAATAATAATGTATAGCTGACGACTTCGCCGTTTTTAACGGATATTGGCATTATTTGGCTAAATTTCAGCAAAAATAATAAATAATATGACATAAGTAATAAGCCTTTAATCAAGACTATTAACTTTAAAAAGGCTTATTACTTATGTCTACAGCTATCATAATCAGTAAAAAATTTTTGCAAAAATAACATGTCATGAGCAATAACGATATTTTTGCCGCAAAATATTGCTAACCGCCATTCACATAGGCCGGCACCAGGAATTGGCTACGGTAGAGTGAAGCGTAGAAGCCGTTCTTGTCCATGAGCGCTTCGTGCTTGCCCTGCTCGATCACCTGCCCTTCGTTCATCACCAGGATCAGGTCGGCGCCACGGATCGTCGACAGGCGGTGGGCGATCACGAAGCTGGTCCGGCCGGCCATCAGGGTGTCCATCGCCTTCTGGATCAGCACCTCGGTGCGCGTATCGACCGAGCTGGTCGCTTCATCCAGGATCAGGATGGGCGGGTTAGCCAGCATCGCCCGGGCGATCGTTATCAATTGCTTCTCGCCCTGCGAGATATTGTCCGCCTGTTCGTTGATCACCATATCGTAGCCGCCGGGCAGGGTGCGGATGAAGCGGTCGGCATGGGCTGCCGTGGCGGCTTCGGTGATCTCATTTTCATCGGCGGATTGTCTGCCGTAGGCGATATTATCCCGGATCGAGCCGCTCATAAGCCAGGTATCCTGGAGGACCATGCCGAAGAGGCGGCGCAGGTCGGCGCGCTTCATCCGGCGGGTATCGACGCCATCCACCCGGATCGCGCCGCTGTTCACTTCATAAAAACGCATCAGGAGGTTTACCAGCGTGGTCTTGCCGGCGCCGGTCGGCCCGACGATGGCGATCCGCTGGCCGGGCTCGGCATCAAGGCTCAAGCCGTGGATAACGGTCCGCTCCGGATCATAGCCGAATACCACCCGGTCGAATTCTACCCGGCCTTTGACTGCCCGGAGATGGACCGGTTTGTCCGTTTCCGGGACCTGTTCCTCCTCGTTCAGGAATTCGAAAACGCGCTCGGCGGCGGCCGCCGTCGATTGCAGGATGTTGGCGATATTGGCCGTCTGGACGATCGGCTGGTTGAACTGGCGCAGGTACTGGATGAAAGCCTGAATATCGCCGATCCTGACCGAGCCTTTGAGCGCCAGTATCCCGCCCAGTACCGAAATGCCGACGAAGCCGATATTGCCGACGAAATTAATGATCGGCCACATCAGGCCGGACAGGAATTGCGCGCGCCAGGCGCTGTCGTACATATCGTCGTTGAATTTGCGGAATTTCCCGAGGGAACGCTCCGCGCCGTCGAATACTTTCATGACGCTATGGCCCGAGTACATCTCTTCGATATGCCCGTTGATGAGGCCCAGCGAATCCTGCTGGCGTTTGAAATGTTTCTGCGAGCGCTTGATGATCGAACCGACCGAGACCAGGCTCAGGGGCAGCACGACCAGGGCGACCAGGGTCAGGAGCCAGTTGATCGTGAACATCATCACCATGATGCCGAGGAGCAGGGTGACGGAGGTAACGATCTGGGTCAGGCTTTGGTTCAGGGTCTGGCTGACCGTGTCGACGTCGTTGATCACGCGGGACAGGACGTCGCCGTGGCTTTTCGTATCGAAGTATTTTAGGGGCAGGCGGTTGATCTTTTTCGATATATCCCGCCGGAACCGATAGGTGATCTTTTGCGCCACCCCGGACATTATCCAGCCCTGGATATAGCTGAAGAGCGCGGCCAGGAGATAAAGCCCGATCAAAAACATCGCAATTTGCCCCAAAACGCCGTAATTAATGGCCGGGCGGCGGGAAAAATCGAGTGCCTTGATCTCGGCCAGCTTATTGGCGGGGATTTTAGCGATTACGTCCGCCGGGGCATTCTTCAAGAGTTCGGCGCCGGTGGTCCCCGGCGGCAGGACCGTCCCCGGCGGCAGGACCGCTATGGCCTGGTCGTAGATCTTCATATCGGTGTAGTCGCTAACGATCTGGTTGGTCATATTGCCGAGTATCTTCGGGCTCAGGATGGTGAAAACAGTACTGAGGATAGCGAATGCGAACACCGTAATAATAGCCGCCCAAAACGGCCTCAGGTAGGCGATCAGACTTTTCATCGTACTCTTGAAATTCCGGGCTTTCTGGATGTTGGCCATCATGTGCCCCGGCCCGCGCATCGGCAAGGGAGAAGGAGAAGGGCGCTTGTTTTTAATATTATTATCAGACATATTTATTTTTTCTATAATCAGGAGTTTGCTTAGTGAAAATTTTTAATAATCCAATATTTCAAACAGTACAGTTTATATGGCTCATTAAATATTGTTTGAAATATTGGATTATTGAAAATTGATAATTTATGAATGAATTATTCAGAAAATTTGACGTTATGGATTGCCCAAACACAAAAGACGGATATTAGATCTTCAGCTCTTCTTCCGACAATTGGGACAAAGCGATCTCGCGGTATACCTGACAGTCCTGGAGCAGGTCCCGGTGTTTTCCCTGGCCGACGATCCGGCCGCGGTCGAGGACAATGATCTTGTCGGCGTTCATGATCGTGCCGATCCGCTGGGCTACGATCAGTACCGTGGCCTTTTTGGTTTCTTTGTTCAAGGCTTCCCGCAAGGCCGCGTCCGTCTTGAAATCAAGCGCGGAAAAGCTATCGTCGAATATGAAAATATCCGGCTTCTTGACTATAGCCCGGGCAATGGCCAGGCGCTGCTTTTGCCCGCCGGATACATTGGCTCCGCCCTGGGCGATCGGCGAATCAAAGCCGCCGTCCCGCCGGCCAATGAAGGAGAGGGCCTGCGCGACCGCGGCGGCCTTTTCGGTCTGCTCGCCAGTCGCTTTCGGCGCGCCGTATTTGATATTGCTCGCTACGGTTCCGGAGAAAAGCACGCCTTTTTGCGGGACATAACCAAGCTTGCGGTACAGGTCTTTGAATTTCACATCGCGCACATCGGCGCCATCCAGGAGGACGTGGCCGTAGCTGACGTCATAAAAGCGCGGGATCAGGCTGATGAGCGTCGATTTGCCGCTGCCGGTCCCGCCGACGATCGCCGTGGTTTGGCCGCGCGTGGCCGTAAAACTGATATTTTCCAATACCGGATATTCGGCCCCGGGATAGGCAAAAGTGACGTCCCGGAATTCGACCGCTGCCTCGGCGTCCTTGGTGAAAGGCGCCGGTGCAGCCGGTTCCTTGATCACCGATTCGGACTCTATCACCTCTGCTACGCGCTGGCCGGATACGGAGGCGCGGGGAACCATGATGAAGATCATCGAGATCATCATAAAAGAGAACAGCACCTGCATGGCATACTGCATGAAAGCGATCATATTGCCGATCATCAGCTGGTCGGTGCTGATCAGGCTTGCGCCCACCCAGATCACGACCAGGGAAGTGAAATTGAAAATCAGCATCATGAATGGCTGCATGATTACCATCAGCCGGTTAAGGAACAGGTTCAATCCGGTCAGGTCGCGGTTGGCCCGGTCGAATTTCTTCTCTTCCTGCTTCTCGGTATTGAAAGCGCGGATGACCTTGAGGCCGGTCAGGTTCTCCCGTGTCACCAGATTGATCCGGTCAAGCAGTGCTTGCAGCCGTTTGAAGCGGGGCAGGGCGATGCTGAAAAGGACCAGGATGATACCGATCATCAGGAGCAGTCCCAGGCCCATGATCCAGGTCATGGAAGGCGAGTTCCGATAGGCCATGATGATCGCGCCAATACCCATAAGCGGCGCCAGGAGCATTATCCGCATCATCATGAAAAGCACCATCTGGATCTGCTGGATATCGTTGGTCGAACGGGTGATGAGAGAAGCGGTGGAGAATTTGTTGAATTCGACCAGGGAAAAGCTCTCGACCTTGGCGAAAACCCGCTCGCGCATTTTCATGGAAAAACCGGTAGCCACGCGGGCGGCCAGATAGCCGGCGCCGATCATGCAGGCGGCCCCCAGGAGGGAAATAGCCAGCATGATCAGGCCGGTCGTGATAATTGTCTGCATATTGCCGCCGACCACGCCTTCATTGACTATCTTGGCCATATAATCGGGCAAAGCCAGGCCGGACATCACCTGTCCGAAGGTCAATATAACCGTGGCAACGATCGGCCAGGTGTAGGGTTTTAGATATTTGAAAAGTTTTAGCATATTAACGAAATAAAAACGAGGCAAGCCTCATTATAAGTATAGTTCGGCTGATTACTCCGAGCTCGCTTGGGTTTTCATATAGTCGGAAATTTTTGTTACCAGTCGGACAAGCGTCTGTGCGTCTTTTTCGCCGATACATTCGACCAAGCCGCGGATTTTCCGGTCATAATGCTTTTTCATTTTTTCGAGGACAGACTTGCCTTTCGCCGACAAGCCGATATGGACATTGCGCCTGTCCTGGGTAGAAGAAACCCTGGTAATATAGCCCTGCTCCTCGAGCGAGTTTATCTTATGTGTGACCGCCGCCAGGGTGATGCCCAGTTTGTCGGCGATCTGCGATGGCGTCATTGGCCGGCCTTCGCTGGCCAGGGCCAGGTGCATAAGCAGCCATTTCTCCGCCCGTTTCAGCTCCCCGCATTTATCAAGCGAAAATTTCGTTCGCCGAACAACCTGTAGGGAATGCAGGGCGTTTTCCAGTTCGCGCGACAGGATGGCGGTTTTTTCCCGGTCCATATTTTGGCTAATCTATAATTAGTTTACTAAATAAATTATTTACTTAATAAAGTATATTCCAAAATATGAAATCAGTCAAGTATACTAAATATATAATGAAAATCTCCGAATTTTTCGGAGATTTTATATTTAAATATTCGCTAAGTGTGTTTAAGATACTCTTTTGTTGTTTCCGGTAGCGATTTCCTGGTAATCTGCCGATTCCGAAAGCAACCGGTCGAGATCGATTTTTTTTGATGATGCCAACCTCAATAAGGCAATTATCGGTTCAGGGTCAGAAGGGTCGCATAAATTTTCTGCTGCTTCGCGGTTTTGGATGTATAGTGTAGCCAAGTTTTCTGCTGTAATAGTATCGCCGTTTTCCATTGAAGCATTTTTTAGATTGCGCAAAGTGTTTATGAGTTCAGTATAGGTATACAATTTATCAATTTTTGATTCAAATTTGTCTATGTGCTCGCGTACTTTATTTTCCAGCCGTTTTGAAACAGAATTATAATTTTCAAAGTAAATCACTTTTTTGTTCTTTTCATCAATCGTATTTCCATCATCTACCGATTCGTTCTCGTTTTCAGTTGTCGACTTTTTGCGAAGAATAATATTTTCAGGATTGTTCATCATAAATATAAATTAATATTAATTAGTTATGTTGTTCTATTTTATCATGAATTAAAGAAATATGACAGATGCGTCCGATAGTCAGGATCAAAAGAGTTAAGGCCCGAAACAGAGTTCAGGCCTTTGTGGTACGTGGGGATGTTAATAGAGAACTTTATAACCACGGCCGATCATACAGTTGCGTATGATCTGGTTGTGGGTTTTTATGCCCGAGTCCGCACCGCCTGCAATACCGGCGCCACCACCCGTAATTGCTCCTAACGCAGCTCCGGTTTTGGCATCACCGACTACAGCGCCCAAAGCGGCGCCCACTAGCGTACCGAAGATTGTCGCGCCCACACCGTTAATGGCGGTTTCTTTTACGGGATTGACCTGTTCGGCCAATTCCGTGCAATCAGCCAGATCGGCATCGTATTGGTTCAGATCGACGCCCTTGGTGTCGATTACCGGTTTGTAGCCAATACCGGTTGCGCCACACCCGATAAGGCCGAAAAAGAAACATGATACCGTCAGGAGAACCGCTCCCTTAAAAAATTTCTTCTTTTTCATGATGCTTCTCCTTTTGTTGGGGATTAGGGATTGGGGACGTGCGCTTCAGGAAATTTACTTATTGATATTTTAGCAATTTATAATGATTTTGTAAACCAAATCATAACTAAAAAGGGCAATTCCGATCAACATATAATTTACAATAAATAAGCAAAAGACCGTTTATTGAAAAACGGTCTTTTTTATTTGAGATAGTTTTGTTTTGACCTATTTGCCCAGGCCCGCCGCCTCCCCAACACATAACAATAGGCGGGTTTGGGCAAATAGGATTTAAGGCAAAGACCAATTTATAAAGTAATTATACACGAACAAAATACGAAAGTCAAGCCTGGAATTTTATTTAAAGTCTCGAAAATTATATTTGTGTATTGTTGATAAATATTTTTGCAATAGGATTTAATCATTTTGCGCGAATAGTGCCGGTATGATCATTATTCACGTTATATTTTTAAATTGTAATAAGCAATAAGACATAAGAAATAAGCCGCAAACCAAGGCCATTAAAGTTAAAAAGGCTTATGTCTTACTATACAAATTACATCTACAGCATTAGTTTGCACATAATAAATATATTTAATTTAATATTAGCTAAATAGCTAAATATTATTATTGACAAATATCATAAAATGTGCTATTATAGTGGGTTATTTAATTATTTATAATTTTATTATGAAAAAGTTAAATAGTCTTAATTTTCGCTTTATCTCTCTATTTTGGCTGGTGTTATTCTTCGCTTTACTGCAAATCCAGCCGTCCACCGCGCAAAGCGATATTCCGGAACCAGTTACGATAAACAACCAAAATGAAGAAGCGTCTCCCAGCGAAATTGTTTATACTGTAGTACCGGGTGATTCGCTCTCGCGGATCGCCAATAAATACAGAATCAATTTATGGCAGTTAAAAAGCTGGAACAAGCTTGGCGATAATACATTTTTGAAGCCAGGCCAACAATTGACCATTAAACATATCGAGTACCCGGCGGTTGAGGGCCTGGCTAGCTGGTATGGCCCCGGGTTCCATGGACAACACATGGCGAATACGGAAATTTACAATATGTATGATATCGTAGTGGCGCACCGCACCCTGCCGCTCGGCACTAAGGTAAAAGTGACCAACCTGGAGAACGGCAGATCGATCATCGCGCCAGTTCTGGACCGCGGTCCCTATGTGACGGATGCAGCCGGCAATTATACCCGCGAGATCGACTTATCCTATGCCGTAGCCGAGGAATTGGGTACGATCCAGCGCGGTGTGGTCCGGGCCCGGATCGAACCGATCAACGAACCATTAGCATTAAAATAAGCATAATTTCGGAAATATTCATAAATACCCCTGAATTTCAGGGGTATTTATTTTAAGTACTTGACAGAATTGTTAGAATAATATAACATAAGGATAGATATAATTAACATATAGTTATAAATAAATAACAATAATATGACGGAAAAACAATTCAGCTTAGCACGGCTGATTATCGTAATTATACTGGCAATGACCATCAGCGTCGCGGTTATCCAAGAAAATTATTATTTGGCGGTCATTGCTATGTTTACCGGTATGATCGTAATGCTGGGAGTTAAAAGGCGGGTTAAAGACATTTTGGCCGATGAGCGCGATTATCGGCTGGCCGGCAAAGCAGCTACGCTAAGCCTTTATCTGTATTCCCTGGCCGGAACGATCGGTGGTTTTATTCTGCTCGTTTTAAGCAAGAATCAACCAAGCTTGAAAGAATATGCTTATCTGATATTTTATTCCGTCTGCGCGTTAATGATCTTGAACTCTTCTTTATTCAATTATTACCGCCGTAAAGGCGACCAATAACATGGAGACCCGTATCAAAGAGCTGCGCGCTCGCCACAATCTGACCCAGGAAGATTTGGCCCGGAAAGTGGGGGTCCGGCGGGAGACGATCGTCTTTCTCGAAAAAGGCAAATATAATCCTTCCCTGAAGCTTGCCTATGACGTTGCCAAGGCGCTTAAAAGCAAAATTGACGAATTATTTATATTCGATGAATAGTATCTTAATAAGATATTAATTTATTAATGTTATATTAAATTATAATTATTATTTGCATTTTATGATCAAAAAACCGTATTTAGTAGCTGTCGGTTTGATTTTAATGGCATCATTGGCTGGCTGTACGACGACTAACAACCCCAATCCGTCGCAAAGTGCTTCCCGGGATGCCAACGGAGAGAATTCTCCTTTGGCTGATAACAGCCAAGCCGATATAATCCCAACAGACAATTCCGCAGCGAAGAAAACGACAATTGATCTAAGCGGCAGGGAATTGGACGTGTTTCCCAATGACATTTTATCGAATAAGGGGGCGAAAATTCTGAACTTGTCGGACAATAACCTGACGACTCTGCCCGCCGAGATAGGGGAGCTTACCAACCTGGAAGAGCTTTATCTGGACCGTAACCAGCTGACCGGCTCTTTGCCGGCGGAAATCAGGAAAATGACCCAGCTCAGGATTTTATCGGCAAGCGGCAACCGTCTCTCCGGGATTCCGGCCGAGATCGGACAGCTCAATAATCTCAAGACTGTTGATCTCAGCAATAACGATCTGGATACTATGCCGAATGAAATCGAAAATTTGAAAAACTTGAAAATACTGGACCTTTCCGGCAACCGGTATTCGCCCGAAATGCAGAGTACAATCCGGATAATGCTGCCGCAAACGCAAGTGGTTTTCTAAAAAATATTTCGGAAACTAAAAACGCCCCGACAAAATCGGGGCGTTTTATGTTCCGTAAGAATATATTAGCTGATAACGAGTATCGTATTAATATTTCTCACTTAGAACCGCCGCGGTGGGCGGCTCGGCCGCCTCTGCCGATGACAATCTCGGCAATACAGCGGTCTTTCTCCGTCCGGTTCGAATGGCAGTTCGGTAATTTCGGCCCCGCATTGCGAGCAGGTCCAGTTACCCTTGACCATCGGTCGGCTGCCGGAGTAATTGCTGTTTTCCATTAACTTTTTGCTTACGTTTATTTTTGAAAAAACGAACGTAAACATTATTTACTTATAAGGGCAGTATAGCAGATAATAGTTGATTTGTCAATGACTGGCGGTTTTTTGCCGATTTATCAAACGGATGATTTTCGAGTGGAAAATGCCATTGCTGGCGACATAGCCTTGGCGATTTTGCGGATCGGCCCGGTTGTAGGTAAATTCATTGCCGGCCGTGTCGGTCAGTTTTCCGCCCGCTTCCCTGAGGATGATGTCGGCGGCGCAAAGGTCCCATTCCCAGGTATGGGGGGAAGGGTTAACATTTAATTCCCCGCCGCCTTCGGCGATGCGGCAGATCTTCAGGGAGCTGCCGCAGCCCAAGATCTTGTCGATGCGTAATTTTTCCGCCAGCAGTCTTTCCAGGCCGGTACTATGGAAGCGGCTGGTCAGCATGGCCGCTTCCGGACCGTGATCATTACCGCTTGCCTGCAGGCGTACATTAATTATTGAATCTTCTTTTTTCCGGTAAGCGCCTTGTCCGCGTATGGCGTAATAAAAAGTTTCCTCTGCCGGCACATAGATCAGTCCCAAAAGCGGCCGGTACAGCATGTCAGGACCGCGCTCCACCAGGCCGGCCATAACAGTGAATTCGCCGGTCCGGGCGATAAAATCCTTGGTGCCGTCAAGCGGATCGACTATCCAGACTCGCGCCGATTTTAAGCGCGCGCGGTCATCCGCCCCCTCCTCCGATAACAGGCCATAACCGAATTCCCTCAAACCGCCGGCGATAACGCGGTCAGATGCCATATCGGCGTCGGTTACCGGCGAGCCGTTGCCTTTGTCGGACTGGTTATAAGTTTTGCCGTAGTAAGACATAATAATGTCTCCCGCCCGGCGCATTACCGGCATGGTTTTTTCTAATATCTTTTCCGCTTCGTTCATGGATTTGTGGTTACTTTTCTTTTTAATAGCATAGCAGAGATAATATTTTTTGGGTATCGGCATACAAAAACCGCCCCGGTTATACCGGGGCGGTCCAATTTGTAAATGTTTGTGAGTTTGAAATTTTACGCGATATATTGGACAATATTCAGGATCGCGAATGTACTGGCGACGGTTACCGCGAAAGCGGCATAAGCGAATTCCTCGCCGAACATCTTGTACTCATTTTTCGGAGCTTCAATGGGCTCCGCAACGTTTTTTGCTTCTTCCATTTTGTTTTTGTTTTTAATTTTTAATTAAATAAGCAATGTGGCCGTACCACATGCTTATAATTGAATTATAGCACAGTCAGAGACAAAAGTCAATAGCTATATATCGGGAATCAGAGATCGGAAATCGGGAATCATTAAATCGGAGATCGTTCTGTTGCAAAATATATAAAAAGAGTTGAATATACATTGGTTACGGAAATATAAACGATCTCTGATTTACGATTTACGATCTCCGATTCAGAATAACGAGTCGCAGAGTTTTTGCGTTTTATGGTTAAGGGGTAATCGGATCACGAATTTGGTGCCTTTCCCCACGCGGCTGAAGACGTCGATACGGCCGCGGTGGGCGTCAATAATCCATTTGGCGATCGCCAGTCCCAGACCGCTGCCGCCTTCGGCGCGGGAGCGGGCCTTGTCCACGCGATAGAAGCGCTCGAAAATGAAAGGCAGGTCGGCCTCCGGGATGCCGATGCCGTTATCTTCCACTATGACACGGGCTTCGCTGGCTTCTGCCTCCAGCCAGATCCGTACTCGGCCGTTCGCTTCGGTGTATTTGATGCCGTTGCGCACGATATTGATCACTACTTTTTCCAGCTTGGCTTCGTCGCCCTTGATCTCGACATGTTTAAGCCCTTTCTTGTATATCAGGGCGATCTTTTTTTGGTCCGCCAGCACTTTGAGGGACATGCCGACCGCTTTGACCAGGTTGTCGAGATTGACGTTTTCGTAGTGGAACTGTTCGTTCTTCGAATCGAGATTAGTAAGCATCGTCAGGTCGGATAGGATATTGGCCATTCTGGATACTTCATCCAGTATCGTCTGATAAACCTCGGGGATTTCGCCGCCGGACGAATTCATCTCCATGATCGCCAATTCCAGATTGCCCTGGATCACCGTCAGGGGAGTGCGCAGTTCGTGCGAGGCGTCGGCGATGAATTTGGATTTCAGGTCCAATACCTGGTTCAGTTTTTTGTTGATTTCAGCCAGTTCCCCGATACGCTTGGATACTTCGGTCTCCAGGTTTTCATTCAGGTGCTGCAGGGTTTTTTTGGCCTTAACCGCCTCGGTATTGTCCACGGCCATGGAAATCGCCCCTTCTATCATTTTCGCTTTGTCGATCAGCGGTACGGCGATGATATTGAGATATTTCCGCTGGCCGCTCGCCTCGGAAAGGTAGGAAAGCTTATCGAAGAAGAACGACTGCCCGCCTTCCAGCAGAGTATGGTAGAGCGTTAATAATTCGGAGTTGTTCCTGATCTCCTTGGTTTCGGTCAGCTTCCGGCCTACCACCTCCTTATCGTTCTGCCCCATGAGGTCGTTGGCCAACGTATTGGCGGCGATTATCGTGCCCTCCCGGTCGAGTACGACGATCGAGACCGGCGATGCGTCCAGGATGCGCTGGTTGAATTCGGACAGACGGCGTATTTCCTCTTCCGCTTTGTGCTGCTCCGTAACATCGCTTATCGTTATGACCAGCTGGTCGATCAGTCCGTTCGCGTTGCGTCCGGGGTAGATGCTTATTTCATGGTAGTGGTCGCGGTTGTTACGGTCGATATATTTTTCGGTAAAATCCATGGTGTGTCCGGTCACGAACACCGAATTCGGTCCGCAGACCTTGTCGACAAAGGCCGCGCCATTATCGCCGCCGTTAAGCGTCTTATTCTCGTAGAGCGGCAATATTTCGCGGCAGGGCCGGTCTTTTATCGTTTCGATCGGCAGTTCCACTTTTTGGGCAAAGATCCGGTTGCAGCTTTTGACCCGGTAATCCCGGCCGATCACTACGATGCCATCCCGGATAGTGTCGATGACCTGTTCATAATGTCGCTTGGACCGGCGGATGCGCTCCTCCAATATTTTATTGTCGGTAATATCGCGCAAGATCCACTGGACGCCGATGATCTTGCCTTCATATATGATCGTCGTGCCGCTGTAGCTGATATGGCGGATCTTGCCGTCCCTGGTAACGGCTTTCAATTCGTGGGTAGCCTTCAATCGTTTGCCCGACGACCGGCGCTGAAACCGGTCAGTAACCGCCATGATGTCGTCGGGGTGGACGAATTTGTCCAAAGGGGCGCCGATCATCTCTTTCCGGCTGAAGCCGAACATGGCTTCCAGGGCGGAATTGACGAAGTCGATCCTGCCGTTAAGGTCAATGATCGCTACTCCGTCGGCGGCATCGTTTATCAGGGTACGGTATTTTTCCTCGCTTTTTTGCAGCGCCCGCTTGGCTTGATGGCTTTCGACAATATTGGCGATGATATCGCTGACCGCGCGGAGAAAATCCATTTCCCTTTGGTCGGGTTTGTGGCCGTCTTCAAGATAGAGGTTGATGATACCCAGGGTTTTGCCTCTGGACAAAATGGGCACGCAATAATGGCCGTGGGGGACGATTTGCGGGTATTTGACGGTGTGGCGGCCATCATCGATATCGGCGGAATAGATCAGCTTCCCGCTTTGGGCGGCTTGACCGCAAATGCAGACACCTGCTTTAAGCTGCCCGCATTTGATTATCAGATCCTGCGGCAGATCACGGTGTACGGTCAGGGTCAGGGGGGAGTCCGGCTCCAGCGCGAGCCAGATGCCGCCCCTGGCCTTGAGGGCGATCCATGGTATGGACAAAAGCGCGTCGAACACCCGGTTCAGGATGTTCCGGAGCGGCAGATCCAGCTGTGAAATACGGAGGATCCTGTTTATTGCTTCGCGGACTTCGGATGATTTTCTGATCTCATCCTGGGCCTTTTTGTTCTCGGTAATGTCGCGGGTGGCGCCCATCACCGCTATGATGTCGCCCTTCGCGTCCCGAATCGGGCTCAAAACCGCGTTTATCCAATATTGGCGGCCGTTGGCGATCATCCGGGTGTCGGATGTCGTGCTCCGGCCGGTTTTGAATATGCCGGCGATGCTTCGGCCGTACTCTCCGGCGATCGGTCCGGGAAAAAGCTCACTGAGAGGGGAGCCGATGATCTCTTGCGGGTCTTTGCCGAGTACTTTGGCCGCCGCATGATTGACTGATTGTACTTTATGATCTTTGTCGATCATAAAAATGAAATCGCTGGCGTTCTCGACCAGGGCGCGATACCGCTCCTGGCTGGCATGGAGGGCGGATTCGGCCGCGACCTGCTTGGTAACGTCGATCATGGCGGTGCGCACATCCGTGACCTGGCCGTGATCACCCCGCTCGACATAGTCTTCCGAGTGGACCAGAATTATTGTGCCGTCCTTTTTTTGGTATTGGCGGTTTTTCACCAGCGGGATCTTCTGGCCGGCCAATTTGCGTGAAAAGCGGCGGCGGGCTTCCTGTCTTTGGTCAGGCACGATGAAGTCGAAGATCGGCCGGCCGATCATTTCTTCTTTGGTGTAGCCCAAAAGCATAATTTCGGTTTTGTTGACATCGGTTATGATGCCGTTGCGATCCAGCGTATGATAGGCGACCGGGGCATTGTCCCAGAGCGAGTGGTAGCGTTCTTTGGTTTTTTCCAGTTCGATCTTCGCTTTGGCGCGCTCTTGCCGGATATTGGCGTCATCCAGCTCGCGCTTGATCGCCGGTGAAAGCCGGGCAAGATTGTTTTTGGATACGAAATCATGGGCGCCGGCGCGCATCAGGTCGACCGCAATTTCTTCGCCTATCTGTCCGGATACGACGACAAAAGGAATATCCAATTTCAGTTTCTGGTATAATTTCAATACTTCCCAAGCGGTAAACCCGGGCAGGTTATAGTCGGTTATCAATAAATCCCAGTCTTTCGTATCCAGGGCCGCTGATAATTGCGCCTGGTTCGCCACGCGTTCGGTAGTGAACTTAAGTCCGTTACGTTTCAGTTCCCGTTCGATCAGCCACGCGTCATCTTCCCGGTCTTCCACCAATAGGAGCTTGAGTGGCGCATCCGCCAAAAGCAGCGCTGTCGGCGCCGGTTCGGATTTTATTATTGTTGTGTTTTTTCTATCGGGCATATGGATCGCGGTTTTCGGTTAAATATGTATTATTATCGTATCTTTCAATGGTCCGGACAAGGCGGTGAAATATTCATCAGCAGCCAGTATAATCCCAGGCTAGACACAGCCTCGGCGAACTGCTCGAAATCGATCGGTTTCTGGACATAACTGTTCGCTCCGAGCTTGTAGCCCTCGACCAGATCGCGCTCTTCCCGCGACGAAGTCAGGATGACGACCGGATAGAGCGCCGTCCGCTGGTTGGCGCGGAGGCGTTTGAGCACTGCCAGGCCGTCCAGTTTCGGCAGTTTCAGGTCCAGAAGGACAACCTGCGGATCGTCATCAAGGCTGCGGTCCTGATATTTGCCCTCCCGGAAGAGGTAATCCAGGGCTTCGACGCCATCCGTTGCCACTATTAGTTTGTTAACGATATTTTTTTTCTTGAATGCCCGTTTGATCAGTTCGATATCGTTCGGGTCGTCCTCGACCAGTAATATCGTTTTGACCTGTCCGTTGGCGGGTAATTGTCCATTCATAAATTTATCAGTTATTTTATCTTATCTATGTGAGAATGTTGTTATAGTCGATGGGGTATGGCAAGTATGTAATTCCGTTTAGAGCGAAAAGTAAAAAGTCGCCCCTTTACCTTCTTCGCTTTCCACCCAGACCCGGCCGCCGTGGCGGGTAATGATCCGGTGGACGATAGCGAGGCCGATGCCGCTGCCTTCGAAATGGCCGTCGGGATGCAGGCGCTGGAACGGTTGGAATAGGCGGTCGCTGTAGGCCAGGTTGAGGCCAATGCCGTTGTCACGGACATAAAAAGTGGAATGGCCGCTGCCATTGACCTTGCCGAATTCGATATTTGCCAAATCCCGGTCGGCGGTATATTTCCAAGCATTCGAGAGCAGGTTATTCAAGACGATCCGGATCAGGTCTCTGTCGCCGGTCGCTTCCAGATCCGGCTGGATGGTCAGATCGACATTCCGTCCGGGAGCGGCCTGGCTTAATTCCCTGGCCGTTTCCCGGGCCAGGCTGCTGATGTCGAAGACGGCGGTATGGAGCTCTTGCCGGGAGATCCGCGAAAGACGGAGAAGATCATCGATCAATTGGGACATTTTCTGGCTGCCGCGGCGCACGCGTCCCAGATAGTCCCGGCCCTGATCGTCCAGCACGGCTTCATAATCTTCGAGCAAGGCCTGGGAAAAGCCGTCGATCGCCCGGAGCGGCGCCCTCAGGTCGTGCGAGACCGAGTAAGTGAATGCCTCCAATTCCTGATTGGTATATTTCAATTGCCGGGCGTAATGGGACAGGTCTCGGTTATAGCGGTTGATCTGCTCTTCGGTCTTCTTGCGTTCGGTAATATCCATGTTGATTTCCATTACCGTAAACGTATTGGCGGAATGGTCGCGGTTCATGACCAGGCGGCTGTCAACGATAATTTTATTTCCCCGGCTGGTTGTTTGCCGTAATTCTCCGCGCCATTCTCCCCGGCGCGTCAGTTCATCCATTATTTTTTCAAATGAAAGGGGAAATTCGGTTTTTAGCAAAGTTTGGATATTTTTCCCCGCCGCCGCCTCTTTGCTGTATCCGTAATTTCTTGCCGCTCCCTGGTTCCAAAAGCGGATATTTTTATCAGCATCAAAAACAACGATCGGGTCATTGGCGAGATCGAGCAGGGCCGCGTGTTTGCGCAGGTCATTTTCCATATTGATCCGTTCAGTTATGTCGCTGCCGATGGCAAGTATTTCGCTGACCTTTCCATCCCGGTCGAATATCGGCTTATTGGTCCAAGCCATCCACACGCGACGGCCGTCGCGAAGAATATTCTCATTGATGTTGTTTGCGTAATTTTCCGGATGGACAGCTATGTCCGATATTAGCTCGGCGGGATTATATTCGGCGGATATTTTTTTCGGTAACAGCATATCTACTTTTTTGCCGACTATTTCATCTATACCGTAGCCAAAGAATTTTTCCGCAAATTCGTTAATAAACATAATAGTACCGTCAACCTGCCAGCGGATTATTGCGCTGTTGGAGTTTTGGACCAGCTCGCGGTAACGGTATTCGCTTCGACGCAATTTTTCTTCCGCTATATTGCGTTCAGTAACATCGAGTCCGTACATATTGGCGTAACCCTGCGAAGGGATGGAAGCGATCGATAAAGAATAAGCGACCGGGCCGCAGCTCGTTTCGAAATGCGTAATTTTTCCCGTACGGAAAGCTTCGGCAACATGTACGAATATGTCTGGCGGTATCGGCTGACCGACGCGGCAATGCCAATGATCGAGCAGGATTCTGCTGGAATGGTTGGCATACATCAAGAGGCCCTGTTTGTCGATCCGCAAAATCGGAAAGGGGTTCTGCTCGGGAAACAGCGACAGATTACGCATCGCTTCTTCGGCGCGGCGCCGTTCGGTGATATCGACCGATAGGACAAATAAACCTTCGGGTACCGGCTGGATGCTCAGTTCGAACCAACTCTTTTTACCGTCGGGATATTCGAACATATTCTCCATTACGACAGTAGTTTGTTCCCGGAGGCATTTTTTGAGGGCCCGGAACATATCGGTTCGTTCAATTCCCGGATACAGCTCGGGCATGGTTTTTCCCAAATATTTTCGCCGCGGCAGACGCCCTTGCCGGGCCGCCGCATCGTTGACGTAGAGATAGCGCCAATCGGGGGTAATGATCTGGCAGCCTTCGATCATGTTATCAAGGGTGTTTTTGAGCCGTTTTTCCGAGGCGATGACCTTTTCCTGGGCATGTTTCCTTTCGGTGACATCATCGATAACGGTGGCGAAATATCCGGGCCGGGGGCAATAGGCAATGACTTCATACCAGCGCTTGAGCGGCGCGGCGTATTGTTCGAATTTGGCGGATTTGCATCCATTAGCGACGCGGCCGTAGCGGCCGATCCAGTCCGTCGGATCTTCGCCTATGCCGGGGATCACCTCGGTTACCCGCCGCCCCAGGATATCTTTCCGTTTAAGGCCGGTTAATGCTTCGAATGCCTGGTTGACTTCGACGAAAACATAATCGATCGGCTGGCCGGATTTGCCGGTGATTATCATATGCAAGGCAAATCCGCTTGCCATATGGGTAAAAAGCTGGCGGTATTTAGCCTCGCCCTTGACTGCCCTTTCTTCGCTGGCTTTCAGATTCCTGAACAACAAGCGGAAAGGTTCGAGCATGCCGGTCGCGACCAGGGCCCGGTATATGAGATAGAAAGAAACGACCTTCAGGAGATGTCCGGCTACGTTTGACAAGCCGAAAGGGTCGGTATAGAGGGTAAACGCCATTTCCGAAATTATCGTCAGCAGGATCGAAACCTGAACCAGGCGGTAAACTGATTGGTCGATATTGTGGCGGCTTTTGTAAAGTAGATACATCGAGCCGAGTAGGAAGAGCGAAATGATATATTCGCTGGTTACTTTGAAAGCTGTCAGTCCGCTGCCTTCGACATAAGCCGTCGGAAAATTATGCCATACGAAAATAGCGGCCAAAATCAGGGTAACGATGCTGCCAAAAGCGAAAAACACGACACCGGGCTTGATATTTTTACGGACCAAATATATCGGCGCGACCAGGAAAGATAACGATTCCAAATAGCGGGCTGCGATCCAGATCTGGGTGGGTATATTCGAACCCCGGATGGCAAAGACCCCCATGCCTTGATAGGCCAGGGTGTGGACCAGATCAAGTGTGCCGATGAACAGGTAGGCTATGCCCAGAAAAAGAAAATAGCGATTATCGAAATAACGGCGTGTATTCCAGGCTATCATGAATATGCCGGCCGCCACTATGACGCTGAAGAGTTCGGTCAGGCTGTGAAAAAGCAGATAGTCAATGCGGCTTACCCAGTATAGGCCTGCCAGTATTATGGCCGCCAGCGCAAACCAGATTATTTTATCGGCTTTTTCGCCTGATTTAGGTTTTATATTCGTTGATACTTTAAACATTTTGGATATATTTAAAATACGATTTTTGGTAATATAATATGTCACTAAAACACGAATAAGTCAAATCGGTTCGGTTCATCAATTTAATTTCATTTTAATTTAATAATATTAAAAAAACATTAACACGAAAGTCAATGTTTTGGCCAGTTAATTAATAATTGGATGCATAAAATAATTATCGGTCAATATCATATCCGCTATTAGCGGCAAAAAATTAGCGCCCATAATCAATTATTTTATTCGTGCATTTTGGGATATTGAAATACCGAACCGTTCAGCTTATTTGCTGTTTA
This sequence comes from Candidatus Parcubacteria bacterium, assembly GCA_963814275.1. Classification (GTDB taxonomy): domain Bacteria; phylum Patescibacteriota; class Patescibacteriia; order Patescibacteriales; family UBA12075; genus CAWFCE01. The sequence goes on along the minus strand of CAWFCE010000002.1, from coordinate 188,812 downwards.
ACGATTTTTTCAGCATTCCCTTGTCCTGGATCTTGTAGCCGACATCGCGGACGGTATGGATCAGCTTGTTTGAGAAGCCTTTGTCGATCTTTTTCCGCAGGTAGCTGATGTAGACGTCGATCACGTTGGAATCGTCCGTGAAGTTGTAGCCCCAGATATGCTCGCCGATCATGGTGCGGGTGCAGACCTGGCCCGGACGGCGCATCATGTAATCCAAAAGACGGTATTCTTTGCTTGAAAGCTGGACCTCTTTGCCGCCGCGATGGACTTCGTGGGTGGCGGGATCGAGCTCCAGGTCGCCGACTTCCAGCTTGGTCGTTTTGACCGTTTTTTCCCGCCGCAGAAGGGCCCGGATGCGCGCCACCAGTTCGCCGAAAGCGAAAGGTTTGACCAGGTAATCATCCGCGCCCACATCCAGCCCCCTGACCCGGTCTTCGACCGTGTCGCGGGCGGTCAGCATGATCACCGGCGTCTCGACCTTGGCTTCGCGCAAACGCTTGCAGACTTCTATGCCGTCGATTTTCGGAAGCATAATATCAAGGATGATCAGGTCGTAACTGTTGATCTCCGACTTTTCCAGGCCCTCTTTGCCGTCATAAGCGGTATCGACGGTATAATGTTCCATCTCGAGGCCTTTTTTAATAAATCGGCTGATTTTGATTTCATCTTCCACTACCAATATTGTCATAGTTGTAAAAATTAGCGTTAATTAAGATATATATGTTAACAATGTGTGAACTATATAATTATATAATATTATAAAAATATTAAAAATAAATTAGAAATATTTATATTAAAATCTTGCTTTATTTTAGAGAAAAGGTATTATTGTTTATAACGGTAAACATCATCAATTTCAATAAATTTGCAACAATGTAATATTACGTTTGTTAAAATAAATAATTATCTGTTCAACTACACATTGTTAATCAACGGAGTATAAATTTATGTCTTTATCTATCGGAATTGTCGGGCTGCCCAACGTGGGCAAATCGACGCTGTTCAATGCTTTAACCAAAAAAAAGGCCGAGGCGGCCAATTATCCTTTTTGTACGATCGACCCGAATGTCGGAGTCGTCAAAGTGCCGGACGAACGGCTTGAGGCGCTGGCCGCCTTGAGCAAGCCGGAACGGATCATGCCGACCACCATCGAATTCGTCGATATTGCCGGTTTGGTTAAGGGCGCGCATCGGGGAGAGGGCTTGGGCAATCAATTTCTCGCGCAGATCCGCGAATGCGATGCGGTATGCGAAGTCGTGCGTAATTTTGAAGACTCGAATATCGTCCATGTCGCCGGGCGGGTCGATCCGGCGGATGACCGGGAAACGATCGCCCTGGAACTCATAATGGCCGATCTGGCGACAGCCGAGAAGCGCCTGGCCGCGGCGGCCAGAAACGCCAAGGGAGGGGGCAAAGACTCCGTTAAGGAAAAGGATTTGCTGGAGCGCCTGCATACCTGGCTGGGTGAGGGCAAACCGGCCCGGGATTTCGATGTTGCCGATAAGGAAGAGACTGTTTTTATGAAATCGCTGCAACTGCTTAGCGCCAAACCGATAATATATGTCCTGAATGCCGGCGAAGCATCCGTCGAATACAAGCCGGATTGGGACGGCGAGGTGTTGAATCTGAACATCCGGCAGGAGGAAGAGATCGCTTCTTTGCCGGAAAATGAGCAGAAAGAATATGCGGAAGCGCTCGGCTTACCGGACAGCGGCTTGAATTTGCTTATCAAAGCTTCGTATAATCTCCTGGAACTCATTACTTATTTCACCACCGGGCCGATGGAAACCCGGGCCTGGACGATCAAGCGCGGCACCAAAGCCCCCCAGGCGGCCGGCGTCATCCATACCGATTTCGAGCAGGGATTTATCCGCGCCGAAGTTATATCCTGCCAGGATTTTTTGCGCTGCGGCGGCGAAGCGGCTGCCCGCGAACAGGGCCTCTTGCGCACTGAGGGCAAGGAGTACGTCATGCAGGACGGCGATATCTGCCACTTCCTCTTCAGTAATTAGGATTATTCGAATAATTTTTTGAGCCAAAATAAAAACCTGACCGAAATCCTTGATTTCCTGGTCAGGTTTTTGGGAATTGAAATTGTAGCTTAAGGGCCGAAGCCGGCTGATTTTTGCGGCAGCTTATTTTTTTCAAGTTGCTCGTCGAATTGATAAAGCAGCGTGTAGAAAAAATAAATGATTTCCTGGTTGGCGTCCTCCAGGTCTCTGGTCGAATTGGTCAGGCGGTCCAGGGCGCAGTTAAGCTGATTCAGGTTTTCGATAGAATATTCAAGCACCGCTTTATCGGCTTTGTCTTCATTGATTATGCCGATTTGCTCGAAATTATCCACTATCCTCCTGTTCAGCCTATCGTCGAATAACCTTAGCAAAGCGATATCGGTGTTTATCGCTTTTATTTCAATAGCCAATTGCGCGATATCGTTATTTGTCGCTTCGAGTTCAGTGGCCAATAGCGCGATATTGTTATTTGCCCCTTTAAATTCAATGGCCAATTGCAAGGTGTTGTTCTGCCAATCAAGCCCCGCTTTTTTCAGGATCAGGGCTATTTTGTTCAGATCAGCGATTTGTTCGGCTTTTATCCCGACTACCGCGGTATCGATTTTCCTATCCATATTCCGGTACAGCAAATAAACAGTCAGCGCGAAGCACAGGAGAAGAACATAGATAAACAAATCTTTTTTCCCTTTTCCTTCGACGTAATTTTTCATGAGCGATCCTCCTTTGCGATTATGGTGGTTGATAAGGGATATTAGCAAAAAGGCGAAAAAAAATCAATTAGTTGTTCCGAAGTATCACGATTTCCCTTAAGACGCGCTGGCCCGGCCGGCCGTAGACCAAAGTTTGCCGGTCGGTTAATTCCGGATATTTATTTCTTCCGTTCGGGGGGAGCGGATTGACGATCTTAAAGCCCGATAAACCGGGTGATATGCGATATGTGTTTTGAGCTATACGAAATACGGGCCAAACCATCACCACCCTTCCTTTCGGTTTGAGGAGCTTTTTGAATTCCCTAAGCGCCCGGCCGTAAAGATCTTCAAGGCCGGGAACCAGCTGTTTTGGCTCGATCTTTCCCCGCTGGGGGCCCAGGAAGGGCTCGGTAACTACGGCGTCGATCGAGCCGGGCCGGATGTATTTCGACAAATCGACAGCCTCACCGGCATGCAGATCGAAAGAAAAATCAGCCAGACCGTATTTGCCCTTTATCCAGATTATGTTATTTTCCGTGTCCTTGATCGCTTTGGCCGAACGGTCGGTCCCGATAACGTTTTGGTAACCCATCAGAAGCGCTTCTGTCAGGATAGTGCCTGAGCCGCAGAAAGGGTCGAGTATCACCGTGCTTGTGCCGACGGCGGCGCCGGCCAGGTTGATCATTATTTGCGCCAATTTGGGCGGGAGCATGCCGCTTTGGTCGTCACGGCCGGGCCGGCCGTAATCGCGGAAAGACAAGGATTTGAAAGGCTGGACAGCGATCGTCTCACCGATCAGGATCTTATTTTCGTAGGGAAGAAAGACGAATTCCTGGCCGTTTTTTGTCAGTTTATTCTGCTCAACCACGACGCTGGACAGATTTTTTTCGCGGCTCGTTACCCAGCGGCAGGAAATATTCCGTTCGGTAAGATGTTTCTTGATGCTCAGGCCGAGCCGGCGGAGATCGATATACCGGTTGCCGTAATCGGAAAAGCCGAAATTATATTTGGAATCCCCCGGCCTGAGGCAGGGTAGCAGCGACCGGTAAATTTCATCGCTTCGGCCGCCGCTGTCAGCTACAACTCTGCCGAACTTTATGGTGCCGCCGATCCGGGACAGAAGGTCCGCGCCGGGATCCGCGAGGCCTTCGGCCAGAATAACATCGCGTTTAAGCGGTATGGCTTTGAATCCGGGGATAACGGAATATAATTCCGCCGTTGACAAGGCCGGGTGTTGTCCGAGAATGAAAAAATATTGGTTAGATTTTGTAGACATAGATCGGCAATTCATTTTCCGCCGGCTTGTCGACGGCCACCGGCTGCCAGCCGGAAATTTTGAATGAATAAGATATTACCCGGCTGCCGGAGCGGAGTTCATGCTCGAGCTTCTGTCTCAGCTTATTGCCTTGTTTTTTCGAAAAACCGAAAACGTATACTACGTCCGCCGGCGACAGGTCCTCATAGAACAGGTTGTTCCAGTGGAATTCCAGATTTTTCCCGACCCGCATCCACTGGCGCAGCTTGGAGAAAAAGAACCAGGGCATGGCCAGCTCGATCCCGATGGCACGGGCCCCGCTTTGCTTGTTTATATAAGCCGTCAACCGGCCATCGCCGCTGCCCAGTTCATAAAAAGTTTCGGTCGGTTTGAGGCCGGCTAAGCGCAGAATGCGGGCAAAATCACGGCGCCGGGCAGGCACCCAGGGGGCCAGCGACAAAAAAGCCCAGGCGATCGAGCCGAGAATGAGCAAAAAGAGTATTAGCAGGAAAGCATAGACCGATAGGTACATAGTTGTGTTTTTTATTGATTTTTAGTTTTTAGATAATTTCACGGGTTAAATTTAAATTATTATAAACCCCACAATAAAATTCTAGATACGAAATTCTAAATCCTAAACAAATTCCAAATTACAATTCAATAAATTTATAAATTTAGCCTGTTATAATATTATCATAGATAGAATATTACAAGTTTAAAATTTGTGATTTATGATATCGGAATTTGTTTAGGATTTAGAAATTAGGATTTATAATTTTTGGGGCACAAACAAACATTAAACGTTGTATAATCTACCCACAAAATTTTATAGTATTATATAAATAGTATTATATATAATGTATCATACTTGTCCAAGCTTGCCAAAATCAATTGTCTGTGCTAAAGTGCAAATAAGTTTACGAACAATATAAACAACCTTTCCCATATCCCGATAGATCGGGGTGGTTCCCGGTTATGCCCGGAACCAAAGGTATTCTCATATGCTCCCTTGGTGCTTTGATTGCCTGATTGGCAAGAGAATATCTGAGGGATTTTTTAATTTATTATTCACTAAAATAACGAACCGGCGAAATATATTTTTTCGTTTATTTCGTTTATTTAGGCCTTTCCCTTATGGACAATGACAAAGCGATAAACACGCCGCATTATGAGTGTTTATACATTATTTCCAATAAATTCACGGAAGATGAGATCAAGCCGATCGACGAACGGGTGCAATCCATTGTCACGCGATTCGGCGGGACAGTAAAGTATTTCGAGGATTGGGGCAAGAAAAAATTCGCTTATCCGATCAACCAATACCATCATGGTTATTACCGTCTGCTCGAATTCGTTGCCGCTACCGACCAGATCATGGAGATCGACCGGCTGTTGAAATTATCGAATGAGGTATTGCGGCATATAATCGTGCTCAAGCCCGTCCGGTCCGCCGCCAAGATCCAGGCGGAAAAGAAGGCCGCGGATCGCCGCCAGGCGGAAGAGCGGGCCGCTGTCGATAAGCTCAAGGAAGAAGAAGAGGTCAAAAAGCCGAAAAAACCGGTTGACCTTAAGGATTTGGACGAAAAACTCGATCGAATCCTTGAGACCGATGACCTTTTGTAAAACGGGATAAAAAAATTATATTTCAATTTTAATTAATAATGAGTCCGGTATTATTCGCAGATAATACCGACATTAAAACCTATGAACCTGAACAAAGCCATGATCATCGGCAACCTGACGCGCGACCCGGAGGTGCGCAATACCCCCAATGGTACGCCGGTGGCCAGTTTTTCCGTCGCCACTAATTCATATTGGATGGACCAGTCCGGCCAGCGCCAGGAAAAGGTGGAATTCCACAATGTAGTCGCCTGGCGGCGTCTGGCGGAAATTTGCGGGCAGTATCTGCGCAAGGGTTCCAAGGTATATATCGAAGGCCGCATGCAGACCCGGGATTGGATGGGGCAGGACAATGTCAAACGTTATCGGACGGAAATAGTCGTCGATAACATGATAATGCTCGATCGCGCCGGCGCCGGCGCCGCTCCGGCCCGCTCCGGCGGCGATGCGCCTATACCCAGCGAAGAACCGGTGATCAGTTCCGATCAGCCGGTCGGCGGCATGAATGATTCCGGGCCCAGTGAAGAAGAGATCAAGGTGGAAAACATACCATTCTAAAAAATTCGAGCAATTAAAATAATTGAGAAAATATTATAATTTTATGAACAACCAGATCAAACAAGAAGAAAAGGCCTGCCATTTCTGCGTAAACGGCATTCAGGATGTGGATTTTAAGGATATCAACACCATTCGGCGTTTTATCAATGTCTACAAGAAGATCCTGCCGCGCAAACGCACGGGCATGTGTTCCAAGCATCAGCGCAAGCTGGCGACTGCCATCAAACGCGCCCGCACCATGGCGCTCTTGCCTTATACGAACAAATAGTTCCGCGTTAATACCATAATAAGGTAATTACGGTTAAGTTGCTTGTCCGGTAAACCGCAAGGCCAGGTTATCGGATCAGAAAGCCGGAATTATTTAGCGTTTGGCAATGCGGTGTTCGATTTACTGTTTGGCAATGGTGGCCGGTGTATAGTGTTTGGCGTTTTTAACAGACTCCAATCACCGAAAACTATTACCAATCTTTAATTGCCACATTCCCAAATTTAATATCGTATCAGCACTTATTTAGAAAAACTTATATATAAATATGTTGAGTTTAAACGAGATCAAAAACGGCAAAGTTATCGTAATCGGCGGACAGCCTTATGTCATTACCCGGACCGATCATCATAAAATGGGACGGGGCGGCGCGGTGCTTAAGGTCAAATTGAGGAATCTGATCGATGGCTCGGTGCTGGACCGGACATTCCAGGGCAACGAAAAAGCGGATGAAGCGGATACTGAGAAGAAAAAAGCGAATTTCATGTATCTGGATGACAATAACGCCAATTTCATGGATAACGAATCTTATGAACAGTTCACCCTCCCCCTGGACGCGATCGGCGACAAGCGGATCTATCTAAAAGAGGGCACGGACGTCGATATCCTGTATTTTGACGGCAGTCCGGTGGCGATCGAGTTGCCGATCAAAATGGTGTTTAAGGTGACGAGCGCGCCCCCGGGAGTGAAGGGCAATACGGCCGGCAATGTCAACAAGAAAGTGACGCTCGAAACCGGCGCCGAGATCACCGCCCCCCTCTTCATCAACGAAGGCGATATGATCCGGGTAAATACCGACACGAATGAATATGTGGAAAGAGCGTAGGACGAGTGTCGAATGACGAGTGTCGAATGACGAATAATAAAATTATCATACCAAAAAATCACCCCCGAATATTCGGGGGTGATTTTTTATTTAATTCGTCATTCGACACTCGTCATTTGTTATTTGCCCTAGGTTTCTTCGGTTTCCCTTTGCCTTACTTCGGCCAGGATCTTTTTGCGGATATCCTTTTGGAGTTTCTTGTCCGCGCGGAGGAAGCGTTTGGCGTTCTCGCGGCCCACTCCCAGCTTGATATCCTCGTAAGCGTAGGAATTGCCGGATTTGGCGATCACGCCGTAGACCACGCCGGTATCGAGCAGATCGCCGGAGATCGAGATGCCTTCATTGTACATGATGTCGAATTCACAGGTGCGGAACGGGGCGGCCACTTTGTTCTTCACTACCTTGGTTTTGACCCGGTTGCCGATTATCTTGTCACCCTGCTTGATCTGGGCGCTGCGGCGGACTTCGATCCGGACCGAGCAGTAGAATTTGAGGGCGTTGCCGCCGGTGGTCGTTTCCGGATTGCCGAAGAATACGCCGATCTTATGCCTGATCTGGTTGATGAAGATCACGACGGTTTTCGTCTTGGACACGATGCCGGTCAGTTTCCTCAGGGCTTGGCTCATGAGTCGGGCTTGCAGGCCCATATGCTGGTCGCCCATATCGCCTTCGATCTCCTTTTGCGGCACCAGCGCGGCGACCGAATCGATCACGATCACGTCGACCGCGTTTGAACGGACCAGCGTTTCCACGATCTCGAGCGCTTGCTCGCCCGTATCGGGCTGGGAGATCAGGAGCTCTTTGATGTTGACGCCTATCTTGGACGCGTAATCCGGATCCAGCGCGTGCTCAGCATCGACGAAAGCGGCTATTCCGCCCCGCTTCTGGACTTCGGCCACGACATGCTGGGCCAGGGTAGTCTTGCCGGATGCTTCCGGACCGAAAACCTCGATGATGCGGCCGCGTGGGACGCCACCGATTCCGAGGGCGATATCCAGGGACAAACAGCCGGTCGGTATCGCGTCGACATTGGACTTTCTTGCTTCGCCGAATTTCATGATCGCGCCATCACCGAATTTTTGCTTGATTTGCTCCATGGCGGCTTCGGCCGCCTGAAATTTGTCGCCTATTGCCTGTATTTCTTTGGCCATATTTTTATTGTTACCGGCTGCGGTTAGCCTGGGCCGGTTATAAATTATTAATGGGTAAAAGTTGCAAAAAGAGGCTGGTTTAGCCTCCCTACATTAATACTTTACGTTAATTATGGGAAAAAAGCAAATAGGCTCCGTGCTTATCTCGGGGCCGGATTAAGGGTTCGCCGGAATAAGCAGGTCAGGCAATTCCACCAGGATTTTACGCTCTATAAGGTTGATTCGGCTGTGTTTTTTGCGGGCGGTAACGGTAATCGTATTCAGGCCCTGCTTTAAGTTGACCGCCTGGGAAAAATAACCGACAGCATCCGTCAGCACCGGTTCGTCATTAATGGTGACATCGGTTTCCGGTTCGACTTTGCCCTTAAGCGTGATGGTCGTTTGCGACAGGGTAAGGTCGTTCGCGGGATAATATAAGGATAATTCCGGCGGGGCGGTAATGTTGTAGGTATAATAACCGAGATAAGCCATGCAAATAATAACAGCGGCGGCGATTATCGTATTACGGACGATTTTCGGCATTGCCAAAAAATAACGCCAGGGCGGGACTTTGCGTTCGAATACTCCGGAATTGCCGTGAATCGGCGCCGCGTTACCCTGGCCACGGAATAGCTCCAAAAGCGTTTCGGCATTAAGACCCAAAAAAAGCGCGTATTCCCGCAGGAAATTGCGTCCGTATACGCCAGCCGGCAGATCTTCGAAATGCCCGCTTTCGAGGGCGCCTAAATACCTTTCCGGTATGCCGGAACGCTGGGCTGCCGCCGCCAATGAAAGTTGCTTGGCCGTCCTGGCATTACGTAGCTCCTGGGAAATGACCTCATCGGCATCCTGTATTTTGTTGGTGGTAAACATATTTCTAGTGATAACCTAACACAAAAAAATCCAAACAGCAATGTTCGGATATTGGTTCGCAGTTGTCGCTGCCATATATCAAGGGAAGGGTAAACTAACTATTTGAACCAGCCGGTTGAAGCGAATGATTCCCCGTTATTCACCCCCAGAATATTGAAAACGAAACCGACTATCGTATAGCTCATGAATACGATCGCCATACCGATAAGCGAACCGACCATCACGCGCTTGCCCTTTTCCACCCGTTCACGGTTGCCGGCGGAGGTGAGGAATATCAGCCCGCCATAAACGAACATGAGCAGTACGATCGCGCCGATCAGGCCGAGCATGATATTGGACAGGTTCGTCACTAATCGCATCAAGTCGCTCAATTGGCAGTCTCCGGTTTTGATGCAGTCGTCATCCGGGTTGACTATCGTCCCCTGTCCGTAAACAGCGGACGCCAAGCTGAACGACATTACCAATAACAGTGAGAAGACGTAAATATAAGAAATTATTCTTTGTTTTTTCATATTAATTACCGCCGATAGTTTGCTGGATCTTTTTAGCGGCCAATTCCATATTATCGCTGATGCCGCCCTGGCCCTTTACTACCCGGTCAATCATGTCTTTCATCACGACTTCGGCGGTATTGGCGTCATTGCCGTTGTACCAGCTTTTGGCGGTTAAAATCTGTTCGACAAATGGAGAAAAAAATTCGTTTTCATCGATTTGGGTATCGACCAGGGAACGGCGGGCGGTCGGCTTGCCTGTTTTGTCGAGATAGGTTTTGACGATTTTGTCCTTGGTCGTCATATATTTTATGAAATCCCAGGCCTCTTCCTTGTATTTCGATTTGTTCGATACAGCTTCGACCCAGTAGTTGGCATAATTGACGCTTTGCGGGTTGCCTTCGATCTGCGGCAGTTTGGCCAGGGAAAAATTCAGTTTAGGCGCTTTGGCCTTAATGTCGGGCAGCATGTAGGAATAGCCGAACATGATCGCCAATTTATTGGCGGCAAACAGCTCGATCGAGTTTTCCAATTGGTCATTCCAGCTATAGACTTCTTTGGCCGGATTGGCGAAATCCGTATAAAAACGCAATGCATCCGCGCCGGGATTATAATTTTTCCCCTCGAATGCGCTGGGCTGATATTGGAACGATACTTTGCCGTTCTGCATCATCAGGGCGCCGTTCTGCATCATCAGGGCGGATAATATATCGGTGGAACGCTCGACATTATAACTTCCGCCAAGGGCAACCCCGGACTGGATGATCTCCCCTTTATTGTTCTGTTTGGTCAGTTTCTTGACGTCTTCCTGGAATTTCCGGTTCCAATATTCCGGCGGGCTGGTTATCCCGGCATTATTGAACAGGTCTTTGTTGTAGAACATGGCCAGGGTATCAATGGCAAGCGGCAGGCCGAAGACTTGCGGACGCATGACACCGGTTTTTTCGTCCTTGGCGCTTATTACCACATCGTTGTAGATGACATCGACGAAATCGTTTTTCATTTGATTCAGGGTCGGGCTCGTGTCGGATTTTTTGGTGTATATCACTTCTTTTTTCAGTTTGCCCTGAACTTGCGGGAATACCATCGTGGTCTGGGCCGGCATGGGCGCAAGCAGCCCCTTGTCTTGATATCCTTTGACCCAGGTATTATGGATGGACAGGATATCCGGACCACGGTCAACGGCAAAGGCCTCGATCAACGCCTGTTCGTACTCTTCATAACGGAGCTTGCGGTAATTGATAGTGATGTTCGGGTGGAGTGAGTTATAGTAGGCGATGATCTGTCCGAAATCATCCGGACCGTCCCAGACGCGCCAGTAATTCAGGGTAATGGGCTGCATTTTCTTTTTCGTGTAATCGTCAATGCTGTTGGCGAATATCGAAGTGCAGCCGGTTAGCGGCAGGAGTAAACACAAGATAAGGAAAAAGGAAAAAAATCTATATTTCATATTGAACTTTTAATTGTTTACCTTACTATTATACCATATAGGGGCAGATTTATCCAGTCTTAATTTTCCATCCGGGGGCGATATTGGAGCGCTTCCGCCAAATGAGCAGACAGGATATCATCGTCTCCGGCCAGATCGGCAATAGTGCGGGAAATTTTCAAGATTCGGAAATATGCCCGGGCGGACAAATGCATTTGGTTGACGGCATTTTCCAAAAGCTGGCGGCAGCTACTGTCTACCCGGCAAAATTTCTTGACCGCCTCCGAAGACATTTCGGAGTTGGTGATAAAGGATGTATCCCGAAAACGTTTCGCTTGCTGCCGGCGGGCGGCTTGAATGCGTGTTTTGATGATGCGGGAAGATTCACCCGCTTCCGCGCCGGATAATTTTTCGAAAGCGACCCGCGGCACTTCAACATGCAGATCGATCCTGTCCAGAATCGGCCCTGAGATCTTCTTGCGGTAATTCATGACCTGGACGGATGAGCAAGTGCAGTTCTTCTCCGGGTCGCTCGAGTAGCCGCAGGGGCAGGGGTTCATGGCTGCGACCAGGATGAATTTTGCCGGAAAGCTCAGGTTGCCGGCGGCGCGGCTGACATGGATCACCCCGTCTTCCAGCGGCTGCCGCAGATTTTCCAGCACTTGCCGGGGAAATTCGGTGAATTCATCCAGGAAGAGGACACCGCGGTGGGCCAGTGATATTTCGCCCGGCCGGGGCCAGGCGCCGCCACCCACGAGCGCCACGCCGCTGGCGGTGTGGTGGGGGGAGCGGAAAGGCCGGCTGGTAACCAGCGCCTGGTCGGCCGGCAGCTGGCCGGAAACAGAGTAGATCTTGGTGACTTCCAGGGCTTCTTCCAGCGTAAAGTCTGGCAGTATGGAAGGCATAGTACGGGCAATCAGGGTCTTGCCGCTGCCGGGCGGTCCGCTCATCATCATATTATGCGCGCCGGCCGCGGCAATCTCCATCGCCCGCTTAACATGCTCCTGGCCCCGAATGTGCGACATATCGAATCTGATCGGAGCATTGCTGAAATCATGTTTTCGCTCCCGGATAGGCTCGATCGGTTTTTGGCCGGTCAGGTGCATGAATAATCCGGCCAGGTTTATTAGGGGGATTATTTTCAGGCCGGTTACGAGGCTGGCTTCGGCTGAATTTGCGGCCGGAACGAAGAGGGTGTTAATATTCTCTTTTTTGGCCTTGATGGCGACCGGCAGAACGCCGTTTATCGGCCGGATATCGCCGCTTAAAGCCAGCTCGCCGATAAGCAGGCTGGAGTTTACCGCCGTAAACGCGGGTAAATAGCCTTTGGCCGCCAGGATGCTGACGGCGATCGGCAGGTCATAGCTGGGTCCGAACTTTTTAAGGTCTGCCGGCGCCAAATTGACAGTGACTTTCGGCTTGGGAAATTCCAGCCCCGAATTCCTGACGGCGCTGCGTATCCGCTCGCGTGATTCCTGGACAGCCGTGTCCGGCAAACCGACGACGTTGAAGATACCGTGTTTGCCGCCGATGTCGGCTTCAACCTCGACGATTTCCGCGTCCAAGCCGACGACAGCGGCCGAATAGATTTTTGAAGACATACTTTAAGGTCGGGAAAGGCAGTTCAGTAATAAATATTCAATTATTATTATAGCATGTAATTGTAATTTTTAATTTGGGATATTTTAATAAATTTTTAACAATTCTGGCCTTTAACGGTATTTTTCCTTTAATTTTTAATTATAAATAAAAGTAATTTAGGTGATTATTTGGTATATTAAAAGCTAATATTAAGTAAAATATTGACCTATTATGGATTATATGATATAATAGTATTAGATTGGGCGTAGGTTGAAGGCGGCCCTAAAGCGGTATAAGGCCAGGGGATGATAATGTCTTTTGTCGGACAGAAAACATTATCATCCCCTTCCTTTCCGCCGGGCTTTGCTCAAAAACGCATTTTGATTTATACGATTCATATTTTATTTCCACGATACGCATTTTTATTCCGACACCCTTCGTGCCATAAACCGCCCAATCTTTTCTTTTTCGGAAAAAAATAATTAAAACAGCTGCCAGTAACAGGGCAGCCTTTTTTTATCCGAATAAAATTTAAACTTACTTCAGCGATCAGAGATCGCTATTTAATGATGCTTTTATCCTGATCGATGAATATTATGATCGCCATGGTAGCCAACCCGGCCGAAAAAAGGCCCAGGCGCAGGGAAATGCCGGCGGGCATAATGGTCAGGAGTAAAAATAAAAGTAAATATAGGGAGACCCGTCCGATATGGAGATAGAATTCGCGGTTAAGGACGGCATTATAAACATCCCGGTGGGCTCGTTCGTAAAAACCCGTTTCGATCGGAATATAATGCAAGCCGCCGAACACGCCGGCAAATGTTTGCCAAAGCCCTGCCCCGATAACCGTGGTGATGAAAGAACGGCCGATCATGGTCAGGCCATGGCCGATCACGCCGAGTTTGGCGACTCCACGGTTGCCGTTTTTATCCGCTTGGCGGCCGGCCAGATAGCAGAATAAGCTGTTGGCGAAGGCGGACAGCAGGTTGACCAGGCCGATGCCGACAAAACTGATGGCAGAGAAGAACATGATCAAGGGCCAGGCGAGATCCAGACCGGAAAAACCGACGCCTTGCATGATGTAGATCGAATTTTTGGCCGGATTTTTGGCGTCCAATATCGTTCGCATATCAATTTTCGGGCGGGGTATATCCACATTCGCGCTGAACAACAATACAACCGAAGCGAAGAAAAGTATAATGGTGCTGATCAGAAAAACAAAACGGAAGCCGAAATCAGTGATAAAAAAACCGCCCAGCAAAGGGCCGATAATTCCGAATAAGGCCGGCAGGGCAGAGAGTAGGCCGACCTTTTTGCCGTTGCCTTTCAACTCGGTCGAGCAAACGAAAAATACATGATGGCCGATCCAATAGAAGGTATCCGTGACGGCGAAAATGATGCCGATCAATGCGAGAAAACCCGGTTCTGTTATATATCCCATCAGATTCCGGCCGCCGTACAAGATAATATAAAAGAAAATATTGAATACATAACTAACTATCAGTACTTTTTTGACGCCGAGCCGGAAGAAGAGAGACCTGACTAAGACCAAGTGGGCCAGATAGTTAAAGATGAGCATTAGGGCCAGATACAAAGCGATTATCCGGACCGAGATACCCAATTCATACAGATAGATCGGAATGAACAGGGAAATCATCGACAAGGCGATGCTGCGCAGGGAATCGGCCGTTACCAGTTCATTATATTTGTTTCCGAGGAATTTTTTGTAGTAAAGTTGAAACTCCAGGAAATGATAATGTTGATATTTATGCATGGCTTTTACGATTTATACAGTACATTGGCCAGGTTGGCGGATTAACCGGACTGGTCATCCGCACTTGCCGGATTATAAAATTTTAATTTCTAAACTCTAAATCCTAAACAAATCCGAATTCTCCAATGTCCAAAATCCAAAACAGGGTAAATTCAGCGCTTGGATGTTATTTGTCCGTAAATTTTTTCTCAGGGTTAATCATGTTATGGTTGTCCCGGTATAGGGTTTGCCGTTTAATATTTTCTTTAGATTATTAAGGTTCTTTCCTTGGGCGATAATCACTTTCAGGCCGTGTTTTTCGGCATGGGCGCTGGCTACCGGATCGAAAGGCGCGTTCATGCCCGGGTCCCACTTGTTGCCGACGATCCGGCGGAAACCGGGCCAATCGATACGTTCGATTTTTTTGGCCGCTTTATATTTTTTGGGATCCTTGTCGTAAGCGTATTCGATATTCGAAAGATTGATCACGGTCTCGGCACCAAGGCGCTCAGCCAGTATAGCGGATACATAATCCGTCGACCAGCCGGGGCGCCAGCCGGCGGCCACCATCAGCCCTTCGCCGTGCGCGAAATGCTTATTCAAGTCTTCCTTGGTGCGGGGATTTTTGTTGATGCGCGGGTGGGCGACAGCGCGGAAAATCGTTTTGATAAGATGGGCATTCAAGCGGGTGGCATGGATGCCCAGCCAATCCTGGTCGTCAATCGCAAGCCGGGTGGTTTTCCTGGCTGCTTCGGCATACTGCCGGGCAGTCGAACCGCCGCCGGTTACGACCACAAACCGTTTGCCCTTTTTGATTTCCGCCATGATGAGAGCGCGGAATTCTTTCAGGAACCGCCAATCGATCCCGCCCGGCGGCACGATCAGCGAGCCCCCCAGGGAAATAATATATAGGTTTTGTATGTTTTTTATTGCCATAATATGAATTTATAATATTATATATCTCAGATAATATTACCATGTTTTGCGAATCAAAACAAAAACCGGCATCGCCGGTTATTATTGTCCTGAAAATTATGAGCACCATCCCGGAGCAATATCAAGCAACAAATTTACCAAGGCTTTAGCGGCAGCAGTTAACTGTTAACGGTCAATAGTTAACTGTCAATATGGTGCCGAGGAGAGGACTTGAAGGGGCGGAAGCCCCCCCCCTTCGATATCAGCTAACGCTGCCGGGTTGCCCCACATGGCCCTAAACCATGCGCTTGCCCCGCCCCTTATTAGCTTGTGGGGATGGAGAGACTCGAACTCTCATGGGTTGCCCCACATGGCCCTAAACCATGCGTGTCTACCAGTTTCACCACATCCCCATCACAATGACTGGATATAATAATAAGAGCAAAGGGGGCGGGGTGAATTAACCAGTTTCACCGCCTCGGCTCTTATTTATTTTTAACTTAATTTTCCGCAAAAGTCAATTTGTGGTATAATTAATATAGGCACGAAAAATATAAGTACTCTTGTATTTGAAGTGCTTCGAATTAATCACTAAATCTTATTATCCTATGCCTGAAGAAAAAAAAGTATTTACGGACAAGGATATCGAAGATAACCGCGTAATAGCGGCTATCTCATATGCCTGGATCCTTTGCCTGGTGCCGCTTTTGGCTAAGCGCAAATCCAAATTTGCCCAATTCCACGCCAAGCAGGGTTTAGTGCTCTTTATCGGCGAGCTGGTCGGTTCGCTTCTTTTCTGGTTTCCTTTTTTCGGCCAGGTATTGATGCTGGTATTCGTCGTGATCTCGATTCTGGGCATCGTCAAAGCTTTGAACGGCGAATGGTGGAAGATCCCGTACGTTTACGATTGGAGCAAGAAGTTCAATTTATAACCGAGAATACAGACGGCAGAATACAGACGGCAGAATTTATTGCCGTTTGTCGTCTGTTTTCTGTTGTTTTTTATATTTAAAAATAATAAAAGTTTATGGCTAAAAAAGATTTTATCAAATTTTTCAGCGAAATAAATTATAAGGACGTTTCCCAGGTGGGCGGCAAGAACGCTTCCTTGGGTGAGATGTACCGGAAATTGACGGATAAGGGCGTTCGGGTACCGAACGGATTCGCTACTACCGCTAATGCCTACAGGTTTTTTCTGGAAAAAACCGGTTTGAAGGATGAGATCAGAAAGATTCTCAAAGGCATCAACACCAAAGATGTGAACGATCTCATGAAAAAGGGGGCAGCAGTCCGGCAGGCGATCCTCAAGGCGGAATTTCCCAAGGAATTGGAGGAAGAAATCGTAATAGCATACGAAAAACTCAGCAAAGATTATGGGACAAATAAAGCGGATGTCGCGGTCCGCAGTTCCGCCACCGCCGAAGACCTGCCGGACGCGTCTTTTGCCGGCCAGCAGGAGACTTTCCTGAATATCCGGGGCGCGGAACATGTGATCAGCGCAGTACACCGCTGTATCGCGTCATTATTTACCAATCGGGCGATCTCATACCGGGCCGATAAGGGGTTCGATCATTTCCAAATCGCGCTTTCGGCCGGCGTACAGAAGATGGTAAGAAGCGATCTGGCGTCATCGGGTGTGATGTTTTCGATCGACACCGAGTCCGGATTCGCCAACGCCGTCCTGATCAATTCGATCTATGGCTTGGGCGAGAATATCGTCCAGGGCAAGGTCAATCCCGACGAATATTTCGTCTTCAAGCCGACCAAGGCGATCATCCACCGCAATATCGGCCGCAAGCGTCTGCGTATGGTTTACAATAACGACCCGGCCAAGCCGGTCAAGGATGTTAAGGTCAGCCTGGCCGACCAGCACAAGCCGTCAATCTCTGACGCGCAGGTAATCCAGCTGGCGGAATGGGCGATGATGATCGAAAAGCATTATGGCAGGCCGATGGATATGGAGTGGGCCCTGGATGGGAACGAGAATAAGCTTTATATCATCCAGGCGCGGCCGGAAACGGTCCAAAGCCAGCGTGATATGAATTTTTTGGAATCATATAAGCTGGAGAAACGGGGCAAAGTGATCGCCTCCGGCCAAAGCGTGGGCAATAAGATCGGGGCAGGCAAAACCAACCGGATCATGGACATCAAGGATATCGCCAAATTCAAACCGGGCGATGTATTGGTTACCGATATGACCGACCCCGACTGGGAGCCGATCATGAAGATTGCCGGCGCGATCGTGACCGACAAAGGCGGCCGCACCTGCCATGCGGCGATCATTTCCCGGGAGATGGGCATTCCCTGCGTGGTCGGCACCAATACGGCGAGCGTGAAGATCAAGTCCGGCCGGATGGTTACGGTTAGCTGCGCCGAAGGCGAAGACGGCTATGTCTACGAGGGCGAATTGCCGTTCAAGATAAGCAAAGCCAATATTGGGGATTTAAAGCGCCCCCAGACCAAGATCATGATGAACGTGGGCGAGCCGGAACAGGCTTTTGCCGATTCGATGATCCCGAACGACGGCGTCGGCCTGGCGCGCCTGGAATTCATTATCAACAATTATATCAAGGTCCATCCGCTGGCCCTGTTGAATTACAATAAGATCAAAGATCCTAAGGTCAAGAAAAAGATCGATGAGATTACGGTCGGTTATGCGGACAAGAAGCAGTATTTTATCGATAAGCTCGCCGAAGGCGTGGGGCTCATTGCCGCCGCGTTTTATCCCAAGGACGTGATCGTGCGCTTGTCCGATTTCAAGACCAACGAATATGCCATGCTTTTGGGCGGTAAGGATTATGAACCGGTGGAGTCGAATCCGATGATCGGCTGGCGCGGCGCTTCCCGCTATTATTCCGAGAAATTCCTGCCCGCTTTCCGGCTGGAGTGCGAGGGGTTCAAAAAGGTACGCAACGAGATGGGCCTCAAGAATCTCAAGGTAATGATCCCATTCTGCCGCACCGTGGACGAAGGCAAGCGGGTGAAGTCGATCATGGCCGAGCATGGCCTGAAACGCGGCCAGAACGGACTCGATATCTATGTTATGGCCGAGATTCCGGCCAACATCATCCTGGCCCATGAATTCGCCAAGGAATTCGACGGCTTTTCCATCGGTTCGAACGATCTGACCCAGCTGACCCTGGGAATTGACCGCGACGCCGGTGGCACGCTCGAGGTGGCCGGGGTGTCGAACGAGAAGAATGAAGCGGTCAAAACGCTCATTAAATACCTGATCGAAGTAGGCAAAGAAACCGGTACCAAAGTGGGCATCTGCGGCCAGGCGCCGTCGGATTTCCCGGATTTCGCGACTTTCCTGGTGGAATGCGGCATCGACTCGATCAGTTTGATCCCCGACACGGTGATCAAAACGACGATGGCGGTGAATAAGAAAGAAGGGGAACTCAAACGACGAAAATCGTAAATCCCCTCGGCGCGGCTCGGGGCAGGCAGAGAACGTGAATCGTTAATATACGAAATAATAAAACGGGCCATCTGGCCCGTTTTTAGTTATTTGGGAAAATTGGAATAATAAATTAATAATGGTAATTTTATAGTTTGTTGAACCGTAAATGTTTTTCGAAATGGAATGTGATTGTTTTAGCGGGTAAACTTTTTTAGCCGCGTATGTATGTTCTGTATCATTTTTTGCCATAAGCGCCGCGTACCAGGTTGTGGACGGAAGAGCCATTCCCAAAGAAAGGTTTTTTGTCAGTGATTTCGAGCGCCAGATAGAGCCAGGCAACGGCGTTGTTCAGGGCCAGAAAATCATGGTTGACCGTGGTTGCGGCGGCTTTGCTCATAGTTCGATAAAAGTTTTTGTCCGAAAGCAGGCGGAAAGCGTATTTGGCCACCTGTTTAGTGTTGCCCGGCTTGACCAGATAGCCGGTACGGGCATGGCGGATTTGCAGGGGGATGCCGCCGGTTTTGTAGGCGATTACCGGTTTGCCGGCCAAGAGGGCTTCCGTCACTTTGAATTCGAAACCTTCGCGGTGGGAGAGCTGGAGCGCGATTGTTGCTTCCTCCATCAATGCGTTCAGCAGCTGGTCATAATGGGGCAAACGGGCGACTTTGACGTCCGCAGCCAATGCGGCATAGGTGTCCATACCGAGGATGCGCCGGGTTTCATCGTAGATCGGCGCGCCTTCCGGATCGTCGACCGAACCGTTGCCGGCGATGATCAATTGCGGCAGACGGCTGGCTGGCCAGCCGTTTTTATCGCATTCGCGGCGCAAGCGCCGGAACGATTCGACCACGTCCGGTATGCCTTTGGAGGGATCGAAGCGGGCGATCTGGATCAGATAAGGCCGGCGCCGGTCGAGCGGCGCTTGCCCGGACCCCACCATCAGCCGGTCGAACAGATCGAAATAATAATCGCGCTGGTTCCTGCCGAGATGTTTATTGAGTCCGTCCAGCGGATCGGTCATGGCCGGCAGATAGAGCAGTTTGCCGCGATCCACCATCTGCGGCACGAACTCCGGGATCGGGTGGCTGACGAACAGATCGGCGCGGCGGATGAAACGCCAGAGGAAATCCCAGGTGGCGCATTGCTGGGGCGTGCGGGTGTCGATCAGATCGGCGCGGATCTGGATATGGGAGCGGTAGATGATTTTAATCCGGCGCTTGGCCTTTTTGATATACGGGATCAATCCGGCCGGCTGCGGATCGTCGATAACGATCAGATCGGAATCCCGGAAGACGTCGCGTAAGATTTGCGCGTTGGCATAGGACCATTCCTGGTATAGGCGTTTATCGGCCGTTGTCAGGATCGCGTCCGGCGGACAAACGCCCTGGAGGACATTATGGATCTTTTTTTTGGTGATATGGAAAATTTCCCGGTTTTCCCGGAGGACATACCAGGCAAAGTCGACTTCGAGCAGTCTGTACAGGCGCATCAGGGCGTGCCGCATGATCGCGACGCCGCCGCCGGCCGCCGTGGCATTGATAAAGGCGACTTTGAGTTTCCGCTCGCGGCAGCGCGACGCCAGATCCTCCAGATTATCGAACTCAAGTTCCGTCGGATATGAACGGTAGGCATCCAGGCCGGTCAATGTCGACACTTTGACTTTCCGATCCGGATAGATCCTGATTTTCGGCCGGAATTCCTTATCGTATCCGGCGGCCGTCCGCCGTAATAATTTTTGTGCCAGTGCTTCATTATTTCCGCCGGTTTTTTCGTAAAAATGGGAGACGGCATCGAAATCGAGCCAAAGACGCGTTCCGATCTTCTGCGGACAATCGAATCCCGCCAAAGCTACGGCTATCGGTTTAATTTTTTTCTGTATTAAGAAGTTTTTGAACCAGTTCAGGAAGTCGCGTGCGGTTTTCTTATTGTTAACGGCCAAAACCGGGATATTCCCATCACGGCCGGCTTGGTATGCGACGATGATATGCGCGCCGGCATTGACGCAGGACAGAAAACCCGGTTTGGGTAAATTTATAAAATTACTATTTTGAGAGCTTCCTTTTTCCTCTGGGCGGAGATAAGGTTTTTTGTTCATGGTTTTGTCGTACACGAATTGTTATATTCATATTGTATTAAATATATACTTGGTTGTAAACCGAAGTGCGATAATCCATATATTTGACAATCATGCCCGGTATTACGTATTATTAACTTAAATATATGCCCACTTTAATCTGGATAATTTTAAGTACTATTGTTTTGAGCGCCATATCCCTGATCGGGGTAGTCGCTTTGTTTTTCCGTGAGGAAATGTTCAGGAAATTCATATTTCCGCTTGTTTCCTTTTCCGCCGGTTCGCTTTTGGGCGGCGCTCTTTTGCATCTGATTCCCGAAGCGATCAATAAGATCGGGGACCATATCACGGTTTTTACCTGGGTAATTATCGGTTTTGCCCTGTTTTTCCTTTTGGAGCAGTTCATCCATTGGCATCATTGCCACCGCGCGCCCTCGGAACACAAGCACCCGGTCACCTACCTGGTGCTGTTTTCCGACGGGCTTCATAATTTTCTCGATGGTCTGGCGGTCGGCAGCGCCTTCGTGGTTGATATCCATCTCGGCCTGATTACTTCCTTGGCGGTAGCGATGCACGAAATCCCCCAGGAATTGGGTGATTTCGGCATCCTTGTGCATGGCGGCTGGGATAAGGTTCGTGCCCTGCTTTTTAATTTTTTATCCGGACTGACAATGGTCGCGGGCGGGCTCCTGGCGTGGTTATTGGCGGGTAAGATCGAAGTGGTGTATCTCCTGCCTTTTGCGGCCGGGAATTTTCTCTATATCGCCGCCTCCGACCTGATCCCGGAAGTTAAGCACTCGGATAATATTTGCCTGAATGGCATCCACTTTTTCTCCTTTGCCTTCGGTATAATATTTATGTATTTGTTGCTGCTTATCGGTTAATATGCGAGATCAAGGCATAATTTCATTTCGCTATCGATACACGATTTTCGGTAGAGCGAAATACGGCTAAAAACATGGTTCAGTAATAAAAAACCGCCCCGAGAATCGGGGCGGTTTTGTTGCCGGTTATTGTTTTATCTATTCCGCATTTGTTTTACCTGTCCATATCCGTTTCACCAGACGCCAGCCGTATTTGGCTGCCAGTATTATCAGGAGGAGGTAGATCGCGTATTGCACGATCATGAAGATCACCGTTATCAGCCCGACGCTCAATTCCTGGATGATATTATTCGTGTCCAGGACGAATTTCTTGATTGCCGCTTTCCAGGAATCCGCCAGATTTTCGAAGTCAATGAATTTGTTCTCGTAAATATTGATGTAAAAATAAGTATAGTCGACCTTGTCCAGTTCATCCGCTTTGGCCCGCGCTAACCGGTCCAGCTGGTCGGCGACGCTGATGCGCTGGTTGGTCAGGCTTTCGATGATGCGGATCTTGGAATCGATGATCTTGGCCAGCGTTTCCGCGTCGCGCGTCTGGGTCGCCAGTTTGCTGATCTCGTCATAGTCGCTGATCGCGTTATCCAGAGTATCTTCGATCGTTTCCTTTTTTTTCAGGAGAATATCGATCTCGCTGGTGTAATCGTCGACCTGCTTCTTGATCGTATGGGTGTTTTCCACCAGTTCCTTGGGGTTGAGCCCGTTGACGACCGCCAGGATTTCCGGCGCGTGGTCGCGCTCCACTTTGAAGGTGTAGTTGCAGCCGTGGTCATATTCATTCGCGTTTTCGAAGATCACGTAATCCTTCGGTTTGAGGCCGGCAATCGCGGCGCAGGTTTTGTCGAGATTGCGGGTTTCGACCGTACTGTTGTAGCTGGTCACTTCGAACCGCTCGGCGGTGTCGCCGGTCGTGCCGCCGTTATCGATCGGCGGCATCGGCGCGATATTACGGGCGGACAATTCGGGCATGGCGCCTCCGGCAACAGCCATGCTTTTGGCGGAATCGGCGCTATAGCCGGCCAAGCCCAAGGCGCTGATAGTTTCATTTTGGCTTTTTCTCAAAATCGGCCCGAACGATGAGCCGATCAGCTTAACGGCAAAGGCCACCACGATAATTCCGACCAGAGCCAATCCGGCGATGGTCAAGATTTTTTTCGGGGTCAGGTCGTACTTGTTTAAGAATTCCATAATTATGAGATATATTATAATTAATCTCGCATGACTTATACAACGATTATTTATCTAGAATGTAACAATAATATATACAAGTAAATTCGTTTATTAGTGCGAAATCGTAATTCGTATTGCTTGTATTTTAACATTTTTTTATATATTAGAGAATGGTTTTAACGAACGAAGATAAATTATCAGTAAAAATAATTTGACAAACTATTATTATATATTTATAATAATAAATTATGAAAAATTTGAATTTAAATAAAGTTTCAAAAATATTAACTGAAAAGCTGGGACGAAATATTGAGCTGGTAGATCATGAGTCAGTCGGCTGCGGTTATCATTCTGATGGATACCGCTTGGTCGCGAAAAACGGCGAGGAATTTTTTATAAAGAAATTCAAGTCAAACGACCTCGGCTTCGAATTGCCGGAAAGGAAGATCGCTTCCTTGCTTGTAAGCAACGGCATGAGCAAACGATCCGATACTAATCCAAAGGGAATCGGTATTTTGGTTAAGAACGGTGAAGAGAAGCAGCTTTTGCCGGAAATAAACGACAATACCGATAATCAATTATTCGAATAAACCGGTCTTTCAAAATATAAATATCATAAGGAGGAAGCCATGAAGAAGATTATCAGACTGGAGGAGCTGCTCAGGGCCTGGGAGTTGGTTTGTTCTACCGTAAAATACCATTACCAGATTGTTAATCAAAACAATAAAGCCAGTCCGGGCGGTCCGTTTGAATTCTGCGGATCATTCCGGCAATTTTTGATCGACCACCAGGGCCGGCCGATGAATAGGGGACATGCGACGAGGTTCGTCGACGGTTCGACTTTGGCCGGCCAGCTCTACACTTGGCAATTGGTGCCCCATGCGCTTAATTCCTGGACCGGACAATCACGGCGGGTATACGCTTTATCCAAAACTGTCCAGCTGATGCTTGTATTCACCAACCTGGAGGACCTAACTTGGCGCGATATTCAGCTGCCATTCGATTCGTTCGGCATACAGCTCGAGACGCCGATTGACGGAAATTATGATTTTATACTGGTGTCCACTTCGATAATTCCCGGAGTTGATATCAAGTTATCGGAGATTCGATTGATTTCCCGTCGTACCGGCGATTTCATTTATGTCATGTCGCCGAAACTCACAGAGCTAAAAAGATTTGCGCAAAAGAAAAAATGGAAACAGGCGGAGAGAATATACGAAGAAATGGGTGAGCTCAACAGGAAGCGGCCATATAATCTGACGATGAATTTTCCTTTTATCAAGGAAAAAATACTGGACTTACCGCTTACTTCCAATATGGATAATGTGGGGGAGGCTAGCTTCGGGCTTGATTGGCGGAAATACAGCTGTTCCGGTGAGAATACCTATTATCGCGAATCCGATAAATACGTGATTGACCGGGCCCTGCGCATCGTGGCCGGTATGTGTTTTTATCTGAAGACCTTGCCGCCCCGGAAAAAGGCGGTAAGCGATTGGGAGAGAAAGACAAGCAAGGCACAGGCGGTAAAAAAACCGGTGGCCCGGGTGATTACGGATGCGGCTTTGGTTTGTTTTGTCGGCAGTAGCTATGACTTTCGTCCCGATCAGAGAGTGATTATCGATAAGATCCTTAAAGAAACGACCCATGACAAAGATATTATTCGGGTGGTAAAAGAGCTGGGGTTCGGCTACCGCGAAGGCCATTGGCGACGACCGCCAGGCAAGGGACACATAGAGTATTATCCGAAATTAGTACAGGTTGGACCGTATTTCTACAATATTGAGAAATATCCGGAGAAAGGCTTGGTGATGGGAGCGGAAAAGAAACTTAAAAAAAGCAAATAATTACAAAGCCGGTTCAGGTGTTGTCACCAGAACCGGCTTATTCATTTCTAAAATGTATAATGGTAACAAATGTCAGGAAAAAGAGATATCGTTTTTCTGCTCCAGGGTCTTAGCGATGGTCGCGATATCTTCGTCGCCGCGCGGGAGCGCTTTGCCGAATACTCCCGTGATCGCGTCGGACAGGGGCGCGTAGAGCCCGAGCGCGCGGCGGTCAGCCTCGGCGAGCTTCAGATCCTTGTGCATGAGCTTGAGCATGAAGTGTTGGTCGAAATCGCGTTTTTTGATGTAAGGCATCTTGAAAGTGGCGACAGCGTTTTGGGCGCCGGAATTATCGAGAATTTCCTGCATTGCGTCCGCCGGTACGCCATGCTTGATCCCCAAGGCCATACCCTCGAGGTAGCTTTCGAGGATCATCGACATCGTCAGGTTGAGCGCGTGTTTGGCTCGCTGGCCATTGCCGCTCTCGCCGCAGTAGACGAACCGTTTGCCCATGGTCTCGAGTACAGGCAGAAGTCCATCAAAAATATTTTTTTCGCCACCGACCATGAACATCATCGTCCCGCCTTCGGCGCCCAGCTTGGAGCCGGTGATAGGCGCATCCAGGAATTTCGCGCCTTTCCCGTCCGCCTGCTTTTTGATTTTTTCCGTCAGTTCCAGCGAGGTGGTGGAGGAGTCGACAAGCGTTTTGCCTTTGAGCTCGACGCTAAAAATTCCTTTGTCCCCGAACAATACCTCTGTCAAGGCGGTATCGTTCGAGACGCAGGTGAAGATTATATCCGCTGCCGCCGCCGCCTCTCCCGGCGAGCCGGCCACGCTGACGCCGCCGAGCGCCTCGGCCCGCGCCCGGGTACGGTTGTAAACAGTGACGTCGTATGTTTTTTTAAGGTTATTGATCATGCCCCGGCCCATAGTGCCGACGCCGATAAATCCGATCTTGGGATTGGTCATATATTATATTTAAGAATTAATTATGTTTTATTATATCACAAAAATATTAGACAAAGGTAGCTTTAAAAATAGTTAAAAATAGGGTAAAATATAATTAGAATAATTGATAAATGTATGAGCAATATAGTATTTGCCAAAAATTTAGTTAAAGGAAAAATCGCTGAAACCATATTCGCGCAGATGTTACGTGAAACTAAAACATATACAGTTTTGGAATTCGGCTACGAAAAAGTAATTCCCGAATTGGTTCAGCAAGGATACGACGATAAAAATGTAACTCTAGAAACATTGAGAACTGCACCGGACTTTGCGGTGATTAATCAAAAGACGAAAGAGGTGAAACTTATCGAAGTAAAATATATGCGCGAAATAAATTCTAAATTTATATTAAAATATGCACAACGAATGAGTGAATCCTGGAATCCATCATATTTATTTATTGCCAGTCTCGAAGGATTTTATTTTGATATAATCAATAAAATAATTAGCAATCATGGTGAAATATCGCGTTTAAAAAATTCTCAAATTCCTGAAGATTTACAAAATCAATATTTAGAAATATTAATCGATTTTGAAAAAAACAATTAATAATTATTTTGTTTTAACATTATGGCTGAAGCGAAAACGAAAATTATCAATTCCGCCAATCCGGCGCCCTTGGGGCTCTTAGGGTTCGGTATGACCACCGTGCTTCTTAATATGCACAACGCCAGTTTCTTCTCCATGGGCGGGATGATCCTGGCGATGGGGATCTTTTACGGCGGCATCGCCCAGATCATCGCCGGGATAATGGAATGGCGCAAGGAAAACACTTTCGGCATGACCGCTTTTATCTCCTACGGCCTGTTCTGGCTTACCCTAGTCGGGATCATCGTGATGCCGGGCCTGGGCTGGGCCAGCGCCACCGAGTCAAGCGCCATGGCCGCCTATCTTCTGGTCTGGGGGCTCTTTACCGCGATAATGTTCATCGCTACCCTGAAACTCGGCAAAGGCCTGCAAATCGTGTTCGGCTCGCTCGCCGTACTGTTCGTGCTCCTGGCTTTGGGCGATATCACCGGCAGCGCGGCTATCACCCATCTGGCCGGCTACGAGGGGATCATCTGCGGCCTGTCGGCGATCTATCTGGCGGCAGCGGAGATCCTCAATGAAGTTTACAAAAAAAGGATTTTACCGATGTAGATAAATTTTATATATTAAAAATCCGCCCCGGTATATTCCGGGGCGGATTTTATAATATGCTTTACTTGTTTTATTTAGTAATTAACCGTTACCAGACAAAAGGAATGAGCGCCCAGGTTCTTTGGCGGTAATCATCGAAGGCTGGGCCGAAGCGTTCGCGCAGCACCTGCTCCTCGACTCTGACGCGCCAGGCGTAAGCGGCCAGGCCGGCCGTAAGCAGCACGAAGAGACTGAGCCAGTTGCCGATCGCCAGCCCGAAACCGATCAGCGTAACCAGCGTGCCGGTATAGGAAGGGTGGCGAAGATACCGGTACGGTCCGGCGGTGATCAGCCGGTGTTCCTGCTGGATGATTATTTTCGTGCGAAAAAATTCGCCAAGTGTCCGGATCGCCCAGAAACGAAAGAGGATACCGGCACCAACCAATGCCAGGCCGAGACAGAACATAATAACCGGATAGTATCGAATAGCGAATTGCGGAGCGGTATTGGGCAGATTGAAACCG
Source organism: Candidatus Parcubacteria bacterium (assembly GCA_963814275.1). GTDB lineage: Bacteria > Patescibacteriota > Patescibacteriia > Patescibacteriales > UBA12075 > CAWFCE01. The sequence continues at coordinate 161,413 of CAWFCE010000002.1, read as the reverse complement.
AGCCCGATGCCGGCCACCAGCGCAAGGATGACCCACCGCCCGCTGCCCTGGTTGGGCGTATTTTTTAATTTGGCCTTGCGATCGCGGGAAAATACCCACAATTCAAAAGCAACCCAAAAACAAAAAACGGTGCTAAATATCAGGGCGTAGGCAGGCGAAGAGGAGGTGATAATGTCGGACATGTGCTATTTATAAAAATTTAATACTGTATTGTGGGACTATCACGGAATTTACCCGCGAATAAAGTCTTCAATTGCTATTAAATATTATATCTCCAAGCAGAAAAAAATTCTAGATTGAGTATAAGTTCCCGCCCTTGAGAATCGAACAAAAATAATATATACGCCCAGCGTTATATGGATTATTTGACTTTCGTTTTTTGTTCGTGTATAATAATATTAATTGTGGATAGTTAATTTTTATAAATATTTATGGAGGGACTATTGAAAAAATATTTCGGTTATGACAATTTCCGGCCGCTGCAGGCGGAGATTATCACTAACGTACTCGCGGGCAGCGATACTTTCGTACTGATGCCGACCGGCGGCGGCAAGTCCCTGTGCTTCCAGTTGCCGGCGCTCAAGCTGCCCGGCCTGACCCTGGTAATCTCGCCCCTGATCGCCCTCATGAAGGACCAGGTGGACAGCCTGCAGGCCAACGGCATTGCGGCGGAATTCATCAATTCCAGTTTGGGCGGCGCGGAGATCGAACGGTGCATGGAGCGGGCGCGGGCCGGCCGGACAAAATTATTGTATATCGCGCCCGAACGCTTCGCTGCCACTGGCTTCCGGGAATTTATGGCCGGTATCAATGTGAGCCTGGTCGCCGTGGATGAAGCGCATTGCATCTCTGAATGGGGGCATGACTTCCGGCCGGATTACCGCAATCTGGGCATATTGAAAAAGCTTTTTCCCGGTGTGCCGCTGATCGCGCTGACCGCCACGGCCACGGCCAAAGTGCGCCAGGACATATTGCATCATCTGAATATCCCCCGCGCCCGGCCGTTCGTATCCGGCTTTGACCGCGAGAACCTGCATATCCGGGTCGTGGACAAGAAAAAGGCCTTCCCCAAGCTGGTCTGGCTGCTGGAGGACTACCGGCAGGAATCGGCGATCGTCTATTGCTTCTCCCGCAAGGAGACCGAGGAGATCGCGGACAATTTGCGCCTGAACGGTTTCAACGCGGCCGCTTATCATGCCGGCCTTGATCCGGCGACACGGAAAGCGGTGCAGGACGGCTTCACCGGCGACCGGACCGACATCATCGTGGCGACGATCGCCTTCGGCATGGGCATTGACAAGCCGGATGTGCGCCTGGTGGTGCACTATACTTTCCCCAAGACCCTGGAGGGCTATTATCAGGAGATCGGACGCGCCGGCCGCGACGGACTCCGAAGCGACTGCGTGATGTTCTATACTTACGCGGATACCCGCAAGCATGAATATTTCATCAATCAGATGGAGAATGATACTTTGCGCGAAAAAGCCCAGGAAAAACTGGCCGAAGTACTGGAATTCGCCGAGCTGTCGAGCTGCCGCAAGAAATATCTCTTGAAATATTTCGGCGAGGAGCTGGATCGCGACAACTGCGGGGCTTGCGATATCTGCCTGACCGACCGGGAAATGTTCGACGCGAGCGTGGTGGCGCGAAAGATCATGTCCGCGATACTGAAGACCGGCAGCCGCTTTGGGCGCAATTATATTATTGATGTCCTGCTCGGCAAAAACACGCAAAAGGTCCAGATGAACAAGCATGACGGACTGTCGGTATTCGGAATAGTGGATGATTTTTCCGCCGATGAGCTGGGTCAGATCATGAAACAGCTCCTGGACCGCGGTTTGCTCGCGAAAAGCGCCGGTGAATATCCGGTACTGAGTCTGAGCCGCCCAGGGGCGGCCTGGTTGAATTCAGCAGAGAACCTGGAATTGGCCAAGCCGGGTGCCGACATCAAGCTGGATGCGGCGCCGGCGAAAGGCGAACTTGATTTTGACAAAGATATGTTCGCCAGGCTGCGCGAGCTCCGCAAACAGATCGCCGAAAAAGCCGGAGTACCGCCGTTCGTGGTCTTCGGTGATACCAGTCTGCGGGAAATGGCCTATTATTTTCCGCGTGAGCCGAAGGATTTCAGCCTTATTTCCGGCGTCGGCGCGGCTAAGCTGGATAAGTACGGGAAAATATTTTTAGCAGAAATAAACGAATTTGTCCGGAAGAATGGCATCGAACCGCCAGCCCGCCCGGAAAAGGGCGTGAAAGAGATCAAACGGATAAAAGTCAGAACAAGGAATTTCAACACCAAAACCAGGGAGCTCATAAACAAGAAGATCCCGATCGAAAAGATCGCCAAACACCAGGATCTCCAGCCGTCCACGGTCATTAATCATATAGAAAAACTGATCGACGCCGGCGAAAAGCTGGACCTGGATTATCTCAAACTGCCCCGCGACCGCTACGAAGCGATGAAAGCCGCCTTCGCGGCCTGCGGCGACGAAAGGCTGAAACCGGTATTCGAGCATCTCGGTGAAAAATACACATATGACGAACTGAAACTAGTCAGAGTTTTGCTAAGATCTTAGTAATTAAATATTAACCATTAAATAATATTGACGGATTTCGGCTAATATGTTAGTATTTTAAACGATAGTCAGGAAACGACTATCTTTCTTTTTTGCCTACTAATTAGTTGTTAACTGTTAATAGTCAATTGTTAGATTCGGAGCGGTAGTTCAGTTGGTTAGAACGCTGCCCTGTCACGGCAGAGGTCGCGAGTTCGAGTCTCGTCCGCTCCGCCATAATTTATCACAAAAAATTCCTTAATGTTAAGGAATTTTTTGTTTAGTTTCTTAAGACAACGGAAGAGACTCGAACTTTTTTTGGTGGTTGACAAAATTCTAATTATATTTTAATACAACACGATATTTCAGAATGATCTGCGATATCACGTTGTGCACATTAAACAATGAAAGGAGGTGAAAGGCAATGCAGAAGAGCCCCAAAAGCCAGTTTCGCTGGAAGGTGCCTGGCGCAGAATGCCGCCAAAAAGTGCTCAAAAAGATTGACCTCAAGTCATTCAAGGGCGCTTACGGCGCAAAAAGCTGCCGCTGCCGTTGCAGTTGTTCCGACGGGTATTAGCAGTGTGATATAAACCGCAAAAAGGCTCGCTCATTTGTTTTGGGCGAGCCTCATTTAATATATTTGGCAATTAACGAAATAGCAAAGGAGAAAGTTGATGAAAAAGACAGATTATTATAAGGACGCTTTCAGATTCTCGCGGTTTTGCCATATCATACCGCCCAAAAAAGCAGGAAGCAGTTATGCCTTGTTTCATGCCCTGAGCATGGAAGTGGTATTTCTGGAAGAGACATTCTCTGGAATTATCGAAGATTATAAATACGGCAAGTCAATCAAAATGATTGCAGGGCAGATGGATATCTCGGAAGAAGACAGGAAAAACCTTGTTCGTCTCCTGAAAAGGCTGGTTGACTTCGGCATGATGGTGCCAGTCGAATATGATGAATCGAATGACATCAGGAACTGCAAGGAAAACAATCTTCCAGGCACAGCTATCAATCTTTTGTACCTTATTCTTACCGATGAGTGCAATTTTGCCTGTAAGTATTGTTTTGTTGAAAATGGCATGCCAGGCGATTATCAGTTTTCCCACATGTCGCCCGCTATGGCAAAAAAGAGAACTGATTTATTCGCGGACTGGAGCCATCACAAAAAGTCCAAAAATAAATCGATACTTTTTTACGGTGGCGAACCGCTGATGAACCAAAAGACTTTCAAGGAAGCAGTGCTGCATATCGTCAAACTGGTAAAGGAAGGAAGACTTCCTAAAAACACCGACATCAGCATGATAACAAACGGGTCTTTGATAACAAGGGAAATAGCCGAGTTCATCAAGACTAACGGCGTTGGCGTCGGGTTATCCGTAGACGGTATGCCTGAAACAAACAATCAATGCCGCGTATATAAATCAGGCGGCGGCACATTTCAGGCCACTTGGAATGGTTATTCAAGATTGATGGAGGCAGGAGTCGACGATGTCGGAATTTCATTCACTGTCGGCTGGCATAATGTCGACAATTTGCTCGAGAACACCAAGTATGTGATTGACAAATTCAAAGTAAAAAGCCTTGGCTACAATATTCTCATGGATAGCGAATACCAGATATTCGCCGACAGGGAGTATGCCCAAAAGGCTTCGGATGAAATTATCCAATGCTTTGAGTATCTGCGCGAGCAAGGTATCTATGAAGACCGCATGATGCGGAAAGTGGAGTTTTTCACCAACAAAAAGGTGTATCCCAATGATTGCGCTGCTTGCGGCAGGCAAGTCGTCGCGTTGCCTGGCGGTGAAGTCGGACCTTGTCAAGCCTTTATGGGTTCAAAAAAGTATTTTACAAAATACAAAACAGGTTTTTCACCGTATACGGACAAGACTTTTGCTGAATGGGCAAACCGATCGCCATTATCCATGCCGCAGTGCTACGACTGCATCGCGGTCGGACTTTGCGGCGGTGGCTGTCCATGTCGTTCGGATATCAGAAACGGCAGCGTTTGGGCAATTGATGATATCTTTTGTATTCATTCCAAGAAATCGGTTGAATGGGTACTTCAGGATTTTATCCGGCAAAATCAGCAGTAGTATCTTTCAAAATCTAGTTAAAATAAAAAGGCGTTCCCTCTGGGTAACGCCTTTTTTCTTATTTTAATATCTGTTCGAGGAATGATTTGAAGTTTTTATGTTTTAGATAAATAGAGCGTAGTTTTTTCTGTAGAGGAACAATGTCTGGATAATTATGATTGAGCGGAAATCTGTGGCTTTGCGGCAGCCAAGGCCAGAATTTATAAAAATCATCATCCAGTCCCAAAAGACACCAGGATAATATTTCTGAATATTGCCACTTTTTATCCTCTGTCCAGTCTTTGGCTTTATCATTTCTTTCCATTATGGTCCAGAAATGTGAGAGTGTAAGTTCATGGGCGGTGACGGGTCTTTGCGTATCAGAATTGATTGACCAGCGTCTGGCAATCGTATTGCCGCCCCAGGAACTTATGCCCTCGTGATAAGCACTGACCACGCAATAATATTTTTCATGCTTCCAGTCGAATTGGGTTTTTCTTGTAACCATTTCCGAAAATTGTTTATTAATTTTGTCCCATGATGACTGGTAGGTTGCTACTGAGTTCTTAAGATAGGGTAATATTTTTTTATATTTTTGTTCAATTAGAAATGGCACTAGTTTATTGATGTCTTTTCCCTGATTTTTAATCGCAAAAGCAGCCTCATCTTTATCAATGCGCATTAGCTCTGCGAATTGTCCGATTTCTCTGGTTCTGCCCTCAGGCATAAATTCAAACAGCATTTCCTTGTCGTATTTTTTATCAATTTTATAAATAAGCTTCATAAATTTTTATACTATTATTTTATTTATTATATTTAAAAAGTAGCAAAAAAATAATAAAAAAGCAAAAAATATTTTCTTAAAAAGCAATATACTTTTCCATATTTTTAATAGCTGAATATCTGAGCCCTTCCCAAATCTCAACCCAATCCATAGTTCTGAAATCGTCTACCAGCCCCCGCATAAATTTTCCATAAAAAATTCCTTAACTTTAAGGAATTTTTTATTTGATTTTTCGCGACTATTGGCGGGGCATGAATCCATTCAGCTTATTTTGGTTTGTTCTATTGACAGCTTAACTACTGTGTGATACGATATAGTAGTAGTATGTAATACAATATACCAAAGCATAACAAGCAAGTAAGAGAAATAAAATGAAAAATATTACAGAAATACTAAAAGGTATTCTCGAAGGCTGCGTACTTGAAATAATCAGCAATGGCGAAACATATGGCTATAAAATCGCTTCATCGCTGCGCCAGCTGGGCTTTACGGATGTTGTTGAGGGCACAGTATATACTATTTTATTGCGCTTCGAAAAAAATAGTTTTGTAAATATCAAGAAAAAACCTTCTACTGCCGGACCGCCGCGTAAATTCTATACTCTCAACAATGCGGGACGCAAAGAGCTGGAAATATTTTGGAAGAAATGGAATTTTGTATCTTCAAAAATTAATAATTTAAAAGAAAAATCGTATGAATAAATTTTTAGAAAAAATCATTGGCGACATATCCGCCAAAAAAGAGTGGAAAGCAATAGAGGCGCGAGCAAAAGCCCTGCCGCGTGAGTACCGCATTGTCTATGATGAAATGAAGAATTATCTTTTTAAAAGCGCTGGGCTCGGCTCAATAGAAGTGTTTAAGGGCATAGTCGAACTCTTCGAAGAAGCCGCTGCTAACGACAAGTCTGTATTGGAAATTACCGGCGACGATGTAGCGGCGTTTTGTGATGAGCTTGTGCGAGGTGAAAAAACCTACATAGAAAATTGGCGGCAAAAATTAAACCTCGGCATCAAGAAAAAACTTGGGAAAGATGATTAGTTAAAAATAGAGTGTACTGTTTCTGATTATAGAATATGACGTATTCTAAAAAGAAATATACTTTCCCATATTTTTGCTCGCTGAATACCTAAGGCTTTTCCAAACATCAACCCAGTCCATATTTCTAAAATCGTCAACCAGCCCCCGCACAAATCAAGTTGGCTTTAATTAGCCAACTTTTTTGTTGTTTTTACTAACCCCCAATGACTTACTCTAGCTTTTTTGGTACAATAATATTATGACAAGCAAAACAACTAAAAAAATTTCATCAAAAGTAATTATTGAAAAAAGAAAAAAATATTCACTTGTAGATTTTAAAGATAAAAGAACTGAAAAGTTAATACATAAAACAGATAAAAAAATTTTAGCAATTTGGGCATTAGATTGTGCCAAAAGAGTTCTTCCATATTTTGAAAATAACTACCCAAATGATAAGCGGCCAAGAGAGGCTCTTGAAGTGTTACAAAATTGGATTGATACCGGAAAATTTAAAATGGCAGTTATTAGAAAAGCGTCACTCTCCTCCCACGCTGCAGCACGAGATGTAGGCGAAGATAATACAGCCCGCTCTGTTGCCCGTGCGGCTGGGCAAGCGGTGGCCACTGCCCATGTTTACACTCATTCTATTGGACCTGCAATTTATGCCTTACAAGCTATTTACAGAAGTACGCCAAAGAATATTGATAAAGCTATTTTAAAGGAAAAAAACTGGCAGTACAATCAATTACTTAAATTAATAAAGAAATATAAAAAAAGTATATTATAACTTTGGAATAATATAGCACAATGTATTTTCGCGAAAAAAGGTTAGAATGGCGACTATTTGCTTCCGCAATAAAAAAACTGCTTTAGAAAAAGGCAGTTTTTTATTGTGGATGAGATTAGATTTAATTTTTTTGTTAAGCTTATTTTATATAATTGTAATCTAATATAATTTACAAGTTATGACTAATAAAATATTTGGCGGCACAGTGCACGAATTGCCGGAAGACTTGAAAAATAACCTTAAAAATAATAAAAAAGTTCTCTCAGTCTGGGATAGTATTACCCAGTTAGCAATAAATGAATTTATTTGCTGGGTTGAATCAGCCAAGGAATCAAAAACCAGGGAGCGCAGAATCAGAAGAACGACAGAAGAACTTGAGACAGGAATGCGCCGGCCGTGTTGCTGGCCCGGCTGCCCTCATCGTTAAAATTTGTCAGAGCTCTTGAATTATTTTGATCCAATCATTGGTACTGGAATTATCATGCCGGTTTTGCGTAAATCAAAGCCCTGTCGAGGTGACAGGGCTGTTTCAGTCTGATGGATTGCTAGGAGCTATAGTCGCGCGGATATTCGATCTCCGCTTCTACATTACCTTTGATGCCATAACCGTTCGATCGTGGAGAGATGCCGTTTATTTGGATTTTGCATTTCTGCTGGCTGTAATAAAGATCTGCCAGGGCAGTCACTTTCAAAAAAGTGTGCGTATAATGATGGTTGGTAAAATCGGGATTATCCCACTCGACCTTTCTCTGCCCGAGAATCTCCCGTTGCCGCTCCCATCCCGCTTGGCTATCATCCGCAATTTCGACCGGTTTACCGCCTGGTTTGTCTACGTCCCATATTTCGATTGCGTGGATGGTAACAGTGTATGGCCCCCCGAGCCGGGGGATGGTCGAACCGATTCCGATTAATATGTATCTCAAATTCATTGCCACCTCTCCTTTCTTGTAGTTGTTTTGTTGTTTAAAATAACAATTTGATAAACAAGCCGCCGATTAAGTAGCCGGCAAAGAATAGCGGACCGGCATAAACGCATTTACCTATTGCTGTTTTGGGCGTTTTGTGACGGCTAATCAATATTCCGATAAATACGCCGGAAAATACCAGAAAAAAGATGAAGCCCCTGGCCAGCAAAATTAATGGTTCACCATATCTGTTTTTTACCAGATTATCCGCAAAACCCGCTGCCAATCCGACGATCAACGTATATAGTATATTGTTCAATTTTTTCCTCCTGATTTTTGTTGGTGGTTTGATTTAAAGTTTTTAATTATTTATTTAATCATATTAATCGTAATAAATCAATGATCGGCCGTGAATTAAAAAAATAAAACGAGGCAGAACGTTTATGACGTTATGCCTCATTAGTTGTTCCCAAAATCCATTCATGGGTAGAAACCCGCGGCGTTGATTTCTGCCGGCAATTCATTGACGATTCTGATGTCATGTTTGATGAGGTTTCTTTTCTCCGGGTGGTCCATCAGGATGCGGCCAAAGGCAAGCTTATCGGCCAGGAAGATCGGAAGGATGATGCGGTCGGACGGCCACATCAGGCCGTAGGGCGGGTCATCGGCCCGGAACCAGTTAATCGAATCGAATTCATCGGAACTCTTATACGGTGAACCGCTCGTATGGTTCGTAATGAAATAATGCAACTCGACTTCGATTTTCTTATCCTTGTATAGAACCAGGACCAGCCCGCAATATATAAGGTTCAGGGCTATGATATTGCTCTCCTCTTTGAGCTCTCTTCCTGCCGCATTCAGGGCGCTTTCGCCTGGCTCGATATGGCCGCCGAAGCCATTGTACAATCCTTTGCCGATCCTGACGATTTTATACCCCAACAATATGTTAGGGCCTCGGATCACGTAGGCGACGGTCATTCTCATTTTCATTTTATCCTCCTTTAAGGAACGTTGGCGCTCCTTGGTCGTATTTGAGCCAATTCACAAATGTGTCGGTCGTGGCCGTGTAATTGCCGTATGGCTGTCACGTATGTTAAGGGCGGATATGCGGGTCATGTTCCGCGTTCGTTATTGAATTCACAACACTATATTTCGCGCAACGATGAGTTATTACATTACGATATCATATATGGGGTCATCGCCCTCAAAACCGTTGTCGAATCCTTCAGCTAGCGAATCGAAATCCGAGTCTTTGGCAAGCTGCGCTTCATCGTCGTATACCTCGATCCCGTAATGGCATTTTATGCCATCGCTACTAACGGCATAGTAAAACATGTCAAGATAATCTTTGAGCGCAGGATAGGTTATCAGTATTTTTTCCAGGGAACTTGGATAATTACCGTGAGATTTTTTGTATGCCTGCAACACTGGCTTTATTTTTCCCATCAAGTAAAGCTCCAATTCCGATCCCTCAGCGTCTACCTCTATGCTGGCCAGATTTTCCGCTTCATTATAATAGCTCTCAGCGAGTTTCAGGTCAACTTTCCATTTGCCACCTTCAAGTTTCAGCTCGTAGGGGTTGATATCCTCGATTCCCAAGCCAATTACGATCGTTTGATCGTCAATTTTATCGTAAGGCAGGACGGGATCGCCATTATCCTGCGCGAACTGGTATTCCTCATTCAGGTCAAGCCGATTGATCCTTTTCAGGCCGAGGGTGAAGGCGGAAAAGAAGTCGCTTACCTTTTCTTCGGCTTTGGCCGCCCCGGCGGCGGTAAAGGTTTTTTCGGATAATTGGCCGTAAGTGGTATAATCGTCGGCGTCATAGGAAGCGATGAACGATTTGACCATCGCCTGGTGGTCTGCGATGATTTTCGATAATTCACTGTTCGCAGGGGCCTGTGCGGGGCTTGATTCGGGCGTGGTATTATCCGCTGGGCCGGATTTAATGGCGATTCTTTCCAGGTTGGCATTACTGATGCCGAGCCCCAGCTGGCGCATCAGGGCGAAGGCATCGGCCGGGCGGCCCATGAAATAGCGTAGTCCATCCGCCGGATTGACGTACCAGGCCTCACCGTTACCTTCGACCTGGAGCAGGATCCGCCCCTTTTGCTGCCCGCTAAAATTATCGTCAGCCTTGAGGGAGCCAGCGCCCAGGGGGTTGAAGCCATTTTCGACCTCTACCTTGTCGGCATAGCCGTCATTGTCGGAATCGATCTTGGTTTTGTCGCTGCCGATGGCATCTTCGTATAAGTCGGATAGACCGTCGCCATCCTGGTCGGGACCGGCTCCGTTTATTGCCGCATACCGTATTTTGTCCAGGTTGCCGGTGGTAATTCCTACTCCCAGCTGGCGCATCAGAATGAAGGCATCTTCGGGCCGGCCCATGAAATAGCGCATTTCGTCCGCCGGATTGACGTACCAGGCTTCGCCGTTTTTCTCGACCTGCAGAAGGATTTTGCCTTTTTGGGCATTGGCCATATTGGCAGCCGAATGAGCGCTTTGCCCGCCGACCGCGAACATGACTGCAAGGAGGCCGCAGAATAAGAAATAGGAATATCTTTGTTTCATAGATTTATGGCTAATTTATTTGATAATTTTGAAAATAAGTTATATGTTCGGCGCGTATTTATCGTATAGTCCACCGCATTGTGCGGAAAAAACCTCCTGGTTTTGCGAGAGATATGCCTGTTTATTTTTTACGCGGGATTTTTTATCCGTAAAATGGTCGATCACGATACAGTCCTCCGGAATCAGGAGATAATTGTCGCTGGGCGACGAGACGAATTTTCTTTTATAAAGGTAGCCGGCATCCCAGGTCGCGTCAATGTATAATATCTGGCTGTCGAGCGAGACCATATTCCAGGCATGCGCCTGAGGCGCCCAGCCGTGGACGATATCGGCATTGATGTTGGCTATGGCCATCATGTATCTTAATAGGTCGGCATATCCCTCGCAGACCGCCAGCCGGTTGCGGAATGCCCCGACACCCGTATAGCTCATGCTTCTTTTTTTGACGTCATAAGCGATATTTTCCGTGATCCAGTCGTGGACTTTTACTATTTTTTCCCGGTCGCTGGACACTCCGCTGACCAGGTGGGTCACTATACCGACCAATTCCCCCCATTCGTCGATTGTAAAATCGGCCATGCCGGCCTGGTGGACATAGACGCGGTTATTCTTTATTACGACAGCGGCTTCGAATTTGTCATATTCCGACAATTTTTTATATTTAATTTTTCGCGCGATCCGGTTAGCAAAGCTATACGGCGTGATGTAGCGGGCCGGTATGCCGCCCTTGAAAATCCGGTCATAGGTATAATATCCCAGGGCCATCGCGAAGGGAATCGACGGCAAAATGTTGTTGGCATTGAGGCGGCACAAAGTATCGCAACCGTCGAGGTCGGTCAGACTGACGTAATTATAATTTGCCATATCCGCGACATGGGCCTTGAGCATGGTTTTCAATTGGTCGTCATGCTGGAAGGGGGCCTGTTTTTTGGTCCGGCGGTAATAATTAACCATCGCGAAGATACGTTCTTCCAGCTCGGCGGCGCTGAAATTTTGCTGATGAGTGCTCATAACAGCGCAGCGCCCCTGGCCATTTTCGAAGTAGAACGTTTCCCCCCGGGCGCACTTGGTGGGTATCGGCAGGGTTATGTTCGGCAGAACCACAGCATAAGTGTTCATTGTGATCTGGTCGGAGTAGATCGGTGTGGCATCGATTCCGGGGTTTAAAAGGTCTTTTTCAAAATAGATATCGATCCTGTAGTTGCCGTTGGGCACGTCGGTAAAAGATATTTTACCGCGCGAATTTTTCGAAAAATCTATTAATTGGCCGCCCGTAGCCTGGCCAGACGCAATTTTTCTCAGCTCAATGGCAATATTATAGTTGTAGACACTGCCGTTTGACCGGTACGCTTGGCCGTTAACTGTGTTGGCCTCATAGACAGTGGCGCTGGTTGCAGCATAGCCGGGCAGGGGTGCGATGAGCGCGGAAAAAAACAGAACAAGCGTGAGAAATACCGACGCTCGGAATAATTTTTTATGAAGTTTGTCGAACATAATTTTTATTTTTAATTAGATTATATCTTAATGTTATTTTAACATTTTTTGCTTTGTATGTAAATTTTAGCCAAAATTATGCTATCCGGTCAGTGAGGTCGAAATTAATAGTAAATAATTTTTGTTTGAGCCATATTTTCGCAAAACTAAATAAAAACAGATAGTAAAATTAATTTAGAGCAGACTGTCATTGACAAATATCCTTGCTTGTGATATTATATACTTGAAATGGCTAGTTATCCTCCGGATAGACTAGCTTATTTTTTTACAATATTTATAACTTATAAATTCGGAGAAGCTGAGGCAGGAAATTAATAATTTTGCCGTGCTTTCTGAATAAAAATATGTCTGAATTATCAAGCGCGATTAAACAAATTTGTGAGGAAAAAGGTTTGAGTTATGAAGCGGTGGTTACGACCATCGAATCGGCTTTGGCCGCTGCCTACCGCAAGGATTTTGGCAAAAAAAACCAGAACATCATCGTGGAATTCGACCCGGAAACAGCTAAGTCGAAGATTTTTGACGTGAAAACCGTCGTGGAAGACCAACCCGAAGAAGAGGTAGACGAGGAAGGGGAGGAAGGTGAAGACACCGAGAAAACAGAAAACAGCAATGAAGGGAAGCGGGGTAAAAAGAAGGATGAGGGAGTGAAGCCGGAAAGCGAAAAAAAGGAGACAAAGGGGCAGTTGGCAGAAGCTGGCGAGAAAAAATCGGATGAAGATGAAGAGGAGTTCAAATTCAATCCTAAGACTATGATGGAAATAAGCGAAGCGAAACAGATCAAGAAAACCGCCAAATTGGGTGATGAGATCAGGATTAAGCTGGAAGAGCCGGAGGGCTACGGCCGGATGGCGGCCCAGACTGCTAAGCAAGTTATCATCCAGCGCCTTCGGGAAGCGGAGCGGGAAATGGTCTTTAATGATTTTAAGGAAAAAGAGCATGAAGTCGTTTCTGGCGTAGTCCAGCGCCGCGAAGGCAAGATCGTCTTGGTCGACCTGGGCAAGGCAGTCGGGGTGCTCACTCCGGAAGAGATGATCCAGGGCGAGCAATATCGGCCCGGTGACCGGATCAAGGTATATGTCAAGGAAGTAAGCTCGCGCTCCAAGGGGCCGGAGATCATATTATCACGCACTTCCGATGAAATACTTAAAAAAGTGTTTTATCTGGAAATTCCGGAAATATCGAATGGTTTAATTGAGATCAAGGGTGTGGCCCGTGAAGCGGGCTTTCGCTCCAAGGTTTCTGTCTGGACCGACTCGGAAAATGTCGATCCGATCGGCTCCTGCGTTGGGCAGCGCGGCGCGCGCATCCAGACAATCATAAGTGAACTGGGCGGCGAGAAAGTCGATATCATCCAGCATGACGATGATCCGATCCGCTATATTACCAATGCTTTATCCCCCGCCAAAGTGCTTTCGATAGATACTAATGAAGAAAACAGGAAAGCAACGGTCAAGGTCAATTCCGACCAGCTGTCGCTGGCGATCGGCAAGGGCGGGCAGAACGCCCGTCTGGCGGCCAAGCTGACCGGTTGGAAAGTGGATATTGTGGAATACAAAGACGAGACAACAGTAAACAGTAAACAGACAACAGAGAACGACAGTGAAAAAGAAACAGTTAGCGATGATAAAAATGAATCGGAAAATGTTAAAAACGAAAAGGAATTGAAGAATGAAGATAAAAAAACGGATAAAGCTATCGAAAAAGTTGAAAGCGAGAAAGTCGAGAATAGGGAAGAAGAAAAAGTTACCAATAAAGAAGATAATAAAAAGGATAGCAAGAAAGAAGAAAAAGAGAATTCCGAAAAAGAAAAGAAAGACAAAAAAGATAAGAAAAAAGAGAAAAAAGCGAAGGATGAAGATAAATAATTTTATATCATAGTCCGCTTTAATTCGCATAAGTTGCGTGTTGCAATTCGTATGTTGCATGCTACATGATGCGAGTTACGGGTTATGGGCTACGTGCTATGGGAAATAATATTTATGTTATCGGCCATAAGTCGCCGGATCTGGACTCGGTCGCTGCGGCTATCAGTTATGCCGACCTCAAAAACCGGTTGGCAGGCGGCGAAAATTATGAGCCGGCTGTCGCTGGAGAGTGCAATCGGGAAACAGCTTATGCTTTGGATAAGTTCGCCATAGCCAAACCGGCCATGATCACTGCGGCCGCGGATAAAAGCTTTATCCTGGTTGACCATAACGAATCCGCTCAGTCCGTGGATGGCATGGGCGATGCGAAAATCGTCGAATTGCTTGACCATCATAAACTGGACTTCAAATACGCCGAACCGATCAAGGTCACGATCGAACCCTGGGGTTCGAGTTGCTCGATAATTTATGATCTGTATAAGAGGAATAATATCGAACCGGACGGCAAACTGGCTGGACTGATGCTTTCAGCAGTGCTGATCGACACGGTCATTACCAAGTCGCCGACCTGTACGGACAAAGACAAAGAGATCATCAGTGAATTATCGAAGCTCGCCGGCATCGGCGATTGGCAGGCTTATGGCATGGAGCTCTTCAAGATCCGCTCGAGCGTGGCTGAGCTGTCGCCGGCCGAGATAATTAAGTCCGACTTCAAGGATTTCGAGTTCAAGGCCGGCAAATTCGGTATTGGCCAGATGGAGACGGCCGATTTGGGTGAGATCAAACCGCGCGAAGACGAGCTTCTGGAAACTATGAATGACATGAGGAATAAACTCGGCTACCACAGCGTAATTTTGTTTTTGACCGATATCATCAATGTAGGCAGCCAATTTCTGGTGGCGACCGCGGACCAGGCCAAGGTGGAGGAGGCGCTCGGCGCCAAGCTGGAGAACAGCCGCGTTTATCTCCCGGGCATCATCTCCCGCAAGAAGCAGGTAGCGCCGAAGTTCACCGAAGTTTTCGATAAGTAATTATTTAGATAAACAGATAGCAGAACGATATAAATTTTTTTGAATATCAAATAAATAAGGAGGGAGTGGCAATGAAAAAGTTTTTAGATCTTTTATTTGGGAGAAAGCTTAAAAAAGAGAAATTTAATGCGGTCGTGGCAGACAATACTTTTGATTTTTTGCCCGAGAGAGCATTATGCGATGACGGTAGCAGTGAGGTATTGGCAAACGAGGCTGCATTGAGAAAAATGTCTTTCTCGGAAAGACAGGAAATGGAACAGTTAGGAGCGGAATTAATTGCTTTACAGCTGGCAAGGAATTCGAGCAATTAGCCATTTCAAAACGGCACTGTTCGACGGGAGAGGCAAGCTTGTCTCTCCCTCAATTTATTCAACTTTTCAGATCAAATAGAAGTTTAAAAATAAATCGGATATGGTAAAGAGATAACCGGTTAGGTAACTGCTATCTGTTTACTGTTATCTGTTATCTATAATCATGAACGTAGAAAAAAAACCATTGGAAAAATCGCAAATTGAGCTTAATGTCGAGCTTTCGGTTGAGGAATTCAAACCGTTTCTCGAAAAAGGAGCGGCGCGCGTTTCGAAAGACGTTAAGATAGAAGGTTTCCGGCCGGGCAAGGCGCCTTTCGATATCGTTAAGCGCAAGGTTGGCGAGATGACCATTCTGGAAGAAGCTGCCCGTCTGGCCGTGAATGACACTCTGGGCACGGTGATCCGCGATCATGTCGAAGGCACCCCGGTCGGCCAGCCGAGAGTGGATATAACCAAATTGGCGCCGGGCAACCCCGTGGGCTACAAAGTGGTGCTAGCCCTATTGCCGGAAGTTACTCTCGGAACATATAAAGATTTGGGGATCAGGCGGAAAACTGTTGAGGTCAAGGACGAAGAAGTCGACAAGATGCTCGGCGAATTCCGTGAGATGCGCGTTAAGGAAGCCGTATCGCTGCGGCCGATCAAGGACGGAGACAAGGTTCTTATCGATATGCAGATGTTTCTCGACAAAGTACCGGTCGAGGGCGGCCAATCGGCCGACACTGCCGTAATCGTCGGCAAGGATTATATCGTCCCCGGCTTCGACAAGCAACTTTTGGGGATGGCTAAAGGGGAGATCCGGGAATTCACCCTGCCTTATCCCAAGGATTTCCACATGAAGAACATCGCCGGCAAAATGGTAGAATTCAAAGTCACGGTCAAAGACGTGTTCAGCCGTGAGCTGCCGGAATTGAATGATGAATTCGCCGCCGGATTCGGACTGAAGAAAATGGAAGAGCTTAAGGATAACCTGAAAAAAAGCCTGGCCAAACAGAAAGAACAGGAACGGGACCAGGCGATGGAGCGGGAAATGCTCGATAAGATAATCGATAAATCCCGGTTCGGCGATATCCCGGAAATGTTGGTCGAATCCGAATCGCATAATATGATCCATGAGCTTGAGCATACGGTAGCCGATCAGGGCGGCAAGTTCGAAGATTATCTCCAGTCGATCAATAAGACCCGCAATCAGCTGACGCTCGATCTCCTGCCGGAAGCGGTCAAGCGGGTCAAAGCCTCGCTCCTTATCCGCGAGTTGGCGATCAAGGAGGATATCAAAGTTTCGGACAAGGAAATGGAAGAACAGCTGGAACAGCTCAAAAAGGCCTACAAAGACAACCCGAAAATGCTGGAGCAGTCAAAATCGCCCGAATACCGCGCCTATCTCAGAAATGCCTTGTCCAGCCAAAAGGTGGTCGATAAGCTGAAAGAGTGGAACGTCGGCAAATGACGAGTGACGAATGTCGAATGACGAATATTTGAATTAAATATGAAAAACCCGGGTGATTGATCCGGGTTTTTTCGTATTTAAGCCGGCGACACGGCGACGTGTCGCCTTCCGGGAAGGATGATTGACGGCGAATAAGATGTAACAAAATCGGTTTATTTTTTAAAACAGAAGGCGACACGTCGTCGTGTCGCCCATATAAAATTAAAATCAATGTATCGCTTTAAAGATGCCGTAATTATAGGTGATTATATCGCGATAAGGAAAATTGGCGCTGATCGATAAGTTATCGGCCGGAAATATTTCGGCAACCGTAACATTCAAACGCGATATTTCAAACGCGCCGAGATAGTCATTTAAAGTATAAGGATAATTCCTGAATTCCATTTTTTTATCGCCTTTCCTTAAGATTAATGGTATTGTTTTACCCGACAGATCATTGCGGCAATTATCTTTTTTGTAATAAACCACTGTGGTTTCTATCAGGATTTTTCCGCCCTTTACCAGGAATTGTCCAAGGCAGCTCATTACTTTCTCCAGTTCCGCGGTATACATAAGGGAAAAGCGGGAGAAAACCAGATCAAATTTGATCCTATTGAGCGGTAAATAATTCATGTCGGCGGAGATCATTTCGAGGTTGTTCAACTTTTTTTCTTTTTTTCTCGCCATTGCGCGGTGGAGCATTGACTCGCTGCAGTCCAGCGCGATAACTTTATTCGCCCCGCTTTGGCAAAATAATTCCGAGTGCCGGCCGTTGCCGCATCCGAGATCGAGCACATTCTTGCCCGGGAGATCGCGGGGGATCAAACCGGTAAAGCGTTTTTCCGCTTCATTTATTTCGCTGTCAACATCTTCTCCTACAACCTCATAATATTTACGTGCCGCTTCATTATTATAAGTATCGACTTTATCCATATTTAGCTTCTCCTTTCGTTTGGTATAAAGAGTTTACATTACATAATATTTTAAGGTGCAACCAATAATAATAACAGAAAATTATGATATTGTCAATATAAATATAACAATAATTATAAATATTTAAATTTATCATTTAATATAAAGTAAAAAAAATTGTTGACATATATATAACAACAAACTATAATATTAAGTAATTTATGGGTTTAGATTCAAATATGATATGATCCAGGAAATACTGAAAAAACTTGATTTTACCGATAAAGAAACCGAAATATATCTGGCAATATTGGAACAAGGGAAAACCACGCCGGCCCAGGTAGCAGCCCAGACCGGCATTAACCGAACCACGGTGTATGCGACAGTGAAGACGCTGGTCAAAAAAGGGGTCATTGCCGAGGATTTGGGCGGATCGGTCTTGTATCTGGTGCCGCTGCCTTTCGACAGTTTGTATTCGTCTGCGGAAAAGGAGGAGAAAGCACTAGAGAGCAAGAAAAAAACGATCGCGGCCGCGATCGATGAGCTTGAGGATATGCCTTTCGGGAATAAGAAATATTCCATCCCGAAGATCCGCTTCATCGAGGAAGAGGAAATGGAGAAATACCTGTATAAGCAGCTTTCCGTCTGGTATGAGAGCTCACGGCAGCGAGACGGCGTCTGCTGGGGTTTCCAGGACCATAGCTTTGCCGAGAGATACAGGGAATGGATCGCCTGGGCGGTCAAGGAGTTGCCGGAAAACCGGGTCAAGCTCATAACGAACCTTTCAGAGATCGAGAAAGCGATGAAAGGGGAAAGACTGGAGACGGTCCGGAAGATCAAGTATTGGCAGAAGAAGATCGATTTCACCGCCTCGACCTGGGTGATGGGCGACTACCTGATCATGCTCGTCACCAGGCAAAAGCCGAATTACCTGGTCGAAATCCATGACCAGGTCCTGGCCCACAACCTGCGTGAAGTTTTCCGGGAGTTATGGCAGGAGATCAAGTAATATATTATTTAAAATAAAAGCAGGCGATACGGCGAAGTGTCGCCTTCCGGGGTATATGTTAAAACTTGTTTACTAAATAGTATCATCTATTCATTCAGATATGCCGTATCATAAGGAGGGAAAAATTCATCGTAATTCGCAAAAACGATTTTACGATGAAGGCAATATTTATTATATCGTGACCAAGACTCATGATAATTATCCCTATTTCAGGGAGCCGATATTCTGCCGTCTGTTGGTCGAGGAGCTCAAATTATGCAAAGAGATGAAAAAATTTGCGTTATTCGGATGGAGTATTATTTACGATCATGTCAATTTATTATTGATGCCGGAGGACGGATATAATATATCGCAAATAATGAAATCATTGAAAGAAAATTTTTCCAGGGATGCCAATTATATAATCACCGGCAGAAAATTCACCGGCGACACGGCGACGTGTCGCCTTCCGGTGAGGAAAGAAATGGATTCGTTTCGGAGGCAATTCGAAATCGAATATGGTAGTAGTCGAAATGAAATTCCTTCCTTTAAATGGCAAAGGTCGTTTCATGACCATATCGTCCGGGGTCAAAAAGATTTTTATGAGCATTACCGCTATACCGTCGACAATCACTTGAAGCACGGCCTGCCGGAGGATTGGCCTTTCGTATCGGAAAATTATGAAGAAACGGTTGATTATTTCGAAATGTGATGGGTTGTTTAAAATAATCATTTAATACTTGACGTACAATCCTTATGGAAGGCGACACGTCGCCGTGTCGCCGTTAAGGTGATGGCAAGGAATTAATCATTTACCCGGGTAACAACGGAATACGACATGTCGCTGATTGTATTTTATTAGGTTAATAATCAAGTGACGGTTATTTGATTCGAACATAGTCGATCCCTTTGCCAGGAAGGCGGCACGTCGCCGTGTCGCCTGGGTTGTAAACTAATATAAATCATATGATCTATTTAATCGGCGGGTCACCGCGCAGCGGCAAGAGCATATTGTCGCGGCAGCTGGCTAAAAAATTAAACATCGGCTATATCTCGACCGACAATTTGCGGCCGGTTATTATCAAATATTTTTCAAGACGGCAACAAGCCTTAAAATTCCCTTTTATCAAAATGTTCGATTCCACTGAAGTCGAGAAATTTTTTCAGAAATATGACGGTGAATCCCAGCTCAAGGCTGATCTTATCGAAAGCAGGACTATCTGGCCCGGCGTCAGAAGTTTGATTGACCATTTGATCGCTTGCCGGATGGATTATGTAATCGAAGGCGTACATTTGTTGCCGAATTATATTAATCGTTTGAAAAAGCACGAGAAAGAACTGAAAATAGCATATCTGGTCAAGCGGGATGCGGAGTTGTTGCTCAAAGGGCTCAAGAAAAGCCGGGAGAACAACGATTGGATCGCCGCCCACATCAAGGATGATGATGTTTTGAGGTTAGCCGCCAGATCAATAGCGGTTTATGGAGAGTATTTTTATAGGGAGACGGGCAAGTATAGTTTCAAAACGATCAATACGGAAATAGCATTCAATAACAAATTAAGATCCGCAATGGAATATTTACTGGCATAATATGTCGTATATCATCGACGCCAACAACGTAGCCGGAAAGCTCAAGATGCTTAGGGAGCCGAATTTCGACAAGCAGCTCACTGAAATGGTCCGGTATTATAACCGCAAGCGGCAGAAGAATATCTATCTGGTGTTTGACGGTAGCGAACCGTGGGGAGATAAGAATACGATCAATGAACATATTACCGTTATATATTCTCCCAAAGACCAATATTACCAGTCGGCCGATGACAAGATCGTAGAGATGGTCAGGAGCATCAGCGCGGGGACATTTTCATGGAGCGGAGCGGACAGTAATGGACCGTCCCAACGAAGCGATATCGTAATCATTACTGACGACAACGAGCTGAAAAGACGGCTGGAAGAAGTGCAGTCCCACGCCGGACTGGCGATCAAGATAGAACGGGCCACCGATTTTGCCGCCGAACTGCTCCGCGTCTGGACCAAGGACGAACCGGAAGGAACGGAAGAAGAATACGATGACGGCAGCCGCGGCCTGGGCGACAATGAACGGAGCCAGATCGATAATGAATTACAGCAGTTGTGGCAGAATAAATAAAACTTCAACAACAAAAAACTCCCCGGGAGGGAGTTTTATGATCCACTGATTAGATTATATTGGCGTTTAATTAAATAATTCGAAAATCTCCGCCATAGGCGGATCAGCCTTTGGCTGAGAAATTCGACATTCGAAATTTCCTTGTGCCGCGGGCCGGAATCGAACCGGCACGGAGAATCTCCACAGCATTTTAAGTGCTGCGCGTCTACCAATTCCGCCACCGCGGCTACTTTATGTTTTTAATTTTCTGTTTCTGCCCCTGTGGGTCGGTTTGAGACTGTGGCAATTGGGGCAAAGCACTCGCAAATTTTGTAATCGATTATCACGGCTGTCCCCGTTTATATGATCCAGCTCCAAGGGTAATCGTCCATCTTCGGAAATTTTATTCCAGCCGCATTCTTCACATTTTTTTTGTTTGAGGCCGGCGTTAAAAAGTCTTTTTTTTAGTTTAAAACTTTGAAAGTCGCTGTTTTTGACAATGATTTTATCAAGGGGGATCCGCGGAGCATCTAAACCGGAAAGGCCTTTTTTCCAACCGCACCCCTTGTAGTGTTTGAAACTTAGATGGTATTCTTCAACATATTTTTTTATCTGGCTGTAGTTTCCCCCTGCCGGCTTTAAACCCAATTTGACCAATACCTGTCTGTAACTCGTTGAAGATTTTACCGCTGATTTCAAGGATTTTAAATCCCATTTTCTTTTTCGCATTTGTATATCATATCATATCGGCATACGTGTAGTAAATGGGTAACAGTATGAATGCCAAAATTCATTGCCTGGAATAAATTTTGCGTAAAGCGGTCAAGCAGATAATTATCAGGAAAGCGGTCAGGGTCATCATGGGTATGGAGATATAGCCGTAGAGGAAAACGTAATGGCGGACGCAGGATTCGCCCAGGCCGGCGGCCGAGCAGGAGGTGAATCCGCTGCCGCCGTAATAGATATAGTTGTGGTAGATCGATATCAACGCGCCGACAGTTGCCATCGACAGGACATAGTCGTTTATCCGCTCATCCTTTTTGTAAAAGGCCAGACCGAGGAGGAGCACCAGCGGGTACATGAATATGCGCTGGAACCAACAGAGTTCGCAGGGGTCAAAGCCGGCGACATCAGAGTAGAACAGGCTGCCCATAGTCGATACCAGAGCAATGATGAAGGCGAAAATCAGGCCTTTTTGCGAAAGAAAATTTATCAATTTGTCTCCCCGATTCTTTCGGTTAAGCAGATAATAAGTAATGGTTATAACCATTACGAATTGCGCGATTATCGTCAATATGGCCAGAATGTGGCTTACGATGTTTGGCATAATTTGATCGTTAAAATATTATTGGCTGGGCAGGGTGCAGCCGGTTTTGTCAGCCAGCGTTTGCAGTGATTGTTCGCCGGATGCGCGGCTGCCGTCGGCGAATACCCAGGTGGGGTAGCCGCTGATACCGGCCTGGGTGCAGACCGATTGCGTGCCTTGGCCGTCCGGAGTCGAACATTCGACATAAGGCAACTTGTCCGCGGCCGCGCCGAAAGCCGCCTTTTGGTTCTGGCAATGCGAACACCAGAAAGCACCGTAGAACTTGGCGCCGCTATCCTTGAGGCACTGGGCGAATTCGCCCAGATCACCGACCACCGGTGCCGCACCGCGTGAATTCATAAGAAAAGCGATCGCGGCAATCGCCAGTATTGCCACTACGACAATAACTACCGTATTATTTTTGTTCATAATTTATCCGGTTATTAAAAATGAGAAGCGATATATGGGAGTTACATTCCATGTCGCTTAATTGGATTATATTTAACATTATCTTAGCAAAAAATGCAATATAAGGCAAAGTCTTCATATTGAATATTCAATCGTATATTATATAATGATAATATTAAATATAATTATCCGTTTTGGATTTAAATTTGGCAATTATGAGAATGCCGATCAGAAAAGCGGGAAAATATAGCGGTCTCAAGGCCGATCCGAACATCACAGCCGCCAAGCACAAGGAGCTTAAGGAAAAACTGGAAAGACTCAAGGCAATCAGCCGGCCGCGCGCGATCACCGAGCTAAAACTGCATGCTTCGGACGGTGATTTTTCGGATAATGCCGCCTATAGCGCGGCCAAGGGACGCCTGCGCGGGATCAACCGGCGGATCGAAGAGATCGAAGAACATCTGAAACGCGCGGTGATCATCGGAGCCGGGGGGAGTTCCGGAGTGGCGGCGCTGGGCAGCTATGTTACATTGGAGGTAAACGGCCGGAAAAAGGCATACTACATCCTCGGCTCGAGCGAAGCCGATCCGACCCATGGGGTTATATCCCACAGCTCCCCCCTCGGCCAGGCCCTTCTCGGCCGCCGTGTCGGCGATATTGTCAGAGTACAGTTGGCAGAGAGGGCGGTGGAATATCGGATCGTTAAAATCGAGTAGAACAATCAGATAATAATACAAAGACCTTCGCGCGAAACGCAAAGGTCTTTTGTAATCAATTAAAAACGATCATTCGAAAATCGAAATTCGTCATTCGAATATTGTCTGGTGGAGATGGCGGGAGTTGAAGGGCCGAGGCCCGTTTCACCCGGTTAGACTTGAATGTTTGCTTTTATCTGCTAATGGTAAAGTACTCATTTTGATGTTTGTTTACGGTTTTTCTCGGCTTCAACTAGATCACCATACTCCCCAAAACAAAACCAGACCTGGCGGCCTGGTTTTGTCTGGTGGAGATGGCGGGAGTTGAACCCGCGTCTGACAAGTTTCGGACGGATATCGATACGGAATTAGTCCGGTTGATGGTTTTATTACGGCTTTAAGAGCCGGACGAAATTAGGCCGTAAAAAGCTCCCTTGGTTTCGGCGCCGGACCGGAAGCGCTCCCCGCGCCTAGCCTGATTTTTATGACACCCGCGCGGACTATCAGGCGTCCCCCGCGTCGGATGGCTACGGCTGTTAGGCCATAACTGGCGCCAAGGCCGGCATGCTGAAAGCAGCGCGGACTTTGGCTAATGCGTTTTTGGCATTTATTGGTTTTCGGGAAGTTTTGCGTGATACCCGACTCGCACGTTCCGAATATCCGCTGAAAATCTTGCCATCGAAGCCCAGCATCCCCATGTTATTCGCTTCGCGAGCCCGCCATTACGAATGCGGGATATGCGAATGATTGCTTTATTATGATTTTTAGGATGGTTGGGGTTGTTGCGATTTTTGGGATAAACACGAAATATCATTTATCCCAAAAATCCAAAATATCCCAACTATCTCATCTTTGTCAAAGACCTTATATTGCGGTCGAGCTCCCGTTTCTTGATCGCTTCGCGTTTGTCGTATTTCTTCTTGCCGCGGCCGAGGACGAATTCGAGTTTGAGAAGGCCGTGCCTGGTGTATATCTTCGTGGGTACCAATGTCAGCCCTTGTTCCTGCTTCTTGCCGATGAGGCGGTTCAGCTCGTTCTTATGGACCAGCAATTTACGCGGCCGGTCCGGGTCGTAGTCTTTTACCGTACTGGCTTTGTCATATTTTGAAATATGGGCGTTGGTAAGAAAAAGGGCTGTTCCGGTTCTGTCTTGTTTGATCGTTACGAATGCCCCCTTTAGAGAGGCACGCTTGGTTTTTATTGCTTTAACTTCGTGGCCAAAGAGAACCATCCCGGCTTCAAAACTGTCTCCCAGGTTGTAATCATAACTGGCCCGCTTGTTTACGGCTAATACTGGCATATTTTAATATTCTAATTAAGATTTTTGAATTTCGAATTATTGCTATAAAATGATAATTATTTATAATTCAACTAGCTAATATTAACATTTTTTTGCATTTTTGTAAAGTACTTGCCAAAATAAATCTTTTAATCTATAATAATCCTAGCGATTAGCTACCTCTAGTAGCTATTTTATTTTCCCGTTTAGTAACCTAAATCATCTAGCGCCGACCGCCAATCGTAAATTAAATTGCGGGTATGGTATAGTGGCTATTACACGACCTTGCCAAGGTCGAAAGACGGGTCCGATTCCCGTTACCCGCTCAAATAAATGTCGATTTTCGAATTATTTTTAAAATGGCGTTTGCAGAAGCAGATTAAAGGTGTGTCAGCCTGCTATCTGTTTTCTGTTATCTGCTGTCAATATTAATGCGACGTACCTGGAGAAAAGCAAAACCAAAACCGGAAAAAAGATTTCGAGCTAATGATCAGATCAGAATCCCGAGTGTTTTTGTTATAGACGAAAACGGCACGCAAATCGGGGAAACACCGACTGCCCGCGCGTTGAGCATGGCCCGCGAAGCCGGGCTGGACCTGGTTGAAGTCAATCCGTCGGCTAAACCGCCGGTAGTGAAAATAATGGATTACGGACAATTCAAATACGTGCAGGAAAAGAAAGCGCACAAGCAGAAAATGCAACAAAAGAAAGTGGAAACCAAAGGAATCCGCCTGTCGATCAGGATCAGCCAGCATGATTTGGCCCTCCGCATCGAACAGGCAAAGAAATTTTTCCAAAAAGGCCATAAATTGAAACTGGATTTGATCTTAAAAGGGCGCGAGCGGGCGCATCCCGGCAAAGCGGTCGAGATATTTGATGAGTTCGTCGCCGAATTGAACAAAGAAGAGGATTTGAAGATAATCAGGGAACAGGACTTGACAAAACAAGGCGGACGGTTTACAATGGTACTGGCCAATAAAAAAGAATAAACCTAATTTGGTCAGGTATTATGCCTGGTTTTTTTGTTTAATATTATTGACATTAGCTTATTTTATTTCTTTATAGCACATTGGCAGCCGGAATTAACCATATATCCGCTAACCAATAGGAATATTTAAGATATATTTTATGCCGAAAATAAAAACCCATAAAGCCACGGTGAAAAGATTCAAGTTGACCAGCAAAGGCAAGATCAAACAGCGCAAAGCCGGTCAGGATCACTTTAATGCGCGCGAACGCGGCAACACCAAACGAAGCAAACGTCGTGATATTACGACCGATAATACCCTGCGGAAAACAATTACGCAGTTAATACCCTATAAATAATATTTTGCCGATATATCGGATTAATTTTACTTGCCAAATTTAGTTTCATAATAAATAAATATATATCCATTAAGATATGCCGAGAGTGAAACGGGGCGTGACCCACTTAAAAAGACGAAAAAAATTATTGAAACAGACCAAGGGCTACCGCTGGGGCCGGAAGAATAAGATCAAACAGGCCAAGGAAGCCAAGGTTAAAGCAGGCCATCATGCCTTCGTTGACCGCCGTAAGCGTAAACGTGATTTTCGCGGTTTATGGCAGATCAAGATCGGCGCTTTTGCACGCGAGCGCGGGGTTAGTTATTCACGCTTAATCAATCTTTTGAAAACCAACAAGATCGAATTGGACCGTAAAATATTGGCAAATTTGGCGGAAGACAATAAAAAGGTGCTCGATCGAATTATCAGCGACATAAAGCGCTAGAAAGTAATTATGAAAATACTAAATTTAGCCCAAATAATCATCGCATTACTAATGATGACGACGATCCTTCTTCAGAATCGCGGAGCGGGGTTGTCGGGAATTTTTGGCGGAAGCAGTAATATTTACGCTACTAAGCGGGGACTGGAGAAGAAGTTATTTTACGCCACCATCATATTGGCCGTATTGTTTTTCTCGGTTTCGTTGGCTGTGGTCGTTATCTAGGAATGAAAGCGGAAATATTTTTCACTGTAAAATTTCTCGTTTATTATATATATTGTGAACTCATTTAAAGGAATAGCCAACCGAATAAAACGCCCCCTAGCGTCAATCGGTCACAGGGTTGCGGGCGTTTTTACGACTCCTGTATCGCTCGGCGGACAAACCGGAGCGGCCGCGGAAGTAAGCGGACAAAAGCAGATCGATCTTGATAAAAAATTGGTCTACAACCTCTCCAAGTCGCGTATTCCCAATTGGCGGCAGCTAAGGCAGCTGAAGCGGTTTTTGACTCCGCGCGAGCGTTGGACGATTAGGATCGGCTTTTTGCTGATTATCGGGTGTGTAGTTTTTGTCTCCACGCGTTTTTATTACAGAAATTTACAGGCTGTTCCTGTCGCTGGCGGAGAATATAGTGAAGGATTGATCGGAACGCCGAAATATATCAATCCTCTATACGCGATTTTGAGCGACGTCGACAATGATTTGTCCCGTTTGATATATTCTTCTCTTTTCCGGCGTGATCAGAACGGTGAGTTGATACCCGATCTCGTTGATTCTTATGAGGTCAGCGAGGACGGCAAGACGTATACGCTGACTTTGCGGGATAACATTCAGTGGCATAATGGCTCCCCTTTGACGGTGGACGACGTACTATTCACATTTTCCGCCATTAATGACACCTCATATAAATCGCCCCTCAAAAACAGTTTTTCCGGAGTCGAGATCGAGCGGATAGATGATCGTAAATTGAAATTCGTATTAACGGATCCGTATGCCGCATTTTTGGAATTATTGACTTTCGGCATCTTACCGGCCGATCTGTGGGCGCAAATTCCTCCCGAAGCCACGCCCTTGGCGCAGCTTAATCTCAAGCCGATAGGATCGGGACCATACAAATTCAACACTTTGTCGAAAGATAAAAACGGGAATATCCGGGATTATACCCTGACAGCCAACCAGGATTACTACCAAGCTCCGCCCAAAATCGATCTTCATTTCATATTCTACGGAGATTTTCAGGAAGCGGTTACCGCCCTGAACGATAATGCGATCGACGGGCTAAGTTATTTGCCATATGACCTGAAGGACCAGATACTTACCCCGCGAACTTATAATTTCCATAAATTATATTTACCGCAGTTGACATTGATATTTTTCAATCAGGCCCAAAATCCGGCCTTGGGGGATAAGGCAGTCAGGCAGGCGCTCGCTTTCGCGATTGACCGAAATCGGATAATCAACGACATTTTAGGCGGCGATGCCTATATCGTCGATAGTCCGATTCTGGCCAATAGCTTCGCCTATAATCCAAATGTCACCAAATACGACTATAATGTATCGAAGGCGGCTGAGTTATTGGATAGCGTAGACTGGAAACTTAGCGAGGTTACGGACGAAGACATCGCCCAGGCGCAAATTGACGCCGAGTCGGATGACGAGGAAGTGCGCAATAAGGCTAATCAGATTTTATTTATGGGTGCAGGACAATGGCGGATGAAAGACGGCAATTACTTGGTCATTTCCCTGAAAACGGTTGAGCGCAATGAAAACCAATTGGTTATAGACGCGGTGAAGCATGATTGGGAGGCAGTCGGAGTGAAAACCGCGACCGAAGCGCTGCCTTTATCGCGGATCCAGTCGGAAGTTATAAAAACCAGGCAATTTGATGCTTTATTCTACGGTCAGGTGGTTGGCGGCGATCCCGACCCCTATGCCTTCTGGCATTCGTCGCAAACCGGCGAGAACGGATTCAACATCGCCAATTTCGCCGACAAGGATGTCGATCAATTGTTAGAAGATGCCCGCCTGACCTCGGACCAGGGAGCGCGCCAGGAAAAGTATCTGCGTTTTCAGGAAATCATCACCGATGATGAGCCGGTAATTTTCATGTATTCTCCGATCTATACTTATGTTCAGTCCAACAAGGTAAAAGGTTTTGCGGTCACCAACATACTTTATCCGCGCAACCGTTTTGCCAACGTAACCGATTGGTATATAAGGACTGGCAAGCGCCTGGTCTGGCCCGGAGACAATCAAACCGATTAGGCCGTGATTCCGGTCCGGCAATAAAGTTTTCTTTGGCGTCCAAAATTAGGATTTTGAAAATTCAAGTTTGTTTAGAATTTACTATTTAGGATTTAGAGTTAATTGCGGTGTTTAATTGTGATAATTTAAATTTACACCGATAACAGCTAAGCAAAAATATTGAGTTTTACTCAGAAAAAAGGGGCGAGTGGTGAAATTGGTATACACGCTAGCTTCAGGTGCTAGTGGCAGCAATGCCGTGGAGGTTCGAGTCCTCTCTCGCCCACATTTCGACAATTAACAGTTAACAATTAACTGTTAACTCTCTTATCAATATTCATTTTTTAGTGGATTTGCGAATGTAATTGCCGAAAAAGTTTCAAACTGAATTGACCCGCCAATTTCTTCTTGAAGCATATAAAAATTAAAAAAGACAATGTACTCTAACGATAATTAGATTGTCATTGGGACTCATTAATAATTAACAAAATTAAAAGATAATAGTATAAATAGCGCAGTATAGCTGTCGTTTGTTTACTGTTATCTCGTTATTAATTAAAATATGATAACAAAATACAAACCACGGAGCCGGCAGCAAAATAGGCCGCCACTCCGCGGACAAAACGAACAGCCGTTTGGTCGGCGACGGCCCGCCACGCGGAACAAGCCGGCGGTAATGGATGGCCAGGCCACGGCTTACCAAAACGGCAAATTACGGATTATTGTGCTGGGCGGCCTGGAAGAGGTCGGCCGGAACATGACCGTAATAGAATATAACAAAGAAATAATAATTATCGATATCGGATTACAGTTTCCGGAAGAGGATATGCCGGGGATCGATTATATTATTCCCAATATCCGCTATCTGGAAGACAAAACCGACTGGATCAAGGGCGCGGTCATTTCGCATGGCCATATGGATCATATCGGAGGGATTCCCCATATTCTTGGTCCCCTGAATAATCCGCCTATCTATACCGGTAAATTGACCGCCGGCTTGATCCGCAAGCGTTGTGAAGAGTTTCGGCACTGCCCCAAACCGAATATGATAGAGATCGATGATACGAAAAATTTTTCGCTTGGCAAGAATTTTAAAGTCGAGTTTTTGCGCGTCAACCATTCTATTCCGGACGCATTCGCTACGATCGTCCATACGCCTGTCGGCACGGTTATCCATACCGGTGATTTCAAGATCGATTATTCGCCGGTTAATGATAAACCGGCCGATTTGAACCGGGTTGCCCTTTTGGGCGACCACGGCATCATGCTGATGATGGCTGATTCAACCGACGCGATCGATCCCGGCTACCAGGTTTCCGAATCGACGATCGGCGACGAGATCGACCGCATTTTCGAGCGGCTTGACGGCCGTATCATTATCGGAACATTTGCTTCGCAGATCAGCCGTATCCAGAAAATATTTGATTTAGCCAGGAAACATGGCCGCCGTATCTATCTCCAGGGCCGGTCCATGAACAATAACGTCGAAATCGCCCATCAGATCGGCTACCTTAAATTCAACCCCCGTATCATCGCCCACGATGGGGATTTGCGGCGTTTGCCCGATAAGAAGATCATCATCCTCGGTACCGGCGCGCAAGGCGAATCGAACGCATTCCTACGGCGCGTGGTAAACCGGGAGCACAAAACGATCCAGCTTAAGAAAGGCGATACGGTGATATTTTCCTCTTCGATCATTCCGGGCAACGAACGCAGTATCCAGACCCTGAAAGATATGGTTGTGCGGCAGGGGGCAAGGGTAATCCATTACCAGATGATGGACGTCCATGCCGGCGGCCACGCCAAGCAGGAAGACCTTAAATTGATGATGCGCCTTCTGAAACCGAAATTTTTCATGCCGATCGAAGGCAGTCATTATATGCTTCAGGCCCATGCCGACCTGGCTACGGCGGTCGGTATCCCCGAACAGAATGTTTTTGTCGCCGATAACGGACAGGTGGTCGAATTTTCCACCGAGAACAATGCTTCAGCCGGGCGCTTGACCAGCGAAAAAGTGCCGGCCGACTATGTGATGGTTGACGGCTTGGGTGTGGGCGACGTTTCGAATATCGTATTGCGCGACCGGCGGGTAATGGCCGAAGACGGCATGATCGTGGCGATCGCCACGATCGATGCGAAGACCGGCGATCCGATCGGCAACCCGGATATCATATCCCGCGGCTTCGTCTACATGAAAGAAAATCGCGAATTGATCGAAGAGACCCGGATGAAAGTCAAAAAGATAGTGAAGGACCACGACCCGCGAACGCCGGCCGACGACGATTATATCAAGAATAAGATTCGTAATGAAATCGGCCAATTTCTTTTCGCCAAGACCAAACGCCGGCCGATGGTGCTGCCGGTGGTGATAAAAGTGTAGGATTTTTGGGATAACAAAAGACCGTTTATGCGGATAAACGGTCTTTTTGATATATAAATTTTAAATTCCAAGCTTAACAATCCCAACCATCCCAACAATCATAAAAATCCCAAACCGATCAGCGGTCTTCGAATCCCTCCCGTACATCATCGTACATATCCAACAGGCGGTCTTCGATAAATTCCAGATTGTCGTCATCGGTCAGTTTGCCTTTTTCGACAAAATAATCAATCGTTTCCTCAACCAGATTCTTATAGGCGTCGCGGTCGAAAGCTCCCTGTTCCTGCATTTTTTTCTTGGTTAATTCCAAGATTTCGCCAATTTGTTCTTCCATAAAAAGCTTTAATAATTATTATTTTCCATTATAATATGTTCGTTAAACTTGTCAAATTCGGCGTTGAGTAGAGGGCGGTATAAGCTTGACCGTAGAGGTTTTTAATGGTATTATAAGGTCTGATAGTTTATATGCCGTAACCGTCGAAAATAACAAAACCCATATCGATTATTACCGTTATAAGCAACAATACAAAGGGCAAAATCGCCGCAACAGCCATAGCGGCAAATCACGCTGGCTTAAGGCCGGGGCGAGCCTTTTGTTCTATATTTTCCAGGTCTTGATTTTATTAAAGAGGTTTTTGACCGCTTTTTTTGTTTTCTTACTGATACGTCCGTTGCACTTTGTTCTGCGGCTTATATTCTACAAACTCGTCGTCCCCGGCTATAGCCGTTATTTGAGCCTGCTCAGGCGCCTGGGCTGGAAAGGCCTGGAGCAGAACGTATTGGCCTTTTTCTTCCACCAGAAGCTGGTCCATGTCCTGGTCGTTGTCATAACGATTATGCTGATCGCCATCAACCTTGCCCCGAAGACTAAGGCGGTCGGATTCACCGACAAGGCACAGCAAACCATCTTGGCGGAGCTAATCAAGAATGAATTTGAAGGATATGATGACGAGAATGAGCGTCTGATTGTCGAAACTTTTGACCAGGAAGCGGTAATCTCTCCGATCCAGCAGAACTATCTGGATAATCTGGGAGCGTTCCGGCCCCAGCCGCGCGCCTCGCTCAATGATATAGCGGTCGAAGAAGAATCACTGCCGACCATTCAGGGCGGTACGAGCATCGTTAAGCCCGACCTGGCGGCGACCAGGATAACCAAACGGGCGCGAACGGAAACCGTCGAATATAAGGTTCAGCCGGGAGATACGATATCGACGATTGCCCAGGAATTTGAGGTTAGCGTCTCGACGATCCTTTGGGAAAATAACAAAACCGCTTATAGCATTATCCGGCCCGGGGAAACGCTGCGTATCCTGCCGGTGAGCGGAGTCAGCCATGAGGTGGCGAAAGGCGAGAATATCGGCAGTATCGCCAAAAAATACGATGTTGAAGAGAACGTGGTCATGGAGACGAATGAATTGAAGCCGGGCGATACGCTGAAAGTCGGCCAAGTGCTCCTTATACCAGGCGGCCGAAAGGTAACCGAACCGCAATATACCACCACGTCATATACCGGTTTTTCCGCTATTCGTGATATTGTTACGTCACCCAGCGCGACGCCCGTTTCCGGCAATAAGATGAACTGGCCGACTGTCGGCAGCCGCATCACCCAGTATTATTCCTGGCGCCATACGGCAGTCGATATTGCCAATAAGGTCGGTACGCCGATCTACGCTGCCGATGCCGGGACGATAGAAGTGGCCGGCTGGGGGACCGGTTACGGCAACCAGATCGTGATCGATCATGGCGGCGGCAAAAAGACCAGATACGCCCATTTGTCAAAGTTTTATGTGGAAAAGGGCGATACGGTAACGAAGGGCCAGACGATCGCGGCCATGGGTTCGACCGGTTGGTCGACTGGGCCGCATGTCCATTTCGAAGTAATCATCAACGGGGTTAAGCAAAATCCGTTAAATTACATTAAGTATTAATTGTCCGGATAATCGCGCTGGTCGGACGAAAAGAAAGTTTCCGGTTAATTCCACCTGGCGCAACTATCCGAAGTACAGCATGAAATTCATTCTCGGTTTTTTAATCACGGCAGTTGGGGTTTTAATCGTCTATAAATCAGAGTGGATGCTTAATAATTTCGGGCGGATTGGTTTTTTTGAAGATAAATTGGCCACCTCCGGCGGCTCACGGTTCGGTTATAAACTTATTGGCATGCTCGCGATATTTATCGGTATTCTCATAATGACCGGCCTGATCACTGGTTTTTTAACCTGGATCCTGTCCCCCTTGCTTAGATTTTATCTTCCCGGCGGAACCACGGATACGGGATTTTGATTCGGATATGGGGAAAGTTTGCGTATACTTTATGTACCAGGCTAAAGCCTGGCGAACCTTCGGCCCTGCCTGCCGGCAGGCAGGTAAAGCCAAGTGGAAGCCTGGCGAACCTTCGGCCCTGCCAGCCGGCAGGCAGGTAAAACCAAGTGGAAAAATCGAAAATCGAAAATCGTCATTCGAAAATTAAACCGGGCCATTAGCCCCCCCCTTGCCGAAGCTTCGTAGATTCGATCAGCTAGGCCCAACCAAACAAACCAATTAAAATTATAAGTTAACTGTCAATTGTTAATAGTTAATTGTTATATTCCGGGCCATTAGCTCAGTTGGCTAGAGCGCCTGCTTTGCATGCAGGAGGTCAAGGGTTCGAATCCCTTATGGTCCACATTATTAAATCCGCTGCCGCGCAGCGGATTTTATGATGGTGGCGATAATGGTGATACGAACCTTAAGCCGGAGCGGGGCTTCCGCCCCTTCGAATCCCTTATGGTCCACCACTTCGCCCCTACCTCACTTCGTTCGTTAGGAGCTACACGGTGCATGGCACCACGAAGATAATAGCGAAATACATAGAAGCGAAGTGGTGCCCCGCGGCCAGATTGAAAGGGATTTTGGGCGGAAAAATCAATTAACCGCCTTGCCTTTAAGTAAAATTTTTTATCATTGTTTGTTACTCACTTTTTTTGGGGTGCTTTTTAATTTATTTGTAATATTTATTTAATAAAATATAAATAATAGATACTGTTTAATATTTTATTAAAGAAGTTATGAAAGAAAGAATCGCCGGAATTTCGATTTTGGCAAATGGATTTTTGGCGGTTGCGAAAATTGCTGCCGGTTTAATTTCTCGCTCATCGTCGATTATGGCCGAAGGAATCCATTCGGTCATGGATATTATTTCCTCCGCGATAAGTTATTGGGGGATAAAGATTTCCCAAAAACCGGCCGACGTGAAACATCCTTACGGCCATGCCAAGATTGAGGTTTTGACCGGGGTGATCATCACTATTATACTTTTCGCTACGGGCGCATTAATTATTTATGAAGCCTACGGGCGTCTTCGTGATCCGGTAGCGATCGAATTCACATATATCGGTTTCGGGGTAATGCTTTTTTCGGCGGCAGCCAATGAAATAATGGCAAGAGTGAAGATCAAATACGGAAAGAAAGAAGGCTCGATATCTCTTATATCCGACGGTGTCCATTCGCGCGTCGATGTTTATACTTCCCTGGCGGTATTTGCCGGCTTGATCCTGGCAAAATATTTCATTTATGCCGATACGATCCTGGCATTCCTGATCGGAATCTATATAATCAAGGAGTCGTTTTCACTCGGCAAAGAGGCGGTTGATTCCCTGCTTGACGTATCGGCCGGGAAGGAAGTGGAAGACAGGATAAGAAGCATTGCCATGGAGATGAGCGTTGGGGTTGATTCGGTTAAAACGCAGAAAAAAGGCGCAGAGATAACGGCAAACCTTGAGATCAAACTGCCGAAAGACCTAAGCGTGGAAGAAGCGACGAAAATTTCGGAAACATTGAGAGGGAAATTAATGTTAAATATAAAAAGCCTTTCTTACGTGGCAATCCAGATCGGAAGCCACGACATGGAAACCGGATATTACAAGCCCGCTTTCAGCCATGGTTTCGGCTGGCAAAGGCAGGGCAAACCGGCAAAAAATAACCCGGAATCGCGGGGACAGGGACCGGGCGGCAATTGCGTTTGCCCGAAGTGCGGCTATAGGGCGCCCCACCAAAAAGGAATTCCCTGCTCGACGATACAATGCCCCCAATGCGGTGCCAATTTAGAACGGAAACAGTAATACAAGGATAAAAACGCACGGCTGGGTCCATATGTTTGCTGTGGCCGTAATGCAAAGCCACCCTGAATAATTGAACTGTATCCCCAAAGAGGGCATGTAAGTGTCTGTTTTTTGGGGTTCTGTTCACAGTAGCCGGCGTTTTTTTATTTGCTTAAATCCGGCTGATATGCTGTAATAGTAGTATAAAATATGGCTAAATCCAAGGAAAAACTGATGATTATCGATGGTAATGCCCTGGTGCACCGGAGCTTCCATGCCCTGCCCGCGACCATGCGGACCAAAAGCGGGGAGGTGACGAATGCCGTGTATGGCTTTGCCAGCTTCCTGATGAAAGCGGTGCGGGAGATTAGGCCCGAATACGTGGTTTTGACCATGGATAAAGCCGGTCCGACCTTCCGCCATAAGCAGTATAAAGAATATAAGGCTACCCGGATCAAGGCGCCGGATGAGCTCTATGGGCAGATACCGCGGGTCAAAGAGCTGGCGGCCGCTTTTGATATTCCGTTGTTCGAAAAATCCGGTTTCGAAGCCGATGACCTGATCGGTACGATTGCAAATAGTGTGAACGGCGACGTGGAAAAGATTATCCTGACAGGCGACCAGGATACGCTGCAGCTCGTAAACGATCACGTCAAGGTTTATTCGATGAGCCGGGGTGTTACCGATTCGGTCATCTATGATGCGGCCGCGGTCGAAGCGCGCTACGGCATCACTCCGGAGCAGATGGTCGATTACAAGGCCTTGCGCGGCGATCCGAGCGATAATATCCCAGGAGTCAGGGGAATCGGCGAGAAAACCGCTTCGGAGCTTTTGCAAGAATTCGACAGTCTGGATAATATATATAAGAATGTCGATGCCAACAGTAAAAAAATCCAGGAGAAGGTGAAGCCGCGGATAGTAGAATTGCTTAAAAAGCACAAAAAAGATGCTTACCTCTCGCAAGACCTGGCTACCATCAAATGCGACGTGCCGATCAAGTTCAATTTGGAGAAAACCCGTTTTCGGAGCTATGACCGGGAAAGGGCGGCGAAGTTTCTAAGCGAACTGGAATTCAATTCACTTCTGCCGCGTTTGGCCGCCATGAACAATTCCGATGTCGCTTCGACCAAGGAAGAACGGGCCGGCCGTACGGCGGATAAATTCGAACGCAACCGCCAGGAGTTCAAATACATTCTGGTGGACGATGAGAAAAAATTCAAATCATTTCTAGCCAAGTTAAAAAAACAAAAGAGTTTTACCTTCGATACCGAAACCTCGTCTTTCGATCCGATAACCGCGAATTTGCTGGGAATCAGTTTTTCCTGGAACGCAGGAGAAGCGTGGTTCCTCAAATTACGAATGACGAATGACGAATTGCGAATGAAAGAAAAAAATTTATTTAATTATCAAAAGAATTCGACATTCGACATTCGACATTCGACACTTGCCCCTCATGGTTGGTTGGAGGAGTTGAAGCCGATATTTGAGAATAAAGATGTGAAAAAACATGGGCATAATATCAAATTCGATATCAGGGTCATGAAAAATAACGGTATAGTCGTAGAAGGAGCCGATTTTGATACCATGATCGCCAGTTATCTCCTTAATCCGGGGACGCGCCAGCATAATTTGGATGCCGTGACATTTACGGAGCTAAATTTCGAAAAGATCTCGAAAGACGACCTCCTGGGCAAGGGGCGCGAGCGGGTCGGTTTCAGCGAAGTGGAAGACGAGAAGCTGATGCTATATTCCGCGGAAGACGCGGATTTTACCGAGCGATTGACGCGGCACCTGGCGCCTAAGCTGAAAGCGCGAAAATTGCGGGAATTATTCGATACTATCGAAATGCCGCTCGTGCCGGTGCTGGCCGCGCTCGAGGATACCGGCGTCGAATTGGACATATCATTTCTGAAGACAATGAGCGGTAAGCTCAAAAAGAAAACGAAAGAGATCGAAGCCAAAATATACAAGCAAGCGGGGGAAAAGTTCAATATCAGTTCGACCCAGCAGCTGCGGGAAATCCTGTTCGAAAATCTGGAAATCCCGACAGACCGGGTGGCCAGGACCAAAACCGGTTTGTCCACTGCCGCGAGCGAACTCGATAAGCTCAAAGACCTGCATCCGATCATCAAATTGATTCAGGAATACCGTGAACTGGCCAAATTGGCCTCGACTTACGTGGATGCCTTGCCCGAACTCATAAATCCGAAAACCGGCCGCTTGCACACGAGCTTTAACCAGACGGTTGCCGCCACCGGCCGCTTGTCTTCGACCGAGCCTAATTTGCAGAATATCCCCATTCGGACCGATCTGGGGCGGGAGATTCGCAAAGCTTTTACGGCCGCGCCCGGCTATCGTCTGCTGAGCCTCGATTATTCCCAGATCGAGCTCCGCCTGGCTGCCCATTTTTCCGGTGATCCCAAAATGATCAAGGCGTTCAAGCATGGGGCCGATATCCATACAGCAACCGCGGCTGAGATCAATCAAGTAAACCCCAAAGTGGTCGACCCCGAAATGCGCCGGGAAGCCAAGGCGATCAATTTCGGCATTCTCTACGGCCAGGGGCCGCGCGGACTGTCCCAGACGGCCGATATCCCCTATGAGCGGGCGCGCGAATTCATCGAACAATATTTCCTGGTATACGGCAATATCAGGAAGTTTATCGATACGACATTGAAACAGGCCCGGCACGACGGCTATGTCAGCACTTTGTTCGGCCGCATCAGGCCGTTACCGGAGATAAATTCGACCGTGACCATGATCCGCAAGCAAGCCGAGCGGATGGCGATCAACACCCCGCTTCAGGGTACGGCCGCCGACATGATCAAAAAAGCGATGGTTGAAATCCAGGCAGAAACCATAAAAAGATATGCCCCCCGCCGGCGCGATAGCGGTTATCTCGATTGGCCGGTGCGGATGATCCTGACCGTGCATGACGAATTGGTCTTTGAAGTTAAGGACGGCCTGGTGGAAGAAGTGTCGTCGGAGTATAAGGCAATCATGGAAAAGGCGATGAAACTGAAGGTTCCGATCGTTGTCGACGCTAAGGCGGGCAAGAATTGGGGAGAGATGAAGGGGATTTCGATTTGAGATTTTGGATTGATAACAAATAAATTGATTTTTTTGAGTATAGAAGAGTAAATTTGTAGCCGATTTGTACATTCGCGTGAAATTATATGGATAATATTTTGAAAAAATTCAGAAACAAAAAAATCGCGATGCTGGGCTGCGGAAGCGAGAACGTCGCTTTGGTAAACTGGCTTATCAAGCATCGGGCCGATTGCCGGATTACGATTTGCGATGCGTTGAAGGATTTGCATCTGCTTCATCCTGAATTTGAACTACCGTTTGTCGATTGGCGTCTGGGACCGGACTATGACAAGGATTTGTCCGATTTTGACCTCATTTTCCGTGTTCCCGGCTATCCTTTGTTTTCGCCGCCGCTTAAACTAGCGGCCAAAGCGGGAGCGGAAATAACCTCGCCGACGAAGTTGTTTTTCGAATTTCCGCCAACCGGCAATACCATCGGCGTAACCGGTTCCAAAGGCAAGGGTACGACCTCCGGACTTATCACGGATATGCTATCCTTGGCCGGGCTGGCTGCCTTTTTGGGCGGCAATATCGGTACGCCGATATTCGATTTTTATGACCAGGTGAAACCGGATGGCTGGGTAGTACTTGAGCTTTCCAGTTTTCAGCTGGAAGACCTTGAAGCCAGCCCGCATATTGCCGTAATTACCAACCTGATGCACGAACATTTGCAGCCGGCGGATCCGATCAATCCGAATTACCATTTGAGCGAAGCGGATTATCAGCAGGCTAAGCTCAACATCGTGAAATATCAGACCAGTGGTGATATCGCGATATTCAATAAAAAGATCAAATTCGCCGTTTCACCCGGCAAGCGCGGCCGTTTCGACCTCGGGAAGGGTAAAAAAATATATTTTGACAGCGTCGATTTTTCTTCGCGCCTGGTTGGGGGCCACAACAAAGAAAACATCGCCGCCGCCGCTGCGGCGGTGTTTGCCGCGGGCGTCAAGATCCAGGTGATCAAGAAAGCAGCCAAGAAATTTCGCGGCCTGCCCCATCGCATCGAATTAGCCGGAGAGAGCAACGGAATCAAATATTATGACGACAGTTTTGCGACGACCCCGGAAGCGGCAATTACCGCTCTGCGTTCGTTCGATAATCCGATTATCCTTTTGGCGGGCGGGGCGGACAAGGGAGCGGATTTCGGGCAATTCGCCAGGGAGGCGGTAGACCGGGTTAAATTCATGGTGTTATTCGACGGCAAGGCCACACCCAGGATAGAGTCCGAGCTCAAGACAGCCGGTTTTCCGAAAAAAAACATTGCCTTGGCAATGAGCATGCCCGATGCGATGCGGATCGCCCGCGCCCAGGCCCGATCCGGCGATATCATCCTTCTGTCCCCGGGTTGCGCCAGTTTCGGCATTTTCAAAAACTATAAAGAACGGGGCGATCTGTTCAAAGAGGAATTAAAAAAATACTTATGATCGGTGTTTTTGACTCCGGCTTTGGCGGTTTGAATATTTTGTCGCATTTGAATAAGCAACTGCCGTATTATGATTATCTGTATTTGGGGGATAATGCCAGGGCGCCGTATGGTGGCCGATCTTCGGAAACGATCTATCGCTACACTAAGGAAGCGGTGGATTTTTTGTTTGATCGAGGTTGCCAATTGATTATTATTGCCTGTAATACCGCCTCTGCGCAAGCGTTGAGAATGATCCAACAAAATGACCTGGCCGCATTTCCCGGCCGGAAAATACTGGGCGTTATCCGGCCGCTAGTGGAGGCGGCTGCGGCTAATGAAATGATCAAGAGGGTGGGGGTTATCGGCACGAAAGCGACAATCAATTCCCGGGCTTATGAAAAGGAATTATTGAAACTAAATAAAAATATAACTGTATTTCAGCAAAGCGCCCCCTTGTTAGTCCCTTTGATCGAAGAGGGCGAAATAGACAGGCCGGAGGCCAAAATGATCTTACGGAGTTATTTGCGCCCCCTTAAACATAGGAGTATCGACGCTTTACTTTTGGCCTGCACGCACTATCCGGTCATGCTTAAGGACATAAAAAGGGTTATGCCAAAAAACTGCCTGATCCTTAATCCCGGTGAAATAGTCGCAGCCAGTTTGTCGGATTATTTGTCCCGGCATACTGAGCTTGATTTAACACGAAAGAAAAACGGCCATGTAAAAATATTAACTACGGAAAAATGTGATTTTTTTGATCGGGTCAGCAGCAAATACTTAAAAATTAAATTTACCGATATCGAAAAAGTAGAGTTATAATCCTGCAGGCGAAAAATTTTTATAGAGAAGGCACGGGTAATATCTTGATATAATTGCGGTACATTTTAAATAAAATAGAATTTGGTCGTATCGCGGAAATTGAAAAACCGCCCAATAAGGTTAGGGCGGTTATTTCTTTTCGGGTCGGCGGGTTTCATTGGTTTAGTGCAGCCATTCTTCTTTTAGCGCGCTCATAATGACCACATCGTTATAAATGCCGTTTTTGTAAATGTGCTGGCGGAGCACTCCCTCTTTTTTCAGGCCGACTTTTTCGTTGGCCCGGAGGCTGGCGATATTATCCGCGAATACCTGGACATAGATACGGTTGAGCCCCAGCCGCTTGAAGCCGTAATTCATGATCATGATCTTGGCTTCCGTGGCATAGCCCTGGCGCCATTCGGTCTTTTTGCCGATCACGGTGCCCTGTTCGGCTACCCGCGCATACCGGTCCTTCAGATGCAGGCCGGTGTTGCCGATATGGTCGCCATTTTTTTTATGTATCGCCAGCACGATATCATCCAGGCGCGCGTGCAGTTTGTCGAACCATTCCGTTTCCGCGCCTATATTCACCGGAAACAAGCCAACGATCAGTCTTTCGGTGATAGCATGGTCATTGAACCACGCCATACATTTTTGAAAGTGCAGTTCCTTGTCCAGGAGACAAAGGTCGATCCTGGCGCCGCTAAGAAATATTATTCTCTCTTTCATTTTATCCTCCTATCAAAATACCCTGCCGACCCGGCAGGGCTATCGATTTATGGGAGGATAAATATGAATTATATCAAATCGATCAAAGTCCGGCCGGATGGGCACGCGCGCAAACAAGCGCCGGTTTTGCCTACCGGGCTCATATGCCGACTATCGATTTGATATAATCTTGATTTTATCATAAGATTAAAATAGTAAATTTTATTGTGTATTGTTTTATTATTATTTAAAGATTGATTATATATTAATGATGTTGCCGCGGATAAAACCTGCCTGCCGGCAGCAGGCGCGGATAACTACGCGGATTGAACGCGGATATTTTATTTTAGGATTATATATAATATACGTAAAAAACATGAAATCGTTACAATAAGTATTTATTATAATATCTTAATAGATTAAATTATAGAAAAACAGGGGTTAACGCTTAATATGGATACATATCACTTATGATAATTTTTTTATACGGTGAGGATACGTACCGAAGCCGGGAAAAATTGAAGGAGTTAAGAGATAAATTCATCCGCGATGTTGATCCGAGCGGAAACAGCGTGGTTATGATTGACGGTGGAAAAACCACTTTGGACAAATTCAACGAAGCCGTGGCGGCGCCTTCGCTTTTTGCCAAGCGGCGCATGATAGTGATTGACGGCATATTCGAAAATAAAAGCAAGACAGTCCAGGACGCGATTTTCGATTATTTCCGGAAAAAAGAGAAGAACGCCAAAGGCAAATCGGCCGATGACAATATCATAGTATTCCGGGATGGGATCGGCGGCGAAAAGCATAAAGCCAATAAACTGTTCAAATTACTCTTGAAGCAGCAGTTCGTCCAGGATTTCAAGCCGTTATCGAATACCCAAGCGGCGGAATGGGTTAAGCGGGCGGTCGGGGAGAGGGGTGGGTCGATCCGCAATGAAGCGGCGGTCCATTTGGTCTCGCTTTTCGGCTCCGATCTGTGGCGGATATCCAACGAAGTGAATAAGCTGGTCAACTTCAAGCGCGGGCAACAGCCCGAGTTATTGGCGGATGGCCAGGAGGTTTTGATCGAGGTGGCGGATGTCGACAACCTGGTCCGCGGCAGCGCGGATGAGAATATTTTTGCCTTGACTGATGCCATCAGCCAGAAGAATAAATCATTGGCGCTTAAGCTATTCGAGCAGGAGATCGAGGCGGGTGTTACCGAGAGCTATCTCATTACCATGATCACCCGGCAGTTCAGGATCCTGCTCCAGGTGCGGGAGGCCCTGAATCAGGGCCATACAAACCGGAAAATGTTGTCGCTCTTGAAGCTTCACCCCTTCGTGATTCAGAAGGCAACTGCCCAGGTACGCAATTTTCCCTTGGAAACGCTCAAGGCGATAATGAACGAATTGGTGGCGATCGATTATCGGATGAAAACAGGGAGGGCCGATGCCAAATCGGGGCTTAGCCTGTTGATCGCGAAAATTTAATTTTTTTTGCCGCTCCATTTTTTGCGTTCGTACGGTGATAAAAACCAAAAATCCCGAGCTGACTCGGGATTCTTGATTCATGAGGATTAAAAAGAGCAATATTTAATCCGGTACCGGAAAATTTTAGAGCCTGGAATATCCCGTAAGGGAATAAAAAAACAAAAAAACTGTTATATCGGAATAGTCCGATG
Source organism: Candidatus Parcubacteria bacterium (assembly GCA_963814275.1). Taxonomy (GTDB): domain Bacteria; phylum Patescibacteriota; class Patescibacteriia; order Patescibacteriales; family UBA12075; genus CAWFCE01. Next base: position 118,756 of record CAWFCE010000002.1, on the reverse strand, counting down.
CCAACAGTTTTTTTGTTTACCCGTATTAGCGGGTAGCGCCTTTTGCTTCCTTTAGGGTTTTATTGAGGCTTAGATGCAAGCGCGATTTTTTCCGGTCGCGGGTATTTTTTTTGATCACGCCTTTTTGCGCCGCTTTGTCGAGCGCCTTCATGGTGTCGCTGACCAGAGTCTTTGCCTTATCGTCTTTGGCCGCGATCGCTTTGCGGCTTTTTTTGGCCAGATTTTTCAGGTTATCGCTGATCTTTTTGTTGTAAACCGCGCGTTTAGCGCCTTTACGCAATTCTTTTTTTGCCGATTTGGTATTAGGCATAGTTATGAAATTTATCCGTCAATATAGTATGCCGCGGGGCATAGTAATTTCGGTAATTTAATAATCGATATTAATAGTGTGAAAGCACTTGGATAATATAACATGTAAATCATTCCTTGGCAAGGGCGGCCGGTTTATTCTTATTTAAGCGATAAATTATGGCAAAATATATAATTACCCCCAGCATGGTCAGGAGGCAGACGTATTGCGGCAGGCGCAGGCCAAAGTATGAATAAGCCGGGTCGATCCGGATGAATTCCATGATAAAACGGAGGGTGGAATAAAGGAATAGATAGCCCAGAGTCATGATCCGGTAGCGCAGATCGTAGATCGCGGGGTTTTTTGCCTTGGTGTTTTGCAAAAAACGGTAGCCGAGGATCAATACCACGAATATCAGAAGATTACCGGCTGACTCGTAGAGGAAGGCCGGCTGGAAATAGTCGGCATTGAGATATACGAACGGCCGGTGCGGCAAAGCGATCGGTATGCCCCACGGCTGATCGGTCGGTCTGCCGAAAAGCTCCTGGTTGAAATAATTACCCCAGCGGCCGATCGCCTGCGCCAGGGCCAGTCCCGGCACGGTCAGGGCGGTTAAGAGCCAGAAGTCGAGCGACCGTTTCCGGCTCATGAGCCAGACTGTCAGCAGTCCGCCGATTATGGCGCCGTGTATCGCCAGCCCGCCTTGCCAAACCTTGAAGACATCGAGGGGATTGGCCAGATAGTACGGCAACTCCAATATAACATGGTATAAGCGGGCGCCGACCATGCCGGCGATGATCGCCCAGAAGATGAGATCGACCATCGTGTCTTTCTTGACGCCGGCCCGTCCGGCCAGCCTGAGAGTTATCAGGGTGGCGGCCAGGATGCCGGAAACGATAAACAGCCCGTACCAGTAGATCGTAAGCGGGCCAATGTTTATCAAGATGGGATTGGGCGTGAAAGTGTGGAGAAAATTCATGTGATTATACGGAATTGATAGCTGGCAGGTTAATTAGTTAACAGTTAGCAGATAGCACGGTGAAAACATATTTTTACTTGGCGCTGTCCGTTTTTTGTCATTTTCACATTTATATATGATATTGATTTATTACGCAATAATAAGCCGTATGCTATAAATTATGTGTCTATTTATAATCTTGACTAATAATAAGGTTAAAGTCAAATTGTAAATAAACAGATGACAGACGACAGATAGGCTTAAGGTATATTTTACGGCAAAAAAGTAAAACCGGTACTTGCGCAAAGGGCAAGTACCGGTTCGTTTTTATTGTCATTATTTACGCTCCGACAACATTCTGGTCGGGCGATATAAACGGGTCAGATATTTATCCCGCTTTTTTTGCCATCGAATGACAAGAAAAAGCAGGATTGCGGCTCCGGCGATGAACGGACCGCCAGCCATGGCTGACGTAAATGGATCTGCGCCGATATTGATTTTTTCGTACATATAGGCGATTTGTACGAAATTGGTAAACCCAGCGCCTATCAACATTAGGGCAAAAATTATTGCCAGATGGACGTCGGAGATTTTGTTTGCTATTTTCCGTAGGCTCCGCAATTTGACGCGGAATCTCGGATACCAGCGCTTCTGTGGCGGTTTGTAGCCGATATACAGCCTGTAGAAAATAATTACGGCTATAAATAGCGGTGATATAATAATGATTTCCGTTAATCCGATGTCCGGTAAAAAATTTAGCCAATACTTTTGACCGACCATGTAAAGAACAAACACGACCAATAACACATCAACTACTATTAGTGGCCAATACCAGGGGTTTTTTCGATAGTCGTTCATTTTTAATTCCTTTCTGTTTTTGTGTTTTATTTTTATACTTTAGAATAATTAGGTTAATTAATAATTAATAACATATAAACTAAATATTGTCAATCAGTTTAATTATTTTAGCTTGACAAATAGATAAAATAATGCTAATATATCTAATTCTGGTTTTTAAAATATATTTTTACATAATTACCCTAATATTAGTAGAATTATATTATAATTGGACTAAGTTTTGGGTAATTATGTTGATCATCGTTCATAAAAAACAACTCAAAAGAAGAAGGGAGAAGACATGAAAAGACTCATGGGAATCGTTTTGGCGGTTGTTGCTATTGTCGGTTTTTCAACTTTGGCCATGGCAAATAGCGCTAGATTAAACGAGTTTTCCAAGGTTTTCGGGCAAATAGGAGTCCAGTCACGGTTCGACGAAAACCACGATTACGATGTGGATGGTATGGATCTGGCAAAGTTGGCCGTGAAATTTAGTCGGAAGCAGTTAGTCACTGTATCCGAGCCTTACGAGCAGCCTCATCTTTGGGAAGTTAATGTCGATAAGGCGCAGTCGGTTTCGATCGCCATTTCCACCGGCCCGGAGGAACTTTGGTTTAAGGGCTTGAAGGCCGTCCACGATTTGCCGATTAGCGATCTGCGACTTCTTTTCGGCGACCAAAGTTTTGATCTGGACTCAGTCGATATTCGGCTGGCTCCCAATACGTTATTTGTAATGCAATTGCAGTTTGACGTATGGGAAGAGTTCGAGAGCCGGATTATTCTCAAAAGATTCATTTTTGAGGATAAGAAAGGCCGCGAGTTCAGAGACGAAGCAACATTGGTTTATGACGTTGCCTCGTACGCGCTGCCGGAGCCGACTTACGGGATATATTTTGAGGGCGCCAGTCAACCGCAAACCGTTCTGGCCGGGACTTCTTTCCTGGTAGGAAGAGTCGTTCTCAGGGCGGAAAACGGCCGTGGTAATCTCAGGGATTTGGCAATGAAAAACACCTTGAGCGCGTCCAACGCTGACCTGGGCCCCATTATGCTTTTTACCGACGAAGCAATGACAGAGAAAGTCGGTGCATCGACCATCGACTGGAATGGCCAAGTAACTTGGGAAAATTTGTCATATGAGTTTTCCGATGTAACTTACCTTTGGTTCGTAGTTTCGGTCCGCTCGATCGACTACTCGGCCAGTCCGGGGCCTTTTGCCACGGCAACGGCCGGGAACCAGTTCCGGTTCGAGATTGTCCGGTCTGACATCGAGAATCCGGATACCGGGAATTATTATTACGATGTCCATTCGGATATCCAGACCCCGGTATTCACGATCGTCGGCGCCATGCCGGGCAACATCGCCGCTACCGATGCAGGCGAGCGGATGTTAATGCGGGGGCCGCAAGTGATATTTTCATATGCGGTGGCGTCCAGCGACTCGTCGAATCTAGACGTTGACGGCGATAAATTACCCCTGAAACTTACGAATTATACCCTGAGGTTGAAGGGGGCAAATTTATCAGGCGGTTATAATGCCGTCTCCGTATCCGATTTTTACATTTTTACTCCGGGCAGTGCCAAGCTGCCTTTATTGGATGGCTACGGCGGTCCGGCTCATCTGGTCGAAACTCCAGATGGCTCTGTCGTCAGGTATGACCTCAGCAAAACGTTCGGGGTTTTACCCGGGGGAGTGGTCAATGCCGGAGAGCTTAAGGAGTACAAGATCGGATGCTTCGTGGACAACCTGACTGTCGGAGAGTCGCTCCAGGGCGAGCTTATCGACATGGTAGGCTTTGTCCACAACACCGGTAATCTGGGTATCGACGGCCAGGATACCCGGAATTTCGTTTATAATGTCGACACCCCGGTCACGGGACCTAAATTGATTTATCCCTAGACCGGTATAACCCCGCCCAGTGCGCTACAGTTAAAGCGCATGCGGCGGGGTTTTATTCTTTTAAAATAAATTTTTAAACAATTTTTTTAAGATACATCATTATATTTTTCAAAATCATAGGCAATATTCACGATTTTTGCTATAATATATACAGGTCTTTGTAATAATTTCAATCACACGACAGGGAGGGGATCAGAAATGGAGAACGCCAGCTTAAATGAAGATGCGGCTGGTCGGCCCAGCCGCCAAGAGGCGGAAAACGTCAGTTTGCCGGATTTGAACCCGGCACTACCTTGTAATCCTTTTGCCCCGGCAGAACACAATCTGTTCCCGGGCTGCGTGGTTTTAAAAGAGTTTTTGGAGGGCAAAATCTAATGCATCCAAGAGCACGGGGGCGTGGCTAGACCAGGTCCCTTTCGCTTCGTTTGACAATCTTCGTTTGACAATCTTCACGAAATCATATAATATAGCATTATCTTTGACAACTACAAAACCTTTGGCATATGTCCTTCGATCCGTTTCTCGTAAAGGGCCTGTCCTGAGCGAGCGTAGCGAGTCGAAGGATTGGGCATATGTCCCCGCCAGCAATTGGCGGGAAGGTGGCTGCTGCATGAGTGGCGATCCGGCTCCCTCCGTAACCATAGGGCAACTGATATCCGACGCGGAGTCAGTGAGAGGCCTTGAAATATTGAAAACGTAACCCTTCGTTTCGTTTCACCCACTCAAGGCTAAAGAGGTGGCACCGCGGGGTGCTTTTTATTTTAGACGGCAGAAAGCAGGATTACTTTGGCCTAACCATTAGGCTATTAGTAATCCAGTCGATTCCATACCAGATTGAACGTATATATAGGTTAAAATAAATAACTAGCCCTCGTCCTTTTGTCGATAGTTTTAGCTATGGGCAAAAGGACGGGGGTTTTATTATCCACGCGAATTTACAAATTTACTGCAAAATTTACATATTAAAATTTAAAATAATTACAGAAATCAAATAAGCTATTAAATTTATTTAATAAACGGATTATCGAAGAAAATTTTATAAATCAAAAAACAAATAACAATCAAAAACAGAAAAGGAGGTAATTATGTTCGGTCAAATTTGTACATTACAACCGTTTGCAAATTGGGAAGATGGGTTCGAAGAATTAATTGTAAAAAAAGTACCGATAGGCGGGAATAATAAAGTCGTCAAAAAAAGAAATCCGGTTGTTGTTTTCGGCGATAAAATTTCCGAAAGCGGAACCGCCAAAGAAAGGAGAGATGATGAAGTATAGTGGACTGGAAGAGGCGGAAAGGTCGCTCGGGCCGGTCAGGGATGGTAAAACACTCACGACATTGGCCAAAATGAGGATTGTCGAGAAGAATCAGGCAAAAAAACTGCGCCGCGAACTTATCCGGCGCGAACACAGGCGTTGGTTCATTCGTAAATTCCTCCCCTGGTAAAACGCGGCGGCTATCCGGAATTAGCCCGGATAGCCGCCCGCCCATTTCTTGCTATTTAGCTTGTTATTAATTAAAATATAGTTATATTAAACACGTTTGACCATGAAGCTAAACAATTGTATAAAATATAGTTTTATTATTTATTTGATTTTAGACAATTAGTAAATAGACAACTAGACAACTAGAAAAATAATGGTCGGGGCATTCTAGCTGTCTATTTGCTAACTGTCTAACTGTCTCTAAAACATATGAACAAACCAAGGATTTTTTCCGGCGTCCAGCCGAGCGGCAATCTGCATATCGGCAATTATCTGGGCGCGATCACCCAGTTCGTCGCTTTGCAGGATGAGTTTGACTGCATTTTCTGCGTGGTCGATTATCATGCCATTACCGTCAAGCAGGACCCGGCTGTACTCAAAAAGAATATCATCGAGATCGCCAAGCTGTTCCTGGCGAGCGGCATCGATCCCAAACGCTCGATAATTTTCCAGCAGTCTGATCTGAGCGAGCACGCGGAACTCAGTTGGATCTTTAATACGGTCGCGCGGTTGTCGGATCTCAAAAAGATGACACAATTCAAGGATAAAGCCGGCGAAGACCAGGAAAACGTCAGCATCGGACTCTTCGATTACCCGGTTCTGATGGCGGCCGATATCCTGCTTTATGATACGGCGGTCGTGCCGGTGGGCGAAGACCAGACCCAGCACGTGGAATTGACCCGCGACCTGGCCCGGCGCTTCAACCACCAATTCGGCGGGACTTTCACCGAGCCGGAAGTGCGTCTCCTGAAGCAGGGCGCGCGCATCATGGGCCTGGATGAGCCGGAGAAAAAGATGTCAAAAAGCGCCGCGAGCGAGTACAATCGGATCGAGCTTACGGAAGATCCTGATGGCGCCGCCAAAAAGATCATGCGGGCGACGACCGATTCCGGCACAGAGGTAAAATACGATATTAAGGACAAACCGGGAATCTCAAATCTGCTCACTATCCAGTCATTGTTAACGGGGAAAAGCGTCGAGTCGCTGGAAAAGGAATTCACGGGCAAAGGTTACGGTGATTTCAAAAAAGCAGTGGCGGCTGAAGTTAAGTCATTTTTAATCGAATTCCAATCCAAGTATAATAAAATTAGTGATGAAGAGGTAAGGGCAATTCTGGACGAGGGAGCGAAGCGGGCGCGACCAATGGCGGAGAGTAAGCTGAAGGCCGTGAAAAAACGGCTTGGTATTAAGTAGCACGTTTTAGTAATAAGTAATAAGACATAAGTTATAAGTGGGTTATTAAGGCCATTCCGAAAAACTACTTATTACTTATGTCTTATTACTTATTACTTTTTAATTAAATATCAGAATAAGCGTTTTATTTTAAAATAATTTGTTATATAAATATATGGCTAAGCAATACAAACAGTGCTTATTGCAGCTCAAGAAAACCTGCGACGTGATCGGGCTTATCAACCGGACCAAGGAGATCATCGGCCTGACCGATGACGAGACCGAGATCCTGACCGCACCGAAGAGGATAATCGAGGTTTCCGTACCGGTGCGGATGGATGATGGCAGCTTGGAAGTATTCAACGGTTTCCGCATCCAGCACAATGACGTATTGGGGCCGTTCAAGGGCGGGGTGCGCTACCATCCCCAGGTCGATCTGGACGAAGTGGAAGCGCTTTCCTTTTGGATGACTTTCAAGTGCGCCGTGGCCGATCTCCCTTATGGCGGGGCCAAGGGCGGTATTACGGTCGACCCGAAAAAACTCTCGCCGGGCGAGCTGGAGCGCCTGTCGCGCGGCTATATCCGGGCGATCGCGGAATTCATCGGTCCGGACAAGGATGTGCCGGCGCCGGATGTCTATACCAATGCCCAGATAATGGCCTGGTTCATGGACGAATACAGCCGGATCAAGGGCCGGAACGTGCCCGGCGTAGTGACCGGCAAGCCGGTTGAATTGGGCGGTTCATTGGGCCGTGATACGGCGACCGCGCAGGGCGGGTTTTACGTCTTCGAGAATGTGGCCAAAAAGCTCAAAAAGAAGAAAAGCGGTCTGACGATCGCGGTCCAGGGTTTCGGCAACGCCGGCATGAATTTCGCCCGGATCGCGTCCCGGAGCGGATATCGGGTGGTAGCGGTATCCGATTCGCGCGGCGGGATTCACAACGCCAAGGGACTCGATATTGAAGCGGTTATTACCCACAAAGAAAAAACCGGCGCGGTAGCCGATTTCGAAAATGCGAAAAATATTACCAATGAGAAGCTTCTCGAGTTGCCGATTAAAGTTTTGGTGCCGGCCGCTCTTGAAGGGGTGATCACGGAAAAAAACGCCGGCCGGATCAAAGCCGAGATTATTCTCGAACTGGCCAACGGGCCGGTAACGATCGAAGCCGGTGAGATGCTACATAAAAAGAAGAAACTGGTCGTGCCGGATATCCTGGCCAATTCCGGCGGAGTGACAGTATCGTATTTCGAATGGGTACAGAATCTGCAGCACCATTACTGGGATCTGGACCGGGTCAATAGCGAACTCAAGCGCAAGATAACGGTCGCGACCGATCGGGTCTGGGAGCGGATGGAGCGCTACCAGGTTAATATGCGCACCGCCGGCTATATTGTGGCAATAGAGAAATTGGTCAAGGCGCTGAAACTTAGAGGTATTTGAATAAAAGACAGTTAAACCAATACCCGACAAACCCCTCCAAAATATTTAGAGGGGTTTTATGGGATATGTGGATTTTTTTAAAAGAAAAGAGGGATCCAGTAAAAACGGGATCCCTGTGAAAGGAGGTTAAGTTGTTAGAAAGATCATCGGTCCAGCGGTGGCATTGGGAATCAGTCTGTGATTGATATTTATATTATATAGTAAAATAAAACATAAGTAAACAAAAAAATTTATTTAAATTTTAGCCAAATATAATATTATAAGTATTTTTTATGTTGAAATTATATTATAATTGTGGATAACTTTTGAATATAAGTAATATGCATCTTAGCATAAACCCGGTTTTAAAAATAAAACCGGGTTTTTAGATTTTGTAGATAATTTATAGACAAGTTTTATAGTTGGACATATCCTTGTTCGCGTTGGACCATACGCATTTTCCCGTATAATTGATTAGCGGGAAAGACAACTCGATCTCTCCAGGAGCTTTTATCGGTCAAAGGGCTCCAACCTTCCGGGCAATGAGCTTTGATATAGGCTTGGGCGAATTTCCAGCCGGAACATCTTTTCGTCCGGGCAAGGATGGTTTTACCATTGCCGTTGGTTAATAATACAAAAAAATGTCTGTGTTTGCCGCCAGGTCTTTTTTTAGCTGGCATAATATCCTCCTTTGGTTATGAAAGAGTTTACTATAAACGCCGGATTAAACCAGGCATATTTAAATTTAAGTTATGTTAACACAAAAAAATAAAAAATCAAATATTTTTTTATTGTCTGCTATCTGTTTCCTGTAATCTGCATTCTAGTCCAAAGCCTCGACATTTACCCTGATCTCATTATCCCATTCTATTTCCGGGAAACGGTGCAAAAGTTTGCTGATGTAATTTTTCAATTCATCGTATTTTCCCTTCTCCCGGGCTTCGAATTTGATAGTTAGATACGGCCCATTCTGGGAATAGCGGACCACGAACATCGAGTCCGGCAGATCCAGACGGACGCCATCCCCGGCCCTTTCATCGTCAATCACTTCGGCCTGTGGAAAATCCTTTTCCAGGAGCGGGGTGATCTTTTCCATCAGGGCGACCTTTTTACTGTCGGCACAGAAGATCTTTATTTCCGGGCTGGAAATATATTCGGGTAACGCGCTGATCGCTTGATGCAGGGTTTGTCCGGTTCGCGAGAGATAGTCGAGCAGGCGCAGGGTGGCGTAGCAGCCGTCGTCGTGGTTGTAGAAATCGGCCGAGAAGAAGAAATGGCCGGATAGCTCGCCGATGAACGGCGCTTTGACCTCCTGGTTCTTCTTCTTGAGGAAGCCGTGGCCGGTCCGCCACATGAACGGCTCGCCGCCGTATTTCCTGATGGTATCGTCGACAACCTTGGAGCAAAGGGTGTTGTACATTATTTTCTCTCCCGGGTGCTTATCCAGGACATCGATCGCGAACAAGGCGACCAGGATATCGTTCCAGATGATCGTCCCTTTTTCGTCCACGATGCCGATCCGGTCGCCGTCGGCGTCATAGGAGAAGCCGATATCGGCGCCGGTCTCGAGTACCTTGTCGCGCAGTCGTTCCGCCACGAAATTCTCGGTCGGGTCTGCTACCCCTGCCGGGAAGCTGGAGTCGAGATTGCAGTGGCTTTCCACCACTTCGCAGCCCGCTTTCAGAAGCAGCGGCGGTACGACCGCCCCGGCCGTGGCATGGCTGGCATCCACTACAATTTTCATTTTTTTGATATTGGGGTTCCTTTTCAGGATATCATCGAAATACACGTCCCTGATGTCTATTTTTTTTACGTCACCTTTTTTTGGCGATAGGTCGAATTCACCCTTTTCGGCAATAGTGACCAGACTGGCCAGACCATCGCCGATCATCGATTCGGAATAGTCATTGGCGAATTTGAATCCGTTGAACTCCTTGGGATTATGCGAGGCCGTAACCATGATCGACGCTTTGGTACCGAAATGGTATTGCGCCCAATAGATCGTGCCGACCAGGGTCAGTCCGACATCGATCACATCGAGTCCGGTGGCGGTCAGGCCTTTGGTAATGGCCAATTTGTATTCTTCGCTCGTCGCCCGGGAGTCCATACCGATAACCACCTTATCAACATTTTTTCTTTTCATGATCGTACCGTATGCCTGGCCCAGGCGTTGGACAATCTCGGGATTCAGGTCGCGGTCGACATAGCCGCGGATATCGTAGCCGCGGATTATTTCATGGTTGATTTTCATAAGATTGATATGTTGTTATATTATAATATTTATTAAACATAATAACATTTTAGCAAATTTAACGCCGGAATGGCAATCATTCGTTTATGGATATCAAGCGTATCGGCTGGTTTTGTGCGGCCAGTATTAAAGGCGGCTGGCCAAGAGGCTGGAGCCGCCTTTTAATTTTTTGATTACAGCTTATTAGTTTACACAGTACTTGCTATCGTCTTTTTCCCGTCGTCCTTCTTCAGAAATACAAGCCAGATGCCGCCCAGGGCCCACCAGATCGCGGCCAGGGAGAAGAGCCAGCCGATAAAGGGTAAAAATGAGACCATCTGGATGATAACAACACCGCTGATCATCGCCCAGATTATCGATTCGTTCCTGTCTTTCCCCAGGCGGGAGAGAATGGCGCGTCCGATCAGGATACCGACGATCGTCCGCGCGATATACATCGCTGCCAGCCAGATGAAAGCCAGGATAACAGCCAGGGGAATGCCGATGATCGTCAACAACAGCAAAAGGATTATGAACGGCGTAACGAACATCATTACGATGCCCCAACCGAACGACGCGCTGGTGCGATTGAGCATAGTGTCGGTCAGTTTGACCACGGGCACGCGCCACAAGCTGATCAAAACCAGGCCGATCACAAGCGAAGCGAAAATCGAGTATATCCAATGCCATCCCCAGGACCAGGCGGACCGGCTTTTCGTTTCTTTGCTCGTCTGGCTATAACCGACTTCACCCCCGATCACTGCGCCAGAGGCAATCTCACCCTTGGCGCCGGCGGTGTAGTAGACATTACCGCCGACCTTGGCAGTATCGGTTATGACCAGCGGCTGGCTGGCTTCCATCTTTTGGCCCCAGCCGCGAACCTCTTCCCCTACCCGTTCGTCCAGGCGCAATTTGACGTCCTTATCCACTTCACCGGAAATGATGACTGTGGCCCCGCCGCCATGCAGATCACCGCTTATCTTACCCTGAATATTGCCGACCGCGCCGGCAAACAGGAAATCGCCGCCGACCGCGGCATCCGGCGACAAGGTAACGGTCGAACCGAAGGCCTGGACGCCATGCCCGACATTCTTGTTGATCGTGATATTGGCGCCGGCGGCACGGACACTGCCTCCGACTTCGTTGTTAACCGTTATATTCTCGCCGGCGGCGAATACGTCGCCTGTGACCTTGCCGTTTACTATGATGTTCTGTCCGGCCAAAAAGACATCGCCGTTAACGGTGCCGTTAACGGTAAGGGTATTGCCGGCCGCGTATAGATTGCCTTCGATCACCTGGTCTTCGGTGATCGTTACGACCGGCGCGGTTTTGAGCTCGTAAGCCCGGGTTGCCGCCGGCAGGGATAAGAACAGCAGCCCGAACAAAGCGAGTAGTAATGCTTTTTTCATAGTTTGAAAAATATATATAAATAAGTTATGCTGTTTAGGTCCAATCTAACAATATATTAGCAATTTTCCATGTTTATTTCAATCTCATAAATAATTAAGTCATTTTTAATATAACAAGCCAATATTAAATGGAAATTAAGGATAACACCGTACAAACGGCAATTAACGAACTGTTGGGCCGGAATATTACGAATCAGACGGATCTGATGCGGTATAAACGCCGGATTGCCCGGCAATACGGCATCCGGATACCGGACAATTCCCGGATCATCAAAGAGCTTAACCTGATGGCCAAAGCGGGAAAGTTAAATGCGGCCAAAGCGGAGAGGGTCAAACGGCTTTTGCGCAAGCGCGCGGTCCGGACCTTATCGGGAGTGGCGCCGGTCGCCGTCCTGACCAAACCGCATTCCTGTCCCGGCCATTGCGCTTATTGCCCGACCGAGCCGGGTGTGCCGCAAAGCTATCTCTCGAACGAACCTGCCGTGATGCGCGCGATCCGCTGCCGATACGACCCGTTCGTCCAGGTCCAGGACCGTCTGCGCGCCCTTACCAATAACGGCCATGAACCGGATAAGATCGAGTTGATCGTGATCGGCGGTACCTGGAGCGTCCTGCCGCGCAAATATAAGTATTGGTATATTACCGAATGCTTTCGGGCGGCTAACGAATTTAAGATCAATAAAAGCAAAGGGCCGGTGAGGAATAATTTGACAAAGCTATCTGTCTATAGTATAAAGAAAGACTTACTAAAACAACAAAAAATAAACGAACGATCGCGTTTCCGCCTGATCGGAATCACCCTGGAGACCCGGCCTGACCATATTGACGAAAAAGAGCTTTGGGAGATGCGGGAATTGGGAGCAACCCGGATCGAATTGGGAGTACAGGCGATTGACGATAAAATTTTAGACAAAAACAAACGCGGCCATGGTGTCTATGAAATTGCCGCCGCGACCGGATTGCTCAAGGATTTCGGCTTCAAAGTTACTTACCATATCATGCCCGGCCTGCCCGGCGCTACCGCCGGTAAAGACCTTAAGATGTTCCGGCAGCTTTTTACCGATGAGCGGTTCCAGCCGGACCAGATCAAGTTTTATCCCACAGTCGTCACCAAGGGCAGTTTGTTATACCGCTGGTGGCGGCAGGGCAAGTATAAGCCGTATTCGGAAAAGGTTCTGCGCAATTTGATAATAGAATGCAAAGCCGCTGTGCCGCGATATGTCCGCATCATCCGCTTGATCCGCGACATCCCGGCCGAGTCGATCGTCGCCGGCAACCGGATCACGAATCTGCGCCAGGAATTGAAGCTACAGGGAGTGAAATGCAATTGTATCCGCTGCCGGGAGCCTAGAGGGGAGAGTCTGGAGACTGGAGACTGGAGACTGGAGATTGTCGAATATAACGCTTCTTCGGGAAAGGAATATTTCATCTCGGCAAATTCCCGGGACAAAAAAATACTATATGGTTTTTGCCGTTTAAGAATCGAAAATCGAAAATCGAAAATCGAAAATTCCCTGGTCCGCGAGTTGCATGTGTATGGGGAACTGGTGCCGGTCGGCAAGGGTAAGAAGATCCAGCACGCCGGACTGGGACGGAGATTGATGGCGGAAGCGGAGCGGATCGCCCGGGAACAGGGATGCGAAAAAATAGCCGTAATCGCCGGTGTGGGAGTCCGCCCCTATTACCGCAAGCTGGGTTATCGGCTGAGGGAGACTTATATGGTGAAGAAATTGGTTAAATAAGCCTGGTTGGTTAGACTGGTTAAATTAGTTGGATATTTTTATAACCTTTTATATATGTTCTTGAAAATATATCGGTTTAAACGAATAAGGTAAAATCATAAACACCAAACAACTTGAAAAGGAGGAAAAAATGACATCTGCATGTTTAATGGATGATGATTGCATCAATGATCCCAAAGATTTTCCCAGAAAATGCCGGGTTTTTACTGGTAATTCAAACCCGGTTTTGGCCAAGAAAATCTGTGCCACAATTTCCGAATTGATTGGAGCTGAAGTGCAATTAAGTAAGGCACTTGTTAAAACTTTCAGCGACAAGGAATCATGGGTAAAAGCTGAAGAGAACATGAGGTTGCGTGATATTTTCGTAATCCAATCAACCTGCACCAGTAACGGTCGCTCGGTTAGCGATTATCTAATAGAGTTATTGGTTATGATAAACGCTTTTAAGCTGTCTTCTGCCAGCAAGATCACTGCAGTGATTCCATATTATGGCTACGGCCGTCAGGATCAAAAGAAAGAACCGCATGTCCCGATTACTGCCAGATTAGTAGCAGACCTTCTAATAACAGCTGGAGCCAACAGGGTTATCGGGATGGATTTCCATTCAGGTCAAATCCAAGGTTTTTTCAGTATCCCGGTCGATAATTTACATGCCTCGTATGTCATGATAAAAGAAATTAAAACATTATGGGACGATAATTTGGTTATCGTATCCCCTGATGCCGGAGGCACGGAAAGGGCTCGGTTTTTTGCAAAGCATCTGAACGCCGGTATAGCAATAATTGATAAAAGGCGTACCGGACCAAATGCAATCGCGGGTATGACGGTAGTCGGGGACGTTGAGGGTAAAGTAGCCATAATCGTAGATGATATGGTTGATACAGCCGGTACACTAACTAAAGGCGCTGATGCTGTCATGGAGCAAGGGGCCTTGGAGGTTCATTCCTGTTGTATGCATCCTGTACTATCCGGAGATGCGGTTAAGCTTGTAGACCGTTCGCAATTAAAAAGCTTGATGGTGTCCGATTCAGTCGCACTACCCCCTGAAGCAGTTTCATGCGATAAGGTACGCCCGGTTACAGTATCAAAATTATTAGGGGAAGCCATGCTTAACAGTTTTACCGGTAAATCGGTAACCAAGCTATTCGTTTAATTCGTTAGTTATTAATTTCAAAATTTAATCCGGTCGTGGGTGAGGACATGGCCGGATTTTTTCTTTGGAAAATTAATTTCCTCGTAGGGGCATTGCGCGCCATGCCCCAAACGGCGGCGATTGTAAAAGTTCTGCGGTTAACCGCGAAGGGCGTAGCGCGCTGCGCCCCAACGGGTGGGTGCGAATTTAAAGAAGGCGGCCAAACGTTTGGCCGCCTTCCGATGAATATATAAATGATAGAAGATCTTTGAATAATGATTTTTATCCCAAAAATCCCAACCATCCCAACCATCCCAACGTCACTTCAGCTGCGCCTTGAACCAATCAACATAGGGAATATCCGCCGGGTTGACGCGGTTCAGGATGCCGAGATAGTAGCTCAGCCAGGCGCCCAGTTGCAGGAGTTCGAATGATTGGGTGAGTTTGTCCCCGCCTTTCAGCTCGTATGATATGACCTTGATGCCGTTCTTTTTGACCACCTGCTTGGTCAGTGCGAAACGCTTCCGGACGCGGGGCGAGTAAAGCGCGGATTCGAAGAAGACGAAAACCAGATTGCGTTTATTGGCGATCGGGAATTTGAGCCCTTCCATAGTGTAGTGGTTCAGATCGGGGATTTCCAGATAGTTGGCGAAATGTTTGGAACATTCGTTTATCTGGTTGCGCGCCACATGCAGGTTGCCCACGAGATGCTCGGCGCCGATCAGGGTCGGGATCCGGTCATATATGGCGGCAGCCAGTTTCTTGGCGGGATTCTGCCGGGAGGGAGAAAGCGGCCGCAATCCACGGGTCCAGATCTCGAGCCGGCCGATGATATCTTCCATAGCCTTTACCTTGAGTGTGAACATTCCGGCCTTGGCCAGTATCACCGCCTGGCCGAAGATCGAATAGCCCAGACCGAGGCGGGGCTGGCCGCTCGGGTTGTATTCCGGCTTGAAGATGTAGCCGGGAATATTTTCCTTGAGCATCAATTTGCAGAGCTTGCTCTTGGGGCTGTTTTCAGTGATTGCCGCCAGCTTAGCGCCGCGCTTCTTCGCTTCTTTTATGGCGGAAAGCGGCTCTTCGGTCGTACCGGAATAGGAAGAGACCAGATAAAGCGTATTTTTGCCGACATGCGCCGGTATGGTGTAACCGGGCGTGATCGTGACCGGCACTTTGATCTCATCCGCCCAGGCGGAACGGGTGAAATGCGTGCCCAGATTGGAGCCGCCCATGCCGTTCACCACCACCTGAGTGACCCTGGCATAATCGCGGGGGATCTTGATGAGCGGCGCTTCGCCAAGCACCTGGCGCATCTGGTCAGGCAGGAGTTCGATCGATTGGCCGACAAAATTCGGGTCAAGCTTGGCATATTGCCTTTGGTCGTCTAATCTCATAACGTAATATAAGGTTAATAATCATATATCCATTATAGTAAACCTTGATTTTTATCGCAATATGTGGTATCGTTAAAAAGTATTCGATATATAATAACTTATAATTTATAACCTATAACAGGCAATGTAAAACCCCCATGTTATTTGTTATAAGTTGTAAGTTATTTTTTATATAAAAAGACAGGCGGCAAATATTTGATATTTTATGGGAAGTTCCGGTTTTTTTATTTGTAATAATCTTTTACCGTTGATTGAAACGTTAATTTGAAGCGGAAAATGATTTAAAGATTTTATTTTTTACTTTAATTTGATGACAATTTTATGTCTGGACATAGCAAATGGGCGACAACGAAACGGGCCAAGGCGGTCAATGACGCCAAGAAAGGGGCGATTTTTACCAGGATCGGCCGTCTTATAGCTATGGCGGCGCGGGATAAGGGCGGCGACCCGGAAACGAATTTTTCCCTGCGGATGGCGATAGACAAGGCCAAGCAGGCCAATATGCCCAAAGACAATATCGACAAAGCGATCAAACGCGGTACCGGCGAGCTGCAGGGCGAAGTGATAGAAGAGCTGACGTATGAAGGTTTCGGCCCGGCCAAAGCGCAGTTCATCGTCAAAACGCTGACCGACAATAAGAACCGCAGCGCCGCCAATATACGCCATATGTTTTCCAAGTGCGGCGGCTCTTTGGGTTCGGTGATGTGGAATTTCGAACAGCGGGGAGTCATTCGAATTTCGAATGACGAATTCCGAATGACGAATGACGAGATGGAGCTTATGCTGATCGAAGCAGGGGCGCAGGATATCATCAAAGAAGAAGAAGGAGTGACGATTATTACCGATGTTGACGGTTTGCAGGCGGTCAAAAAATTATTGGAAGAAAAAAAGATCCAGACCGAAACGGCTGACACGGAATACGTTGCCAAGGAAGAGATGAAGGTCGAAGGCGAGGACAAGGCGAAACTGGAGGCCTTTATTGAAGAGTTGGATGATAACGAAGATGTATCGAATTTTTATACGAACGCGAATATATAATGCCAAACAAACCAGCCAAAACCCGATTTCCGATTTCCGATCACCGATCCCCGTTAACAATTCTCGGAATAGATCCGGGAATCGCCGATACCGGTTATGGCGTTATCAGCCGTGATGGCAAAGGCGTCCTTCGTTCGGTCACATATGGCACGATCAGGACCAAAGCCGGCTTGCCGCTTTCGGAGAGGCTATTTCAGCTTCACCGTGAACTGGCAGACTTGATCAAGCGCTATAAACCGCAGCTGATCGGCGTGGAGCAGCTGTATTTTGCCAAGAATGTCCGTACCGCCCTTACTGTCGGCCAGGCGCGCGGGGTGATAATGCTGACTGCCTGCCAGGTCGGCGTCGACGTGGCGGAATATACCCCGCTCCAGGTCAAACAAGCCGTGTCCACCTACGGACAGGCGAGCAAGCTGCAGGTTCAGCGGATGGTCAAAATATTATTGAAACTGGACGAACTGCCCAAACCGGATGACGCGGCCGACGCTCTGGCTGTCGCCATCTGCGCCGCCAACTCGACACAAATCACATAACATATAGCACGCAATACATAACATGTAGCACGATATCATAAATAATAATGCTACGTGTTATGTGTTGCGGGATAAAATATGGCGAAGAAATTAAAAATCGTATCGATCGCGTCGGAAGTTTCCCCGTTTTCCAAAACCGGCGGTCTGGCTGACGTGACCAGGAGCCTGCCCAAAGCGATCAAGCGCCTGGGCCATGATATCATCATCGTCACCCCGCTCTATGGCCAGATAGTTGATGTGAAGAAACACGATCTGCAGATGATCATGGAGGATGTTAAGGTATACCTTAATTCGGAAGACCATGTAACGGTGAATTATTGGAAAGGGTATCTCATGCACGGGCTGCCTGTTTATTTTATCGAAAACAAAAAATATTTTTCCCAGCGCAAGAACTTGTACGGCTCCAAGCACGAGAACGCGCGCTGGCTGGTATTCGACGTGGCCGCCCTGAAGCTTATTTCCCTCCTGAAGTTCGAAGCCGATATCGTCCATTGCCATGACCGCCAGACCGGCTTGATCCCGTATTATCTGAAAACCGATTTTCGTTATTCCAAAACCTTGGCCCACGCCAAGGTGGTTTTTAGCATTCATAATCTGGTTTTCCAGCTGGGGATGAACTGGTGGGAGGTGCCGCTTGACAAGAAAGATTACGGCCGCAGCCGCATACCCCACCTGAATGACCGGAGTCTGGAATATATCAATTTCGTCAAACGGGCCATCCTTACCGCTGACGCGATCGGCACGGTGAGCGAGCAGTACCGGGAAGAGATAATGACCAAGAATTTCGGCCAGGACCTGCACCGGATTTTGAAAAACCGCGAAGACCGGCTGTTCGGCATAGTCAACGGCATCGATAATAAAGCCTATAATCCGGCAGTCGATCCCGGGTTGTACCAGCAGTATAGCCACTTGAATATCCAGCGCAGGAAGCCCAACAAAATGTATTTACAGAAGCTTTTCGGCCTGCCTGTGAATGCCCGGACGCCGCTAATATGCACGACTTCGCGGGTGACTTTCCAAAAGGGCTTTGAATTGATCATCAAGATCATGGAACAGCTGATGCGCCTTGATCTCCAGGTGATAGTGATCGGCACCGGGGATAAAAACTATATTAATGCCCTAAAGAAGGTTGCCAAGCGATACCCTAAACGTTTTGTCATCATCCCTTCTCACGAAATGTGCCAGAAGTACGAAACATTATGCTATGCCGGTTCCGATATGTTTCTGCTGCCTTCCCACCACGAACCATGCGGGATCAATCAGCTCATAGCGATGCGCTATGGCTGCGTGCCGATCGTACGCAAGGTCGGGGGTTTGCACGATACGGTGAGCGATTATAATCCCGCAACCGGCAAAGGCACCGGTTTCGTATTCGAACAATTCCATGAATTTCCGTTTTTCCGGTCAATCATCCGCGCTATCGAGAATTACCGCCACCAGGAAGCTTGGCGGCAATTGGTAGAGCGGATTATGCAGGAGTCGAACAGTTGGGAGATACCGGCAAAAAAATATATTACCCTGTTTCGCGATGTGATCAGGATGAACGGAAACAATCATAAGAACAATAAAAGAAAATAATAATGAAATTAGAAATTTGAAATTGGAAATTAGGAAATTGAATTAGAAGTTTATGCCAAATTTCCAGTTGCTAATTTCCAATTTCCACGCAGTGTATGCTTTGGATCAATTTTCTTCATATTTACCAGCCGGCCAATGCCGACGCGCATATCATCAAAGAAGCGACGGAAAAGAGCTATTTGCGCATTATCCGCGCCCTGGAAGAGCATCCGACGGTGAAGTTCACGATGAATATAAACGGCTGTTTGATTTTGCGCTGGGATGAACTCGGCTATCAGGATCTTATCAGGCGCCTGGCTCGCTTGGTCAAGCTGGGCAAGATCGAGCTTACCGGTACTGCCGCTTATCATCCGATCATCCCCCTGGTCCCCGAAAAAGAAACCAAGGCCCAGATCAGGGAACATGAAGAGATTTTGCGAAGATATATCGGCGTCGATTACAAACCGCGGGGTTTTTTCTTTCCGGAAATGGCGTACAGTCCCCAAACGGCCCGGATCATAAAAAAGCTGGGCTACGAATGGATAATTCTGGATGAGATCGCGATTGCCGGCAAAGAGAAGGGCAATGATTGCACCCGGGTATATACCGATTCCGCCAGCAAGATGGCGGTCGTGGCGCGTTGCCGCGATCTGTCGAATAGTTATGTGCCTGAAGCGGTGACGAAAATGCTGGCTGATCCCAAATCGCCGGAAACGGTAATAACCGCCACTGACGGAGAACTGTATGGTCTGCGCCATAACGATCCGAAGGCGGTCTTCGAGAAGCTTTTGACCGAGAAAAATCTGCAAACGAAAACGATAAGTGAGTTTGCCGACGCCCGAACAGAGAGGATTGCCATCAATCCGCCGGCGCATTCCTGGGTGACCAGCGAACGGGAGCTTAAAAAAGGCGAACCCTTCAATCTCTGGCAGGAAAAGACCAATACGGTTCAGAAAAAATTATGGCAGCTGGCGCAATTGGCCTATAATACGATCGAAGACAACCGGAGTGACGTTAATTACCATTGGGCTCGCTGGCATTTTGTGCGCGGTCTGGCGAGCTGTACTTTCTGGTGGGCGAGTGCCCGGGATTTCCAGAAAATGTTCGGTCCGATATCCTGGAACCCGGATCAGATCGAACGCGGTTCGAACGAATTGATCCGCTCCATACGGGCGCTCGATAATGAACTGACCCGGGAAACCAAGGTCAAGGCGGAGAAGCTCTACTTAGCAGTCAAAAAAATGGTTTGGGAGCGCCACTGGGTCTATTATTGGAAAAAAACATAGCATAATCCGAATGCCCCGAACAACGTTCCGAATGCCCCGAATTATTTTATCCGAATAATTCAGAAATTCGTATTCGGAGCATTCGGATATAATTTGTAGATTCGGATTATATATTCGTAATCATATGAATAAGGCAAACAAATTATTGGACAAGCAGTATGTCATGGACCTCTTCAAAAAGAAGGTCTTGCCGTTATACCCAGATTTTTCCGGCATCAAGCGGATCAAGATCATTCCGCACAAGGATTTCATTTGGGACCACACTTACCACGTAGTGATTGAATACCGGACCTTGTTCGTAAGCAAGGACAAAAAACTGAAGACACTGCCGATCTATTGCTCGGCCCATAGCGACGAACCGCGCAAGAATGTCTATGACGCGCTGCAATTCCTTTGGCGTCATGGTTTCGGGCGCGGTTATTACACTATCCCGCATCCGCTTTTTTATTCGAATTATTTCCAGGGCACTTTTTACCGCGGAGTGGAAGGTAATAATCTTTATGCCTACATCCGCGGGCACGACATGGAGACGATCGAGGATATGCTGCCCAAGACGGCCCGCTGGTTCGCCAAACTGCACGCCTTAAGCGTTGGCTCGGCGCGCAATTTCAACCGCGATAATAGCCGTATCGCGACCGTGTATCCCGGGATCCCCCATATATTGGACCGCATTGCCGAGCATTATCCCGAATATCGCAAAGTATTCGAACGGATCTATGAATTATTGGTCGCCCGGGAGGAAAAATTTCTGGACAACACGAAAAAACGCTGGCTGGTCCATGGCGACGCCCACCCGGAGAATGTGATCAGAATGGGCAGGAAAAAGATCGCCGTGATAGATTTCACGGATTTGTGCCTGTCCGATTTTACCCGCGACGTCGGGACATTCCTGCAGCAGATCGAGTTCATGGTCATGCGCAAGATCGGCGACTTGAGCTATGCCGAAGAAATGAAAAAACTTTTTCTTGACCGTTATTTTGCGGTCAGTAAGATAAAACCGGACAGCAAGATCCGTGAGCGGATCGACACTTATTATTATTGGACCGCGATGCGCACGGCCGGTTTTTTCCTCTTAAAAGACCAGCGCGAACCCGAAAGGGCCCATCCTTTGATCGAAAAAGCTGTTGAGGGGTTGGGCCTTAGATGATCATGGTTAGTGATGCGGGAAATAAATAGTTGTCAAATTACTAATATTATATTAGGAAAATCAATTTGTAATTTGTTATTTGTAAATTCCAGATAACAATATTATTTCCTAAAATATTAATTGATGGGTCAACAATCGACAGGCCTTGTATTCAGCAGTTTACAAATTCATGACTTATAAATTGAGATTCGAGAAAAACCTTATAAAATCCGTGTAAATCCGTCAAAAATCCGTGAGAATTCGTGTAAAAATGTCTAATATTGCCTTATCGTAATTTCCCGCAGCCGGCCGAAAAATAGTTTTTCTCATTTCTCAAATTATAAATTTCAAATTATAAATTCATGCTAATTGATCTCCAACTCCACTCCAATTATTCGGACGGTTACTTGCGGCCGTCCGAAGTGGCGCGCTATATCGCCCGGCAGGGGGTAAAAGTAGCCTCTTTGACCGACCACAATACCGTCAGCGGGATGGGGGAATTCCGCCATACTTGCCATCATCTCGGTATTAAGCCGGTCACAGGCCTGGAGCTTTATGTCAAGCTCCATCGCTGGAATTTCAATGTCTTGTGGTACAATTATGACGACAGCGACCCGGCGCTCCACGATCTGCTCAGGGACAGCCAGCGCCGCCGCCGCCGCAATGTCCGTCGCGCGCTCCAGCGTCTGGTGGTACGCGGTTTCAAGATCAGGATCGACCAGATACTGGATAAATACAACCATTATGTGCCGATCAACCACGTGGTTGGCGAAATCTTGGGCGTTCCGGGCAATCTGGCCAAAGTTAAACGGGAATTAAATCTCGACGAGCCGCGGGAAGGCGATTTTATCCGTGAATACCTGCGCAACAAATCGATCGGCATCTTGCACGAAAGCTATATCGACTTGGAGAGGGTAGCGGCGCTCAAAAAACGGATCGGCGGACAGCTGATCCTCTGCCATCCGGCCAAACAACTGGGCCTGTCGCCTGAACTTTTTTCCGATTTCAAGAATGCCGGTATCGACGGGGTGGAGAAACTGTCGCCGCATCACGGCTACGACGCGATCATGTATATCCAGCAAATATCCCGTCCGCTCGACTGGATCGAGACCGGCGGTTCGGATTTTCATGTCTTCGAAGGCAGCCGCCAGGGCATCAGAAGCGCCTGGGAGTATTTCACGATCGATAGCAGGTGGCTCCGGGACGTGGAGAAGATTATCGGGAAAATCAGATAAAGCCGCAAGTTTATAAAATCGAAATGCTAAAATCAAAAATCCGTTCGGTCCGAGCTCACGGCTGAGGGCAAAATGACAATGTAATATTTAAAATTTTTGAATTTTTAATTTTATAATTTTTAAATAAAACTTAAAATATAAATTTCTAAACCCGAATTATATTAGCAGATCTGCCAATTATGACAGCATAGTTTCAAGAAGTTAAAATTTTAAATTCAGAATTATAAAAAAGACCGTCCGTTTTCAGTGGCAAACGGACGGTTTTGTTGTGTTATGTATATTTATTTTGAACCGGTCGCTTTGATGGCGTCATCCAACTCTTTCTTCCGGTCGAATATTATCAACTCAACATGTTCTTTCGGTAGGTTTTTATAACCATCCCTTTTTAATACATCCAGCCAGATTTTGCAATCATCGAATCTTCGTTGCTTAAGTGCATCCTTAAACGATGATGAATCCTTAACCGGTTTGTTGGTCGGTTTTTCATCGTAGGCAATTGTGGGCTGTTCATTTGGCCAGGGGCCGAAGAAAGTTTCGTATTTACTGATGCGTTTTATTCTGCTATGCAAATCTTTAGTCGCTAGAATTATCCTCTCCGCCCCTTCTTTGTCCTTACTTTGACAGAAGATTTCCAACAACGTCCTTTGCCTATCTTCGAGCCACTTAGGTTTCCCACTGTAACGAGAGTCTTTTTCGAAGACTAACTTCATCCATTCTTCAGCTTTTTCCGGATATTGTTGTGCATTCCATTCAAAATCTTTAGTGTCGCTGAAGAAACTTAAGATTTTATATTCGTTGACTTCAGATATTCGTTTCTTTAAATTTTCTATATCTTCCAGCCATTCTTCGCCCCCTTTTGTTTTGCAAAATTCTTTTTCTTCGGCAAGTTTTGTCGAGTTATTTAGCTTGGTTACAAGCGCAAGATATATTTCTATTCGTTCGATCATTTTTTCGGGATTTGCTTGCGGATCCTGAAATTCGATATATTTATATTCGGCGTCGATGTAACGTTTTAGAAGCCAATAGGTATTCATAATCATTTCCTGCGTAGCTATATCCTCACTGAAATGGTAAGGGTTATTTCGCAAAAACTCGAATAATGTGTGGGCAAAATCGTTCGCTTTGGCGATATCACCCTGTTTGATCAGCTTTTCGGCTTCGTTCATGTCGGCCAAGTGGTGGTTAAGGTTTATTTTTCTTGATTCACCCTCCCCGACTACTATCGATTCGATTTCTTTTTTGATCAATTTCAGGGCTTTTCCGGTTAGTCCTGCAGCCCACTCTTCTTCCAGGCGTTGGATCATGATTTCCGATTGGTCCAACTCACTTAAAATGTTTTTTTCCGTTTCCTTATCCAGGTGATATTCGTCTGACTTCTCCTGCTCGACATCTTTTTTATCCATGTTGGTCTCCTTTTCTTTCGCATTATTTGAGTTATCTCCAGTCAATTCTGGTTTGCTAATATTCAGTAATGGTTCGTTTTTAAGGTTCATGGAATGAATTTAGCATGTTAATATTAAATCAAGTTAAGTACTATTATCTTTAACTGGTAATATATTATTACCATACCGCAAAGCGTTATTTTTTGCTATAATAACATTATAATACATGAATCAAATTGTCAAAATTGAAATAATATGGGAGAAGATAAATTGATCAAAGAATGTTATCGGCGGTCGATCGGGCTTTTGCGGAAAAATACCGGTAAATACGGGGTAACAGCCGCTACGACGGGCAAGCTGGCCAAGAGCCGCCGCTATCATCTGCTGTTCGCGCGCGATATTTCGATCTGCGCCCTGGGTATGGCGGCCAGCGGCGACAAGATGCTCATGGAGACTGCCATGGCCGGGCTTAAGACGATGGCTGATTACCAGACCGCGTACGGGCAGATCCCGTCTTCGGTCGATGTCTCAGCCGGCCAGGCGCATTTCCATCACCTGGGTAGTATCGATTCCGGCCTCTGGTGGCTGATCGCCATTGAGTTCATGGCCGGTCTGGGCGAGGCCGATTTTAAGCTGTCGCTTTTGCCGCGGATCAAAAGCACATTCCAGTGGCTCCATTGCCAGGATACCAATAGCGACGGCCTGCTCGCCCAGGGAGAGGCGGCTGATTGGGCGGATGAGCGCCTCTCAAGCGGCCGGGTGCTTTTTACCAACGCTCTTTGGCATTGGGCCTTAACGCTTTACGGCATGGCAAATGAGGCGGAGCTGGCGGCAGACGGACTTAATACCTTGTTCCTTCCCCACAATAAATCCGCTCAAGATTCCCTGTTCATTTCCCGGGATTCCTACCATCGAAGTAAGGAGCTAAAGATCGTGCGTGATTGTGTCGATAAGGTGCCGTATTATCTTTTTTATGTCGCTTATCGGTATGCGAGCGACCGCTGTGATGTTTTCGGCAATAGCCTGGCGATAATCTCCGGTGCGGCCGATGGTGACCGGGCGAAACAGATAGTCCGCTATTTCCGCCGTAAGCGTCTGGACCGGCGCTATCCTATCCAGGTCCTGACTCCGCCGGTCAAGAAGAATGATTTTGACTGGCGTCCGCAGCTCGGCCAGTATGGCGGGCAGAACGACCCTTATTGCTACCTGAACGGGGGTATCTGGCCGATGGCGGGAGCGTTCTACGCCATGGCGCTTCATAAGGCCGGTGAAAAAAAAGAAGCGCAAAAGGCGCTTGCCGGCGTAGCCGCCGCCAATGAACTGAATAACTGGGAGTTTAACGAATGGCTGCACGGCAAGACCGGTGAACCCATGGGCATACCCGGCCAATCCTGGAACGCCGGCGCCTTTCTCCTGGCTTATCATTGCCTGAATGGGGATGTGAAGATTTGATGTTGCTCGAATAAAAAATATTTATCACGCGAATATACAAATCAGGCTACAAATTTACAAATTACAAATTGTTTAGTTGCGCTTATTAGTAATTTGTATATTTGTATTAAAATTTGTACATTCGCGTGAGCTAATTTGTTTTTAATATGAAAATCAAACCGATCCATCTAATCTTCGAAGGCGCTGAGCTTTCGGGCAAAAGCTGGCTGATGAGCCAGATCTATAACCATCTCGAGCCGAAATATAACCAAAGCGGCTATCTTCTGGACGGCTGCCATTGGTTCAATTGCGATGTCGGGATTTTCGGGACGCCATACGGCCAGCCTGTGATCGCCCATTATTTGGATATATTCGAAGATCTTAAAGACAAAAATTTGTTGATCGAAAAATTTTATCTGTCTGATGTCGTTTACAATCGGATGTATCGTAAGGCGGAGATTGGCTACAACAAGGCGGTGGAACGGCTGAAGCAGCTGGATTTTAAAATTATTTTGATAACCTTTCCTGAGGACGAAAAATTACTAGAGGGCAGGATTAAGGACCGGCTTAACCTGTATCCCCACTATCAGCGCGTTTTAAAGGATCCGCAGTGGTATACCGGGCAGCAGCGGGAATATTTGAAGGAAATCGAACATTGCTCCCTGCCCGTCCTCACGGTGGAAACGAACGCCTTGCCCGATCAAAAACCGGTGGAGAAGATCTTGGAGTGGATCGGGGAATCGTGAAGCGGAGAGCGTAAATCATGAATCATGAACCATTCCTTGACGGCAATGACGATCTATGATTTACGATCTCCGATTTACGATAAAATATTGTAATTTGAAACAATTATTATAAAGAAAATATGACGGATAAAAAGATAAAAGTTCTTATGGCGGCCGCCGAAGTGGCGCCCCTGGCTAAGGTCGGCGGCTTGGGCGACGTACTTGGGTCATTGCCGCCGGCAGTTAAGAGCCTGGGTGTCGACGCGCGGGTGATTATGCCCCTGTACGGTTCGATCAGTCCGCGGAAACACGATCTCAACAAGATATATTCTGATTTGGAAGTGCCGAGCGGACGCTTGCTCATGAAAGTGAACGTCTGGCAGGGGAAATTGCCGCACGGCAACGTACCGGTGTATTTCATCGATTGCCCCGAATATTTCGGTAAGCCGGAAGTGTATTGCGGAAACGATAATGCCGAGCGTTTTTTGTTCTTTTCCCTGGCCGCGCTGTATGCCCTGCCTGTTTTGGGCTGGCAGCCGGATATCATCCATTGCCACGACTCGCATACCGCTTTAATGCCCGATATTATCAAAACAACTAATCTGGAATATCTGCGCGGCCTCAAAACCATATTTACTATCCATAATTTCTATTATCAGGGCAAGGCGGAACAGGATGTGCTGACGACCGGCAATCTCCATCCGGAATCGCTTAAATCATTATCTGTAGACCTGCAAGACGGCGACGTTAATTTCATGGTTCAGGGAGTATTGAACGCCGACCTGGTCACGACCGTTAGCCCTACCTATGCGCGGGAAATTACTACCAGCGCCTACGGCGCGCGCCTGGACAATGTGATCCGTAAGCGCCGCGCTGATTTATATGGAATCATCAACGGACTGGACCTGGAATATTACGATCCGTCCCATGATCCTGCTATCGCCGAACGATACACCGCCAAATCGATCAATAAGAAACTGGAAAACAAGCTTGCCCTGCAAAAAAAGCTCGGCCTGCCCGTAAATCAGGATATTCCTTTGGTTGCCATGGTGACCCGCCTGGTCTGGCAGAAAGGGATCGACCTGGTGACCACCCGCTTCAGCCGTTTCCGCGCCCAGTTCGTATTCCTCGGCACCGGCAAGCCGGAGTACGAGCGCTCGCTCAAAGAGCTGGGCAATGAACACCCCGAACAGTTTAGCGTCAACCTAATGTATGACGAAAAATTAGCCAAGTTGATCTATGCCGGAGCCGATATTTTCCTTATGCCTTCCCGCTTCGAGCCCTGCGGGCTGGGCCAGATGATCGCCATGCGCTATGGTACGGTGCCGGTAGTACGGGCAACCGGCGGCCTCAAGGACACGGTTACTCCGGATCTCGGCTTCAGTTTCAAGGATGTGTCGAAGGACGAATTCTATAAATCAATTAAACAGGCCCTGGACACTTATTACGACCGCCCGGATGATTGGCGGGCCATGCAGACGCGCGGTATGCAGGCGGATTTCTCCTGGGACAAACCGGCGAAGGAATACGTCGGGTTATATAAAAAGTTGATGTTAAAACAGTAAGCTAGCAATTTAGAGTTAGCAAATTATGATAGTTTTAAAATTATCAATTTTCAATGATCCAGTGACTCAATCAATATCAAATATCAAATAATTAATAATTAAATGGAGATATTTAAATATTTGATATTTAACATTAAATATTTGTTTGGATTATTGGGTTACTGAAAATTGATAATTGAATGGTCGGCATTTAAATTATACGAAAAATTTTTCAATAATCGCCTATAATTAATGGTGTTTTTCAATTATTTAATGTTTTCCACATTGACAATTCATTAAAAATTTGCTAGAATGTATATATCGGGGTAAAAACCCCGGAATTGCACCAATCCCCGTAAGCTCACGGGTAAAAACAAAACAAAAACAAAAATGGACATGACATCTATTGGTAGCGAACAGCCCTTTGCCTTTGAAGCTTTGGGTTGGCGTTACTATAATAAGCTTAAAAAGAAAGCAATGGAACAGGAGTTCAGCTGGTCTGGACTCGTTGTCAGTTTGTCCATTGCTTTTTTTATTGTCATTATTACCGCGTTGTCATTAAGCATACTATACCAATCGACCAGACAAGTTGGCTTGTTGACGGAATCAGCCAGCGTGAATTCGGCCGGAATATCGAATGGCGGCCGCGCGCCGGTTTATCTGCCGGTAGAAATAAGCGGCCAGAAGATGGAACGGATCGAACGCCTGAACCTATCATGAAATTAAGAGTCCTTTCGGACTGTTAATATACAAAGTCGGGCAACCTAAATCGCCTGCAAAAAACGCCATGGTCTGAGAGTAGAACCTTACCGGTTAATTATAACGCTGAGCGTTAAATTGCCGGGTCAGATCCCACTCTCAGATCATGGCAACATGATCTTTACAATTTTCCGGGCGAGGGGCCTGGAAAAACCAAAATGGGTGCTTGTCACCCAAAGGGTGCGTTGGGACCCCGGACCTGACAGATATTTTAAAGTTAAGGTCTGAAAATTTTTTAAATTCCTTCGCACCCTTCCCTTTCTAGCTTTATCACCAGTCCTTTAGGTGGTAGAGTGAGCATGGGGATGCAATATTGAAAACACCGCTGGACTCTATAGGCGGTGTTTTCGTTTGTAAGCATGCAGCACATAGCACATAGCACGCAACATGAATCATAGTATTATCCGATATAAATATTATATATTTGTGGTGCGTGCTATGTGCTGCGTGCGACGTACCACAGGCGTCTTGTCAACATTATCCGCTATGTGTTACAATTTAATTAGACAAATATAAAAACAAAATTGGCTTTTAACAATCCGCGCCCTACAGGGAGTTGCGGGTTTTTATTTTAAAAAAGGAGGTGAATAGACCTTTGACATTTCAGTTACTATGGTTTACCAAACAAATTAACCAGTAAATAAACCGAAAAGGAGAGTCATGATGCAAAATGCGCTCAATCCGGTAGCGACAAAAGACACTGCGGTTGTCCCGTCTCCCGATGTAAATGATCCGATTTCATCCCTGTGCCTGGAAACCGCAGCGTTAATGGCGAGGTTCGACAGCACGCATCAATTCGTATCGGTTGACACAAGCACCATCCTGAACGACCCGAATTCGATTTTTGCCAAACAAAACGGCAAGGAAATTATCGGGCTGATTACCGCCACTGTTCAGGCGGAAATAAACAAGTTGCTCGGAAATGGCAAATTTTATCGCCAAAAAAATGCTTTGGCCGATTTGATCAGAGCGCGACGCTACGTCATAGTCGGTTTTGATCCTAAACATAAGGATAATCAAATCCTGTCCGAACTGTTTGCCCTGAGGGATCAGGGAATCAAGAATCTCAAATTCAATACTGCCGATACGCTATTGGCAGCGCAAGCTGAGGCTCTGGGCATTGAGGTCGTCTTCGAAGAAATAAAGCCAAATATTCCGAGAGCAATTGAATATACCGGTTTTTTACCAAAAGACTCCGATGGATATAATTATTTTTACTGGAATGATGTCGGTAAACCGGTATTCTGCGGAATTGATGGCGAAGAAATTGTGGACTATGTATTGCGCCCGTGGAAACTGAAACCGCGGAATGTCTATCAAAATCTGGCGCTGTATCTGATGCTGAACGAAGACATTCCTCTGGTTACCGTTCAAAGCAAGGCCGGATTCGGCAAAACCCATCTCGCTTTGGTTGCGGCATTTTATCAGGTTTTGCAGTTGGGCACATATAGGAAGATCTTTTTCGTCAAACCGACCTATGAAGCGAGCGAAACGAACGGGTATTTGCCCGGTGATCTGAACGATAAAGTGAATCCACACATGCGCTCTGTCCATGATCTGGTTTTGAAATTGAACGGTATCCGTTCGGTGAAGATTTTCGATAAAGCCAATGTCTGGCCTCCGGTCTATAACCATAAGGTGTTCGAAATATTGCTTCTCAATTTCATCCGCGGAATGAATGTCGAAAATAGCCTTATTATTTTCGACGAAATGCAGAATGCCGACGAGGGTGAGGCGCGGGCATTATTGACCAGGGGTTGTGAACACACGAAAATCATCTGTCTGGGAGATGTCACCCAAAGGGATCGCAAGGATCTAAATCCTTACAAGAATGCCCTGAACCGGGCAGTGATAAAATTCGCCGGCGATAAGCGCTACGCCCATTTTGTCCTGACAGGGGACCATTCCCGCGGACCGGTGTGTGACCTGGTAAATCAAACCGGCTATTAAGCCAAAATTTTTTTAAACTGCCGTCGGGAAGCCTCCAAGCTTCCCGGCTTTTTTATTTTAGCAAAATATTGTATAATAATATTGGAATAGAAAATGTTTTCTTTCCTTCTTTTTATTGTAATATAAGTGTTTATTTTATACACAATTATTTATCCGCGGATATTACGCAGATGGCTACGCGGATTTCACGCCGATAAAATTTATTATTAATTTCAAAATTAATTCATTTTCAGCAAGCAGAAGAAAATTACACAACTAATATATATAAAACGATTTGTTTAAATTCTGTTTACCTGCCTGCCGGTAGGCTGGCTGTTTACTATTTACTGTTTACTAAAATATGTATTTGCAAAAATTGGAAATCCAGGGATTCAAATCATTCGCTAACCGGAACATCCTGACCTTCCCGGGCATGCTCGACAAGAGCCGGCGCGGGATTACCGCCGTGGTCGGCCCGAACGGCAGCGGCAAATCGAACGTGGCCGATGCCGTCCGCTGGGCGCTGGGCGAACAGAGCATGAAAACCCTCAGGGGCAAGAAGAGCGAGGATGTGATCTTTTCCGGCACCGAGCGGAAAGGCAAGCTGGGTATGTCCGAGGTGTCGATGCACCTCAACAATGAGGATAAACAGGCGCCGGTCGATTACAGCGAGATCGTGATCACGCGGCGGTTGTACCGGAGCGGGGAAAGCGAGTACCTCCTCAACTCAAACCGCGTACGCCTGTCCGATATCCAGATGCTTCTGGCCAAATCCAAATTCGGACAGAAGACCTATAGCGTGATCGGCCAGGGCATGGTCGAGGGTTTTCTCAATACCTCTTTGGCTGAGCGCAAGGAATTCTTCGACGAAGCGACCGGCGTCAAGCAGTATCAGATCAAGCGCGACGATTCGCTGAACAAGCTCCGTTCGAGCTATGAGAACCTTATCCAGGCGCAAATGCTCATCAATGAGATCGAACCGCGCATCAAAAGCCTGACCCGCCAGGTAAACCGCCTGAAGCGGCGCGGCGAGATCGAGGGGGAACTAAGGAATATCCAGCTGAAATACTACCGCCGCCAATGGCATGAGATAAACGGTGAATTCAGCCGCTATAACAGTGAATTCCTTGAACTGGAAAAGACCAAGTTCCTGAAAGAAAAGAAATTGGAACAGTTGAACCGCGATCTCGGCAAGCTGGAACAGGCCGGAGAGGGTGCCGGGGAATTTGCCCGGCTGCAGGAGGAACTGGCGGCCGTACAGGCGGAAAAAGAAGGATTGACCGCCCAATTGGCCAAAATGGAAGCGCAGGCGGAGATGAAACTCGAACAAAGCGGCAAGTTCGACGTATCTTATCTCGTTAATAAGCGCAATAACCTGGACCAGGAGCGGACAACGATCGCCGAAGAGCTCTCGACCCAAGAAGTGCGGATCGAGGATTGCCGGAAAGAGGATGCTGAGCTTAAGGGCAAATTCAAAGTGATCGACAATGAATTAAGGGATCTGAATGAGCGACTGACCCAGGCCGGGGAAGACGCAACCGACACCCGCCATCTGCACAAGCGCCTTAAAGAGGTGGTCAGCCGCCTGGAAGCGGTACACGGCCATGACGATATCGGCAAGGTCAAAGAGGTTATCAGGGAAATCGAACATGATTTGCGCGAACTCATAACGATCGCCGAAGAGAGTGGCGGACCGGTCGGGGTTGGGACGGTCGAGTGGCAGGAGTTGCATGGTAGTATGAAACGGCTGGCGGAGGATAAGGATAATCTGCTTATCCAAATTAACGAAAACAGCCTGCGCATCACCGCCCGGAGCGAGCGGGTCAAGCTGCTTACCGAAAAAAGCGAAGGGCTTAAAAACGAGATTGCCTTGATCGAGCGTAAATTAAGCCAGCAGTCGGGCGGATTCGATCTGGCCGCCATGACCGCCGAGCAGGAAGATGTCAAGTCTAAATTGGCGGCAGTCCATGAAAAGATCAGGAATACCAAAAATCGGATCGATGAGTCGGCAGCCAAAGACGAGGAAGCCAGGGCCAGGCTTTTTTCCCTCCAGAAAGAGCTTTCAGCTTTGCAACAAGAGCTGAATATGGTTAATAATAAGTTGAATGACCTGAAAATAAACTCCACCCGTTTCGAGACCAAGTTGGAGGACCTGGAAGTCGAGATCCGCCAGGAATTGGGAAGCCTCAAAGAAGTACGGGAAAAAGGCGAGGGTGAGGAAATCGATACTGCCGCCATTCGCGGCGAGATCGGCAACCTTAAGCACCAGCTCGAATTGATCGGCGGCATCGATCCCCAGATCGAGAACGAATATAACGAAACCAAGGATCGTTATGATTTTTTGACCGGCCAGGTGGATGACTTCACCAAGACTGTCGATTCCCTGCAAAAGGTGATCAAAGAGCTGGACCTCATGATCAAAGACCAATTCGACAAGGAATTCAAAGCGATCGCCGCCAACTTCGAAAAATATTTCAAGATCTTGTTCAACGGCGGTGCGGCCAGGATAATCAAAGTGATGGATGCTTTGGGCGAGGATGGTGAGGAGGCGGCAGAGAACGGCGAGACGGAAAACAAAAAGAAAGAGGACCAGCCGAACCTTAATGACCTCAAAAAAATAAAATTCCTGCAGAAGCATAATGCCACCGGACTGGCCGGAATAGAGATCCAAGCCACCCCTCCGGGCAAAAAGATAAAATCGATTACCATGCTGTCGGGCGGCGAGCGCGCCCTGACCGCGATCGCGCTCATTTGCGCGATTATCAGTTCCAATCCATCGCCATTCGTAGTGCTGGACGAAGTTGATGCCGCCCTGGACGAGGCCAATTCCGAGCGTCTGGCGAAGATCCTTGACGAATTGTCGCATAAAACGCAATTTATCGTCATTACCCACAATCGCGCCTCGATGCGGCGGGCCAACATCCTATACGGCGTTACGATGGGCGATGACGGGGTGTCGAAATTGCTGTCGGTAAAACTAGAAGAAGCGGCCGTTAATAGCCGGTAATACACGGAAAATGTAAATTATAAATAGTATACTTTAGGCTCTTTTGATAATCCCGCTGGTGGTATCCGATCAGTTTTTGTTTATCATGTATTTTTTAAATTCTAAGCCCTAAACTCTAAATTCCTGCCTGGCGGCAGGCAGGCTAAACAAATTCAAATCTCCAATGTCAAAAATTCAAACCCAGCGCTACGCTACGGCTTAACGGTGAATCCGGTCGGGTTTTGAATCTATAATTTCGGTAATTGGGATTTGTTTGGGATTTAT
This sequence comes from Candidatus Parcubacteria bacterium, assembly GCA_963814275.1. Lineage (GTDB taxonomy): Bacteria > Patescibacteriota > Patescibacteriia > Patescibacteriales > UBA12075 > CAWFCE01. The sequence goes on along the minus strand of CAWFCE010000002.1, from coordinate 84,978 downwards.
AAATTAGTATTTAGGGTTTTTAAAGGCTGAAACAGCGGACAGAACCCGGATTTTAATCCAGAAGATTATCCGAGAGCCAAATTTTAATATTATTTTAAATAGTGATCAATAAATGTTTCATTGGCTGAAATTTTTCAAATACAACACCATACCCAAGCGGATCAAATACAGGTGCCAATCGCTCGTGATGGCGGGCGCCAAACAGGCTTTCGCGCTGTATCAGGACAAGGATGTCAGGGAAATGCTCAGGTTCAGTAACGTCAACAAAGTGGAGCAGGACCGTTATTTCAACGAAATGGTAGCCACTAATCACATTATGCTGATGATGATATTGGACCAGGAAATAGTCGAATGCGATGACGGCGACCGGAAAAATTATTTAAAGGCCCTGCGCGGACAGGTAACTCCCCATTTTCTAGCCTACTTGAGGGAAATCGGCATTCCCGGCAAATTTGTCCATATCTGGAAGAAATTGATCGATCTGCGGTATGACGAATACGAAAACGGCAAACTGGAGTGGCGCGATGTGTTCATGGAGGTGGACCAGGACGCGGCCTCCGACAACCGGGTGATGATCTTCCAGACCACGTCATTCGGGCTTTATGACCACCTGAAACGGGGCGATATCGAAAAAGGCGACCCGCTCTATAAGCGCATCCAGATGTTCCAGCTCCCGGCTTTCAAAGGACTGGTGAAAAAAATCGGGTAATTTTATTTTTTCTTTATTTTCTCATTAAATAAATGATCTATAATACAGGCAATTATAATTAATTGTCTGTATATGGCCAACAATAAAAGCGGGCGGCGGTCCCGCGCCGTAGTGATCCTGTTTTTGACTCTAACAGGATTTTTTTATTTTGTAGGTACTATTAACCGTTCAGCGGCATCGTCCGGCGGTGTGGTGATCAACGAAATAATGGCCGGCAGCGCTGTGGCGGCCAAGCGGGAGTTTATTGAGTTATACAATAGTGGCAGCGAACCGCTTGATCTGGCCGGCTGGACGTTAAAGAAAAAAACCCAAAGCGGCAGCGAAAGCAATTTGGTAAGCAGCGCGAAATTCAGCGGGACGATATCTGCCCATGGCTTTTTTATTATTACTCCGCCGGAATATGCGATTGAACTAGGCGCCGATCTGGCCTATTCGGGCGAGAGCTACTCGATCTCTTCGAATAATACGATATTGGTATATGACGCGGAAAACCGACTGGTCGATAAGGTCGGTTATGGCGAACCGTACGATTACGAAGCGCTTCCGGCGCCCGGCCCCGCAGCTGATGCCAGCATCGAACGGAAGATATTGGGTCTCGATACCGATGATAATGGCGCTGATTTCGCGGCCCGTGATATCCCGACGCCCGGTGATTTTGCGGAGGATGGAGGCGGATCGCCGGAACCGTTATGCGGCAATGGAGTTCTCGAAAGCGGGGAGGAGTGCGATGACGGCGGTAAAATGCCCGGTGATGGCTGTGATACCGAATGCAGAATGGAATCGGTAGATAATTCCGGTTCGGAAACACCGGCCGTAACGTTTCCCTCGGCAGTCCCGGAAAGCACTTCACCGGACACCAGGTATTACCGCCTGGGAGCGGTGGTGATCAACGAGATAGTTATGGATCCGGCCGATGGCGGCAACGAGTAGGTTGCCACTCAAAAAATATTGAAATAAAGTTTGATTGCAAGATGCTTACTAGGGATTATTCAAATGCCTCGAGTAATTTTTATGACAATAATGGGATTATTAAAAAACCGCCTGAGCATTTACCTAGCCGCATATATTCATTAGGGTATCACCTGAATAAATCTAAGAATGAAACAATAAAAAAGGAAGTTAAAGTTTTTATTAATGAATGCCAGAAGCACAAGGGTTTAACAATACAAATTTCACAAAAGAAAATATCTTTAATGAAACGTTTTATCTTTTTATATATCGAAGTTAGACGAAATTTTGTAAACCTACATATGAAAGGTGAAAAAAGTTGGGATATAGTAAAAATTGATAATCAAAATACGAATTATTTTAAAACCGTAATAAGAGAGTTGAAAATTTTAGAAAAATCTGGCGAAAATACCTTTTTAAAGAGAATTAACCTGTGATTATTGGATAATACCTAAAATACATTTTAGGTCTGATAATTAAAATGTTGCTATAATAGCGCTAAATATGATATAATTATAAAACAAAAGAGTGAGATAATATATAATAAAATGGCTAAAAGTAAACTAAAATCTAGTGATTTATTGTTATTAATGTTATATACTCCCGGTAGGGCGAAAGAAATAAATGAACCTATTGCGGGACGAACCAGATTAACAAAAATGGTTTTTGTATTTGAGAAAGAATGTTATGGCTTATTTAAAAAAGATAAGTCAATATTAGATAAAGATGACTTACCTGAATTTTTTGCGTGGAAATTCGGGCCAATGTCTAAAGAGGTTCTAGAGGATTTAGAATTTTTTATAAAAATACATTTTATCAAGTATGATGAGAACAAAAATTCATTAGCCTTTGAAGAGGCTGATGAATATACTGCACTCATAGATGATTCTTCATTAGGCGAATCCTCCGAGGATGAATATATTGAATATAAATATAGCTTAACTTCACTTGGGTTAAATTATATGAAAGAAAAGATTATTCCGATAGTAACTGAAAATCAAATTAATATAATTACTGAACTTAAAAAAAGATTTAATCAGATTAATCTTAATGAAATAATTAATTATGTTTACAGTAAATACCCGGATTATACTGAAAAAAGTATAATTAAAAGCAAGGTGAAATCCTGTTAATACCTACATTTATGCAGCCATTATATTCAGCATTGCTTATTTTGTTTGCCCCAGCTTTATCTTTTATAATATCATTGTTAGGTGTTTTTGATTTAAAGATGAAAGATACTGATGATTTTTTTGAAAAAGTACATAAACTCATACGTTCACGAAAAATTGAAGACTTAAAAAAGATAATTTCTATTAATGTTTCTAAATTTGGAGGTGATGACCTAGATAAGTATCTTTCAGAAATTTGTGAAAGTACTGATAATAACAATGTATTTGAAAAACATCTCTTAAGGTGTAGGTTTATTTATAGATTTTATTTTGGTTTAAATCTTATTTTCTTTCTACTTGGGGTTGTATTGGTAGTTGCAAATTTAACAGACAAGGCAAAAGATTTTTTGAATAATCATTCGTATTTTTTGGTGGTGTTATTTTTTATTGTTTTAATTTATAACATCTTTGGCACCGCTATTATATATTTTTTAAAGAGTAGTTTAAAGAATAAATATGAAAACAAATATTAACCATTATGATGAAAGAGAAATGGTAGTAAATTTTTGTAAAGCCTATTTTAAAAACAACAAAATATTTTCAGTAGAAGTTCCTTTTTTTGACAATAGTATAGATGTCGTCTACAAAGACAGAAAGGGGAATTTATATGCAATTGAATTTAAATTGAAAGATTGGAGAAAGGGGATAAAACAAGCTAGAAACCACTCTATTGGTGCTGAATATTTGTGTCTATGTTTACCAAAACAAGAATATAAAGAAGTATTACATAAAGAAATTAAAGAAAATAAATTGGGCTTAATATTGTTTGATATGCAAACGCAGAAAGTTTCCATGGAAATAAAGCCACAAAAAAATACTATTGTTAAAAGAGCAAAAAAAATTTTGTTTAGTAATTTAGAATATTCTTTGAGTAATAATAATTATCAATTATTACTTTCATTATAAAAATGGTATGGCAAGTGAACATTTATTAAGATACGGCACAAATGCAGAACAAAAATATTTTTTTGGTAATGGCTTGGAGAATAATTATGACAAAATAGTAATCAATGCAAATATGGTTGCTTTTTCTCCTGTTGCCCTTGCTTCTTTTATTGTTAAAAGTACCACAGAGCAACCATTTATTATTGACCCAATAACTCACGCCTTTCAACATAATCAATCTTTTATTTTAGGGTCTGATGATGAGAAGATTAAAAAATCTATATCAAATTTGATTATTCAATATGGTGATGAATTAAAAAATTTAATTACTGGGTGTATTGAAGATAAAAATGGTAAAGAAATTCTAATTCCCAAAAAACCCTTATATCCCGATGATGTCGATGAGCAATTTATAGAAACCTTTACTGCAAATGTATTGAATTACCAAAAAAACATTTCCGTAGAAAAGAAAGTAGACCAATATAAAGAATACATAGATTATGCAAATGAAAAAGAGGAAGATTTTGATATTGAATTTAAAAGTAAGCCCGAGTTTTTGATAGCTCCTTATTTTTATATTGACAAAACTGAATGGGTAGAAAAAAATGTTGCACTAATAAATAAAGCTAAAGTAATAGAGCGTGATTTGCCAGTATATGGTCAGATAGTGTTAAGTAAAAAATTTATTGAAAAAGCAAGAGAAAATTTTGATGATAGCGAACTCAAAAAAGCTATTATAGATAGATACATAGATAGTAATGCGGATGGTTTTTTATTATGGATAGATAATTATGTGGAGCACGAAGAAATTTCAGAAAATCTTGATATATATATTAAACTTCTGAATGAAATTAAAACAAGGACATCAAAAAAAATATATTCATTGTACGGCTCATATTTTTCTATCTTACTAAGCAATAATGATGTTGGTTTATTAGATGGTGTTTGTCACGGTCTTGAATATGGAGAATCAAGACCAGTAGTTCCAGTGGGCGGTGGCTTGCCAGTACCAAAATTTTATTTATACCCTCTCCATAAAAGAATTAGTTATAAAGAGATGCTGACTATTTTGGAAATTTTAAATATTTCTGAATATCAGATATTTAAAGACAAAATTTGTTCTTGCAGTACCTGCAATGCACACCTAAGCGAATATAAAGATTTTATTGAGAATTTTCAGGCAGTATTTGGAAGAGTAAAAAAATCAACCTTTAAGGTTAATGGTCGATTGGTTTCTCGTGAATTTGCTACCACCGAGACTAAAGATGTTTCATTAAGACATTATTTAGAGGTAAAGAGAAAAGAATTTGAAGATATAAGAGAAAAAAATATTCAATCATTATTAGGCGATTTGAATACTAATTATGAAACATTTAAAAATCATTTTGACAACAATTCGATTGAACATCTTCAAGAATGGAAAAAATCTATCGAAAAGTTTTTATTAGAGAAAAACATTAATTGAATTAAATAATATTTACTAATATTAGCATTAAAATTTGACAAATATACCAATATCCTATATAATTGTATATATGAATGATTATATACAAAAATACAATTATAGAACGTCAAAATACCAATTATCACCTGCCGACCCTCAAGGGGTCGTTTTTGATTTTAAAAATATTAATTATTTAATTGAGGAGTTGGAGAGAGTATTTAATTTTTGTAGACTAGAATATTTAAAATGTATATTCAATTCAAGGATGGCCATTGCCCCGCGATTTTTTTTGCGAGCAACAAAAAATCGTGCTTACCAGTCGATGGCCTCCTTGAATGTATATCAGGGAGGAACAAAACACAGAAAGCCGAATGATTATTTTTGGGAAAGCCAGGGCTTTAGTCTTGAGGCAAAAAAGAGAGCAAAATTTTCAGAGGCGCGAAAGCGTCTCTTTATAATTCTAAAAAGCTTGAGAAAGCTTGATATAAAAAACTATTTCAGTATCTACGCCGAATTGATTGCAATAAAGCCTGGATTTCACGAGATATGGCTTCATCAAGATTATTTTGATAATGAACCAATGTCATTTGAGGATTGTAATAATTCAAGAGATGTGATATTTAATCTTATCAGGTACAATGCGAGTAGAAAAAAAATATTGATAAAAAAACTACCGCGAGATATAAATTCGCAAAGTTACTTCAGCTATGCAAGTTGTGCAATAACAGAGGGTCCCATTGTGTTCAGAAAAGATAAGTCAATATCATATTTTGAAGAGATTAAAAAAATTAAAAAAAAGGAAAACAAAGACAGGCTAAAAAATAATTTTATAATCTTAGACTATCAGAATACTGAAATTAACAGCAGGAAGCAGTTAAAAAATTTTATTGATATGGCTTTAGATTACGATATTTATTGAATTATCCATAAAACGCATTGTATGAAATTTTTAACCATAAAATGTAATAATATCAATTTATACGACAAACACGTCACACAACTGAAAATATGGTTGAATTTTAGCTTGTAAATGGTATAATAGCTCTATAAAATATAAAACAATTAAATTAAGACCTAACCCCTTGGCAAATTGTTAAGGATATGGTCGAAAGTCCACGTGAATAAAGACGACCGTCGAGTCGGAGCTATTCACGTGGCCGTCATCCGAAAGGGTGATGGATTCCTGCAAAGGAATCGCCGACAGGCGGTCCTTTTTGTTGGAAAATAATAACAGACCTAAAATACATTTTAGGTTTAAAATCATATGGATACAAAAAAATGCCCATACTGTGCAGAAGAAATAAAAATTGAAGCAATAAAATGTAAACATTGCGGTGAGTTTTTAAATGATAATAATATTTATCCTGCCGGTATTCAAAAATTTGAAAGCTATTTAAAAGAGTTTTTTCCTTTATGTAAAATAGCCGAGTATAATAAAAATCAACAATATTTATTATTGCATCAAGAATATGAATTTAAAGCGTTGGGTGGTTTTTCAGGGAATAAAAAAATCAAGACAGCAAAAATATTTATAAAAAATGACCTGCCAATTAAAACTGATAAGTGGTGGGCAAAGGACGTTATAAAAAAATTTATTAAATATGAAGAGCAGAAGAGAAAGAGAATCGAAAAGGAAGAAAGAAAAAAGAATTCATTTTTTGGAAGAATTAAACAAGATATAAAAAATGAAATTGAAAAAAATAAAACCAAATAATTATTTAAATAAACTAATTCAAAAAGTGAGCCGATAACCGGCTCACTTTTAGTTTTGCTTATGAAACTATTAACTCCAGAGCTAATTAAACAATTCAAAAAAATTGGCTCACAATCAGACAATGATAATCCTATTGTTGTCTGTAAATTTTTTAATCCGCAAGGTCAGGGGACTTGGTTCGCCACAGAATATGATGAGGAAAGTAAAATATTCTATGGCTATGTGTCAATTTTCGGCGACCATAATGATGAATGGGGTTCATTCAGTTTGTATGAGCTTGAAAGCTTTGTTGGTAGCTTCGGGCTTGGCATTGAGAGAGATTTGTATTTTGAACCGACAAAATTTAAAAACATAATCAAATACCTCTATGGATAAAGTGAAGCGATTAAATTTAATTGGCTATTGCCGTACATCAACTGAAAATCAAAAAGAGGAAGGAACCATAAATCATCAAGTTGAAGATTTAAAATCTTATGCAGACAAGAATAATATAAGATTGATAGAAACATTTAAGGATGATGGAGTAAGTGGCAGTCTTGAATGGCACGATAGAAAAGGAATGTCGGAAATGTTTAATTACATTGAGGTAAATCAAAACGTTGATGGAATAATAATATACAAACTCGACAGACTTGCAAGAGATTTAAGAATTCAAGAAAATATTATTTATGATTTACAGGAGAGAAAAGGCAAACAAATAATTTCAATTAAAGAACCGGATTTAGATAGTAAAGATATTACGAGGGTGCTATTCAGGCAAATGCTTTCAGCAGTGGCGCAATATGAAAAAGGATTAATAACAATGCGAATGATGAATGGAAGAATCAAGAAAGCTGAAAAAGGTGGCTATGCTGGCGGTAGCCCGGCTTATGGATATGTTTCTAAGGATAAGAAGTTGCTGGTTAATAAATCGCAAGCAGAAGTAGTAAGATTTATATTTCAATTAAGAAGAAAAATGAGTTTAAGAGAAATTGTGAAAGAATTGAATCGTTTAAATATAAAAACTGCGAGGGGTGGTAAATGGCACGCAGGCACTGTGAGATATATTATTAATAATCGTATATACAAAGGGAAAACTAAATATAAAGGTATAAATAATAAAAATATTGAATTAAATGTTTTTGCAATTTAGGGTAATTTTTGTTATATTATTGATACAACAAGGGACAATTGTTTGTCCCTTTTAAATTGATATAATTAGATTTTTGTGCGATTATTAAAATGTAAATTATTAAAATATGAAAAAAGAAAAAGAAAATAAGGAGGGGAAAATAAAAGAATCTAAGGGTAAATATGATAAAAGAAATAAACTGAATAACCTAACCGCAAAAGAATGGATACCTGAAACTATATCCGTTTTTGTTCAGAAGGGCTTGGGAGCAAAACATGAAGATGCAAAAATAGAAAAAATGCATCCAGCTCCATATTCATATCAGGACGTACAACGCTTGATTAATTTCTTTACAAAAAAGGGCCAAAAAGTTTTGGACCCATTTTTGGGTGTAGGTTCAACTTTGAAAGCCTGTGCATTGAGCGGCAGAAAAGGTGTTGGAATTGAATTGATGAAAAAGTACTGTAATTTAACTGACAAGAGGTTGAAAAATGAAGTAGATGAGAAAAATGTAAATTACTTAAAACAAGAGGTGGTGTATGGAGATGCTCTAGAGAAGATAAAAACCTATGAAGATAATTTTTTTGATTTTATAGTCACTTCGCCTCCGTATTGGAATATCTTGAATAAGATTGACCACAAAGCGAAACAAGAAAGAGTGGAAAAGAAATTAGATACAAAATATAGTAATAATAAAAAGGACTTAGCTAATATAGGAGATTACAAAAAATTCATTCAGGTATTGGGAGATTTTTTTGATGATTGTTCCGTTGTGTTAAAGCCAGAAAAATATTTATGTATTGTTGTGAGTGATTTTAGACATAAAAGCAAATTTTATACATTTCATACTGATTTATCAAATTATTTAGAGGAGAAAGGCAACTATGAATTAAAAGGAATTACAGTTTTATATCAAAGTAGGAAGAAGGTTTTCCCTTATGGATACCCATTTGCCTATGTGCCAAATATTCATCATCAATATATTTTAATTTTGCAAAATGTTAAACACAAATAAAATTTATAAAGGCGATTGTCTAAATTTATTTAAAAAAATTGAAGATGATTCAGTTGATTTAATAATTATTGACCCTCCATACAACTTAAATAAAGATTTTGGAAACGATAGTGATAAATGGAATACTGTCTCGGACTGGTATGATTGGAGTAAGAAATGGTTATATGAATCAAAAAGAGTTTTGAAGCCGAGTGGTTCATTGTTTGTATACGGCATACATCATTATATTTGTTATATGCAGTGTTACTTGTATGAAATAAATATGAATTACGGTCGGCTATTTATTTGGAATTACGAGAATGGTTGGTCAAAATATAGTAGGTCACCTTCTTCGACTTATGAACCATTGTTGTGGTTTACTAAAAGTAAAAACTACACGTACCATACTATAAGAGAGCCATATAAAAGTACTGAAAGATTAAAATATAAAATCAATAAGAACGGCAAATCTTGGACACCTAATCCGAAAGGTAAACATGGAGGAGATATTTGGAGAATACCTACATTAGCAGGCAAAAATTATCAAAAAGAAAAAGTTAATCACCCAACACAAAAACCCCTCGCTATTTGCGATAAAATAATAAATCATTTTTCTAATGAGGGTGATTTAATCTTGGTCCCTTTTTCAGGGTCCGGAAGTGAGGTGGTGAGCGCTTTAACAAACAAAAGAAATTTTATAGGAATAGAAGTAAATGATGATTATGTAAAAATGTCGCGAAAAAGGTTGAAGAAAGCTATTGAAAAGAGTCAGTAACAATTTTTTTTATCTCTTCTGTTGTAATTTTATTTTTACAAAGCTTTATTTCATTATTGAGATAATCAATGAAGTTTTCTGGTTTAAAATGATTGCCAAAATTTTTTATTAATCTTAATAATGAATCTGGTGTATATTGAATGAATTGATTTAGGTACACAAGTAATGCGAGATATTTGATTTCGAGTAGTAGGATACCAATGCCCGTGGCTTCTTTAAATTTTTCTTCTTCTTCAATAGCTCCTTTATGCGTTTCGAGGCCAATGGCCATTGTTAATTGAGTTTTAGCTTGGATTGCTGCATGAAAAGCTTGTCTTACGGCTTTTAGATTAATTGGAGATTCAGCGGGACTTTTTACTTCGCTAACGGCAATGAATGGCGATTCAATCGTAACATCGGAGCGAGTTTTCATTCCTCCCGAACCAGAGTATATAGCATTAACATCAAAAAGTTTAAAAACATTTCTAACATAGGTATAACATTTATCTTTGTCCCACTTCTTTCCGGGCTTATCTATTTTAGATATAAAATTTTTAACAAGACTAGGCATGTCCTGTTTTTTTATTTTAGGTGGCAATGAGCTTATTGTGTGATTTAAATATTTTTCTTCGAGTTTTTTTGTAATTTTTTCTTTATCATCAATTGTTACCTCAAGACATTCATCAGTAGTATTTTTATTTTTTATCACCTGGTTATTTTCATTAATGCTCAATCCGTCAAAATTACAATTTATTAAACAGAGGCCGCATCCGACACAATCATTTGAGTTAATTTCTAATTCCCCATCCATATTATAGGTTAGTAAATTTTCTGGACAAACTCTCGTAGGAAATCTGTCTTTCCCACCAAGTGCATCCATATTTTCTCTATAATATGCGCAAGAACCCTGGTGACAATCAATGCATCTTTTTAATGGGTATTCGTTTGGATTAAATATTTTTTGCATAACGATTTCTTTTTCTTTTTGTTTGAAAAAGTTTGGGTTAATTGATTTTATAGTTTCTATAACTTGTTTCCGGTTTTCATAAGGAATGTCTCTGTATAGATTAAAATCTACATCTTTTTTTAAAAATAATTTACCGCTGTTTTCCTCAAAAAGATGCTCAATTTTTTTTAAATTAATTTTGAGTGTACTAGCTACCGATTTTTCAATTCCCTTTTTTGATAAGATTAGAAATGTTGAAAAGAGATTTTTATCAGACGGTAAATTTTCATACCATAAAAGATTTTTGTTTTTATATTCATTAACAAATTGTTCACCAAGGGGTGTGATTTGATTTATTTTTTTAATGCTTTTTTCTGAGATAACCCCACTATTTTTATACATTTTTTTATACATTTTAATAATGTTCTTATCACAATCTTTTAAATTTATTTCAGCTACTAATCCAAGTTGTCTCGCAAAAGACAATAGCACTTTTGGGCCGTCATAAATACCTGTTACAGTGCTTTTGTTTTCGCAATTCATTTCATATATTTCCATCAACCATCTGATGTTTTTTCCGCCAGAGCGACATTCTAAAATTTTGTCCCTCTTTGATTTAATTTCATTTTTACTTTCGTCTTTCAAAACAAGTGCTGAAAGAGCTAGCTCATAATGTGTTGCGTAATCAAAAATTTTTAAAAAGCGAATCAGATTGAAAAACACACGTTGCCTGAAATAGTAGTTTCTATATCTTGTGTCGTCATTTACGCTATGGTATCTCATTGAAGCAAAAGCCTCTTGGAATTTAATCATTTCATTTTGTTCACCAATGATTGCTGGATATGGACCAGTAAAATGTAATAACTCTTCTCCTTCTGGCGTTAAATAAAATTTACCATTTTCATTTGAATCATAGTCTTTACTTACAAAACCCAGCCATCTAAAAATCCGAATTAACATTCGAGCATTACTAACATAGGATTGGTCAGCAATTTTTTTATCGTCGTATTTTTTTACATAACTTTTAGCGGAATTGTCTCTGTCAACAATAGCTCGTAACTCCACCATTTTTTTGCCAAGACTTTTATCTGAAAAGTATCCATTTTCATTCTCTATTGTATGACAAATTTTTAGCACTTCACGATATTCTCTTAAATCTGTTTTTGATTTTGGTATCCAGGTATATTTATTAAGTTTTCTTCCTGTATAACTCATTAATTTAAATTTAATTTCTAATATAAGAATGCCATTTTATTGCTAATAAAGCAAGTTTTTTATTCATTGTGAAGAGGGGAAAATTAAATAAAAAAATATTAATATTATAATAATTGAATTGACTTAAGTAAGACAAAATGCTAATATTTGCGGTATAATTTTGTTATAAATGACCTATTAATAGTCGTTTTAAATATGTATATGCATATAAGAGAAATACCCACTCAGGTTTTTAAAAATATTGCTAGAACAAAAGGAATACCAGTTGGTGGCAATATAAATTTAATTAGAGAGAAAGTAATGGCTTGTGTTTCTGAAGCTGAAATATTTTCTGTGTCAGAACAATATAATCACACAAGAAGGGCCTCAACCTATATATATTATCAAATAGAAAAAAAGAAAGACGGTGATTTATATCATGAAATAACCAAAAGTATTATTCCGGAAAAAGAATTAAAACCAAAATTGAATGAGAAGCCACAAATTTCTTTTTTTTCAAAAAAAGAAAATAAATTGTATATACATATCGCTTTCAGGGGAGATAGTAAAATTGTCAGGGATGAGTGGACTCCAATTACATATACGCCGCCCATTTTTGCAATCATCGTGATTCACGAACTTGAAAATATATTAGAAATAAGATGTAGAAAAGAGAAAATAGAAATAATTGAAAATTGGATTTCTGAAAATCTAGGATTGGATAAGATAAAAATAAAATTTACTAATCAAGATTTGCAAAAAATGAAAGATATTTTAAAGGCAGTAAAGAATAGTAATACATTACAAATAAAATCAGGCGGTATAGCAAGTTTAAAAATATCTATGGCAACTGTGCAAGATGATGCGGACAATAATTCTGATGTTAAAAAAATAATTGAAATAGTAAATGCAAATAACTATGAGGACATAGCCCCAACTTTTATTTTACAAAATGGCGTGAGGGTAAGGGGGAATTCTGAAGATGGAACTTTTTACATCCCTAAACATATTACTGAGGAAGAGAGTTTTCTTGTGTTGAGTGCTTTAAAATTGGTGCTTACATATAAAGCAGGGCATGAACTTGATTTGTCTATTTTAAATCTTCCTAAACAGAGTGAAACAAGAAGAGTCAGGGAAATTACAGATGAAATAATAAATGAAAAATTAATAAAAACAAAATTGACAGAAGATGAGCGAGAATGTGCAAAGGAGTTTCTAAAAAATATTACATTAGACCAACAAAAAAGACTGGAAAAATTTTTTATTCAAATAGCTTTGAATTGCGAAGAAGAAACCGCAAACAAACTAATAAAGGGGTTGATAAGTGTTGGTCTTTTGAAAAAAAATAATGGAATTAGGTGTTTGACGTGTGGATTTATTAGCAATGAAAAAATTGAAGATTATGATGAATGTCCCAGTTGCTTGTCTAGGCAAATTAAAGAAAACATTAATTATTCTGTCGTCGGATTTATCCGACCAGAACATAGGCCGGATGATATTTTCAAACCTGATAGAGCAATACTTTTAAAAAAATATTATAGATTTAAACAATCTGATGGCAGAGACAATGTGGAAAAAAAGGAGTCTCTGGAAGATTTAGCGGAATATTTGTTTTCCTCTTTAAACGGAATAAATTGCATAGAAAAAGACAAACAAACATCTGATGGTGAAATTGATAGGATTTTTGAAAATAGACATACTAAAGATAAATTAATTACAAACCTTGGTTTAAATTTTAGAGTAGAGTGTAAAAATACTTTGGAAAAAACAGATAGCAAAGAAATAACTTGCTTCGCATCTAAAATAGGAAGAAATCCGGGGAGCCATGGTGTATTTGTGAGCAAATCTGGTTTTACTGGTTTAGGAAACAAATATCCGCAATCTTGTAGGGAGACGTTAAAAAAATTAAAAGACGATAAAATTTATATATTGCCGATATCTGGAGAAGATTTAGAAAAAATAATTTCGGATGGGAAAAGCTTGGTTGACGTGCTATATGATAGTTTTTCATTAGTGGAAAATTTATAATCTGTATAAAAAATACATATTTTTTATACATTAAAATTGGTTTTGACGAAATTTAATAAAATAATGATAATATTTTATTCAAATATTAGGTAAAATAAATTGCATAAATTGCAAAACTATATGAATAAGAAAAAATTATACTGTGAAGATTGCGGCGAATTTATAGCCCAATTCAATGAAGAAGAAAATTACTATATACCTAATTTGCCGAAAAATTTAAAAACCACTGAAAACAGAAAAATGGCTTTTTATATGCCGGTCAAAATAACTTGCAAAAAACACCCGACATTTAAATGTGAGATTAAAAATGTTTCTGAGATAAATAATTGTAAATGTTCAATATGCAAGAAGGCAAACAAATTAGGAATAAAACCTGATGATGATGCGCCTCAGGACACTATAACAATATTTACTGGCAGAGTTAATTCAATTGAATGTATAAATGCAATCATTAACTGTCCAAAATGTGGGCAACTGCACGATTTAGAAGTACTTAGAAAAACAGGTAAACATATTGGAATGGATTATTCAGCCATTAAATCTTGACACAAATTTATTCGTGTGCTATTCTGTATATAGATTTGATAATTGAATAATGAACATCGGACGAACCACCGATGTGCGGACGAAAAAACGACGCTTCTGAAATACAACCATAAATTATGGTGGTGTTTCAGAGGCGTTTTTTGTTTTAGCCAATGCAAAAGCATTGGCTTTTTTTAAAAGGGTAAATGGTATATCCAAAACTTTAAAATTATAAGTTTGACGTTTCAGGCCCAATCCTGAATAGGTCTATACCAACCTAACCCGCGTCAAACTTAAAATTTTAAAGTTTTTTTGTTTAATAATGAATAAACCTAAAATCAAAATCATATACTCAGAAGATGATATTAAAGGTCGGGCCATCATGGAAGAGCTGATTGATTTTGTATTTAATTTAAATAATAAGAACAATGCGTATGATGTACAACATATTCATCAATCAAAAAGTTCTACAGACAATCGGAGGGGGAGAACTTGATTTGATTGACGGAGCAATCCTGGCATTTATAATGAAGATGTGCCAAAGTAAAAACTCAAGATTAGTAAGATTCAGTGACAATAATAAGCCTGATGATATTTATGTTTGGGTTGATTATAAGAATATGCGTAAAGAGTTGCCGTTGATTAAAATAACAAGCAGCTCGCCTATACAGAAACGGGTCAATAAACTTATTAAATATAAATTAGTAAAACGATATATACATAATTATATCAAGCCCTGTTTTTGTCTTACTGACAAAGTTAGATTATTGAACTGTAAATTATCAGATTACGAATTAGACTCTTGTTGGGGCTGTAAAGAAGAATGTGAGAGTTGCCCCAGATATAAAAATAAAATAAAATCCGATGAATAATTCGGAGCATAATATCTCTCGACCCTGATTTTTGAAAACGGGGCTTCAGCAGTATGTTTTTATAAACCAGCGAGGTCGGTTTTTAAAAACAATTATGCCAGTTTACCTGAAGCCCCTGGGTCGTTCTCCAGGAACTGCAAATAATATATATAATTATTCTGATATAAATATATTCTGATAGAAAACATTTTCCTCTTACCTACGGTAAAGAGGAAAAAACTATTTTCAGAATATAAATAATAATACTTCAGTTTAGTTGAATAAATATGGGGTCGGTTTATGCGAACTGGGGTAAAATAAAATGCTAAAATTAGCAATAAAAGTTTCGTGTGTGATATAATTAATAGTATAAACATTTAATATTAGCAAATATATGGAAACTGCAGCAATCTATACTAGAGTGAGTTCCGATGAACAGGTTAAAGGATGTAGCCTTGATGTTCAGGAGGAGGAATTAATCAAGTATTGTGAAAATAATGGATTCAAACATTCAAAAGAGTTCATATTCAGAGAGGAGGGATATAGTGGTTTTTTGTCAGAACGTCCACAACTTCAAAGGCTGATGAAGGGGGCAAGAGAAAAAAAATTTGATGTTGTTATCGTTTATAAAACAGACCGCTATGCACGCAATTTGCGTTTGTTACTTAATATGGTAGACGAATTAAAACAATTTGGTGTTGGTTTCATTTCAGTGAAAGAGAACATAAATACTAATTCAGCTCAAGGAAAAACATTTATGCAGGTGTTTGGTTTGGTCGCAGAACTTGAGAGAGATATGATTCGTGACCGAACGCTTATGGGTCAGCTAGAGGCAAAGAAAAAAAATCATTGGGCGGGTTCTCCACCATATGGTTATAACTTAAATAAAGAAACGAAAATGCTAGTTATAAATGAGGATGAAGCTAAATGGGTCCGTAAAATGTATAATTGGGTGATAACAGAGCATTTAAGTTTATATAAAATACAAAAGAGACTGTTAGCCTTAGAGGTGCCTACTAAGGTTGATAATTTAATTAGTCAATCAGAAAAACAGAATAAATCAGATGAGGCTATCCAAAAAACAAAAAGAAGCAAAAAGACCAATGGTAGATATTTTTGGAATACCAGAACAATTCATCGCATTCTTGAAAATGAGGTGTACAGCGGTGAATTCACTTATCGGAAATATAAGAAGGTTGGGAGCGTGAAAAATGATGAGAACCTACGACCCAGAGAGGATTGGATAATAATTAAAACCCCACAAATAATTACCGAAGCTCAACATCAAGCTGTTCAGGAGCAAATCAGAAAAAATAAACAATACTCGACGCGCAAAGCAAAACACCTTTATTTATTTGGGGGGATGATTTTATGCAAAAAATGTGGTTATAAATATGGTGGCTACAATAATTGTAATGCTAAAAATAAACCGTCAATTAGATATAAATGTTATGGGAGCTTATCAAGTTTTCGACAGAATTTATGCGATTCAGGCAGTGTGACTGAAAAAATGATTGAGCCGCCTGTGTGGGAGAAGATACAAAGTATAATTTCTAATCCAGATGTTGTGATGGGATTAATGGAAAAAATGAGAACTAAAAAAATTAGCTCAGCTCAAATAATGAGCAGAACCAAAGAGCTGGAAAAATTAATTGCCTCAGCAAAGGATAAAAGTAAAAGATTGTTAGATTTGTATTTAGATGAACAAATTCTAAAAGAGATTTATTATAAAAAGAAAGTAGAGCTTGAAGGTGAAATGAAAGAAATGATAAAAGAGCTTAATAAATTAAATGAAAGGCAATTATTTAATGACAATAAGGAACAAATAAAAAGAGATTTAACTAAAATGTTTGCTCAATATACCCGCAACCTAAAAAATATTAAACCGCAACAAAGGCGGGATATATATAAACGTGTGATTGATAAAATATATATCTCTGGAAATGAAATGGAGGTTTTTTGTACGTTACCATTTTTGAGTGACAATCAACGAATGGGTTGAGCTCTACAATCCGGGTTCGGAGGATATCGATATGACTGCCTGGGTGATCATAGAGGGAAGCGGCGCAAAGACATCGCTTAATGGCAGTATCAAAACACACGGCTGGTTTGTCGTGGATAAACCCAAAGGCAATCTCAATAATTCGGGCGATATAGTGGAACTAAGGGAAACAAACGGCGTTTTGATCGACAGTGTGGCTTACGGCGATTGGGATGACGGCAGCGTGTCCAATAACGCGCCGGCTGCCCGCGATCCTATGGGTATTGCCCGTATATTCGACGGCCGTAACAGCTATAACGATGCCGAGGATTTTTCGCTCACGAGTATTCCGACCAAAGGCACTGAAAACATTATTTCAACACCGAACGATGCTGCTCCGCTTGCCGCGACAGTCTCTGCGACGAATGGCGACGATAAGAAGGAAGTTATCATATCCGAGATATTGCCCGACCCCAGGGGCGCTGACCAGGATGGTGAATTCATCGAGCTCTATAACTTCGGCATGGAAACAATAGTCCTTGACGGTTGGCGCCTGGGCGATTCGAGCAGCCGGCGCTATAATCTGGCGTCTGCCGGCGGACAGCTGGCCATCCGGCCCGGAGAATACTTGGCGGTTTATCGGTCCGAGAGCGGGATCGCGTTAAATAATAACGGCGATACGGTCAATCTGTATTCTCCATCGGCGGATGAGCCGGTTTGTTCGTTGCCGTACGGACCGGCCAATGAAGGCGAGGGCTATGCGGCCGACATTTCCGATGGTGAGGCGCGGATATCGGAAGGCGCCGTTTCTCCGGCCTATTTTTGGACGCAAACTGCCACGCCCGGTAAGGCGAACGTAATAGTGCATGAAAATTTGCCGCCGGAGATCGGCTTCGATTTCCCGGATTATGCCATCCTGGGGCAACCGGTATTGTTCGATAGCAGTGACACGAGCGATCCGGATAACGATAAATTGGCTTTTTATTGGGATTTCGGCGATGGAGCAACCAATACTTTGCCCGTACCGGAACATACTTTTTTCCGGCCGGGGGAATATATGGTCAGTTTGGCTGTCAACGACGGCGAGCACCGGGTATATATAGAAAAAACTTTAATAATCGAAAATCCGGACATAGGCGCATCGGGCGGCCGCCTGATAATTTCCGAATTCGTGCCTAATCCGACGGGAACGGACAGCGAAGGGGAATGGATCGAGATATACAACCAGGGGGGCACCAGGGTCAATCTGCGCGACTGGCGGCTGGATGACGGCGAGGGCGGCAGCCGGCCATACACGCTGCCTGCCGAAGTGTGGCTGGATCCGGGGGCGTACTTCCTTTTTGACCGCGAAGAAACCGGCCTGGCATTGAATAATACGGTAGATTCCGTGCGTTTGATCGACCGCAACGAATCGATCGTGGATGAGGTGGACTATAGCGGCGTCAAAGAGGGCGAGGCCTTCGCGCGCGACGAAACGGGTGAATGGCGCTGGACCGCGGAAGCCACGCCGGGCAGCCGCAACGTCATTAAGATTGCGGTGCCAACTAAGGCTGCCGGACAAATAAGCGCCAAGCCGGCTACCGCTGCCGAAACAAGGACAGTGACCACCCTGGAGCATGTCCATGATTTTGAAAAAGGCGACCGGGTGAAAGTGCAAGGCACGGCGGCTGTTTTGCCGGGCGTATTGGGCGCGCAATATTTCTATATTGTCGGGTCGCCCGGCATTCAGGTGTACAATTACAGCAAGGATTTTCCTGAATTTGCAGTTGGCGACCTGGTCGAAGTCAGTGGTGAGATCAGTGAAGCTTATGGCGAAAAGCGGATAAAGACCGCTGCGCGGGATGATATTAGGATATTGGCCCATCAGGATCCGCCTGATCCGGCCGGCTGCCGTTGCGATGAGATCGATGAAAATGCCGCCGGACGCCTGGTAAGCATAAGCGGGGAAGTGGTGGAACGCAAGGGGTCAAGCCTGTACCTTGACGACGGTACGAACGAAGTGCCGGTTTATATCAAAGAGGCGACCGGCATTGCCGCCGGCGGCATCAAGGTCGGCGACCGGCTTATGGTCAGCGGCATAGTAAACCGGACCGCCTCCGGTTTTCGACTCCTGCCCCGCGGCCGGGAAGATATCGAATTGTCGGAAGCCGAGGACTCGGGCCAGATATTGGGCGAGATCCAGACTGATGACGAGTGGGCTCTGCCTCCCCGGGAGAGGCATCGATCGCCCACGGCATATTTGCTTATTGCTGCTTTGGCAATGATTGCGCTTATAATCGTATTTTTGCTCCGCTCACGTCGAATATCCAGAAAGGAATAAGATAAATTTTATTCTATTTTTCTGTTATTACGAAACGGAGCCGCAGCGGAGTGAAAAATCTATAATACGCGGTTAGCCCGCAAAGCCTTCTTGCCGCGTATTTCATGTATTGTAGATCTCTCCTCCCGCGGGTCGTCGGGATGACAGGAAGAGATAGTCAAACATAACCTTTCGCGTGTCATTTAATTTGCTGTTTTTTCATAAAATTATTTAATAATTTATGCCTTCCGTTTTGCGTTTGCTATGGCGGGTTTTTGTTTTAATCTTTGGTTTTATCTTATATTATGGTATAATATCATAAGCACAAAGGGCGTATTTATCTCCCTTTTTTCGCGTTTTAAAAGCTTTTTTGGCATTAGACAATTAGATATTCATTGAAAATTTTAATGAAGGATAAAGCAGATTCTGTCTGGTTGCATATTAAAAACGCTAAGAATTAATTAATAAAATCAAACAAATATCTATGGTTGCACGCCGTCGCCGGCGCCGCCGGAGCGCTCTTGATTATATCCGTTTACCCAGCCTTCCCCGGCTGGATCTGGATCCGGATACCAAAAAAGGAATATTTATCGTCTTTATTCTCGCCCTGGGAGCTATCTGCCTCCTGGGACTATTCGATATGGCCGGACTCTTGGGCCAATATTTGCGCCGATGGCTTATGATGGGTTTCGGTTGGGGCCGCTGGCTCATTCCTTTGGTTTTTCTCGCCTGGGGCTATATGCTTTACGACGAGGAGCGGTTCGAGCTCAGGGGCAAGAATTATATCGGCCTGATATTATTCATCCTGACTTTTCATACCTTATTATTTTTGTTTATTCCTTATGGGGAATGGCAGCAGGCTTTGCCGGCCGGGGCCGGCGGCGGTTACATCGGTAATTTTTTAGCCGGATCGCTTTTGACGCTGATGGGCTTTTTTGCCTCCCTGCTGCTTACCTTTGCTTTGTTTATCGTATCCCTTTTGATGCTCTTCGATACTTCGCTTAAGAATTTGATCGGTGGAGAAAGCATTTTTGCCCGTTTATTTGTCCCCCTAAAATTCATTTTCCGCAAGCTTTTCCATCATGACGAGGACGAAGAGGATGAGGACAAGGACGAAGAAGATGAAGAGGAAAACGACGAAGAGGATGAAGAGGAAAACGACGACGAGGATGAAGAAGACGAGGACAAGGACGAAGAGGATGAAGAAGACGATGAGGGCGAAGAGGAAGAAGAGGAAGAAGAGGAAGAAGAGGAAAACGACGAAGAGGATGGTGATAATGAGGAAGAGGAAGAACCCCATTTTACCGCCAAGGAAGTCAAGGCAACCGAGGAGGATATCTGGTGGATGACGCCCACCGGGATTGATATCAAGCTGCCTGTCAAATTACTGGACAGCAGTCGGGAAAAACCGACCAGCGGCGATATTGAACAGAATAAAAAAATAATCGAAAATTCCCTGCAGAATTTCGGTATTCCGGTCGAAATGGGCAATGTCAGTGTCGGACCGACCGTGACCCAGTATACATTCCGGCCGGCCGAAGGGGTAAAATTATCCCGCGTAACGACATTGTCGAATGATCTGGCCCTGGCCCTGGCCGCCCACCCGATCCGTATCGAGGCGCCTATCCCCGGCACCCATTTGGTCGGGGTGGAAGTGCCGAACCAGTCGAAAGCGGTGGTTACCCTGCGGGAGATACTGACGAACAAGCGCTACAAGGAGCGTAAAAGCGATATGATGATGGCCTTGGGCAAAGATGTGGCCGGCGGAGTCTGGCTCGATGACCTGACCCGGATGCCCCATCTCCTGGTGGCCGGCGCGACTAATTCGGGCAAGTCCGTGTGCTTGAACGCCATTATAGTCAGCCTGATGTATCAGAATACGCCCGACCAGCTGCGCTTCATCATGGTCGACCCGAAACGGGTCGAATTGCCGACTTATAACGGTACGCCATATCTATTGGCCCCGGTCATAACCGAGGTGCCGAAAACGATCAACGCGCTCAAATGGTGCCTCAATGAAATGGACCGCCGCTTCGAGGTCCTGCAAAAATTAGGCAAGCGCAATATCCAGTCATACAACGAGACAGCCAAGATCAAAATGCCGTTTATCGTTTTTGTGATCGATGAGCTGGCCGATTTGATGGTGGCTAACGCCAAAGATATAGAGGCGAGCGTGATCCGGCTGGCGCAAATGGCGCGTGCCGTCGGTATTCACCTGATGCTGGCTACCCAGCGGCCGAGCGTGGATGTAATAACCGGTCTTATCAAAGCCAATATGCCGGGCCGGATCGCTTTTTCAGTCGCCTCGGGCACCGATTCCCGGACGATTTTGGATTCGCTGGGAGCGGAAAAGCTTTTGGGGCGCGGCGATATGCTTTATTTGAACGCGGAATTATCCAAGCCGGTGCGTCTACAGGGGGCGTTCCTGTCCGAAAGCGAGATCAAGCGGATTGTCCGCTATATCAAGGACAAGGGCGGCAGGCCGCAGTTTTTAAGCGATGTCACTGAACGCCAGACCGTAAAAGGAGTGGCTGGCGTGGGCCTGGATGGCACCAAAGGCGATGAAGATGAACTTCTGGTGGAAGCCAGGGACGTGATCGTTAAATTTCAAAAGGCTTCGGCCTCATTCCTCCAGCGTAAAATGCGGATAGGTTATGCCCGTGCCGCCAGTATTTTGGACCAATTGGAGGAATTGGGCGTGGTCGGGCCGTCGAACGGCGCCAAACCGCGCGAAATCCTGGTTAGCCGCCAGCAATTAGCCGCTTTGTCGAATCAGGGGATTTCCGGCGTTTCACTCCATTCACGCTCCGACAGCCAGCCGCGGGAAAGCTACCTGGGCGAGGATGAGAGCGAACATCCGCCGGTAATGCGTCCGGTTGATGGCGAAGAGGACGATGAGGAAGAAGAAAGCGACGAGGATGATGAAGAAGAAGATAGTGACGAGGAAGACAACCCGGAAGATGAAGACAAGGAAAACGAGGATGATGATAATAATGAAGAAGAAGAGGAGGAGGAAGAGGAAGAGGGTGAAGACGATAACGGGGACGAAGAGGATGAAAAAAGCGAGGAGGACGACAATGATGATGACGAAAAACAAGACAGGAAGGAAAAAGAAGAAGTCCCGGAAAAATTATTTTCGAGATGACGGTAATTGGAAATTTGAAATTGGAAATTAGGATAATATTTTAATGCCAAGTTTCGAAATTTCAAGTTACAAATTTTAAAATATAATTTATCTTGCCTTAAAGCTATATTTGTGGTTATATTCTATTGTTATACTAAAGATTAAATAAAATATATGATAATTACGTGGCTAGGACATTCATGCTTTAAAATCCAGGACAAGGCGACAGCGGACGGGATAACGCTTGTTACCGATCCATTCGATAAGAAAATCGGACTGAAACCGCCGGCGTTTGAGGCCGATGTCGTTACTGTAAGCCACGACCATTACGACCATAATAATGCCAATTCCCTGCGGGGGGAGCCGTTTGTCATCGAGCGCGCAGGGGAGTATGATATTAAAGGCGTGGCGGTTCAGGGCGTCGAATCGTTCCATGATGCCAAGGAAGGCAAGGAACGGGGAAGGAACGTGATTTACCGGATCGAATTGGACGATATATCGATTGTCCACCTGGGCGACCTCGGGCATAAGCTGGACAACAAACAGCTCGAAGTATTGGCCGGCATCGATATCCTGATGGTCCCGGTGGGCGGGAAATATACATTGAATGCCGCCGAGGCGGTCGAAGTGGTCAACCAGATCGAACCCCGGATGGTGATCCCGATGCATTACAAAGTCCCGGGTCTGGTTATCGATATTGACGAGGTGGATAAATTCATCAAGGAACTGGGGGTGAAGCCGACGGAAGAAGACAAATTGAAGATCGCCAAAAAGGACTTGCCGCAGGAAGATATGGAATTGGTGATACTGAAGCTCTAAAAATCATGTTATTATAATCGAACAATACGGCAATCTCATATGAAGATTGCCGTTTTCGATTATATCGGATAAAATTCATAAGAATATGAATTTATTATATTATTTTTAGCTAATTAAAGGGATAAAAATTGCATGGGCGATGCTTTACAAAGTATAAAAATTTTGCTACAATCAAGGCAGGAAATACATTCGCCCGAAGGGTGAATTTTATGTTTAATTAGCTATTTTTATGGCCGAAAGACAGGCAAGGAAGCCGGACAATAAGCACCGTAACCGGTTGGCGCGGACAAAGAAAGAACTGGACGCGGAAAAGCCGAAAAAGCGGCGGAAAGCTTCGGTTTTGGCAGTCAGGGTCAAACGGACAATCCATCAGCCGAAGAAGACCGTTAACCAGCCCAAAGCCGAAAAGACTGAAGCGGAAAAGCCGCTGCCGGTGAACAATATCCCTACCCAAGAGACAGCCGTACCCGCTTCCAGGCGCGTCGAGTCCCGTCGCGACCCGGAGCGGATCGAGCGCGAGAAGCGGTTTATCATCTGGAGCGGCGTCACGTTTTTTATGCTCCTGATCGTATTTTTCTGGTTCCTTAATCTGGGCCATCCTTTCCGGGTCGCGGAAACGGTCAAAGATGATGATTTCTCGAAAACCTGGCAGGAGCTAAGCGATGATTTGGTGGGTCGAATGGAAGAAATGCAAACCGACCTTACCCGGATAAACGAGCTTAAAGACACCTTACTCCAGGGGCGAACGGCTACAACAACCGGGACCAGTACCGTATCAGGATTGCCGGAAAGCGATCCGATCGCTACCAGTACGTTCAAAGCCGCGATTATGGCGACGAGCAGCGAAATTAAGGCGAACATCGGGAAGCTGAAGGAGGTATTGGAGAATGAATGAAAATAAAAATGTTCTATTTGCTCAGAAATCATAAGAAATATCTTTAAGTAAGAGTCTTTGAAATAACCAAGATACAAGATACAACCTGCCGGCAGGCAGGTTTCGGTAATTAATAATCAAACGGTTTGGTTATCGGTTATTAAAAATAATTTAACATTAAAAATTGCAACAATTTTTAAATATAATATATGTCCACAAAAAATAAGAAAGATAAAAAGGCCACACCCAAGAAGCCGGATAAAATGAAAAAGACAGCGTCCTCCAAAGCGATCTCCAAAAAAGATAAAACACCGAGTCCGGCCCCCAAAGCGAGGCCGGCAGCGGACAAAAAACCGCCGGTTAAAGAGACGGCCAAGAAAGCGCCAAAAGCGGAGCTTAAGGCCGAACCAAAACCGAAAGCGGCGCCGGCCGAAAGCGCGCCGGAAAAACAGCCGGAGGAGGCTGAGCCAAAGACGACTATGACGATCGCGACCGAGCGGCAAATGACCGAATACGGCGTAATCGAACCTCTGGCCATCAGCGACGAAATGCGCAAGTCATATCTGGATTACGCGATGAGCGTAATCGTCCAGCGCGCTTTGCCGGATGTGCGGGACGGACTCAAGCCGGTGCATCGCCGTATCCTCTACGCGATGTGGTCGATCGGGCTCCGGTCAAGCGCGAAATACCGCAAATCCGCCACTGTGGTCGGCGAGGTGCTGGGCAAATACCATCCGCACGGCGATGTGGCGGTTTACGACTCCATGGTCCGGATGGCCCAGAATTTTGCGATGCGCTACCCATTGGTGGCGGGACAGGGCAATTTCGGGTCAATGGACGGGGACAGCGCCGCTGCCATGCGGTATACCGAAGCGAAAATGTCGGCGATTGCCGAAGAATTGCTGTATGACATCGAAAAAAATACTGTCGATTTTTCACCCAATTATGATGGATCCCATAAGGAGCCGCAAGTCCTGCCGGCCACGCTGCCGAGCCTGCTCTTAAACGGTATGATGGGTATCGCGGTCGGCATGGCCACCAATATCCCGCCGCATAATTTGCGGGAGCTGGCGGCCGGTATCAACCTTTTGCTCGAGAAACCAGAGGCCGATACCGAAGAGTTGATGGAGTATGTCAAAGGTCCGGATTTTCCGACTGGTGGCGTTATATACAATCAAAAAGACATCCTACAGGCGTATTCGACCGGCCGTGGCGGAATCGTGCTACGCGGCCGCGCTGAGATCGTCGAAGCGAAAAACGGCTCATTCCAGGTTGTGATCAGCGAAATTCCCTATCAGGTAAATAAAGCTTCCCTGGTCGAGAAAATAGCCGATCTGGTCAAAAGCAAGCGCCTGGAAGGGATTCGCGATTTGCGGGACGAATCCGATAAGGATGGCGTCCGCGTCGTGATCGATCTTAAGAAAGATGCCTATCCGAAAAAGATCTTAAATAGCCTTTATAAGCACACTCAGCTGCAGGAAACGTTTCATGTCAATATGCTGGCGCTTGTCGATGGTATCCAGCCGCGGGTATTGACGCTCAAGGCTACGCTTGAGGAATATATCAAGCACCGCGAAGTTGTCGTCCGTCGCCGGACTCAATATGACCTGGATAAGGCCCGGGAACGCGCCCATATCCTGGAAGGATTGATGATCGCCCTGCACAATATCGACGCGGTGATCAAAACGATCAAGCAAAGCCGCGACCGGGAAACGGCCAAAGTAAATTTGATGAAAAAGTTCAAGTTGTCGGACCGTCAGGCAATAGCGATTCTGGAAATGCGCCTGCAGAACCTGGCCAATCTGGAGCAATTGAAGATCGAAGATGAGCTTAAGGAAAAGAAACAACTGATCAAGGATCTGGAAGCGATACTCAAATCCCGGACCAAGATCAAATCAATCATCAAGGACGAGCTCAAAGCGGTAGCCGACAAATACGGCGATGACCGGAGAACCCAAGTCGTGGCGCGCGGGGTAAAAGATTTTGCCATGGAAGATCTGGTGCCCAATGAGGATACAGTCGTGTTCATGACCCGGGACGGTTATATCAAGCGCCTGCCGCCGGATACGTTCAAGGCCCAGGGCCGCGGCGGCAAAGGGGTTATTGGTTTGACCACTAAGGAGGAGGATATGGTTGAATTCATGTTTACGACCACGACCCACTCCGATATTTTATTTTTTACCACTCGCGGCCGGGTATTCCAGCTTAAGGTTTACGAGATTCCGGTAGCCGCCCGCACCGCCAAGGGCCAGGCAATCGTCAATTTCCTGCAATTATCCCCCAGCGAACAGGTCACTTCGACCTTGCCGCTTGACCGGCTGGCCGCCGCCGAATACCTGTTTTTCGCGACTGAGCGCGGCCTGGTCAAGAAAGTCCGGTTGGATGCCTTCGCCAATGTCCGCCGGAGCGGCCTGATGGCGATCAAGATCAAGCCGGATGATAAGCTGATCTGGGCAAAACCGACTAGCGGCAAAGATGAGATCCATCTGATCACCGCCAAAGGCCAGGCGATACGTTTTCGGGAAACCGATGTCAGGGACATGGGGCGCAGTGCCGCCGGCGTCTTCGGTGTCCGCCTGAAAACGGGCGACCGGCTGGTCGGCATGGGGGTCATCGGCTCCGACAGGGAAATACAGAAAAAGTACCAGGTCCTGACCATAATGGGCGGCGGTTATGGCAAACGGACGCCATTGAACCTCTATAAGCTGCAGGGACGCGGTGGCTCCGGCATCAAAACCGCCAAAGTGACGGCCAAGACCGGTGACTTGGTGAATGCCTACGTCGTTAACGCCGAAACCATGAAAGAAAAAGATCTGATCATAATTTCCGAAAAAGGCCAGGTTATCCGCCTGGGGTTCAAAGCCGTTAATCAGCTGGGGCGGGATACACAGGGTGTGCGGCTGATGCGTTTCAAAGAGCCGAGCGACCATGTTGCCTGTGTAACCTGGGCGTAGAAGAAATGGCTAATTATAAATGCCGCCTGCCTGCCGGTAGGCAGGAATGACGAAGCCGGCAAGTACCGGCAATCTTGAAATAAGCACTATTATAAATCATAAAAATGGCAAATAAAGGCGGGGCGGGAGGGCCTCGCCTTGTGGTCTCAAATATTTTTTGACTTTATTTTGCGGTTCTGCTAAGCTAATACTATTATTGTTACTAAATGATACTAATCTAAGCGATAATTTAATTATTTATTAATTTTTTTCTAATCGTATGAAGAAGGTCATATTATTAGGCGCCGCCCTAGTCTTGGTCGCTGCCGGATGCAGCCAGCTAGGTTCCAACAATACGGCAAAGATGCTTACAATCGAAGAAGCTCAGGCCAAAGCGATCGATTTTATCAATAGCAACCTGATGCAGCCCGGCTCGACGGTAACCGTTAAAGAAGCCGGCGAAGACCAGGGAATGTATAAATTGGTTCTGTCCCTGTCCACCGGCCAGGAAGTAACTTCGTATATTACCAAAGACGGTACGAAGTTTTTCCCGCAGGTAATGGATGTTGCCGAAATCGAATCCCAGGCGAACGAACAGGCAGACGCCACCCCCAGCGACAGCCAGCCCCAGCCGGCCACTAACGTGCCGAAGGCCGAGCGCGCCAAAGTCGAACTATTCGTGATGAGCCACTGCCCGTACGGTACGCAGATCGAAAAAGGCATATTGCCGGTGCTGGATACCTTGGGCGACCAGGTCGATTTCGAGCTCAAATTCTGCGATTACGCCATGCATGGCGAAAAAGAACTGAAAGAGGAATTGAACCAGTATTGCATCGAAAAGAACGAACCGGAGAAGCTGACCGCCTACTTGCAGTGCTTCTTGGCCGATGGCGACGGCGAAGGCTGTTTGTCGACCACGGGCATCAACACCACCAAGATGAATTCCTGCGTGGCGGCCACGGACAGCCAATACAAGGTTATGGAAAATTATCAGAATCAGGTCGGATTCCGCGGCAGCTACCCGGGATTCGACATATTCAAGGCCGATACGGACGCCTACGGCGTCAGCGGCTCGCCGACGCTCGTGATCAACGGCCAAATAGTAAGTTCCGGACGTGATTCCGCTTCGCTTTTAGCTTCGATCTGCAACGGTTACGACAACCCGCCGGATGTTTGCACGACCCAGTTATCGAGCGCCCAGCCGTCTGCCGGTTTCGGTTTCAACACCTCGGCCGCAAGCACCAACGCCGATTGCGGAGGCTAGGGCAAATGACGAATGACTAATTTTGAATGACGAATAAAATATAATACTCGCTTGACATATACAATTGCTAAGCGAGTATTTTTTATTATAGAATGAAATATAATTAATTATTGTATAATTTGTCATTCGACATTTGGAATATGGCTCTCATATTCGATATTGAAACCGTTGGTGCCGATTTTGACGCCTTGGACGAGGTAACCAGGCACCATTTGACCCGCTGGATCAAGCGGGAGGCCGGTGGCGGCAAGGAGCGTTATGAGGCGCTGCTCCGGGACATGAAAGAAGGGTTGGGGTTTTCCCCTTTGACCGGTGAAATCGCGGCTATCGGCGTGTATGACGATGAACGGAACCGGGGGGTAGTGTATTTCCAGGCGCCCGCTGCCCAGACCAGCGAATATGCCGACGGCAGCTTCACCTTCAAGCCGAAAACCGAAGCGGAGATGATCGAAGCGTTTTGGCAGGGCGCCAAAACTTATGATAAGTTCGTCAGTTTCAACGGCCGCTCGTTTGATGTTCCATTTATCACCATCCGGGGGGCCAGGTATCGGATCAAGCCGACAGTCGACCTAATGTCCAGCCGTTATTTGAGGAGCCAGGGCGGCGGGATCCGCCATATCGACCTCATGGACCAGCTGTCTTTTTACGGCGCAGTCCGACGCCGCGGCAGCCTTCACCTCTATTGCGCCGCCCTGGGGATCAAATCGCCTAAGGCCGGCGGTATTACCGGGGATGATGTCAGCCGGTTGTTTAGGGAAAAGAAGTATACCGAAATAGCAGAATATAATTCCTGGGACCTTTATGCTACGGCGGAATTGTATGATAAATGGAAAAAGTACATCGCGTTGAATTAGCCGGCTTGCAAAAATATCCAATTCGTGTATAATATATATACTATTTAAAAATTATAAACGCCTTTTATTAAGCCTTCGGTGAATAAGGCGGCCGGAGGGCTTCGTTCCCGCCAGACGGGAGAGGCTAAATGCTGTTTTTTTATTTAGATTAGCCAACAGCATTATTTATGACAGACAAAGATATCAAAACCGATAATACCGCCCTTTCCGGCGATAGTATTTCAGCGGATGATTACAGGCAAATGGTCGACGATTATACCTTTAAGGCGCCGAAAACAGGCGATCTCATTAAGGGAGTCGTCATTTCCGCTTCCAAATCCGAAGTCAAGCTCGATATCGACGGGGTGACGACCGGCGTTGTCCGCGGGCCTGAGCTCTATGAAGAGGACGATGATTATGCCGATTTGAAACCGGGAGACGAGGTCGAAGCGACCGTTATCGATCTCGAGAATGAAAACGGGGAATACGAACTTTCTTTCCGTTTTGCCGGCCAGGAAAAAGCCTGGGCCGGCCTGGAAGACGCCCACAAAGACCAGGGAATCGTCAAAGTCAAAGTAGCAGACGCCAACAAGGGCGGCCTGCTCGTCAAATACCGCCAGATTTCCGGTTTTTTGCCGGTATCCCAACTGGCTCCGGAAAATTACCCGCGCGTTAACGGCGGCGATAAAGGCAAAATTCTCGAGCGATTGCGGAGTTTCGTCGGAAGAGATTTCGAGGTCAAAGTAATGACCCTGGAAGCCAAAGAAGACAAGATAATTTTTTCGGAGAAAGAGGCTTGGAATGAAAAGCAAAAAGACGTGATCAATAAATATAAGGTTGGAACCGTGGTGGAAGGGACTATAACGGCCATTACGGATTTCGGCGTATTTTTGAGCTTCGGTGAAAATCTGGAGGGGCTTATTCATATTTCCGAATTAGCCTGGCAGAGGATAGACGATCCGAATGATTTGTTCAAAGTCGGCGATAATATCAAGGCCGAGGTGATCAGCCTGGAAAATTCAAAAATATTCTTATCCGCCAAAAAGCTGATCAAAGATCCGTGGGAATTAGTGGCGGACAAATATAAGGTCGGGCAGACGGTTAAAGGCAAGATCCTTAAGGTCAATCCATTCGGCCTATTCGTTTCCCTGGATGATGATATTCATGGACTGGCCCATATCAGCCAGCTTGACCTCGCCCCCAAAGAACGGATCAATGACAAGTATAAAGCCAATGAAGAGAAGTTTTTTGAAATAGTTTCGATCGAGCCCAAAGATCATCGGCTTGGCTTGGCACGATCGGCGGCCGCTCTTGAGGCGGAATCCGGAAAGAAAAAAGAATCAGCCGCAAAGAAGACCGAGGATGACAAGAAAGATAAACCGAAGTCCGAAGACAGCAAAGAAAAAGAGCCTGAAGAAAAGAAAAAACCGGCCAGCAAGGAGAAAAAACCGGCCAGCAAGGATAAACCGGCCAAAACTAGCGCCAAAAAGAAAAAATAACCAGTGATATCGATAAATACAACAGGCCCGGTATGCTCCGGGCCTGTTTTAAAAATTTGAATCCGGCGCCGATTATTAACAAAATATTAATTATTGGTTGATAATATATT
This sequence comes from Candidatus Parcubacteria bacterium, assembly GCA_963814275.1. Classification (GTDB taxonomy): domain Bacteria; phylum Patescibacteriota; class Patescibacteriia; order Patescibacteriales; family UBA12075; genus CAWFCE01. The sequence goes on along the minus strand of CAWFCE010000002.1, from coordinate 53,967 downwards.
AGCCAGGAATAAGGTTGTAATAAATTAAGATATATATTATACTTATATGCGTGTATGGTCGGTTTTTTCAGGATTGATTTGCATGCTCAATTGTTATTGTCGCCGTATTGACGCTTCATTTATTTAGCAAATAGAAAACAGATAGCAGCCCAGGATGAAGTGATTTGCTATCTGCTACCTGTTTTCTGCTTTCTAATAATGCATACACTCAGTCGGTATGTTATAGTGAACAATTAGAGGGTAGATTTATAAATCATAATTAAACTAACCATGAAGAATTTAATTAAAAATTTTGCAATATTTTTTGCCGTATTCATACTGATCGCGGCATTGTTCAGTTTTTATGGCAATAAAGCCAATAACGTGCAGAACGTCGGTCTCGAAGCATTTATTAAACAGATTAATGACGGCAAAGTCAAGGAAATAATCGTCAGGGGTACGGAAATGCAGATAACTTTGACTGACGGAAGCCAGGAGCTGGTGGATAAAGAAACGGGAGAATCCTTATCCCAGCTTTTGAGTAATTTTGGCGTCCAAAACGACAAGCTGGCAAATGTCACGATTGAAGTCAAAGAAAATGAAGGGTTTGATTTTTGGCTGGGAGTGATATTGCCATTTGTCCTGCCCTTCCTTCTGATCGGCGCCTTTATTTATTTCATGATGCGCAGCGTCCAGGGGGCAAATTCGCGGGCAATGATGTTCGGCCAGTCCCAGGCCAAAGAGATCAACCAGGACAGAAAAGACAAAGTGACATTCAAGGATGTGGCGGGCGTAAAAGAAGCCAAAGAAGAGCTCAAAGAAGTAGTGGAATTCCTCCGCCACCCGCGCAAATTCCTCGAACTGGGCGCCAGAATCCCCCGCGGGGTACTGCTATTGGGCTCGCCCGGTACGGGGAAAACGCTTTTGGCCCGGGCGGTAGCCGGCGAAGCTAACGTGCCGTTTTTCCATATGTCCGGTTCCGAATTCGTCGAAATGTTCGTCGGCGTCGGCGCGTCGCGGGTTCGTGATTTGTTCAAAAAAGCGAAAAAAAGCGCTCCCTGCATAGTGTTTATCGATGAGATAGACGCGGTCGGACGCCGGCGCGGCGCCGGTTTGGGCGGATCGCATGACGAACGGGAGCAGACTTTGAACCAGATATTGGTGGAAATGGACGGCTTCGACCCCAATACCAATATAATCGTGATGGCCGCCACCAACCGGCCCGATGTTCTCGATCCCGCCCTGCTTCGACCCGGCCGTTTCGACCGCCAGGTGATTCTGGATAACCCCGATATCGCCGACCGGGAAGCGATTCTCAAAATCCATGCCCGCCACAAACCGCTCGCCAAGGAAGTAAGCCTGCGCAAAGTCGCCGAACGGACGCCGGGCTTCAGTGGCGCCGATTTGGCGAATTTGCTGAACGAAGCGGCTATTCTAGCTGCCCGCCGCAACAAAAAGATCGTGGAAATGGACGAGCTCTATGAGGCTATCGAGAAAGTAATGCTCGGCCCGGAACGACGGTCGCGGGTTATCACCGAGAATGAGAAGAAAATCACCGCTTATCATGAGGCGGGCCACGCGGTAATCGCCCATTATCTGCCTCATACCGATCCGGTCCACAAAATATCGATTATCGCCCGCGGCCAAGCCGGCGGCTACACTTTGAAGCTGCCGACCGAGGATAAGCATATGCACACCAAAACCGAGTATATCGAGGAGATTGCCGTGCTTCTTGGCGGCTATCTGACCGAACGGGAAATATTCGGCGAAGTTACAACCGGGGCCACTTCCGATTTGCGCCGGGCGACCACCATTGCCCGCCGTCTGATCACCGACTTCGGCATGTCGGAAAAGCTGGGACCGCGGACTTTCGGCGACAAGGAAGAAATGATATTTTTGGGGCGCGAAATTACCGAGCAGCGCGATTATAGTGAAAAAGTGGCGGAACAGATCGATATGGAGATCAACAATTTCATTATGCAGGCCAAAGAATTGGCGAACAATATAATCAGGGAACAAAAACCCAAACTCGAATTGGTGGTAAAGGAGCTTTTGACTAAAGAGACGATCGAACGCGAGCAATTTGAAAAACTGGTCGGCAAAAAGCAGATACCGGGGAAGGTAGTCGGGCATAATTGATTTTATTTTCATTTTTTTATAGGTCATATCACCAGGCTGGGCATAGAAACCCAGCCTGTATTTTTATAGTTAAAATTAATTCCGGGCCGGATATTAATAGCCGGAATAAATTTATCGAGTATAAAATTAACCCTAAATCTTTGATAAACAGGGCATATAAACCTATAATAATATTCGCGTTATCGTTTTGCGATTTAGCTTCAATATTGAATGCTAATTCAGGATAAAAATAACCATTTATGCGCGAGAAATATTAGAACATCCCGGCGAATTTTGTTTGGTTGTTTTTAATTCGACAAATATGGTATAATAAAAACATCGTTTTATTATTAAGGGGGAAATATTTATGACTCTTTATCGGGACATATTAAGCCAGGCGCTTAAATCCTCTTGGCGCCACAAATATCTATGGTTCTTCGGGCTGTTCGCCGCGCTTATGGGCAGCGCCGGGGAGTACGAATTGCTGTTCCGCGGCATCCGCGGTGAAAGTATGCCGCTTTTGCCCGGCTTCGAGCACTTATCGGAAACCGGGTTGCTCAGCTGGCAAATTTTCGGCAACGTCGGCAGATTGGCCGGCAGTGATCCGCTTAACCTGGTAAAAGTATTGGGCGTATTGTTTTTTGTGATGATAATCAGTGTCTTTATTCTTTGGGTATGCGTAACTTCCCAGGGAGCGTTGGTTTATTCGGCATCGCGGATCAGGACGAACAAGATCCATAATTTTAAAGAAAGTTTGGATGTTGGGACCAAAAAATTCTGGCCGGTCTTAGGGCTTAATTTTTTGGTTAAGCTGATTATTTACGGTTTGTTTTTCTTATTGACATTGCCAGTTATAATGACATACCAAGTCAAAGATTTGGCATTGACCAGCAGCATATATATTATAGCTTTTGTTATTTTTATTTCCCTATCGATAGTATTATCGTTCATTGCCAAATATGCCATTGCCTTCGTGGTCATCAAGGGGGTGGGTTTGTTAACCGCTGTCCGGCAGGGTTGGCGGCTATTTATAAATAATTGGCTCGTGAGCCTGGAAATGGCTTTCATTTTATTTTTTATCAATTTTCTGATTGGCGCCGCTTTGGTTCTGGCATTTTTGATCATTTCCATCCCTTTCATATTTATGGCTTTCGTGTTCGCTAAATTCTCGCTGCTATTCAATTTCTGGGCGGTAATTTTGATCGCCTTAATGGCGTATTTGATAATTTTGGTGTTATTGAGCGCTTTCATGAGCGCTTTCCAGATCAATTCCTGGACCAGCTTATTCATCGAGCTTTACAATCGCGGCGGAGTCAGCAAACTGATCAGACTGTTCGGAAAAGAGTAGTTAGTGACGATATTTAGGGTTTTCGAATTTATTACATACGAATTTTTAGAGTTGAATAAAATTATCAATTAGACAACAGATAGCAGATAACAGATAACAGAATAGCCAATAAAGCAATATCATTGTCTATATTTCTGTTATCTTTTATCTGCTATCTGTTTTCTGATATGTGGTATAGATTGTAATTCTTGATCCATGCTAAGATTTAGAATAATGTATTAAAAAATATTCAACTATGTCTCAAGACCTGCCTTCAATCGAAGATTTGATAATGGCCTCGCGCGGACAGCAAATCGGCGACGACGAAAGCGCCCAATCCAAATTTCAGGCCAAGCAGAAGGAAATAAAAACCAAGGAAATGGAGCGCCAAATCCAGGCGCAAGCCAGGGATATGAGCTTGCCGTATATTGATTTGTTCGGATTTCCGGTCAGTCCGGAAGCCTTGAAGATCATACCCGAAGAGCGCGCCCGCCAGTTGAACGTGGTGTGTTTCTTTTATGACGGTACGCATATCAGGATCGCGACGATCGAACCCAATCGTCTGGAAGTCAAAGCAACGGCCAAGACATTATCCGAAAAATACCATTCGCCCGTCGAAATATATTTGATTTCACGCCATAGCCTGATGTATGCATTCGATATGTACCGGGCGATTCCCCATTTGCGAAATGTTTCCCGCAATGTCGAAGTTACCGAGGAGGATTTGAACAGGTTCAGCACCCAGTTTACCAGTTTTCAGGATTTGCAGTCAGTGGTCAGCCAGGCGGCGGTTACCGATATCGTAACCATGATCATGGCGGCAGCGGTTAAGTCGGATTCTTCCGATATCCATATCGAAGCTGAAGAAAACGAGATCAAGATACGATTTCGGATAGACGGCGTATTGCACGACGCAGCCAGTATCGACAAGGAATCATGGCGGAAAATAATATCGCGTATGAAAGTTCTGGCCCGGGTGAAGATAAATGTCGATGACAAGCCTCAGGACGGCCGGATGACGATTTCGACCAAACATGACCGCATCGATATTCGTGCTTCGTTTTTACCGACAAATTTCGGCGAAAGCGTCGTGATGCGGCTGCTTCGTTCCAGCGCTGTCGGCTTGGATTTCGGAGACCTCGGGATCCGGGACAAAGCGTTCGAACAATTAAAGCGGGAAGTCGAACGTCCGAACGGAATGGTGATCACTACCGGCCCCACCGGCAGCGGTAAGACCACGACTCTGTATGCGATACTCAAGAAGCTGAACAGCCCGGAAACGAAGATCATTACCATTGAGGATCCGATCGAATATCAATTGGAAGGGATTAACCAATCGCAGACGAGCGAGAAATATACGTTTGCCCAAGGTTTGCGTTCGATCGTCCGGCAGGACCCTGACGTGATTATGGTCGGTGAGATCAGGGACCTGGAGACGGCGGAAATAGCGATCCAGGCGGCTTTGACCGGACACTTCGTGTTGTCGACGATCCATACTAACGATGCTTCCGGGACCGTCCCGCGTTTTTTGTCGATGGGAGCCAAGCCGTTTCTTCTGGCGCCGGCCCTGAATGCCATGATCGGCCAGCGGCTGGTACGCCGATTATGCGAAAAATGCAAGCATCCGGCGGAGCTCGATCAGGAGACCAGGAAAAAGGTCATGACGGTATTGGAAAAATTATCCCCGGACGAAAAGAAGAAATTGGACCTGAAAAACCTTGGGTTTTATGAGGCCGACGGCTGTGAAGCCTGCCAGGGGATCGGGTATAAAGGACGGATTGGCATTTATGAGATCATGGTAATGAACGAAGAAGTCGAGAAATTGATCCTATCCGGCACGGCCAGCGAATATGACATACGCAATGCCGGGGTTCGGGCCGGCATGGTGACGATGATGCAGGACGGCCTTATAAAAGCGATGGACGGAATAACCAGTGTTACCGAAGTGTTGCGCGTGGCACAGGACAAGTAAAATTAATAAATCAAAATTCAAAATGCAAAAATCAAAATTTCGGCAGTTTTTTACATTTTGATTAATACGAAAGAGTATGATAAACAAAAGATTTTTTCAACAGTTAAAAAAGGAGCATGACGAGCACAGTTCAGAACGCCGCCAGATCATCAGCCTGGCCAACACTATCCTGCATGACTCGAAGCGGGTCATATTTTCCCTTCACCGCGGCGACCAAAAGAAGGCGGAAGAGAGCATGGTCGAAATCGAAGCGGTCATCAAGAAGCTGGAGAAAAAATTCGGTTTCCGCCGTTTGAGCGAAGAGGGCGCTTATCGGGCGGGCGCGGAAGAATATGTCGAAGCCAAAGCCCTGATGCTGGTACTTTCCGGCAAGAAACTGGAAAACTTCAAGGGCATGAAAATAAGTTACGATTCGTACCTGGGCGGCGTTTGCGACCTGACGGGCGAGCTCGTCCGCCGGGCCATCAACCAGGCCGCGGCCGGCAATGTCGGCGAAGTCGGCAAAATCAAGGTTTTGATCAGCGATATTATGGCGGAATTGGTCGAATTCGATATGACCGGTTATCTCAGGACGAAATACGATCAGGCGAAAACAAATTTAAAGAAGATCGAACATATCGATTATGAAATTAAATTACGGAAATAAAATATTAGAAGATTGCGGCATAGATAGATTGATAAAACATCCTGCGCTTGCAGGGTGTTTTGTTGATAAATAATAAATTATTTTTTTGAATTAAATTTATGAATAGATCCGGATGCCACGGGCATTCCGTTACATCTAATAACCAATAACCAAGAGACAATAACCAAACAATTTCCAAACCTGCCCGCCGGCAGCCAGGTCGTATCTTGGTTATTTATGCAAAAATCAATTGCATGCCAGACAATAAATCCAAAATTTTATATTTAATCTTTTCTATTGCGGTAATAAGCTCTTTATCCGGCTTTTGGTTGTATTGGAGCTTTAATTACCGCCAACCCATCGGTACAAATCGGTATATCAACCAAGCGGTCTTTGGTAATTATGTAACCGAAGCGATTGGGTATTCACCAGATAGTTTTTTGCCCGCAACCGTTGATAAATCGTTAAATATGCTGTTTTTCGGCGACCTGATGCTGGATCGACATGTCGGGGAAACGATAGAAAAAAACGGACTGGATAGTTTATTGGAAAATTTTAACGCAACTACCAGCCCGATCGACCTGAACAGTTACGATCTGGTCGGCGCCAATTTGGAGGGGGCGGTTACTGACGGCGGAGCGCATTATCCGCCCGTCAATTCTTATGACTTTGCCTTCGCCCCGGAGCTGATAGGCAGCTTGAAAAATTACAATTTCAGTTATTTTAACCTGGCTAACAATCATTTGGCTGACCAGGGGGAGCGTGGTATAATGGAAACAAGGCGAAATCTGGCAAGCCGGGGTTTTTTATTCGCCGGTTGCGGTGATCGCAATACCGGTGATTGCAGCGCTACCACCACCGTTATAAACGGGAAAATTGTCGGATTCATCGGCTTTAGCATGGTTTACGGCTTGCTTGACGCAAACGAGATAATAAACATAGTATCTCGGCTTGACCAGGCAGCCGACCTGTTGATCGTTAATATCCATTGGGGCGTCGAATATGAGCACCGTTTCAATTCTATCCAGCGCCAGGTTGCCCATGATATGGTCGATGCCGGCGCCGACCTCGTGATCGGCCATCATCCGCACGTTGTCCAGGGCATGGAAATATATAAGGGCAAGGCGATAATTTATTCTTTGGGGAATTTCATTTTTGACCAATATTTTTCGCCCGACACACAGGAAGGTTTGGCGCTCGGAATAGAGTGGCAGGCGGAGGGGGAGGTGTTGGATTTGTTTCCGTTCCGGTCGCGCGCCAGCCAAGTCGTTTTTATGAATGAAGACGAAGGGCATGATTTTTACGAAAAATTTATAGGCTGGTCGAATATGGATGAAAATACCGCCGAGCAAATTAGAAGCGGGAAAATCGAATTGAATTGATGATTTAAAATGCAAATCGCATACAAATAACCAAGACACAAGATACAAATTGCAAACAATTTTCAATAATCAATTGTCTGATAACCAAATCTTTTAGTTGTTGATTATTGGGATTTGGAAATTGTTTGGTTGCCTACCGGCGGACAGCAGGCAGGTCGTATCTGGTATCTTGGTAATATAAATAAAAATATATAAAAGTTAGCAAAAATAATATCGGTAATATTTTATGAATAAGGATTTCTTCAAGGCAACAGCGGTGATGATCGGCTATGTTATCGGTGTCGGGATGTTTGGCCTGCCCTTTGTCGTGGCCAAAGCCGGCTATGTGCCGTTCTTGATCTTTATCGGTGTTTTCGGAATGGTGCAGTATCTGCAGCATTTGATCTATGCCAATATCATTGTGGTAACGAAGGGTTATCATCGTTTGCCCGGTTATGCCGGGCTCTATCTGGGCAAGAATGGCAAGACTATAATTTTTATCGCCAAAATGCTCGGCAACTTTGGCGCCCTGCTGGCTTACATCATAATTACCGGCGTATTTTTATATCAGCTTCTGGGCGCGTCATTGGGCGGGAGCGAATTCATTTATTCCACGATACTTTTTTTCATTTGCGCGGCGCTGGTTTATTCCGGGATCGGCGCGATCGCCCGGGCCGAATTGCTGATGTCAGGGCTCTTGATCGCCGTGGTTATCTTTATCGTCATAAAGGGTTGGGGCGCGGTAACAGCGGTTAATTTCACTGTTTTTGACTGGCCCTATCTGCTCCTGCCTTACGGCGCGACTTTGATGGCCCTTGACGGCAACGGTTCTCTGCCGGTGGTAGCGAAAATACTGTCCAAAGACCCGAAGCTTCTCAAAAAAGTCGTTCGCTGGGGGACGTTTATTCCTTTGGCGATAACGGTCGTTTTCACGTTGGTGGTTGTCGGCATATCCGGACCCAATACAACGCCTGATTCACTGACCGGCGTTAAGCGGATTTTGAACGATGGAGTCGTGTTTTTCTCCCTGATTTTCGGGGTATTGACTATGGCCACTTCGATCCTATTGGTGGCCGAGGCGATCAAGGAGACTTTGTGGTGGGATTATCAACTGAACCGGAAATTGGCCTGGGCCCTGGCAGTCGCCATACCATACGGCTTGTTCTTGTGCGGTATCCGCAATCTGACGGGCGTGATCAGCATTGCCGGCGGGGTGGCCGGCGGTTTATCGGCGATCATGCTGATCCTGATGTTCCATTCCATGCGGGAAATGCCGGGCAAAGCGGTGCTTTTCAAGCGGCAGCCGAGTACGGTTTTGCTTTTCATCCTCGTGTCTTTATTCGTATTCGGCATGGCGTATGAGCTATATTATTTTATTCTTTGATGATTTTATTAGCGTCTGATCATTTGTTCAGTTAATATTTAATGTCAAGCCGGCAACTGGAAATTTGGAATTCGGCGCCATATGGACACGTACAAGTCCATTATCCAAATTTCTAATTTCAAGTTACAAATTTCAAGGTTTTTTTATAATAAATTGAATTTAGATAATAGTATAAATTTTAAAAATCACTGATGAGGATAATAATCATTTCCGACATCCATGACAACCTGGCCAATTTGGAAAAGTGTCTTATGTGGGCCAAAGACAATAATACCGAAGCGATGATATGCTGCGGCGATGTCGCGAATAGTGAAACTTTAAAATATTTAGCCCGTGGCTTTAAGGGCTTGATCCATTTGGTGCACGGTAACGCTGAGTTATATCAGATAAATGAGCCGAAACTTTATTCCAATATTGTATATTACGGGCATGCCGGCCGTTTTGAAATATCCGGCCAGGCAGTCGGATTGTGCCATGAGCCGTTCCACATGCCGGACGTTTTGGCCCTGGGACCTTGCTACGTAATTTTTTACGGGCACACCCATAAACCTTGGCAGGAAGAAAATGACGGTGTTTTGCGCGTTAATCCGGGCAATGTCGCCGGCATTTCTCAGCGCGCTACTTTTTCCTCGTGGGATACTTCGAGCGGGAAACTGGAATTGCATTTGGTTGACACTTTAAAATAATCGTTACATAATTACCAATACGCATAGCCGGCAACAATAAGGACGGGGCGAAGTGGGCGACCGGAGAGGATTTAAAGGCAAATGAAGCTTAAGCAGCCAATTGTAAGCCGATAAAATGCGTATTTGCAAATATTTTATAATATCGATCATAATGGTTTTTTTATCAAGTTGCGCGAACCATATGGGCAATCCAAGCGAAGATCAAGAATCCCCATCTTCGACCTATGAAAATGTCCGTTCGGCGGCGGTTGCCGGGCAGTTCTATTCCGGAGACTCGAAAGAGCTTAGGGATATGATTAGCGGTTATCTGGCCGGTGCCGGCGCTTATACGGGAATATTATCCCCACGGGCGCTTTTGTCCCCTCATGCCGGCTATGTATACTCGGGAGCGGTAGCGGCTTACAGCTATGCCGCCTTAACCGGTCTGCCGGTCAAAACGGTTGTGCTGATCGGCAATTCGCATTCGGATTATTTTTCCGGTATCGCGGTGGATGACCGCGGTGCCTGGAAAACACCGCTCGGCAAAGTGCCGGTTGACCAAGAGCTGGCCGATCGGCTGGTGAATTTTGACCGGATTATCAGCTATAACAGCGAAGTCCATAATTTCGACCACACACTCGAGGTCCAATTGCCTTTTTTGCAAAGCGTGCTGCCTCAGGGGTTCAGGATCGTGCCGGTCGTTTTCGGCAATACCGGCGATAACGCCTACCTTAAATTGGCAGACGCATTGGATGAATTTTTGGGTGAAGGCGATATAATTGTGGTTTCCTCCGATTTGTCTCATTATCCCTCTTACGATGACGCGAATACGGTAGACCGGCAAACTTTGGAAGTCATGGCCGCCCTGGATACTGAGAAGTTTGATATATACCAAAAGAAAGCCATCCAGCAGCGCGTCCCGAATGAGCAGACGCTCTGCTGCGGGGTAGACGGCATCAAGACCGTAATGGCCTTAGCGGCCAAGCGGCATTGGCGGTCCGAACTGCTCAAATACGCCAATAGCGGCGACACGCCGGACGGCGATAAGAACCGGGTGGTCGGCTATGGCGCCATGGTATTCGGGCCGGAAGGAAAAAATATCGAAAATCCGGCAGTGGAAAACGCCGAACAGGGCTTGTTGGCCGGCCCCGAACGAACCGAGCTTCTCATGATCGCCCGGCAAACAGTCGAAGCTGCGGCAAAAAGCGAAAAAATTCCTGATTTTACGATAGATGGCGAACGGCTTAACCGCCAAGGGGGCGTTTTTGTCACTTTGCATATGAATGGTAAATTGCGCGGTTGTATCGGCCAGATAATACCCAGCGGCGAGCCGCTCTGGCAGGTGGTCCGGAATATGGCGGCGGCCGCTGCTATGGAGGACCCTCGCTTTAGCCCGGTTAGCGAAAACGAATTGGATGCGATCAAATACGAAATCAGCGTTTTATCCGTGCCGGAAGCGCTCGGTGATTGGCGTAAGATAGAACTCGGCCGCCATGGGGTAATCGTGCGCAAAGGCGCTCAAAGCGGGGTTTTTCTGCCGCAGGTGGCGACGGAAACCGGCTGGAACCGGGAAGAATTACTGGCCCATCTTTGCCAGGACAAAGCCGGTTTGCCGGCAGACAGCTATAAGAGCGATCCGGACACCAGGCTGGAAATATTTACCGCCCAGGTATTCGATTGATTAATAAATGGCCCGTAATAAGCAGCAAGGCTTAGGCAATAAGACCATATTCCTTATTAATCCCGGCCTTAACGCTTATTACTTATTACTGATATTTTGTTACTCGACGGTAAAAAGCACATATATATTAATATCATAACAAAGCTATATATCAGATCGTTTGAATTTAATTGCATATTTAAAAATTAGTTTGCGCAAAGCCAGAATCCTGTCGGGCCAATTCGAAGGCAAGAATCCCTGGCGGATTCGTTTCCAGGCCGATATGGCTCTTGGTAAAGATTGCCCAAAAGCTGGTGCGCAAATCAATTAGGCTCCGTGTTTAAACCGGAGCCTTTATTTTTTGGTTATTTGAAAAATTTTGCGGGCTAACATAAACCATTCTCCTTCTGTCATTTCGAACCCGGCTTGCATGCATTGCCACAGGAATATGATTTGACCTCATACATGATTCTACGGAGAATATAGCACTGTAGAAAGGGTGAGAAATCTATAATACGCCAATACATCGGTAATGCTGTTATTGCCGTATTATAGATTTCTCACTCCGCTCCGCTTCGTTCGAAATGACAGGAACAGGATGGGGTTTAACACATAAAATTTTTCAAAGAATCTATTTTTAATCGCGAATATTTACATATAAATTAATATTTGTTAAAATACAGTTAATTAAACGGGCGACTGCTTGCCGGAAGCATGCCCAGAAAGGAGTAATTGCTCTTTGCCCATACCGCTTTCATGATTCTAAAGTCAAAGGATCCCGGTTGGAAGCTTATCGTTTGCCACAGCAGGAGGTAGCCATGAAAAAGCTTTTTTTCCGCTATTTGTATGAAATCCCGATCGTTGTTGCACTCGTACTGTTGTCAGCCTTACTGGCGTATCAACCATTGGCGCTAGCCGCTGACAATATGAGCTTGCAATTGCGCCCGAGCCGGGTGGATTACCTTGGCGCACCAGTCATGTATGCCGACCTTTGGAAGCCCTGTGCCGATGACACCGGATCTCTGCCAATGAGGGTGGGACATGATTCCATTAACCGATTTATTCAATCGTCGGTGCTTTTTGTCCAGGTCGCCATTGTGGGGTCGCTCGCCCCGAGTATGAATCTCAAAGAGAATATCGGCGACAACCGGCAAGGACCGGGCAAAACGGGACTGAATGATAGGGGGACAGGATCAGGCGCTTATTATAGCGCCTACTTGATACCGAGTTACAACGGCTCCGCCGTGTTGGTTGGCCAGTTCATAACACCATAATACGGCAATTGCGTATAGCCTTGGATTGTTGGTTTATTAATTTAAACCGGCGGTCCAAGGCTGGTTTTTTTTCGGAGATCGGAGACCTTTTGCCTGGACGCATAATTCGATTATTTTTTATAAAATGAATTTATCCGGGTCTTGATAGCAAGGATAAAATAAACCTAAACAAAAACAGTAAACAGATAATCTGCTTACTGTTTTCTGCTCTCTATTTTTTATTTGAATATTTTCTTGAGGTATTTTCCCGTATAGCTATCCTTGATTTCCGCGATCTCGCGCGGCGTGCCTTGGGCGACGATCTCGCCGCCGGCGTCGCCGCCTTCCGGACCGAGGTCGATCACCCAGTCGACGGATTTGATCACGTCCAGGTTATGCTCGATGATCAGGACCGTATTGCCCTTGTCGGCCAGCTGGTTCAAGACTTCCAGGAGGCATTTGATGTCGTTGAAATGAAGTCCGGTGGTCGGTTCATCCAGGATATAGAGCGTTTTGCCGGTAGCGCGGCGGGATAGCTCAGTCGCCAGCTTGACGCGCTGGGCTTCGCCGCCGGACAGGGTGGTTGCGGATTGTCCGAGCCGGATATAGCCAAGTCCGACTTCGTGCAGGGTGGCGAGCTTCTGGTGGATCGCCGGAATATGCTTGAAGAAGCTCAGTGCTTCCTCCACGGTCATATTGAGAATCTCGGCGATCGAATTGCCCTTATATTTTATTTCCAAAGTTTCTTTGTTGTAGCGGGCGCCGTGGCAGACGTCGCATTCGACGTAAACATCGGGCAGGAACTGCATCTCGATCTTGACCATGCCGTCGCCCGAACAGGCCTCGCAGCGTCCGCCGACTACATTGAAGGAAAAGCGGCCCGGCTTATAGCCCTTGATCTTCGCTTCCGGCAGGGAGGCGAAAAGGTCGCGGATCGGCGTGAAGGCGCCGGTATAGGTGGCGGGATTGGAACGGGGAGTCCGGCCGATCGGCGATTGGTCGATATTGATCACTTTATCGATCAGCCCCAGCCCCTCGATCAGCTTATGTTCCCCGGGTTCAGTTTTGGCACGGTAGAATTTTTTGTTCAGGGCGGCGGCCAGAATGTCGGTCATGAGGGTCGATTTGCCAGAGCCGGACACGCCGGTAATGGCGATGAATTTACCCAGGGGAAACTCCACATCGATATTTTTCAGATTATGCTCGCTGGCGCCGATTATCCTAAGTTTGCCGCCGTTGCCCCGGCGGTATTTCTCCGGGATCGGGATGGCGTCCTTGCCGGACAGGTAGCGGCCGGTCAGGGATTTGGCCGCTTTTTTGATCGTCGCCGGCTGGCCTTCCGCGACGATCTCGCCGCCGTGCGCGCCGGCGCCCGGCCCGACATCGATGATCCAGTCGGACGATATCATAGTCTCTTCGTCATGTTCGACTACTATCACGGTATTGCCCAGATCGCGCAGGCGCTTGATAGTATCGATCAGGCGCCGGTTATCCCGCTGGTGCAGCCCGATCGACGGTTCGTCCAGGATGTAGATTACGCCGACCAGGGAGGTGCCGATCTGGTTGGCCAGGCGGATGCGCTGGGCTTCGCCGCCCGAGAGAGTGTTGGCGCTCCGATCCAGGGTGAGGTAGGACAGGCCGACATTAGCGAGAAAATCCAAACGGTTGCAAATTTCTTTGACAATCCGGGTGGCGATCTTTTTGTCCCGGGCGCTTAATTTCTGCCCCTGAGTCAGAGAACAAAAAAATTCCCGGGCAGCATCGATATTTTTATTGGTTACATCGTTGATCGAGAGGTCCTGGATCTTGACGCCGAGTATCTCTTTTTTCAGGCGCCGTCCGCCGCATTCCGGACAAACCAGAATGCGCATATATTGTTCGATCTCCCGGCGCACCCAGTCGGATTCGGTCTGCTGGTAGCGCCGTTCCAGATTCGGTATCACCCCTTCGAATTCGGTGCTTAATTCGCCGCTGAAACGGTTGGATTCGTAATTAACGTGGTAATTTTGTTCGCCGGTGCCGTAAAGCACTATATTGAGCTGTTTTTTTGTCAGGTCTTTTATCGCCGTATTCAGATCGAACCCGTTTTTGGTAGCGACAGTGCCGAGTATGCGCATCAGCCAGGATTGGCCGGTGGCGGTATTGTGCGACCAGGGGCGGACCGCTCCCTGGGCGATTGTCAGATTCTTGTTCAGTATCAATTCCGGATCGATCTCCAGCTTTGTTCCCAGGCCGGAACAGGACGGACAAGCGCCGTGTGGCGAATTGAAGGAAAAATTGCGCGGTTCAAGGGCCGGCAGGGAGATACCGCAGCGGGGGCAGCCGAAAGCGGTCGAGTAGGTTTTTTCCTCCTTGCAGCTATCGTCCGCGTAGCAGCCGACCGTAGCCGTGCCGTCGGACAGCTCGAGCGCTTTTTCCACCGCTTCGGTGAAACGGGCGAGAGTGTCCTTGTCTTTGTTCAGTTCCAGCCGGTCTATCACCACTTCGATCGAGTGCTTCTGCTGCTTGTTGATGGCGGTATCCTCGGCCTCTTCCAGGGCGACAATGTCGCCATCGAAGCGGATCCGGGCAAAACCGGCCTTGGCCACATTGCCGATTATTTTCTTATGTTCGCCCTTTTTATCCTTGATCAGAGGTGAGAGAACCAGGACCTCTTTACCCTGAAAGTCGCGGTTGGATTGGGTGACTATCTCATCGACCGTATATGATTTGATCCGGTCACCGCACTGCGGGCAGTGCGGCACGCCGATCCTGGCCCAAAGCAGGCGCATATAATCGTAGACTTCGGTGATGGTGCCGACCGTTGAGCGGGGATTGTGCGGCGCGGTTTTCTGGTCGATCGAGATTGCCGGTGACAGTCCTTCGATCGAGTCCACATCCGGCTTGTCCATCAGCCCCAGGAACTGCCGGGCGTATGCGGACAGCGATTCGACATAGCGGCGCTGGCCTTCGGCATAGATGGTATCGAAGGCGAGTGACGATTTGCCTGATCCGGACAGGCCGGTGATCACCACGAATTTGTCGCGCGGTATATCCACGTCGATATTCTTGAGATTGTGGACACGCGCGCCTCTGATACGGATCATGTTTTCGCTGTTTGTAGCTTTTTTTGGCATCAATTTATTGTAATTATATGAATAATAATCCGTTATCGGATAAACCTTATTAATCCCTGCAAAAATTTAAGCAGGGATTTATATGATTTATAAGATTAGCCGTATATTTTCTATAGGCAATAATTTAACGCATACTATTATACCTGCAATTTGCCATTTAGGCAAGTCTTGTTATATTTGGGGAATATTGATAAACTGAATATACTAAAATTAACATAAAAGTTTATATGGAATTTACGATAATTTCCCTATTATTGGTGCTATTAGCCGGATTGGTAATCCTGATATTTTTTCAGGTTAAGAAAAAAGAACCGTCAGGCAACGAAAAGTTAACCGTCATGATCGAGCGGCTCAAAGTGCTGTCGGAGCAAAACCGGGACCTGAGGGAAACGATCGATAAGAAATTGTCGGAAACCCACCGGGCGACACAGAACCAAATGAACCAGACGATCAAAACCGTCCAGGGCATTACCGGCCACTCGGCCAAGCTCATTACCGAGGTTACGGAAAAGCTGACCAAGCTGGATGAAACCAATAAGCAGGTGATCAACTTCTCGTCCCAGCTGCAGAATCTGCAGGATATCCTGAAGAACCCGAAACAGCGGGGGGTATTGGGCGAGTATTATCTGGAAGAGACGCTGAAGAACGTCCTGCCGCCGAATTCCTACCAAATGCAGTATCCGTTCAAGGACGGCAGCATCGTGGACGCGGTCGTTTTCGTCAAAGAAAAGGTAATTCCGATCGATTCCAAATTTTCCCTCGAGAATTACGAACGAATATTGAACTCGAGCGATCCCGCGGAGCGGGAGCGGCTGGAAAAATTATTCAAACAAGATCTTAAGGTCAGGATCGATGAGACCAGCAAATACGTCAAACCGGCGGAGAATACCATGGATTTCGCTTTCATGTTCATCCCTTCGGAAGCGATTTACTACGACCTCCTGATCAATAAAGTCGGTGCCGTCCAGGTAAATACCCGCGACCTGATCGAATACGCTTTCAAAGACAAACACGTAATTATCGTTTCGCCTACCTCGTTTTTGGCGTATTTGCAGACCGTACTTCAGGGGCTCAGAGCCCTGCAGATCGAGGAAAGCGCCAAAATGATCCGCGTAAACGTGGAAAAATTGGGGCGGCATATATTGGGTTATGACGATTTTATGCGCAAATTGGGCGTGAGCATGAACACGACGGTGAATCACTACAATAGCGCCTATAAAGAATTCAAAAAGATCGACAAGGACGTGGTTAAGATTACCGAGGGCGAAGCGAAGATCGAGCCAATGCTGGTTGATAAGCCGAAGATTGAATAAAAATATAAAATTTTCAATAATCCAATAATTCAATCAATATTTAATTTTCAATATCTAATTATGTCACTCGATTTGATATTAAATATTAAATATTGATTGATAATTGAAAATTGGATTATTGAAAATTAATAAATATATCTTAGTGTTGACACCGGACTAAAATATAAAAATGGTTAGGAATAATAAATCAAATTACATCAAGGAGGCGATTGTGGAAACAGTGGCCTTTTTTGATCTGTTCGATTATCCTTTGACTATATTTGAAATTTGGCGGTACTTAAGCGTGGCGGTTGCGCTTGGCGACTTGGCGGAAGCGATGGGTAGTATCACGGGCCCTATCCTGGCCGAAAAGAACGGATTTTATTTTCTCGCCGGCCGGAAAGAAGTGCTGTCGATACGCCAGGACCGGTATCGTTCAGCGGCCGGTAAAATAAAGCGCGTCCGGCGTTTATCCGCGCTTTTCCGCCTCGTGCCCTGGGTTAGATTCGTGGCAATCGGCAATAATATAGGCGCCAACAATCTCAAAGAGGCAAGCGATATCGACCTGTTTATCGTGACCCGCCCGAAACGGCTATGGCTTACGCGGCTAATGTGCGCCGGCATGGTGGCGGCATTGAATCTGCGGCCGAAGCCGGGAAGAGTGAAAAATAAATTCTGCCTCAGTTTCTATGCGGACGAGGATTCTCTCGACCTGGCCCCCTGGCGGCTCAAAGATAATGACATATATTTTACTTATTGGCTGGCCGGGTTGGTGCCGGTTTTCGACCGTGACGGCGTTTATTCCCGCCTGCTCGAGGCTAACCGCTGGCTGGGGAGTGAATTGCCGAATTGGCAGGCATATCAGCCGGCCGCCAGACAAGTGATATCAAACCCGTCATCCTATTGGTATGAGGCAATAGTGGATCTTTTTTTCGGCGGTCTTGAGCAGATTGCCAAACGTTTGGAGCTCAGGATCATGCCGCCGGAATTGAATTCTATCGCGAATCGCGACACCCGCGTGATAATAAATGACCGGGTATTGAGATTGTATGCCAATGATCGGCGGGAGCAGTACCGGAAAGAGTGGCGGCAAAAATTATCCGAATTAGGAGTTTTTTCCAGCGGCAACGATCCGGCGGCAGGAGCGGAAAAGAGCCGGAGCGACGATTCGGTTACATTCTGTTTCATCAAATATGAGGGACATATACTGATTTTCCGGCGTAATGGCTTGTGGCAGATTCCCGCCTTTTTCTTTCCCAAAAAGAATTTGATAGAGAGCTTTGCCCGCCTGGAAATCCGGCTGTCGATCGGTCCGGTAGACGGCCATATCGGCGGTTTTAAAGTCGGCCCGCCGCGGATTATTCATTTCTCTCCAGGTAAAAAATCCTGGAAAATATATCCGCTGACAATAAATTTCCATACCCAGCCGCCAATTCGCTTGAACCAGGAGTACCATGAATATAAATGGATAGAACCGCGCCAGTTGACCGTGTTTCAGGTTATAAAAAATTCAATATATCATTTGGGGGAAGAGCAAGGCTTAATTGACAAAGCCCTTTAGCCAGGATTATAAAAATAATAATTTATTCGCTGTTTTTAAAACTAAGCACTAAATTATAAATTCAAAACAAATTCCAATGATTAAAATTCAAAATTCCAAACCCGCTCATGGCAACTGATCGAATTATTAATTTTATGTTTTGAATTTTTATAATTGGAACCTCTCTGCCGGTAGGCAGGAGTTTATAGTTTAGCGTTTAATTTTGGAATGAAAGTGAAACGCTATAATATAATACATTTGGAAATTGCTTATTTGGTGTCTGGAAATTAGTTTTTGTACACTTTGAAACCTGCCAATTTCTAACTTCCAGATAACCAATTTTCCATTAAGATTTAGGGTATATTCCGGTGTTTCACTTTTATATCAATACAACCTTTAGTGCTTGGATTTTAATGATCCATGGGAAATGTTTAAAAGTTTGAAATAAAATTCATATGATTGAAAAATATAAAACAATTGATCTAAAAAAATTAATAAACTACGGTCTTTTCCTGTTGGCATTTTTCCTGCCCTGGCAAACACGCTGGATCTGGCATGCCGGCGAACTCAAAGGAGATTATTTCGAATACGGCACTTATAGTTTGTACGCTATTGATATTTTGATAATAATTCTCTTGGTTTTGGGAGCTATTAACTATTTTGGGTCTAGATCGAAAAAAGCGATCGATTCCGGACGCGCGTCGAGCCATCATGCCTGGGGAAAGATGTTTTGGCGCTTGGTGGCAGGATTGGAACTAATGTCGTTTATTTCCGTTTTTTTCGCTCCGGACAAGCTGTTGGCATTGTTCGTTTACGCCCGTTTTTTGCTGGGCATTGGTTTGTTGTGGCTAATAATAGAAGCCAGGCCGGATAAAAAACGTGTTTTGCATTACTTCATTTCCGGAACCGTGTTCCAGGCGTTGCTCGGCATTTGGCAATTTGCGACTCAATCTTCGTTTGCCAGCAAAATTCTCGGGATTGCCCCGCACAACGCGCAAAATTTAGGAGTAAGCGTTATCGAAGCCCTGGGCGCCGATGGTATTGGCGAGCGCTGGTTGCGGGCCTATGGCGGACTGGACCACCCCAATATCCTGGGCGGACTCTTGGGCTGTGGATTACTTTTCTCCTCGTGGCTGTTAATGGACCGGGCGGCCGGAAAATGGGAGCGGCGCTTGCTTAATTCCGCTTTAATAGTGTTAACGTCCGGATTGTTGGTTACTTTTTCTCGTTCCGCCTGGCTGGGCACTGCCTGTGGACTGATATTTATGCTTTTGTTAAGTGTAAAACGCCGTGTCTTGTACGCCCAAAAGATCATCCTTGAATCGATATTGATCGTCTGCGGAATTGCATTTCTGATAACGGCAATTTATCCTAATTTATTCGTTACCAGGATTTCTGCCACTACCCGGTTGGAACAAAAATCCCTGTCCGAACGGACCGATTCGATCGATATAGCCAGCGGTATAATCAAAGATAATTGGCTTTTCGGTACCGGGATCGGCAATTATACTCTGGCAATGTATAAGTTCACCAAGGGCAGTTACCTGAGTTACGATTATCAGCCAGTCCACAATGTTTACATGCTATGCTGGGCGGAAATCGGCGTTATCGGATTAGCCTATTTTGTATTTATTTTTTATGCATTAATAAAAATCCTTATCCGCAATAAAAAAATTACCGTATTGACGGGAATTATATTGGCCGTAATGGTTACCATGCTTTTTGACCATTATTGGTGGAGCCTGCACTTTGGAATAATATTATTCTGGTGGCTAATCGGCACAATTTTAAGTTTTACCGATGATTAATAATCAGTAGATAATTTAGAGTATAAATATTTGGTTTTTATAGTTTGCCGGGGACTATATACTATGAAAAAATTAACCATATGATAAATCGATAAAAGTTACGATAGCTAATATTATTGAAAAAATAATCCGTTATTTAACGGATTATTTTTTATGAAAATACTAAAATTAAATAATAAATAATATTTTTTGTGACAATAATGTATTATTGAGTTTTATAATTAATTTTAATGTAATATCATAATTTATAATGTTTTTTAATTTATTATAATTTATTATTATCTATTATAACGATTTATAATGATTTTTAATTAATTATAATCTATTGTGGATAACATAGATTGACAATAGATGACAAATTAAATTATAATATGAAGTAGCATCCCCATGCGAAATTAATTAAATTTTAATGATATTCTTTGCCTTCATTGAGAAATGAAATTTTTTAATAAATAAAAAGCAAAAATCACATTTTTGTTATTGGATTGCGTGTTTAGAACAGACGACATTCTAACTATTCAAGAAGTCGCCAAAGTGCTTAAAGTTAGCACGCGCACTGTATACCGGTGGATTGATACCGGTGATCTTAAAGTCGCCCGGATAGGTCGAAAGACCTACCGGGTTTTTGAGTCTGACCTGAGAAGTTTCATTAAGAAGTTTATGGACTAATAATTATAAATATAAATGTAAATATATTTGATCGTATGTAAATGAACAAAATAATAAGCAATAAGACATAAGACTGGGACCTGGTATTTTTCAATGGAGTCATTTATAAGTGCTTATTACTTATTACCGATGTCTTATTACTTCGAAGGTTTAATGGTCATGGCACTAGGAATAATTTGTAAAAAGTTTACGTAATTTATAAAAAATTCAAATAAGTCTTTGCCTTAATAATCCCCATGCAAAAAGTAATTTCGTACAATCGAGCAGCCAAACAGGCCATCAAGGCGGTAATGATACTTGCCGTCATTGGCCTGTTTTGGCTGCCCAATTGGGGATACGCGGCAATGCAGAGTGAAAGTTACATCATTTATGAGAATATTCTCCATACTTTCGACGGCCCGATCATCAGTAATGTCGCGAGCAGTATCAGTGGCCAAACTGTTACCGTTACCTGGGACACCAATATTGTATCGGACAGCTACGTTATCTATTCGGAGGAAAGTTCGTTCGCAACAAGCAGGGAGCAGGGGATGAGTTCGAAGAGTTTTCTGAGCCATTCGGTTGACGTGACCGGGCTGAACGCGAATACAACATATTACTATCGTGTCCGTTCCGAGCGGGTGAACGGCGGAATCACGACCGATACCACTAGCCGGACTTTTACTACCGGCAATGATACTCCGCCCGCACCGGAAACGCCGTCCGTAAGCGGCGGCGGAGGTGGTGTGTTGATTATCGACAAAACCGACAAGGTCCCGCCGCTCATTACCAATGTAACAGTGGTAAACCTTACCGCTGAGACAGCCGCCATATCTTGGGATACCGATGAAGAAGCCACCAGTTTTGTCGAATATGGCGAGGACAATACATACGGCAATACATACGGCAATTGGAGCACATCGACCAGCCATACGGTTACGCTTATAAATTTGCAGCCGGAAACCGAATATCATTTTCGCGCTTTATCGAGCGATAACTGGGGCAATATCTCCCATTCTCCCGACCAGACATTTATTACCGGCACGGGGACAGGGGAAGAGCAACCGACCGGGGAGCAGCCGACCGAAGAGCCGGCGGCTCTGACCGTATTAGCCCAGCAGGCCCTTGATTTTATCTCCCGGCTGTTCCCGCAGGTGTCACTGAACGAGCTGACGAATATCAATACGATAAATGACTTGTCCGGATTTATCGCCACTCCCGTCCTGATCGGCGAACCGGATATCGAGGTTGGCGCTACCGAGGTAACAATCCGCTGGTCGACCGATATCGATGCGAATTCCCTGGTCGCGCTGGCGGCGGAAAGCGCCTATAATCCGGAGGCGACCGAACCGTATCAGCAGGTTATCGGCGACCCGGAAGTATATACCGCCGACCATGAAGTCATATTGCACGGACTGACTCCCGACACTACATATCATTTTCAGGTCCGGAGCGGGGCCCAGCTTGGCCCGATCGCCCGTTCGCGTGATTTCAATTTCCGGACCTCGATCGAGGAGTTGCAGATAGTAAGCTATCTGACACAGATAATCGATAATGAAACCGCTGTTTTCAAATGGGTGACCAATAAAGAAGCGGACAGCGCGGTGACCTTCACCCCTTATTACAATAATGTATTGGCCGTCGACCAGGCGAAGACGGTCAAAAACAACGCCGTTTCGGTGGTTCATGAGGTGGAGATAACGGAATTTGTCGCCGGCACATATTACGAGGTGGAACTGGTCAGTATGGATGACAAAGGCAATGAGGCGCGCCGTATCCTTTCCCGCTTTTCGACAACCGAGGATGACCTGCCGCCGGTAATATCGCATATCAAGACCGACTCCACGGTATTTGTCGATACCAGCAACAAGATCCAGACCGTGATATCCTGGCTGACGAACGAACCGTCCACTTCGCGGGTGTATTACCAGGAAGGCGTGCACGGCGGCGACAGCAATTTGTCCGAATCGACCGAATTGAACACCAATTACACCAAGGAACATATAATAGTCATTACCAAATTCAAGCCCGGCATAGTCTATAGTTTCCGCGTCGAGTCGATCGATTCCGGTAGCAATGCGACCGTTTCCAGCGCGCACACTTTCATGACGGCCAAGAAAAAAGAGTCGATTATAACCATAATCATGAATATTCTGGAGAATACCTTCGGCTGGGCCAAGAAACTTATGTAGCAAATTTGAAGAAATTAATTTGTTTAGAATTTAGAAATTAATATTTTAAGATAATCAAAATATTGAGAACAAAGAACAGCCATAAATAAGATTATATGAAACTGCATCGGATGAAAATTAAATACGTGATCGGAGCCGGACTGGTAGTCGCGGGGTTGTTGTTTGTCGTATTGGGAAATCACGCGGCCAGGGCGCAGGTCGTACCGCTTATAAATTTCATCGGCAAGGTGACCAATCTGGACGGCGGCGATGTTCCGGACGGGGCATATGATTTCCGTTTTCGTCTGTATTCCAGCCCCAGCGGCGGAACTGTATTGTGGAGTGAAAATCTGGCTTCTTCGACCAGATTCAGCGCTACGGTCAGCAGCGCGATCAGCACTTCCACCGGACTGGTCATTACCTATAGCGGGGAAAGCGCTACCAGCACCTTACGGGCCGGACAATATTTATCGACAGCCAGCTCCAGCGTCGCCGCCCTGATCATCGATTACGATACCGATGCCAATACGATAACGGTAGCCAGCAGTTCTCTTGCATTCGCAAACGGCGACCGTATAAGCAACCGTCCCTTTGTGGAAGGCGGAGTAATTAACGAAAATCTGGGCACGGTGAGCGATCTGTCCGGGGTCGATTTCAGCCAGACGCTTTATCTGGAAATAATATTCAACGGTGAAACGATGCAGCCGAGAAAAATATTGACTACCGTTCCGGCCGCTTTCGATACCATGCGTTTTGGCGGCAAGACCGAGGATGAATTCGCAACGTTAAGTGAAAATGAAGCTATCACCGGCGAATGGAATTTTAATAATATCGTCAGTGTCGCTACCAGCTCGAACGTAGCGGCGCTTTCCGTGACTCAGAACGGCAGTGGCAATATCGTCGAATTCAATAAAGGCACCACGACCGCGTTCGCGGTATTGGCCGATGGACGCGTCCAGATCGGCAATTACCGCTTCCCGATCGCCGATGGCGCGCCCGGCTATATCCTGAAAACCGACGGTTCCGGCAATCTGGGTTGGGCGGTCGATTTCGCCGGTAATTTCGGGATCGAAGGTCGGACTTTGTGGGCCACGTCAAGCGATGAGTCATCTATTTTCCCGATCGATTCCCAATATATCGTAATAATCGGCAATAACACCACGACCTCCTTAACCGGGCAAATCTTCGAAGTTAATGGTTTGTCGGTATTCGATACCGTAAGTATTAGTTCTGGCCAGCCGCTCCGCCTGTATGACGCGGATAATTCCAATTATATCGCCTGGCGCGCCAGCAGTTCGATTCCGAGTAATCTGGTCCTGACTTTGCCCGATAGCTATGGCGCGCCCAATTCCGCCCTGATCACCGACGGCAACGGTAATTTGCGCTGGGGGTCGCCTTCTTCATTTGTCTATGTCAATCCGGGCAACCGCGGCCAATTATCTTATTACGCCGCTGACGGTTCAGCCTTATCCGCCACATCGAGCATATTCATCAGCCAGGCAGGCTATGTCGGTATCGGCACCACCACGCCCGGCCGGCTTCTGACAGTGGGAAATTCAAGCGGCAGCCAATTCCTCGTTAACGGCAGCGGCCAAGTGGTGGGCGGAGAATGGCAAAGCGCGCCGATCGGCGCCGCTTACGGCGGCACGGGAACGACCAGCGCTTGGTGGACTGGCATTCCGTTCGTAGCCGGCGGCAGCTGGAGCCCGACCTCTACTCTGGCTGCGGCCTATGGCGGTACCGGAATAAATTCATATAGTGAAGGAGATCTGTTGTATGCCGGTCCGAGCGGCAGCCTGGCCCGTCTGGGTGTCGGCGCCAACGGCAAAGTCTTGGCGATAGTAGGCGGCGTTCCCCAGTGGTCTGCCACTACTTCCCTGGGGCTCGATTTGAGCGAAATTCCCGGTATCTTGCCGGTTAACCAGGGCGGCACTGGGCAGAATTTCGCCGGCGAAACCGGGTTTGTCTACCTTGACAACGGAATAGCTTCCGCCTCCTCCACGATCGCGATCAGCTTTACCAATTTGTCGGCCGGCACCGGCTTGGAATTCAGTAATAATATTCTTCGTATCGATCCGACAGGGGATTGGACCGGCTCCTTTGACGGCTTTCAGGGAGTGGATTTCTTTACCTTAAGCGCCTGGTATGCCACCACGACCGATGCTTTGGCCGAAGGTTCGATCAACCGTTTTTATCATACTTACCTCTTCGCCGCCGATCTGGCCGCCACTACGACCGACGCCCTGGGCGAAGGCGCGATCAACCGCTATTACCATACCAATTTATTCGCCGCCGACCTGGCCGGAACTTCCACGGACGCGATTGCCGAAGGGCTGATCAACCGTTATTACCATACTTACCTCTTCGCCGCCGACCTGGCTGCTACCACGACCGACGCCTTGACAGAAGGAAGCAATAATATCTATTGGCATGATTATTTGTTCGATATCCGGCTGGCCGCTACGACCTCTTTGCCGAATTTGACCACTCTGGAGAACCTGGCGACCGTCGGCACGATCTCGGCCGGTACCTGGGAGGGCGATGTGATCGATGTGGCGCACGGCGGCACCGGCACCAGCACTTTCGAAGCCTATTCCCTGGTATATGCCAGCGCCGACGATACGATCAGCCAGATCCTGCCCGGCCCCAACGGTTATGCCCTGGTGATGCAGAGCGGCCAGCCGGTTTGGGCCTCGACCAGCCCGGGTACCACCCATGACCTGTTATCGTCGATGCATCCGGATACGACCGAAGCGACCGTTTTGCGCGGCGCGCTCATTACCGGCCAGGGTGTGAGCCCGTCCTGGAGCTTGTTGGCGTTGGGGGCAAACGGATCGGTGGTTTATTCCGACGGTACCGATCTCGTCTGGCAGGATTATGAAGCCCTTTTTGCCGCCCAATTGGCCGCTACCACGACCGACGCCTTGAGCGAGGGAAGCGTAAACCGCTATTATCATACGAATTTATTCGCTACCGACCTGGCCGCCACCACGACCGACGCTTTGACTGAGGGGGGTAATAATATCTATTGGCATGATTACCTGTTTGACGCCCGGCTGGCCGGCACGTCCACCCTTCCGAATTTGACCACCCTGGAGAACCTGTCGACCGTCGGCACGATCTCAGCCGGTACCTGGGAAGGCGACGTGATCGATGTGGCGCACGGCGGTACCGGCCTGTCCGTAATTACCAATCAATCGCTTTTGTACGCATCTGCCGATGATATAATCAGCCAATTCGCGGTCGGACCGGAAGGAACAGTATTGGCAATAGTGGGCGGCGATCTTACCTGGGCAACCACCTCCGCCCCCTCCGCCCATTCGCTTTTGTCGGTATCCCATTCTGATGTGGCCGCCACCAGTACCTTGGTGCGGGGCGACCTGTTGGTCGCAAACAGCAATGACAAGTGGAGCCGATTGGCGCTCGGAGCGGCCGGCTATATCCTGTATTCCAATGGCACTGACGCTTATTGGTCGACCACAACCGCAATCACCGCCTTGGGAACGATCTCAAGCGGGATATGGGAAGCGACTCCGATCGCCGTCGAATACGGCGGCACCGGCGCCGACAATGCCACGTCCGCACGCGCCAATCTTGGTTTGTCCGATATCGAGCGTTTTGGGATCAATTCCACCGGTACGCCCGGCTGGCTCTGGATGTCGGACGGTGACGGCCGCGGCCATTGGGTGCCGACCAGTACTTTGAATATAGATGTCAGCGGCCAGCAGGGCAAATTCATCGGTACGACGACCGTAACCACGACCGGCAGTATTGCCACGACCACCTATATCGGCTACCAGGCGGCCAACAGGATCTGCGCCTTTGAATATACCGGCAGCCATATGTGCCGGACCTATGAGATTCTGGTTACAATCGAACAGGACAGTATCGCGGACTGGAACAGCGACGATGCGTGGATCGCCGAAGGTCCT
Source organism: Candidatus Parcubacteria bacterium (assembly GCA_963814275.1). GTDB lineage: Bacteria > Patescibacteriota > Patescibacteriia > Patescibacteriales > UBA12075 > CAWFCE01. The sequence continues at coordinate 27,116 of CAWFCE010000002.1, read as the reverse complement.
CCCGGCTACACCTCGAATTCCAACGATTGCAACGGCTGGACCGACGGCTCCTTGACTGCCTTGGGCGCATTCTGGGTGTTCGACCGCGATGGCGGCGGCGCCGGCTGGCTGGTCAATTGTTCCAATTACAAACCAATAGCCTGCTGCAGCTGGCAATAATTGCCAGAGGTGGTTCCCCTTGGCGAGGCGGGAAAATCATTTAGCCCCCTCACCATAGAGAATCCCCAGCGCAAAATCGAAAATGGTACCCTGCCGGTTGGTGCGTCTTTGCTCGCCAGCCGGCGGGGATAAATCCATAAATCCCCATGCATGAAAAGAATGTAAAATTGAATTTACTTTGGCTAACTCCGATCATACTTGTATTTGGAATTTTCGGCCTGCTTAATGCTGTTTTCGCGCAGTCATATTGGGTAACCGATCCGACAGATTGTCCGTCAAGCGATCAGGCCAACTATCCGGGCCAGAATTGTAATTTGCTTGATATTTGCGGCGTGGTTAGCGGCATTATCCAGTGTTATAATACTTCATCTTTGAATCCGCCGGCAGGCGACGAGACTGGATCAGTCAGTAACTTTACTGGCTTGATCGACGGTGGATATGTCATGAACTGCTATGCCAATGACGGCTCAGCCCCGCGCTGCGACGACAGTGGTACCTGGTGGTGCGACCGTGATTCGAGCTGTTATAATGCGGGCCGACAGACCACTTGTGTCGGCGGCGAGGCTGCTTCCTCGACTTGCGGCGTCTGCCGGACCGATGGCACCGGTTACACCTATTGCGACGGATCTTATACGGATGCCGACGGCTGCGAAATCCATATCGATACCGATAGTTGCGATAAATTGGCCGGTGGCATTGATGAAAACAACAATGTGGATGCAGGCTGTAATTGTGTTTGTGATACCGATTACCTGGATTGCAATAACGATGACCTTGACGGCAATACCGGTACCGGGAACTGCGAAGTCCATGACGGTGGCGCCTGTAGTGTCGGCAGTCTGGCCGGTACCTGGGACGGCTGTACCTGCGAGGTCAATAAAAGTTATTTCGAAACCGGGACGATGGCGGAATATATGACCGATAATCCGCTCCTTTGGGGCATGCAGTACGGCGACGGGCCGCTTGTCCAGATGACCAGCTGGAACGCCAGCAATACTGGCGGGGTATTCTATGTCGGTAATGACGGCAAATTGGGTATCGGTACTTCCTCGCCGTCGGCTATGCTGACGATCGGTTATGATTCGGGCAGCCAGTTCCTGGTCAATGCCACCGGAACGGTGATAGCCGGCACCTGGAACGGCAGCTTTATCGGTCTGGCCTTTGGCGGTACGGGCGCTGACCTGTCCGGCGACGATGGCTTCTTGTATATTTCCGGCGGTACTACGATCGCTTCTTCGACGATCGATATCGGACAAACCAATCTCCAGGCCACCGCGCCGCTCCAATTGGCCAATAATGTTTTGTCTCTTAATACCGGCGGCAATTGGACCGGTACCTTGGATGGGTTGGATGGCAGTGATCTATTCACTTTGACGGAATGGTTTGCGACCTCAAGCGCGCCGCAAATAACCACTTTGGGCAATTTGAGTACGGTTGGCACCATTTCCAGCGGTACCTGGCACGGCAATGCGATCGATGTTGTCCGCGGCGGTACCGGTTTGTCAGCGGTAACCGACGGTTATTCGCTCTTCGGCACCGGCGGGCCGGCCCTCGAAGCCACTTCGACGCTTTATCTCAGTCCTTCGGGCTTTGTCGGTATCGGCACCAATACTCCGAGCACCCTGCTTGATGTGGCCGGCACCGGCAGCTTCAACCAAATATGTTTTGGCGCTTCCTGTATATCCGACTGGGGCAGTGCCGGTTTGTCCTCTTCGGGCAATATCACCGGCGAACCGGCGGTCTGGCTTGACGGCAATACCCTGACTTCGACCGGGACCATGGCCGTGGCCTACGGCGGCACCGGGCGCTCCACCTTGACAGATGGGTATGTTCTATATGGTAATAATGGCGGCGCTATCGGCCTGCTGGACGTCACCGGCAACGGTTCGATCATTATCGGCGACGGTTCCGGCGCTCCGACCACGTTAGCCGCATTCGATACGTCATCGGGCGCATTACTGATTACCCATGGCGGTACCGGTACCACCACGCTCCCGGGTTACGGCCAAATACTCCTGGGCAACGGGTTGGGCGGCTACGCCCTGACCGGCACTTCTACCCTCGGCCTCTATACCGGCACGATCGGTTCCGGCCAGGCAGGCTGGTTCCCATATTATACCGGTGCAAATAATAGTCTGGCCGCTACCAGTTCGATTTATTTAAGCCCCAACGGTTATGTCGGGATCGGCACCACTACCCCGGACACCCTCTTCCATGTCGATGGCCGCGCCACATTCAGCCAGATCTGTCTGGGCGGTTCCTGCGCGTCCAGCCTGGGCGCCTTCGGCCTCCAGGCTTCAGGCAATATCACCGGCGAACCGGCGGTCTGGCTTGACGGCAATACCCTGACTTCGACCGGGACCATGGCCGTGGCTTACGGCGGCACCGGCCATTCCAGCTGGGCCACTGCCAATGGCATCATTTATGCCGCCAATTCCAATACTTTGTCGCAATTACCTTTCGGCGGAGCCAATACCCTGCTGGCGGTCAATTCCGCCGGTACCGGCTACAACTGGGTAGCCACTTCTTCCTGGGACACGGATACGGTGTTGACCCAGGAGCAGGTGGAAGATTATGTCGGCGGCATGATCGGCGCCACCACTTCGATTACGGTCATTTATGACGATAATACCGGCAAGATATCCTTCAGTGTCGCCGACAATTGGTGGAATTCCCTCACTGACATGCCCCTGGCTACGGGCAATATCTACGTTGGTTCAGGCACCGGACATCCGCTAGCGACTTCGTCCATCTACGTGGGCCAGAACGGTTATGTCGGGATCGGCACCACTACCCCGGACACCCTCTTCCATGTCGATGGCCGCGCCACATTCAGCCAGATCTGTCTGGGCGGTTCCTGCGCGTCCAGCCTGGGCGCCTTCGGCCTCCAGGCTTCAGGCAATATCACCGGCGAACCGGCGGTCTGGCTTGACGGCAATACCCTGACTTCGACCGGGACCATGGCCGTGGCTTACGGCGGCACCGGCCATTCCAGCTGGGCCACTGCCAATGGCATCATTTATGCCGCCAATTCCAATACTTTGTCGCAATTACCTTTCGGCGGAGCCAATACCCTGCTGGCGGTCAATTCCGCCGGTACCGGCTACAACTGGGTAGCCACTTCTTCCTGGGACACGGATACGGTGTTGACCCAGGAGCAGGTGGAAGATTATGTCGGCGGCATGATCGGCGCCACCACTTCGATTACGGTCATTTATGACGATAATACCGGCAAGATATCCTTCAGTGTCGCCGACAATTGGTGGAATTCCCTCACTGACATGCCCCTGGCTACGGGCAATATCTACGTTGGTTCAGGCACCGGACATCCGCTAGCGACTTCGTCCATCTACGTGGGCCAGAACGGTTATGTCGGGATCGGGACGACGACATTATATACTTTACTTAATATTGATGGCGGTATCACGATAACAGGTAATATAATTCCCGCTATCGCTTCCAATACGCAAACGATCGGTTCGTCTGATAATCGCTGGGCTGAAGGTTGGTTCAAGGATCTGTATGTAACCAACATGAATATTGGCTCATCGTCTATATCCGGTTCAAACGGCAATATATTCACGATCAACTCGGATAATAGTTCGCCCGATCTGGAAGATGCGATCTATGAATATGAGCGGGGTACGGTGTTACCTAATGCCCAAATGATATGGGATTCTTCCGAAGACGCGATCACATTCAACTTCGATATCGGCCTGCAGAATGCCAATGCGATACGTTTTTATGAAGATGAAGGCGTGGGGCTTAATTATGTCGGTTTCCGGGCATCTAGCTCCTTGAGCGGTGATCAGATCTGGGTATTGCCGGCTAGTGATGCCGGCACGCCTGGCATGGCGCTTCTGTCTGACGCGGATGGCAACCTCTATTGGGGCAATCCTTCCGGCGCCGGCAGTATCGCATCCGGCACCTCCGGTTGGCTGCCTTATTACGCCGCATATGGCAACGCGTTGACTGCGACATCAAGCTTATATCTGGCAAATAACGGTTATTTTGGCATCGGTACCACCACCCCTGATTATCTTTTGGACGTGGATGGCTATAGCCGCTTTGGCTCTATCTGTCTGGGCGGTACCTGTATCGATACCTGGCAGTCGGCCGGGCAGGTTGGCGGCGGCGGACAAACCGGATATGCGGCTTATTGGCTGAATAATAACACCCTGACCTCAGAAGCCCAGCTCTCCGCCTCCCGCGGCGGCTTCGGCACCACCACTGCCTGGTGGACCGGCCTGGCTTTCGCCCATAATGGTTCCTGGATCGCTACCGATACCCTGGCGATTGCTTACGGCGGCACCGGCCTGAATTCATATAATCCCGGTGATCTCCTGACGGCCACTTCCACCGGCCGTCTGGCGACGATCGGGATCGGCAATGAAGGCTATATCCTGCGGGTCGTGTCCGGCATGCCCACCTGGGCCACTTCCTCCGGCGCCGGGATCGGCAATGTCTATTACGCCGGCAATGATATTGACCTCATTGGCGATACTTTCCATATCGAACCGCAGCTTGATTACGTGGCCACTATTACCAGGGCCACGGCCGATCTGACCATCCAGACCACCGGTTCGGGCAATATACTGATCAATCCCGCCGGTTACGTCGGCATCGGCACCACCACCCCCGATTATCTCCTCCATGTCGACGGCCAGGCCGCCTTCGGCCAGATCTGCCTGGGCGGCAGCTGCATCTCCGGCTGGGGCCAGGCGGGGGCCATTTCCGGCTCCGGCGCCACCGGCCAGATCGCCGTCTGGCAGAACGATTCCACCCTGACCGCCAGCAATACCCTCCAGGTCGCCTACGGCGGCACCGGCACTTCCACCGTCCCCGGCATCCGGAGCGTCCTCGGTTTGACCGATGTCTACAACTACGCTATCAATAGCGCCGGCGGCTTGGGGCAGGTCTGGGTCGGCACGGGCGCCAACCATGGCAACTGGCAGGCCACCAATACCCTGGGCCTCCAGCCCCTCGATGCCGACCTCACTACTTTGGCCGGCCTGGCGCAGGGCAGCGATAATTTCATCATCAGTAACGGGGCCAACTGGACCGCCACCACTTCCGCCCAGATCCGCGATTACGTCCTCGGCCTCTCCGCCGCCTACCTCTACCAGCCCTACATGATCGATTCGACCGGGCAATACGGCCAGCTCTGGATGTCCCAGGGCGCCGGCCGCGGCGGCTGGGTGGCCACGAGCGACCTGGCAATGCTCATTTCCGATACTGTCGGCATCCTCCAGGTTTCCCGCGGCGGCACCGGTTTGACCGGTGTTGACGCCGGCTACAGCCTCTTCGGCACCGGCGGCGAGAGCCTGGCGGCCACTTCCACCCTCTATCTCGCCAGCAATGGCTATATCGGCATCGGCACCACCACCCCCGATTATCTCCTCCATGTCGACGGCCAGGCCGCCTTCGGCCAGATCTGCCTGGGCGGCAGCTGCATCTCCGGCTGGGGCCAGGCGGGGGCCATTTCCGGCTCCGGCGCCACCGGCCAGATCGCCGTCTGGCAGAACGATTCCACCCTGACCGCCAGCAATACCCTCCAGGTCGCCTACGGCGGCACCGGCACTTCCACCGTCCCCGGCATCCGGAGCGTCCTCGGTTTGACCGATGTCTATAACTACGCTATCAATAGCGCCGGCGGCTTGGGGCAGGTCTGGGTCGGCACGGGCGCCAACCATGGCAACTGGCAGGCCACCAATACCCTGGGCCTCCAGCCCCTCGATGCCGACCTCACTACTTTGGCCGGCCTGGCGCAGGGCAGCGATAATTTCATCATCAGTAACGGGGCCAACTGGACCGCCACCACTTCCGCCCAGATCCGCGATCACGTCCTCGGCCTCTCCGCCGCCTACCTCTACCAGCCCTACATGATCGATTCGACCGGGCAATACGGCCAGCTCTGGATGTCCCAGGGCGCCGGCCGCGGCGGCTGGGTGGCCACGAGCGACCTGGCAATGCTCATTTCCGATACTGTCGGCATCCTCCAGGTTTCCCGCGGCGGCACCGGTTTGACCGGTGTTGACGCCGGCTACAGCCTCTTCGGCACCGGCGGCGAGAGCCTGGCGGCCACTTCCACCCTCTATCTCGCCAGCAATGGCTATATCGGCATCGGCACCACCACCCCCGATTATCTCCTCCATGTCGACGGCCAGGCCGCCTTCGGCCAGATCTGCCTGGGCGGCAGCTGCATCTCCGGCTGGGGCCAGGCGGGGGCCATTTCCGGCTCCGGCGCCACCGGCCAGATCGCCGTCTGGCAGAACGATTCCACCCTGACCGCCAGCAATACCCTCCAGGTCGCCTACGGCGGCACCGGCACTTCCACCGTCCCCGGCATCCGGAGCGTCCTCGGTTTGACCGATGTCTACAACTACGCTATCAATAGCGCCGGCGGCTTGGGGCAGGTCTGGGTCGGCACGGGCGCCAACCATGGCAACTGGCAGGCCACCAATACCCTGGGCCTCCAGCCCCTCGATGCCGACCTCACTACTTTGGCCGGCCTGGCGCAGGGCAGCGATAATTTCATCATCAGTAACGGGGCCAACTGGACCGCCACCACTTCCGCCCAGATCCGCGATTACGTCCTCGGCCTCTCCGCCGCCTACCTCTACCAGCCCTACATGATCGATTCGACCGGGCAATACGGCCAGCTCTGGATGTCCCAGGGCGCCGGCCGCGGCGGCTGGGTGGCCACGAGCGACCTGGCAATGCTCATTTCCGATACTGTCGGCATCCTCCAGGTTTCCCGCGGCGGCACCGGTTTGACCGGTGTTGACGCCGGCTACAGCCTCTTCGGCACCGGCGGCGAGAGCCTGGCGGCCACTTCCACCCTCTATCTCGCCAGTAATGGCTATATCGGCATCGGCACCACCACCCCCGATTATCTCCTCCATGTCGACGGCCAGGCCGCCTTCGGCCAGATCTGCCTGGGCGGCAGCTGCATCTCCGGCTGGGGCCAGGCGGGGGCCATTTCCGGCTCCGGCGCCACCGGCCAGATCGCCGTCTGGCAGAACGATTCCACCCTGACCGCCAGCAATACCCTCCAGGTCGCCTACGGCGGCACCGGCACTTCCACCGTCCCCGGCATCCGGAGCGTCCTCGGTTTGACCGATGTCTACAACTACGCTATCAATAGCGCCGGCGGCTTGGGGCAGGTCTGGGTCGGCACGGGCGCCAACCATGGCAACTGGCAGGCCACCAATACCCTGGGCCTCCAGCCCCTCGATGCCGACCTCACTACTTTGGCCGGCCTGGCGCAGGGCAGCGATAATTTCATCATCAGTAACGGGGCCAACTGGACCGCCACCACTTCCGCCCAGATCCGCGATTACGTCCTCGGCCTCTCCGCCGCCTACCTCTACCAGCCCTACATGATCGATTCGACCGGGCAATACGGCCAGCTCTGGATGTCCCAGGGCGCCGGCCGCGGCGGCTGGGTGGCCACGAGCGACCTGGCAATGCTCATTTCCGATACTGTCGGCATCCTCCAGGTTTCCCGCGGCGGCACCGGTTTGACCGGTGTTGACGCCGGCTACAGCCTCTTCGGCACCGGCGGCGAGAGCCTGGCGGCCACTTCCACCCTCTATCTCGCCAGCAATGGCTATATCGGCATCGGCACCACCACCCCCGATTATCTCCTCCATGTCGACGGCCAGGCCGCCTTCGGCCAGATCTGCCTGGGCGGCAGCTGCATCTCCGGCTGGGGCCAGGCGGGGGCCATTTCCGGCTCCGGCGCCACCGGCCAGATCGCCGTCTGGCAGAACGATTCCACCCTGACCGCCAGCAATACCCTCCAGGTCGCCTACGGCGGCACCGGCACTTCCACCGTCCCCGGCATCCGGAGCGTCCTCGGTTTGACCGATGTCTACAACTACGCTATCAATAGCGCCGGCGGCTTGGGGCAGGTCTGGGTCGGCACGGGCGCCAACCATGGCAACTGGCAGGCCACCAATACCCTGGGCCTCCAGCCCCTCGATGCCGACCTCACTACTTTGGCCGGCCTGGCGCAGGGCAGCGATAATTTCATCATCAGTAACGGGGCCAACTGGACCGCCACCACTTCCGCCCAGATCCGCGATCACGTCCTCGGCCTCTCCGCCGCCTACCTCTACCAGCCCTACATGATCGATTCGACCGGGCAATACGGCCAGCTCTGGATGTCTCAGGGCGCCGGCCGCGGCGGCTGGGTGGCCACGAGCGACCTGGCAATGCTCATTTCCGATACTGTCGGCATCCTCCAGGTTTCCCGCGGCGGCACCGGTTTGACCGGTGTTGACGCCGGCTACAGCCTCTTCGGCACCGGCGGCGAGAGCCTGGCGGCCACTTCCACCCTCTATCTCGCCAGCACCGGCTATATCGGCATCGGCACCACCACCCCCGATTATCTCCTCCATGTCGACGGCCAGGCCGCCTTCGGCCAGATCTGCCTGGGCGGCAGCTGCATCTCCGGCTGGGGCCAGGCGGGGGCCATTTCCGGCTCCGGCGCCACCGATTATGTTACTTATTGGTTAAATGATAATACCCTGACCTCAGAAGCCCAGCTCTCCGCCTCCCGCGGCGGCTTCGGCACCACCACTGCCTGGTGGACCGGCCTGGCTTTCGCCCATAACGGCTCCTGGATCGCCACCGATACCCTGGCGATTGCTTACGGCGGCACCGGCCTGAATTCATATAATCCCGGTGATCTCCTGACGGCCACTTCCACCGGCCGTCTGGCGACGATCGGGATCGGCAATGAAGGCTATATCCTGCGGGTCGTGTCCGGCATGCCCACCTGGGCCACTTCCTCCGGCGCCGGGATCGGCAATGTCTATTACGCCGGCAATGATATTGACCTCATTGGCGATACTTTCCATATCGAACCGCAGCTTGATTACGTGGCCACTATTACCAGGGCCACGGCCGATCTGACCATCCAGACCACCGGTTCGGGCAATATACTGATCAATCCCGCCGGTTACGTCGGCATCGGCACCACCACCCCCGATTATCTCCTCCATGTCGACGGCCAGGCCGCCTTCGGCCAGATCTGCCTGGGCGGCAGCTGCATCTCCGGCTGGGGCCAGGCGGGGGCCATTTCCGGCTCCGGCGCCACCGGCCAGATCGCCGTCTGGCAGAACGATTCCACCCTGACCGCCAGCAATACCCTCCAGGTCGCCTACGGCGGCACCGGCACTTCCACCGTCCCCGGCATCCGGAGCGTCCTCGGTTTGACCGATGTCTACAACTACGCTATCAATAGCGCCGGCGGCTTGGGGCAGGTCTGGGTCGGCACGGGCGCCAACCATGGCAACTGGCAGGCCACCAATACCCTGGGCCTCCAGCCCCTCGATGCCGACCTCACTACTTTGGCCGGCCTGGCGCAGGGCAGCGATAATTTCATCATCAGTAACGGGGCCAACTGGACCGCCACCACTTCCGCCCAGATCCGCGATTACGTCCTCGGCCTCTCCGCCGCCTACCTCTACCAGCCCTACATGATCGATTCGACCGGGCAATACGGCCAGCTCTGGATGTCCCAGGGCGCCGGCCGCGGCGGCTGGGTAGCGACCAACAGTCTGGGCTTATTGGACGGCGCCGGCCAGGTCAACTATGTGGCCTATTGGTCCGATAGCGATACTCTGGCCAGTGAAGCCCAGCTCTCCGTTACCCGCGGCGGTTTCGGCACCACCACTGCCTGGTGGACCGGCCTGGCCTTCGCCAATGCCGGCTCCTGGAGCGCCACCGATACCCTGTCGGTAATGTACGGCGGCACCGGCCGGAATACCCTGACTGACGGTTATATCTTGTATGGCAACGGCAGCGGACCGGTCGGCATGCTTGACCTGACCGGCAACGGTTCCATTATCATCGGCGACGGCAGCGGCGCCCCCACCACCCTGGCCGCCTTCGATTCCGCGACCGGCGTGCTCAAAATCGCCTACGGCGGCACCGGCACGACTACCGCTCCGAATTATGGTCAAATCTTGATTGGTGACGGACTGGGTGGTTATTCCCTCGTCGGTACTTCCTCGCTCGGCCTCTATACCGGTAATATTGCCAGCGGTACACCGGGCTGGGTGCCTTATTATTCCGGTTACAACAATAATTTGAGCGCTACATCTTCTATATATATCGCAGCCAATGGCCATATCGGCATTGGCACAACTTCGACCGATACTTATAATCTGACTGTCCAGGGTTCGCTTTTTGCCCAGGACATCTATGCGTCTGGTAATTCATTCTACTTGGCCGGCAATGAAGTGCTTTCCAGCACTAACGGCCTGTCGCTCTATACCAATGGTTTCTATACCCGCCTGAAAGCGAGCTCAACTTTGGGGCAGAATTTAACATTCAATTTGCCAATTTCCGTTGGTTCGGAAGGTAATGCCTTAATGGTTGATGGTTCCGGAAATATGTTCTGGGGAACACCGACCGGAGCCGGACAAAACGAGTATGGTGCTGCCGGTCAGTTAACATATTATGCAACAGACGGTACAACAGTCAGCGGCACTTCTTCCGTGTTTATTGCACCGACCGGCAATTTCGGAATTGGCACTACCAGTCCTTTGGCGCCTTTGACGGTTTACGGTAATACGCTTATGGAAGGCGCTAACCGCTATTTGAATTTCGGTACGACAGTAGGTTCTTCCGGATATGGTTTAAGGGATAATAGCGGCATAATCCAGTTCAAAAAAAGTGATGGTAATTGGGAAAATATGGCGCCGGAAGATCTGCGCGGATTACGGCAAGGATTGAAATTAAGCAAAAAAGACGATGATGAGATATATGTCAGCGGCGGCGTGATCGAAATTAATGGCCAGATATACCGGGTTGACAGCCAGATAAGCGACATGGTATCGCTAGCGCGCGATTATGCTTACTGGGATTCTGACACTACCAGCGCCAATATCACTTTATCCAATAACTACTTAACCGCCTCCAGTACGAATACCGGAGCTAAATCAACTCGCAGTTCGATCGGAAAATCCAGCGGTAAATGGTATTTCGAATATAATATCGATTATGAAGACGATTATATGTATAGCGGTGTGGGCTTAGGTACGTTATCCGTTGATTCGGTTGTCGGTTTTACAACCAGTGGCTATAGTTACCGCAGTTTTGACGGACGTAAGTATAGCGGTCCTAACTCCGCATACGGTAATTCATATGCCGGCGGAGATGTAATCGGTATCGCTTTGGATTTGGATAATGATAAAGTCTGGTTTGCCAAAAACGGCATCTGGCAAGCCGGAGGCAATCCGGCCGCTAATAGCGGCGAGGCATATTCAGGACTTAGCGGTACCCGCTATGCCTGGTGGTCTGGCACTAATCTGTATGAAAAGGCTACGGCTAATTTCGGGCAAAACCCCTTTGCCTATTCGGCGCCAAACGGCTTCAATTCCGGTTTGTATGTCGATCAGTCAGTCGACCCTTCGTCGGAATATTCGATATATATCAAGATCCCGGATACCGGTTATATTGTCACGGCTGATGATATATTATTCTCCGCATCCTCGCCCGTATTCGATGACGATAAAGGCGCATATTATCATCCGGTTTTTGAAGATTATCGCTATATAGGCAAAGTGACTACTAATGATAGCGGTTTTGTTGATGCTGTTTATGAAAACAGCTGGACCGGAGATGTTATCATGACAGCCTATGGCGGCACCGGTTTGACCGGCGTCAGTGACGGCTATAGCCTCTTTGGCACCGGCGGCAACTCGCTCGAAGCCACTTCCACCCTTTATCTCGCCAGTAATGGTTATATCGGTATCGGCACTACCACTCCGGACCATGAACTGACCATTGACGGCGATTTGCTGGTGACGGGCGCCCTCTATGATAACAATTACTCCGCCGGCCAGAACGGCTATATATTGCAATCTACCGGTTCCGGCTTTGCCTGGGTCTCGACCACTACACTAGGCTTATTGGACGGTTCCGGCCAGACCGGTTATGTCACTTACTGGTCCGATAGCGATACTCTTGCCGCAGAAGCCCAGCTTTCCGCCAGCCGCGGCGGTTTCGGCACCACTACTGCCTGGTGGACCGGCCTGGCTTTCGCCAATGCCGGCTCCTGGAGCGCCACCGATACCCTGTCGGTAATGTACGGCGGCACCGGCCGGAATACCCTGACTGACGGCTATATTCTCTACGGCAACGGCAGCGGACCGGTCGGCATGCTTGACCTGACCGGCAACGGTTCCATTATCATCGGCGACGGCAGCGGCGCCCCCACCACCCTGGCCGCCTTCGATTCCGCGACCGGCGTGCTCAAAGTCGCTTACGGCGGCACCGGCACTTCCACCCCGGCCAATCCCGGCTATCTCCTCATGAGCAACGCGGCCGGCGGCTATGACTTCATCGCCAGCTCCACCTTCCTCACCGGTACGGTCGGTGATGGCCAGGCCGGCTGGTTCCCGTATTACGCCGCTAACGGCAATACCCTGACCGCCACTTCGTCCCTGTTCCTCGATACGAATGGTTATCTGGGGATTGGCACGCAAGCGCCTGATTATCTTCTGACCGTCACCGGCTCCACCACCGATTATTTATCCTATATATACAATACTTCGACCGGCAGCTCGTCCGGACTCTATGTCCGGGTTGACGGCACGGGGAATCTGCTGACCCTGAACGCGAACGGCAACGATATAATGACGGTCAGCGAGGCTTTGACCACTTTCAATAATCCGGTATCCATACTGGGCGCCGGCGATGTTACGATCGCGCAGAATCTCCTGATGAGCAACACGACCGCCGGTAATATCAAATTCTCCGGTCCCGGTTATCTCGAAACTGTGTCCGCTTACCAGAATCTCGATTTGACCCTAAAAGCGGCCAATAGCGGTTTGGTTGTTGTCGATGACGGGCTCTGGGTGACCGGTTCGACCTCGCTCGACAATGCGTCTGATTTGCGATTCTATGAGATGGATGCCAACGGCAATAATTATGTCGGATTCAGGGCCAGCTCCACTCTGGGCGGCGATTATGTCTGGGTTTTACCCACCACGCAGGGCAGTGCCAGCCAGGCCATGGTCCAGGATGCGTCCGGCCATCTGGTCTGGGGTAACGTCGGTTCCGGCACGGTTGCTTCCGGCACTACCGGTTATATTCCATATTATGCCGCTTATGGCAATACTCTTACATCCACCTCTTCGTTATATGTCGCCCAAAGCGGTTATATCGGTATCGGCACTACCACTCCGGACCATGAACTGACCATTGACGGCGATTTGCTGGTGACGGGCGCCCTCTATGATAATACCTATTCCGCCGGCCAGAACGGCTATATATTGCAATCCACCGGTTCCGGCTTTGCCTGGGTCTCGACCACTACACTAGGCTTATTGGACGGTTCCGGCCAGACCGGTTATGTCACTTACTGGTCCGATAGCGATACTCTTGCCGCAGAAGCCCAGCTTTCCGCCAGCCGCGGCGGTTTCGGCACCACTACTGCCTGGTGGACCGGCCTGGCTTTCGCCAATGCCGGCTCCTGGAGCGCCACCGATACCCTGTCGGTAATGTACGGCGGCACCGGCCGGAATACCCTGACTGACGGCTATATTCTCTACGGCAACGGCAGCGGACCGGTCGGCATGCTTGACCTGACCGGCAACGGTTCCATTATCATCGGCGACGGCAGCGGCGCCCCCACCACCCTGGCCGCCTTCGATTCCGCGACCGGCGTGCTCAAAGTCGCTTACGGCGGCACCGGCACTTCCACCCCGGCCAATCCCGGCTATCTCCTCATGAGCAACGCGGCCGGCGGCTATGACTTCATCGCCAGCTCCACCTTCCTCACCGGTACGGTCGGTGATGGCCAGGCCGGCTGGTTCCCGTATTACGCCGCTAACGGCAATACCCTGACCGCCACTTCGTCCCTGTTCCTCGATACGAATGGTTATCTGGGGATTGGCACCGCCACGCCTCAGGCACAACTGGCGGTTGACGGTAGCTTACAGCTGGCCGGCGCGGACAATTACCTCAATTTCAGCGACGGGGTCGGCACTTCCTCCTACGGCTTCCGCGACAACGGCGGCACCCTGCAATTCAAGAATAGCGGCGGCCAGTGGGTCAATATCGGTTCGGCCGGCTCGGGCGGCGCCCTGGGCTCGATGAGCGATGTCGTTATCTCCGGCGCGGCTTACGGTAATATGCTCTACAACGATGCCGGCACCTGGCGGAATTCCGGCCTGATCACCCTGGATGCGATTAACAACTATGTCGGCATCGGTACCACCACCCCGTCCTACACTCTGGACGTCCTGGCTTCGACGACCGATTATCTGGCGAGGATCTACAATACCTCCACCGGCACTTCCTCCGGTCTCTATGTCCGGGTGGACGGCTCCGGTAACCTGCTGAACTTGAATTACAACGGCGACGATGTTATGACCGTCTCCGGCGCCCAGACCACCTTCAATAATCCGGTATCGTTCCAGAGTGAAGGGGATGTCTATATGGGCTTTGACCTTAATTTCTCGAATGATACGGCCGCGGCCATCAACTTCCAGTCACCCGGCTATATCCGCACCGATTCCGCCTACAATAATCTTGACTTAACTCTGTCTGCGGCTAATCTCGGTTCGGTAATCGTTAACGACAAGCTTCTGATCGCCAGTTCGACCACTCTCGACAACCAAATGCCGCTCTATTTCCGCGAGCTTTCGTCTAACGGGGTGAATTATGTTGGTCTCAAAGCCAGTTCCACCCTGGGCGGCGATTATGTCTGGGTCCTGCCTACGACCCAAGGCTCATATGGCCAGGCCATGGTCCAGGACGCAGCCGGCCATCTGGCCTGGGGCGCGGTCGGCTCGGGTACGGTCGCTTCCGGCACCACCGGCTGGATCCCGTATTATGCCGGCTATGGCAATACTCTGACCGCCACTTCTTCGCTATATATCGCATCAAGCGGTAATATCGGCATCGGCACTTCGACGCCCGGCTACAACCTGGCCGTAGGTGGAAGCCTCATGGTTACCGGCGCCCTCTATGATAACGCCTATTCCGCCGGCCAAAACGGCTACATTCTCCAATCGACCGGTTCCGGCTTCGCCTGGATCTCGACCACCAGCCTTGGCTTACTGGGTTCTTCCACGGTCAACAGCCTGAACAGCGATTATCTCTCGCGCTGGAACGGCGCCAAATTCATCGATTCCCTGATATATGATAATGGCACTTACGTCGGTGTCGGCACCTCTACCTTATCGGCCGAGCTCTCCGTGGACGGTAATCTGCTTATCGGCGGCGAAGACCGCTACATCAATTTCGGCTATGAATCCGGCACCTCTTCCTACGGTTTCCGCGACAATGGCGGCACGATGCAATACAAGAATACGGGCGGAGAGTGGGTCAATATCGGTTCGGCCGGCTCGGGCGGCGACTCTGGGGTCGATGTCGGATGTTGCCATCTCGGGCGCGGATACCGGCCAGATGCTCTACTATACGAGCGGCGGCCAGTGGACCAATTCCGGCCTGATCACTCTGGACGCGATTAACAGCTATGTCGGCATCGGCACCACCACCCCGTCCTACACCCTGGACGTCCTGGCTTCGACGACCGATTATCTGGCGAGAATATATAATACCTCCACCGGCACTTCCTCCGGTCTCTACGTCCGGGTGGACGGCTCCGGTAACCTGCTGAACTTGAATTACAACGGCGACGATGTTATGACCGTCTCCGGCGCCCAGACCACCTTCAACAACCCGGTCACCTTCGGCTCAGCCGGCGATGTCTCCATGGCCTATGATCTCCTCATGACCAACGGAACGGCCGGAAGCATTAAGTTCAGCGGGCCGGGCTATATCATGACTGATTCGGTAATTGACGACTTGAACCTGACTTTTTCAGCGGCTAATTTGGGCGTGGTTATAGTAGATGACACTTTGATGGTCACCGGCACCACCACCCTGGCCGATCTGCTCTATATCAATCCCTATACCGGCCATGTCGGCATCGGCACCGCCACCCCGCAATCCGAACTCTCGGTCGCGGGCGACCTGCAATTGGCCGGTTCCGATAATTACCTCAATTTCAGCGACGGGGTCGGCACTTCCTCCTACGGCTTCCGCGACAACGGCGGCACCCTGCAATTCAAGAATAGCGGCGGCCAGTGGGTCAATATCGGTTCGGCCGGCTCGGGCGGCGCCCTGGGCTCGATGAGCGATGTCGTTATCTCCGGCGCGGCTTACGGTAATATGCTCTACAACGATGCCGGCACCTGGCGGAATTCCGGCCTGATCACCCTGGATGCGATTAACAGCTATGTCGGTATCGGTACCACCACCCCGTCCTACACTCTGGACGTCCTGGCTTCGACGACCGATTATCTGGCGCGGATCTACAATACCTCCACCGGCACTTCCTCCGGGCTTTATGTCCGGGTGGACGGCTCCGGTAACCTGCTGAACTTGAATTACAACGGCGACGATGTCATGACCGTCTCTGGCGCCCAGACCACCTTCAACAATCCGGTCACCTTCGGCTCAGCCGGGGACGTGTCTATCGCCAATGACCTCCTCATGACCAACGATACGGCCGGGAATATCGTCTTCAGCGGGCCGGGCGTGATCAAAACCCAGTCCGGCTACGAAAACTTGAACTTGACTTTGTCTGCTGCCAACCAGGGTGCGATAATCATTGATGATATGCTCTCGATCGCCAGCTCCACTGCCCTCGAGAATCAGATGCCGCTGCTCTTCCGCGAGCTCGCCGCTAACGGCACCAACTACGTCGGCCTCAAAGCCAGTTCCACCCTGGGCGGGGACTATGTCTGGGTCCTGCCCGCCACCCAAGGCAGCGCCAACCAGGCGATGCTTCTGGATGCGGCTGGCCACCTCGCCTGGAGCAATGTCGGCTCGGGCACGGTCGCCAGCGGTACTGCCGGTTGGATCCCGTATTATGCCGGGTATGGCGACAGCCTGACAGCGACTTCTTCCCTGTATATCGCCTCGGATGGCAATATCGGCGTCGGCACCACTACGCTCTCGGCCAAGCTCACCCTGGACGGCAACCTTCTGGTCGGCGGGGATAGCCGTTATCTCAATTTCGGCTATGAATCAGGTACTTCTTCCTACGGTTTCCGCGACAATGGCGGCACGATGCAATACAAGAATCAGGGCGGTCTTTGGGTCAATATCGGCTCGGCCGGCGGCGGCGGATTGATTGGTTCGATGAGCGATGTCACTATCACCAGCGCCCAGGACGGCCAAATGCTATATTACGACTCCGGTACCTGGAAGAATTCCGGCCTTATTACCCTGGATGCCGATAACGGTAAAGTCGGTATCGGCACTACCACGCCGTTAAGCGCCCTGACATTAGGCGGGGATTTGCTGCTGGGGTCAAGCAGCGCCGAGAAATACATCAACTTCGGCTATACTTCCGGCACCTCCTCCTACGGTTTCCGCGATAATAGCGGCACCCTGCAGTTCAAGAATTCCGGCGGGCAGTGGGTCGATATCGGTTCGGCCGGCTCCAGCGGCGCCCTCGGCTCGATGTCCGATGTTACCGTCTCCGACCCCGCCTATGGCGATCTCCTGATGTACAACGGCGGTACCTGGGAAAATGTCGCTACCGGCACTCTGGGGCTCATGTCAGCTGATGTAACAGCCGGCCTGAGCGACAACCATTTGGCGGTCTGGAATATTACATCCGGTGTATTCGAAGACAGTTTATTCAGCGATACCGGCGCTTATGTCGGCCTGGGCACGGCTACGCCGGCAGCGCTTCTCCACCTCTCTTCGACCGGCGGCTACGACCTCTTCCGCGTCGATGACGAAACCGGCGATGCTTCGCCTTTCATCATCGATTGGAACGGCAATGTGATGATCGGCACCACTACCGCCGGTTCGAAGCTTACCATCATGTCCGATACCGGCTCCCAGCTCAGGCTTTCCTACGATGCCGATACTTACGCGAATTTCATGGTCAACAGCGCGGGCGAATTGACAATCGATTCGACCGGTTCTTCGGGATCGATCCTGCAGATCGGCGACGGTTCGGCCGAGGATGCCGGAATCGTCATAGACGGCAATGTATATGATTTCTGGTTTGCACTGGATGATACCACCAACTCATTCCACATCGGAACTTCCACCACGATTGGTTCGTCATCTATATTGACGATTATGAACTCCGGCCATGTCGGCATCGGCACCTCCACCCCGCAGTCCGAGCTCTCGGTCGCGGGCGACCTGCAATTGGCCGGTTCCGATAATTACCTCAATTTCAGCGACGGGGTCGGCACCTCCTCCTACGGTTTCCGCGATAATAGCGGCACCCTGCAATTCAAGAATAGCGGCGGGCAGTGGGTCAATATCGGCTCGGCCGGATCGGCCGGTGATCTCGGCTCAATGTCGGGAGTTTCGATCTCCAGTCCGCAATGGGGCGATCTCCTGATGTATAACGGCACGGATTGGATCAATAACGCCACCTCCTCCCTCGGCCTGCCGATGGGCTCGGGCGTGGCCGGACAGCTGGCGGTCTGGAGCGACCATGATACCCTGGAAGCCTCGAATACGCTAATGATGGCCTACGGCGGCACCGGCAAACAGCTATCCCCGGTATTGGGCGGCCTGGTCTATACCGACGCCAACAGCATGGAAGTACTTGGCGCAGGGGTTGCGGGCCACATTTTGATGTCTGGCGGCGCGGCCGCCCCTCAATGGGTTTCGACTTCCACTTTCTTAGTCGACAGTGATTTCGGCGCTAACGGCCTGATGGTGCGTACTGCCGGCGGAACTTACGCGAACCGGACTCTGACCGGTACGGCCAATCAGATTGACATATCCAACGGCGATGGCGTATCCGGCAATCCTACTTTCAGCCTGCCCAGCGCGGTTTATCTGGGTTCAAGCGGCGTAATCGGCCGCGACGCGGACAATCTGGTCGATTTTTCAAACGATAATCAGATGGTCTTCCGCACCAATGCCGCCGACCAGATGTATTTGGATTCACTTGGGCGTCTCTCGCTCGGTACTTCCACCGCCGCCTCAATGCTGTCCATAATGTCCGATGCTTATTCCCAATTACGCCTTTCTTATGATACGGATACATACGTTGATTTCAATGTCGATGCTACCGGCCAATTAAACATCAACTCGGCCACCACATCGATCGGCATCGGTTCGGAAGTGATGCGGATAACCGGCGGCCGCGTCGGCATCGGCACCGCCACCCCGCAGTCCGAGCTCTCGGTCGCGGGCGACCTGCAATTGGCCGGCAGCGATAATTACCTCAATTTCAGCGACGGGGTCGGCACTTCCTCCTACGGCTTCCGCGACAACGGCGGCACCCTGCAATTCAAGAATAGCGGCGGCCAGTGGGTCAATATCGGCTCGGCCGGCTCCGGCGGCGATCTTGGTTCAATGAGCGACGTATCGATATCCGGCGCTAATGACGGTGAGTTGTTATATAACGATTCCGGCACCTGGCGCAATTCCGGCCTGATCACCCTGGATGCGGATAACAGCTTCGTCGGCATAGGCACCACCACCCCATCCTACACCCTGGACGTCCTGGCTTCGACGACCGATTATCTGGCGAGAATATATAATACTTCCACCGGCACTTCCTCCGGTCTCTATGTCCGGGTGGACGGCTCCGGTAACCTGCTGAACTTGAATTACAACGGCGACGATGTCATGACTGTCTCCGGCGCCCAGACCACCTTCAATAATCCGGTCACCTTCGGCTCGGCCGGGGACGTGGCCATGGCTTATGACCTCCTCATGACCAACGGTACGGCCGGGAATATTATATTCTCTGGACCCGGCGTAATCAAAACCAACTCGACTTATGAGAATCTGGACCTGACTCTGTCAGCCGCAAATTTAGGCGAAGTGATCGTCGATGATGTCCTGACAGTAAGCGGCACCACCACCCTGGCCGATCTGCTCTATATCAATCCCTATACCGGCCATGTCGGCATCGGCACCTCCACCCCGCAGTCCGAGCTCTCGGTCGCGGGCGACCTGCAATTGGCCGGCGCGGACAATTACCTCAACTTCAGCGACGGGGTCGGTACCACTTCCTACGGTTTCCGCGACTCGGGCGGCACGATGCAGTACAAGAATTCCGGCGGCCAATGGGTCAATATCGGTTCGGCCGGCTCCGGCGGCGCGCTCGGTTCGATGAGCGATGTCAATATCTCGAGCGCCCAGGACGGCCAGATGCTCTACAACGATGCCGGCACCTGGCGCAATTCCGGCCTGATCACCCTGGATGCGATTAACAATTATGTCGGCATCGGCACCAGCGGCCCGTCCTACACTCTGGACGTCCTGGCTTCGACGACCGATTATCTGGCGCGGATCTACAATACCTCCACCGGCACTTCCTCCGGGCTCTATGTCCGGGTGGACGGCTCCGGCCAGCTCCTGACACTGAATGCCGGCGGCAATGATATCGTGACCATATCCGAAGCGGCTTCGGTCTTCAACAATCCGGTTACCTTCGGCTCTGTCGGCGATGTCTCCATGGCCAATGACCTGGTCATGACCAACGATACGGCCGCTTATCTGACCTTCCAGGGCCCCGGATATATCCGCACCGATAGCGCCAGCCAGAACCTGAATTTGACGCTTAGCGCGGCTAATGCCGGCAAAGTGGTCGTGGACGACAAGCTGTATATCACCGGGTCGACTACGATCTACAAAGCGGACGGCTCCGCAAGCGATGTAATGTTCCAGATATCGACTTCGACCGGCATCGGCTTCAAGATAATGGGTGACGGGGAAGCGATATCGGACAAGGCCTTCAATTCCGGCGGCGCCGATTATGCCGAATATTTCTACAGCGAAGACAATGATCTCATGCCGGGTGAAGTGGTTTGCGTGGATATTACCCACAATAACGCGGTTAAGCGCTGCGACCGGGGAGAAGACGGCAATGTAATGGGCATCGTATCCACTAATCCCGCGATCGTCGGCAACAACCGGGCGGACTACCGCGATAACGTCAACTACGCCATTATCGGTATGCTCGGACAGGTTGACGCCAAGGTATCGGCCGAAAACGGTCCGATCCGCCCCGGCGATTCCCTGACCAGCGCCTCAACCACTCCCGGTCTGGCGATGCGCGCTGAGGCCGGCGATCCGACCGTGGGCGTCGCCCTGGAAGGCCTCGACACCGGAACGGGCGAGATCAAGGTCCTGATCTCGCGGCGCAACAAGTCCCTAACCGTCGAAATGGTGGAACAGCAGATCACGGAGCGCATTGCCGGCATGGAAATAGAGGATGAAGTGGCGATCATGCTGCAGAAAGCGATCGACGGCTACAATATCGCCTCTTCGGTAGAACCGATCGTGAACGATCAAATGGCAAGCTTCAGCCAGGGGCTGACAGTGGCCATGGACGATATGAGCGGCCAGCTGGTCACATTGGCGGCGGGCGTGGATGACGTTTTGGCCAGAATTACGGCCCTGGAAAGCGATATGGCCGGAATCTACAGCTATCAATTGTCGATGTTCAATAAATTATCGATGATCGATGCGAAATTGGATAATTTGGGCAGTACCACGGATAGCGCATTGGCGGCCGGCAGGATCGAGCTTACCAGGGACGGCAATATCGTGATAACGAACGATAATGACCTGGCCGCTGAGATCGCTTCGGAAAGCCAGGCTACTTCAACGGCGACTTCGACCGAACCGGATGTGGCGGTAGTCGAGATCGCCACGGCGCCGGAAACGGAAATTACCGCCTTCGTGGTCAATCAGGTGGGCGACGCCGATGTGGCGGACTTCCAGGCGGATGGCGTGTCGATAGTCAATATAGCCGACAGTGGCCGGGTCACGGTGGTGGGCGAATTGGCAGTGGACGGGCGGCTGATGGTCTGCTCCGGCGGCGCCTGCGGCTCGACCCTGGATAACGCGGTGGACGAAACCATGGGCGATATCGGGGTTGAGGGCAAGGTCGTAGCCGGCGCGTTCGAAGGCTACTGCGAGGACGGCTATGCCTGGGTGCCGGGAAGCGCGAAGTACGGGACTTTGCCGGGCTTTTGTATCGAGACGGATGAACACGGATTGGATACGGATGAACACGGATCACGGATAGTTTGGGTTAATGTGAGCCAGGGAGAAGCCAGTCTGGCCTGTCAGGGGATCGGCGACGGTTATCACCTGGTCACGGAAAACGAGTGGATGACGATTGCCGAAAATGTCATCCGGACGGCCGATAATGACTGCGAGGAATACCTGGATGGACTGCAGCTTATGGTGCAGGGTGATCCGGACGCTACCAGTTCGCCGATCTGGGCTACCACCAGCCCGATCGCGCTCGCTTTGTCCAACGGCAATACGATATACGGCCTGGTCGGCGGTGTGTCCGAATGGACCGACCGCACCGTTACTACGGCCGGATTACTGACACCGGTGACAGCCAACTGGATCGAATACAACGACATCAGCGATTATCGCGGATACGATATCGCGCCGCCATACTACTATTCCTCCGAAAATGGCATCGGCCGCTACCGAGCCGGCGAGAACGGCATCAGTCTGCGCGGCTTCGTGCGCGGTACTTCGGCCCTCTATGATCTGGACTGTTCCTACTCGCCGACAACGGCGACCTCGACGATCGGGTTCCGCTGCGCGAAATAGCATAGTTATATAACGCTGTATATAAAAGCAGGATGTCAGCACCAAAAATCCGCCCCGGTAACCGGGTCGGATTTTTGATTGAAATAATTTTTGTATAATGATATAATGTAGTATAATAGTACTAGTTGATTATAACTAGTTAAATAATACTAGTAATAAAATACTACACGATGGCGAAAAAACCGACTAAATTAGCCAAAAATATCAAATCATACCGGCTGAAAAGGGGTTATTCACAGGAGAAATTATCCCGCCAGGCCGATATTTCTTATAATACATTGATCAAAATAGAATCCGGAGGCATCCAGAGCCCGACGCTCGATACCGCCGTGAAAATCGCCCGAGCCCTCAAGGTAAGCCTGGATAAGCTGGCCGGGTAGTTGTTATCGCATTTTAATAAAAATTCATGGCGAAATTCAAATATATTTTGAAAAAACTAGCCGGTTTGGCGGTTGACGAAGATCAGAAAGAAAAGACCGCCAGGAACGACGGGGAAAGGAAGAGGTTCAGGGTTCCGGAAAAAGCCAAACTTATATTCGGCTACGCCTGGCCGTTTCTGGCCTTACTGATAATCTTTATTTTCGGCTGGCACAGCCTAAAGCCGTATCTGGGAGAACTTTTTAACCGGGTTGAGAGCATTAAGGACAGCCTATATGGCGAAGAAGAGCCGGCGCGCGATCCGGATGCGGATTATGAGATAAATTACAGCCAAAACAAATTAGGCCCGGTATTGATCAGCGAGCTCAATATTGAGGAAGAGTTTATGCCGGCCGAAGATCTGCCCGCGGGCACGCGCGTTAAATCCGCGGCGGAACTGGCCGAAAAGCTGAAATCCGTTCCGGACGGAACTGCGCTTATACTAGAGGCCGGGGAATACACGCTTAATTTGGAAATAGACAGGGATATGATTATTTACGGCCAGGGATCAAGTACCGTATTAAAGGCGTTTGATCCGGAGTCGGCGGTAATCAAAGCGACCGGCGGGACGCTCACGCTTAAGAATATGGCGGTTACCGGCGGCCGCGCCGGAATTGACGCGCGCCAAGGCAAACTCGATATCGAAAAAGTGAAGTTTACCGGCCACAAAGCCATGGCGATCTGGGCCGAAGGGAGCGAACTGGCGCTAAAAAGCGTCTATATCGAGTTTTGCGGCCAGGGGATCGGGGCGATGAATTCGAGCGGCGTAATCGAGAATTCGACCGTTAAAGATAATTTGAAATCCGGCGTGGAATTGTATTCCGGTAAATTCAGGATCAGCGGCAATAATATCTCTGATAACGGCTCTTACGGCGTGTTCGCGGATGCGGGTTCGGAGGTTGAAATTTCAGGGAATTATGTTGAGGGGAATAGGGGGTTTAATGTACGGATCGAGGGGGAAAGGGAAATATATAGATAGTATTTAGTATTTGGTATTTGGTATTTAGTATTTAGCCGCTATTAAGAAGGCAGATAAATTATTAACAATTAAGCTTTTTAACCCTATGGAGCCAGTTAAAATTACTTCATTTACGAAATTAATCGCCTGGCAGGAAGGGCATAAGCTGGTTTTGATGATTTATAAGGAAACAAAAAATTTTCCCAAAGAAGAATTGTATTGCCTGGTCAGTCAGATGAGGCGATGCGTAATATCGATCACTTCAAATATTGCCGAAGGATTCAGCCGGCAGTCAAAAAAGGAAAAAATCCAATTCTACCATACCGCCCTGGCGTCAAACACGGAATTGCAAAATCAGCTGCTGGTTGCCCGCGATGTCGGCTATATATCGGAAAATGATTTCATCAAGATCGCGGAACAATCGGTAACATGCGGCAAGCTGTTGAACGGCCTGATAAAAAGCGCCATGGCTAAAATAGTTATGCGCGTATTTGCTTCGTTCTTATTCCTAATCGGAGCAATGGCAGTAATCGTAAATTTATCATAAACGAAAATGTTAGCTTCCGCTAGATACTAAATACTACATACTAAATACTAAAAAAATATGCCAACCACAAAAACCATTGTTTATAAAAAACTGTCCCAGCTCGTCTGGCTGGGGGTTATCACTTTCGTCGTATCCGTGATCGCCGGCACGACGCTCTACGTCTTCGCCGCCTTTACCGAGCCGGCGGCGGCGCCGGGTTCGAGCAATCAGGACTTTACAGAAAATATATTGGGGGCGAATAACGCGGATAACGCTTTCGATTCGTCAGCCGTGGTAGCTTCTTCGACCGGAAGCATAATTGAGCGGCTGGAATATATTGCGGACGTGGCCAAAGCTTATCCGGGCCGCGGCTGGGTGGCCAACCCGTCCGGTGACGGTTCGGTGGCGCTTACCGAAGCGGCCTGCGACGCCGCTTCGGACTGGGAATGGTTCGAGGACGCCAACGGCGACGGCGATACGACCGACCCGGAGGACGGCATCTGCGTCAAGGTAACGACCGTAACCTCGGACAACTGGGGCGGTACGGAGACGAACGATAACACCTATATCGCCGAATATACCTGCGCAGGAACTTTTCCGGACGGAGTGGTCGTGCCCGGGGGTTCGTACCCCCCTTCAGGGGTTTGCGCCCTGTGCACGGCCGACTGTTACGACGGGGTCAAGAACCTGCCGGACCAGGGCGGCTATACCGCCCCGGACACGGACTGCCTCCCTAATTACGAAAACTGCTATGACGGCCCGATCACGCCGGAAGTGCTCAAGAACTGGATCGGTACCCGTCTGCCTACGAGCCTGGACTTCTACGGCTACTGCGGCTCTAAGGGCGAGGATAACGGCGACTCGAACTATTATACCGGCTGCGACGCGACTACTACGATCGGCGACAACGGCGGCCAGATGGGACGGACCGACGAGTGCATAGATTTGTCCGATACTTCATCTGAATGGCTTTCGGAGCAGCACAGCAACTTTATTGCCCGGCTAGCCGGTTTTGGCGCCTGTTCGTACGTGATTTACGATCTTGTCGCTCATGGCAACCGGTTTCGTTCGGTATTCCGCCCCTAGGACAAATGTCGAGTGGCGAATTACGAATGCCAAATATGGCTAAGATGGGATAAGAGGGTGATATGTAGATAGTATTTGGTATCTGGTAACTAGTATACAGTATTTAGTATCTGGTATCTGGTATCTAGTATCTAGTATTTGGTATTTAGCCGCTATTAAGACGGTAGGCCAATTATTGACGATTGAGCGTTTTAACCCTATGGAGCCTGTTAAAATTACTTCATTTATAAAATGTCTAAAATTTTATGCGCGTATTTGCTTCGTTCTTATTTCTAATCTGAGCAATAGCAGTAATCGTAAATTTATCATCAACGAAAATGTTAGTCTTCGCTAAATGCAAAATACTATATACTAAATACTAAAAAAGATATGCCAACCACAAAAACAATCACCATCCAAAAAAACCACTTATTATTAATCCTGGGTGCGGTCGTAGCGGCCTGCGTCCTGGGCGCGGTTTATTTTACCCGGGCGGCCTTTGTCCAGCCGGACTTCGCGCCGGCGGACTCGGACCAGGATTTCGCACAGAATATCCTCGGTGCCAATAACGCCGATAATGAGTTCAACTCGAACGCGGTTACGGGCAACCCGGACGGCTCGCTTATCGAGCGCCTGCAAGGAATCCAGGATGATTATGTCTATAACAACTTCACTAGTCTGACCAAGCCGCAGCGCTACCAGGTCTACGACGACTGGAACTGCGCGAACAATAACGAAGAAGGCGCCTCGAGCTGCGCGGCCGGGGACGCCGAATACACCGGCGAGGAGGGCGAATGGACCTATTATTACGACTCGGACCTGAACGGCGCGACTATCGCATCGTCCACGGTCTATAAGGACGAGCGCACCGGACTGTACTGGTCGGATTGCTACGACGACGATTCGGGAGGCGGCGCCTGCCTGGCGATCGCGAACAATTTCCACGCCGCCGTTTCCATCTGCACCGACGCGGAAATAAACGCCGGCACCTGCGATATCAGCGCCCGGGCCACGACCAGCGCGGCCATGACCTTTTGCCAGAACCTTGAACTGGACAAGGACGGCGACGGTACGGACGACACCGATTGGTATCTGCCAAGCCAGAAAGAGCTGCTGCTGGCCTATATCAACGGGGCGGCTAATAATTTACCGCATGTTACGGGCGACTACTACTGGTCGTCTACCGAGAGCTATAACGGTCCTACCAGTGCCTGGGACGTGTACTTGAGCTTCGGCTACACGTTCATCAGTACTAAGACGTTTACTAACTATGTCCGCTGTATCCACCGGTGAGGGAATTTTCGAATAACGAATTTCGATTTTCGAATAATTAATAAGAAAGGGGAAAGAGAGCGATGTATGTATGATATTTGGTATTTTGTATAT
>CAWFCE010000001.1:0-457738 GCA_963814275.1 Candidatus Parcubacteria bacterium | reverse complement strand
ACACTTCGGATTTGACTAATGTTATATCTGGCTAAGCCACAATAAACATTTAATTTTATGGAAAGTAACCAAGACAACAAAAACAATGATTTAAAAGATGCTTTTCGCCAAATGACAAAAGAAGAATGGAACGATAAAAAAGATATGAATAGTAAACGAGTCAACATTAACACTATGGGATGTTTTTGGGCGGCATTAATAACAGTCATAATTATGATCCTTTTATATATATTTATTATGGATAAATTGGGCTGGATAAATTAAAAGTTTATTTTGGCTTTGCCTAAATTTCTGTTCCTTCACTATTACTAATATTAATAATGAAGCAGAACAGAAATTTTAGATACAACCCTGGTTATCGGGAATTATGCTCTTTAAACAAAATACTTTCAAAGGATTTGCAAAAACCACACAGAGAAGGATAAAACATAACAAACTTTGAAAAACTGGTAAATGCAGTAAACGAGGGTAAAATTATCGTTTTAACCGAAGGAGAAGGAGGGGCAATTGAGTCTCGTGAAAGTAATGACATTGAGTATAAATCAGAGAGTCTAGCCGCTGACTTATGTGACGATGAGGGCATTCGATCAGTTGTAATATTCAAGATTCCAGGACAACTACGGATATCGGCAATGTTAAGTGAAATTTAGAAATAACCTAAAATCATAATCTATAAATTAATTATTAAATAACTAAAAACATGAATTTTACTGTACAGCTGTGGCTCCTGCGCGCATATGCATTCATAATTCTAATTGTGCTTATGGGAAAGTTCCTTGAAGGAGCGTCATTCACTCTCGTCGTAGCTATGGCGTCAATTGGAATTATTGTACAATCATTTACACTTAAGAAAAAATAACGGGGAATATTTCTCAATATCACCTAATAACGCGATAAGCGATTCAAAGATTTTTACTTCATGAAATTAATTAGGAGTAAAAAATCTCTTCTCTCAAGTTTTTCTTCCGTTTTCGACTTCAGAAAAACTTCAAATACAACTAAATATTATATGAAATAAATAAAAATATGAAAAAAACATTAATAATAGTAATAACCATTATTTTGGGGGGATGTTTTGTCTATTTTTTGAATCCAATTATTTTTTCTTTTTTTAAGGCCAAATCTGTTTATCCGACTATATTGATAAAAACTTGTCCGAAAGGATATTCTTACCAATTTGACATGTCAACGGGAAAAAATAATAAAAAGCTCTGTACAATAAATTTAAATCAATGCAAACCTCAAGAAATTTGGTTAACAAAGAAAGGTGATTGTACCCCGGATATGGTTGGTTGTCTCTTTAATCAGCCCTGTATCTGTGATAATTGGCAAAAGAATAATAATAATTGGATTTGTGATAATTAATCTTTTATATTGACTTCATTTAACAACAAGATAAGCGGTTTTAAGATTTTTACTTTATTGAATATAATAAGGAGTAAAATTCCTTATCCCAAATTTTGCGGATAAATATAAAATTTAACAATATATCCACAAAACTTCGCTTCATCGGTAAATATTAGCTAAAATATTCCTTTTCTTTTCCGGGCTATCGCCCAATTATGTTAAATAATTTTCAAATTTCTTTTTCTTTAACTATGGGGGAAAAACGGCTATAATGAATATTATATGAACAACAGAACAACTACTTTTCTGACGATACTTATCGGCGCAATATGCGGTTATTTTATTATCCGTTTGTTTTTCTTTATCGATTTAAGTTCGAGGACCGTGCAAAGTGATGTGTTGCAAGGCATCCTCATCGGCTTCGGGCTGGCGTTTGTCACGGCCCAAATTTATGCGAGGATCAAGACCGTGAAGGTCAATGGCTGGATCACCATGTTCGGATTAGGCGTACCCGGCAACGGCATGTTCCTGCGGACCGCGCACGCCCAGATATTTCCCGGTCCCGTGAACGTGCCGGAAGAAGCGATGTATTGGACGACGTCCGGAGACGGTGCCGGTCAAGTGCTTTCCGGAAGGCATAAATATACCATGCATTTTCCGCCGGACGGCCTTCCGCCCAACAATGCCTTCTGGTCGCTCACCATGGGGAACGCGAAAAATCGCTTTGTGGCGAATCCGATCAATCGCTACAGCATCAGCGACCGCACCGCTCTCGTGCCGAACGCCGACGGCTCCGTCGACATTTACATTCAGAACGCTGTCCCGGCCGGTCATGGATCCAACTGGCTGCCGGCACCGACAGGCAATTTCATATTATG
Source organism: Candidatus Parcubacteria bacterium (assembly GCA_963814275.1). Classification (GTDB taxonomy): domain Bacteria; phylum Patescibacteriota; class Patescibacteriia; order Patescibacteriales; family UBA12075; genus CAWFCE01. The sequence goes on along the minus strand of CAWFCE010000001.1, from coordinate 455,513 downwards.
GATGCGCGTGTATATGCCCGGCGCAACCATTCTTAACGGCGAGTACAAGATGCCGCCGATCGTCAAAACTCTATGATATCAAACATTCTACACCTAATTATATTCAGCCTTGTCTGTGTCGCGGCGTGGCTTATTTTCACCTACTTTTGGCCGCGCATGTTATTTATCGTATACAAAAGAGCGATTCTCGTTAAAGGAGGCGGCGACGGTCCCATCCCGGTCAATACGCTCTATACGGAGCCTCAAACGATTTTTGCAGATCCCATCCACCCGGCCGCTTCAGCCTCGAAATTGTGGACTACCGGCGTGAACCGCGACACGCTTCCCACGATCGGCTGGTTAGATCTCTCCAAGGGTGCGCAAATTTTGCATGTGCCGGATATGGCCGGCCGCTACTACAGCGTGCAGTTTACCGATCCGTCAAAAAACATCAGTTTTGCCTACGTCGGCAAACGAACCACCGGCACCAAGCCTGGCGACTACCTCATTACGGGACCCGGCTGGAAAGGAACCGTGCCGCAAGGCATGAAACGGATTTCTTCGCCGAATAACACTGCGCTCATACTCGGCCGTGTATTTGTCGAGAACGACAGCGATATTCCGAATGTGTATGATCTTGCGAAGCAAATACGACTTACGCCATGGACCCTTGGCAACCAATAATTCTAAGATTAAAAAAGTTTTTAAAACAACTTCAACTACTGTCGGAAAAATGAAAAAGAATACATCGGCTAACATGACTTATCTGACCGTGGCTCTTTCGAGAGACTTCACTCATATTTTACTCCGCTATACTTCATAAAATATCAGATATGCCAATACATTAGGCGAAATATTTTTTATCACACTCAAATATGAAAAGATTATTCTTCAACAAAGCACTGCGAATATTGCTCTCCACTAACGCAATGATACTAATGGCCGCCGCTATGCTAGGCCCGATTTATGCCCTATTCGTAGAAAAAGTTGGCGGTGATTTAATGGACGCAAGTATCGCCGGCAGTGTATTTGCTTTGGTGGCCGGCCTTACAACTTTAGTGTCTGGAAAATACAGTGATAAAATTAAAGAAAACGAACTTATCGTCGTGTCAGGCTATGCGATCATGGGCGTTGGCTTTTTATTATACTTCTGGGTAACGTCGATTGTTTTCTTGTTCATAGTCCAGGCAATCATCGGGCTTGGCGAAGCTATATACTCGCCAGCTTTTGATGCAGTCTATTCTAAACATCTTGACGGGCATAAATCGGGCTCACAGTGGGGGGCGTGGGAATCTATGAACTATTTTACCACAGCTATTGGCGCTGTCGTCGGCGGCGGTCTTGTTACGTTATTTGGTTTTCAAACGTTATTCATAATAATGGCGATGCTTTGTTTCGGTAGCGCTTTATACATTTACCATTTAAAACGAAGTGTGCTGTAGCAATGACATGATATACTTCGCCTAACACCTCGATAAGCGGCTCCGGAAAATTTCCTTAATAATAAGGAGTAAAATTTACTGCCCTATAACAGCCCGACACGCTGGAGCGTATATATAAATAACTAAAATTGAATCTTTAAAAAACAATAGCGCTAATCCAAACCAAACACACCGGCAAAAACCGGGAAAGGAGCCAGTGATGCCAAATACCAAAAACGCCGATATAACCGGCAAAAGGAAACCAACGATAAGGAAAATGCTGATCTACACCTACGTGTGTCCGGAATGCCTGACACCGGATTCCGCCAATTCAGAATTCTGCAACAATCCGCTTGACCCTTGTTTCGGTGGAAATCAGAAAATCAAAAGACGCAAAGAGTGTATTGGATTCATCACCCAAACGGCCGGGATGCCAGACGCCAAAACCGAAATCAAAGCACCATAGGAAGGAGGACGCATGCAGACACTACCGCCCGATGCCTATATTATCGCCGACACTGTTTTTCTGTTTTTATTCTTCATAACCGCCCGCCTGGTAGACAAACAATGTCCGGATGTCTATCTAATGTTCTTATGCGTCATCTTCACGGCGCTTCTCATCTATTGCCCTACCGTCTACCTACCCTACCACGGTCCGTATACCTGGGGCAAGCTGCTGCTTAGCGGCGAAATTGTTGGAATATTTATCGATTGTCTGATGTTAGCCAAGCTCATTGTATTCGTCGGATTCTGGTCTTCTACGTTAGTTTGGGCAGCCCACTTCAGATTCGAACTTTGATGCTCTTCAGAAACAAAAGCGCGATCCCTTAAGGGACCGCGCTTTTTCCTTTTTATGCGGATTTTTAATCGATCGTCCTGTTACTGACCTTATCCTTTATCTCGTTGATGAACTCTATTTTGCCGATCTCCCTGACCTGGTCGCTGCCGCGGTCGCGGATTTGCAATTTATCAGACCCCGCCTCTTTGTCCCCGATTACCAGCAAATAAGGAATGCGCTCTTTAACTGTGTTGCGGATCTTCTTGCCCACGGTTTCGTCCGTACCGTCCACCGCGACGCGGATATCTTCTTTCATGAATTCTTTGGCTAATTTAAAACAAAAATCATTATGTTTTTCACTGACCGCGATCAGCTTCACCTGCACCGGCGCGAACCAAACCGGAAAATTGCCGGCATAATACTCGATGAGGAATGCGAAGAAGCGCTCGAATGAACCGATCAAGGCCCGATGGATCATGAACGGGCGTTTTTTCTCCCCGTTCTGGTCGATGTAAGTGAGATCGAAGCGCTCCGGTTCGTTGAAATCCACCTGGATGGTCGAGATCGAATCTTCTTTGCCGAAGACATTGATCGCCTGGACATCGAGTTTGGGGCCATAAAAGGCCGCCTCCCCTTTTTCCTCGTAAAAATCCACCTTATTGGCCACCAGTACTTTACGGAGCGTTTCTTCGGCCTGAAGCCAGTCTTCCCGTTTGCCCACGTATTTCGCGCTATCCTCATCCGACAGCGACAAGCGATAACGGTAATCCTTGAAACCGACATTGCGGTAGAACAGTTCGAGCATTTCCATCACTTCCATGAACTGCTCCTCCAGCTGTTCCGGGGTGCAGAATATATGCGCGTCATTCTGGGTAAAACCGCGCACCCGCTGCAGGCCGTGCAGTTCTCCTGATTTCTCGTAACGGTACACAGTGCCGAATTCGCCCTGCTTGTAGGGCAGCTCCCGGTAGCTGCGGGGCCGCATTTTGTACACCATCATCCCGGCCGGACAGTTCATTGGCTTCAGGTAAAAAGTCTCATCGTCTATCACCATCGGCGAATACATCGAATCCTTATAAAATCCCAGGTGGCCGGAAGTTTCGAATAATTCAGCTTTATTGATGATCGGCGTCAGAATATGGACATAACCGTAAGAACGCTCCATTTTCCACATATAATCCTCGATTACCCGGCGCATAGTATAGCCGTTGGGCAGCCAGACCGGCAGCCCCTGGCCGATCTCGGAAAAATTCTTGAATAGTTCCATTTCCGCGCCGATCTTGCGGTGATTGCGCCTTTCCGCTTCCTCCAGCATGGCCAGATGTTTTTTCAGCTCTTCCCTGTCGGCAAAACAAGCGGCATAAATGCGGGTCAGCATGGCCCTTTTCTCGTCGCCCCGCCAATACGCGCCGGCAATATTCAGGAGTTTGAAAGCGCCCGACTTCGCCCGGCCGCTCGTCTCCAGATGCGGACCGCGGCAGAGATCCTCAAAATCACCCAAACGGTAATAGCTGACCTTGGTTTCTCCTGCTTTTTTCAGATCTTCGATCAATTCCGCTTTATACGGCTGGCCGGCTTTCTTCTCCTGTTCGATCGCCTCATCGACCGGCATTTCGAACCGCTCAAAGGGCAGATTACGCTTGATGATCTCTTTCATTTTCTTCTCGATCCCGGGCAAATCCTCTTCACTGATCTTAGCGTCACTGAAATCGAGATCATAATAAAAGCCGCTATCGATCGCGGGGCCGATCGCGAATTTAACGTCCGGCCGCAATTCCTTGACGGCCGCCGCCATAATATGCGACAGGGAATGCCGCAAAATTTCCAATTGTTCGCTTTTTTCTTCTTCCATATTTTTGCTATAAAATTATTTTATAATATTAAATTTTATAATAACCAAGATACAGGACACAACCTGCCTGCCGCGTGCCTGCCCTGCCTGCCGCGTGCCTGCCCTGCCTACCGGCAGGCAGGCGGTAGGCAAGGCAGGCAGATAACCAAACTATTTGATTATTGGTTATTGGAAATTGGTCATTGTTTGGTTATTGCATCTTGGTTATTGGTTATTTTAAGGTCGGGTTTCATTTATTTTAACTTTTTTAAATATTAATTATCGGAACCTTCCACAAACTGCATAAAAATAATAAAACCTCATTCCTGCGTTACAAAAAATTTATAACGCTAGAACGAGGCTTTTCCCCGCGGTTCCATCTAGCTTCCCGGTATCGCGTTTATCCACGGCTCGGGCGTAGCTCGCTACGCCCCCACTGTGTAAGCGCCAGGCTCTCAATTAGTCGTCGGCTTAGCCCCCTGCTGGGGTTCCCGATCACGCGGGACTATGGTTGGTGGCCATAGCAATCACCGGCTATACTTAATACAATATAAATGAATCGAAAATAATTGTCAATATTAATGGAAAATTTCTCTCAAAAACCAGAAATTGGAAATTAGAAACAAGAAATTTGGTTTATTTTACTGGCTCACAGACAAGCCCTAATTTCAAATCTCAAGTCTCCAGTTACAATTATTTCTTTATCTCCACCTTGATCCTATCTACCAGGCGGGGTACGCGCTTGAGGAAACCGGGCAGAAAAGACGGGGAAAAGCGGATCTCGTATCCGGCTATTTCTTTCAAGTCGGACAAATACAGGTCCAGTTGGCTGGCATTGAGCCCCTTGATCGCGTCCAAGTCGACTATTTCCGTATTATCCTTTAGGCTTACTTTGCCTTCAAAAGTCGCGTTCATGGTCGCCTCACCCTCCACGTAATCGAATGAATTCAGGGAATATATAATATTGGCATCATCGAAGCTGATCAGCTCCTTATTGGAAGGCAAGGCGCTCAAAAATTTCTGGCGGGTCATATTGGCCGCCGCCTCGCCGTCGAATGCAACCACGACCACATTAGCTTTCATGGAAACGGGAAAATCCTCAACTTCATCGCCGGCTTTCCCACTTACCTGGCTGATAATCGAATTTTCGTCGATCTTATACTTCGTCTGGCTGTAATCCTTATAAGCGTCGCTTACCTCCTGTTGGACCAGTGCCAGGAGAGTCTGTTTCATATCGCGGACGGCATTTTCGATGTCTTCGGCGGCAATATGCTTCTTCACTTTTTGCTGGTAAACGATATCGTTCGCGCTTTCGGCGTAAATCTTATCCTGAAGGCCGGCCCAGAGGCCGGGAATAGTGAACTTTGACGGCCCGATTGCCATTTCCGGACTGGGCTCATCGGCGTATATCAATGCTTGGGCGGAACCTCCGGCCGGGACATTCACCGTAGTCTTCAAGCGGAATAATTTGCCATCCGATGATAACAGCCTTGTCGTGGCCACCAGCGGCTGGTTTTTGGTGTAGCTATTGATTATTGTCACCTCCCCTACCGCCTCCTGGCCGATAATTTCCTCGCCTGTCGCCGGGTAAGTGCCCTCGTGGCTTATCTGTATCTGTTCGACCGTACCCGGTATTATGGCCGCATCGGTTCCTGCCGTTCCGCTATCGGCGCCGCTGACCGTAAAGATCATATTATTGCTGATACGTTCCTGATTCGGTACCAATATGATCGTGACCGATACGAAGGTAAAATAGAATATGACCGCAACCAGAACCAGCGTAAGCACCATAAAACTGATGGCGATCTTCCGATAAAGCCCGACTGAACGCCTGATCGGCACAGCCGGAGCTGTGCTCTCCTGATCCGCTGTCCTTGCCAGCGGAACCGCTTTCACCGCCTCCGGTCCATCCTGCGGCCGCGCTTGATCAACCGCGGCCGGATGGGTCTCCTCGCTGTTTGCCGTGCCCTGCTTCGTTTCGCTCTTCACCAGGTCCTTGACCACGCTCCGATCACTCGATAACGCCCGTTCGACTTCGGTTTGGGCGATCTTCTTGGTACGGGCCAATGAGCGGGATTTTATACTTAACGGGTTTAACATTTGACTGTCCATTTCTTCCTCTGCCTCCTTGTTTTCTGGCTGGTCTTTAATTTCCGCCTCATCTTCATTGATTACGTTAATTTTCCGCGGTTCAGGCTTGGTTTCAATTTCCGGTTTAAGCTCGGCTTTTGGGTCAACTGATACTTTTACTGGCTCACTTTTCTTTTTCCCCGCCACTTTTTTGATGGACGTTGATTTGGCCTTCGGCCGGCTGGATTTCTTCACCGTTTTAGCGGCCTTTTTTACCGCTGATCCGGATTGTTCATCCTGGATCTCTTCGGCATCTTTAACTTTTATTTTTGTGATTTTTTTAGCTGGGCTCATACTTATTATAATAATCTTGAACCTAATAAGTTACAAAATGTTTATTTAGTTTGATATCGAATAATAAATTTTTGTGATAACAAAAAGCAGGCAACAAACTAGAACCTATATTATGATTTAGCTTTTGCTTAAGTTCCTTCGATACTGATTTTCTATATCTTATTTTATGCACAATATTAAAGACCCTCTATAATATTATAACAACTTTTTTCATTTATGTCTAACGATTATTGTTTTTGATATTTATTAGCAATAAATAATAATAGCCTACCTTCCAATAATCTGTTATTTGTTTTCTATTATTGACTACTTATCCGAAATAACCACATAATTTCCCATTTTCGAACGGATTTCCTGGTTCAAAAACGCATTATTCCCCACAAAATATTCGGTTTCCATGATCTGTTCCCCGGAAGCCGATTTGATAACGAAAATCACTTTGTCCCGTCCGGGATATTTTTCCAGAATCTGCTTCAAAAGGCCAAGGGCGGAAGCGTCTAACTGCCGGATAAAATGCAACTTCAAATCTTTTTTCATCTGGTAACGGGACATTTGGCCGTAACCGCCGGTATGGCCGTTATTTTTCGCCTGGCGGGCAAATTCACCGACCTGGCTTTCAGCGCCTTCCAGCGTCAAAGACTGGGCATTATTCACGATAACTTTTCTTTCCCGATCTTTATCCGAGATTTTGCCCAGACAAATGACCGTACGGCCGTCCTCCCAGATTGCGGCGGTGCTTTCCAGCACTTTGGGGAATACCAGCAATTCCGTGCCCGAAGTATCATCCTCGATCTTAACGAAAACCATTGATTTGCCCGTTCGTGTCAATATTTTCTTGATTTTAGTTATTGTTCCCGCTACCGTAACCTCTTGATTATCACCCAGACGGCTGAGTTCACGCAAGGGAACGGTCAAACTCTCCACGTGCTTTTTGAAATCAGCAAAAGGATGTTCGGAAATATAAAGACCCATGAGCTCCTTCTCCCATGATAATTTCGCCTGGCGGTCGATCGGCTGATGGGGGGCGAGCGTAATATCGTGCTTCAGGCCGGCCTGGGGCGCGTCGGCGAACAGACTGGTCTGACCGTTTGTCTTGTGCAGGGCCGACTCCTTATTGTATGCCAGGATATTCTCCATATTGAAAAGCAGCTGGCCGCGCTCGCCAAACTGGTCCAGCGAGCCGCTTTTGATCAGGCTTTCCAGCGACTTCTTGTTCAGGTCCTTGTCAGTTATCCGCTCGAGCAAGTCGCTTAAACTGGAGTAAGGTCCGTTTTGCTTCCGTTCGGCGATCAGCACTTCGGCGATATGCTCACCGATATTCTTGATCGCATGCAGTCCGAATCTGACCGTATCGATGGTCTCATCCTGGCCGGCAACCTGGTTCTGTTCAGTACCCGTGGTAACTACGGTAAATGATTCGTACGACTGGTTGACATCCGGACTTTTCACCTCGATGCCCATGCGCCGGCATTCTTCGATCTCGACCGCCAGCCGGTCGATATTCTGTTGGTCGGCAGTCAATAACGCGGCCATGAATTCCGTCGGCCAATGCGACTTGAGATACGCGGTCTGGTACGCGATCAGGGCGTAACAGGCGGCGTGGGATCGGTTGAAACCGTAGCCGGCAAAAGGCTCAATGAACGAAAAGATCTTCTCTGCCAGCTGGCTCGATATCCCGTTCTTGACACAACCGGTAACGAACTTTTCTTTTTGTTCGGCGAGCAATTTTGCTATTTTTTTGCCAACTGCCTTGCGCAGGACATCGGCCTGGGCCATGGTAAAACCCGCCAGATCCCTGGCCATCTGCATCACTTGCTCCTGGTATATCGCCACGCCGTAAGTCTTGTTCAATATCGGCTCCAGTTTCGGATGGAGGTATACCGGTTTTTTGTGGCCGTGCTTGCCGGAAATATAGTCCGGTATCCATTCCATAGGACCGGGCCGGTAAAGCGCCACCATGGCGATAATATCCTCGAATTCGGTCGGCTTCAGTTCCTTCAGATACCGGCGCATACCGCTTGATTCGAATTGGAATACACCGGTGGTCTCCCCCTTCTTGAACAACTCGAATGTTTTCTGGTCGTCCAGGGGAATGCTGTCGATCAGGATCGGCAGGCCGCGCGTATTCTTTATTATCCTGATTGCCGATTCGATGATCGTCAGGTTCTTAAGGCCCAAAAAATCCATTTTTAAGAGGCCCAGATCTTCCACCGGATGAAGTGAATATTGGGAAACAATGGTGCGGTCGGATGACGAGGCATACTGTATCGGCACATGTTCGGTCAAAGGCTCCTTGGTGATCAACACCCCGCAGGCATGGGTCGAAGCGTGGCGGGCAACACCTTCCAAACGGCGGGCAAAATCGATGATCCGCTTAGCTTCTTCTTCCTGCCGATAGATCTGGGATAATTCCGGTACGGTCTTGACAGCTTCATCGAGTTTGACGAACATCGGGATCAATTTGGCCAGCCGGTCGCAATAATCATAGCTGGCGCCGAGCACCCGGCCCACATCGCGGACCGCCGCCCGGGCCGCCATCGTACCGAAAGTGATGATCTGCGCCACATGGTCTTTGCCGTATTTATCCTCTACGTAGCGGATAACTTCATCGCGCCGGATATCGGCGAAGTCAAGGTCGATATCCGGCATCGAAATGCGGTCGGGATTAAGGAAGCGTTCGAATAGCAAACCGTATTTCATCGGATCGATATTGGTGATTCCGGTCAGATAACATACCAGCGATCCCGCGGCGCTGCCCCGTCCGGGCCCCACGACTATGCCGTTTTCTTTCGCCCAATTGACGAAATCGGATACGATCAGGAAGTAAGACGGCCACCCCATCCCTTCGATCACCGACAGTTCATAGTCCATCCGCTCTTTAAGATCCTGTCTCGCCACCGCATATTCGGTATTATATCGTTTTTTCAGGCCTTCTTCGCATAAATGGCGCAAATATTCATTGCCGCTGGTCTTGTCCGGCACGGAAAAATATGGCAGCTGGATCTTTTCCAGTTCGATCTCGACGTTGCATTGTTCGGCGATCTTGACCGTATTGTCGATCGCGTCCGGCGTATCCTTAAAAGCATCGATCATACTGCGCATAGAGCGGAAGGAGAAATCGGCGCCGGTCATATTGAGCCGGTCGCTGTCTTCTTTCTTTTTCTTGTTCTGCAGGCAGAGAAGGATATCTTGCGCCTCGTCATCGTCGCGATGCAGATAATGGACGTCGTTGGTCGCGACCAGCGGCACGCCCAACTCGCGGGAAAATCCGATCAGCTGTTCGTTGACCGGCGGCAGTTCGGGCAGTTCGGGATGGTGCATCAGTTCGAGATAATAATTCCCTTCACCGAATAGGTCGCGATATTCCTCTATCCTTTGCCGCGCCCGGTCGGTCTTGCCCGCCCTGATGAGGGTCGGTATCTCACCGGCCAGACAGGCGCTCGAGCAGATCAGTCCCTCGTGGTATTTGACCAGCGTCTCCCAGTCGATACGCGGCTTATAATAGAACCCTTCCAAATGGGCGATGGTCGTCAGGGCGATCAGGTTCTTGTAGCCCTGGTTGTTTTTCGCCAATAGCAAAATATGGTAATTGGTTTTTTCATGCTCTTTGGTGATCTTGTCGAAGCGCGATCCGGGAGCGAGATACGTCTCGACCCCGATGATCGGCTTGATCTCGGCTTTCAGGCATTTCTGGTAGAATTCGATCACCCCGTACATCACGCCATGGTCGGTGATGGCCACGGCCGGCGCCCCTTCCTGCTTGGCTTCCCCGACCAATTCGTCGATCTTGGTCAGGCCGTCAAGGAGCGAATAATGGGTATGGACATGGAGATGGACAAATTTCATTCTGAATTATATTTACTTTTAATAAGTATTAGCAAAACTAAGATCACTGGCAGATAATTGAAGAAATAATTTTCAATAATCCAAAATTATAATTAATAACCCAATGATCCAATAATCCAATTTTCAATTAATATTTAATAACTAAGTTTGAGACTAGAATTTAACGCAACATATTTGGCGCGAAGCGCCAATAATGCTATGTTAGATTCCTATGTCAAATTTTAAAAGATTAAGCGATTTAGAGCGGGAGGAAATCAGTCGTTTACTCTCGCAAAAATGCTCTTTCCGTCAGATTGCCGGTATCTTGGGCAGGAACGTCAGTACCATCAGTCGGGAAATCAACGCTGGTGGCGGCAATAAATATACCTATCGGGCCGTTAGGGCGCAGAATCGGGCCAGGCGGAATGCCGCTAAAAGGAAATCCGGCAAGCATAAACTGAACGACAATCCGAAGCTGTGGACGTATATCAGAAAGAAACTGAAAAAGAAATGGTCGCCCCGCCAGATTGCCGAAGAGCTGGAAATAGATTATCCTCTAGATATGACTATGCATATATCGCCCGAAGCGATCTATACCTACATTTACGTGTTACCCAGGGGTTCGCTTAAAAAAGAGCTGACTGCCTGCTTGCGCCGTAACCATAAAAGGCGGTATAAACAAGCCCGGGGCGTCAAAATGGAGCGGAAAATAGAGGATATGCTCTCAATCGAAGAGCGGCCGAAAGAGGTTGAAGACAGGATCATCCCCGGTCACTGGGAGGGCGATCTGATCATTGGCAAGTACAATCGCTCGGCTCTTGGCACCCTGGTGGAGCGCACGACCCGCACGACTATCCTCATCCCGGTCAAAAGCAAAGACGCCGAAGTGGTGGCCAAAGCCTTCGCCAAGGAAGTGAAAAAACTGCCCCAGCAGATGAAACTGACGCTGACCTACGACCAAGGGCGGGAAATGGCCAAGCACAAGCTGTTTACCGGCATCACCGGCGTCAAAGTATATTTTGCCCATCCGAGAAGCCCTTGGGAGCGGGGCACCAACGAAAACACCAACGGCCTGATCAGACAATTTTTCCCCAAAGGAACCGATTTCAACAAAGTATCCAGATATGAAGTGAAAAAAGTGCAGGACTTGCTTAATGGACGCCCCCGGGCGGCATTGGGATTCAGAAAACCCTATCAAGTATTCAATGAGCTAATTAATAATAGTGTTGCGTTAAATTCTAGAAACTAAGTAATATTAAATTTTCAATTTGTTCTGTTGAATATTTGATTTTGAAAATTAAATATTGTTTGAATTATTGGAATATTAAAAATATCGATCAAGGCCTTAACTTGATTTATAAGTTATAATATCTAGCGTTTTCTCCGCGGTCTTTTCCCAGCTGAAATGCTTCGCCCGTTCTATCCCCTTTCTGATAAGCTCTTCGCGCAATTTTTTATCGGTTATCACCTTGGCCAGGGCATCGGCTATGGAAAGTGAATAATTGGGATTGAAGAACAGGGCCGCGCCGCCGGCGACCTCGGGCAATGAAGTCACGTCCGAGGCGGCAACAGGCACCCCGCAAGCCATTGCCTGCATCAGCGGAATGCCGAATCCTTCATAAAGAGAGGGAAATACGAATGCCGTGGCGCCGTTATATATATAGGGTATATCAATTTCATCGATCCAGCCGGGCAAGATCACGTCGTTAACCAGGTCGAATTCGCGTATCATATATTTGGATTCGTCGTAACCATAGCTGGCATCGCCGACCAAAAGCAGCTTTTCCTTGATCTGCGGATTCTTCTCCTTCAGGATCGCGAAGGCCTCGATCAGATTGGGAATATTCTTCTTGCGTTCGATCCGGCCGATATAGAATAGATACGGGCGTTCCAGGCCGTATTTCGCCAAAACTTTATCCACGATCTCACGGTCATTGATCGGCCGGTAAAGCGATTGATTGAATCCATTGTAAACAACCCGGATCTTTTCGCTCTTGGCGCGGTAAAACTGTTCGATGTCGCGCTTGGTGTATTCCGATATCGCGATGATCCGATCGGCCTTGTCCAGGGCGAATTCCGTCGACCACCGCAAATAATCGACTGCGGTGGCCCGGTAGCGCCCGCGGGTGAACAGCCAGGTGAGCAAATTCAGGAATCGCCGCCTATGGCCGCTGCTTTTTATGATATGCAGATTCTCATAGGCCGCAAACGTGCGGTCGTAGCCGATGTCATGGATAGTCACTACCGAACGGCGGGGATGGATCAGCGGCAGGGTGTGGGCGGGCACGAACAGGACATCGACCGGCCGCTTCATCATCTCCAGCGATAGCCTGCCCTGGGTCCAGAAATACGTAAACGGCCACTTGAGGGTTTTGGCCCGGAAATTATCGTGCGGCGAACAGATGATCTGATACCCATAACGGTCGTATTCGATCTCTGAGGGGCTCCAGCCCGGTCCGAACGGATCCACGGTCAAATCCATCAAACCGCCTACCAGCGGTTTGTCGGTATAAAGGATGTATTTGTTCTCCGCATCCAGCCGGGCCAACTCCCGGATCAGGTAATAAGAGTACCATTCGGTTCCGGTCTTATGGTCGCGATTGGCGCGGCTGGCATCAATGCCGATTATCATAGGTTTTTAGGCTATAGGTTTTAGGCAATAGGCTTTAGGCTATAGGCTCTAGGCTCTAGCTTTTTCCTATTGCCTATTGCCTATTGCCTAAAACCTATTGCCTACTTCGTGGCTAAGATCGAGCGTTTATATGAATCGAGATTTTCCAGGGCAATACCGGTCCCTTTGGCTACACACAACAATGGTTCATCGGCGATATAGGCCGGTACGCCGGTGGTCCGGGACAGGAGCTGCTCGATATTCCTAAGAAGCGAACTGCCGCCGGATAGCACCAGCCCCTTATCCATGATATCAGCCGATAATTCCGGCGGTGTTTCGTGCAGAACCTTTTTGGCGGCATTGACGATTGCCTCCAGTTCGTCCTGGAGCGCTTCGGTCACGTCGCTCGAGGTAACAGTGATACTGCGCGGCAGCCCGGTCAAAATATCGCGGCCGCGGATCTCCTGGCTCAGTTTATTCTCCAGATACAGGGCCGAACCGATATTGATCTTGACCTCTTCGGCCGTGCGTTCGCCAATCGCCAGATTGTACTTCTTGCGGATGAATTCCACTATTGCATCATCGAAACGGTTGCCTCCCACCCTGACCGAAGTCGAAGCGACGATCCCGCCCAGGGAGATAACCGCCATTTCCGCTGTACCGCCGCCGATATCGATTATCATATGCCCCGACGCCGAACCGATCGGAATATCGGCGCCGATTGCCGCCGCCACCGGCTCTTTGATGATATAAGCCGCCTTCGCTCCGGCCGCGATCGTAGCATCGATCACTGCCCGCCGTTCGGTCGAGGAAATGCCGGCCGGTACGGCCACCATCACTTCCGGCCGGAACAGCCGGACGCCGCCGACCGCTTTGTTGATGAAATACCTAAGCATCGCTTCCGTAGTACGGTAATCCGCTATCACTCCATCCTTCAGAGGCTTAACCGCGATTATGCTGTCGGGAGTACGCCCGAGCATATCCTTGGCTTCGTTGCCGACCGCCAGTATTTTTTTGTCGCTGACCGATACCGCCACTACGCTCGGTTCATTGATCACAATCCCCCGCTTCGGCAAATGTACGAGCGTATATGTCGTCCCCAGATCTATTCCTATGCGTTTTATGAACATGTTTATTTGCAATATTAATGATTAACCGGTTATAACATTGGTTTGAGACTAGAATTTAACGCAACATATTTGGCGCGAAGCGCCAATAATGCTATGTTAGATTCCTATGTCAAATTTTAAAAGATTAAGCGATTTAGAGCGGGAGGAAATCAGTCGTTTACTCTCGCAAAAATGCTCTTTCCGTCAGATTGCCGGTATCTTGGGCAGGAACGTCAGTACCATCAGTCGGGAAATCAACGCTGGTGGCGGCAATAAATATACCTATCGGGCCGTTAGGGCGCAGAATCGGGCCAGGCGGAATGCCGCTAAAAGGAAATCCGGCAAGCATAAACTGAACGACAATCCGAAGCTGTGGACGTATATCAGAAAGAAACTGAAAAAGAAATGGTCGCCCCGCCAGATTGCCGAAGAGCTGGAAATAGATTATCCTCTAGATATGACTATGCATATATCGCCCGAAGCGATCTATACCTACATTTACGTGTTACCCAGGGGTTCGCTTAAAAAAGAGCTGACTGCCTGCTTGCGCCGTAACCATAAAAGGCGGTATAAACAAGCCCGGGGCGTCAAAATGGAGCGGAAAATAGAGGATATGCTCTCAATCGAAGAGCGGCCGAAAGAGGTTGAATACAGGATCATCCCCGGTCACTGGGAGGGCGATCTGATCATTGGCAAGTACAATCGCTCGGCTCTTGGCACCCTGGTGGAGCGCACGACCCGCACGACTATCCTCATCCCGGTCAAAAGCAAAGACGCCGAAGTGGTGGCCAAAGCCTTCGCCAAGGAAGTGAAAAAACTGCCCCAGCAGATGAAACTGACGCTGACCTACGACCAAGGGCGGGAAATGGCCAAGCACAAGCTGTTTACCGGCATCACCGGCGTCAAAGTATATTTTGCCCATCCGAGAAGCCCTTGGGAGCGGGGCACCAACGAAAACACCAACGGCCTGATCAGACAATTTTTCCCCAAAGGAACCGATTTCAACAAAGTATCCAGATATGAAGTGAAAAAAGTGCAGGACTTGCTTAATGGACGCCCCCGGGCGGCATTGGGATTCAGAAAACCCTATCAAGTATTCAATGAGCTAATTAATAATAGTGTTGCGTTAAATTCTAGAAACTAAGTTGGTAATCAATTCTAAATATAATTTAATTTTATAAATTTAAAAATTTTCAATAATCCAATTTTCAATTTTCAATCAATAAGTAATTATCAAATTTAAATTTTCCTATTTAATTAAATATTAAATATTTAAAAATTTAATATTGATTGGATCATTGAAAATTGAAAATTATATGTATCTATCTTCAGAAAGACACACTATACGTCTGATCGATTTTCAACTCATCCTCCCACGATATACTGTTCGATCCGGTCAAATATCCGAAAAACCCGGTCGGTGTATAGCTGTCAATGGGCCGGGCAAAATTCATCTTTATCGTGCCCGGATGGTCGCGCATGCCCGGTTGTTTTTGCAGGAGCAGCGTATATTCGCCGCTCCCGGCGGCTTGCTCGATCGCGTCCGGCAGCTTGTAATACAGTTCTATCGTCCCGATCTTGCCCGGTTCGATCGATATAAAACCGCCGAAAACCGTTTTGCCCAGCTCGTCGTAAGGCTCAGCCATTTCTTCGCTGAATCCCTTCGCTTCGATCAGCTCGCTGCCGGCTGGGACATACACCCTGGTATATGACCGGTAACGCGTGGTTTTCCAGTCAAAATCGCCCTGGTGCGAATAATGTAGGGTCAAGCGGGCGAATAAACCGTTTGCCCCTTCATCCAATTCATAAGTCAAATTGCGGTCCATTACCGCGTCCGTTTTCAATGCCGCGACGTTGGCGTCGACCACATAAAGATAGTCTCCATCCGTTTCCGTAACCGCACCCGACCAATTCTGTTCGCCGGCAATCGCTTCCAGCTCGGCATCGTTGAAATATGCGATAATATTTCTTTCCCGCAGATTATCCGAAATGATATTGTACACCGGATATAATTCATTCAACGGCTTATTGAGGATTATCCGCTCCATTTCAGCGAGTATCTCACCGATCACTTCTTTGCGCTGCCACGAGGACACGCCCAATTGTTCATAACCCATTTCGACACGGTACTGCAATAAGTCCATAAAATTGTCTTTGTCATAAGCCACCCCTTCGATCATTACGGGACCGGTATATGCCAGCAGACTAACAACAAAACGGGGCGTTATCCCGATAACTCCGTCGAAATCGCCGTCAAAATCATTTACACGGTCGCGGGGAGGCAGTAAAGCGTTTTCCTGGCGGTAAAAATCCTGGATTGTCCGGGCCGCTGTCGGCCAGTCCGGGGACCAGTTCGCGTCGCGCATATACCATTTATCAATGCCCAGATACTTTTTCAAAGGCTCCGGCGGCGCAATAGACAGCTTATCCTTGACCGGCATATCGAGATGGTAAATATCGTGCGTATCAAAGCGGAGTAAATCCCCTTCATGAGTGGTGGCGATGCCGTAAGTGCCGATGAAACCGCCGGTGGGGCGCAATTCGTCGCTGTTCTGGAGCAACACCAAATACGCGGCGGGATCGGGATAACCGGCCAGGACGGGTAAGAGCTTTACCGCCGGCACCAGACCGTCGATCGTTTCACTGACCGTATCGATATTACCGAGTAATTCGGAAATTTGGCCTTTAAACGGCAGCAGTATACCCCGGTAGGACACCCGGTCCAGATTATATTTCGCCAGATCGAAATTCGCCTTAAGTCCGACTATTTCCGGCGTTGATTCATAAAGCAAGGACAATACCACCGTCTTATTATCGGGTGTCAGCCGGTTAAAACTGGATTGCCCGGCCATAACCTGGTCAAACGCCCTCCCGATAGACGCTCCTTTGGCCGCCGCCCGGGACAGGGTTTCGGCGGCAGACAGCAGATACCCGAGATCGTTAATCTGGGAAGCTGCAATATTCAGCCTACCCAATACGGGGTCCGCGGAAAGCTTGCCCAATTGTTCGATGGCGGCGGAAAAATCCTCTTCCGCGGCCGTGGCAAAGGCAATGCCGCTTTCGTAATCCCGCTCTTTGATCAAAGCCACGGCATAGGCAATATTATCCTTACCGGTCAGGGCGCGCTGGTAGATCATTTTGAATGTTAGCAGGTGGGCAGCCAGATAAAATCCGGCAATGGCGACCAGGCAGATAAGGGCGATAAAAAACCATTTTAAAAAGCGCAAAATGCTTTTTGTCCGCCTCCGCTTTTTAAGCGGCGGCAGGTCCATTACCGCCTCCCTGGCTTGCCCGTATAATTTGGCAAAATTAATATGCTTTGCCCGGCTAAACACAAACATAAATTAAAACATAAAAAAACGGCTTTAGCAATAGCAAATAAGCGCTTATAACGTTATTACTATAACAAATTTCCGTTTAAAAAACAAGGCGCGAATAACCTGCCCTGTTTGATGAATTCCTAGTATCTAAATCCTAATTTCTAAACATATTTCGATAACCAAGGCTTTAAATCCAAAACATCTAAAGTTTAAGTGAAAACTGTGAATAATTGTTTCGAGTTTTTGATAATGTGTTTTTTCGGATTTGTTAAGGATGCAAATCCCCATGGGGACACATTCCTTTTCAGGATAAAAATTGGCACTCAAATTTTCATTTTATTAATAGATGCGAAACAACGAGTGGCGGAAAAGAAACTCCGTCTCCCCTCTCCTGCGAGCCGCACGAGCGGGAGAGGGGTTGGGGGGCGAGGGCTATTCTGACCGCAAAGCCTCTACCGGCTGGAGGCGGGCCGCTTTGCGGGCCGGATACAGGCCGAAAGCCAGGCCGAAGAAGCAGGAAAAACCGAGCGAAGTGATAAATGCTTTTAGCGGAACGGAAAACTTCCAGTCCAGTCCGTAACGGTTCGCGCCGAATGCGATCAGCCAGGAAATACCCACGCCGATCAGTATCCCCAGTATTCCGCCTAGAATCGTGATCAGGACCGATTCGATCAAAAACTGCCACATGATATCGCTGTAGCTGGCGCCGACCGCTTTCCTCAGGCCGATCTCCGCGGTCCGTTCGGTGACGACCACATACATTATATTCATGATCCCGACACCGCCGACCACGAGCGAAATCGCGACTATGGCCAGCAATAACAGGGTGATCGCTCCCGTGATAGTGGAAAGCAAGTCCATCATTTCGGTCATGGTCGAAACGCGAAAATCGTCCTTATAGTAATCGTCGTCATGCTCCACCGTAATATTGTGGTTTTCGCGCAGCAGGCGGCGGGCGTCAAGCGCCGTATCGGCGGCCAGATCGTTATTTTCCAGCTCACTGACGATATACAGGACATGGTCAATGCCCATGATCCGTTTCTGCAGGGTTCTGACCGGTACGTAGACATAATTGTCCAGATCCATGGTCATAACCGCGCCACGCTCCTTCATCACCCCCAGCACCCGGAATTTTTTCTTCCTGATACTGATCGTTTTGCCCAGCGGATCGGTATCGCCGAATAATTTATCTTTTATCTTAGAACCCAGGACAACCACTTCCGCCAGGGATTTGTCCTCCTCCTCGGTATAAAACCGCCCGAACTCGACTTCGCTCTTGTCGATATCGATATAGCTGGCATTGGTGCCGAAAAGCGCGGCTTTTTCCAGCTCATTACCGTAACCGACCTGTTCCTGGCCCATGATACCGGCATAGCTGTCCTTCACGTTCGGCAATTTGTTCAGATCAGCCATATCATCCAGGGTCAGCGTAGTGATCTGCGCTCCCTGGACCAATTGCATCGAACCTGAAGAATCCGTGTTCGAACCCTTTTTATTGGTCGGCACTTTGATCTCGGTTTCGATTATATTAGTGCCAAATGTCTCGACCTGTCCCAGGATCAGATCCTCGATACCGGCGCCGGCCGAAAACACGATAATAACGCTGGCAATCCCGATCACGATACCCAAAACGGTCAGGGCGGTCCTGAGCTTATTAGCCTGCAAGGCGATGATGGAAGTTTTGATTGAAGATAATATACTCATATTTGATGTAATCCGAATCTACGAATAGTATTAATCCGAATGCCCCGAATGACGATCCGAATGCCCCGAATGACGATCCGAATAATCCGGCAAATGCGATTCGTAGCATTCGGATTATATTTTCGTGAATTCAAATTTCATTCGTATCTAAGGGCTTCGATCGGATCGAGCTTGCTGGCTTTACTCGCCGGATAGAGGCCGAAGATTATCCCGACCAGGGTCGATACGCCGACCGATAAGGCAATTGACTGCCAGGATACGATAAAAGCCCAGTCATAATCGAGATACCGGGCAACCACCGCTACCAAAAAAGATATAATACTGCCGCCGACGATACCGAATATGCCGCCGAACATCGTTACGGTAACGGATTCGATCAGGAACTGGCTCAGGATGTCCGCATGGTTCGCGCCGACCGCTTTCCTCAGGCCGATCTCGCGCGTCCGCTCGGATACCGCCACCAGCATGATGTTCATAATACCGATCCCGCCCACCAATAAGGACAAAGCAGCCATGGCGGCCAGGAAATATTTAAGCGCATTAGTGATGGTCGTGATCATGTCCAATGCCTGGGCGGCGCTCCGGACGGTGAAATCGTCATTCGCCCCGCTTTGGTCGGTGATATCATGCCGCTCGCGCAGAGTCATCTTTACGTCCTCCAACGCCCGATCGATATTTTCGGCCGAGTCCACCTTGGCGCGGATCATGCTGATGTGGTTCACCCCCTCGAGGGTTTTTTGCATAGTCTTGATCGGTATGAATACCTGGTCATCATAGTTCTGGAACGCGACCGTTCCCCGCTCTTTCATCACGCCGATTACCTCGAAACTGTGGTTCTTGACCTTGATCCGCTGGCCGACCGCCTCCGATTCTCCGAATAATTCCTGCTTGACGGTGCTGCCCAATACCACCACCCGTGACAGATTGACTTCTTCTTCAGCCGTGAAAAACCGGCCTTTATCCACTTCCCCGCCCTCGACGTCCAGATAACCGACCGTACAGCCGCTCAAATTGCCTTCATAGCTGTTGCTTCCCCATTCCAGGGTGCCGACGCCCTTGCTGTACGCCACCAGGCCGGATAAATTCGGCACATTTTGCGGCTTTTCCAGGGCTTTCGCGTCGTCATAGGTCAAAGTAGTAATGACCACTCCCATTGCCGAAGCCGGCGGTTCGTCTTTGCCGGAATTGCCCGGCAAGACGCCGATCATATTCGTCCCCAGGGACTTGACCTGGGCCAGGATCAGGCTCTGGGCGCCGGCGCCGACCGCGATAATGATAACGACCGCGCCCACGCCGATGATGATGCCGAGCATAGTCAAAAAACTCCGCGCTTTATTGGCGAGGAGCGCGGTGGTGGAAGAACGGATAGATTGGCGGAAAGCGGCAAACATGATTTAAATTTTAAAATTTTCAATAATCCAACCTGCCTGCCGGCAGGCAGGTAATTCAATCAATATTTAATTTTCAATATTTAATATCAAAACAAAACGTTGAAAATTAAATGTTAATATCTTATATTGATTGAAAATTGAAAATTGGATTATTGAAAATTGTTTGATTAAACTTCAATAACGGCCAATTCTTTGTTTGCTTACTAAAAAATATTGAAATATGAAAAATCACTTCAGTATTTCCCCATCATGCGCGATGCGGCGGTTGGCGACCGGCTGGTCGCTCGTGATCCGGCCGTCGCGGATGTTGATTATCCGCTTGGCATGTTCGGCGGTATAGGTCTCATGGGTGACCAGAATGATCGTATTGCCGGCGTCATTGAGCTTCTGCAATATTTCCATTACCTGGATGCCTGACTTGGAATCAAGATTGCCGGTCGGCTCATCGGCGAAAATAATCGACGGCTTATTGACCAGCGCCCGGGCGATCGCCACCCGCTGCTTCTCGCCGCCGGATATCTGGTTGGTATAATACCTGAGCCGGTGCCCGAGACCGACGCTTTCGAGGACCGCGGCGGCCCGTTCGTCCGCCCGGCTTTTGTCCTGGGCATAGGTGAGCGGCAGTTTGACGTTGTCCAAAACGGTCGTACGCGGCAGAAGATTGAAGGACTGGAAAACGAAGCCGATCTGGCGGTTGCGCAGCTGGGCCAGCTCATTGTCATCCAGATTCGTCACTTCACGGTCGGCAAATCGGTACGAGCCGCTCGAAGCCCGGTCGAGTAGTCCCAGAATATGCATGAGGGTCGATTTGCCCGAGCCGCTCGGACCCATGATCGCGACGAATTCCCCTTCTTCAATTACAAAAGAAAGGCCGTGCAACACCTTTGTCACCAGCCCTTCGTTCTCGTAGCGTTTTCTCAGGTCTTTAACTGTAATTAGCATATTTGTAAACTTCGTAAAGTGTTTCTTTTAGCTTTTACGACAAACATAGTTGGCAGGAATATTAAACAATTATGCCGTGGATTTAACGCTGAAATATTTAATTACAGAGTTAATTCTGTAATTATTGTTAGAAATTTGAAATTTGATACTTGAAATTAGGGAGTATTACAAGCCAAATTTCTAATTTGAGAGATGAGAAAATCTGTTTTTTCGGCCGATTGCGGAAAAATACGATAATGCAATATTAGACGTTTTCACACGGATTCTCACGAATTTTTAATTTTATAAGGTTTTTCTCGAGTCTCAATTTCCAGTCTTGAAAAATATTCAGATTGTTTATTAGATCATCACACTAACTGCAAAATATAATTTTTAATTCCCGTTTACCACTGACGTCACCACCACCTGTCCCGGTTCGACACCGGTCAATATTTCCACCAAGCCGTCATCGCCGCGCAGACCAAGCGTAACCGGATATTCCTGGAGCTGTCCGTTATCCAAAATACGGATAAATTTCCCATCGCTGTTCTTGTCGACCACAGCCCGACTGGGGACGATCAACACGTCATCCTTTTTGGCGGTGGTAATAATGGCATTGGCGGTCATACCGGTTTTTACTTCTTTCTCCAGGGGGTCGAAACTGACCGTCACCTTATAATAGACCACATCCTGGATCACCGTCTCCGCCGGCTCGATAAACTTCAGCGTACCGATAAATTTCACGTCTTCCCCGTAGGCGTCAAGCGTAATCTCCACCGGGTCCTCCACCTGGATCTTGGCGATATCCGCTTCGGATATCAATACTTCGATCTCATAATTATTTTCGCCCAGCATAGCCATGGCCGGCTGTCCCCCCGGCATTACCGGTTCGCCGACTTCATAATTGGCCTGAGTGATCGTACCGTCGATTGGCGCATATATTTTTGATTTTTCTATCTGGCTATCGATAGTTTTGAGCGAAGCGTCGGCTTGCGCCACCCGCGCCTGATATAGGGATACGTCATGCGAATCGGCCGGAGCCAATTGCTTGTTCAGTTGGCTTTGGGCCAGAAGCCATGCTTCCTTCGCGGTTGCGACTCTCGATTCGGCTGCTGTTATCTGCTGGTCTCCCGCCGCCCGCGCCGTAGCCAGGGCATTCTTGGCGTTAAGCTTGGCCTGGTCCAGGGCGGTCCGGGCCGATTCCAATGCCGCCTGCAGCTCTTCCGTTTTCGTATCATAGTTCAATTTGGCCGTATTGAATACCTGCCGGGACGATTCTACCGAACTGATGGCGGCGGCTATAGCGGTTTGCTGAGTATTGATATTTGCTTTAAATGCATCTACGTCAGTCTGGGAAAAATCGGATGAAGTTACGGAACTATCCAGGGCGCTGAAGCAATAATTCAAGGCCGAAAAAACCTTATTCAATAACATAAGCGAAGTATCCAGCGCTTGTCTGACCGCATCCTCGGATGAATTGGCGGTCGCTATCACTACGCTATTATTGGCAGATGTCAGCAAAATCATGGCTTCATTATAGGCGCCTTCCACGGAAATTTTCGTTTGCGGATCTTTTTGCCCCAAAAGGTCTTTGGCATCTTCGTCGGTCAAAATTCGATTTATCCCCGCTAAAGCAGCTTCAGCGGACGCGTTTTTGTTGCTGGCCGCGGTCAGGCCGGTTTCGCGCGCGTCATCAAGGGCTTTCTGATAAACCGCCTTGCCGTTCTCCAGATTGGTTTGGGCAGTAGAAACCGCCTGCTCGGCAGCCGTCAGGGTATCGGGAGCCGTTGACATAAGATCGTTGTATGTTTTATCGGCTTGGCTGATCGATTCGCTGACGGTAGTGTGGGCGCGGTCCAATTCGCGCTGGGCGGCGTCATAGCTGGCTTTGGCCTGATTCACGCCGGCCTGGGCGATCGAAATATCCTCGCTGGTGGCGCCAGACATCAGTTTGCTCAGCTCGTATTGTGCTACCGACAAACTGGCATTGTACTGTTCGCGGCTGGCGGCCAGATCGCTATAATCCAATTCGGCCAAAAGCTGTCCGGCGGTAACCGCGTCGCCGGTCTTTACGTAGCTCTTTGCCAAACGGCCCGAGTTGATAAAGCTCAAATTGATCTCCTGGTCGCTTTTTACGGTACCGGTCTCACTGACTGTCTGGATGATCGTGCCGCGCTCGGCTTTGGCCGTAACATATTGAGTCTTGGTTTTGCCGGATGAAAAAGAGAAAAACGCGATCACGCCGATAAGCGCCGCGATCGATATGATGATGATTATTCTTTTTGTCTTTTTTTTAGCCGCCATGCTTTTTGTCGCGATTAATGATTATTTTATTTATTTTATCCGTAAACAGGTCCAGGCCAAAATCGGTTTTAATGAAATAAAAGTCCGCCCCCAGCCTGCGGCATCTTTGCCCCGCGTCCGCTTCGCTCAGGTCACTGAACACGAATACGGGAATGGCTGCCGTATCGGGATCGGCTTTGATGGCATACAATAGATCGAAGCCATCCAGCCGGGGCAACAGCAGATCCAGGATTATATAATCGGCCTTGGACAATTTTATCTTCTCGACAATGCCATTCAGCGTATCTTCCCCGTTGCTGACTTCCGTCCCGTACCCCATGACATTGAATTTCGCCCGGATAGCGGTCAGCAAATTGATATCATCCTCGATTATAAACAATTTATTCATTTATATTGATTTTTACGATATTATCAATATAAATATTATAACATATTTTGCAAAAAATATCTATTTTTCAGACATAAATTCAGCCAAATATCCTGCGATTTCTTTTTCATCCATCAATTTGACCTTTCCCGGACCGACCCCCAGTATCCGTTCGATCGCCCCGGTATAGGCGTTTATTTTTCTCTTTAACATTTCGAGCAAATCCGCATCCAATTTAGACTTTGTTACCAAGGGTGAGACGCTTTCACCCATGTCTATGGCCAGGTGTAAGATCATTTCCGCGGTTGCCTGCGGGTCGTTAATTTCAAACACTCCTTCTTGTTTGCCCTGTTCCAAAATGCGGGTTATAAGCGGGGTAATTTTCACCGTATAGCCGCTCATAATCTTGTGGCGAAAACGGATGTTATTCTCGCTTAGCAGCCAGCGGGTGAGCGGCCGCAGCAAACTCATATTCGCCATTTTGTAATTCTTGGAATAATAGAAAATCCGGTTTAGCTTGTCCAGGGCGTTTAATTCCGCATCATCGACAATGGCTAACACGCCAGGCATAGCCTTATCCATTAACCGCTCGATGATACGGTCTAACAGGCTTTCTTTGGAAGGAAAATAATGGTAAAAGGTGCCTTTGGCAATACCCTGGCGCTTTATTATGTCGTTTACCGAAGTATTCTCATAACCCTGTTCCAGCAAAATTTTTTCAGTCACATCCATTATCTTACCCTGTTGAAAATTTTTATTTTCCAAATTTTTGCTCATATTAAACAAATTATTTTAGACTATTAGTCTAGACCAGTGGTCTAATAGTATTGTAGACCAGTGGTCTAGTATTGTCAAGATTTTAAAAATAAAAAAGTTGCCGCTGGCAACTAAATTATTTCCTGTTAAACATTAATTCTTTTCGTAAATCGGAAATCAAAAATCGTAAATCATTTTAATTCACTACAAAATTTAAATCATAAATATGTATGCCATTATTCAAAACAAATAAACGCTCCCCGCTCTCCGATCCCCACTCTCCGCTCCACGATTCACGCGAAGCGCCTGATCACGCCGCGCACAATCCCCTGGATCAGCGGGTCCTTGGCGTAGATCGGCTTCATGCTGGAATTTGCCGGCTGGAGGCGGATGCGGTTGGTTTCCCGGTAGAATTTCTTGAGGGTGGCGTAAGCGTTGTTGAGGAGCGCCACCACGATATCGCCGTTATGCGGCGATGGGTTGCGCTCGACGATCACGTAATCCCCGTCCAGGATACCGTCCTCGATCATTGATTCGCCCCGGACTTTGAGCACATAGCTGTTGGCGCGGTCGGACACGAAATTGGCAGGTACGGCAATAGTCTCTTTTTCTTCGATCGCCTCGATCGGTTCCCCGGCAGTGATCAAACCGGCCAAAGGCAGCTCAAAAGCCTGCGACCAGCTGACTGACACCGGATTGAGCTCGACGGACCGGGCCTCGTTGTAGCCCTTTTTGAGAAATCCCTTATTCTTGAGATTTTCCAGATGGGCATGGACTGTCGCCGGCGAAGTCAATCCGAAATGCTCGCCGATCTCGCGGATGCTGGGCGCGTATCCCTTTTCTCCGGTGAAATCGGTGATAAAATCAAGGATCTCCCGCTGGCGTTTGGTAAGTTGATTACCCATGTGATTAGTATTTAGTATTTAGTATTAAGTATTAAGTATAAAATTAATAAACCGCCTACCGCCTACAAGCCTACAAGCCTACAAGCCTACAAGCCTACAAGCCTACAAGCCTACAAGCCTACAAGCCTACAAGCCTACAAGCCTACAAGCCTACACTACGCCTACTATTATTATACACGAACAAAAGACGAAAGTCAATACCTATAAATAAATAATAATATTAAATAAAAAACCAGGAATCATTGCTAATTGATCCCTGGTGATATGTGTTCTATGTTATGTGTTGCGTGTACTATCGGTAATAAGCGTAAGTTCCGTAAGGTGAATATGGATAATTCTGATAATTACCGGCATTCGTGCTGAACTGCGTTCCCCCATATTGGTATGACGGCTGGCTGTAATAATTATTGTAGTTGTAATTGTTATCGTTGTTGTAATTGTAGCTGTCGGGGTGATAGCTATATTGATAATTATACCTGGCTTTTACCGTGAAGCTCTGGCTGCCCAGATAGCGGTATGAACCGTCATTGATCTGAATATACGCTTTGACGCTGTATGAGCCGGCAGGCAACAACCCGTAATCCGCCTGGGTGTAGTTGTAATCCCAGTATTGGTAATGCGGCGTGCGGGTGGTTGATATCAGGTTTTTGATCATCGTGTTATCGCGGTAGAGCTCCTGCTTAACGCGGAAAGTGTCGATGCCGCTCAAAGCTGTCAGCTTGGTCAGCACCATGACCCGTTCATCGGTATAGAAGCTGGTTTTCGGATTATCGACGGTGAAATTATAAGTACTGATTTGCCGTACGTTGTAATCCGCGTACGTCCAGTCGTAATGGTAAGCTTCTTTGTAATTCGGGTAACAGCGGTTGTCCCGGCAATAATTGGCGTTGGTGGCGCCTGATACACTGATGGTCTTGGCGGTCAGATAGCTGTAGCTGCCGCCGTTAACGCTGACATAGGATTTAACCTGGTAGCTGCCGGACGGCAAGGTGCCGAAATCGGCCCAAGCGTAATTCCCCTCCCAATAAGCGCCGTGCGGGTATTGGATCGGGGAAATTTTGCTGTAAACCAGGCGGCTACCCTGGTAGATCTCGTGTTTGACCTGGAACTGGTCGGTATAGCGGATATTTTTGAGCGCGGTCATGGCTACGATCCGGTCGCCGGTGGTGAAGCTGGATTTGTCGCTATTCAGCTGCCAGCGCCAGGAACCGATATTCCTTGCCTGTGTACCGACTTTGAGCCAGTCCAGCTCATACTGCGGGGAATTCGCGTAAGTCGGATAATAATAACCGGCATTTACGGCGCAATTGTATCCATAGCACTCTCCGTTATTGTTATGATAATTATTATAATTATTGTTATAATAATTATCATTATAATTGTAGTGGCTGTTGTCGTAATTTTTGTAAGCATCCCCGACCGTAAAGCGCTGGGTATCGATCTCCTGGAAGCCGCCATTATTGATACTGACCAGTACGCGCATATCATAGTCGCCGGCCGGCAAGCGATCGAAATCATGCCAGGTATAATTCACTTTCCAGGAATCGCCGCCCGGACGGTATTCCGGCGAATCCCAGGAACGCACCACTCCGCCATTCCTGTTCCTCACTTCATGGCGGTAGCGAAAACGGTCGATGTTGCTGATATCGTTCAATTTGGTCAGGACCACGATATGGTCATTGACGCCAAAATTCGTCCGCTGTCCCACAATGTCGTATTCCTCATTGTTGATTTTGCGATAATCGGTTCCCAGTTTGGTGAAACCGTAGTTAAAATTACCGCCGTCGAAATAATAAGCCGCCGCCGGCGCCAAAGGCCAGGCCGCGGTAATCATTATTAGGAGGGCGATCGAAATGTTTAAAATTCGTCTAATCATAGCTCAGGTACCTCCTTGTGGATAATTTTAATTGTATTCTAATACCATTATAACACAAATTCTATTAAAAAATAGTTAAAATTTGCCTTAGATATACCGGTATTAGGAATTTGCCGGTAATTTACAATTATTAGTATATATGTGATGCGTGATTTTTGTCAATAAATACAACGCAATAACAGATTTTTAAAATATCAAAACCCCAAACTTATTAATGTTTGGGGTTTTATTGAGGGATTAAGTTATGCCGATAACTATAAACACATAAATTAAACCTGACAATTCAAGGCCTGACCCGATTTACGCCTGTCCCGAGCCGAGTCGAGGGGTTCTCCGATTCCCGGCACCTATCTCGTCGCTCCGCTGTAAGCGATTGCCCTCACAATATCCCATTCCTGGGCTTCGACCGGGTTGTGGCCGAAAATCGCTTTGTAGATCCTGATTGCGTTTTTCTCGCTGTCCAGGTTGCGGTTCGCCGGACGGAGACCGTAGGCGATGACCGTCACTGCCGCGTCGTCATTCTGGTTCGTTACATCGGCGTGCCTCTTATAGATAACGGAGAACACACTGTCTTTGGCGTTTTTTTCCATGGTTTCGTTCCTCTCCGTCGGCCAGCGGCCGTTGGCGATCTTGATCACGTCCTGCCATTCTGATTCCTGCCGGGGCAGTTTGTTGAAAGCCGCTAAGTAGGAATTCAATACGCCGGTACGCTCCCCTGCCCCCAGCGAGATGGTCGTCGGCGTACCGTCCTGGATATAATAGGCGATCGCGTATTTCTCGTTGTCTTTCAGATCGTGCGGGCTGCGGCCGACGATGAACAGATAGAGGCGGTTGCTGGTGTCATTGAGGTCGATACGCTGGGTTTGCGACAGGATCTCGTCCGCTTCCTGGACACTGACTTGTTCGACGATATCACTCCCCACGCCGCCCAAATTCTGGTATTTTTTGTCCTTTCCGGGCGGGGTCGGCTTCGTATCGGATCCGCCCGGCTTATCGCTGGTGCCCGCCTTCACCAAGATCACCGGATCGGAAAATAGGCCGGCCGTATTGGTGGTAAAGATGGCGTAATAATAAGTAAGGTTATTCGCGAGTTTCTGGTCGGAGTAAGTCGTACCGGTTCCTTCATACACGCTCTCACCGAATCCGGCTATAGCTTCATAGGTCATATGGCTGGCAATCGCTTCAGTGGTACGGATGATTATAATATTGGAGTACAATCCGCTGGCCGGGTTGGTCCAGTTTATGGTGATTTGTTTTCCCTGTTTGGTTAATGACGCTCCGGTCACTACCGGTGGGGCTGAAGCTGTAGTGCCTCCTCCCCCGCTGGAAGTTCCTCCCCCGCTGCTTCCGCCGGATGATCCCCCGCCGCCGCCACCGCCGCCACCGCCGCCGCCGGATGAAGCGGATTTGACGGAGAATGAGACCGCGTAATCGTCAGAATTGGCGTTACCATTGCCGTCCTGGCAGCGAATATAATATTTATAACTATTGCCGTTGCCCAAACCGCTTATGGTTTTAGAGTGGGCAGTGGAATTGGTATTGGTAAATAGAGCGGTCATAGTATCGAAGGCGGTATTGGCCGTGGTCGAATAGCGGCACTCGGCGATCTCATTGGTCGTTAATTGCAATGTCGTCTGGGTCGTTCCGGCAGCCAACTCGCCGGACGGAGCGCCGCCCGAGCGGACTGGCGCGGTCGTATCCGGCAAGGACACGGTAACAGTGGCGCTATCCGCCAAAACTGTCCCGATGCTCGTATCAGGATAACTGACTTCCGCCTGGCCAAGGGTCAAATCACTCGTTCCGGGCGATGTGCTGGCCAGGAATTCTAGCGATAAAAGACCGGCCGAACCGGTTACGCCGGTACCGCAAAAACGGTTAAGAGATACACTAATCGTACCGGAGGCGGTTTCATCAACCAGTGACAGGCCAAAACAGGTACCAGTGCCAATAAAATCCCCTTCCGTATAACCAAGATAACGCAAAAACGCAGTATCATAATTCAAATTAAAACCAACGCCCGCGACATCTGTCGCGCTACCCAAAATCAAGCTGACATCTACGCTCGTCGCTATATCTGTCGGATAGTCCGTCTGATCGAAATTAATTTCCGGAGTAGGATTACCCACTGTAACTTCACGCGTAACCTGAGCGGCCGAATTTCCTGAGGTATCCATGACGTTATATGTCACGTTATATGTACCGGAAGTGTTCTCGTCAACCGTATCACCGCCAATAACGATCGAACCGGTCAGATCACCGTCGTAATTATCGCTGGCACTGGCTCCTGGTTCGACGTATGAACTGCCGTAAGCGACCGTCATTGGATTGTCGCCGTTCAAAGCAATAACCGGCTTGGTCGTATCGACCACTTGCACCGTTCGGGTAACTTCGTCAGCCGGATTGCCGGCGGTATCGGATACGTTATATCGCACGGTATAATTGCCGAGTAAATTTATATTTACCGGATTGGTCGTTATAATATTACCGGTAATATCCCCATCGACATCATCGCTGGCCGTGGCACCAGCATCGGTGTATGAAGTTTTAGCCTCTGCATTGACCGGATTTGAGCCCAGACGGGTAATAACCGGCTTGGCCCCATCGACCACATGGACTAAACGTGTCTTTTGGTCAGCTGTGTTACCTGAGCTATCGCTGACATTATAGGAAATAGTATAATCACCAACCAAATCAGTATTGACCGAACCGCCGGTTGCGATCGAACCGGTCAGATTGCCGTCATAATTATCGCTGGCGGTTGCGCCGGCATCAGAATATATCTGACCTTTGTTAATCGATACCGGATTGGCGCCCGTTACTGTGATTACCGGCTTGGTAGTATCAATCGTAAAAGTGTTTACGCTCAATGCTGAGCTCTGGTTGCCGGCTGTATCGGTCACCCGGATGGTACAGTTGGAATGGGTTCCGGCGGAAAGAGTATTGTAAGTGATTGTATTGCTGCCGGCTACAGCATTCGTAGTACCCGACTGGCAATTGCCATATACGATCGTACCGGCTTCACTCGAGGAAAAAGTATAATCCGGGGTATTATCCTTGGTCGGGCTGGGAACCGGGGTGACCTGAGCCAGGGTCGGCGCGGTGGTGTCGATCGTGAATGAGTTGACAGACAATACCGAGCTTTGGTTGCCGGCGGCATCAGTTACTCTAATCGTACAGTTGGAATGGGTTCCGGCGGAAAGAGTATTAAAAGTGATTGTATTGCTGCCGGCTACGGCATTCGTAGTACCCGACTGGCAGTTACCATATGAGATCGTACCGGCTTCACTCGAGGAAAAAGTATAATTCGGCGTAGTGTCATTGGTCGGACTGGGCACTGCCGTTACCTGGGCCAGGGTCGGCGCAGATGTGTCGATCGTAAATGAACCGACATTTAAAACTGAACTTTGGTTGTTGGCCGCATCAGTAACACTGATAGTGCAATTATTGTGGACACCCGCGGAAAGAGTTTCAAAGGTAATATTATTATCACCGGCGATAGCATCGGTCGTGACCGAAGAACAATCGCCGCCATAACTGATAATTCCCGCTTCACTCGAGGAAAAAGTATAACTGGGTGTGGTATCATTGGTCGGACTTGGGACCGGGGCGACCTGAGCCAGGGTCGGCGCGGTGGTATCCTGCGATACGACATTAACGGTAGCTGAATCCGTGGTAACCAGGTAGTTGCAGGATGTATCAGGATAACACACCATAACTTGGCCGCTGAAGTCAACTGCAGTGCTGCCCGGTGTTGTGCTGGAATGCATATGAAAAACCGCCACTTCACCAGTGCCGCTTACCCCGGTTGCGCACAAACGTGCTATCGCCACGGCAACCGTTCCGGATGCTATTTCGCTGGCGGCGGGAAAATAAGGGCAAGTACCGGTATCAGTAAATAAATCATCAACATCCATCGATACAAAAGATATTACGGCAGGGTCAAATACCAGGTCAAAGCCAATACCATTAACATTTTGCATATCCGTTAAAATTACGCCCACGGTAAAGTCCTGATCGGGGGCAACCGAATATGTCGCGGCGTCAAAATCATATCCTTCCGCTAAACTTACCTGAGGCAAAACAGTTATGGATAACACCGCCATAAGCATAATGATAAATGCGCGTTTACGGTTGGTTAAAAAACGGTTAAAAAACATCATATTTTTCTAAATACCCAATTGCCCCACGGTTATTTACCGCGGGGCAATTGTAGTTATATTATATTTTCAATCATTCCAGTATAGCACGCCGCTTATTCCTTGGCAACGAGAACCGGGTTATCATATACATATTGCTGGTCGATCACCGCGATTATGAAAAAGTCGGAGCGGTAATGGACATCAGCCCAATTATCACCAACTTTGACTCCGCCGTTCGGGCCGAAGTTATAGCCGCTGATATAGAGCACGCCCATCACCCGGTCAAGGCTTTTCACGTATTCGACGCGGCGGGCAATCCGGCTGATGGATACCGGGCCGAAGTTGGCGTCGTTGGACACCTGGTCGCCCACTTGTACCCGCACCCAACCGTAGTGGTAGTCGTCCAGCACCTGGATCCGGATTTCCTGTCCCTCTTCGGTCGGATAAACGCCGAGTAATTTTACTTTCGGATTGATCACGGTCCTGCTTTCGTCCGCGTACATATAGGTGATCTTGTTTTCAAGCGGTTTGATCGAGAATCCATAGCCGCGAATCGACAGGATGCTGGTATCGGTATTGAACGAGGCGTTAGTAATGGTCGGATAGACATTCAGATTCGGTTTCGAATCATCAGTCCAATTGTCATACTGCAGACGGATAGTTCCGCTCTGGTTGGGCAGGGACAACGGCGCTTTCGCGTATACCATCGTATACTGCGGGGTATAATTGATCGCGCTGGGTACAACCGTCACTTCAGAACCGTTTCCGAGCGAAAATTTCACCCGGGCCAGGTTCAGGTTATTCCCCACGCCCTGGGCGCGGATCGCGACATCCTGTCCCGGTACGACCGGATCAGGCGTGATCGACTCGATGGTCGGTATGATCTCAAGCGGCAGGCTGTTCGAAACTTCGCCGTTTACCTGCACATTCATATATCCGTTGACTACGCCGGAGGGTATCATCACCTTCAGGCTTTGGTTGTCGGTAGCGACGGCATCAGCGGAAATTTGCGTCTGGATCCTGCCTCCTACGCCCTGGAATTCAACGATGATCGGATCGGTTCCCGGCTTCAGGCCGAAACCGCGGACAGTGATCTCTTCGCCGACTTTGGCGGCATTGATATCTTCGTTGCTGGCATAGAGCCGGCGTTTATTTTTGGTGATCATACTGGTCAATTTCGGCTTGGCCATGAATTCCAGCGCCTGCTCCTGGTCGGATTCGACACCGCCGGCTACGACCGTAACTTTATAGACATTGCTTTTGCTGGTAGAAACCGCCTCGATCACTTCATCGCTGTAAATGTCGACGACTTTGGCCGCTTTGGTTTCGATCTTGGTTCCGTCTTCGGCGTAAAAATTGACTTTGGGGGCATTGCTGATGCCCTTGCCGTAGATCAGAAGCTTATCGCCAACCTGTTCGTAGCCGCGTTCGCTCCATTGCACGTTATAAATAACCGGTTTGACTTTGTAAGCCAATGTGTTCGATGTGTTGACAACGTTTTTATCGTCTTTATCGAAGAAATTCGTCCGGACATAGAGGTTGCCGTTTACGATACCGGTCGGCAGGGTGACAGTCACCTGTTTCAAAAGAGAATCGATCGTGTGCGGTTCGAGCCAATGTTCGTAGGTCTTACCGCTGGTATCGATCGTGCGCACCAGCACATTGATCTTGCCTTCGTTGATCCGCGGATCGAAACCGCTGCCGACGATCGTCACATCTTCATCCGCCCTTACCTGGCTGGGATAAATGTTTGTGATCCTGGTCAAAACGTCATAGTTGAACTGGCCGATCTCGCTGTCCAGGACATAGACCTTGCCGACGCCGGAAAAAGTGCCTTCAGGCATATTGATCTTGACATCGCCGGTGGTCATGCTGACCGGGTGATAGCGCTTGGTCGTTGCCTGTCCGGTGACCGGATCGTAATACGGCAGTTCGACCTCGATGTCGTCAGTGCTATAAATACCGATATTGGAAATGCTTAATGATTTGTTGGTATCGCCGATATTACCTTTGACGGTAGGGGTATTGAATGACATACTCGACTTCATAAGCGACAAACCGTCGAAATAAACCGTCACACCGGCCGGCAGATCGCCGAAGCTGTAAGTGACCAGCGCGTCAACCGTTTGGCTGGGATCGAAGTTCATGATATAACGCTGCCAGTCGCCCGTCAGAGCGAAAGTTTTGACATCGGTCACCGCTTGATAGGTAGTGGGGTTCTGCAGGTACAGATTCACCGCCGCGTTGGCCGAAGCCTTGGCA
Source organism: Candidatus Parcubacteria bacterium (assembly GCA_963814275.1). GTDB lineage: Bacteria > Patescibacteriota > Patescibacteriia > Patescibacteriales > UBA12075 > CAWFCE01. The sequence continues at coordinate 421,590 of CAWFCE010000001.1, read as the reverse complement.
TAAAACAACAGATTGTAATCAGTTCCGTTGTCGACGTGAAAACGGTTCTTGGTCACGATGCCGGCCTGCCAGCGGTTCTGCGGCAAGCCGAGCGCTTCCGCGGCGCCGGAATACGAACCGAAACCGAAGGGGGCGTCGTAGGCGCGGTAAAATTCGTATTGGCGGGTCAGGCCGAATTCCTGCCACAACTCCCAGTTGGCGTCAAGCTTAGAGTCGAAATCAAAATAGGTGCGGCTGTCTTTCACCTGAACCACCCTGCCCGCGAACGGAACCGTGTTTTGGCTGGTACCCGTGGTGAAAGTATAATCAGCACTGACAGATTCCGCGCCCTGGCCATCGGCCGATCTGACGCGGTAATGATATGTAGTATTTTCGCTCAAGCCGGAAATAGTTGCCGAATGAGCGGTACTTAAAGTTGAATTAAGCGCCGTTTGGCTGCCATAGCTGGCGGTCGGACCGTAATCGACGCGGCTGGTAGCCGCCTCATTGGTTGTCCAGTTAACGGCCGCGCTGTTGTTGCCGGCGTTGGCAGTCACTCCGCTTATAACCGGCGGATTGTTCACCGCCGCCTGGACCGTTACGGTCGCGCCGGTAAAAGTCGCCGTATCGCAGGAAGTATCCATATAGCACACACCCGCATTGGCGAAAGTTATATCAGCGGTTCCGGGAGCATTGCCGGCTTGCATGGTGATATTGGCAACGACGCCGGTTCCGGTAACACCGGTTCCGCACATACGGCTTATCGCCACCGATACGGTACCGGGCATGATTTCATTGGCGTCGGCAAACAAGGCGCAGCCGCCATCAATAAAAGAACCCGGGGTCATACTGACATAGGTCAAAACGGCCGGGTCATAGCCCAGGTCGAAGCCGACCGTAGGAATATCGTTGGCACCAGTTAGTACCACCGGAATGACAAAAGTCGAACCGGGAGCGACCGTATAGTTTGATTGATCGGTCGTGATACTGGCGGCATACGATACGCCGGGCAAAATGAGACAGCCAAAAATTAGGATCAAGGCCGCCTGCAAAAAATAATTCTTTGAAAAGTTTTTTACTGTTTGTAAATTTTTCATAAACCTTCTATTAAATAATTTTAATAATTCAAAAATAAATAGTAATTGAATTAAAATTTATATTATATTAATTAATTATTTTCTAATATTAAACATTTTTTATTGATACCATTATTATTTCTATGGTTAAACAGTGAACCTTAACAAATTATTAACAATCTGTCAAGGGGTATCTCAAAAATATATTTTAACCAATATTAAATAATATTTATTTGACAATACTGATTGACATAATTAAAGTTTGGTGTTATGGTCATCTGTTTACTGGATATATATCTTTCATCAAAATTAGAAATTTAATATTTGTGTGATATTATATCCACAAGGGAGGAAAACAGATCATTGAAAACTCAGTTTGAGAGGAAATAAGACAAAAATATTTCAAAACGGAAGGAGGACAAAAAATGGTTAGAAAACGAATCATAATGTTAATGGCTATGGCGCCCTTGCTCGCGCTTGGCATGATCCAGGCAGCTGAAGCCAGCTTCCCTGTGACCATTGCCTGGGACGCGAACACCGAACCGGATCTGGCCGGCTATACATTGTATATGAAGCCCATGGGCGGCACGTATCTTCCGATCTGGGACAGTGTTGGCACCGAAACCGTTACGGTTATTACGTTGAGTAGTTCCGGTGTATACTACTTCAAATTAACTGCCCATGATGCAGATGCCAACGAAAGTGGATTTTCCAATGAAATAGTGGTTTATGAAGACGGATTAAAATTTCTTCATGGAAAAATCCGCATTGAAGAAATGCCGGATGGGCTCTGGATCGAATTCCTTGAACATCCGGATGATATTACGAAGATCGGACTAAATTACGGCAAGATCGATACGACAGAACACACCCTTGATTTCGATCAAAACGTGTTCGAGGATTTCGTCGATTTGGCGCCCGGCTCATGGCAAATCCAGATCGTCCTGATTAACGAGGCAGGAGACCGGATGGTGGATTATTTCGAGGTATTCACCGCTAATATCGGGTATCCCTTGCCCGACACCCGTATCGGTATGGTCTACCGCAATGGCGGACCGCACCGCTTGCTGATCGGTGTCCAAGATCCGGCAGAGAACATGGATTTCGCCCATTATACTTATCAGGTCGATCTCTTTTCGACCTACAACAGGGCCCACGAACCGGAAGCGCTTGGCGACATCGCGTCATTTGACGCGAACACCAACAACATTTACTACGATATACCATTCGCCTACCGAATGGTATTCGCCAATGTGCGTTCTGTCAATCTGGATACCGGGCAAACAGGGACCATAACCTATGCCTGGCATCTGGTGGGCAATCTGGTCGGCACCTACAACGACGGTATCGATTGGCGCGATTCATATGTCAACATGGCCGACTTAGCGGTAATTTCCGGAAACATTTTTAAATCTATCAGCCGGCCGACTATCGACCAATATCCTTCTCAATATCTCTACCCCCTGTTACCGTTTACCGGGATTGTCCTGGGCGACATGAATGCCAGCGGGAGGATCGACATGGCGGATCTAACTTTTTATTCCGCTTATAACGGCAATCGCGGCAGTTTGCCGCAATATACCGGAGATTAACCTCTCTCAACTGAAGATATAGCCGCAGACAGAAAGATCAGTCTGCGGCTATTTTATTTGTTTTCTAACCCCGAATATTGTATAATATCCATATTGTCGACAGGCAATTTAACTTAAGCCAATAATCCCCATTTAATATGAAAAAACATTCGATTTACTCCGCTATTTTCGCTATAATCGGTATTTTTGCGCTCGCCGGCACTACGCTCGCGGTCGGTTTTGACCCCAATTACATCCTGAGCGACCAGGAGATACTCGAAGCTGACTCAATGACCCTTCAGGAAATCGACGCTTTTCTCAAGTCCAAGGGCGGCTATATCGCCTACCACAGCTTTCCCAATTTTGAAGGGAAAATGAAGACCGCGGCCGAGATCATCTATGACGCCGCCCACAACTGGGACTGCGACGGCGTAAGCCTATCCGACACTCCGACCGAAGCGGAAAGGCGCCTGAAGTGCCAGCCGGTGACGATCAACCCCAAATTCCTGATCGTCCTTCTGCAAAAAGAGCAAAGCCTGATCGAGGAAAAAAGCCCCAAGCAGAGCCAGCTCGACTGGGCGACCGGCTACGGCTGTCCGGACGGCGGCGGCTGCAACGACCATTGGCGCGGATTCGGCAAGCAGGTCAATTCGGCTTCGCTCCAGTTCTTCGATTATCTCCAAAATCCGCGGCTCTATACCTATAAACAGGGTAATTCTTACCGCGTATCCAATACCAACAAGCCGGATATGAACATCCAGCCCAAAAACCAGGCGACCGCCGCCCTCTACAACTATACGCCGCATGTCTATAACGGAAATTATAATTTTTATAATATCTGGAACCGCTATTTCACCCGCCAATACCCCAACAACACCCTGATGCAGGTCAGGGGCGAACCCGGGGTATGGCTTATCCAGAATGGCTACCGCCGGCCTTTCCTCTCCAAGGGCGCTCTCACCTCGCGCTATGACCCGAATAAGATAGTCAGCGTAGCTCAATCCGACCTGGACAAATACCCCACGGGCGATCCGATCAAATTCGCGCAATATTCGCTCGTCCGCAGTCCGCGCGGCACGGTATATCTCTTGGTTGACGACACCCGCCGCGGCTTCAATAGCCAGGAAGCGCTCCGGATGATCGGCATTAACCCGGAAGAGATCGTCAATGCCGGCTGGGACGATATCAATGTATATAAGGAAGGCCAGCCGATAACCGCTACATCAAGCTACCCGATGGGAGCCCTCCTGCAGGATAAATCGACCGGTGGCATCTTCTACGTATTTGAGGGAACCAAAGCTCCGCTCTGGGATAAAGTACTTTTGCAGACTAAGTTCCGCGGCCGGGTGATAATACCGGAAACCCCGGAGAAATTGGCCAGCTACAAGACAGTCGAACCGGCGATCTTCGGCGACGGCGAGCTCATCAAGCTTGATGGCGGCCCGGGCGTCTTCGTTATCGACAATGGCAGCCGCCGCGCCTTCACGAGCGGTGCGATCTTCGAGGCCCTGGGATACAAATGGGGCAATATCATTACCGTACCGAAAAAAATATTCGACCTCTATCCCGAAGGCCAACCGATCAGCCAGATATATACGGATGAAGACGGCATAGTCCAGGAAGGAACAGCCGCCACTACTACAGAAGACGAAACCACCGCCGCCTCCGGCACGCCGGAAATAATCGATACTCCGGTAGCCACGACTACCGACGATGAAGCGCTACAGCAGGAAATCAATAGTATATTAAATCCCTAGACAAGTGTCGAACGACGAATTACGAATGACGAATATATTCGACATTCGACATTCGTAATTCGCAATCTGCCCTATGTCCATAAAATTCGCCGCTATTGTCCCCCATCCGCCGGTACTGATACCGGCAATCGGCAAAGAGAACAGGGAGCGCCTGAAAAACACCATCCAGGCCTATGCCGTACTGGCTGATGAAATAAAAGCCAAACGGATCCAAACCATCCTGATCATATCACCGCACGGAACCATTCTGGACTCAGCTATGGCCTTGAATCAAAATTTCCGCTATCAGGCGAATTTCGAGGAATTTGGCGATTTCGGCACCAAACCGGAATGGGACGGCCATCCCGGACTGGCGCAAAAGCTTAAGGCGCCGATCGAATCCAACGGCTTGCTGAGATTCTATACGAGCGAAGCGCTTGATCATGGCGCGGCTATCCCCCTGGTTATGCTGGCGGAAAAGCTCAAAAATCTGCGCATAATCCCCCTTACCTACTCAGGCCTCGACAATTCGGCCCATCTCGAATTCGGCCGCCAACTCCAGCCGACGCTTATGAAAACGCGGGAACGGGTGGCGGTGATCGCTTCCGGCGATTTGTCCCACCGCCTGACCAAAGATGCCCCGGGCGGATACTCACCCCGCGGCAAGAAATTCGACAATAAACTGAAAGAGCTTCTCAAGACGAAAAACACCGCTGCTATCGCTGCTCTGCCCCCCGATCTAGTGAGTGAAGCGAGCGAATGCGGCCTCAAATCAATATTGATCCTGCTCGGAATACTGGACGGCCTGGACTACGAACCGCGCCCCTTGTCCTACGAATCCCCCTTCGGGGTGGGATACCTAGTAATGAATTTCGTAATCGGACAGTCGTAAATCGGATAAATAAAACTTTTTTAACTTATACACAACAAGAGCCCCGGCAAAACCGGGGCACTTTTTTGATATTATAAAATACCTATCTTAATTTATTCTTTTTTTGAGGATAATATCTTAAAAAAATATTTCCATTTGTCGCCAGTCGTACAGAGCTCTTTGGTGTCGTTTAGGGCGATTAGAATGGCGGTTTTGGGGAACTGTTTGCAAGTCTTGAACACGGCGCTGCGTTTATTGTCCGGGATGGACAACTCTTTGATCACGCGCAAAGCCAGATCCTGCCACTCATGGGCCGGCGGCTTAACGCTTTTTTTATTCTTGAATATGTCGGATAGGGATTGGATTTTATTTTCGGACATAGAATATGATGAAATTTGAAATTCGAGATTGGAAATTAGAGTCTGATTATTTTGTATAATTACTTTAAGCGAAATTTAAATTTCGTCTTTTTATTAATTCTTCAAATTTTAATCTGAAAACTATCAGGCGATCAGGGGTAACAGGAAAGGGATGTCTGACTGCTGGAGTATTGGTGAAGTATATTTGCCTGGTATCCCTTATTTCCAGCCCCCGCTCCATGATAAACTATTAACCGGATAGGCTTATCTGTTCAAAACCTGAATATCGAATCAGGCGCAAAAAATAATGGAATTAACCGGCAAATTTTTTCGAAGAACCGTATTTCCAATTTCAAATTCCCATTCTCCAGCGCCAAATTTCCAGATCAAGTGCTGTATTTCTTAAGCTCGTTCAAGGTCACCTGATTCCGGGTATTCATTATATCGCGGGCTTCCGGCGCCAATTCATCGACATATTTGATCACAAACTGTAGTTCGCTCATATTCGGATTCTGGTTTTTGAGCTTATCCCAGGCTTCGACGCGAAGCCGCGGCACATCCTTGATAATAAAGCAAAGGTCGTCATTCGTCGCACCCTGGTCGTTAAGCTTAAGCCAGGCCTCCCCCCGCAATGACGGAATTGTCTTCATCACGAAGCGCAGGTCCTCGTTCGTCGGCTGTCGCTTGAAGAATTCCGCCCAGGCTTCATGGCGCAGGTCCTCTATGTCGCGCATAACAAGACAAAGGTCATTGTTCGACGCGCCTTGGCGCTTAAGCTCTTCCCACGCCTCGCGCCGGAGCTCCGGCACCTCGATAATTACGCGCCGGAGCATATCATTACTCAGCCTGATCCGCTTGAATTGTTCCCAGCTCTTGTCCTTAAGTGACGGGATATATTTCATTACGCTTAGAAGGTCATTTACTTCAGGTTTGGATTTGAGGAGTTTTTTCCAGGCATCCTCCCGCAATTCCTCGACAAACCGGGCAACATAGAAAAAATCCTGTACCATCGGTTTTAACTTTTGCAACTTCTTCCAGGCTTCGCGCCTAAGCGGTGCGACATATCGTACTATTTCGCGCAGCTCCAAGCGGCCGGGGTCGCTTTTTAAAAACAATTTCCAAGCTTCGGCCCTGTATTCCGGTACATATTCCACTATATTCTTGAGCTCCATAGCGCTCGGCCGCCGGCTTTTGAGCAACGCCCAGGCATCAGCCCTCATTTCCGGTACGTGCTCGATTATAAAACGCAAGTCGTTGTTGGTGGCCGACTGTTCTTTGAGCAAGGCCCAGGCCTCGATGCGGATTTGGGGAATGGATTTGATGATTTCGCATAAAGTGCCGTTATCGGTCCCCTGAGCCTTAAGCCGCTGCCAAAGCTTAATGACTTTATCGCTATTTGATTGTGCCACCGCCGGACTATTTTCCATAATTATAAATATAACTATTTCTCCCATTATAGCAAAAAAAACTACAGAAAAAAAGCAGGGCATACTGCCTGCTTTTTTGGGAACGCTGCACACTTCGTCCAATACGATCTTATTCGATTCCAACACGAACTTCTCCTTTCTATCTTCCTTGATTTTTGTCTTCTATTCTGTTATCGTTATAAAGTAATTAATTATGAACAATTTGTCAATATGGCCAACATCTTGGATATAATTACCAACCCTAATCCCATATTGCGCAAGCGCTCAGGGGAAGTTCCGGATGACAAAATAAGAAACGCGGATCTTACATCGTTTTGCGCTGATATGGCGATCACTATGGAGAAAAAGGACGGAGTCGGGCTGGCCGCGCCCCAAGTCGGTAAGAACATCCGGGTAATCACGGTTGCCACCAAGGACGGTACGGTTTGCCTCATTAATCCCGTTTTTACCAAAAAATCCCTCTCCAAAGAATGGGGCCAGGAAGGCTGCCTATCCGTCCCCCGTACTTTCGGCGACGTTAAGCGCCACCGCCAGGCAACTTGCCGTTTTACCGATTCAGAGGGAAATGAAAAAACCATCGAAGCCAAGGGGCTGATGGCGCGCATTCTCCAACATGAGATCGATCATCTCGACGGGATTTTGTTTATCGATAAGGCGAAGAATATAGTGAAGATGGATATTGACGGCGGGCAAAAGGACTAGTCAGAGCGATTGGCAGACAGGAAATAAATAGATATTGTCATTCGAAACTGAAACTTGAAATTGGGATAGATAACAAAAATATATCCAAATATCCAATCTCAAGTTACCGCTCCCGTTCTTCCGGCTGTCCTTTACGGGCTTTTTTCATTATCCAATAAATTACCAAGGCGATAAATCCGATACCGATAACTCCGTATATAAAGTATTTGAATATATCGTAATAGCGCAGAATAGCTTCCTGGTTGGCGCCGAATACATAGCCTACCACCGCGAGGACCGTCGTCCAGAGTCCGCTGCCGAGAGCGGTGAACAACAAAAAGCGGCCGAACTTCATGCGGCTGAAGCCGGCCGGGATCGAAATCAGCTGCCGCACCGCCGGTATAAGACGGCCGACAAAGGTAGACAACGCGCCATAGCGGCGGAAATATTCCTCGGATCGTTCAAGTTTGCAGCGGTCAAGAAGCAGCCATCTGGCTATTTTTTTATCTATCAGCGAATAGATAATTGTCCGTCCCAAGGTAATGGCCAGAAAATAATTGAATATTGCGCCCAAAAGCGAGCCGAGGATGCCGGAAACGATCACCAGATAGATATTGAACTGCCCCTGCGCCGCCAGATAGGCGGCGGGAGGGATAACGACTTCCGACGGGAACGGAATAAAAGACGACTCGACGGTCATAAGCAGCACGATCCCGGGGTAGCCCATATGCATACTGAATGACAAAAGTAAGGCGGTGATTGTGGACATAAATTGATGTAATTGGTAATTGGAAATTTGAAATTGGGCGCAAAACGGCATTAATGCCGGTAAAACCAAATTGCCGATTTCCGGTTGCTGATTTCTAAAACATCTTAATATTCATACAAGATTAATTCTAACATAATCGACTACTCAATGTCTAACCGGAGAATTACCACTATCTTCATCGGCACTCCCGATTTCGGGATTCCCAGCCTGGAGGCTCTGGCCAAAGCTGGCGATATCGACCTTGCCGGCGTTATTACCCAGCCCGACAAGCCGGTCGGCCGCAAACAGATCCTGAGCGCGCCGCCGATAAAAATAGCGGCGGAAAAACATAATATCCCCGTCCACCAGCCGGAGAGGATAAAAGATTTTGAATTTCCGGCAAATAATATCGACCTGATCATAGTGGCCGCTTACGCCCAGATATTGCCCAAAGCCGTATTGGAATACCCGAAATACGGCTGCCTCAATGTCCACGCTTCCCTGCTCCCCCGCTATCGCGGCGCTTCCCCGATCCAGCAGGCGATACTGAACGGGGACAAGGAAACCGGCGTGACGATTATGAAAATGGACGAGGGGTTAGATACCGGCCCCACGCTAGCCATGCAAAGCATTGCAATCGCTGCGAATGATACGGCCGGAGCGCTGTTCAATAAATTGGCGCAGCTGGGTGCCGCACTGCTCTTGCCGACGGCCCGGAAATATATTAACGGTGAGATCGAACCAATTCCGCAGGACGGGGGCAAAGCCAGTCTCACGAAACAGCTCAGGAAATCCGCCGGCCATATCGATTGGGCTAAAGCCGCGGAAGAGATCGAAAGGCATGTTCGGGCTATGAGTCCCTGGCCGGGAGCCTGGGGCAAATGTCAAATGTCAAATGATGAATTACGAATGGTAAAAATAATTAGCACAGATAACAATGTATTGGATATAGATAAATACAGTCTAGGCGAATTATTTATTTATAACGGAAAACTGGCAATTCAATGCGGCAAAGGCGCTTTGCTTATAAAGAAACTGCAGCTTGAGGGAAAAAATGAGATCACCGGAGAAGAATTTATCCATGGCTATAGTAAAATGATCGGACAAGTTTTGAAATAAAAGGTGTCTTTTGCGTTAAATCCGCGTTTTAATCAGCGTAAAATCAGCGGAAAGTGTGATATTATTTAGATTATTTCTGCCTTACGCAAACAGTGAAAATGCTTCTTCTCAAATTATCTTATATACAAAGCACCCGCATTTCGGGTGAAATGCGGGCGCTTTAATCCCCATGCTTAGACCCATGAATATAGCCCCGGTAAAGGGGCGGGGAAATTCGGCTCTAGGGCCATTTTTCCCGGGTTATTCACAGTCTCACTAAACTATAGAACAATTGCAGATTTTGTCAATACCCCTCCTAAGTGCCTATAATGTGGGTTAATGCACAAAAAATGTGTACAGTTCTGTTTATAATTTTGTGGAAAAACAGTGCGATTGACTAAGTTATTATTATATTTTACAATAACTACTGATATTAAATGACGAAAGATAACAGATAGCAGACAACAGATAACTGGAATATTGAAATATTTTAATCTATATTATAATCTAGATTAATTCATATTGATATAATTTTTTCACAATTATCATAAAATAATTCGTCATTCGTAATTCGTCATTCGTCATTTTACTGGCCCATTCGTCTAATGGTTAGGACGCATGGTTCTCATCCATGAAACAGGGGTTCGCCCCGTCATCCGACGGGGCGCCATGTCGGATGACATGGCGATTCCCTTCGTCAAATAAAATTATTCGCAAAATCATATTTTATGAAATATAAATTTCTTATTTGATAAATTTAATCAATATGGCCCATTCGTCTAATGGTTAGGACGCATGGTTCTCATCCATGAAACAGGGGTTCGCCCCGTCATCCGACGGGGCGCCATGTCGGATGACATGGCGATTCCCTTCGTCAAATAAAATTATTCGCAAAATCATATTTTATGAAATATAAATTTCTTATTTGATAAATTTAATCAATATGGCCCATTCGTCTAATGGTTAGGACGCATGGTTCTCATCCATGAAACAGGGGTTCGATTCCCCTATGGGCTACGGCATAAAAATCACCTAATTTTAGGTGATTTTTTGTTTTTATGGTTGACATTGTAAGAAAAAAATGTTAGTATAAAAAATCTTTTAAATTTATAATAAGCAGATAAAAAAACAAAAGGAGGATTTGTGATGGAGTGTTTTTTATGTGAGGCAGGGAAATGTTTTTTGGGTTCAATGTATAAAAATAATGTTTATACAAGTCTGTTTCCAGATCTTGATGAAAATTGCAAAAAGCCACTTCATATTTTGGTGGCACCCAAAAATCATTACGAATCCATTTCTGAGATGAGCGAAATGGAATATTGTATTTTTATGATAGCTGTAAGAAAAGTTCAGGAGTTCTACCTTGAAAAGGGCTATGGCCCAGCCGTAGCAGAGTTGCGTTCTTCATCCCGGACCGCACACCAAGCATGTTCATGTCCATCTTGTTTTTTCCAGTAGTCCCTTAACACCTCTAAAGAAAGGTGGGAAGCGACCGGAAATTAGTGAAGATTTCTTATCAGAACTTAAAAAAGAATTTTCTTAATTTTATTTCGGAGTTATTCCCAGTCAAACCTATTGTTGATTTATGTCGACAATAGGTTTTTTATTTTATGGATTTCCTCAGCAAAAGAGTTCCAATCCTCAATGCAATAGTCTACAAAATAAAACGGCTCCGCGATAGCGGGGCTGTTTTTTATGTATAAAAAAAATTATTATTATTTTTCTTTGATTCCCGCATATACCGCACGGTTTACGCGCGGGCGGTCAAAGGAAAGGCGCGACTTGATCGCTTGGAATTTCCGTTTGATCAGATATTCCTCGAAGCTCTCCTGGCTGCGGGCGATCAGCCCGGCGCCGAATATGATCGGAATGATACCCGGCAGGATCGGCACGATAATTCCCACTAAGCCGATCACCACCAAACAGGCGCCGATCCAAAATAACATGACTTTTTTAAAATAGTGGACGATTTTTTCTTGGGACATCTTTGTGTATATTCCAGCTTTTTAATTTAAAAAATTATTATATCATATAAAATGATATGTGTCAAACAGTAATTTCTGAGTATACAAATCGTAAATCGTTATATATATATTAATACCCCACCGATGTTGGCGGGGTAATTAGAATTATATATTGTGATATAAAAATCAAAACAACCAATAATCTCCGAACCCAAATTCACGCTCCCTGCTCCCCGATTCACGATCCCCACTCCCCGACCTCACTTCACTTTCCCCACAATCCCCAGAAGTTCGTCCTCGCTGAAGAATTCGATGATGATCTGGCCGCCCTTGCCTTTGCGTTTGACCTCCACCCGGGTGCCGAAGAATTCCCGCAGGGCGAATTCCTTGTCCTTATCCTGGTAATTGATCTTGATCCGGGCATTCTTGGTGCCGCCCATGCGCCGCGATTCGCGGCCGGTATCCACTACGGTCAACTGGTTATGGACGATCTTGCGGAACAGGTTCATCTGGCGTTCTTCGCCCTCGATCCCTGCCAGGTATTTGGCATGGCCTTCCGTGATCTTCCCTTCTTTCAGGGCCAGCTGGACCTCTTCGGGCAGACTGAGCATACGTAAAATATTGGTTACTGAGGGACGGCTCTTGCCCACGCGTTTGGCCACGTCTTCCTGGCCCAGGCCGAACTCATCGATCAGCTTCCGGTAGGCATGCGCCAGCTCGATCACGTCCAGGTCTTCCCGCTGGATATTCTCGATCAGGGCCAGTTCCAGCTTTTCCTGTTCGTCGGTCTTCCTGACGATCGCCGGTACGGTCTTGAGCCCGGCGATCTTGCTCGCCCGCAAGCGCCTTTCGCCGGCGATCAGTTCATACCCACTGCCTTTCGGATTGACTATCAGCGGCTGGATGACGCCATAATCCTTGATCGAAGCGGCCAATTCGTTCAAAGCCAATTCGTTGAAATCTGTGCGCGGTTGGCGGGGGTTGGCGGCTATCTTGTCTATGGCCAGTTGCATGACCCCCTTGCCGGTATCTTCGGCTGTGCTGGCCGCCGGCTTGCCAGCGCTGGCCGCCGGCGGATTATTCTTATTGGGGATCAGGGAACCCAGCCCCCTGCCCAAACCTGTGTTTGCCATATATTTGCTTTAATTACCAAGATACAAGATACAAGACACAAAAATATCGAAAAATTAAATCCGTAATAAACTTTTGTATCTTGTAACTTGTTTCTTGTATCTTTTTGTTAATTATATCTGTGTAGAATTATCTATCTTGCTCTATCAATTCCCTCGCCAATCTTTCATACGCCTTCGCCCCCTTGGATTTCGGGTCATAGTGCAGGATCGAGCGGCCGTAGCTGGGGGCCTCGGCCAGGCGGACGCTCCGCGGGATGACCGAACGGAATACCCGGTTGGGAAAATACTGGTACAGCTCGCTCATGACCGAACGGGACAGGCGGTTGCGGGGATCGTAAAGCGTGATTACCGCGCCCAGGATAGCCAGTTCCGGCTTAAGGTGGTTCTGCACCAGGCCGATGGTTTCGAGCAGCTGGCTCAAGCCTTCCAGGGCGTAATATTCGCTTTGGATCGGGATCAATACCTCATCGGCCGCCACCAGACTGTTCACGGTCAAAAGCCCAAGCGACGGCGGCCCGTCGATGATAATATAGTCATATTCATTGCGAATTTCTTCGAGCGCTTTGGCCAAACGGTATTCGCGGTCTTCCATCGTTACCAGCTCGATACCGGCACCGGCCAGGGAAATCGAAGAAGGCGCTACTTTGTATTTATCCTGCAGGGTATGCTTGATTATGCTATAAAAAGGCTTCTGACCAATGATCGCTTCGTAGACGCCGTGCGGCAAACTGCGGTGATCAATGCCGATCCCCGAGGTAGCGTTGGCCTGCGGATCGATATCGACCAGAAGTACATGTTTGCCGAAGTGCGCCAAATATGCCCCCAGGTTAACCGCGGTCGTGGTTTTGCCAACCCCCCCCTTTTGATTGACGATGGATATTATTCTGCCCATATTTGTGAATCGGAGATCTTAATTAATTTTTGCTCCAATTTGCTGTTATTTATCACTACGATGCCAGCCGTGAATAATCGCAGCAAACCACATTCCCTTTTTATATTCATTACTGTCCATACAACAATTCATCTGCTTTATTATAACGTAATCGGCTTGTTTTGGCAAATTTTGACTTTTTTTAATTTTTCCCTTATAATTTCTACAGTAATTAACTGCGATAGATAGCAGTTATTTATTTTTTTGCTAATATTTGTATACCAAATTAAGACAAAAATAATTCGTAAATCGAAAATCGCAATTCGAAATTTAAAAGGCCCAGGTGGCGGAATTGGTAGACGCGCACGACCTGCCTGCCGGCAGGCAGGCTCAAAATCGACATGGATTACTTTGTATACGCTATTAAAAGCTTAAAACTTAATTACATTTACATCGGCATTTCTGATAACCCGGCAAGAAGAATAAAACAACATAATTATGGCTATAATAAAACTACTAAACCATATAGACCTTTTACAACTTTAATAGTTGAAAAATATTCATCAAGAGCCGAAGCAAGAAAAAGGGAAATATTTTTAAAATCGGGCTGCGGCAGAGAATATATTAAATCTATACATTAGCCCAGGTGGCGGAATTGGTAGACGCGCACGACCTGCCTGCCGGCAGGCAGGCTCAAAATCGACATGGATTACTTTGTATACGCTATTAAAAGCTTAAAACTTAATTACATTTACATCGGCATTTCTGATAACCCGGCAAGAAGAATAAAACAACATAATTATGGCTATAATAAAACTACTAAACCATATAGACCTTTTACAACTTTAATAGTTGAAAAATATTCATCAAGAGCCGAAGCAAGAAAAAGAGAAATATTTTTAAAATCGGGCTGCGGCAGAGAATATATTAAATCTATACATTAGCCCAGGTGGCGGAATTGGTAGACGCGCACGACTCAAAATCGTGTGGGAGTAATCTCATGAGGGTTCGATTCCCTCCCTGGGCACGGATATATTACTCATAATAGAATATAAAAAAACACTGGCCTTTTTAGGGCCAGTGTTTTTAATGAATTACCCCGGGGCAGAGCCCCGAGGTATCGGGGATGTTCCGATGTTTTTGTTAATCAAACAGTTTTAGCTGACCTTCGTGTATCTTTTTGTAGCTTCCGCCCTGTTTTTCGATATATTCCTTAATCATCTTTTCATTACCGTATTGTCCGACCGTGTTTGCATAAAAACCTGATGTCCAAAGATTTCCACCCCACAATATTTTCCTGATTTCCGGATGCTTCTTGAATAGCCCTTTTCCAGTTATGCTTTTGATCGTTTTCACCATTTCTGAAACCGACATGCTTGGAATTCCCTGGACTAAATAGTGTACGTGATTTTCGTCGGCTCCGATTTCTACAAAATTCATTTCATAGCAAATTCCAATTTCCAGACAAATATCTTTCAATGAATTTTCAACTTCAGGAGTTAGAATAGAGCGTCGATATTTTACAGGAAAAACTATGTGGTAGAGTAGCAATGTCTTGCTGTGCCTTTTGTATATATGTTTATCATCTTTATCCATATATACATAGTTTAGCTGTTAATCAACCTCTTGAAAACCTACGGTTTTCAAACTTTCCCTCCTGAAGGAAACCCCGGGGCAGAGCCCCGAGGAATAGTAGATTCATACAATTTATATTCAATTCCCTTCAAGCGCTTTGACCTTCGTTTTCACTCCCTCATCATCCGGATTGAGGTCAGCGACCTTATTGTAGTAATACAGCGCCTCTTTATTCTCGCCCAGCGCTTCGTAGGAAAGGCCAAGGGAATAAAGCGCGTTGGCATGAAGAGGATTTAGGACGATTGCCTGCCCAAAACGTTCTATCGCCTGCTCATAACGCTTAAGGTTGAAGTCGGCCCGGCCCTGTTCATAATAAATATCGGCGCTTGGACTTTCCTGGGCCAACTGGTCCAGGATCGGCAGCGCATCGGCCTCACGGCCGGCGGCGATATAGGCGCGGGCGAGCTGAAAATTTACGCTGGCATAATTCGGTTTGAGCGCACGGGCGGTTTCCAAATGGGCAATAGCGCTGTCAGTAATTCCCTGTTCCAGCTCCAATTTACCCAATTCAGCCGGTAAGACCGGATTGCTCGGCTCTTTCCCTGCCGCCTGGACAAAAACCGATATCGCCTGACTCGCGCTGTCCGGCGAGTACGGTACCAGGTCGCGATAGATCGTCGCCAGGGTTTCATACGGCGCCACGGCATATGGCGCAGTTACTATCGCCTTACGGGCCAGACCCAGAGCGGCATTAACGTCGGTTTCCATATTTTTTAAGGCAGCGGTGTCGTTTACGGCGCTTACGTCCAGGGCGCGATCCTTATAATACTTGGCGGCAGCTAATTGATATTGGTAAATATAAGGATTCAAATCTATAGCGCGGTTTAAATAGGCTAAATTTGCCGGATGTTCTATTGCCGCGGACGGATCCCCGATACCCACGGAATAATAATATACCGCGGCCCAATGCCTGAGAAGCCAGATGTCGGTTCCGAACCAGGCCGAAAACAAAATCAAAGCTCCCAAAACCGCTCCGTAATACACGCGGTAAGAACCATGGTTTATCAAAAAAAACGGATCGCTTTCTTTTTCATAATTCAAGGACTCGACGATGGCAATAAACACAAAAAACAGGAACAAAAGCGTTATATCCATCGCAAATACTATTTGTCCGGCAATCAGTGCGGCTAGGGATCCGGACAGAAAACCGGTCAACTGTCCGCTCTCGGGGGATTTCTGCCTGTACCAGCGGCGAAAACGTATGATCAAATAAAACAGTACCGACAAATATGCCGCTATGCCCAATACACCGGCAGAAACCAGTATATCCAATAGGTAGGAAGCGCCGCCATTGAAGCGGACATACCAAAAAGGCGAATTATTGAAATCTGTCGGTCGAAAACGGGAAAAAACCGTACTGAAATGCTCGCTGCCGAAACCTAATAATGGCCGGCTAAGAAACGCTTGGCCGGCAATTCGGGAGGTATCGGCCAAACCCAGCTGCAACTGTCCGGCCAGGCGGCGGGTGGTAACACTGGCTCCCAGGGCGCTAATGTCCATAAACAGGAACAGGCCGGCAACAACGACCATTATTACGGTTCGATTGGTTCCGCGCCAAGTTCGGCTTATTTTTGGGACTGCCAGATTGACGCTCAAGTAAGCCGCGGCTATTCCGGCGCCGAAACAAATCCAGGCAGGAATAAAATTAAAAAGCACTAATTGGAAGAACGAGGCAAGCAGCGCCCCGCCCGCGAATAATCTCGCGGATCGTTTCGGCAGCCAGCGGACAAGCGCATCCGGCGACAAAAAAATACCAAAAACCGCCGCGGCCATTACGGATAAATATATCGACCAGTATTCCAGCGTACCGACAGCCATACGCAAGACCTGGTATACCGGGCTGCCAACCGGCAATATCTTGGTCCAGCCCAACAAAAGCAAAACGGAAACGATACCTGTCCCTGCGGTAAATGACCAGATCATGGCGGAAATGAATTGGCCCCGCCATGCCTTATTGGTGAAAATATTCGAGAGAACGAGATACAAAACGCACAGTGATAACAGGGTAAAAAGCGGCGATTGGCCGCTACCGGGCGAACCGAAAAATGAAATGTATGTATCGAGACCGAAAGTGGCTGCCAAGGCCATCACTGCGCAGAACGAAAACAGCAGAATAGCCAAGGGCGACCAACGGACGCGATATTCGCCTTGCCTTAGGCCGGAATACCACCACATAGCCAAGATCACGGGAACTATCAGCCAAAGCAGATATGACTTGTTGAGATTGTCGATTCCGGCGCGATTCAGGGACCAGGGTAGAAAAAAATATGGCAGGATAACCGCCATTCCGATTAGACCTATTTTAAGGGTTTTTTGCATATCTTATTCTTCTTTCTCAGCCGTCCGACGCTCGAAAATGTCGCGCACAAATACGCTAACGGCTGTAGCGACAGGAATGGAAAGTACCGCTCCGACGATGCCGCCGATTTTGAAACCGATTATCAAGACCGCAATGCTGACGATCGGATTCAAGCCGACCACTTTTTGCATCAGCTTCGGAACAATAATATTGTTCTCAGCCAACTGGATGACATAGTAGGTCAAGCCCACAATGACAGCCAGAAGCGGAGATTGGGTCAAAGCCAAAAAAATCGCGGGAATAGCCGCCATTATCGGCCCTAAATACGGAACGAATTCGGTCAGACCGGCCAAAAGCGCTAAAACCAAGGCGTATTCCATTTGCCCCGTAACGAGATGGATGGTTTCAAGAGCGGCAAATATCAAGCAAAATATGATAAAAGAGAGTATCAGCTGCCCCCGGAGCCACAATCCAACTTTTTTCTGCATCCGATTGATAAGCTGCATGACATATACTTGATGCTGTTCGGGCACGACCGACCAGACGACTTTTTTCATCGCATTTTCCTCGACTACCATGTAAAACGTAATGACCAAGATCAGAAAAAAAGTGACAATTCCGCCGAAAATACCGCTTACGGTCGAGAGGACGCCGCCGGCAGCGCCCTGAAGATTACCGGTAATGGAAGCCAAGCTGTTTTTTAAATTATCCAATATCCCGTACTCGAGGGAAAATTGCCTCAAAGATTCGACTCCGGATATTACCTTCTCGAATATCGCCGGAAAATTATGCGCCAGTTCATTTACTTGCACCACGATTGGCGGCACGACCAGGTAAATTACCACTATTACGGCGGCAAACATCGCCACATAGATCAAAAAAATCCCTACTGCCCGCGGTACCTTCCGTGCCTGCAGCCAATCAACCCAAGGATCGACTGCGCTCGCCAGGATCAGCGATATGAACAATACCGCCAATATCTCGCGGATAAGATAAAGAAAATAAAACAAAAGCAAAACCAGCACGATCTTAACGATCGTCATGGTCGTAATATTGATATAAATCGGTCTCTTAATATCCATACCTCAGAAAACAAACAGCAGAAAACAAAATTTATCTTAAAAAAACAGATATTATATCATTCTGCTGCCAACTATCTGTTTTCTTAAAACAATTAGAAAGCATTAATTTAATTCCTTGTAGAATTCCCTAATTTAAACAAAATCAATCCATATATCAATTAAATTATACAATAATTCCCAAATCCAGGCAAATGAAAACAGAGCCAATAAGCTCTGTTTTCATATTTAAATTATTCGTGTAAATCAGTTACAATTCCGTGCCTATCCGTCGTTTATTACATCATCGGCATTCCGCCGCCCATGCCGCCCATGCCGCCCGGCATGCCGCCACCGTGGTCGTGCGCGCCCTTTTCTTCAGGTTTGTCGGTTATGACCGCTTCGGTCGTCAGGAACATGATGGCTGCACTGGAAGAATTTTCCAGCGCCAAACGGACTACTTTGGTCGGATCCACGATTCCTGCCTTTATCATATCCTCGAACTTATCGATGGCCGCGTTATAGCCCAAATTTTTGTTTCCCGCCTTGTTTTCGCGGATGATATTATAAAGGATAAGAGAGCCGTCTTTGCCGCCATTGGCCGCGATCTGTTTGATCGGCTCCAAAATAGCGGTATCAATAATGCGGGCGCCGGGATTATCTGACTTCTTATCGGTCAGCTCCTCGAATGCATTTCCCGCCTGCGCCAGAGCCAGCCCGCCCCCGGGTACGACGCCTTCTTCCACGGCCGCCCTGGTGGCGTTCAGAGCGTCCTCTATCCGGTCTTTCTTTTCTTTCATTTCCGTTTCGGTCGCGGCTCCGACTTTGATGATCGCCACGCCGCCGGAGAGCTTAGCCAGGCGTTCCTGCAGCTTCTCTTTATCGAAGTCGCTGTCGCTGGCCTCAACCTCTTTTTTGATCTGCTCGACGCGGGACTTGATTTTCGACTGGTCGCCTTTGCCGTCAACGATCGTGGTATTGTCCTTGGTAGCAACCACTTTGCGGGCCTGGCCCAGATCGGAGATTTCGGCATTTTCGAGCTTCAAACCTATTTCCTCGGAAACCACGCGGCCGCCGGTCAATACCGCCATATCGTCAAGCATGGCCTTGCGGCGGTCGCCGAAACCGGGCGCTTTTACCGCCAACACGTTGAATGTGCCGCGCAATTTATTGACCACGAATGTAGCCAGCGCTTCGCCCTCGATATCTTCAGCGATTATTACCATATCCTTTTTGCCGGACTGCGCGATCCGTTCCATGAGCGGCAGTATCTCCTGGATCGAGGCGATCTTCTTATCGGTCAAGAGTATATATGGTTCGTCGAATTCCGCTTTCATCGAATCCGCGTCAGTAACCATATAATGGCTGACATAACCCTTATCGAACTGCATGCCTTCCACGACTTCTTTCTCTACGCCGAAAGACTGGCCCTCTTCGACAGTGATCACGCCGTTCTTGCCGACCGACTCCATAGCCTCGGCAATGATGTTGCCGATCTCCTTGTCATTGGCGGAAATCGACGCCACCTGCGCGATCTCATCTTTGGTGGAGATCATCTTGCTCATCTGTTTGAGCTTGTCCACGATAGTCTTTACCTTGATCTCCATGGCTTGGCGGATCTCGATCGGGTTGACTCCGGAAGAAACCAGTTTCAAACCCTCGGTGATCATGGCCTGGGCCAGGATTGTGGCTGTAGTGGTGCCGTCGCCGGCCGTATCGTTGGTTTTGCTCGCCACTTCCTTGACCAGTTCGGCGCCCAGATTTTCGAATTTATCCTCCAGCTCTATCTCTTTCGCGACCGTTACGCCGTCCTTGGTGATAGTCGGGGAACCGTAGCTCTTATCGATCACGACATTGCGTCCTTTCGGGCCGAGCGTCACCTTGACCGCGTCAGCCAGTTTGTCAACGCCGCGCTTCAAGGCTGTCCGCGCTTTCTCGTTATAAATGATTTGTTTAGCCATACTTCAAAATTCTTAATTTCTAATCCCTGATTTACAATTAACCAGGAAATAAAATTAAGGTCTTAGGAATTAATTAATAATCGCCAAAATATCCCCCTCGCTTATGACCAGATATTCCTCGTCATCGATCTTGATTTCGTCCGGGGAATATTTCTTGAACATAACCGTATCCCCGATCTTCACGCTCATTGGCATGCGCTGGCCGTTATCGAGCGGCTTGCCTTCGCCAACCGCGATAACCTCGCCTTTTTCCGGACGTTCTTTATCGACCGTGTCCGGCAGGACGATGCCGCTTTTGGTTACCTCGTCCTGGGAGATGGGTTTAACCACCACTTTGTCGTTAATCGGTTTGATCTTCATAAACCGGCAGAAACAATACGGACCATGAGGACGAAACACCGCCCCCAACGAACCGTCTTGTTAATTATATTATTAATAATTTTTACTAATTTACGATAAATTTTATTAGCACTATTAGACTTAGAGTGCTAAAACGTCTCTATTAATGTATTTTATAAAGTGAAATGAAAATTGTCAAGCGCTTAATAAAAAACAAAAATTAGCCTTAATGTCAGCTAATAAAACAGTAAGCAGTAAACAGTAAAAAGTAAACAGAGGCTGGTAAAATTATAGTTCTGCTTACTTTTTACTGTTTACTGCTTACTTAAAACGTGAATTTCTAATATATATTTATATTATCAGCAGGGCTCGGTCGCAATTATAGATACCTTACCCAAAGATAAATATTCGATATGACAACCGTCACTATCATCACCAGCAGGCCGATTTTCATAAAATCCTTGAATTTGATCTCATAGCCGCTTTTGCTGGCCAGACCGGCCACTACCAGATTGGCGCTGGCGCCGACCAAAGTGCCGTTTCCCCCCAGGCACGCGCCCAGGGCGAGCGACCACCAAATCGGATTTAAGTTAGAAAATGTGCTGCCCATCTCATGCACCAGCGGTATCATCGTGGCGACAAAGGGAATATTATCGACAAACGCGGAAAAGAATGCACCGCCCCATAATACGGCGACGGCAGTCACCGCCAGATTGCCTTTGGTCAACGCGATCATTTGCCGGGCGGCCCAGCTGATCGCCCCGATCTGCACCAACCCTCCGACCAGGATGAAAAGTCCCACGAAGAAGAAGATCGTGGTCCACTCGACTTCATGAAGCGCCCGTTCCGGATTCTTGTTGTCCAGGAACAGAAGCAATCCCGCCCCGAATAGGGCGATCGTCGCCGCCTCCATGTGTAGGAACCCGTGCAGGAAAAAGCCGATTATAACGATAGCCAGTACGACCAGGGCTTTTTTCATCAAAACCGGGTCATTGATGGAGTCGCGTTCGTTCAGGCGGGCTATCGAATCTTTGTCCTCCTGGCTGGCCGTGATATGGCGGCCGTATATTAACTTAAAGATCGGGATCATCACGAGGAAAATTATTATTATTACCGGAGTAAGGTTGACAATAAAATCCATAAATGAAAGTCCGGCGGCGCTGCCGATCAATATATTCGGCGGATCACCGATCAGGGTGGCTGTGCCGCCGATATTGCTCATGAATATCTCTATAAATAAAAAAGGCAGTGGTTTGAGGTTCAAATGGTCGCAAATTACGAGTGTCATCGGCACCATCAGGAGTACGGTCGTCACATTGTCGAGTAGGGCGGAAAACAGCGCGGTAATAACGGCAAACATGACCATGATCCGCCAGGGTTCGCCTTTGGCCAGCTTGGCGGCGCGGATCGCCACGTATTGGAACAGGCCCGTGTCCTTGGTTACGCCGACAATTATCATCATACCGATCAAAAGGCCGATGGTGTTGAAATCGATCTCGGCAATGGCCGCTTCCTGGGAATAGAAGCTCATAAAAACTCCGGCAATGATCATCAAAGCCGCGCCGAAAATGGCGATCGTCGTCCGATGGACTTTTTCCAAAATAATGAGAGTATAGGCGCCCAGAAATATCAGCAGGGCAACGGCACCCGCGGCACTGAAAATGCCGGGGGTTATGGCTAAAGCGGTTTCGTGCATATGTTTTTTCCGGGAAACCATAAAAAACGTCTCCCGCTGGTTACGTAATTTCATCTATTACGCACGAAACCGACCAGTACAAGCGAAAAGAAAGGATGTTAGCCCGTTTGGTTAACGGCTCTTTTCTTTCGATTAAACTTATCGGCCCATGCCAACAGATGATGTTGAATTATATTTAAATTTATTCCTTATGGCTCGACACCCGTTCGCTGCAGCTGGCACAGCCGCCGTTTTCCGGATTGATCGGCGCGTCTTTGAATAGGGTGTTGTATAAAGCGTTCTTGATGCAAGTACGCGTCACCGCTCCGATCAGCTTGCCCTCATCGTCAACCACCGGCAGAATGCGCCGTTCAGCTTTGATGGAATAGGACGCGGCCTCGATCATGGCGTCATGGACGCTCAGGATATGGAAATCCTTATGCATGAGGTCCCTGACCTTTCCGTCTTTCATGCGCTGGGCGTACTTATTGAATGTGCCTTCTTTGCCGTATTGGGAAAATATCGGGTCGTCCTTCAGATATGCCGGCACGACTTCGCGCACCAGGGTATAGGAGGACAGAGTACCGATCGGTTTACGGTTTTCGTCAACCACGACGACACTATTGGTTTTATTCTCGACCATGAATTTGACAGCTTCGCCAATAGTGGTATCGGGCGAAATCGTGCAAACGTTTTTGAACATGTAATCTTTGACCCACATATTTCAAATGTCGAATTACGAATTACGCCTGCCTGCCGATAGGCAGGAATGTCGAATTCGTATTGCTGTAATTTTTATTATTAATTATACACAATTAATTTTAAACCTTATTTTTAACTTGTCAATTGGAAAAACAATGTCCGCAAGCCGTATAAAATTCGAACGGCTTGCGGACTTTTAATCCGGTCAAAATATCTGGCGACATAACCAACTGCCATTTTGAGGAAAAAATATGTAGCCGAATACCTCACCGTTAAAATCGGGGTACATCCTCCTGACCATGCCTTCCGCCCTTATGGTGTGGGCCGTCAATATGTTCATCTCATTATCGAGCGAACCTTCACTGCCATGAAAATATCCCCTGATCCGGTAATAACCGCAATCAATATGATTGCAAATATGAAATTCACTTATTTGATGATGGTCGACCGCGATATCGGTCTTTTTTTTAATGAAATTCAGATCACTGCGATTTTCCTTGTCCTCGGGATCGATCAATATTAGCAGTGGATTTGCGCAAAAGATCGTATCCGTTTGGTTCATGATCGCCTTTTCGGTAAGAAAATTAAAATGAGCTTCATTCAATCTCGGATCCTGGCAACTTAACATTGCTGCTTTGAATTTGTGCATCCCATCTCCTCCTTTTTCACTGTTTAAATTTTTTTAAATTCAACTTCTTTGCCATCATCATCTTTCATAACGGCTATTATTTTAATAATTTCTATATCGGGAAACTTCACTTTAATGATATTCTCGGCTTTTGTCAAGTCGTCACTGTGTTTGGCCAGTTCTTCTTCGTCAGTGGCGAACTTATAGCTTTGGGCATAGGCGCCGCATTGGGTGTGATGCATCAGGATGACGCGGCTGGCCTGGTGCAGGTTCGCGCTGATCTCGATCTGTTTCAAGAGCATATTCCGGGACGCTTCATCACCGTCGACGATCTCCTTGGCCGAGCCGGCCAGGGAAACGATATCGCAGTCCCCCATCATTCCTTCTGCTTCCAGCCAGCGCCTGATCTCGCGCGTCAAACGGAAATCCATGCAATGGAATAAGATATTGTGGCAAGTATGGGACATATTTTGTCGGGATGGTTGGGATGGTTGTGATTTTTGGGATTGTTGGGAAAAAATCATAGTTTTCTATTTCCGACAATCCCAAAAATCACCACTATCCCAACTATCTCATTAATATTAATCTTCGCCCTTGATCCGCTTCCAGCGGTTAACGGCCCGGCTGCGGGCCAGCTCTTTGGCGATCTTGGCGCTGATGTTGGCGAATTGGGCACGATCGATCAGGCGCACTTCCTTGATCGCCGCTTCCGCCCGTACCCTCGCTTCCTCGACCCGTTCGAGATTAATCTCTTCCGCCCGTTCGGCGGTATCCGCCAAAATCACCACCTTATCCTTCAAAACTTCGATAAAACCGCCGGAAACGGACATCACGTCGCGTATTCCACCGTTTTTTACGATCTCGATCACGCCCGGCTGAAGGCTGGCAACCAAAGGAATATGGTTGGGCAATACGGTTATCTCGCCGTTCCTGGTCGGCACGCTCACCTGGAAGATATCTTCCTTGAGCACCGTCCGCTCGGGAGTGACTATTTCGAATTTGATTATTTTCATAACTATGTTGAGATAGGTTAAGATAAGTTAAGAGAGGTTAAGATGGGTTGCTATCTTCTGTGTTTTATTTTTTATTGTGAAAACTATCTTGTTTATTTTTCCAGGTTCCCTTATCTTTCATTAAATGTAAGGATTTTATATATTTATCCAAAAGATACATAGTCCTTTTGCATAAAGAATTAATTGTTTCATAATCTTTCTGTTCAATTAAATTATCTTCATGGCAATCCTGAATATCTTCATCTAACTCTTCAAGTGAGGCCCTGCTAATCCCGCAAAAATTTATAAAATGACCGATGTGTCCTTTCTTATATCCTTCAGCAAAGTTTTGTTTTGCTGATCTTGCTGCCGCTCTCATCTGCTCAACCAGGCGGTAATTGCCGGGTTTATTGAGTTTCTCGGTAACAAGAAAAATTTCCTTTCTAAGTTCACATAGGTTTTTCCATACAATCAATTTTTTGTATGGCGCCTCCTTGTCCATAAATATCACTATATTAAACCTAATAAAACCCTTCTCAACCCATCTTAACCTCTCTCAACTTCTCTTAACCTTTCTTAACTTCCTCTATCCCGCCCTTCATATAGAAGTCGCCTTCATTCTTATCGTCATGCTTGCCGTCGAGAATCTCCTGGAAGCCCTTGATCGTATCTTCCAGTTTGACATAACGGCCGGGCTGGCCGGTGAATGTTTCTGCCACGGTAAAGGGTTGTGAAAGGAAGCGCTGGACCTTGCGGGCGCGGGCAACCGTCATTTTGTCCTCATCGGACAATTCTTCCATACCGAGGATGGCGATAATATCCTGGAGATCCTTATATCTCTGTAATACCTGCTGGACGCCGCGGGCAACCTTGTAATGCTCGTCACTGACCACTTTGGGGTCAAGAATGATCGACGAGGAATCAAGCGGATCGACCGCCGGATAGATACCGAGTTCGGTCAGGGACCGGGCCAGCACAATGGTAGAATCGAGATGCCCGAAGGTAGTAGCCGGCGCCGGATCGGTCAGGTCGTCAGCCGGCACATATACGGCCTGAAACGACGTGATCGAACCCTTGCTGGTGGAAGTGATCCGTTCCTGCAGTTCGCCCATCTCCGTAGCCAGGGTGGGCTGGTAGCCGACGGCTGAAGGCATGCGGCCAAGCAAAGTGGATACTTCGCTCCCTGCCTGGGTAAAACGGAATATATTATCGATAAAAAACAGCACGTCCTGGCCTTCCTCGTCGCGGAAATACTCGGCGATCGACAACCCCGAAAGACCGACGCGCGCGCGGTTGCCCGGCGGTTCGTTCATCTGTCC
This sequence comes from Candidatus Parcubacteria bacterium, assembly GCA_963814275.1. Taxonomy (GTDB): domain Bacteria; phylum Patescibacteriota; class Patescibacteriia; order Patescibacteriales; family UBA12075; genus CAWFCE01. The sequence continues at coordinate 395,468 of CAWFCE010000001.1, read as the reverse complement.
GAATACCATCGAGACCTTGTCCAGAACACCCGAGTCTTTCATCTCGTGGTAAAGATCATTACCCTCGCGGGTGCGCTCGCCGACACCGGCGAACACGCTATAGCCGCCATGCTGTTTGGCGATATTATTTATAAGTTCCATGATTACTACAGTCTTGCCGACACCGGCGCCGCCGAACATGCCGACCTTTCCGCCCTTGGCCACCGGACAGATCAGGTCGATTACCTTGATGCCGGTTTCCAGTATCTCGGTTTTAGTCGACTGTTCGATGAAGGAAGGAGCAGACCGGTGGATCGGGTACTTCTTCTCGGTCTGGGGCGCTTCTTTGCCGTCAATCGGATTTCCCAATACATCGAACATCCGACCCAGCGTTTTCTGACCGACCGGCACGCTGATGCCTTCGCCGGTATTGGCCACGCGGTCGCCGCGCTTGAGTCCATCGGTCGAACCCATGGCGATTGCGCGCACCTGGCTGCCGCCGATATGCTGCTGGGTCTCGAATACCAATTTTTGGCCGGCTACCTCCGCGGTCAGGGCAGTATATACCTCGGGTAATTCACCCGTGAATTCTATGTCCACGACCGCCCCGATTATTTTTTTGATCACTCCTGTTTTCGTATTTTCCATATATTGTCCGATAATTTCTAAATTATAAGTCCTAATTCCTAATTGACCGGATTAATTAATATTTTATTAGTAATTATAATTTATAATTTAGTAATTTTTAATTTAATATAAGTAAAAAAATTATTATATCTATTGACATATATTAATTATTATATTACAATATATTTACTTATTTGAAACTGTACCATATAAACAAGGGGGGGGTGTAGCATGAACACTTATACTTCAGGATGGCCACTATCGGATCAAATCCGTCATGATCAAATCGCCTGGGATTGTTCGAATATCTTGGCGGATAGAATGGCTAAGGAGCGCGAGCTTGAAGAGGCTCGCAAAAAAAAACGATGGGATTTTCTCATTAAACTTATTAATATCCGTACCTAGCGCACGTTCGCCGGTTGTCTCTTACATGGGACGACCGGCTTTCTTTTAGCTAAATTATAATTTACGATTCACGCTCTCCGATCTCCACTCCCCGCTCCCCGATTCACGCCTGCCCTGAGCGAGTGAAACGAGTCGAAGGGATCTACGAATCTGCCAACGCATTCGCCCCCGCGCTGATCTCGGCGATCTCGCGGGTAATGGCCGCCTGGCGGGCTTTGTTGTAATATAGGTTAAGCTCGCTCACCATGTCTTCGGCCGCGTCCGTGGCTTGGTGCATCGCGTTCATCCGGGCGCTATGTTCTGAAGCGTTCGACTCAAGCAGTGCTTGATACAGCTGCACCTCGATCAGGCGGGGTATCATTTCATCCAAAACCTCATTCGGGCTGGGTTCGAAGGTGTATTCATACGTATAATCATCGGATTTCAGGTATTTATCCTGCTTTTTATCGATAAATTCGCGGTCCAGGCCCAAACGCGTATCCTCGCCGATCACACCCAGATATTTTTCCTCTACATCGATCTCGACCGGCAGAAGCTGTTTGACGCGCGGTTCCTGTCTGGCCGGACTGACGAAGTCGGTATAGGCAACCATCACCTTGTCGTAAACGCCGGCCAGGAATTCGGACACCAGGAGCTGGGCAACCGGCACGATTTCGGCGATCTCGCTGGCCAGATCCAGCTTGGGAAAATCGGCAATTATCTTATGGCCATGGTGGTGGATGCCGGCGCCCTTTTTGCCCATCAGCACGAACTCCGCCTCGATCACCACTTTTTCGCCCAGCATCTGGTATTTTTTGATCGATTCGTGGACTTTGTTGATCACGGCCGTATTGAAGCCGCCGCAAAGGCCGCGGTTCGAGGTGATCAGTATGATCCCGACCTTTTTAATTTCGTTGCGCGTTTTCAGGAGCGGGTGCGGCTCCTGGCCGTTGCCATTGCCGCTACTCGCGGCCCGGGACAAATTCAAAACCGTCGCCCAGCTCAAATTGGCGTACGGCCTTGTCCGCAAAACCGCCTCGACGGCTTTTCGCATCTTGGCCGCCGCCACCATCTCCATTGCCCGCGTGATCTTTTTTGTATTGGAAACGGATTTTATCCTGCGTTGTATGTCCTTGGTATTTGGCATATATGATTTTTCACCGGCTTCCGCTTGGCTTCTACCGGCCTTCAAGCCGGGTTCGCCAGGCTTTAGCCTGGTATATGTTCCCTTCCGCTAAAACCGGGGAAAAATTTATTCTTCTTTTATAAGATAATCCAAAGTCCCCTTATAATCACTAATTAACTCTTTGACTTTCTTCTCCAGGTTCTCGTCCAATTCTTTCTTTTCCACTATTCCTTTAAGCACCGGCTCGCCGGAAGTATCGGCATAATGATAAAGGCCGCGCTCGAAATCACTGACCTTGTCGACCGGCACATCGTCCAATAAATTATTGGTTACGGCATAAAAGGTCAATACCTGCTTTTCGACCGGTATCGGCTCATACTGGCCCTGCTTGAAGATCTGGTATATGCGCTTGCCGCGCTCCAGTTTCTTCGTGGTTTCCTCATCCAAGTCGCTGCCGAACTGGGCGAAAGCCTGGAGCTCGCGGAACTGAGCCGCTTCCAGCCGCATCTTGCCCGCTACCTTTTTCATCGCCTTGATCTGCGCGGTCGAACCGACGCGCGATACGGACAGGCCGGCATTGACCGCCGGACGCTGGCCCTGGTAGAAAAGGTCCGGCTCGAGATAGATCTGGCCGTCGGTGATCGATATGACATTGGTCGGGATATAGGCGGATACGTCGCCGGCCTGGGTCTCGATGATCGGCAGGGCCGTGATCGAACCGCCGCCGAATTCGCGGTTCAGCTTGCAGGAGCGTTCCAGCAGACGGGAATGGAGGTAAAAAACATCGCCCGGATACGCTTCACGTCCCGGCGGACGCCTGAGAAGCAGGGAAATCTCGCGGTAAGCGACCGCGTGCTTTGACAGATCGTCATAAATGATCAGGACATCCTCGCCTTTATCCAGAAAATATTCGGCCATCGCGCAGCCGGCATAGGGGGCGATATAGGAAAGCGAAGCCGGATCGGAGGCGCCGGCCAATACTACCGTGGTATACTCCATAGCGCCGTGCTCTTCCAGTTTGGCCACGATATTGGCAATTTTCGATTCTTTCTGGCCGATCCCGACATAGATGCATTTCATATCCAGTCCCTTCTGATTGATGATAGTATCGATCGCGATCGCGGTTTTGCCGATCTGGCGGTCGCCGATGATAAGTTCGCGCTGGCCGCGTCCGATCGGGATCATCGAATCGATCGCCTTGATACCGGTCTGGACCGGCTGGGCGACCTTCTCGCGGGTGATGACGCCCGGAGCGATCTTCTCCACCGGATAATAGATATCGGTCTGTATCTCGCCTTTGCCGTCCAGGGGTTTGCCCAGCGGATTCACAACCCGGCCGACCACATTGACGCCCACCGGAACTTCCAGTATGCGCTTAAGGGAACGCACCTGGTCCCCTTCCTTGATTTTTTCGTAGCTGCCGAGGATTACCGCGCCGACACTATCCTCCTCCAAGTTCAAAACCACTCCCTGTTCACCCCCGGCGAACTCGAGCATTTCCGACATCATGACGTCGGACAAACCGGATACCCGGGCAATACCGTCGCCCACTTCCAGCACGTTACCGACTGTTTCTTCTTTGACTTCTGTTTTGAAGCCGGCAATCTGTTTTTTTAACTCTTCAACAATGAAATCTTTCGTGTTTGACATATTGTATTTTGTAATTTGTAACTGGAAATTTGTAATTGGTAAAATTGGCCAAAAAGCAAATTTTAATTACAAAAATATATTTTATTGATTACAAGTTTAAATTTAATAACTCACGCAGGCTAAACTTATTTCTTCATTTCTTTTTTCATATTATCGAGACGCGACTTCAGACTCCCATCAAGCAGCTTATCGCCATAGCGCACCACTACGCCGCCGAGCAGGCTTTTGTCCTCGGCGGTTTTCATTTCCAGTTTCTTGGCGCCGCTATATCGCAATATGTGGTCGGATATTATTTTTTTCATTTCACTATCAAGGGGTAAGACGGAATTCACTACGGTTTCCACTATCCCCTCCTCTTGGTTCCAGATTTTCACGAATTCGGCGATTATTTTGTCTGCTTGCGCCAACTTGTTGTCCCGCGCCAAAATTCCGGCGAAAGTCCGGATTATTTCCCTTCCTTCGTCCGCGCTCTTATCCTTAATACCGTCATACAGGGCCTGGGCGTATTTTTTGGGGGTAATTTTCATATCTGATCCTACTTGTTTATGGTTCTTACTAATTTACGAATAAACGCTTTTTAATAAACGTAATTAATTTCGCGTATTATTACCGATTCGTATTTCGTGGGAGATTTTATTTAATTAATTTTTTGATCAGCTCCTTATCCGTTTTTCCGTCGATCTTCTTCTCCAATACTTTTTCCAGTCCGGCCGCCACCAGATCGGCCACTTCCGAGCGGATCTCTTTCAGGGTGCGGGCTTTTTCCTGCTGCATTTTGGCCTTTTCTTCATTGATCAGCTTGCCGATCTCTTCTTTGGCCTTCTTGACCAACTCCTCCTTCTTCACGTCCGCGTCCGCCCGCGCCTGGGTCAAAATTTCATTCGCCTCTTTTTTGGCGCTGGCCAGCGCTTCTTTGTATTCCGCTTCGGTCTTATCCATCTTCTCGTCTATCCGCTTGGCGTCTTCGAGCGACTTCTCGATCTTGGCGGTGCGGTCGCGCATTACTTTGATCAATGGCTTCAAGGCGAAATAATACAAAACCGAAATGACGATCGCAAAATTGATGATCTGCGCGATCAACAATTTTACGTCGATATGGAATGTTTCGATAAGTGAACCCATATTTTAGATAACAGACGGCAGATAACAGATAACAGACGACAGGAAAAACTGTTATCTGTTATCTATTATCTGTTATCTGTTTTAATAATCTTACCTCTGCCCCGAGAATGATCGGGGCAATCCGTAACACCATTAAAATAATTACGAAATACTAAACGCAATGACCAGGGCGTAAATCGCGATCGCTTCCGCGAAGGCGGCGGCCAATAGCATCGGCACCAAAATCTTGCCGGCAGCTTCCGGATTGCGGCCGATCGCTTCCATTGCCTTGGCGCCGATAAAACCGATGCCCAGAGCCGGCGCGATCGAACCGATACCGATGGCCAGGGCCTTGGCTAACATGACATTTTCCATAAATATTGGGTTATAAAGTTAAAAGTTATAAAGTAATTAAAGTAATTTTATAAACTTTCTTGTTTATTCAAAAACTTTATGGACTTTATAAGCTTTATGAACTTTATAAACTTTATAAACTAATTAATGTTCTTCAGCGGTCGTATTCATGGTCAGATACGCCAATATCAACATCGAGAAGATCAACGCCTGGATCAACCCGACGATCACTTCCAGAAACATGAAAGGGATCGGCAGGCCGAAAGCCAGAATCGCGGCCATCGATGCCAGGAGCACCTCGCCCGCAAAAATATTGCCGAACAACCGGAAGGACAGCGAGGCCACTTTGGCGACTTCACCGATCACTTCGATCAGCCCGACAAAAGCTTTAATCGGATTGACGATTATTATGGTCGGATCGCGCCTGATCTTCTTCGGAATATCGATAAACGCCTGGATATTGATGAATTTATTCAGATATTTCCATACTCCCAAGGCGACCACGCCGAAGATATGGCTCATAACCACGCCGACGATCGCCAGGGCAAGCGTAGTATTGAGATCGGCGGTACCGCCCCGGAAATAAGGTATAAAGACTTTACGCCCCCCTTCGCTTACCACCTGTCCGATCGAGCCGACGCCGGGCAAGAGCCCCATCCAGTTCGATATCAGGATAAACAGGAAGAAGCTGAAAACCAGTGGAAAAAACTTGAGGCTGCGCTCGCGCGAACCGGTAATCGAATCGAAAATACCCAGGAAGCCTTCCACTACTATCTCAAGTGCATTTTGGAGCTTGCCCGGAATAGCTTTTATCCGGCTCCTTATCAAAAGCGACAGGACAAGCACCAGAATAACCACGAACCAGGAATTCATCAATGAATTGGTGACGGTAAAACCGCCGATATGGAATATCGGTTCGGCGAATAGCGTACTCTCATGCGCTATTTCCTCATGGGCCACCCCGCTGACGTCAGATTCTATCGCGTGTTCGGTGGCTTGCACGGGATTATCTGATGTTATGTTATCCGGCATGTTTGCAATACTATTATAATCAAAATGTAAATAATTAATTAATAACCAATAGCCAAGATACAATAACCAAACAAATCCCAATAACCAATAATCAAGCAGTTTGGGTACTTGGTCATTGGTTATTGAAATTTGGTCATTGTTTGGTCATTGTATCTTGGTTATTGGTTATTCTCGACATTTTATCAATAAAAAATATTCTTATATAATTTATATCTAGTTTCTTTTTTCTTTCTTTTTCTTCCCCCCATTAACGATCTTTTTGTATTCCTTAGTTGCTTCCATTATTAACCCGATCATCGAAATGACGAATGCGGCCCCTACTGTTCCAATAAGCATCCAGGGGGCGGTAGAATATTTGCGGTCAAGCCAGTTACCGAGAAATGTAGCGATAAGCACCGGCGCCACGATCCAGCCTGACATACGGGCAAACATTGCCACTGCGGGCTGCCACCAATTTCCGTTAGATTTACTGTTTTTCGAGCTTTCAATACTGCCGGGTATTTCCGGTTTATTCTTATTCATTTCCGGTTGAATATCGTCTTTATTCGCTGTCATGAGCGAAAAATAAACAGCAAGGGCGATAGAACCCTTGACGTTTACGTTATTATGTGGCGAATATAATTAAATTGTCCACCTATATCTATTGTAAGAAAAAGCCGCTAATTGTCAACCCTTAGAGAAAATATTTTAATACACTAATATTAAACAAAATAAATTCGGCTGTCAATTCATTTGACGGCCTTTTTATTATATTTTAAACAAATTTCGCGCGTTATGCGTGGTTAATTCGGCAATCCTTTCATTTGGCTGGTTCTTTATCTCGGCTATCCGCCGGGCAACGAAACTGACCAGAAGCGGTTCATTGCGCTCGCCGCGATGCGGCTCCGGCGTCATAAAGGGACAATCAGTCTCTACCATGTACTTATCATCCGGCAATTTACGGATCAGATCATCCCACTGCCTGCTGAAGGTGATAAGTCCGGTAAAAGAGACTATCAAGCCCAGGCCGAAGTATTGCCAGGCCAAATCTTCATCTCCCGAAAAACAATGCATCACTCCCCAGGGCCGTCCTTTGGGGATCAAATCGCGAAATTCTTTGCGAAAATCCTTGAGTAAATCAAGCATATCATCATGGGCCTGGCGGCAGTGGATAATGACCGGCAAATCCAGCTGGCGAGCCAGCAATAATTGCTGCCAAAGCACCTCTCTTTGCGCCTGTTTGATAACCGCGATATCCTGCCCGATATCCATATGATAATAATCCAAGCCGATCTCCCCTATTGCCACCACTTTTTCGAATTTCGCCAATTTTTCGTATGCATCGTGATTATACTCCTCACCGCGGGTGGTAAAGTCATAATCATCGGATTTGGCGTTGAAACTGAAGATATGCATCGGGTGGAGGCCGACGGCCGCGTACACCCCATGCTCGTATTTGTTGGCATAGTCCAAGGCGCGCCGGCTCGTCTTATAATCGGCGCCGACGTTGATCAGCCAGGTATCCTCTTCGAGCGCGCGCTGGATCACTTCATCCGCGTCTTCACGGAAATTATTGAAATTCACATGCGAATGGGTGTCGATTAGCATAATACAGTAATTACCAATTTTAATAATCCAATTTTCAATATCAAATATCTGATTATTAAACTGCAAAATATCTTTTGGTTTATTTGATGCTGAAAATTAGATATTGATTGATCACTGGAAATTGATCGGGTTAAAATTAAATTTCTCATCGGTGCCAATATCTATAGTATAATAAAGCAATATTTAGCTATAAACTAAAGCCCCGTTAGAGAAGCTCATCTGCCGATAGTAGAAACGAGCTTCTTTAACGGGGCGGTTTTCGGTCGAAAATTTTACATTGCTGGCGGTGTCGGTTCTTCGGTCCCTTCGCTGGCCGGTTCACTGGGAGTTTCTTGGCTAGGCTGCTCTGCGGGAGCGGCCGGCTCCTGCACGGAAGTATCCGCCGGCTGTCCGCCGCCAAATAGCTTTTTGAGTGAATCCATTAATCCCATACTTTTATAATCGTCTCCGGAAAATCTGACATAAAATCGGAATTCCCGGATCGAACGAAATTAGCTAATAAGATTATCTTTGAAATAACATCGTACGATTATAGGGAATTGATTGATATTTAATGCATAATACCGATTGTCCGTTCTCTCTGGCGTAAATTTCCCTAAAAATGGCAATTATCAATATCGTCTCGTATATGCGATATATTTATGCAACATTTACCCTTCTTTATTATTGTAATAAGAAAATTCTTAATTGGCAAGGGTTAAAAAGAATATTACAGTAAAGATTGTAGTTTCTTCATTACTTCCGGTAAAAGGGGCAGGAGCAAATCGTTAAATTTGAGAAACATCGGTGCCAGTCGGCTGGCATCAAGCCAGTGCCCCAATAACGACTCCAGGATGGTATAGCGGGAAATGACATACAGAGAAAGCCCGATCGCCAATCCGCCGGTCAGGAAACCAAGAACAGCACCGGCCAAACGGTTGATCGTCTTCAAAAAAGGGATAATGGAGATTATGTTGAATATTTTTTCCAGGAGATAAAACCCGAAGCCGACCAGACGGTTGATCAGGGAGAACAGAACGAGAAAGGTCAAAACTTTGCCCAGGTTATTGTAGCCGTAAAAAAGCGGTTCGATAAATGCCGCCACCGGCAGATAGAGGCGGCTGGCCAGAATGGCGCCCACGATCACGCCCATAAAAGCGCCGAAAGTGCGGATCAGGCCGAAAAACAAACCGTAAAAAACGAAACCGGCCAGGAGGATTATTAAGATGACATCAATGATCGGCAGCATTTTAGAAAATTTCTAAATTATAATTCCTAATTTCTATACAAATCTCAAATCCTAATTTTGCAAACGGGGAAAGAGCGGATTACCGGCCAGAATTTTGGTATTGTGCGGTAAAAGTTCGAAGGCGGCATTCTCCGTCAGGTCCTTCTTTGTCTCGACCGCCGGGTCAAGGCCTAAGCGGCGCAAAATTTCTTCAGCTGTCACGGGTAAAAACGGCAACAACATTAACGCGACATGGCGCAAGCGCTCCAAGACATTATACATCACCACCGCGACTGAACCGTCATTTGCCTTGATCATTTTCCAGGGTTCATTCTCTGTTATGTAATTATCCAGGTAGCGCTCTTCCGCCATCACTACGGCAATCGCCCGGTCAAGCGCGAAGTTATCCATAGCCGAGCGATAATCCCGCCAGGCCGTTGCGACCGGTCCGATGAATTCTTTCCCTCCCCATTTTTCCAGAGCTTCATCATCCGCCGGGCGCGCTACGCAGTCGGGTATTTTAATTCCCGCCTGTGCCATTTTCCCGGCCAAAGCGATCGACCGCGCCACAAGATTACCCAAACCATTAGCAAGGTCGGCGGTGTAGCGGGCTTCAAATTTTTCCTGGGTATAATCGGAGTCCTCATACATATTGAGATCACCAAGAAGATAATAGCGGACTGCGTCAGTGCCGTATTTTTCCACCAAGTCGAACGGATTAACTACGTTGCCCAGGGACTTGGACATTTTCTGGCCGCCCGATGTAATAAAGCCGAAAATAAGGATCAGGGCGGAATTAGGCAGGCTGGCGGACATCAACATCGCCTGCCACATTGCCGTTTGGAAGCGGAGATTGTCCTTGCCTGCCACCTGCATCCCCGGCCAATAGCCGCCAAAATCGCTTTTCCCGGGCCAACCCAGGCAGGAGATATAGTTGACCAGAGCGTCGAACCAGACATACATCACATGCTCCGGATCGCCCGGCACCTCTACTCCCCAGGGCATTTTTTCCTTAAGCCGCGATATGCTGAAGTCATTCAACCCCTGCGATACAAAATTGCGAATTTCGTTCTGTTTCGTTTTCGGATGCACGAAATCCGGATTTTCGTCATACAGGGCGGTCAATTTATCCTGGTATTTGGAAAAACGGAAAAAATAATTTTCTTCATCGATAATTTCCAGTTCCAAATTGGGATGGTCCGGACATTTGCCATGGACCAAATCGGAGTCGGATTTTTCCGATTCACAGCCGACACAATACCTGACTTGATACTTTTTCTTGTAAATATCGCCATTATTGTCACAACGGCGCCAGAACTCCCGGGCCGCTTCCATGTGTTGCTTATCACTGGTGCGGGTAAAACTGTTATAGCTTAGATTCAGCGCTTTTTTGAGTCTATCGAATCTTGCCGCATAATCATCGACATAGGTTTGCGGGTCCATACCCTGCTCCGCGGCCTTCCTGTATATCTTAAGCCCGTGTTCATCCGTACCGGTATTGAAAAACACGTCATCACCGGCCATCCGCCGATAGCGGGCAATCGTGTCCGCCCGCACGATCTCCGCGGCGAATCCGATATGCGGATCCGCATTCACATACGGTAGCGTAGTTGTAATATAAAACTTCTTCATAATGACTTATTCGCTATATTTTCTTCATCTTGTACTCGCAAATTTTTTACTTATGTTAACTGTTAAGTGTAAATAGTTAATTGTTGCATCCTATTTCCCGATTATCACCGTAAATTCCCCGCGCTGGTCGTCTTTATTTTCTTTGATCTGTTTGATTATGTAATCCAGATCGCCGCGATAAACGGTTTCGTGCAGCTTGCTCAATTCACGGCATACCACGACCGAAGTAACCGGCGCGCGTTTGAAAGCCGACAGCTCTTTCCGCTCTGCCGAGGCGCCTTGCTCGAGTTCGTTGTCGATCTCTTTATTGCGTTTCAGTATCTGGCGGTTCAGAGCCGCCAATTCATCGAGAAATTTGATTATACGATGCTTGGACTCATAAATAACGACCGGATAAACGCTTGAGGCAATGCGCTCAATAAAAGACATCCGGCCCTTTTTGTGCGGGGGGAAGCCCATAAACATGAACTTGTCGGTCGGAATCCCGGAAATGGACAAGGCGGCGGTAACCGCGGATGGTCCAGGAACCGATTCGACATGGACCGGTTTTTCCTGTAATTTCCCCGAATTGGACTCCTCAATTACAGCCTGCACCAATTTGCCGCCGGGATCGGAGATGCCGGGAGTACCCGCGTCCGTTACCAGGGCCAGATTCTTCCCCTCGGCGAACAGCTTCAAGATACGATCGATCTTGATATCGTCGGAATGCTGATGAAATGACATTGTCGGCGTTTTGATATTGTAATGGGACAGCAGCTTCTGCGTCACCCTGGTGTCTTCACACAACACAAAATCAACCTCCCCCAGAATGCGAAGCGCTCTCATGGAAATATCTTCCAGATTCCCAATAGGCGTGGCGACTATATAAAGTGTGGTCATAAAAATTTCGAAGCGAAGCCCTGTCGGATGACGGGGCGAAGCGCTCTCATGGAAATATCTTCCAGATTCCCGATAGGCGTGGCGACTATATAAAGTGTGGTCATAAAAATTTCGAAGCGAAGCCCTGTCGGATGACGGGGCGAAGCGCTCTCATGGAAATATCTTCCAGATTCCCGATAGGCGTGGCGACTATATAAAGTGTGGTCATAAAAATTTCGAAGCGAAGCCCTGTCGGATGACGGGGCGAAGCGCTCTCATGGAAATATCTTCCAGATTCCCGATAGGCGTGGCGACTATATAAAGTGTGGTCATAAAAATTTCGAAGCGAAGCCCTGTCGGATGACGGGGCGAAGCGCTCTCATGGAAATATCTTCCAGATTCCCGATTGGCGTGGCAACTATATATAACGTGGACATAAATAATTTATAACTTGGCAATAATAAAACATTGTCTTATTTAAATACTACATATCACTCTTCACGAATCATGCAGCACGTAGCATGAAGCAAATAGAACAAATAATAACGTGACAAGATGTCTGTTATTTTACCTCGTCTATTTTTTTAAAAAAACAATTAAGGAGAGATGCTACGTGCTACGTGCTACGTGCTACGTGCTACGTGCTGTCATCACCCGATCTCATCCTTCCTCTCCCTCACGTACTTCGTCCATTCTTCCGTAATGGCGATAAAGATCTTGAACGGCGCTTCGATGATAAAATCAAGGACAAATACAAATACGTTGATCTTGGAAAAATTCTCGCTCAGCCATTTGCCGGCCTGGATTACCGGGACATAGAAGAAATCCACCAGGAAGCCCAGGGCGCTTTCCTTGGGCGGCATAATCAAGAGGTCGCGGGTGCTGCGGCGGATCCTGATCGAAAAAAAGCTGACCAAAGCCAGAAAAAACAAGAAAATCACGATCGACACGAAGCTGAAATTTATCCGGTTAAGGAACCAGACTACGCCGCCGAAAGAAAGGAAAAACGTGATCATGTAGACCAGCCCGAACATCGTATTCATCAAAGCGCTGCGCTTGACCGGCGTACGCAAGCGGAAAGGATCCTGGCGCTCGAATTCCTCAAAAACGACCTGCTGGATCCCCTCGACGATCTTCTCTGAATTGGCACTGGAGGGCATCCGGGTGAACAGTACGATAAAAAACAAAAGAATGGCCGGAAAAGTGACATTTACCAGGAGGGAAAAACTATTCAGGTCTTCGCCGAACCAGCGGGTGGCCGGCACCTCCAGTATGAACGCAAAAATCGATTTGGTAATGAAAATATATATGATACTGCGGATTGCTGACCGCCAGAGCTTCGACTTCGCTTCACGATAACGTTTTTCCGCGGCCTGCTTGATCATGCGGGAAAAGGCTTTGGGGTCCTGCCTGAAACTGTCATATACTTTTACCGGATTTTCCTCAATAACGTCTTTTAGTATGGCATAAAATACGGTATAACGGCTAATGATACGGTTCAGCTGGCCGGACAGAGGATGGTCTAACTGTTTATCGATCGCCTCCTTTAGGGGGATGATCTGCTTACCCACTTCTTCGACCATATCATCGCCAGCTTTCTGCCAATCGGCGTTGTAGAATTTAAAGAGTATAAAACCAAGCATGTCGCGGTCGAATTTCAAATACGAGCGATAGATACCGATAAAAATTTGGATCTCCTTGTCGTGGGCATAGGGACTGCTTTCCGGCAATTCGATATTGTTTAAGAGCACCTGGTACATATAATCGATTATAACCAGGTCGACCTGGCTGCGGCCGAGACGCTCTTCGAGGTCGCTTGCCAGCAGGGCGATTATCCAGCGGGTCAGTTCGTTCTTTTCCTTGATCTGCAGCCCCCGGAAACGCTCCAAGCCGTATTTCCGGAGGAGCAGGTATTTATCTATCACCTGGCCGAATTCATCCACCTTGGCTTCAGGAATCTTATCGTTCGGGAGGTATCCGGCGCGGATCAGTTCGACCAGCAGGTGCCGGGAAATATCGGCGCCGTGTGTCCGGGAGATTGCGCCCTCGATCACAATCTGGCGCCAGAGGATCCGCTCTATCGAATTCTTGCGCAAAAGATGCTCTTCCTTGTATTCGACGGTATTGCGGATTTTTTCGTAATAGAATGCCATTTTGGATACGATCTCGGATACGCGCAATTTAGGCACATCGTGGGGCGGCTCCTGTGGCGGATTTTGCTCGTAGTAAATCGCCTGAAACAGCCGTTTGGCGTTCTGGGTCGGTGTATAACCGGACATATCAGTTTTACGCAATAGCATCGGATTGACCATAATATATTGATTATTTAAATATTATCGAATTTTGCGCATTTGCGAGCGATCCTTTACGTGGATAATATACGTATTATTAATTATCAATTTTCAATATTGTTTGGATTATTGATAATTGAAAATTTTTGCAATTGTATATATCCAATTAATTAATGCTTAATATTGATTATAATATTTTAAATGAATCCGCTATCTCCTGTTTGAGAGTATCATTCCAACGATCACTCCAGTCAGCCGGCACTTCATTCCAGAATTTGATAAAGTAAGCACGGCTCCCCTTTTCCCCCAGTTTTTGGAACTCATCCATATCGGATAACGTAGCCGAGTAATCGGTCCAGTCCGGACGATCAAACACCCGTATTACAACTGGCTTAGCGTAGCTCGGTACGTCCTGCGGATAATCGACGTCATTGGTGGGAACATAATATTCCATATCGATATAACCGCTTTTGTTCACCCGCTGAGTCTGGTAATAGATAAACTCGGCCGGAAATACCACGCTGAAACCGAGCTCCTGGTTTCTGTAATGGTATTGCCCGTCATTGGCCGGCTGATCCATAACGATTTGCGTTTTTGCGCACCCGGATATGGCTAATAGTATTATTGCCAGAATAAATATTTTTCCATACATACAGATATTGTTATCGAATTAGTTTTTATCCGCTGATCTTTCGCGGATTACTACGCTGATATTACGCTGAAGATGGATATTAAAATATTTCAATTTATCTCGGCTATCGATTGCTGTCAGCGGCCTGTCCGCGTAGCGTTCCGCGTAACATCAGCGGACAATAGATAGTTAATAGTTGCCGCTATAAACGCCAAAATAACCATGCGATAACGGTCAAATTCTCTTCACAACTTAAAATGGTCTTCTATGTCTTTCTTCAGCGCCCAGATTTTGAATCCGGCATAGAGAAAGCCATAGGCGACCACCAATACGATCAGGCCGAATACCAATCGCAGCATAAAATCTGTCCAAACGATCAAAACGGACAACAAAAGCAGGATTACACCGGTGGATACGAACGACCAGACCAGGCCATTCATCTTTTTGTGAAACTCCTTGAAAAGATTTATCATATTTATTGGTTATATACCGGAATAGCGGTGCGCCTTATTGGGGCATGCCGTTATCCCCTGAAATAATTATTATTGGGTGCAGAAGCCGCGATCGCATTCCAGCCCCTTGCCGGGGTTGCATTGGTCCGATACGCCGGACTGGTCGTCGCAGCAAGGCTGGTTCAATCCGCCGCAACGATAGCAAAAATCATTGTTTAGCAGATGTCCATTCTCGCAAAACGGCGGATACTCGCAGGATACCTGACCGCTCGAACCGCAAAAAATACATACCCCTTTGCGGCATTCTGTACGGGTATTATCGCGCTTTTCCTGGTTCATGCAGGATTCGCCGATCGTGCAGCAGGGATTACCCGGCAATCCGCAGGTTACGCAAATATTCTGATGGCAAACCAAATCATTCTGGCAAGCCTGCTCTTTGTCGCAACAGGGTTCGTTGTCCCCGCCGCAAGTGGCGCAAGTACCTCCCAGGCAAGCCAGTCCATCGCCGCACGTCTGGTCTTCACCGCAGCAAAAAGCGCCCTCTGTACCGCAAGAGCAATCTTCCCGGCACATATTTATTTTCGAATCTACCGGGGAGGCGCAGCATTGCTGATTGTAGAAACATGGCTGGTCGCCTTTCGTACAGCAAGGCAGCCCGTCCATACCGCAATCCTGCGCAAAAAGCACTTGTTTCTCCCAATCGTCCGAACCGGTACCGGCGGTTTTCTGTTTTAAACAGCCGCTGGATAGACCGGCGATACTTAAAACAAAAATCAGCAGGCACGACAACTTTAGCCCCTTTTTGTCAATTATAGTCATGTTATTTATATTGTAGCGGTTTTAGTTTATTTTTTCAATATAACTTGGAATTATCCGAATAACTGTGAGTAAAAAACTAATTTTAAATATATAATTCTTATTAACCATAAAAAATCATCTTTCGACTTGACTAATATTTAAAAATATTGTATAGATAAAATAATTCGACAAATTAAAGGGGGAAATTCATTTAACCATAAGGAGGGCTCGATGAACCAAAAAAAATCCGAAACTAAAAATGGTCAAGACCCGGAAGCCCGTGAGTTAATCGACCGAATGTATGCGGAGGGCGAAATCCCCTCCCGCAGAGCGTGTGAACGCAGGACTTTCCAATACACTGCCGTATCTCCGGAAAGACGCAAGGGGAGGGACCGGCGAGGCATAAAACAATAAAAACCGAATACATGATTAATGGTCTGGCAGCACTCTGCCAGGCCATATTACAAAAACCGCCCGCATACCTATTCAGGAAGCGGACGATTTTTATTTGGAGGAAATAACTGATTTTGATTTTTAAAGCTCTCATAACACTGTGGCGGTAATTCACATTTTCGATGTGCCCGCGCCCCATGCCTCTTGTTGCCAGGCAATCGATGCGGCCGGCATTACTGCCGCGCCATTCTCGGAATATCCCACCGAATTCAGTATTCGGAGCTAATTAGCAAAAGCGGCATTTACCGCTATCGCTAAACTATAGTTCATGAATTTTAATTAATTAATTATTAATTATAATTAACGGGCCCTTATAATTAATAATACGTGCCAGAATAATTTTTCTTTCAAATTATGAAACCGGGAATTTAAAACTGGAAATTTGTTAATATTTAATAAAATTTAACAAATTTCCAGTTCCAATTTCGAATTTCTAAAAGCAGCTTATTTAATTTAATTTTTAATTTAAATTAAGTTATTTGACATATTCTCTCAATTAATTTAATGGCATTTTACCAATCTAAATCTGTCGGGAATTGGCCGCGGCCCGGACCGACCGGTATGATATTGAACGCTTCGAATTCATGCTGGCCGATCATTTCCCCGATCATTTTTATTTCCCTTCCCGGCTCTATTATTATCATGGGATGAAACAGCGTATTGTGAGCCTCAACCAGCCACTTCTCACGGCTCAGATCGTAAAGAAAAAATTCTTCCGGGGTAATAACTTCGACCACCACGCCTGCCAATAGACCCTGCTCAGGCTGCATCCAGAGATGCAATCGCGGATTGATAACTGTGCCATATAGCGGCGCGCGCCGGCCCAAGGTGTCATCGATCGCTTCGCCCCACCCCACGCGATGGAAGATCACCCCCAAGCCCACACTCAGAAAAATACTGCCCAATACCACGATCGCCCAATGATAGCGGTAGCCGTATTTGGTGTGTCGAAAATTATAAATGACTGCCAATACCAGTCCAGCGACCAAAACCAGCCAAAAATAAGGCAAAGTAAGAAATATAAACGCGAATATATTGGAGTTTACCTCGCCGTACACATCCCAGTCGTTGTTTACGACCAAATAGACGATTACCGCAAAGGCCAGGGCACCGATTAAAATAGAAAAAATTCCCAGTCCCCAAATAGCGTATTCCCGCACTAAAAACTCCCATTTCGGCTTGGGTTTTATGTCTTTTTTCTTGATTGAATCCAGTATTTTACTGGCTATATTTTCGGACATATTCATTGTTGGCCATGAAACGTAAGTTGGAGATCGTAAATCATAAATCGTTTATTATATTCGCTTGCCGCGGTTTACAATTACTTTTTACCTTGTTTTTCGTAAATAATTCTGAACTGCTTTTTGGCTCGGCTCAAGAGCGTAGCGATCGTGCCCATGGGCTTCTTGAGAATATCGCTAATCTCCTGGTAGCTTTTTTCTTCGAAAAACTTCAACACCAATACATCGCGGTATTTCTCTTCCATTCCGGCAAGCGTTCGCTCGACTTGCTCGCCCAATAGGCGCAAATCGGCTTCACGGCCGGTATCCAATTCGGAAGCCAGATGATTGAGCGATTCATCGCTTAGGTCTACCTCGATCGTCTGCGGCCTGCTCTGCTTCTTGCGGTGGTGGCTGATCACCTGGTTGTGGGTGATACGATATATCCATGATGAAAATTTGAGCTCAGGGTCGAAATCGTTCAGGTTTTTATAAACGCTGATGAATACTTCCTGCAGAATATCGGAAATTTCGTCTTCCGCTACATTGGTTAGCCGCCGGATATAGCGCGCCAGGGGTTTTTCGTAACGCCTGATCAGGCAACCCAAATAATCCTCGTCAACTAAGGCCAGGCGCGCCAATATTTCGTCTGTTTTCCCCTCGCACTCAAGCTCACTGATCATTTAGTTTAGCTCGTATTTATAGTATATTACGAAATTATACATTTATTTATTTCAATATTCAAAAACGCGATTAATTGTTATCAGGAAAAATCAGTCAAATCCGGTATTATCGGGCATAATTTATGATTTATTATAGTCACAAAATATCTATTATTGATATAAAACCTGGTTTGTGATATAAAATAGTCAACAACTAACAAATATGGATGGAGGACATCGTCATGATAAGAAATAGCTGGGAAGACAAATGGCTAGCCGGACAGATATTTACCGCATTTATTGCGGTTATATCGATAGCTGGGATATTAATATTTTTAGTATTCATCAAGCCAGCTGACTATCACCGCTACTGGGCGGATTTTATCGCATCACATGTTGCCTTTTTTGTCTCGGTAATTATCCTGATCGTTCTTTTCGCAAAATCAACCAAACATGTCAAGGCTACGCAGTGGGACAAATATTATTATTACTTTATATTGCCGTTACTTTTGTTTATCCAAGGTCTGCGTTTCTTTGTTATTTTACTACATTAAAAATAAAATTTCCTCAATTATTATCAGTACCCGGATCGTCCTCGACAATCCGGGTTTTTTATTTACATAAAAATCCCTAATTAAGAGATTAGGCGATGAAATGCATACCCTGTTTACTGATTGCGGCTGTAGGTGCCCATGAGTTCGGCCTGTCCAATAACATGGCCGGTCATGGCCTGGTTCAAGTCGCTTAACAGCGCGTCGGCCCGCAGATCAAGGCGAATGTCCAAGGCATAGATCCGAAAATAGTATCGGTGATTGCCGCTTGGCGGACAAGGCCCGCCATATCCTGATCGGCCGAAATCGGTCATCCCCTCCACAGCGCCCGACGGGACTTTTCCGGTTTCGATGCCGGACAGTGACGGATCAATATTCCACAGTGTCCAATGGAGCCAGGTACCACCCGGGGCATCCGGGTCATCCGTGATTATCGCCAAGCTTTTGGCCCCAACCGGCACATCCCGCCATTCTAGCGGCGGATTAATATCCTCGCCATCGCAGGTGAAACGGGCGGGTATAGGTCCGCCGGGAATAAAGGAACTACTCGTAAGCTGCATATTTTTTATTGACAAATTAGATTTCTCAAGCTCCGGCAGATTGACGTATTGGCCGTTCTGCCGCGCGTCAAGATATATTATAACCGCAACCGATAAAATGATTACGGCCAAAGCGCCAATGATTAACTTTTTATTCATCGATTTGAGATAAATTGATAATGCCTATATGCACACGCCAGCCTATGGATAGTTTATCCATAAATTTATGTTAAAATAACTTATTATTCGTATATTCATAATAAATTCGTAATTCGTAGAAATATAATATCAAAATTAAATTAAAAAATTATTAATAAATATTAAAAAGTCCGGTTCAAAACACCGGACTTTTTTGAAATATAACAAATACTATCCTTATTATTTTACCCCGGTTATCCCAGTTTATTGGCAACCAAATCCGGCAATTCTTCGATCTCCCAATCGCTTTTTATAAAATAGTCCGTAACGCCTTCCTTGTGCGCCTCGATCAGTTTTTCCTCGCTCGACATATTAGTGAGGATAATGACCGGGATTTTCTTCCCCTTGGGGTCGTGGCGCAGTTTCTTAAGCATTGTCATTCCGTCCATTTTCGGCATCATGATATCCAGAAGGATCAGGTCGGGAATTTTAGCCAGGGCCATCTCCAATCCTTCCTCGCCGTCAGAAGCGGTCAAAACCTTATAGCCGGCATCCTCCAGGGATATCCGGATTGCATTTTGCAAAAAACTGACGTCTTCTACGACTAATATTTTTTTAGCCATATGATATTAACAGACTTATAACGCATATAAAAAGTTTATTGCCAAAAACTACGGATAATCGGACAAAGAAACTCATTTTATGGGTTAAAAGTTTAAAGTTTAAATGACTTGTTTAAAAATTTTTACTGTTTTAACTTAATATTTATTATTTATATTATAACAGATATCGGCCTATACTTAAATAGTCTATTATTTATTCGGTAAAGTTAAAGTAAATGTCGTGCCTTTGTTTTCGGCGGATTTAAAGCTCAGTTTGCCGCCATGGGCTTCGATCACTGCTTTCGCCAAATATAGCCCCAAACCGGAGCCGGGCATGCCGTGGGAGGCGGCATTATCGGCCCGGAAAAACTTTTCAAAAATCTTTTTCTGCTGATTTTTGGGAATTCCGATTCCATTATCCGTGACCGAAAAAAATGTTTCATTCGCGCCCTGTTCGGCCTCAACCTTGACGGTTGATTTTGGCGGAGAATATTTGACGGCATTGTTGACCAAATTATGGAGAACTTGCTGGAACTTGGGGCCATCGGCATAAAATACCAGACGTTTAGGCTGGCTGGATACAATCAGTTTGATTTTGTTAGTGGTTGTAACGACAATATTGTTCTTTTTTATTTGTTCGATAATTTCGTCGAATTTTACCGCGGTTTTCTCGATTTTGAATTTACGCCCGGATTCGATCCGCGATACATTCAACAAATCGTTTACCAGCTTGATCATCATGTCATTAGAAATATTGATTTGTTCCAGACATTCCTTGTCACGCGGCGACATCGTTCCTTCGCGTAACAACGCTTTCTCCAAAAGCTTGGTAAACCATTTGATACCGGTCAGCGGGGTGCGCAACTGATGCGAAGCCATAAAGACAAAATCGGACTTCATCTCATCGATCTCCTTAAGCTGGGTGATATCATGCAGGATTATCGCCCCGCTCACTACTTTTCCCTGGTTATCTTTGACCGGAGTAAAAAATATTTCATAATGGCGGTCCTTTAAAAGCGCGTCTTCGACATGGACCGTTTTGGCGGAGATCAGCATTTCGGTCGTCTTTGCCTGCATATTGATATCGGGAAAAAGGGTATAAAAATCCCCCAGCGATGCCCGGGAGGCGGGTAATCCCGTGTATATGCTGCCGGGCGGATTCATCAGGACGACATTCATCTTGGTATTGAACATTATTATACCGTCCGACAGGCTTTTGACGAGTGATTCCGTGCGGCTACGCTGGCTTCGGACCAGTGTCTGCAGGCGGACAATGAACAATACGAAAGTCACGACCATGGCATCGGTCAGCCAATTGGTCCCACTCTCGTACATACCGGGCTTAGCCGAAGCGATATGGATGACCCCGAATGTGTCACCGGCCAGCCGCAAGGGAAAGAACAGTTGCGACCGGGGTTTTAGCGCGCTTCCCTGCGCAATTTTGTAGCCTGAAGTCTCGGGCTGGCTCGAGATAAATTGCTTTAGCGCGCTATCCAGCCCGCCGACTTTTTCCGCCCTAAAATACTTGACTATATTATCCCTCGTCTCCTTTATAAACTTATTCCCAACCGGCTCCTTGAGATAATCCAGGTAGATGAAATCGTGTTTATCATCCGGATTGAGGATCAAATACGTGGCTGTCGAATATTCCAAGACTTCGGTCAGATAGCTGTTGATGGTCTTTACCGCTTCACGGATATCGAAAATATTGGTCAGGCGGTCGGACAAAGATTTCAAAGCTTCCAATTCGAAACGTCGGCGCTTCAAAGCTTCCACGTCTTCGATCTCCGCCGGATGGCGCTCCGCTGAACGAAATATGCCCCACACCGTCAAACCGCCCTGAGCCGACAAAACCGGGATCATACTGCCGGATAACGGTATTTCTTCCCCCGATTTGGAAATGAAAATAAAATTCTGGTCGGTCACTGGCGAACCGCGCTTGATCTTGGCGTAAATTTCCCGTAAATATGAAGCCGAGCGGGGGTGGAGCAAATCGAAAAAAAGCATCTGCTCCAATTCATGCGTCATGTAGCCGAGCAAGCGGCGGGCGCTCAAGTTGGCATAGTGTATCCGGCCGCTAATATCCATGGCCACCACCGAATCATTCAAATTATCGATAAAACCATGAAATGCTTCGCTCCCCGGATCGAACTCGAATTTCTCTGTTGTAACTCCTCTTAAGGGCATGAAAGTGACACTAAATAATCTCTGTTTATTATACTATAAATGGCCGCATTACGTCCAATCGGCAAAAAGCGTTTGGGATCAGGTTGTTTTCCCTTGACTTCAGTTTATGGTTGGTTTTATTTTTCCGGACAAAATATTGTAGGATGCTAAAGCATCCCGGACCTTCGACACTGCCTGCCGGCAGGCAGGTAAAGCCAAGTGGAACGCGACGGGGTTTTTCCACTTGGCTTTAGCCGAAGGTTTCCGAGGCTTCAGCCTCGTACAAAATAATAACCCAATAAAAAACCCCTGGTTTCCTGGGCCCCGGGTTTGAAATTATGTACGATAAAATAAATTTTAATTTTCGGGCACCAGCTGCCCTATCACCATCAGAAAACTTTTTAATCGATAGCCGGATTATTGATTAATAAAAATTGGCAATAGATGATTCTCAAAATCCTCCCGATATTATATTAATTTTCTTCCGTATTGAAAATGATCTTCCGATGATGGAAAAAGAACAGTATGACTTTGAACCACAGGAGGATGAAGAGCGCTATCAATGCGTTCTTGGCCAGGGCGTACCAGCCCGAATTGCCCGGAGCGAGAATTTCGATATTCTTGACGAATACGGTTTCGCAGGCGCCATTACCGGTATCGGTACGGGTCAGGCTGGTGCCGCGCCACTGGCTTTCTGGCGTATCCGCCGTACCGTAAGACGCCAGATAACCCTGGAAATGCACCTGGTCCCCCACCCGAACGCGACGGATTATGTCTTGAACCCTCTCGTCGGCGGCTATCAGATGGTTATTGGACAGTTCCTCGGGCTTGAACTTAAGCCAGTCCGCCCGCTTATCGGCCTGGAAGTAGCAGGTCCACTCCCCGCTATCGTATTTCATCCGCTGGTAAAAATCGCCTTTTACATTGTCCCCCCAAATCACGCATAGATCTTTCAGATTGACCGAATCCTCATTATGGTAGTAATTATACCAGGCGCCGATGTCGTTATGGGTTACGACAAGCCCCCAAAGTTCATATTCGGCCTGCGGCTTAACCCCGTAAGAGGTGCCGCGGTAATCGAAATTGAGCGTCTCCTCGTGTACGGGTGTTTGCGCCGGTTCATGGTATAATTCGGGCACGATCATCTCCGGACCGGGCAGGGTACGGAGATTCCACCATGACAAAAGCCACAATCCGACCGCGAGAAAAATACAAAAATTCACCAACCGATCATAAACGCTTACGCCCCAGGCACTGGCCGTAAATTTTTCCATTAGGCGGACAAAAATCCAACCCAAAAAATAAGCGACGATTCCATACACCGCGGCCATAACACCGAAGCTGGCGGACATAGAATCTATCACCGAATCCAGGCCGACAGTCAGCCAAAGTACCATGCCCTCAATGACCAGGCCGATTATTAAACGGAGTAAGAAAAGCATAACCTGCAAATTACTATCTTATACGAATAAACCAATGTTTTAAAGCCAAATATTGCCTGACTGTCTCTTTACCCGAAATAACCCTGTTATTATTATAGCATTTTCTTCAATTATTATCACGGCTAACGTTTTTATTGGAGTCAGCGAATCCCGCTTTCCAGCTCTGGCGGCGGACCGGATACGATATAAAAAACCGTCCGGCCCAACACCTGGCCCGACTCAGTGATAACATCCACCCGCCATTTGCCCGGCCAGACATTGTATTTTACGGTCCAGCCCCGATAACCGCCGTCACGGCCGCCAGTGATCGGGTAGCCGATCCGGCTCTTCTCGACCCAGTCTTCGCTCGCCGGGTCATAATAAGACCAGCGGTGGTAGATCCGGGTGGCGATTTTCGTCGGGGCGAAAACCGCGCTAAATACATATACCGGCTGGCCGGTCTGCCAGTGGAAAACCGGCCGCGAGATCCGCCAAAAACGGTACCAGGGAACAGGCTCGTATTCGACCGTATAGTCGGAACCGCTTCTCTTAACATCATGATAAACGCCGCTTTCTTGCAAGGCGAGCGGTATCGGCGGGATTACATTAGTGAAATACAGCAAATTGAAGCCGAAGTAGATCATGCCGATACTGATAAGAAGCGCATTCCGTCCCGCCCTCATCCGCTCGGGTAAAAAGCGCCATAAAACAGACATAACCAAAAAAATAATTACCAGCGATACGGCTCCGCTTAAGAGGAATATGTCCGCGCCCATTTTACCCAGCAGTACCGGCATGGCAAAAACCGCGTACGAAAACAAGACTATAAAGAATATGCCAAGCCGGAAGACCAGGCGCTGATAGCGCTCGCGGAACAATTCATTGCCGACAAGAAGGCCGGCTAAAAGCAGCAGAAAAGGCCAACTATCGAGGAAAGAGGCGCTGCGGCGGTAAAATACGAAAAAAGCGCTGAACAAACCGCCGATCACGAACTGCAGAACGAACGGCGCGAACGCGGCCAGATTCTTGAGCCAGCGATGTTCCGGCCGGCTGCTATCGTATATGCTCAGGTATATGATCGACCCCAGGGCAACCGACAGATAGATTATTATGATAAGATTGTCAATCCAAAGATCGATCCGCGTCAGTGTAAGATTGTCGAAAATAAATCCGCCAATCAGGACTAATGGCGAAAGGAAATGTTCGTACTTGAAATAATTTTCTTTAATTTTACTTAAAATTGCCATTGTATATTTATCATGACTAATTTCGACCAAACAAAAAAAGCATACTATAAATATATGCCTTGTGTCAATTTGTAAAATTGTATCAACTCCCCGGTTCAACCGTTATCATCGCCGTATGGGCGTCGGCAAAAGTGCCGCGATAGCCAGTGGGATAGTCGCGCAAGCTGTCTTCGATCACGGCGCGCGGATAACGGTATCCGGCGCCGAAGTGTGTTCCTGGGTCATTGGTAATGAATTCATCACTGGCCGCGTCATAACCGGTTACCACCAGCATATGATTTGGCGGTCCGGGCGGAGTGTAGTGCGGGTTACCCAGGCGTCGTCCGTTTACCGCCGCTATAACCAGGTTGCCGTTCATCAGCTGGTTTATTATATCGTCCGCCGTTATATTCAGATTGCTTTTAACGCCGTTATAGCCGAAATAATCGCGCATCAGCGCCGCCGTATCGGTAATCGAACGGTCGCGGTATTCACCGTCTAGCTTAATCTCATATTGCGCGATCGCGGATATCTCCCGCGCCGCCGTTCCCGAATCCAGGGGCAGGCGATTTGCCCAATAATACGCCATCAATATTGCCGCCTCCTCGCAACCGTCCTCATAGACCGGATTGCTCCAGTTGCCATCCGGCGCCTGGCTGGTAAATGGCACTGTCAACTGGACGGTTATCGGGTCGATCGTCCCGCCGCCGCTTCCTCCCGCCGCCATTGCTTCGATATCGGCATAGTTTACGGTAATAGCCAAGGGTGACAATATCCGCATGACATCATCCGGTGGGCCCAGATAAACCAATGCCAGATCGTTTGGGTTGACATAATAGGCCTGTCCCCGGTCCTCGACTTTTAGCAGGATTTTGCCTTTAAGGCGCTTCGGCGCAATACCTTTCCAGATATCGAAATCGCTATTCGAAACCCCTAGCCCGAGAGCGCGTATCATATCCATAACGGCCGCCGGCTGACCAAGATAATATAACTGGCGGTTTTCGGGGTTTACGTACCATAGTCCTCCCGGCTGCTCCGTTGCCGCTAAAATCCGGCCAGCCAGCTGTCCAGTAATACCGACTGCTTCGCTTGCCCGGCCGATAATTAAACCGGACATAATTATAAAGATATAAAAAAATATCCTCCTGACATTACTTGTCTGACTCATTTTTCTTTTTTTTAAATATTAATGAGCTTATCACGGCGGGGTTATATTTTAATTAAAATTTTATTATATTTTTATTAGGTTTATCTAAATTAATTTGTAACCGGAAATTAGATATGGCGAATATGGACTTATGTTGTTTTTAAAACTTTAAAGGATTTGCCCGGTAATCATCGAGGCATAGATCGGATATCGACATGGGATGATTGGCAAATTTTCAGGAAATAAGCGTCCAAAAACTACTTAAGCCGAAATTTGGATTTAAAAAACCAAATTTCCAGTTTCTAATTTCCAATTTCCCGAATATCAAAAAACCGCGGGCAATACTCCCGCGGAATTTTTATCCAAAAAAACAAACGTCATTCGCTCCTCAGCGCATCCACCGGGTCCAACCGGCTGGCCTTGAGCGCCGGATAAAAGCCGAAAAATACCCCGACCATAACCGAAAAACCGAAGCCGATGGAAATACCCAGATAAGACGACGCCAATGTAATAAGCGAGCTCAAGGCGGTTGTCCGATTCACCAGGAATATTATCCCTTGTCCGATCGAAATGCCGATCAAGCCGCCGATCATCGACAGGATGACCGATTCCAGGAGAAACTGGGTGAGTATATCCATCTGTTTGCCGCCGATCGCTTTGGCAATGCCGATTTCCTTGGTCCGCTCGGCCACGGTCACGAACATGACGTTCATGATCCCGATGCCTGACACCAGGAGGGTTATCGCCGCGATCGCGGTCAGGAGCATCGTCATCATTTTGGCCGTGTCCTGGGCTGTCGAAACCATGCTGCCCGCGTCCATTATGCGGAAATCGTCTTCCTGATCGACCTTGAGCTTGTGTTCGGTGCGCAAAACGGAGGTAATCTCTTCGGTAGCGGCCGCGATATTGTCCACCGAATCGGCCTGGACATTGATCATCACCTGTCCCCTGGTGCCCAGCAAGCTCTTCTCCGCGGTCGTATTGGGAACGATGATCGCTTCGTCCGGCGACATCCGGCCGATATTGGAGCCGACTTCCGCCATAGTGCCGACCACCTGCAGGCGTTTGCCTCCGACCGTAATGGTCGCTCCGACCGGATCCGAGCCATCGGGAAAAAGGGCGGCAGCAACATCACTGCCGATAACCCCGACCATTGCCTTGCTGTCCACCTCGCCTTGGTCGAAGAATCGCCCGCTCCCCAATTTCAAATTGGATATGCTGAAATAATCGGCATCGGCGCCGATCACATTATAATTTCCGCTTTCCGCGCCGAAAGAAGCGCTCATATTGCCCGTGATCGAACCGGAGGCTGACTTTATGTAGCTGGCCTTATCCCTGATCACCGCGGCATCGGCGGCTGTCAGCTTGGAGCTTTGGGTGGCGCCCCGGCCGAACATACCCATAACAATAATCGTGTTGGCGCTTAAATTCTGGAATTGGGCGTTAACGGCGTTCTGCGCGCCTTGGCCAATTGCGAAAACGGCAATTACTGTCGATACGCCGATAATGATGCCGAGCATGGATAAAACGCTCCTGGTCTTCTTGGCCATAAGCGACTCGAAGGACATTTTTGCAATTTCGAGTATCATAATTTATATAATCTAATTCATCATTATATACTGTCATTGCGAGCGACAGAAAATCTTTTCAAAAGCTCAACAGTATGATAAGTGAATAAAAATATTTATTCTCGAATAATGGGTCGCGAAGCAATCCCGCGCCACAACACATGAGGCGTTGATTCAAATGAGTTAAAAAGGCCGATTCCCACGCGCCTCGGGATTGCTTCGCCCCGATGCGATCGGGGCTCGCAATGACAGGTTAAACGGAACACTTCAATAATTGCTCTTCAGCTTATAGTCATGATCCACCACTTTGCCGTCGCGCAGATATATGATCCGATCGGCGAATTTTGCCACTTCGGCGGTATGCGTTACCATAACCACGGTTTTCCCCTGGGCTTTAAAGCTGGTGAATATCTCCATTACTTCCAGCCCGGATTTGGAATCCAGAGCGCCGGTCGGCTCGTCAGCCAGTATGATCTGCGGATCATTGACGAGCGAGCGGCAGATCGCCACGCGCTGCTGCTGGCCGCCGGACAACTCGGTCGGCTTATGGCCCATCCGGTCTTCCATGCCGACACTGGTTAATAGTTCCGCGGCCTTGGCCTCCCTTTCCGCTTTCGGTACGCCGGCGTAGAGCGAAGGAAGCGCGACGTTTTTGACAGCGCTCAAGCGGGAAAAAAGGTTGAACTGCTGGAACACGAACCCCATTTTCTTATTGCGGATAAAAGCCAGGGTAAAGTCGTCCCGCACTTCGCCGATATCCTCGCCGGACAGGTAATACTCGCCCGAGGTCAGCGGATGCAGGCATCCGATGATATTCAAAAGCGTGGTCTTACCGCCGCCGGATTCGCCCATAATAGCGACAAACTCTCCCTTTTTGATATTCAGATCTATCCCTTTCAAAACCGGGATCTCCTCGCCATTCGCGAGATAATACGACTTGTGCGCATCCTTGAGCTGTATTTCAATTTGTTGTCATTTCGTTTAAATGTCATAAATAAATCGATTCGGAGCATGTATTTGTTTGGATGTAATTCGTGGTATTCGGATTTATATTTACATTTAATATACCAACTTATCTCCCTCGCTCAACCCATTTATCACTTCCACATATTTACCATCGGTGAATCCGGTCACCACCGGCTGCCATTCCCCGTTGTCCATCTGGACCGAGGGTTTGCCGTCGACATTGCGCACCGCTTCGACCGGCACCATCAAGACATTGCTAACGCCGGCGGTTACGAATTTGACCCCGGCGGTCATCCCTTCCCGGATATTCTTCTTGTCGGAATTATCCAGGAGGACGCGCACCAGATAAGTGACGATACCATTGTTCGACGAACCGGATGTCAGGGAAATGAAACTGATCTCACCGGGTATTTCCGCGCTGTTCAATGCGTCGAATGTCGCTACTGCCTTGTCGCCAACCTTAATTTTGGAAATATCAGCTTCTTCTATATTTACCTCGATATACAAGGTATCGTTGTTTATCACCGTAGCCACCGATTTGGTATTATCGGTAATGATATCACCTTGCTTATAGTTAAGCTGAGCAATCTGGCCGTCAATCGGCGACAGGATAGTGGCCTTTTCCAGATCCAGTTTCGCCCGTTCCAGGTTCACCGAAGCCGAGGTTAGGGACGAACGGGCGGCGGCCATTTCCGCGTCAGTCATCGGCGCCATCAGGTCATCATAACTGCGCTGGGCGTCCTCCAGGGACAATTCCCGGGTACGGACATTGGAATCAGCCGTCTGATTATCCTGATCGGCGCTCACTTTCGCGTTGTCGAGATCCCTTAGGGCATCATTGTACGCGGTTACGTAATCGTCCAGACCGTCCTTGGCATCCTTCAATGTTTTTAAATTGTTATTGATAGCTGTCGTCTTGGTATTGACGCTCGTCCGGTTTGAACTGACGCTGGATTTGAATCCGTCCAGCTTGGTTTGCGTCAAATTGCTGGTCGCGACCGACGCGCTCAACAGATTCTGCATATCATACAAATGCCGGTCGAACGCGTCCAGGGCTGCTTGGGCCAATTGGACCGCGGCGTCGATATCGGCATATGGGCTGGCGTAAGACAAACCGATCACTTTCGTATCCAGCGCTTGCTGAGCCCGCTTAGCCACGGTATAGCTGCCCTGCGCGGCGGACAGCGACCCCACGACCAATGTCCCCAGGTCTTTTTCGTAAGCGTCATTCAATAATGAATTATCCACTCCGACGACTTCATCCGAATCACGCAGTATGCCCTCCAGGGAAAGGTCGGTCGATTTCACGGTATCGACCAAGGTCTGATAAGCGTCATCCACGTCCTGGCTCGAGTATACGCTCTGATTCATGTTCAAATTATCTTTGGCGGTTTTAACCGCGTCTTGGGCCGCCCTGACCTTGTCCTCGCCGCTGACTTTGGTCTTGTCCCGGCTGATCTTAGACTGGTCCAGGGATATCTGGGCCTGTTCGATCGATGCCTTGGCTTTGGCGATATCATCGTCGGTCGGACCGGCTATTTTTTCGTTATAAGCCGCCAGAGCCGATTGATAGCTTGAATAAGCGGTTCGGACGCTATACTCCAGGGTATCGGTCTTGACCGATGCTATCTTGTCGCCTTTCTTGACCTGCTGGCCCTCATTTACGTAAACGTCCGAAACCTCGAGATTGTCACCGCTCACGGAGAACGACAATTCCACGCCGTCCTCGGCAACTACTTTGCCGTCGGTATCGATCGCGATCTGGATATCCCCGTTCCTGACTGTCCAGTTCTTCGGCACCACGGTATTGACCTGCGACTGGCCGCGGTTGCGGAAATAATAGAACGATCCGCCGATAACCACGACAATCAGGGCTCCCGCCATAATTTTCTTGTTTTTGAATATTCCGAGAATGCCCTTTCTTTTGGCCTTTTTACTTTCTTCTAAAATTGAACTTGACATAATTTGTATTTGATTAAATGGGGATAGCCAATTTATATTGTTTAATGACATCTAACATATTTTGTAACTGGAAAATTGTAACTGGAAATTGGATAGATTAACGATATAAAATTTCTAATTTCCAGTTTCTAGTTTCAAGTTTCCTATTATCTGTCTGACTTAATACTAAACAGCGGTTTATTTTATAATTCTATCTCGTTATAAGGACAAAATCTGCGATATTGCGGTCGGTGATGTCCGTATTCAGCCAGATACTGACCATTTTGTCGGCCTGGATATCACCCAGATTGGCCTCGGTCATATTCCTATCTCTGGCTTGTGCCGTACCGGTGGTGGTGGTGTCGGGCTTAAGCATCCTGATGCCGACCGGTACGGTTACTGTTTCGGAACCGCTACTCATTGCTTTCAATTGTTCAAGCATGGCTGTCCGGTCGAAATTGCCGCCGTTTTGCCCGCCAGCCCCCTCTGGTCCGCCGCCTCCGCCGCCTGCCACGAATCTGCCGCCGCCTCCGCCGCCTGCCACGAATCCACCCCGGCCTCCGGTGCCGCCTACACCCGGTATGCCGGCTGGCCGATTATTGTTGTCCGTGTTTTGCGTCTGGCTATCAGCCGGCCCGCTGCCATCGGAGTTGCGGGCTGGCCGGTCGATCTTGAGGATTGTCACTTCGTTGCCGGTTATTGACTGGACAATACCGCTAATATCCGGCTGCCGGTCCGGTTGGCCGAAATCCGGCATCCGCCCGGCCAGGCTGCCGGCTGCCGCGCCATTTCCGGCGCTGGCATTGCCGGCGGGGTTATTGGTGTTTCCGCTGGTTTTTTGGGCACAGCCGCTCAGTGTCATTAATGCAACAAAAAATGCCACAAAAATTGCAGTTTTCTTCATATTGGCTAATTTTAAAATAATAAGTTATCCATTATATATACTAATACGCATTTTAGGGCATTTTTCTTTGAAAAACAAGACGTGGCAAAATTTTTAAATTAATTTAATGTTAGGAATAAATAGCTCTTATATCGGATTAATCATGGATATCTGCCAATTACCAATAACCCAATTATCCAGTGACTCAATCAATATCGAATATTAAATTTTCAAACACCATGAAATACCCAATATTCCGTTTAAATATTGAGTATTGAAAATTTGATATTGATTGGGTCATTGATAATTGAAAATTGATAATTTATGGCAAAGCCATCATGCACTTCCTGAAAAATTTATTATTCACAAAACAAAAATAATAAGAGCAGCCTCTCTCGAAAGACTGCTCTTAAAAAGCTAACATTTATTTATTGTGTCTGCGTATTCGTGTTGGTGTTCATGCCGGCATCAATATCACCCTGGTATCTGCCGCCAAAACCCATCATACCGCCGTGTCGTCCGAATCCGCCGCCCAGACAGCCGCCAAAACCTTTGCCTGGCAATCCGATCTCGTCATAAAGCGTCTGGGCCTGTTGTGAATATCCCTGGGCTTGTACGTATTTGTCAAAATTACCCGTGTTGATCACGCTCAGTATCGGCGCATTTTCGCCCATATATTTCTTGACCACTGTTACCCAGGCGTCATATCCCTTGGCCATTGCGGCATTAATCTCGTCGCGCTCGGCCTGGTATTTTTCCTGTTGGGCCTGTCTCTGGGCTTCAAGCTGGGTTTTTTGTTCATCGGTCAGATTCTGCCATTGCATACCGCCCCGCCCGAAAAACGGGGCTGTTGGCGTATCGGTGGCGGTATTGTCCTGGGCGAATGTGTACATCGCCATACCGGCCACCGCGACCAAGGCGACGAGCGCCGCGGCGCCCGTCATCATAACATTAGACTTCTTCATAATTTATTTTTCCGGCGATATAAAGACTGGGGTTCCACGCGAGCCTTCATATCGCCGGGATTTAAATAAGTTAAGATTGTTAACGTTCTTTTCCGCGTCTTCGCCAACCCGATTATTAATAAGAAAAGAATGTTATCTTATCTTACAGTCTCGAAATTAATTGAATATTAAATGTATTATGCGGATTTTTTTGGGATAGAGATCTCTTTTGCGTCCCCTATCTGTTAATACGCAGGGTTAAAAAAATTTCTTCCCGGCCGGGAAGAAATTTGAATGATTTAAAAATTATACTATTTAACTTAAATATTACCGCTATCCGTACTGCTGCCGATACCGCGGGGCAACCCCGGTAAGATCGGCCTGCCTTCCATCATCGGCAGCCGGCCAGGCAGACCCGGGTTTATCCGGTTGCGGACTCCGCCTTCCGGACCAATAAAATGCATCCGATTGTTGCGTCTGAGGAATCCCCCGCCCGGTCCGGCCGGCAAGACCTCGCCGGCGCGGAAAACATTATCCGAAACCGCTTCGCCGGTAAACTTCAAGGGCTGGCCGACAGTGATCTCGACTCCCGGCGCGATCCGCGCCCCACTCAGGTCCACGGTCCATTCTTTCCTGTCCAGTCCGAAGACGATAATGCTGGAAGTCGAAATTCTCTCTGTCACCAATCCCGCCAACAGCCCTTCCCCGGGATGCTCCCACTGGCCGATACGGCTATTGATGAACTTTTCATATAGGGGTAAATTCTCTCCCAATATCTCGTCTACCGCCTGGCTCATGCCGGCGCCGAAAAATATCAGCCCGATCCCGGCGCTCACGACGATCGAGGCGGCGGCGATGACGCCGATCGGATAGCGGTAACCGTTCTTGGTGTGCTTGATATTATAATTGACGATCGCGATGAATAACACGAGAAGCAATATCCAGAAATAAGGCAGTGACAGCAGGACAAAACCAAGCAAGCTGCCGCTGAAATGTTCGTATACGCCCCAATCGTTATTGATGAACATATAAATAATGACGGAAAAGGCCAACCCGCCGACGAACAACGCGGCCACTCCGGAGCCCCAAACCATATAATCTTTCAAAAAAAACTGCCATTTTGGTTTGGGGACCAGTTTCTTTTCCTTGATCTTTCCCAGGAGCTCCTGGCCGAATGATTTTTTTAATTCCATATATATTTGATTAGTTTCTTCATCTATTCCCAATATGCGAACAAACAAGGAAGAGTGAAATTTGAAATTTGTAACTGGAAATTGGGCGTAAACCGATTCCGAATTTCCAATTTCTAATTTCAAATTTCTTTAAGGTTATCCTTTCGCTCTTGACCGATAATCCAACTCAATTATTAAAATTTAATCTTCTGCTTTTCAATCTCGTCACGAAACTCCTGCTTGGCCTTATTGAGATAGGATGCGACTGTGCCGAGCGGGCGCTTGATGATATCGGAGATTTCCTGGTAATTCTTATCCTCAAAATACCTGAGGATCAGCACTTCGCGGTATTTCGGTTCCAGGCGGGAAGCGACCATATCGATATTCTGGCGCAGGATCTTGATATCGATGTCTTTTTCGGTATCCAGGTCGGCGGCGATGTTCATTACTTCACTATCTTCCAGATTAACCGCGTTCCCCTGCGGCCGGACCATTATTTTGCGGTGATGGCTGATCACCTGGTTATGGGCGATGCGGTAGATCCAGGAAGAAAATTTGAGGTCCTGTTCGAAATCGTTCAAATTGACGTAAGCCTTCATAAAGACTTCCTGCAGGATGTCTTCGGCGTCTTCCGCGCTGATATTGGTCAGCCGGCGGATATAACGGAATAACTTCTCTTTGTAACGGTTGACGAGAAATAAAAAATTCTCCTGGTCGGCCAGGGTCATGGCAACAAGCTCTTCGTCGGTTTTGTCCGGCACGGCATAGTATTCCTTCATAATACGATCATAACTGGTTATAATATAATACGCAAATTATAGCGATTTTCTTCGGAAAATTCAAACCGGCGCCCGGATTGTTTGCATGGTGCCCGGACTGTTTGCGCAGCGAAGCGGAGCAGGCAGTTCGCAATATTTTTGCATATTTCCCGGCAAACTGCCCGTCCGGCTAGCGCCGGAAAAACAGTCCGTTTCCGATTCCGTGTAAAAATCGTACAAAAAAATATTCCAACCCAAAAGCCGCCCCTGGCGGGTGCGGCATTCGGGATGTTTTATTTATTACTATGCACTTTATCTATCCCTCCTTTGTTTGCAAATAATTATTATTGTACTCTATGCTAACCATCTTAAATTTATTATTTGAATTTTATCCCTTTGCAAATCTTCTAACCGCGGATTATACGCTGATTTTACGCGGATAATTGTATTGCTTATTTTGTGTTAGCCAATATCGTTTCTAACGCCTGAAAATCTCCGGCCTGCAGGGCGCCCAGAACCTTATCCCAAGTCTGGCTGTTCGGACGGCGCTTGTCGGTTTTGAGGTAATCGACTAGTTTTGCGGCCAATCTGTCGCCCAAAGCCTGGCTCATGGCCAGCGACTCGTCATAGCGGCCCTCGCGTGCAAATTTCCGGGCCCGGATGAATTCCAGAAAATCATCCTTGGCAATAACGCCGGAAAGGCCGGAATAATGCCCCACTGCCTGCTTCCATTGTTCATAATCCCCTGCCTCCAGGGTATTCAAGAGATTGATCTGCGTATCGGTCTTGAATGAATTTGGCGTGAACCCCTGGCTGTCGGTCGCGGCATAGGCCGAACTGAGGCCGGCGGTCATCATAAGCGTCAGGATAGCGATACTGATCGCCGCTTTTTTGTATTTCTGAAAATAATCCATACTTGTGGTTTCATTAATAATTTTTTTAGGGAAAACTTCCTTTCTATTTATTAGTACGCAATTAACTAATTATTATTTCAAAATTAAATATCAGGAATTATTTGGGATAAAAAAGACCCCTGACAGTAACGCTGTCAGGGGGTTTAACAATGAACAAAAAAGGGGAATTGGTGGAACACGATTCCGGGACGATAATCTCGTCTCCCGGTATGACGAATATGAAAAACCCCTGCGCGAGGATATTTGTCGGTTCCGGTGTGACTACAATGGAACCGATATGCCGGCGTATAGGTCCATCCGGGTCCCTGTGGCTGGCGAAAAACCGCCGGTCCTCAATTGGGCGCCATGCATCATTCCCGGAATCGTGCCCCATAAGTATATGAATATTATCAAAACCGATATTTAATGTCAAGATAAATGTCAATTTAACGAAAATTTTTCATAATGCAATCTCTTTTTCTTCACGCCGTTCTTTCCCAATTCGGCAATCAATTTATTCATCATCGGCACCGGGCCGCAGAGATAGATTTCCCGTTCATGGTAATCCGGTGCGAATTTTGTTATTTTATCCAAATCAACGTATCCGTTCGCGTATCCCGGCCGTTTTTCCTCGCTCAATATATAATTTACGCGCAGATTTTCCCGCTGTTTTGCCATCCGATCCAGGACACTCCTGAACACGATCGCGGACTTAGTGCGATTGCCGTAAACCAATATCACGTCTTTCCTTTTAACGGTTAAAAATTCGGCCAAAGAAAAAAGCGGCGTGATGCCGATGCCGCCGGCAATCAACAAATATTTATCCTTCAGCGGCTCCCGGGCGGTAAAAACGCCGTATGGCCCTTCAAGCAAAACCGATGTACCGGGTTTTAGCTTCTGGATATCCCGGGTATAATCCCCCACTGCCTTGACGGTCAGCCGGATATCACCATCCGGCCGGCCGGAAATAGTAAAAGGATGCGCCTGCCACCACAGCCGCGGCGCGAAAAAACGATAGATCATGAATTGTCCGGGAATTGACCTGAATGATCCCGTATCACGGCCGCTGATTATGATCGATACCGACTCAGGCGATTCCGCGTTCACTTCTTTCACCCGGAAACGGTAGCGCCAGGACAGCCAGAGCGGGCGGGCAAAGCGGTAGAACAGCAACTGGCCGATTACCGCCGTATACAATAATATCCAATAAGCGCGGAACAGGGGCTGGGCGCCAAAATCGCCGCCCAATTCCATCTGATGGCTGAAGACCAGGAGTATCGCCAGATAAACGGTGAGGTGAAGAAAATAAAAAAACTCATAACGCCAGCGGAAAATAATCACGGCTGTCGATACGAAAATAACTGCAAGCAGGATCACTAGCCCGAAAAAAGCGGCCAGAACATCGTCATTCTGCAGGAAAAGCAATAATGACCGGAAAAAATTGATTTTTTCATAAAGCGCCAGGCTGCTGGCGATCAAGATCGGGTGCGCAAACAGGAAAACCAGGGCCAACACGCCGTTCCAATGGTGGATGCGCGAAAGTCTGTCCAGCCCCCAAACCCTTTCCAGGGGCCTGGCCCGGCCCATCAGAAAAAGCTGGGATAGGATCAGAAATACGAGGATCAGGCCGCTGGCCCGGCCCGCAGCCAGCAGGATATCGGCATTACTGCCCTTGAGCAAACTGCCTGAATTCTGCCGCCAAAAATAAAGAATGACCAGCAGGTTTAATAAAACCACTGCAATTAAAATCGATTTTGAATATTTTAAACGCATATCGTTAAAAACCGAATACACGGCACCCATCCGAACCCGGACTGAAGCCCGTCAGAATAATGCTCCGGCTTTCTACCGGGCTTCAGCCCGGGTTTTCGCGGGAAATTTCGGTTAAATAACAGCTATAACAAATAAAAAATATCCTCAAAGGATATTTTTTATAGTCTAAATACTTTGGTTTGGAATATATCATATAACTCCCATGCTATTCCACGATCAAATTCCCCACCATGCCCAGTTGGCGGTGGTTGCCCACGCTGCAATAGAATTCGAAAGTGCCCGGCCGGTCCGCCGTGAATTCCACGCTCGCGGTTTCACCCGTATTTATCCGGCTGGTGGCGGCTTTGAACTCATCTATCGTCCAATCATGGAAACCCTGTTCACTCGTCAAGTTAATCTTTACTTTGTCGCCCGTCTTTACCCTGATCTCATTGGGGGTAAAGGAATAATTCCGTGCGATTAAGTCGAAAGTTTTTACTTCCGTTGTCGTGCTCATCGTATCGCTCGGAGTATAATCTGTACCATTGCCGCCCGCAACCGGCGTCGCTGCGCCAGGCGCCATTGCTTGCGGCGCCTGCGGACGGCTTTGGAAATAATATACCACGCCCGCGATAACAACTATTGCAATAATTACGCCGATGATCATTCCACCGTTCGATTTTGATTTATCTTCTTCCATATTTTTTAAAAATATTTGTTAATTTCATATTTATATTATATAAATTATTAATTAACTTTAAATTAAAAAATATCCCACCGGGATATTTATGTAGAATTGAAAATTGGATAATCTACAATTTATATCTTGTCTCCCTCATCTGTACCGGATTATCCTTAAAAGACAAGGTTATCCGTTTGATATAGTCCGGCGGACAAAAGTCGGAATATTTCTTAAGTATGATCTTGCGCACTATTTTGCGGGCGGCATCACGCGTCAAGAGCGGCGGCTGGTCCAGCGGGTCATAGACCAGTAAGGCGGAATTATTCTCCGGTTTGACGCGTTCGTGGAACAAATTGCCGGCCAGCGGACGGGCACCGAAGCGCTCATAGAACCGCAACCGGGCTTTATTTTGTTCGAGTCTTGTCTTGTCCTTCTCCTCGCCGGGGTCATCGCTTAAACATTCATAAAAAACCCCGACCGCGTCCGCCGCTTTGGCTTCTGTCCGCAAATGGGAATAGAGCATGCCGCCGATCCCCCGCCCGGTTTGTCCGGGGGCGGCCGCTATATGGTCCAGAAAATAAAAGCTATAACGGGGAAAATACGAATACATCATAAAACCGCGGATATCCGAAAGGTCATCCGCGGCTGCATATAAGCTATAATTGAACCCCATCTTCGGCCCGCCGAATACGGTATAGGGCAGGTTGCTGATCGTCTTTTCGTCCAGGCCGGGAAACTGCGCGCGCATTATCTCCTGAATCCTTTTCAGGGCCTTTTTATTGGCCACAGTTTTGCGGTTGGTGATTTTAATTATTCCGGACATAAGTTTTGAGCCGTTAAATTACAAAAATTATGATAATGTCCTCGGAATAAATTATAGTATAAAAAGGCTAATTTGTAAAGGGTGCTATTTATTTTTGGTCGAATTCTGCGAATGGCGGATCAACCACGCGAACGGACTCGCTCGAGGCTGATTCGATGCGCGCCCGGTCTTCGGGAGTAAGCGTAAAATCCTGGCTGGCCAGGTTTTCTTTAATATGGGCCTCATTCCGCGAACCATGAACGACGGCCATCCCTTTACCGGTCAACCAGTTAAGGATTATCTGGGCAGGGGTGCGGCCGTATTTTCCGGCCAATTCCGCTATTACGGGCAGGCCGAAATCGCGGCCTTGGGCCAAGGGCGAATAGGCCGTGACTATTATACCCTGCTTATCACAGTAATCTTTGAGCTCTTTTTGGTTAAGCGACGGATGGAATTCCACCTGGTTGACCGCAATCTCCGCTCCGGTCGCGAGGGCTTTCTTCAGGTGGGAAACCGTGAAATTGGAAACACCAAAGTCGCGGGCCAGCCCCTCTTCTTTTAGTCTGCCCAGTTCCCGGAGAGAATCGCCTACCGGAATATCGCGATTGGGCCAATGGATCAGCAGCAAATCCAGATAATCCGTACCGAGTTCTGCCAAAAAGCGCTCAGCCGCGCGCCGCAAATCGGCCGGGGCCAGGTCTTCGTGCCATATTTTGCTCGTGAGGAAAATTTCTTCCCGCTTAACACCACTGTCCCTGATCGCCTGGCCGACCTCGCGGTGGTTGCCGTAGCGGTCGGCTGTATCGATATGCCGGAAGCCGATCCGGATGGCCGCTTCGATCGCCCAGGTGGCTTCATCGCCCGTCATCGTCCAGGTCCCCTGCCCAAGTGCCGGCATCAAGGCACCGGATTTCAATTTAATGGTTTTCATAATTATAATATTAAATAATAAGCAGATTTTATCATATAAACATATCGGAAACAAATAACTTTCCTATCGATTGATTTATTTCCTACCGTACTTCCAGGCCGCCAGCAACGTCGCGATCGGCACCGCCAGAATAAGCCCGATACTGCCCGCGAGCGTACGGACGATCTCGGTGGCGATCGATTCGTTATTGATCGCCTGCATCCAGTTCTGGAAGGCGCTTTGCCCGGAGGTGAACAGAATCAGGATCGGCAGTGAAACGCCGGCATAAGCCAGGAACAAGGTGTTGGTCATGGAAGCGATATGGGAAATACCGACGTGGTACGACCGCTTGAACAGCTCGCGGAAAGTGTAAGATGGATTAGCCTCGGAAAGCTGCTCCACGGTAGCGATCTGCGAGATCACGACATCGTCCAGTACGCCCAGGGCGCCGATAATGATGCCGGCCAGAAGCAAACCGCGGAAATCTATGGTCTGCGGGCCGATATCGACCAGGAACGACACTTCCTCCCCGGTTACACCGGTCAACCGCGCCAGTCCGGTGAAGAACCAGGAGACGAATATGGTAATTACCAGGCTGATAAATATACTCAAAATCGACAAATGGGAAATGGTCCGCCAGCCTTCGGTCAGGTAGATAATAATCAGAAGTATTACCGATGATCCGATAACCGTAACGATTATCGGATCGGCGTCATCGAGTATCTGGGGTATGATGTAGCCGATTATGACGACGAAGCTCAAGACCAGGGTCACTAACGAACGAAGCCCCTTAAACCGGCCGACCAGGATCAGAGTCAGGCAAAAGACAATAAACAGAATCCACAGTCCGTTGGTCCGTACGTAG
Organism: Candidatus Parcubacteria bacterium; assembly: GCA_963814275.1. GTDB lineage: Bacteria > Patescibacteriota > Patescibacteriia > Patescibacteriales > UBA12075 > CAWFCE01. The sequence goes on along the minus strand of CAWFCE010000001.1, from coordinate 355,498 downwards.
TCGGATATATAAAAATATGTCTCCCCCTCGCTATCACGGCTCGCGACCACCAATACCGTATCCCCTTCCCGGTATAACTGCTTGTTGATCACATCATAATTGCCGATGCCGTTGAATTCGATTTCTTGCCCCTTGTAAGGTTCTTCCAGGCCGCGCAACAGCAGCCGCTGCTGGGTGGCCGGAACGCCGTCGGGCAAAACCGTTTCTTTATTTTCCAGGATCTTTACCACTTCGGCCCGGAAAAATATGTCTTTCGCGATTTCTTCCTCGCCCAGCGCATTATATACCGGAGATAATACCCCCGCCAATAAAACACAAATCAACAAACTTACGCGAATTTTTCCTTTATTTTTTGCCATGTTTATCATTATAGCAAACCAGGGAGAAAAATGAACCCATACCCGAGAAATTTAATTATTGCTATTTTCGGCATCATCCGGGCGCAGCCGAAAACCGTCCCGATCTCTGCCGGGGCGGTTTATCCAGCAACCGTCTGCCGTAACTTATACGGCGTGGCTTGTTTGCTTACTGGTACTGGCGCTCCAGACTGCCATAGCTGTTACGATTATGCCGAGAATGACATTGTTCCAAACAATTACCGCGCTGGTAAAACCGAAGGCGAACGGTGATATAATCAGCCAAAGCCCGAGTATTGCATTTATGATGCTTAAGCCGTTCGTTTTTTGCGGATTTGTGACTCTGATTAATGCCATTACGGCAATCACTATTCCCAAAATCGCGTTATTCATTACTGCAGCGCTAATCGCCGCGAAACCCAGAATAAAAGGTGAAAATAGCATCCACACTCCAGCCGCGATATTGATTCCACTGGCGGTTTGAATTTGATTTTTTTCGTTCATATGATTTCACCTCCCCCCTATTATTTTACTATCCCACGATAATATATTACTCCGTTAATATTTAAATAATATTAAAAATTGCGAATATGGTTATTATAATATTAATTTTTCATTAAAATTATCCATAGCTATTGTAATTGAAAATTATAAAGCCAAAAACACAGCCTTATTAGCTGTGTTTTGGCTGGTTACTATAGGTCAAACATATCCGCATGTCACTTTGATAGGAGGTTGGAGCCGTTGAACAGCTGATCCAATACGAAGAGATCACCCAGATTATTGCCGTTATTCAGGATGTGGAGTCCGCTGTTGTTGTTAAACAGCCGGTCTAGGACGAACATATCCCCCAGATTGGTGTTATTATTGCCAAGCAATTTGGTATTGCCCGACAATTGGTCCAAAATGAAGAGATCGCCGAGATTGGTCCGGTTGTTGTTGAACAGGCCCCGGTTGTTGTTGAACAGCCGGTCCAGAATAAAGAGATTCCCCAAACTATTGCCATTCGTCATTCCGAGTATGCCGGAATTATTCGTCGATGTGTTACCGGTATCCGCGAATGTAATGGCCGGAAATGCCATTACCGCCACCAGGGTGAGGCCGGCAACCGTATACATTAACTTTTTCATATTTTTTCAGTTAATTGTTTAAACGGGCAATATACCCGTCTTCGCCGTCCCCTTCGCCTGGGAGAGCGCAAAAGCGCTGCCGTTGCCGGCCGCGCGTCTGGGCTCTCCCGAGCGTATCGGTAATTAAAAGATCTGTTGTTTTGTATGATAATTATTTCATAATAATATTAAATTACGGTTAATTTAAAATAAACGAACAATTGCATAATTTACACAAATGTAAAGTCTAAAAACTTGCAAAATGCCGGTCTTATGGTTAAATAGAATAAGCTAATATGTATAAATATTGGAAATAATATGAATGGCTATTCACACTGGCTAAAATCTGTATTAACTTTGGCGGCAGTTGCCGTTTTTTTTACAAGCATCCTGTCCGCTTGCAACAATCCTGCCCTGCCAGCCATCAGCCAAAATTACCCATCTGGGTCTTCAACCCCTGTGGTAGCGGCTCCTCCCGTCAGCCAGCCGGAACCCGCTCCCGCAGCGTCACCCGGCCAACCCCAGCCGGAATTTACCGCGCCAATCGCCGATGCCCTGGCGAGAGTCACCAAGAAACCTTTCGGCATCAAAGTGTCGCCCGATAATTCGCCGGTCAGCCCGGAGCGGTTCTCCGGCTACCACACTGGCGTCGATTTCGAAACTACGCCGGATGAAGCCGATGCCGATATTCCGGTTTTCGCGGTTTGCGATGGTCCGCTAATCTACCGGGGCACGGTAAACGGCTACGGCGGCGTGGCGGTTCAGCGCTGCAAGCTCAATAACGAGGACATTACCGTACTCTATGGACACCTCAAATTAAAAAGTATTGCGGCGGCCGTAAACTCTGATATTTCGGCGGGCGACCAATTGTCCATTCTGGGCCAGGGCTACAGCGCCGAAACCGACGGTGAGCGCAAGCATCTCCATCTCGGCATCCACCGCGGCCAGGAAGTTAATTACCTGGGATACGTCCCGACCGAAGCCCAGCTCAAAGATTGGATCGATATTATTCCCTATTTAAAATAAAAAAACAGGTATCCAAATAATTTTATGGGTCTGGGTGTTCTGCCCAGACCCATTTTTATGGATATCTGTTTTCGACAATTAATACCTGCCGTCAATTGTTTTGGAGAGAGGCCAATGGCTTGGTGATTTCAACCAGGTCTTTTTGCGCCTGCTCCAGCACATTCCGGCTAACCGTAGCGTGCTCAAGAAGCGGCTCGATCGCCCGCCGGCAAAGATAGAAAAACTCCTGGTTGAATACAGCTTGCCAATTCAGCCCATAGTGCTCCCAAGCATGCCGATAGATGCGGGCCGGTACGGCGCTGATCACGTCCGGGTCATGAACTTCCCCGGGACCAAGAATGCAATTGATTTGCGCGCCAAGTAGCTGCCACAATTCAACGAGGTCGCTATCCCTAACTACCTTATAGGCTTTCAGGGCGTCATAATTGTACATGTCAAGCAGAATCAGGGCCCATAACCTTCCCTCAAAATGCTCGCCGTTTCCCGGATATTCCCCCCGTTCTTCATACAATTCATTTCGTCGGGACAGATCGGCCAGCATATACCGGGAAATTTCAGGAAATTTTTCGGCTACTGACTCGATCGCCGCAACGGCGAACAGGGTTGATTTGGCTTCTTCGATCGCCCAGGAAAAATTATATACCGCTGCCAGCACTTCGATCCTGTCGGCGATATCGTTTTCCAATCGTCCTTTTAAATATCTGGCGATCTTGGGGATTTTCGTCCCGCCGGATTGGAAATAACTTGCGGTATTTTTTCCGGATGAAGAAAGGTGGCCCAGCTCCAAGGACAATACCAGATAACTGTCGACATCTCCGGTCCATCCCGGGATATATATTGTGTTTTTTTCCAGATAGGCGCACCCCTCAAAATCAAAATCTTTGGGACGGCACATTTCGTTTAATTTTGCTGGACTGGAAATACGATGGATTATTACCGCCGCATCATTGACGGCGACCTTTTGGTAAAACCCCATGATTGCAAACGTAGTGCCATTATTGGCCCGTGCCGGATTAGCCCCGACAGCGATCAAAACGCCAATAACCAAACTGATAAAAATTTTAAATGATCGCGACATTTCGATTCCTCCTTATTTTTTGCGGTTTGTGTTTTTGTGTGATGTATCAAATTACTATAACAATCGCATTTTGTCAATCAAACAAAATACCGGCCGGAACAAAACAATGCCTTGTTCTATTGAATTTTTTTCTAATATACAATTAAATTGACTATTTTCCGCAGCTAAATGTTAACACAAAAGAACGGACGCCAATCGTCCGTTCTTTTTAAAACAAAATTATTTCGATTTTATAACTGCCGAAACAAAACCTACCAACCTACCCGCCTATTGCTTGCTGAAATAAACCGTCACTTCCAGTGAATTATCGTTCTCCGGCAAACCGGAAGGATTATCCTTCTTGAGAATCAATGCGCCGCGGTCGCTTACGGTCGTATCCGCCGTGAAATCGAGTTCGGCCGTAAAGGGTACATAATCCTCGGTCATCCAATCGCCCTGGGCGCTAGCCACCCCTTCGGCGATGATCCGTCCGTCCCAATCTACCAGCGAAACCGGGAAGCTGGCCTCGAAGTACCAATTTCCCCGGGCTTCGCCGGTAATGGATAATGGCGATGATATCGTCTCGCCCGGATGCGGGGTAAATATGCGGATCAAATCATCATTCCGGTCCGCTTCAACCAGCTTTTCACCGTCATACGACAGATATTTACTCACGCCGACGGATGGCGCGACAGTCATCGCATCACCCGACTCGCGTTCGGCGTAATTAACGGTATAGATATAACGTTTGATATCGCTTGACTGGGGAGCGATCCGGTCACCCAGGAGGATCGCGTTCGTCCCCTGGTAAGCGCCGCCCCGGTAGATCGCCGCGGCGGCATAATAGAATGTTCCGCTGCCTCCGCCGCTGCGCACCAGTATCACGCCGGCGTCATCAACGCCGTCGCCGTCCATATCGCCGGTAACAGGCTCCCCGAAAAGAATGGTTGTCACTTTTGCGGCCGCACCGGGAGCGCTTTGTTCGATTGCCTGGCCGTCGTGCAGAGTGATCGACTGGCCATCAAGAGTATAAGTCGCGTTTTCCACTCCCTTTGCCGCCGATTCGGTAGAAGTCGCAAAACCGCAGACCGGCACGCATTGCAGGGTGCACATCTCCGCTTCCGGGTCATGGCGGCAGGCGGACGCGCATTCCTCGAACTGTCCGCCGCTTTCTTCCTGGCACCAATCGGCGCTGGCATTTTCGCATTCCTGGTATTCCTCAAGCCAGGTGCCGCCGCTGTCCGCGCAAGACTCGGCGATAGTTTGATTGCTGCTGTCTGCCGGGGCCGCTTCACCGCAACCGCTTTCCGGCATGTCTGCTGACGGGTTACCGTGCCTCACCCACTCCCCGTTCTCGCAAACCCAGGCATCTTCCGGGGTTAAGAGGCGCAATGCGATGACCGCCCCAATAACAACCACAAAAACGACAATAACCACTATTAATTGTTTTTTCATAAATTCATTTAATATTTAGAATTATTCATTTAATCGATTTTATCGAACTATTATTTTAACAGCATGTAATGTCAGATTGTCCGAACCAATAACCGGGCGCTTCACATCCTTGTTTATATTAACGATATTATAGCGAAATAGTAACAAATATCAAAGGCCGGTTGTCAAATAATCAATTCCCTCAGATCCAAGCTTGTCTGACCAAATCTTTGTACTAAGGGCAGATCTGTCGTAATATTAATAAATAAAAAATACAACAGTTATCCAAAAAAAACAAAAAAGATGGAATACTAATGAAAATCCAGTCGAAAAATCATTTATTATTTTAATTATTGGGATTATCTTGCGAATAAAATTCCGAATTTGTTATTTATCGATAAATAGGTATATAATTCTTAATAGAAACTAATAATTCTCATATATTTTACTGCATTAATACCAAGCAGCTATACTAATCATTCCGTATCTGCGTTAAGACGGCTGGTTCCTTTGCCTGGCGCCACAACCCCTCCTGCCGCCGACAGCAGATATCTGCCCGAACACAATGGAAACAAAAATCTACGAAAATAACCGAAAGCTTTACGATAGCCTGGAGGCGGATATCAGGAATGCCCGGTCACGCATCCTGATCGAATCTTATATTTTCTACCCGGACGCGACCGGCCGGCGCTTCGTTCGCCTTCTGGCCGAGCGCGCCCGGGCCGGCGTACTGGTCAGAGTGCTCCTGGATTATGTCGGTTCATTCGGCACGCATTTGGGCTTTTTTAAGGAGCTTATCCTGGCAGGCGGTGAAGTTAGATTTTTTCACAAGACTATTTTCCACTACCGGTTTTTTCGGGATATTAACGAAAGCGACCACCGCAAGCTGTTCGTGATCGACGACCGGATCGCCTATCTGGGCTCGACCAATATATACGATAACGGCCTCGAATATACTGAATTCACCGTCAGGCTATCCGGCGCCGAAACTCGCGTCTTACGCAATATCTTCTACGAAAATTACCACCGCCGGGACAAACGCCGGCTCATACCGCACCGTTTCCAGAAACCTTTGGCCTGCGGTCCCTACACGATCTTCCGCGATCTGCCCGGGATCATTTCGCCCATTCTGCACCAAGCATACCGGCTTTTCAAAAGCGCCCGCCATGAGATTATCGTCGCCAGCCCCTATCCGGTATTCGGCCTGAAATTGCGCGCCCGCCTGGTTGCCTTGGCCCGCCGCGGCGTAAAGATCTCGCTTATCTTTCCTCATCGCTCGGACATCCGGATAGTCGATCTTTTCCGCTACCGCTATTTCGGGCAATTGCTCAGCGCCGGCTGCCGACTCTACGCCCATACCGGCCCTTTTCTCCATGGCAAGGCGATCCTGGTGGACGGCCGGACAGCGCTTATCAGCTCGTCCAATTTCGACTACCGCTCGGTACTTTTTAACTACGAACTGGCTGTCTCGGGATCGGAACCGGCCCTGACCGATCCGATGGCCAGGATCATGAAACGTCTGATCGCTACCGCCAAGCCCTATACGCTCGCCGACTGGAACCGCCGCTCATACTGGCAGCGCCTGATGGAAGCCATACTATCCCCGATCCGCCGCCTGCTTTAGGCCGTGTCATAATAAAAAACCGCGAGAGTATTCTCTCCGGCTTTTTTGTATTGGCAGAAAATAAAACTATATATCTGTTTTGACATTAATCCTATTATGATATATTATTTTTTATTATCTATAAAGTGGGCCCGCAATTACACACAACGACAATAAACCAGGGAGGAAACCAATGGATAATAACTGTTTATCTTGTGAAGATTGCAATAAATACGAATGCAATTTGATCAACATTATCGGAGAAATGAGCCTCGTAAACGACGAGGAAGCCGTCGCCGCCAGAGAAACCCTGTTCCTAATACTGGAAAATGATGACCCCTTTCGCATATTGATCGAATACGCGGAAAAACAGGATTTCAAAACCGTTGAAATATCGCTTTTTCCCATCGACATTAAGTTCGTTGCTGCCTGTTATCTGTATACAGCCCTGCTCCAGCAAGAAACCTCTTTTAGCGAGGAAGAAGAAAAACGCCTAGCCTGCTGGTCGGAAACGAATTGTGACCTGGCAAATGAAGCATGGGAGGAAGCGGCCTTTTATGTGACTGGCGGTATTTTGTCCACTAATAGATTGCAGTAGCCATTCTTTTGGATCGTACATTAGAAAAGACCGGGGATTTGAACCTCGGTCTTTTTACGTCTATAGATCAAAATTGTAAATTAAATAAAGTTACGTTCAGTAGTTTACGAAATTCATGAGATTTTTCTCATACCATTTCTTGTCCGTAATCCGCTTCTCCTGCTTGTCGATCCACGGCTGCCAGTCGAATTCCTCGTTATCCGCCTCCCCGTTCTCCCGCTCCAGGTAGCCGGCTTGCTCGCGCAGGACGCCCTCGCTGTCGTATTTTTTCGCCAGCCCGAGCACGTCGGTCGAAAGCATGGTCAATTCGTAGAGCCGGATGCGCGAATCCGGACGCCGGGCGAGCGCCACGTTCGCGCGCAGGATGAACTGCTCGACCGGAAAGACCGTGATCAGCGCGTACATCCAGAGAAAAAGGAATACCAGGAACTTGAGTATGTTGGCTTTGTCTTTCCTGAACAATTGGTAAATAAGCCAGGCAAAGAGGATAGCAGAATAAAGGACGGTATAAGACGCGAAAAATTTCTCGTAGCTAAACCCGTAATTGACCACATAAAGGGCCATCCGCTCCCCGGCCGATACCAAGAGGAGGAGCGAGGCGGCGGTAAAACCGCCCAGGATATGCTGGACGGCCTTATTGGTCTTGCGGTAGGTAAAGAAATAGATCAGCGTATTGAGGCCGGTCAGGAAGAAAAGCTGCCAGAAGCCGCTTTTGACCAGGCTTTCCGTCTCCTTGAACTCGAACGGCAAGCTGCCCACCCAGAGCCGCTCGACCTGCACCCAGAGAAAGAAGAGATAAAGGGCCAGGATGCCGGAGAGGACGATCCCGGACACGATCGGGTCGATCTTCTTGCCGGCCCCATCCCGGTCGCGGAGATTGTGCCCGCGGGTCCAGGCCAACAGGGCCGAGAACAATAAGACGGATAAGGCGATGAAAACGAGAATCTTGTACACGAACACCTCGGAGAAAAGATCCCGAAACCAGCCGTAGACCACTTCGATCCGGGCGGCAAATACGCTGTCGGCCGCGGACAGGAGCGGAATGATCACGGTGAATGCGATGATCAGGAACAGGAGCGTCCCCAAAACGGACTTGCGGACCGTTCCCCGGCCGTGCTTGCTTCTCGGGATCACCATATCGATATAGTAATTGGCGGCGGCGGGAATTTTCGCGATAAGCGACAATATCCGGCCGACGATATGATAGGCGAAATCCAGGTCCCAGTATTTCTTATTCTTGTCGGAGAGAAAGCCGTAATTGATGAAAACCGCGATCAGCGCGGGGAAAATAAGCATATTGACCGCCTTGATGAACGGATTATCGTATATGAGATAGCTTAGAGCTATCAGAAAAAGCGGGATTATCCAGACCAAATCTTTTGTTCCGTAATGGCTGTGGCGGTAAAGGATAGAAATGAACAATGCCAAGACTGCCGCGCTAAACACGAACGCATTCATGCCCAGGGCAAATACGCCCCTGTCCCAAAACCCCCAAATGAAAACTACCCAGAACAACGCCAGTCCCAGGCACCAGACCATATTAACGAGAAGACTTCTTGTTAACTTGGCCGAACCGCTTATGTTTGTGGACAAAGAACCGTTGTCGCGGTTCTTCTCCGATTTCGCCATTGCCGGAACCCGCCCGGTATTATGAATATCCATAATTTTATTATCATTTTTCCTAAATATTCTAACATTTTATCGAAAAATAGTAAACCGACGACAATTAATAAAAAATAATAACTGCTGAGCGCCAATTTTAATTTATCCTTATAAAAAAGGCAGGGTACTAGGAACCTGCCTTTTGCTTTATCCGGAACACGGCCGTCATTCACGGGCCCGCCACTGTCCGCGCTTTTGAAAATACGGCGCGCAGGCTATGATACCAAAAATTCACGCAAAACAGTACCGCTAAAAAAATAGGACAAATCGAAATCGCAAATATTTTTCTGGCATACACAGTCGTCTGGTCCGGCAAGGAAAGTTTCGGACCGATCAGTATCATGTGGGCCAGAACCAGATGGTTAAGCTCCTGCATCAATATTTTGAACTTTTCCTCCGGATCCGTCAGATAGCTTCTAATAATCTTAATTTGCCGATAATGATATTCGGACGTCTCCGGCATCTTGTTATCGAACCGATAATTCAATTCTCGGAAAAAATCCTTTCCGGTTTCATAATAAATCATATATACCATCAAGTTGTTCATTCTGTCTAAAATTTTCGCCGGCAGCCAGCGGCATTTAGGCCGAAATGTCCTGTTGAAGAGTACCCAATGTTCAAGCATTCCTTCAGTGGAAATCGCGTCACCGGCTTTATAAAACTGCAAAATAGCCTCCATATCGGCTTCTTCGGTCTGGTCGAAATGTGCTTTGGCCCAATCTTTATTCGTAAAAAAATAACCATACCCGAGCCAAAGCTCTCTCTCGCTCCCGGTTAAGCTATCGGCGTATTTCTCCAAGTTGGCCGAATAACCAAAATGATTGCGTAAATCGACAATTCCCTCATAATACTCCGGGATCGGCGAGTGTTTAGCTTGGCTGCTGCCATCGGTAACTTCGCCAATGCCCGGTACGGCACGTTCTCGATATTTTTCCATGGCTTCAGCCGCCTCTTTGGCCGACAAATCCAAATTTACGACTTTGGCCAGCTGCCAGTCGTTTTTTTGCCGCAGTGAATATCCGAGCATCGCAAAATCTTCATAATAACCGTTAAAAATAACGGTAAGAAAGAAAGATGCGACAAAAAATAATACGGCCTTGGCGTGAAAAGACTGGTATTCCTCCGAGGCCAAGCCAAATAACGGATGAAACAGGAGAAGGTACGCGCACAGACAAAATGCCGCGATAAAACAAACAAGGATGGTCGTCCAGGCGCCGACGCTTGATCTCTCCGACCACAAATAATTACCGGTAATGAACAAGCCAACAGCGTAAAAAGCCAACGCGTAATTCAATGTGAATATTACCCGCCGGCGCTTGGTTTCGGCGCCTTTCCGATACCATTCGATCAACCAGTTGCCCAAAATGCACATCGCCGCGCCCAAAATGCACACGATGACCGCGCCTAAGGCATGGCTGTCAGAACGGACTATAATATCAAACAAGTACATTTGAAACCTCCTTTTGTTGTCAGGGCGATAATGTCTAAAAAGCCAATATGATTGATGCCAGTTCCTGATAATTTTCAAAGGGCCAAATAAAAACGAACCATCTTTTACTCCCTGAAGGCTCGTTTATAATTAATATAATTTACCTTAAATTTAGCAATTAGTCAAACACTAAAAACTAATTCAATGCCACGCGGCGGAATGTCTCGGCGTAACGCATTTTCTTCAGCTTCCCCTGCTCGCGGGCCCATTGCCGGATACGCTTTTCCAGGCCGGCCGCATCGCCCATCTGGCTTTTGTGGCAGAGCAGGGCCGCGATCTTGCGGTCTATCGTCTTCGCGATATCGATATATAGGTTGGGCCGCTCCGGTATATAGAACCAGACCTCGTCGATCTGGTGCGCCTTCAGTCCCCGCTTAGAAAGTTCGGGGAAGAAAACCGGCGAGCCGGCTGCCGGATAGACCGCGTCATAGACCGCCTCCGCCGCCACGCGGTGGTCACGGTGATAGCGGTAGAAATTATCGAAACCCCGGTTGGCCGGATCGAATGACAAAATCACGTTCGGCTTGACCCGGCGGATCGCTGCGACGATCTTTTTCCTGAGCGCCGGGGTGTGTTCAAGCTCGCCGTCGGTCTGCCCCAGGAAGATAACTCGCTTCACTCCGACTGTAGCCGCGGCTGCCTTCTGTTCACGCTGCCGGATAGCGATCAGCTCTTTTTTCGGCTGCCTGACCGATTGCGTCCCTTTGCTGCCGTCGGTAATGATACAATAGACGACCTCATTACCATCAGCCGTCAATTTGGCCGCGGTGCCGGCGCAGGAGAAGTCCAGGTCATCAGGATGGGGTGAAAACACCAGATAAATCTTTTTCTTTTTCATGTATTTATTCAGATAATATTTACATATATTTTAATTACCCACTGACTGGCGTTCGTAGACAATATAATTTGACTGATAAGCCTGAAATTTTGTATCCTTTTTGAAACCAAGGCTATCTTCACTGCGATAGCCTGTTAAAAGAATCTTTAAGGTCATCCCATTATTTTTCGAACTGCCGGTAATTGTTAACATGTCAAATTGCAGATCACTATCATTCTTTTGGCAAAGCTTACGGGTTATTAATTTATTATCTACAAATATCTTTATGTCAATGTTCTTGAAAACAGAGTGGTTTATTGCAGTAGTGACTCCAACCATATTATTGTCATGAATTATAACCGGTTCGCCTTCACCTACGCTTTGGCCGTTTACCACAATATCGAAAAAACCGAATCCTAAACGACCCACTTTATCGTTATATTGCCCCGCCAAACGGGTGGGTGGGGTAAGGGAAGTGGGGTAAATATAAACGACAGCGAAAATTAATAATAACGATATTGTGATTATTATAATCGCCGATGATATAATTATCCAAAAAAATTTTCTGTTAATCTTCATGTTCATTTTCTAACTCCAAAGGCGTTAACAATATACTTAAAATATAAATCATCTGTTGCTACAAATTACGGATTCTTTACCACAATCGGCGCATACTCCCCGGTGAACATTTATGGTGCCGCCGCAATTTTTGCAGGTCCAGCGCAGTTTCTGGGACTTGAGAAATTTCCGCATCCCGGATTTTTTAATATCTTCGAGATTGTCTATCATGCTCATATGGTATTTGTTCCGGTAGCGCTTATCGAGATGCGCTAAATTCGCACAGGGATATTCATCGCATGCAAAACAATATTCCGTTTTCCCGGAAACGAAAAATCCGCAGGTCTTGATGCGGCAGCTTAGCCTCGTCACCGGTTTGCCTTCGTCCGCTCCCCGGCAACCCGGGCATTTATTTTTGGCCCGCAAATAAGCGGAACAAATGCCGCAATTCATGCCGCAGGGCGCGATATGCATTGGACTGAAACCGTATTCTGCTTTCATAATTGAATTTATTAATATACTGCGTGTTCAATCCATTAGCTCCTTTTCGATAAACCCAATGGCCTCCCGGGTGCTGGGATCCTGGGCAATAGCTAGCGCCTCCGGAATGCCTTTCCAGCCTGTTTCATGGTATTCGACGGCCAGCTTATCCGAAGCGGGCCGGAATTCATCCTTTTTTACCGGAATGAAAAACCAGATATCATGATGCCGGCGGCAGGCCTGCTTGCCGGGGTTATCGATTTCCGTGATCGTAAATAAGGCCGGCTCCCAGATGCGGAAACCGGAGGCCTCCAGCCCCCACTCTTCGCCGATCTCCCGCTCCAGTGTTTCCCTGACGGTTTCGCCTGCGTCGATATGTCCGCCGTTAAAAAGCCAAAGTCCGGCTTTCTTATGGTGCCCGAAAAACACCTGCTTCGCCTCCGGATCATAAGGGGCGAAATAGACGCAAAAATGGCTTTCCGGATCCTCGTCCCGGGTCAGCCGCCCTTGCCTGATTTTCTCCCGGTATTTGCTTATCGTTTCGCTTTTCCCGATCCCTGCCAATAACTCAGTCAGTTCCTGAGCCAATGTTTGCTTTTTGTCGGCCATATAGATTATTTAATATAAATGGTTATTTGCTTTTTTAATTTTAACACACTATAAAATAATAAAAAAATACCCCATACGGGGGTATGCCAGGTAACAGCCGAAATAAATCCTGCGCGAATTTTGTCTGTCGTGGATTAGGATAATTGTTGCCAAAAAATTATTTATAACAAAAGCGGATCCGCATCGGTTTACGCTTTTGGGGTAATCCGCGAAATTGGCAATCCGATTTGACAATATAAAATAAAATGATAATATATTATTAAGTAAAAAAGGGAACGCGTCCTAAGAACACGCATTGTCGTCAATTTTGAGGCAATTCCCGAATAGGGTAACGGCGCTAAAGGGCGGATTTCGTGAATTTTACGATATCGTTTTGTTAAACGATACCGGCCCAGACCGACAGCTAAGGCCCATAAGTGTAGTCCTACATCGATTACAGGATCAGTTATAATGCCCCGGGCAAAGGACATCGCCGAAGCTTCGGACGCCAGCATCACGGCGTGATACCTTTTTTACCTTTAGGACTCTCAACGAGAGTCCTTTTTTTCTTATAAAAAATGTGCACAACTTTAGTTTTTATATTTACATGTCTTCTTAACAAAATAATCACAAAAAAAATCGCCCCGCCGCATGGTTCGCAACGGGGCGCTATGATTGTCTATATTGTTGGCGCCGATCAACACGACGCCTCGACCGCCGCCATCAGGTCCTGGATCTGGCTGCGGTCCAGGGGACACAGCCCCTTTTCCTGGTTATAGTCCATCTGGGCTGCTTCCCGAACGCCATCTTGGTCCAGAATAATCGGTTTCGAAAAGCTAAACCCACCATTGTTATTTTCTGCCAATGTACATTTCGTCATAATATCCCCCTTTTTATGTTGTTTTTAATTATATATATATTAACACGAAACACATAACTTGTCAATACCATCCGTAAAATACCCATCAGTAGAAAGCATACTGAAAATTTTTCCACGTCTGTAGGTACGCGCCATGGCGCGTACCTACGCTGATATAGTCTAGCCCTTCCTTTATATTTCCCTTAATAGCTGTTTAATTAAACATCCGGATTCTGCCGTTACTTTTCCTTTTTCTCTTTTTTTGCGTCCTCTCTCACACCCATTGCAATCGCTCCGATTGCTAACGCGACAAAGATTACGCCGACTATTATAATCATCATAAATATACATTATAAAATTAAATTGCCTTTTATGACGGGAAGCATGCCGCGCGCTGCACGCTAAGGCCCGCAATCAGCGGTGCCGGCTGCGGCTGTGCCGTTATACCCGAAACCGGCAGACGCCGGTTCAAGCGGTAATGTCGTCAAACATTCGGCCGGCTCAGCTGTAAACGCGCCGCAAATCGCTTCCAGCAGGCTTTGCGGGCTGCGGTTGATGGTAAGCTTGCTGCCGTTTATCACCAGGGTCGGCGAACCGGATACGCTGTATTTTTTCGCGTCAACCGCGTTGGTCGCAAAGGAAGGATAATTTCCCCGCCAGGTCGACTTGTCTTCATATGCGGCATTAATGCCGTATTCTTCGTCAGTCGCGGCCATGCAGGCGTCCAGGGTCGAAGTGGCAATGCCGGTTGCGGTTAAACAGCGTCCGCTGTCGCCGTCGGCGAGAAAACATTCCAGATAAGATAAATACTCTGTCTGGTTATTTTTTTCGAGACAGTACTGGCGCAGGTTTTCATCGACTTCCTTTTTGCCATGCATGGCATAGTCGACGAATTTGATCTCAAAATCGATCGCGCTGCCGAGCGTAGCCACGACCGGCAGGATCGCCTTCTCCATTTGTACGCCGTATGGGCAATAGCTCATCACGAAGAGCTCGACGGTCGGCTTGTCCGTTTTCGTAAGATTTTCGGGCGTTACCGGCGCGGCCGGCGCGGCCGGCTGGACCGGCGGCTGATCCATATCCAGGGCCTGGGGAAAGAATTTGGTTACCGCCTTATCGGTGTATGAGGTGATTTCCTGGCCGCTCGATAATCTTATTTCCACCCGGTACATATCACCTTCCGGAGTAATGTTTACAATAGTGGCCTCACTCCCCGGCTGCGTCAGGTTCTTATTGATGAAATCCGCGACTTTCCGCTTGATGGTTTCCGTCACGTAGTAATTCTCATCCACGGGAACTTTTTCCAAATCGGCGTTCGTGACGCCCAGACCCTGCTCGCGCATCACCTGGAAAGCGTCGGCCGGCCGGCCCAGGAAATAGCGTTTATGGTCGCCCGGATTGACATACCAGGCTTCCCCGTGCTTCTCTACCTGGAGGAAGATCTTGCCGGACTGGAGCGTACTGAAAGCGGCATCAGTTTGATAAACCGCGCCGCTGCGCGGATCATAGCCATTCTTGAGCTCATCTGCGTCGGAATAACCGTCGCTATCGGTGTCAGCCTTGGCCTTGTCGGTCCCGACCGCATCCTCCAGGAGATCCGAAAGACCGTCGCCGTCCGTATCGGGTCCGGTCGGTGCGGACAGGCCGATCGGAATACGCCCAAGGTCGGCATTGGTAATGCCCTGGCCCTGCTCACGCATTATCCGGAATGCGTCTGCGGGACGGCCCAGATAAGCGCGCATGCCCGCACCCGGTTCGATATACCAGGCCTCGCCGTTGCCCTGGACCTGCAGCAATATCCGCCCGGCCAGCCGGCCGGCCATATCGCCGCTCCCACGGGCCGACAGGGGTAATGCCAGTAATAGTGTGAATAATGCAATAAATACTTTTTTCATAAACTCACATTGATTATTATGAATTATCCAAAGTTTTTATAAAATCAGAAAATGAATTCACGTTATCATTTATCACTGCCAGATAGACCAAATGGCTTGATATATCCAATTTCCGGTCTTTGCACTCTTTTTTTATTTTCAAAATAGTTATCCGGGTTTTCTCGTCAGTGTTCCGCTTAACGAAATTCAACAGTTTATCGCTCCCCTTGTCCATTTCCGCCATGAACCAGATATCGATTTTCCATTTCTTTTTTTTGAATCTTGTCCGCGCGCCCAGATAATACCCTTTGGGGAAGCCCTTTCTTCGCCGTTTAACGAAATCGTAAAACAGATAACCCCGAAAATAATTCATATTTATCATTCCATTCAGAGCTTTGACCGCTGATTTTTTATCTATCTTTTTATTTACTACATAGATATCGATGTCGCCGTCTACCATCAGGTCCAATTCATAGCTGCCCCTGATGAAGACCCGGCCGTATCCGGAAAGTACGCCAAGCAAGGCCGATTTTTTGAGCAATGTATCGGCTTCATTTTTTACGGTTTTTGCATTCTTTATCAGGTCAATCATTGTTTTTGGCCAGCAATTTGTTGAACCGGAATCCTTGTTTGATCATCCGATTCATGGCCGGCCAGATGTATTCATGATCATCGACTTCGTTTTCACCGATCCATTTGCCCCTGACGTGTTCTTGGCTCAGGACGATTTCCTGGTCCGTACGGACCAGGGAGGCGGTAGCGAAGACGGTCGCGCCGGCAGGTGTCATCGATGTGGCGCCGGCAAAGGTCGAGAGAATTTCGCAGTCGCTCACGCCGGTCTCTTCGACGAGCTCCCGCCGGAATGCCTCCAGGGAATCTTCCCGGTCATCGATCCGGCCGCCGGGCAAATCCCAAACGCCCGGCCGTTTATATACTTCCGCGATAAAGCATTTGTTGCCGCGGATGATGACAGCTTTCTGGCTGACGTTGAATTTGCCGTAGCTTCTGCTGTATTTATTGGCATAAGTCGTGATCTCGTTGCACAAAGACAGGGCGGTATCATAGCTCTTGATATCTTTGGGGTCGATCCAGGCATATTCACTGTGTTCATCGCTCAGACTCACCTCTCCTTCCGCATATTCGCAAATAAAAGTGATGCCGATCTTGAATTCGTTTTTCTCGTTCTCGAAGGTGAACACATTGAAAGGCTCCCGGATGACGACCCTGAGCCCGGTCTCTTCCATGATCTCCCTCGCCAAAGCAATCTGGGGTTTTTCTTTTTCTTCCACCCCGCCCCCGACCATCTCCCATTTCCCCGGCAAATAACTGTCTTGCCCGCTTCTTTTAACTATCAATATTTTGCCGTCACCACGGCGGATGATCCCTTTGACCGCTATTTTGAATACCATTTTTGTTTCGGTTAATTATAATAATTTACCCTCACAACTAAAAAGAAACAAACCTGCCAGAAGCTGTGATTATTGTTTACCAGCCATATGTTGCCTGCTATGTGCTACTCGCTCCATGCTACATGCTACCGCTCTTCCAGTCCTTGATCACGACAACGCCTCGCCCTTTGTCTTCGACAGTTAGTTTCTGCCGCTCGCGCCAGCCGTATTTAGCAATGATCTCTTTGGGCAGAACGACCGAATAGCTGTAGCGGGAGGATTTGGTAAGTTTTACGATGTGTTTGGCCATATATAAATTATAGCACATTCTATGGAATGTGCTATAGAATGTGCTGTCAGGAGAATCCTTAAACTTAACAATATTCCGTTACGATGCCGGAAACATATTTTGAAATAAATGAAGGGCCATCAGGATCAATGACCCTTGAAAAAAACAGACAATCGCCCATTGCCGCTCGGATTAGCAGATCGCGCCGTAATGCCGCAAAGCTTTACAAAATATAATTAACATGTTATATTATCAAATCATGAAATTATTTTTGTAAATTATAAACTAATAACGATAATTTCCGCTCATTACCCATCAAACCAAAAGGAGGTACACACCATGTTCGAAATGAATAATTTTCCACACGGCAATTTTGTCCTATACCGCAATGTTTGGTCCGGATTCGACAGCCCTGAAATCAGTGAAATGTTCCGGCTGATGAATACGGCAGAGATTTCATCGATCCGTTTCGGAGAGATCATTTGGCACGAATACGGGTCAATCCACCCCAAGGGTGGGGTATACGGCTTCCGGAAGCTTAAGGTTACCGGTTATTGGCAGAAGACCGACGGCAGCCGGAAAATGAAACTTGGCTCTGAATGGATCACCATCTCAGCCGGCAATGAAAATCCGTTTTTGTCGTTTTACACCGTCACCGACGAGGCCAGGCTGGCTGAGCTGGTCGCGGCCAACCCTCTGGCGACCGAAGTGTATCACAATCGCGAAGCCATCGCGATTTAGTGATATCATATACCACCGCCCCCATATAACATGGCTGATGGAATTTCCGTCAGCCATTTTTATTTTTTTCTAAAATTATAATTCCACTCGTAGGTACGCGCCACGGCGCGTTCCGGTTTATTGCGGCAACCAGGCAAAACTGACAATCTGGCCGATTCGTATCGAATAAATAAAAAATTTCTAAACCAACCCTAAAATTTTCTAAAAGAAAAAATAAAAAAACCCTGCCTGAGTTAAACACATGGGCAGGGTTTTGCTGTGAATTTGATAATCCAAGGTGCTATGCGGAATTAGAAAGTTGGACATGCCGGGGCGTGATAATCATTGCGGATAGCGGAAAGCCCACATGCTGCCAGCGTCCCAAAAACGAACAGGGTCGATCTGCTGGCCGCGTATCCATAGAGCATTATCCTGGCGCTCCAGACAGGGAATATAAGCGCTGTCGCCGGATAAAGCTACCGGCTGCATGGCAATGAGCAATTGTTCGCCTTCCGGCTGGTCCCGGTATTGGTCACGCAGACATAGGCTCATTTCGGCCGTAAGCAGACCGCCGCCAAAATCCTCGATGCCTTTGAAAATCTCAGCCAGCTGGCCGTAGCCGCCCACGATCTCTTTGGTTCTGGCCTTGCACAGATCGATATTTTCTTCCGAATGGACCGATGCGGAACAGAACAAAAAATTATCCACAATTTTGCTCACCCAATCGTCCATCCTGATTTTGTGATCATCGAATGCCTCATAAAAGTTACGCACATAATTGTGGTGATTACCGTGATCGATCGTTCTCCAGAGCGGCCATTTACACTCGGCATCGATGAACCTGCCACAGCTCCCTGCTTTAAGATGGTTCAGGAGTAATTTCGGATTGAACTTATAACCGCCCGGGTCGCTGATTTGCTTCCGGATCATATTTAAATAAGTTTCGACATCCGACACTTCGCTTTTCGTCAAATTTACTGTCATGGTTATTCTCCTTTTTAAGAGCGTTTTGGTATTTATTTATTTGGTTTTGCCAAATTAAAATATATTTAACTCAATTCGATACTTGATGCAATTTATTTCACGAATGGGTTTTCCATTTCGAAGACGATACGCGGCGTCTGGTTGTCGATTCGGTCCAGGCTAAGATGATATTTTTCACTATAGAGAATGTCCGCCGCGCAGAATCTTGCTTTATTATAATCGAAACCGGCTCTCTCCGCGGCCACGCGCACCACTTCGGCGCTCGCC
Source organism: Candidatus Parcubacteria bacterium (assembly GCA_963814275.1). Taxonomy (GTDB): domain Bacteria; phylum Patescibacteriota; class Patescibacteriia; order Patescibacteriales; family UBA12075; genus CAWFCE01. The sequence continues at coordinate 336,340 of CAWFCE010000001.1, read as the reverse complement.
GCCTCCACTTCGACGAAGGGTTCGAGGAACGGCCATTCGTCGATCGTGATCTCGGCTCCGTCCAGCTCCCAGCACTCCCGCCGGGTTTCCTGGTAGGATTTTTCCCGGCAGCCGATACTCAGGAGGAATTTCTTGGCTTCCTCGAAACTGTCTACCGTGAGCATTATCTCTTTTTGGTTGTGGATCGCTTCGCCGTCCACAGCCTTGATGCTCATCGTGATCCTATCCCCTTCATCGCGCACCCTGAGCCAGCTGTCACTCACGGTGCAGCCCTCGGCCGGAGCGAAAACCGCACGCTTCATGAGAAACTCCGGATGCACGAGCCGCGCTCCGGCATTAGCCAGCATATTCCTCACTTCGTCTTTGTCGATATTGGCGAATGTCGCCTCGTATTCGATATTCATAATAATGCGGAAAGTCCGCTAAACAATAAATCTACCCTCAAAATAGCACATTTAAGCCTGCCTGGCAAGCCAATATTAGCTTAATTAAATCCGCCGAAATGGCAGAGTGTTATTAATAAAATAATGAAAAACCGGTTACCATCGAAAGGCCAATGGTAACCGGCTAATTGATTCTAAGGTTTTTTTTGAACGATTTTCATGCCGCCTGGGGCGCTTGGCGGTTTTCCCTGCCCATGTGCCGCCACATGCGTTGCGGCGGAAAAAGGCGACCGGCCGCTGCCATTTACCGCCTGAATCCGGTAGGAATAGCCTTGGTCTTTTTCGATTTTAACGTCATCGAAACTCGTCCCATTAACCAGGGCAAAGCTTTTCCCGTTGCGGTAAACCACGTAAACGGAGGCATTTGCCACGGGCGCCCAGGTCACCTTTATCAAACTATCTGTTACTTTTATCGCCCGCACCTGCGTCGGCGCAGTCAAATCCGGTCCCGCTATCGAATAAGCGGTCAAAGCCAATGACAACACGGCTCCCAACAACAAACATTTTTTTCTCATTACGTCCTCCTGTTTTGTTTGAATTATTGTTTTGGATCTCGTTTTACCGGAAAAATTTATTTGAAATATAAACTGAATATTTTAACTTAGCCCTATATACAACGGAATAACCATATTATAATAATGAAAAATTTCGTATTTGTCAATATCGGGCAAAATATTACAATAAAAAAGGCCATCCCCTGAGGAATGGCCCGGCGCTCTTGGCGCTTGAATTTACGTTTAGCACGATCCGGCGGTTTTACTGAGCGGATCATTGCCGAATTTTGCCATATGATCCCGTATGATCTCGGCAGCGTCGGAATCGGCCTCGGACAACAGTTCGTCGATATCCTGGGTCATAAACTCATAACCCTCGCCGAAATCCATCTGCAGGACGCCGGGGGTAACAATATATAGAGCCAGTGTTTTGCGAGTTGTCTTGTCAGGTGCCTCATATTCGATATGGGCCTCGAAATACACTCCGCTCGCACCGAAAAAACTCATCGATTCGCGGTCGGTTTTTATCCGGCCGGAGTATTTTTCTCCTGCAAAATCTTTTTTGCCGTCCGCGCTGCGATACAAGCTCACAGATTCGATTGCCAGCGCTTCGCTGATAATGGCCGGAATAGAGGCTCCACTTAACCTGATGCAATTGATGATTGGCTTTACCATTTAATTTCCTCCTTTCATGGTTTGCGGGGTTTAATTCAGTCTTCGAAAAACATTGAAAAATTCGCCTCGAATGGCTTGTTTGGATAAAGATACGAACCATCGCCCGTACCGAACATTCGGTGGTTTAAAAGTGGCTCGACACAAACATAATGGTCAAGCCAATCGGTCCAAACGCAAATCTTACCAGTTTCAAATCCGTCGTAAAGTTCCATTCGCACTTGGCCTAAACCGACCAAATTGATAAGGATTGTAGGAGCAGCGGCAAAAATTTTCGGTCCAAATGCTCCCCTAACCTCAACATCAGTAGTATCATCTCCGATGAACTTGATCCAAGCACCATTAGGAGCGTTAAAATACGGATGCCAGCCCAGCTCGAAGGGCAGGGGTTTATCGCCGAAATGATCATCACCGGAATTCCGGCAAATTACAGTTTCGACATTCAGGCTGTTTAACCATCATCTAGTACTCTCATCTGATAATCGATCGCCACGCCCCATTTGCGGTATTCATATTCAAGGCCGCAAGTCCTCGATCTTATTAAGATAATACTTCCAAATTTCCTTTCTAGCTCTCCGTGTTGTGGAGCCTGGGAAAATATCCCCTTGTCCTTAGACTCGCCGAAAATCGGCGTACAGATTTGCACTCCCGCCCCGCTCTCAGAATTTTCCCTCTTTATTCTGGAACATTTGCCGGGGAAAAGATATAATGTTTGTTTTCCCTTTGCAGGGAAATAATCCCGCCGCCAGTTTGATGATGTTTCAAAGAACAACAATACCATTTCTTCTGATACATAATTTCCCTCCCTTCTCTATTGTTTTCTGAATGACATTAATGAAATAACTGCTACTTCAAATGACTCCAGACTATAGCACGAAAATTATGTCCTGTCAAACCAAAAATACCTGAAATCTGCCTTATCGGATAATACTCATAAATAAAAAAGGCCTGCTCACAAATTTCGTGGCAGGCCGGTCTGAAGATATGGCCAAATGATGTTAATTTTCCGGAAACGTTTTTGCCTGGATCCGGTAATGGCTGCCGATATCCCGGCGCAGATCAAGGCGGTTGCCCTCAGGGTTTTCACGGGGAGCAACCCGTACTTTGCCATTGTCAAAGGCAGCCAGAAGCTTGGTCTGCAGTCTGTCCGCCATCACGCTCCGATCGTCCGTGTCTTTGACGGTCACATTGCAGTTAAGGTATGCCACCCGTGTTCCGTCCGAAATGAAATCATCTTCTTCGTTCATCGCCATGGCCGAAGGAATCAGCTGGATCCCTTTGCGCTTCAGGTATTTACGGTCGATCTCCACCGGCTCCCCCCTGGTGCATGACCCGGGATAGCCTTTTTGCCCGTCCGGACCGCCCGGTCCGGTCACCAAAGCGACATTGGCCGCGATTTGTTCCGTCCTGATCTCCGGCGCGACTTCTTTCAAACGGCCTTCACAGGTAGCGGCGATCAGCGCTCCCAAATTGCGCAGGCGGCGCACGACCGGCTGCATTTCCGGCTCGCCGGGGCGGATATTGATCTCCGAGACACGGATCCTGGTAGGCTGCATCTGGCCATCCAGGGAAATGAAACAGCCGGGATAAAGGACGCAGGGCCGCAATATGCCCATTTTTTTCATCCTGGCGATGAGCGGTTTGGCAATGGTCTCACCGGCCATTTCGATGAGCGCCGGCGTTTCCATCGGATGGGGCGAAACCGCGCCCATACCGCCGGTGATCGGGTTGTTTCTCGAGGCTGGCCCCACATACCGTTCGGGATAATCCATAGCGGTCGGCAGGATACGATAAGCGCCAAGTCCATCGACCAACAGAGTAAAGCTGATCTCCACGCCGGACATGAGTGATTCGATCAAGAGTGGCCATCTGCCCTTGCCGTGCAGCTTTTTGTAGCTGTCCTGATAGTCCTTGATGAGCGTATCGTACACATCCCTGATCTCCCAGGAATTCAATATGACGCGAGCGCCCTTGCCGCCGGCGCTGTACGGATACTTAAGTACAGCCCCGCCATGATGCTGGATAAATAAAAGGCATGAATCCAGTACCCTTTGGTAGTCCCTGGCATCGGCATCGACCCAGGAGTCAGCCACCGGAATTCCGGCATCGCGGCACAGATGTTTGCAGGCGATCTTATCGGCCTCGATGAAGGCGCCCAGCCGGTTCAAACCGACAATATGTCCGCCATAACCGGCGTCCGCCACCGCGTCGACAAGACCATCGAAAAGCAAGGCTTCTGGCATCGGTACCACATAATCGATCTTGCCGGCCATGAACGCGTCGACGATGGCCTTGGCATAATCAGCCACCGAATTGCTGGCAGTCGGAAAGAACTTAACCGGCCAATCCATCACTGCGGCATACCGGGCCATGGCGTCATTGCCGCGGATAACGATCCCTTCGAATTCATTAACTCCCGCTTCATTGGTCGCCGTCGCGGTAACCAGGGCGCTGAGCAGGGTCCGGCCATCGGTGCCGGCAAATGCGATTTTCTTCATAGTCGCCTCCTTTCTATGTTAGTAAATGTTGGCTATATGATTCACGGTTTAAAAAGTGCGTAAAAACGAAAACAAACCTCCCCATTCCCCTTGATCTGAAGGTTTGCCGATTGTCTTTATGCTTTAAATTTATCCCAAATTAAGCGAAAAGTCAAATAGCTATATCTCCTCTGATTAACAAAAAGCACCGGCGGGTCTAAAAATATTTCATATTCTAATAAATTTATAATAAAATAAGGGAATCGCGCAAGCGATTCCCTTGATTTTTATTAAATTGACAGTCACTTTTAGTTGACCGTCAACTCCTTCCAGTTGGTTTTGGGCCGATACCGAACCGAGCCTTCTTTGCAAAGTTTGCATGGATAATCGGCCGTCCAAATTTCCCTTTCAAAAAGCGAGACAACTTTTCTATCGCCATAATGCGTGACAGGTAACCTGTCGGGACGATGCACAAAAACCCCAATTACCGGAATCCAATATACCGGGAACGGATTATCTCTTTCAATCCCGTCCCGAACACTGTTGAGCGTTTTGGATGTGGTGATCAACTCTTCGATTTGCAGGACGGAATCGCCCTCCGGAATGACTTCCCGTTTCCACAACATTCGCCCTTTTACTTCGGGATCTTTTTCGGTAAACAGTTGAACAGCAGCGCCAAGATGACGGGCCACAGCGTAACTGAACGTAATTCCGGCCATCGGCGAACCAATCACCCAGTCAACCTGGACTTCACCGATCTCTTTGCGTATTTTGGCGGCTAGGTGATAAGCGAAAATCTCGTTGATATTGATGTATTTGAGCGCCTTGAGACAGTTGAAAAAACCATTGCTGCATTTTCCGGATGTCAACTCGGCATGCGCTCTTTCGGAAATGCCATTATGGACCCAGTATGCATCGCACTTTTCCATAATTAACGTAACGAAGTTGTCCTCAATCACCCATTCCGGACGACAATACATTTCCGGCGGATAATCCCGGGCTTTTGTTTTATTCATTTTTTCCATTTCATAATCTCCTTTCAGCTATTCAGCTTTTTTTCAGGCCTTCTCTTATTTCATCTAAAGTTTTCAGTGCTGCCTCGCGCGGATCTTTGGCGCCAATAATTGGCCGCCCCACGACAATCCGATCAGCTCCGGCCTGAATCGCCTTAAAGGGCGTTGATATCCTGCTTTGATCGTCATCATTTACTAACGACCAAAACGGACGGATTGCTGGCGTGTTCAAGCTAAGACCTGATAATTCGAAATGATTTTTGGTAATTACCAATTCATTCGGTGAAAGAATCAGGCCGCCGAGGCCAGCGGTTTTCGCCATTCGGGAAAAACGCAATACCCCCGCCTCTGGCGAACATCCATAAATCGCCTGACATTTACTTTTATTCAGACTGGTTAACACTGTCACGCCCAGCACCTCGCAGAAATCCCCGATGGTCTTCTGGACAGCCTGCATACCGTCGATTCCAGCTGAACACATTACAGTCACGAATTTCAGGTTAAAACATAATAAGCGATTCGGCTTGAATGCCCATCGTATTGGGAATATCATTGAGTTTTAAATCCGCAAAAACTTTAAGGCCAGCTGAATGCAGATCGGCGATTAGTCCGTAACCGATTGCCCGGAGAACTGAATTAACTTTGATAAATACGCCGGTTTCGCTGAGTTTTTCCACGAGTTGTAATACTTTTTTCTTGACTCCGCTTACGCCTCCCCAATCCGCAGGTTTGTAATCGGCTGCTATAATCAAACGCTCTTCATCTTTCAATTGCTTAACCATTTTCTTATCCTTTGTATTAAGGGTTATACCGAAATCGGTTCACCGTTCCTTTCGATGATCTTCCAGCGGAGCGGCTGATCGCCCAGACAAAAGCGGATACCGTGCAGCACTATCCCGCGGCTGCCATACTTCCTGCACGACCGTAAGTGTTTCCTGATTTAATGGGTAGCCGTAGTATTCGGCGCCGAAACGGGATGTGAAATCTTCGAATTTATCGATCGCACCTTCCCGCTCGAATATTTCCAATGAGCGGACATACTCGTTGGCGCCGAAAAATACACCGGCTTTCGGCTTGTGACCGGTCTTATCTACGATCCAATGCGGTGCCGCATCAGTACCGTAAAAAAAACGTTCATCACCGCTCACTGTTGCCTTAACCACCGACCGCTTGTCACTCTCGAGTTTTGCGACCGGCAGGCAATAATTTAACGGATTATGCGGTGGCCAGTCTCGCCCGTGGAACACATCATCATAGGTAAGAATACCATGTTGCGGCGTTAGGGTGGCGCGGACATTGGGACTATCCGTCCATTTCACGAAATCTATCATCTTGGCGGTCGAAGCGTGTTCGATCGTAATTTTCAGGCCGGGAAACCGGCGATGAAAGATTCCGGCAATTATAATCGCTCGCTCTTCCCTTTCGATCAAAGGTATTTCCGTGCCATCCCGTTCTGACATCAGCTCACTGTGAATCAAAAGATGCATCACGGTTTCTTCAATCACGGGAAACAACAGGTATAATTCGGCGAAATCGTCGAGCCGCAGACCTTTGATAGCGCCAGTCGAGGTCCCCACCGGCAAGAATTTGACGAATTTAATACCTGCCTCGGCCGCTTCATAGATCGTTTCCCGGGTTGTATCCTGGGTGAGCATAATACATATTTCCGGCTGGAACCGCACCGGAAGCTCCAGAATGTCCTCTCGGTAATGGCGAGCGGCGAAAGCCGTTTCGATAAGTGTCATGAGGTTTCCCATGCATAGTACCCGCCCATAGATATTGAAGTGATGATAAACTGCGAGTAGGAGTTCCTGTTCGCGCAGATGGGCGTGCCAATTGTCCGGTAACCTATGGATTAATTTCAGCATTTTTACCTCCTAAAGATATTATTTCCGGTTTCGATAACACGCCGTACGTTCCAAGGGCGCAGTATCGCGATACTGCCGATCTCAAATGCCGAAGCGCCGGCTTCCATATACTCGCGAACATCCCGCCTTGCCAGGATTCCGCCGCCGGCTTTGATCGGCATCGTGATACCGGCGTCTCTTACCGTTTTTAGCCATTCGATCACGATCGGTTTAAGCGGTTTACCTGACAGCCCGCCGCCACCCAAATGTTTCAAAGGCGACTCACGGGTACCGAACAAGGCTGGCCAGTCGATCCGCTCGGGCAGTCTGCCCCAAGGAATCGTATTCGAACAGGTCAAGCAGTCGCAGAGCCCGGAAGCCTCGATCTCCCTGGTGAAGGGTGTTCCCGCTTCAATCGCATCAGCTACGCCGATCTTGAGGTCAATCGGCACGGACAGTTTTTTGAATACTTCCAGAATGCCGAGAGAACCGTCGATCATTTCCCTTGTCGCGTGGTCTGTATTCGGACAAGACACATTCACCTGAATGCCGAAATCCGTTTGGAAATTCGGCTGCTCCGCGATGAGCATATCCGCAAATTTTGCTGCTTCGCCCAGTCTTAGATCCGGTGAACTGCCGACGCTCATAAATGATATGAGAAATGGCCATATTCTGGACTGCCACTTTTTCCGGCGAAACAATTCAATCGCGCCCGGCCCGCTCAATCCGACTGAATTCAAGGTTACGCCTTTCCAGTAATTAGCATTGATACACTTGGGAAAATATTCCCTCGGCTGTAAATCGTTATCCAGCGGCATATGACCGGCTCGCGGCGATAGCGTAGTGGTTTTTGAAATAAAGGTAGCGCCGCTAAAATCGAATCGTTTGCCGAAGAACGAACTGAACAAGCGATGAGGCGGCCAACCGTCTCCGAAGAAATTAAGCGTTCCGGATGCTGTAAATACTGATTTGAAACCCACTCCCCGTAATGTTAATCCTGCCATGTTCCTTATCTCCTTTCTGCCAGTTCAAATTTATTTCCGGTTAAATTGATTTTCAATGTCCAAATACGAAAAAACAAACCCCCCGGCTTCTCCTTTATGGAAGGTTTGTCATCGAACTTTATTTACTTAAATTTACTCCAGTTTAGGTAAACAGTCAAATTATAAAAATAACCGGAAGGAACGCAAAATTGTGCGTTCCCATGCCCGTTCGCTTCCACTTGGCTTTACCTGCCTGCCGGCAGGCAGGGCCGAAGGTCCGGGATGCTTCAGCATCCTACATATCCATATGAAAAAGCAAAACGGAGCATTTCCGGGAAATACTCCGCTCTCTTTGATATATCCGGTCTCTACCGGACTTGGCCGGACCCGGCCGCCAGCAATAACACTTTGATCAGTTTTTGCTTGTTTTCCGCCTTATTAACGGCCATAGTTAACTTCTGTTTTGCCAAAGATCTTTTTTCCTTTTGCGCCTCCCATTCCAGGAAGGTGCGGGGCTTGATGCCGGTCACAAATACGGCGGTCAGGCAATCGAACGCCTGTCTGAATTCCCCCAGATTATTGAGGGCATGGGCCAGTTTGAGCATAACTCCCTTTTCGCTTGCCTGCCTGATTTCGCGCTGCCGCTCGAGATCACTCGTCCATATGACCGTCATGATAAGAAGGAAAATACTGATAAAAGCGACGACATGTCCCAGATCTTTCATTGCCTGCCTCCTTTTTGATTTGAATGTTTATTCGAAAACCGATCCCATTGAATTATTTTATATAAGCATGATTATGGGCCATATGCTATTCCGTCGCCACCGGAATGTGTCCGCATTTTTCTTCCGCCGTTTCCGCCACCCGGAAGATTTCGTCGATCACGGGTTCGGTCGCCTCCAGCTCGCTGCCGTCCTTTAGCTGTGCCTGCACCCTGAGGCTGTGCGCCTGGAAAAGCCGTACAGCCTCGCAATTCGATATCGCCTGGATGATCCGCAGCCACGCGATATTATTGCCGTTCCGGCTATCCAACCCATTGTCCGCCGTCTCCTGGTCGGCCACCCGGCAGCTGCCGTTCAAGCAAACTGCCCGGTTATTGCCGGGACAAGACAGTTCGCAGGTCGAGGGAAATAAATTGACCAGCCTGGTGATCCGATCGGCTTCATTGCGGTTAGCCACGACCGCACAGCTGAAAGGGCACTTGTTACCGACAATGACGCATTCCGCATCAGTCGCGCAATTTCCGGCCCGGGCGATCTGCCGGGATATATATGATTGTCTGGCCGGCAAATAAGACATCATCGCGATCAAGCCGGCTACCACAAGACCGGACAGGACGAATGTGGTGTGGGTCTTTACGGCGTTCCAGCGGCCGCTAACGGCGCGCATCAACAAATATACCAAGACCAGGATTACCAAAAAGAACAAATAATCCAAAATAATATTATGATAGAGGCTACCTGGTGTGAATGACCTTTCGTCGATACGGAAATTGTCGATGATATCCTTAACCCGGTAAGTGATGAAATAATACGGCCAGCCCGAGAGCGTGCTTAAGATCGTGCCGCCGTATTTGATCCTGGCGATCGATACGGAGGCAAGCGTCAACAGCGCCGGTCCCAGAAGCAACAAGGCATAATCGAGTTTATTTTTATATAACGAATAGAACCCTTTTAACGCGATTCCCATTAGCCCGCCCAGAAAGGCGGCGGCCGCGAAAACGGCAGCCATTATACCCCATTCCGGATTGAATAAAAACGAAAAAGGCAAGGACGAATCATAGAAGAAATGCGAAAAAACATACATCCGTAAAAATACGAAAATCATGGTCAACAAACCGAATACCAAGGAACCGATCATTAATCCGGGTAAATATTTATGCGCCTTGCTTTCCTTATGTATGAATGCCAAAGTAACACCGGCCAAAAGCAGCCAGGGCAGAAAGGGCCAATCCCCTTCAAATATCCAATAACCGGCCAAGGCCATTATAACGGCATCAATCGCTGCCGTTTTCAATATATTTTTAACATTTCCCATGCTTTCATTATAACATTTTAATGGATAAATTAAAAAAGGCCCTGCGTATAGAATGCACAGAGCCTGGTTTATTTCCGGGGAAGCCGGACTTCCCGGCTATTTTCCTCCGAAGTGCCGGGAGAGCGAGAGGGTCGCGTAATTATTGTTGCGATACCTTTCATAGAAATCATCCATCACGGCTCCTTCGATCCGGAAATGGGTTTTTTCCATAAATTCCCAATCAAAAGCAGGATTTAACTTCCATCCGCCCCGGTTGCTGATGAAAGTCCTGAGGCCAAGCTCCACCGAATCCCTGGAATACGACAATCCTAGCCACTGGCTGCCGACATAAAGATTCTCCGGACTCAGCTTTCGCCATAGGCTGGCCTTATTTTCCAGATAATCTTCGCCGCGATCTACGACCAGTCTTTGGACGCTTCCCAGGCTCCATTCCAGATAACCGCCATGGAATCCGGTACGCTTCCACACGGTTCCCTCGAAATCGAAGCTGTCATCAAGCCATTCGTCCCGGTCGTTATAACCGGCGCCGAATTTGAAACGGATACCCCTGAATTCCGATCCGAACACGCCGGAAACCATCCGCTTGGGATAATAGTCCGCCTCAAAATGGGAATTGACCTGAAAATTCTGGAACGGACTCTGTCCATCATAGAACATAAAGCTGTATGAGGTTACGTCCCGTGCGTAGGATAAGCGCAGCCAATTGACGAAATTGCCGCCGCCATGCGTCCCGTTCTGCAGAGGGAAATTGAAATGGTCCGGCCGCCACGGGTTGCTCTTGTCCACCGGCAATTTGCCCTCGGACGTTCTCATTTGCACATACTGCATTCGCAGACGGCCATAGCTATATTCCCCCCAAAGGGATTGCTGGGCCATCAGCCGGGGCTGGTCCAGATCAAGTATATCGACCGGGTTGACATCCAATGAAGTGCTTACATCGACCGCGCCGGTATCGAAGAGCCTGTATCCCAGCCCGGTATTAAAGCGCCAGAAGCTGTAATCACCGTAAATTTCCTGGGCTGTAAATACCGAGCGTTTGGCATAGTTTACCCCGCTCCAGTTGGCCATATTAAATGTCCAATAATCTGCCGTACCATAACCGAAGTCCGGCGACACGAATGCATGGAATCCGTTTCTTCGCCAGTCGAGTTCCGCTTGCATTCGCCCGGCGGCGCCGTTCAAAGTATCAGCCGTACCGGTCAATTTAAACGACCAGTCGGTTGCGGCATACGACCTGTCAATACACGCAAAAAACACCAAAAACACGATCAGGGATAACTTTTTCATTCTTTCTCCTTTCTTCGTCGGTTTATAAATTTTGAGACGAAAATTTAAAAATTTATTTGAAAAAGGGCTAACTTCCGCCCGTTATAGCCATCAGGCAAAATAACTTGCTATTATTACACAAATTTATGGAAATGTCAAACACAAAAAATCCTGATTACCGTACGAATGATAATCAGGATTTTATTTGGATCGGCTGTCGGCGCCTATTCCGGCTTCCAGCCAGTCGACTGGAGCAGGCCGAAGCGGTTGCCTTCCGTATCTTTGGCGCTGACGAACCAGCCGACTCCCGGAATCTCCGTTTTCTCCCGCACGACCGTGCCGCCGTTTTCTTTGACAGCCGCCGCGGCCTTGTCGATATCAGCCACGCCGACAGTACAATCATAGAGATAATACTTATCCCCTTCTTTCGGCCGCTCATAGAGGCCGCCATTGATGCCCGGACCGGACTCGGCTGTTTTCACCATCCAATAGTTCATCGGATCGCCTTTGTCCTGGGACATCGCCGGTTCGATCTTCCAGCCCAATACCTGGCCGTAGAACTTCTTTGCCCGCTCGACATCATCGGCCTGGATCTCGAAATGAATCACTCTATTCATATATTTTCCGTTAATTTGATTATTATTTTATTATATGCAATTTATTCGCTTAATCTGGGATCAGACCGCAGATATGAAGAAATAGTAATAAGCAATAAGCGCTATAAAAAATCCGGGGTATTATAATTTATGTCTTATCACTTATTACTATTTTAATCAGGCGTTTTTTAAAGCCTCCATGTCCAGTTTTTTCATCTTAAGAAGCGCGGCCATCGCCCGTTCGTTCTTGGCTGTGTCATCCCCGCCGATCAGTTCGGGCAGGTTGGCGGGCACCACCTGCCAGGACAAGCCGTACTTATCCTTGAGCCAGCCGCAAACCTGCGAACTGGGATCGCCGCCGGATGTGAGCATATCCCAATAGTAATCTATCTCTTCCTGGTCTTTGCAGTTTATGACGAAAGACACCGCCTCACTTAGCTGGAAAGGCTCGCCGCCGTTGATGGCAGTGAAAGTCTGACCTTCGATCTCGAATTCAACAGTCATGACCGATCCGGCCGGTTTGCCGGAGACTTCTTCGGTTTCCTTGGTGTAATGGGTAGTTCTCAGGATCCGCGAATCCCGGAAAATTTTCGTATAGAATTCCGCGGCCTTCTCGGCATCCTTCTTGAACCAGAGAAATGGGGTTATTTTTTCCATATATTGAGCTAATTAATAATAATGATTATATTATATTTAGATTATAATAAAATTAAAAAACGCTGCAGTATTGCCTACTGCAGCGTTCCATTGCATAAAGTCCGAGTGATCAATTTTACCGCGCAAGTGGTTCGAATGCCACCTGCAGCATACCCATCTTATTTTCGTATTCACCGCCCGCGCCCTTGACCCAGGCCATAAATTCCTCCATATTATCAAGTGAAATCTGGTCATTCGGCAAGGGAAAAATCACCGTTGCCATCTCTCGGGTCGGAAAAACCCTCACGAGACAGCCGCCTTCCTCAATCCGGTAAAGAGCCTGGCCGCCAAATTCCGAAAAATTCCCGCTATCTATTTTCCTTGGTATATCCAGAATGGATTTTGCGTGATTTACGGCCTGCAAGTCATCAATAGCCTCGAAATTGTACGGCGAATAACGTTCCGCATTCTTGTATTCCAATAAATATTTGCCCATAGCTCCTCCTTTGGTTGAATGTTTACGATTTGTTTATTGTTTACATTATTTCCCGTTTTACGTCAATAGCCGATACAAAACAAGCCTTACTCGCTATATTTAGAGCCGCTTAGATCGCCGTTATTATTGTAGCCGCGGCTCTCCCAATAACCCTGGTAATCGGCGTCTTCGGAAAGTTCGATCTTAGTGACCCACTTGATCCACTTATAGCCCCATTTGTCCTCGGCGACCAATTGGAAAGGGAAGCCCCGCTCCGGCGGTAATTCCACTCCATTCATCTTATCGGCGAGCAAAATATCATTGTCCATTATATAATCCAGGGGAAAAGAGGTTGAATAACCGTCATAAGCATAGAAAATTATCGTATTGGCCCGGGGAGAGATATTCACTTCGCTAAGCAGGTCGCTCGTCCTGACACCTTCCCACAGGATATTGGCGTCCCAGCCTTCGACACAGTTCAGGTCAACGGCTTTTTGGTATTGCTGCCGTCCGAGTATCTCGCCATAACTGTATGCCGCCGGTTCGTCTACCAGGCCGGAAATTTCCAGCCGGTAATTTTCCTTATCGATATATTGCGGCCCCTTGATCGAGTTCTCCCGGAAGTCGCTGATCGAATCCAGTTTTTCACCCTGATATTCCCTGACCTCGACCCCGGACAATCGGATCGCGCCGGGTTTTCTGGCCAGAAACAGCAAGGTAATGGCCGCGGCCAGGATAAAAAGGATTATTGATATGCCTTTCCGGTTGGCGAGCCAATATTCTTTCGGGTTTATGGGGAATATTTTCACCCTCTTCATTATCAAATGGATGATTATTGACACCAGCAGTATTAACCCGCTCCAGTCATGAAGCATTGTCAAATTAGAGGCGGAAATATTGTCGATGATCAGGCCGAAATATCTCTGGAATTCCGGAAATTTGACTAAACCGGTTATGCCGCATAGCAGAAAAGAAGCCAGCATCAATAAATTCAGCGGATATTTTAATTTGTTCATAGTGAAGCTCTGCTTACTTTTATCATAGAATCTCCCGGATGCTACCGCAATTATTATAGCAAAATTTTGCGGTTTATACCCGGCCTTACCGGCTATTCCTGCCGCTCGGCTTGCTGCGCCGGCTATAGGCTTTCGGTTTGTATCTTTGATAAGCCGGTTTCGGGCCGCTTGGTCCGCGTTTCGGGCCGGAATTACGGCCGAATCCGCGGCTACCGCCGCCAGACGGCATCTGGGGGGTAAACGGTGTCGCTGCCAGTTTGGTGATATTCAATGACTTATGGATCAATCTTTCGATATCCCGGAGGTCCCTCAGCTGGTTCGGCAGGGCGAAGGAGATAGCTTTGCCGCTCTCGCCCGCGCGGCCGGTGCGGCCGATGCGATGCACATAATTCTCCGAGTTCTCCGGCAAGTCGTAGTTGACCACCAATTCGATACCCTTGACATCGATCCCGCGCGCAGCGATGTCGGTCGCGACCAACACCCGGTAGGCGCCGAGCTTAAATCCGTCCAAGGCTTGGCGGCGCTGGACCAGAGTGCGGTTGGAATGGATTTCCGCCGCCTTGATTCCGCTATCGCTTATTTTATGGGCCAGGTTTTTGACACCGTGCTTGGTGCGCGCGAAAACCAGGGTCGAACCCTTGGCGTCCGCCAAGATCTTCTTCAATTGTCCAAACTTGGCTTCCCGGTCTATCACGATCACTTCGTGTTCCACGTTTTCCGCGGCCGTACCGGACGGCGCCACTTCGATCCTGATCGGCAAGGCCATATACTCCGCGGCGATCTTCATGATCTCGTTCGGAATGGTGGCGGAAAAAAGCATGGTTTGCCGCTCGCGCGGGACCAGCCTGAGGATATCCTTGATCTGCGGCAGGAAGCCCATGTCAAGCATCATATCCGCTTCGTCGAGCACCAATATCTTGACGTCATCCAGCCGGACCGTCCCCCGTCCGGCATGGTCGGACAGCCGGCCCGGCGTAGCCACTATGATATGGGGCTTGCGCCTGAGGGCATTGAGCTGTTTCGGCATCGCTTCGCCGCCGATCAGCACCGCCGTCCGCAGACCGATCTTCCGGCCGATCGTACGCAGGCTTTCATCGACCTGCAGGGCCAGCTCCCGGGTCGGCAAAACGACCAGGCCTTTGCCGCCGCTGGCGGCCAGGCGCTGTAGCATAGGAATGCCGAAAGCCAGCGTCTTGCCGGTTCCCGTCTGGGCGATACCGACCAGATCCTTCCCCTCTAAGCTGGCGGGTATGGATTGCCACTGGATCGGGGTCGGCGACCGATAGCCCAATTCTTCGAGTATCTCCAAAAGCCGCGGCGCGATGCCCAGCCCGTAGAAATTCGTCTTTTCTTGTCTTGTGATATTTTTCATATTTTGCATTTAGCAAACTTAATTTATAATTCGTGATTATTGAAAATTAGCATTAGATTCGTGTTAATTAGCATTTAAACTAATATTCACCGATTAACTACGAATATGCACGAATCACGAATAATATAATAATGGTTTATACTATGTTAATCCTTTTTCCAGCTTCGCTTTGGCTGTCTGGGTCAGATATTCTTTTCTCAGGCGCACGCTCAAGGGCGTGATTTCCAGGAATTCGTCCTCTTTCATGATCTCCAGGCCCCTTTCCAGGGTAATGAGCAGCGGCGGGGTCAGAATGATCGCGTCATCGGAACCGGAAGCCCGCACATTGGTGAGCTTTTTGCCTTTGATCGGATTTACCCACATATCGTTGCCTTTGGCAACATCGCCGATCACCATGCCGCTATAGACCTCGGTATTCGGCGGGATGTACATTTTACCCCGTTCTTCCAGGTTCCAGAGCGCATAGGCCAGCGCTTTGCCGTTTTCCATCGATACCATCGAGCCTGGCTCGTGCTTATCGATCTCGCCGGCGTATTCCTTGAAGCCGACCACCCGGCTGGTCATGATGCCTTCGCCCCGGGTATCGATGATGAACTCCCCCCGATAACCCAGTATGCCCCGGGTGGGAATCTCGAAGATCAGGCGCTGGTCCTTTTCCTCGATGCGCATATCGATCATCCGGCCTTTACGCCGGGAAAATTTCTCTATCACCTGGCCGGCCATTTCCTTCGGAACATCAATGATTACCTCCTCATACGGCTCGAGTTTTTTGCCGTTTTCGTTTTTGATGATTACTTTTGGCTGGGAAACCTGCATCTCGAAGCCTTCGCGGCGCATATTCTCGAGCAGGATGGCGATATGCAGCTCGCCCCGGCCATAAAGCTTGTAGCGGCCCCCGCTTTTGTCGAAACCGATCTTCAATCCGACATTGACCTCGAGCTCTTTTTCCAGCCGCTCTTTGAGCTTGCCTCCGGTTACATGCTTGCCTTCTTTGCCGGCCAGGGGGGAATTATTGACCATCAGGTCGAGGCTGATCGTCGGGTCATCGATCTTGATCGCCGGCAGTATCGCCTGTTCGCTGTTCGCGCAGATCGTTTCCCCGATATAGATATCAGGCAGCCCGGCCACCATTACGATATCGCCGGCCCCCGCTTCTTCCACTTCACGGCGCTCCAAGCCGTAAAAAGTATACAAATTGCTGATCTTGCCGGTCCGAAACCGCTCTTCGCTCTCCTTGACGACCACCTTCATGCCCGCTTTGACCCGGCCTTCGTATATCCGCCCGATCGCCATCCGGCCGACATAATTGTCGTAGGCCAGGTTGAACGGCTGCATGCGCAACGGCAGGCGGTCCGCCTCTTCGCTTGAAGCCGGAGCCACATTCTCGATGATAAGGTCCAACAGCGGCGATAGGTCCTGTTCGGGATCCCCCAGTTTCCTGATCGCGACGCCGCGCTTGGCGTTGGCATACACGGCGACGAAATCAAGCTGTTCGTTGGTAGCGCCCAGATCCATGAAGAGTTCAAGGACCATATCGTGGACTGCCTCGGGACGGGCCGCCGGCTTATCGATCTTGTTGATCACGACAATAGGCTTGAGGCCCAGTTCAAGCGATTTCTTCAGTACGAATTTGGTCTGCG
Organism: Candidatus Parcubacteria bacterium; assembly: GCA_963814275.1. Taxonomy (GTDB): domain Bacteria; phylum Patescibacteriota; class Patescibacteriia; order Patescibacteriales; family UBA12075; genus CAWFCE01. The sequence goes on along the minus strand of CAWFCE010000001.1, from coordinate 319,373 downwards.
GCATTGGCCCCTCCTGGGCGTCGACCAGAAGCAATACCGAATCGATCGACCGCAAAATACGCTCCACCTCAGAGCTGAAATCGGCGTGTCCGGGCGTATCGACGATATTTATCTTCGAATCCTTATAAATAAGCGAGGTGTTTTTCGAATAGATCGTAATACCCCTTTCCTTCTCCAGGGTGTTCGAATCCATGCTCACGCCTTCTTCCGCCATCTTGGTTTGGCGCATCAAAGCATCGGTCAGGGTCGTTTTGCCGTGATCGACATGGGCGATGATAGCAATATTTCTTATTTCCATATAATTCAAATAAAAACGCCTCGCTACCGGCGAGACGCAGGATGTGTTATTTATATCATAATTTTTAAAAATTGTCAACCGAGCTGGTAATTTTAACTCTTACATTACCCTATTTTAACATTGGCGATAATATAATCCCCTATCTAACCCCTTGAATTTCAGTATAACAACGAGTTTATCTGATTAAGATAATTATTAAAAAGCGCGAAAGTTGCCCAAATAGTTATAGCCGATGAAGCCAAGGTCAAGGCAATCGCAATAATACCGACCCTTTTTGCCTGCGGGCTCTTTTTTGACAAATATTTGATGCCTGGCCACAGGCCCAATGGCGGCAGGAAAACCGCCAGGCAGTATACGCCGATCTGGGCCAAGCCGGAAACCGGGGTTGGCTTTTCTTTGAGGCTATTACCGCAATTCGGGCAGAAATAAAATTCGGCCGCAATCCCCTGATGGCACACCGGACAAGTGCCAGTGTTAATATTATTGTTTTCCACAGATGTCATTTGTTGAATTAACCAAAGAAATTAAAAAACCAATTATTTCTGCACTTTATTATATTATACTCTTTTGACAGCCTGGTAGCAATTTTTTTGAATAATATTACGCTAGTTAGCGATATTTTTTCGAGTTTGGGCAAAATTACATTTTATGATATAATATAATTACTGCTTATGACTCTCAAAACCAGTCTGCATATCCACACCAAAGAAGACAGAAAAGACGGCCATTTGATAAATTACAATATCTATCAAATGATCGACGAGGCCAAACGGTGCGGCTTCCGGGTCCTGGGTTTCACGCCGCATCAAAAATTCGTCTTCAAAAAGGTTTACGCCGAATATGCCCGCCGCAAGGGCATTCTTTTGATACCGGGAGTGGAAAAAAACCTCGGGCGGGTATCGGGCAAGCACGTTATTATTTTGAACTGCGACAAATCGATCGAGAAAGTAAGGAATTTCAAACAGCTTATCGAATACAAAGAAACACATCCGGATATTTTTATCCTGTCGCCCCACCCGACCTATAGCCGGATCGTATCGATCGGCCTCAAGAATCTGCGCAAATACATCGGTCTGTTCGACGCGGTCGAACACTCATGGCTCTATTCGATCAGGCGCAACAAGAATAAAATAGCCGAATCGGTCGCCAAAGAATTTAAAAAACCGATGGTCGCCACTGCCGATGTCCATGTCCTCAAAAAACTGGACACTGATTATTGCCTGATCGAGGCGGACGAATTGAGCATCGAAAGCGTGCTGGATTCGATCAGGCGGGGCCGCTTCCGCAACGTGACTTTCCCCAAGAAATACCTCCATATGATCTCGTATATCTACTGGGCTGTTATAAAATACATCTATAAATATATCGAGCAAAGGATCATTCTGCTTGGCCTCAAGAAGCTTCAACCGGTGCTGGCCAGATCCAAATAAAGCCGGAACCAATCATCGAATACCGACAAAATAAAAACCGCCCCCAAATGTTCGGGGGTGATTTTTGTTTTTATGGATATGCTATTTCCGCTTGTTTTTCTTCGCCTTTTCTTCAAGCATCAACCGCTTGATTTCCAGCCGTTTGGCGGTTTTATGAGAATGTGATTTTTTCTTCTTACCGACGCCGGTTGGTCTTTTTGCCATATGGGTATTATTAATTAATAAATTTGTTATTTACGACTTTAATATAATATTGGAAAAGAGGCAATATGTACCGCGGTCGAAAGGAATATAATGGGCCATAAATACAATTTTATCATGCAACCGGAACATACACAAGATTAAAGAAACCTTCTGCCGAACTCTGCCGGCCTTATCCACCCGAAAAAGATTGACGTATATATATCTTTATGCTAATATGGAGTAGCTGGTTAATTACTGGCTCCCTGATGAAAAACAGGGAATATATCAAAAGAGTGTAGAGATAAAGTCGAATTTCTACTTCTTGGTATAAATTTAATAAACTTTTCTTTACATTACTATGCAGGGAACAATCAAAAAGTTGACCGACAAAAATTTCGGTTTCATCTCTATGGATGACGGCAAAGAGCTGTTTTTCCACGCCAACAATCTTGATGGCGTTGAATTCAGCCAGCTCCGCGAAGGCGATGAAGTTACTTTCGAAATCGAAAACACGCCCAAAGGAAACGCCGCGGTCCAGGTTAAAAAAGCTTAATACTTTTTTAAATAGCGAAAACACCCCCGATTCTCGGGGGTGTTTTATGTTTTAGGGCCGGATTTTACGGTTTTTCGAAAAAACCAAAAACTACAGAATTAACTCTGTAGTTTTATATTCGATAATTTATAGTCCGAGTGTAAATTATTTTAACCTATTTCCCGCGGCGGCCTGCTGTTCCTGTTCCGATTTCCTCATATTCTCCGCCTCGATCGCTTCGTCCAGGCCGCCGAAAAGCCGCGGGCAATCGGCGATCAGCACGGGATCGTGAGCCGCGTCATGGATCAGTCCGATAAGCGCGGTATCCCTGTCCATTTTATCGCTAATCCCTTGTTTTTCCAGGGAGAAAATCAATTTCTTATACAGGGAATCAAGGCTTTTCGCCGCTGCCGGTGACAGCGCAAGTTCACCGGAAAACAGGGCCAGCGGTTCCTCCACAATGGCCGTACGAATTGTGCCTAACTCAATACTATCTTTGATATTCTCTTCCAGGGCGGAAAATTTTTGCTCGAGAATATACTTGGAATTTTCAGCTGCCCGGTCTTTGTCTGTCTTGAAAGCTTTATCCAGTTCATTGGCTTTTTTCTGTTTGCGGCGCTCTTCCAGATTTATCACCTTGTCCGGCACACCCTCCCCGGGCGGTTTGGCCGGCTCTCCATAGTTATGTAATTTTATCAATTCTCCGCACATATTGTTTGCTTATTTACCCATCTTAAGGACGGACCGGAATTTAACGGTGCCGTTCATCATTTTTTCATACGCTTCAGCCGCTTTTTCCAGGGGGAATACTTCGATCAGCTCGAAATCGCCGCCCGGAGCGCTTATTTGCATAGCTTTCATATTTGGCATATGCTTATCGCGTTTAAAGAATCTTCGGCCGGTTACTGAATGAAAATCGGACCAGCAACTGGCTTGGTTTATCGGATTAACTGTTTATTGGACTGTTATCTTCACGGCTTCCAGGATGTTTTCCGAGTTCATCGTTCCGTTCACCACGACATCCTGGCCGGCCGAGAGTGCTTTCAGGCCTACTTCTTTTCCTTCCGAAAAAATCATGGTTTCGGCTAATGACAAAACCGGCTGGTCCGTTGCGCCGTTATCGTAAACGGTGATCTTGTTGCCGTCGATCGCTGTGATAGCGCCGAATATCCGGCTGGTTCTGCTTTCCTGTTCCTCTTCCCCCCTTTCGTTCCAATTGAAATACATCATATTGCCCGGTTTCAAATTAGCGGGAATTCCGCCCCTGCCGATTGAAATAGCCTTGCAACCGGCCCCGCCTGTTTCACAGCGAACATTCAGCATTTTTCCGCTGCCATAGTCCACTTTTTTCGCGAATTCGCGCCGGCCTCCGTGCATGCCTGCGATCAACGCCAGCAATAGCACGAGGACGACAAGCAATACTCCCATTTTAAGATACCAGGGGTGGACCCTGGAAGAATATTTTTTCTCCGGATCCGGCTGTGATTTTTTCACGTTGTTTTCCATAATATTATTATAAAAATAAAAAAATCGTTAGATTTCCTCCTGATTTGCATTATATCACATCGCCGGAAAAAAGTAATTACAAACAAAAACGGCCACAGCCGTTTTGCGGCTATGGCCGAATTGTATCAAGGGAAATTCGTTTTATTTCACTTCATAAACTAATGTCACCTCGACTTTGACCTCATTCTGGCCGGGTTGGATCTCCGGGCTAGCCAAAACCGAATCATTAGCGGTTTTTGCCGCTTCCATCCTGATGTTGGAATAATCGAGAGGGCTGGGCACGACCGGGGAAGCGTTTTCGTAAAAACTTTTGATCTTACCCAGCTTCATTCCAGTCTGCTGTGCGATCGATACCGCTTTTTCCTTGGCTTTCCCAATCGCCAATTCCCTAGCCTGATTTTTCAGGCCATATTCGTCGTCGATGGTGAAGGAGATATCGCCGATCTGGTTCGCGCCTTGTTCGGTCGTCCGCGCTATCACATCACCGATCTTTCCCAAATCCCTTATCTTCAATGTTATATTCTGCGATACTTCATATCCGATAAGCTGCTGCCCCCTGGCCTCGGTCCAATTGTAAACCGGGTTTAAAGTGTAGCCGGAGGTCTTGATGTCCTTTTCGTCGACTCCGAGCGTCCTCACCGCCTCCACGATCTTGTTCATCTTATCCGTGGCATCGGTAGACGCGTCCGCGGCTGTTTTTTTCGTGCCGGTTTTCAGTCCCACCTCGATATTGGCGATATCGGCCTTGGCATAAACCGTTCCCGAACCGGTTATGGAAAACCGGTCTTCGGTCTGCTTTTGTTTCAGGACCAAAAGCGATGTTACCACAATACCCGTTACGGCCAATATCAAAATGACCGCCAGGGTGAAATGAAGTTTTTTCATAATTTGAATTTAATAATATACTCTCCTCTTATTATAACGCATATTTTAATAAATCGTAACATTTTCTTCCCTACCGGACTCTTTGTGCCCGAATTTTGAATTAAATTCAATAATTATTATAAATTAAAAAAGGGGCCGGATAGTTTGTCCAGTCCCCTTTCAATTTTGAAATATCGCCGCGGATACTAGGCGGCCATTCGCATATTATCCCAATTCTTTTCGATTTCCATAAGGTCGAGCGATGCTTGTTGTAGCGGCTCTTCGTGGCAGAATACGGCGGTATGGCCGCATTCTTCGAACAAGTATTTCCTGACCTGCTCCGGACCGGTGCTGACCAGGTCGGCCATGGCAAAGGTTTGTACGGACGGGGTGATCTTATCCCGCTTACCGGCATAGAGACGAAGCGGCCAATCGAATTTTCTCAAATCGACCATTTCTATCAGCTTGTTGTTTTTGAAAAGACTTTCAAAAACTTCCTCGATTACTCTCCCCGGTAAGTCATAACAATCCAGATACCAGGAATCGATATCGTGCCATTCGCCGATCTTTTGCTCATTTCCTGCCAAAATATATCCGAAGAGTTTCATGTAATTGTCCCAAAAGACTGCTTTTGGATCCATTAACGCGAAATTCGACCATTGCACCAAGCCGGACTGCAGGCCGAAATTCATATTGATGATCAATCTGATAAAATCGATCGGGACAAGCTGGCAGGCATTCTTGATATAACCGTTTCCCGCGTGAAAATCGACCGGTCCGGCAAAACCGAACTGGGCAACCGGCTTGTCGCCGGCGACGATCCGGTCGGCGACAAAAATGCTGTACCACAAACCCTGGCACACGCCGATCATAATTTTAGGATCGGCAATGAAATTCCAGCAATCCCGGCCGTATCCGACCAATTCGGCCAATTTCAGATTGCGGTTGAAAAAATTACCGGCGATCTGTTCGAATACGTAAACGTCAAAACCGATATTCTGGCAGGTGGCGATAAGCCGGTTGGTGACATTGGGATGCCGCCCGGCATGAGGCGGAAACAATACTATGCAATTATGCCGCTTCTTAGCTCCCAGTCGGCGGAATAAACGGAGTTTGAAATACGGCGACCCATCCCATATTACTTCGTTTGTTCCGTCATCCCAAGTTTGCCGGTCCTTAGGCCTCCAAAACGCCTCATACATGAATCTGGCTGATGCATAAGAATACATTTTTCCCCCTCTCCGGAGCGCTCGCTCCTAAATTTTTATGTTTGTATATATGTAAAAGATCCGTTCAAAATTAAAACGGCTAAACATCATTAACCGTTTCAAGCACATTTCTTATATTGTACCCCTCCCCGCGTTATGGGTCAAACCGGCATTCGTATTTAAATAATTTTAAATTATATGGGGACAAACCCGGAAAAACACGAATTTTAAGCAAATGACAGCGGACGGAAAAACCCCAAAAAAATCAGGGTTGTCCGCGCGCGGGCAACCCTGATATATTCTTGTAATCAAAGTTTCACTCCGTATTTTTTGTAAATATAGTTCTTAGTAATCTCCACCAATTCTTTATCCGTAATTGTAAATGAAATTGTCCCTCCCGTAAGGCATATTTTTATTCCCCTTTCGCCTAGGACATTTAGCGCTTTCTGAGTCTTGGCGGTACCTTTTAATCCATCGATTTTTATTTCCATCATTTCCTCCTATTCTGTAGTGAAGTAAAAATTTCTCTAAATCAGCATGCTTTCTTTATCCCCGCGAAGTAAGCCAGAGGACAAATGGCCGCCGGATCTTAGCGATTGACCAGTCATTGTTTTTGAATAGTCCCGGTTTTTCCTCCTCAAAACAGGCAAGCGTATCCATGTCGGCTTTCAGATTCGCGGGCGCCAGTTTATTGTGTTCGGTCAAAAATTGTTCTTTAGATGTCATAGATATAAAAAAGCAACTCGTATCGCGTAAGTTGCTTATAGTGCTTTCGATTAAATTTCCCGGGAACTGGAATATAGGCAACCTGTTTCCCTTTTCATTAGTATATTGATTATACACCTTATGGTCATTAAGTCAACCGGCGTTGTCAACCCTGCTTAATTAAACAATGACTCTGGCTGAGGCCAGAGTCATTTGCATCGCGCTTTGGTTGAGGCTCAATTTGATCAGAATTATCTGGTCATTAGTCCGTTTGGCCGTAACTATCTCGCGATTAACGCGTTATTATTTTCGGTGTCGACGCACTGCGGAACCATGTCCCGGGGGAAACCGTATTTATCCGCCGCCGCGCAGGGCACGATGCCGTTGCCGTCGAAGGCCAGTTCCCAGCCGGCTGCGGTCTTGGCGGCGAACCATAATCCCCCGCCGTTCTCATCGGTAAACCGCACGCTGCCTTGGGCGAATGTCCCGGTGTCGATACTGACCGCGATCGCTACCGTGTCGGCCGATCGGCCGTATTTCTCGGCGATCAATCCGGACACCGCTTCTTTTACTGATTTTTCCGGGGTATTGCCGTTTTCTCCCGGCTGGCACTCCCCGCGGTAATACGCCCATTCATCGCATTCGCTCCCGTCGGCAAATACGCAGACGCCGGATTGGCTGCCGTCGGCAGCCGAGCGTATTTCCGACGCTCCGCCCTGCTCCCCGCAATAGACCGCTGCCGGATTGGCTAAACCGGAATTATTTTCGGCCGCTCCACCGGCCGTGGATTCTTCCGCGACTTTCGCTTTTTCCCTGGCGGCCGAATAGGCATAGACCGCCCCGGCCACGATAAGGGTGGCCAGGATCACTGTCGCCACCGATAATACATGTTTTTTCATACATTTTATATAAATAAATTAACTCCATTGGCCTGTTCTTTGTTTAATATAACGATACGGCCCGCATATGGTAACGGGTATTTTCCCTTAATCATTAATTTTTATAAGTTTTTTTGATTTACATGTTTTATAAAAATAAAAACCCTCGAACAAGCAGTCTTGCCTGTCCGAGGGGTGCAAAAGCACAATCTGGCACAAAAGATAATGCGATCAGATGTCTTATTAGCTTTTGCCGGATACATCGAACCCTTCCAGAATTTCGCTCAATGCCTGGGCCAGGTCGGGAGCTCGTTGCTTGATCTTGGGCATATTCGTTTCCGCGAATTCCGCCGGATCAACGATGTTTTCCGGATCCTGAGCATAGAGCAAGCTTAAGAGTATCGGATCTGCATATTCGCAGGCCTTAACCAGTCTGGCCCGCTCAGTTCTCTGTTCGACAAACTCATCGAGCAAACCAGTCAGCCAAATTCTGATATCATCAGGCAGGTCGCTGGCAATTGTCCGAAAAGCAACCGCTTCATCTAAATCTTTCTTTCGGACTTCTTCCAAACTGTAAAAGGGTGTCAATGGATCGCCGGTGATGATCTCCGGCAGATCATGGATCAGGGCCATAGCCAAGATATCAAGCGCATCTTCCCGATTACTGATTTTAGTAAGCAGTAAGACTATAAGGGCAGACAACCAGCTATGGCTGGCAACGCTCTCGGCATTTTTCACCTGGCAAAAATATCGCTTGCCGTTCATAGTCTTGTCCTTGTTCCAGCCCGCCCGCTTCACCATTTTCAGGGCCATTGCCTTCAATACGAAACGCAATAAATTTTCCATCTTATCCCTCCCGTGACAAAGTCAGTACGATAGCCGCGGCGAATGCCAAAGCCAGTCCCAGTCCCCGCATCGGTGAAATGCCTCTTTCCAGATAAATGTTATAGATGGCCGGCACCGAGATCTGCACGCAGATCATTACGATAAACATCAGGCTGGTATCTTTGGCAGTGGTTACGGCAAGCATTCCGCTAAAGAATTTAACTCCCATTGCACCGATCACTGCCGCGGCTATCATCATTAACCAGTTGGTGTTTCCAATGTTTTTCATTTCGGAAATGGCAAACGGGAAAAGCACCAACAGGCACAAGAACGTATAAACGAACGCCGAAGCGTTGCCGCTTAGCCCGCTCTTGTTTAGAAACAACGGCCAGGTCCCGAAACAAACACCAGACAAAATCGCCAACTTTATAGTGGATAATATCATCTTGTCCTCCCTTTTCTATTGATAACAGGTTAATTATATCGATTGTAAAAAAACATTTTGTAATCAAAAAGAGTAACATTTTATTGCTACTCTGTCAAATGAAATTAACGTGGGTTTGATTGATTCAAGGATTCTATTTTCACCACTGGCGGATATGCGGATTGAGGATCGGGCTAGCGCATTCTATAGCACATTCCATGGAATGTGCTTTTGCATACATCGATTTTATTGTTTTTTAGGCTTCGTAATATCGGCCTCATTGCTGTAGCCGGACCGTTCATAAGTACCGAGATAATCCGGGTCATCCGATAGTTCGATCTTGGTCAGCCATTTGATCCATTTGTAGCCCCACTTCTGCTCGGCCACCAGTTGGAAGGGAAAGCCCTTCTCTTCGGGCAGGACCACATTATTGGCTTTGTCCGCCAGGATAATATCCTGGCTTGATGATGTAATCCAGGGGGAGCGAGGTGGTAAAACCGTCAATCGCGTAGAATATGGCCGTCTTGGCTTCCGGTCTGATGCCGGCCGATTTGAGAAGATCACTGAGCAGTACCCCCTCCCACAGGATCTTGGCGCTCCAGCCGGTTACGCAATTGATGTCGACCACTTTGGAGTAGTTGTCGAAACTCAACACCTGGTCATAGGTATATTTTTGGGGTTTATCGACCAGGCCGGTGATCGCCAGAGTATAATTTCCCGGATCGATACGCTGGGTACCGCCGATCGATGTTTCGATCAGGTCATTAATGGAAGAAAGGTCTTCGCCCTGATATTCCCGCACTTCGCGGCTGGCCAATCGGGTCGCCCGCTGGCTGGTACCGACGACTCCCAAAAGATAAAAAGAAAAAAGCAGGCCCCCGGCCGCGACCAGCGCATAAAATGCATATCGCCTCGCGCCCGTAGAAAGATAAGATTTGATCCAGCCCCGATGTAATGCGAGATGAGTGATAATCAATAACCCCAAGACCACGCCGCTTAGGTCATGTATTTGGTTGATCCTATACATGGGGAGTGAAATAGTGCTTACACCCAAGGTTTTAAGCAATCCGGGGGTCTTGACCAATCCAGTAATGAATGATGACAGGAATGAAAAGAATACGAGGATGTTTAATATAATTTTAACTTTAACCCTTTGCATATGGTAATTTTAGCATGTTACGCAAAACACGGATAGCCAAAAACTTATCCCCTGATACTCGGACCCTGAATTGAGTTTAATAATTCTACGTCGGATTCCCAGACTCTTAAAATTTAAATGAACTGAATTATGCGAGTAATACGAAAGCAAAACTATATGATCCTACTGAAGGAAACCGTCGTTGACAGCATTATCCCTCGATTAACGCGGCAAGGCGTATCCATTTTGCAAATTTGATTCTGCGCAAGATGGGCTAATTCATAATAATCAAATCCATCCTTTATAAAAGGCGGCAATATTAACTTGCGGAAAATATTTCTTTTTTCCACATGCGAAATCCCCCAGGTTTTCCAATAATCGCCGATGATACCCAACCGGGCCGGACCGATCAGAATATATTCTTTCGTGTTTTTTTCCTTGCGAAATTCGTCCGATAGATCGATCCCCATCGGCATCCAGGCGCAAATAATTATGTCGGGGCGAAATTTTTTGATGGCTTTTTTGTGCGCCAGTTTTTCTACGGGAAAATCAATCTGATATTTTTCAATGCCTGAGTCGGTTGCGCTCAGCTCGAATTTGCCGGGAGAAATCTGTTCCAGTTCTTGTTTTAAAAAATGAGTAAGACGGCCGTTTCCGGCGGCAACCTCCAGGACCTTTATGGGATAACCGGCTTTATTGCAATCCCTTTGCGCCAAATAACCGCAAAGAGCATTTATATATTCCACATTCCAAAGTTCAAAAATCGGATTTCCCTTCCCGATCATATTGCTATATTCGGTCCAGTCCAAATCCGGACTATCGCTGTCTGATCCTGTTCCGAAAACCTTAAAAAAATCTTCACGGGCGGGAAGATACGAACGGTCATAAAATTTTTGTGCCAGTTCCGAATTTTGCATTGATCGATTTGACTTAATATCAACAATTAATCCCCGATATCATTATATATAATAACTTACTAATGCACAAAAGCGAAAAGCTTATGACTCCGTGGCGGCCGTTAACATGGATTATAACAAAAAGCGGGTATTGACCGAAGTCTCACCGCTTTAGCAGACATATCCAAATTATTTTTTGGTTTTTCAATGATTTACTTAGGAGAATCCCGTGATAGCTCCAAAACCCGTTCGCACAAGCTTATCTTAATCCTTAACTCTCCATGCCGGATTATGGCCTATTTCCCAGAGGTGCACGTCTATGTCTTGCAAATACCCGGCATAACCGCCCCAAAAAGTTTTTTGTGCAGACTTTGTGATTTTTGTTTTTGTGCGGCTCCCGAAGCCGGTTTATCCCCTATGCCTGTTTCAGCTTGCGGGCAGGTTGGATCCCGGGAGGTTAAACTTCTTATATTTCTCTTAAAAAAAAATAAAAAAAAGGCCGCATGAGTAAAACCACACGGTCTTTATTGTGGGAATTCTTCCCTTGCTTCAAAATGGTCTATAATCTACCGCGCTTTTGCCTGTTGCGCCGCACTCGGCATGAATCCGGCGCGCTTGAGTCCGCGCTTGATTACCGGGTTTTTCATGGCCATCTGCCAGATCTGCCCCGTCCGTTGGTTTTCGATCATAAGGACAATGGGCCCCTGGTCAATCCCGATATATTCGTTCGCAAACCAGTTTATGGTGGGGTTGAACGCGTCCCGGAAACCGTACGGTCCCCATAGCTTGGCATAGTTTTCATACATATACCGCAAAACGGCCAGCGATTCTTCAGGCGTAAAGACGATCGATCCGGCGGCCGCCGAGGGAACGATGGTTCCGTCGTCCGGCGCAAAGGTAAAATTGTCGAAACCATCCGCCTTTATGCCGCGGGCCGAATATCCGGCTGGCGAATCGGAGGCCGTGATACCCCACAAATTGCCATAGTCCTGCCACTTCTGGGCATTTTCTTCGGCATAGGCGATCTGGGCCTGGGTCGCGAGGCGGGAATTCTTGAAATAATCTGTTCCTTTCGCGCGCATATATGCGTCCTGCAAACCCCGGAGATCGATCCAGATCTGCGAATACTGATGGCCGTAAAGCGAAGGGAACATGACCCGCGGATAGTCGTCATCACTCCAATCATAGCCTTCTGTCCAGGCTGCCCAGGCATCCGGCCCGACCGGATGCGTCGGCGAACCCAAAGCGAGCACGTAGACTATCATCGCCTCATTGTAGCCCTGCCAGTCGCAGGGAATAAAGCCGGTTTCCGGTTTCCAGCCGAGCGCGATCCCGGCTCCCCGCACCTGAAGCCAGGGCCAGTCGGCCCGCTCGAATAAAAACCGGGCCAAACATCGGATTTCGCGTTCCCGGGCATTATTCCGGTCGAAGTACTGCTGCGCATGCAACGCGCCGGCGAGCAGCAGGGCGCTGTCGACGCTCGACAACTCGGCATGCCAGGCCCTTTTGCCGGTTTTCATGTCAAGAAAACGGTAGTAAAACCCGTGATAACCGGTCGCGTCCGGCTCCGGTCCCTCGGGACTGTCCGCGAAAAACTTCAATGTCCGCCATACCCGTTCGCTTCCCGCTTTTCGGCTGATCCAGCCGCGGTCGATCCCTACAGTATAAGCCGACAAACCATAGCTGATCGCGGTGATATTCGCGGGAGAACCGGAGGTATCCCGGTCCCTGATCAGCCCGTTGGCCGGGTTTGCTTCGCACCAAAAGTAAGCAAAGGCATGCTTCTGAATCATTTCGAGAAGCGACTCGTCATCGGATTCTGGAGGATGGTCCGTTTCGGCCGACAAGTCCGGACACTGAAACTCCGGCGGTGGAAGGCCGGTTCGCCCATTGCCGGCGCGGGAAACACCGCCAAGGCATATGACAGCGGTCACGGATAAAAGCGACAGGAATAAAACCGAAAACTTAAAACTCGCGATCTGTTTCATGGCTCGCCCTCCTTTCTCTGAAGGTGAATTTCAAAGATCAGCTGATATTTTCGCGGTTCGCGCGATTTCTCTTGCCATTGCGGCTTGAGAAAAATAAAATGTAAATGAAATAATATCTGCTCAGATTATATCACTTTTCCGCGCGCTGGCAAAGGTAAAAAAAACTACAGAGATTTCTCTGTAGTTTTATTTTTGCGCCGCAGATTACCTGTTTTCCGAACTAATTCAACTTTACCGAGTGGTAAAAGTTAGCGCCGAAAAAATGAATCTCAAACTTAGATAAAAATTAAACCATATTTTTATTATTCATTTACTCTAACAAGCCAGCAGTCAAAGGTTTGTTAACATTGCAGCAAGGGGGTTTACACTTTTAGGGGTTAAAATATAATAGACAAGTAATTATTTATCATAATTTTAGCCATTATGAATCAATTTGCTCCCCCCATCGTCCTCATCGCCGGCTTCATTTTCGACAACCTGACCTTGGGCCGATAACCTGGTAATATTAATGTATATGAGCCTCGCTTATTCTCAATTTATGAATATTCTAATATTAATCGGCCATAATACCTTTATATAACCAGTGCGTTCTCAGACTGAATATTAATACCTTTACCGATTCAGTCGGGCATAATCATGCAATGTTCTTTGAGAAAGGAGGAGCTTTTCATGAATCCGAGGTATGTTGCGATGTGCGGCTTGTTTATCTTACTCACCGCCGGCTGTGCCGGCCATAATAATTACGGGAAAAACAGCTCCCGCGATTGCTGGGATACTCGATCGGATGATTATACGATCGCATACGATGAGCCGGGAATACCGGCCAAAACATTAAATCGATTGGCCGAAACGATCGATCAGGCAATTTCCCAAGTCGAAGATCCGCAGAGGATCATTCTGACTCCGGTCGTCAATGGCGAGTTGTACCGAACTCATATAGTCATTCTGGACAGGGATAATTATACGTTTTATAAAATCGCTGTGTACGACCAAAAGAGAAAAAAGGATTATGCTTTTCCTGAAAAAAATACCGAAAATATAAAACAAAGCATTAGATTTATTTAACAAAAAAGGACCCAGCCGCTGCTTGGTCCTTTTTCTATTATGTTTAATGACGGGACAAGTCTGGAATTATAAACTTTTAAAATAGAATCCGAAGGGGCACAAGGGTCTTTCCAAAAAGCAGGTTCTTTCGTATCCACAGAAGCAAAATAAAACTCCTACATAAAGTCGGAGTTTTATTTTGCTCCACTACTTGGACGAAGTCCGCACCAGTTTGGCTGAGAATAGCGAGAATTTCTATATGCCTTTGCTGACTCGGGAGATAGTGCAAATTTTTTAAGCAAATGGAAGACTATTGCCAAAAAGAAAAGGACCACTCTGCTTATGCAAAGTGGCCCTGTTAAAATGTTACGGATTATGCAGAAAGTCAATTCAGCTGTTTGTATTGGCTATTTATCCAACTCCTCAATCGCATACTGACGATGCATGTAAGCGATCGGGTTGCTTTGTGCCAGAATGTTCAGACTGGCGAGAACTGCGTTTTTCGGCGAAAGGACGGTGGCCAAAGGAACGTTCGAAGGTGCTTCGAGATTACTCCAAACATCGTGTGGTCTGTCCTTGGCGGTTGCTGGAACCGAGATTACAGGCCAGCAGGTGCGCGCGGACAGGGTGGGAGTAAGACCGTTGCTCATACCGATGACTGTTACGATCACACCTTTTTCAGGAAATTCAGCCTGGACAGTTTCCAGCCTGTCGAGTGCTTTGGCCGGTGATTTGTGGCCGGAGATCGTAATCTCGACCTTTTCTACGCCAGCCAGAGCCGGGATTTCGGGGAACTTATCGCTGTCTGATCCACGCCAGAGGACGATTGCCTGTTTCGGAATAGTTACTCTGTTGACCAGATTTGCCACCAGCGCATACTTGTTTGCGATGTCTCCCATCTCGGAATTATCGCGGAAAAGTTGCTTGGAAAGTTCTTTCCAGTCGCTTGTCCGCAGACGCCAACTGTCGTTATCGATAACATCAGCGACAAGAAGGTTGCCGTTAGCGTCGATGCCGAACTCGATCTTGAAATCGATAAGACGGCAACCGAGCCTTGACCATGCGCCCTCGAGAACGAGGAATGTTTTGCGTGTGATTTCCTCGATTATCGCGACATTCACGCTTTCCGGAAGAATGTTTCTCCGGAATACCGGACAAGCAAGGTTGGACTTCTCATCCCAGCCGGGGAACTTCGGGTGTTTCAAATCCCAAACCTCATTGTCGTGGTCGGAAATGAACGGATCATCAATCGGCCTTCCGGTCGATTCCTCGGTTGGCGTAACTCCGCGTACATCACCGTCCTTGGTGATTATTTTACCTCCGGTAGTTTTCAAAAAAAGTTCGAAGACCAGACGGTGAAAACGGTGCGGTGATTCGCCTTTCTTCTTGCCGAGATTGGGATAGCGTTTGAGATAACTGCCGACGGCATAGCGCCTTATGACCACTTCGAGCGGAATCATCTTGCACTCCGGCGCCAGAAACTCTGTTGCCGAAATCTGTTTTTTGAAGGCGACCGGAATCCCGGCCTCTTTCAAAAGAGAAAAAACAGCACAGGTGGTTGCGGTCGCATGAACCGCCTTGTTCTCCATGACCTTGGTCGCGGACGGATCATCATTCTTGGTGATGTCATCTTTGCTCGTGATAAGCACGATTCCAGGCATGTCTTCCGACTTGTAGATTACCTTTGTTTTTCCTTCTGTTACTACGATTGGGTCTTTCATGTCTTTTCCTCCTTATAGGTTGGCTGTAAATACTTTGGTGAAGATGTGATCTACATAACGCAATTTATTTTCGAGATTGAAGCATAAACGCATCTCTTCCTCGCTGACAAACTGCATTATTTCCTTGTTTCCGAGTAAGGCCTCAAGAAAATCTTTATTGTTTTCCCAGCATTCAAGCGCTATGTTGCGAACCAGCGTATGCGCCTCCTCTCTTGGCAATCCACTTTTTTCCGCAACGAGCATCATAACTTCCTGCGAGAACACCAGGCCTTTCGCAAGGTTAAGGTTGTAAAGCATCTTCGCCGGAAACACTCTCATATCCTGGATAATGCCGGCGAGTCTCGTCATGGCATAGTCCAGAAGAATCGATGTGTCGGCAACTATCACTCTTTCCGATCCAGAATTATCCAGACTGCGTTCATGCCAGCACGATGCCAGGTTTTCATAAGCGACCTGCACATTGGCACAGGCCACGCGCATCAGTCCGGAAAGGTTTTCACTTCCAATCGGATTCTTCTTGTGCGGCATGGCCGAAGAGCCTTTCTGGTCCCTACTGAACGGCTCCATGACTTCGCCGATTTCCGTCTGCGATAGCAAGCGGAGATTGGTTGACATCTTGCCGATACTGGCGCACACGTTACCTAACGTGGACATATACTCGGCGATCACATCGCGAGAAATGATCTGCGTGGCTATGATAGGCGTTAAGCCTAATTCCTTGCAAACCTCTTCTTCAATTTTTGGATCGACCGTATACATGCCGACAGCACCACTCACTTTACCGACTGAAACTGCGCCAGAAAGATTAAAAAGTCTTTTTTGATGACGTTTCAGTTCGTCATACCAGTTGGCCAGTTTGACGCCGAAGGTTATCGGTTCCGCGTGGATGCCGTGAGTGCGTCCGATCTCGGGAGTATGCCTATGCTCCATGGCTGCTTTTTCAAGCGCATGCATGAGCTTAGCAATCCCCTTGATCAGGAGTTTCACGCTTTCGCGCATTTGCAGACTCAAGGCCGTGTCGCCGATGTCGTAGGAAGTCAGGCCTCTGTGAAGCCACGACCTAAACTCTTCCGGAAACTGGGGTGATACGTGCATAAGAAAAGCGATTACATCATGTTTCGTAATTTCCTTCTCGATGCGGTTTATTTCCTTTGGGTCTATGCTGATCTTGTCAGCCAGGCCGTCCGGAACATCGTGTGGCAGTTCGCCGAGCCGTCGTCTCACTTTGAGAACGGCGATCTCAACCAGTAACCAGTTGCGGAATTTGTTGTCTTCCGACCAGATGCTTTCCATGTCTTTCCCCGAATAGCGTTTTAGCATTTCTCCTCCTTGTTGGTTTTGGATTTAATAAGCCTGTTAAGCCTGTTTGGATTTCATATCCACCAAATGCACCAATGACCACTGCCAACAATAATCCTATCGCCATAAATCCATTTTTCATCGCTTTACTCCTTTGTATGGTTTCATTCTAAGATAAAAATGAACAACTATAATAAAAAAGTATAGCTTTGCGCTATTGTATTGTCAATTCATTTCACGCTGGCTGACGGTTTATGAAT
Organism: Candidatus Parcubacteria bacterium; assembly: GCA_963814275.1. Taxonomy (GTDB): domain Bacteria; phylum Patescibacteriota; class Patescibacteriia; order Patescibacteriales; family UBA12075; genus CAWFCE01. The sequence continues at coordinate 302,174 of CAWFCE010000001.1, read as the reverse complement.
TATGCATTGGGCTGAAGTCTTTAAATTTATGTGTCTGTTCGGGATGGAGCATTGAATCAAGCTATACAAAATAAAATTGCAACTATTAATAGTTAGCGGCTTCTATTATTTCATCAAATGCTGCGTGGGATAATCTTACTTTTTGGATTCAGAAAATACCGCTCGCTAAAGAAAATTTTGAATTTAGCGTCTTTTTTTTATATATATTAAATCATAGATCCCAACTGACCGGTAATATACCGGTAATGGGCTTAACTCCGAAATATCACTCGGCCACCCGCCCCCTCCGCTTCCCGGCAGCCAGGCGGCGACCGCGGCGTCCCAATTTTTTATTTCATTTTTTACTTCCAAAGGACGCCCGGAAATTATTATAACGATGATTTTTTTGGAATTTTTCTTCAGTTTCTCAATCACCGCCAAATCGTTTTTGCTTAAAGATAAATTTTCACTATCCCCCCAGCCTTCGGCATAAGGTTTTTCTCCGACCACCATGATGCCAATATCGGCTGGTTTATTTTTGTTGTCAAAATTTCCATCTTTGTCATAAATCAATTCAGCTTGCGGCGATACTGTCTCCCGAATTCCCTCCAGAATCGTAGTGCCGGGCGTCCAATTCCCGTCTATCCCCTGCCATTCGACCGACCAGCCGCCCAATTGCATGCCCAGATTATCCGCCGCCGCCCCCGCGACATATATCTTTTTAGAAAACCTGGAAACCGGGATCAACTGCTTTTCATTCTTTAAAACCACCATCGATTTGCTGACTGCAGCCCTTGCTATCTCGCGATGTTCTTTGGAGCCTATGTTTTGCACTGATTCCGGGTTGTATTCAATATTGTCAAATAAACCAATCTGAAATTTAACTTTCAATATCCTGCCAACGGCATCATCTATTCTGGCCTGTCTGATATCTCCTTTCTTCACTGCCGTTTGCATATCTTTCATGAATCTTTCATATTCGAAAGGAAGCATAACCATATCGATTCCGGCGTTCACCGCGTTCACCGCTGAATTGTATTTATTTTTTTCAATCTCGTAAACACCGTACCAATCAGACACGACAAAGCCGCTAAAGCCTAGCTCTTTTTTCAGCACATCGGTTATAAGATATTTATTTCCGGAAAGTTTTTTGTTTTGCCAACTATTAAGACCGATCATGACACAAGGCACGCCGGCTGCGATTGCGGCCTTAAATGGCGGCAGATGCCGCTCAAGAAGCTCACTCAAGGTAATTTCCGATTCCCCCTGGTCGATCTGAAAGTCCTTATTATATGATTTTCCCCAAACCATTGCTCCGGCACCGATAAAATGCTTGGCTGTGCCAATGGGATGATACTCGCTGGAATCATACGAGGCAATTCCTTCCAAATAGGCTGTTCCCAGTTCAGCCACCAAAGACGGATCTGAACCAAATGATTCAAAGAATCTACCCCATCTCGGATCGCCCAAGACATCCAGGTTAGGTGAGAAGTTCCAGTAAATGCCGCTGGCGGCCAGCTCTTCAGTAGTGGCCAAAGCAACTTTCTTCACCAGATCGGCATCGCCAGTTGCGCCTAAGCCGATAAAATGAGGAAAGACCGTGGCCTCGGCCATATTGGTGTGCCCATGGATGGCGTCAGATCCATACAAGACAGGAATTCCCAGTCTGGTTGTTTTACTGATACGGCCATAATCATTCACCATATCCAACCAGCCTTCAGGCGTATTTAATTCCGGCTTTGAGCCCATTCCGCTGAGCAATCCGCCCAGTCCGTACAAAGCGATATCACTATCATTTTTCAAACTATTTCTTTCGATGAGCATCATCTGACCGATTTTTTCCGGTAGAGTCATTCTTTTAAGCAGATCGTCCACTCTTTCGTCTACCGGAATATTTGGGTTGTTATAAGGCAACTGATCGATCTTGCATTTATTGGTATTGCGATTTTGACAATATCAACCAGTTCGACAACTTCACTTTTATTAGCAAAGAAATAAAAATAAATAAAAACAAGTACCAAAACAACAATAAATCCGATGGTTTTTCTAATGTAAAATTTTCTTAAATTCATTTGCTTATATCTGCTTAATAAAAATAATACTTATTTTAAGTATATCACGAAAATGCAAAAAATTATCAAATAGTTTCTAACCCGGGCTTAGGTATAAAACAATATCTCAAATTTTGAGATATTTTTTATTGCCCTACTGGCCGGACCAAATCCGCACCATTTCTCAAAAAAAAGGAATATATTCATAATTTCGGTTTTGTGAAAAATTTTTATTTACCATTAATCTCTATCTAATGCTCTTATGCTATATTTTATCATTATAGACTGTATAAATTAATTACATGAGAAAAACTTATACATTGCACACACAAAGCGTCCATTTCCTTTTGCGAATCCTTTATATTTGGCGATCAGGATAGTGTGGACTTTGACGAGTCTGCTTGAAGCTCTTTTGGCTTTACGTTTTGTTTTGCTGCTTTTGGGAGCCAATCCCATCGCCGGATTCACAAACTTGATTTACAGTTTGAGCCGGCCTTTCGCGGCTCCATTTTTGAATGTTTTCGGCATCGGCTTTGTGGAAGGAAGCGTAGTCGAATGGACCACGCTACTCGCCATGTTCGTATATTGGCTGGTCGGTTGGGCAATCACAGCGCTTTTTGCGGTAGGTATTAATACATCAAATGATGAAACGGTTGATGAATCCTGAAGACAGGACGATAGTAATTGGTAAAACAAGGGGACAAAAAGGGGGCGGGTATCTTATATGGAAAATCCCGGCAATTTAAGTACAAAAAATGAACGTACATTGAACGTTCATTTTTATTTTTTGCTCCACAGATTACATATTTTCCGAACTGAATAACATCTATCCGTTAGTACAAAATAATATAGAAATATTAAATAATATTATTTACTTAAAATAAAATGAGAGGGTGGTTAATCCTCTCAATTCTTTACAACCCTTAAATTGTTTACCAGCTGTACTCAATTACCGGGTTTTTAATCTGATCCCAGCCCGGATATTCACCCTGCGGAATGTGTCCGCCCCAGGTTACAATTGTGAACTCCTTAACGCGAATAGAGTGAGTTACTTTGCTCGCGTAAATCTCGTCATAAGTCGCCTGTGGAAAGGTCTCACGAATTTCATCCGCCATTTTTTGTAAATCGGTTATACTACCCTGATTATAACCGATCAAAAGATGTACATTCGCAAACATTTCACCTTCATCGTTCCGATCTAAATCAGGACGCCAGTAGATATACTTGTGCTTTCCCATAATTTCCTCCTTGATGGTTAATTGATTGTGAATAAATAATAACAAAAAACTATAACATATGTTTTAGTTTTTGTCAATTAAGCTCCGAGCACCGGAGGAAGTTAGAACCTGTTTTGTATAAAAAATCCAGACTCCTGATGAGAAGTCTGATTTTATTTATTGCAAAAGTGCTTAATGTCCAATGATTCAATCTTTCAATGGTAGGCATTTCCAACTCATTAGCTCAAAATCCATTCCCCTAAAATAAGCTTTTATAACTTTTTCAAGGGTGCCACGGCTCTCATCTGAAGCGTTTTGCTTCCAACGTAAAATAATTCTGATTACTTTATTTTTATCTAGAATTACAAAATCTTTTAACATTGCTCCGCAGTCATCAATTAAATGTTTTAGTTTCCAGTTATTAGACTGCAATCGTTTTAATCTGCGATTACCCTTATCCCAATCACTGCAACAAGGCGTTGCTTCATAATAATGATTGTGGATTGCGTAGAATAATGGCTTCTGATAATTAAACTTTGGGCCATAGTAGCTATGAATTGTTTTTGCGGCTGATTTTCTGATTGCCGATACTATAATTCCCGCTACCATCGTATTAGCGTCAGGTGTCATTCTAAAACCGCCAGCGATCTTTATTCCAAGCTCAATAGAGCCCATTTTTGATTTGCCGGATGCTTTTTCAACTTTTAAACCTCCTGCATTCAGAACACCTGGAATCTTCTTGATCTCTTTAAACCACGGCTCGAATTCATTTTTTAACCAAATAATATGACCTTCCTCAGAAGCCCAGGTTTTAAAAGTAACCAAAAAATCTAATTCACCTTTTTCGTCTATTGCTTCAGAAGCAATAATTCCCTTAACCAAATCCTTAAAGAATAAACCTTTTGACATAACATCCTCCTATTAGCCCAAGGTTCGAGTTGAAGCCACGGTGCAAGGATCCTTCCCTTAGCCATGACCAGTTAAAAAAACTTAATAAAAAAAATTTCAACCTTGCTTAAATTAGGTATCCTTCAGGCAAAACACTATTATTCTTACCTTCTTCAAAAAGTGAATAAAGAACAGCAGTTTGGTCAACGCCTTTTTTCAAATTTGAGTAAGCTTTTTGAACTTTTTTTACCCAAGGAAGATCTTGCAAATCCTCAGGCAAGTCCTCAACACTCATTATAAGACCTGCCTGAATTTCAATTCCCATATCAGCCATGGTGGTTGCCGCCAAATGAACTCCGTTTACCAAGGGATGAAGTTTTTCTTGCTGGATTTTTTTATCTACCATGAAATTACCTCCTTTGATCTATATTAAGTTTTAAAGAATAATTATTTTTTAGCATATATTACAAATAAAAGCAATATGAAAAATATAAATTCGGTTCGAACGTCCAATTCAGGTAAAAAAACGCCCCTAACATTAGGGACGTTTATCGCCGCTCCACAGATTACATACTTTCCGAACTTAATAACATCTATCCTCAGGTTAAAGACTGTACGGTAAAATTGGCTGGTTTGGCTTATGTAAAATAAAAATGGACCATTGGTTAAAAGAGTGATTCGTTAGGTATAATGTAATTTTCACTTTCAATTTAATCCGATGCAAGCCAGACATCACGAAAGTTAAACTCCCAATGTGAAAAGCTCACGCCATCAATTTCAAACGATGCCGGCTAACTCTTTTATCTATAGCAGCACAATTTGCAAGAGTTATTATTTTGTCTTCAATTTTATATTTATTCAAAGTATCCATAAAAGTATTATATATTTTATAACTATTTTTGGCAAAAAGAAAAGAGGGCTTCGCGATATGCGGGCGCCCTCTGTTTTAACCCAGAATTTGCTCATTTTTTTTATGAGTCAAACTTTTTCAACTCAGTTTCGGTTGTGCCGAGGTCTTCGAGAGAAACCCCAGCCAGTTTTGCATATTGTCGTAGGTATCCAATTTCAGACTCAATGTTTTGTTTGTCGGCACGTTCTCGAGCAAGGTTTAGCCAAGTTCGTGCCTCGGCAATGTAGCTGGTTTTCAGGAGACCGGCAATCTCAGCTTCGTTTGTCCCAATGTCTTCCAGTGTGACCCCGGCCTTTTCCACGTATTCGCGAATGTAGCCGACGTGGGAGTCCATACTACCGCTATTGACTCGTTCTCTTGTTAACTGCAACCACTTTGTTGCCTCGGCAATGTAGCTGGTTTTCAGGAGACCGGCAATCTCAGCTTCGTTTGTCCCAATGTCTTCCAGTGTGACCCCGGCCTTTTCCACGTATTCGCGAATGTAGCCGACGTGGGAGTCCATATTGCTTTTCTGAGACCGTTCACGGGTAAGTTCGAGCCACTTTATGGCTTCTGCTTTGTAGCCCGTATCCAGCAGACCTTTGATCTCCGCTTCATTTGTTCCGGTGATTTGAACTACCAGATTTGTTATGGTTTCCTCTTTATTATTCGCCTTAAACTGGGGCAGAATAAAAAGAACGACAACCAACAAACTTGCAGAAACCAATACCAGCCAACCTTTGTTTTTTGAAATAGCCTTCATCCTTTTCCTCCTTCTTAAGTGAGTTGTTTTATATTGTTTTTACGGGTTGAAAATAAAATTTCTAAAAGAAATCCTATTTATAACCCATAAATATAAAGATTGTGATTATTGTATAATAACATTTTTTATTATAAATGTCAATAATATAATAAAAAACAAGGCTAAAATTAGCCTTGTTTATCTCCGCTCGCACTCGTGAACGGTTTAAGAACTTTGAACTGGACAAATATGCTTTAATTGTGGGAGCGTTGTTGCGAGAGCACAAAAATATTATTGCTTGAAATATAAAAAAGAGGACTTTGCGAAATGCAGGCGTCCTCGTTTAAACCCTTGGATTTATTTTCCCACTATCGCTTGCCACAACCGGGGCACAAGCCGTTCCAGGATTGCATATGCTCTATCGAACCGTGGGATTCACATTCGGAGATTTGACCATGACTAGATTGCTTATAGCGGCAGCAATAGTATTCGACCGAAAAAGCTAGCTTCATGCTTTGCAGTACTTTTATAGCCAATGCTTCATCATGGAAATCGCCGGTAAATTTTTTCAGTTCATCGGCGTCCATTTTGGGATCCATGGCCATGTCTCTTGCCTGCTCCGTGAGCTCAACAATCACCTCGGCAGTCGGGTCAACGTATTGCTTGACCGTTCCGTCTTTTTGTTTTTCATGGACGGTGATAACAGTTACCGATGGCTCGAAGGCGATGCCGAAGTCGAGGATCGGGTAAATCTTGCCCATGAAGAATCTTCTGATTTCTTCGTTCTTCTCTTCACTTCCACCCTTGAGAATAACTTTCATTATAATACCTCCGTATGCTTAGGTTGTATTTTGAAAAAAACGATCCGAATTTGATATATAAATATAACATAAATACCAACATATGTCAACCGATATTCAAATTTTACCTAGGGTCACATTATATAACAAAAAAACTTACCCTAAAATTAGGTAAGTTTTTTTGATTTAATTTGGCTCCCGGGGTCGGATTCGAACCGACGACCAATTGGTTACACGTAATCCTTAAGTTTCCTTAAGGCGTGGACTATATCATCACCCCGCAAGTGCGGGGCGCGAGGCGCTTCGGCCGATGCTTACGGCCTACTCCTTTTCAGGATAGTCTCTGAACCTTTCCCGATTACTCGGGACTTGGCTGCTGATTACCTTATTCCGACAAATCGGAACTTAGGCTTCCAGACAATTCACCTCGTTATTCGACCATGATCGCTCATGGAAGCTGCGTTATGCTTTCGTGCACTTCGCGATGGCAATTTGCGCATAATAAAATACATTTATTGATTTCTGATTTTACTTCTTTCCAGCTTCTGGTATAACCTTTAGCGGAAATGCCGAAATCTTTGCCTCTTCCATCGATATGATGGAATTCTAAAGCCTGAATGCATTTATTATAACCGCATATCGCACATCGGCTGCCTTTATACTCGATTGCCATTTGTCGTATTTTCTTACGGCGTTTGGCGACCGCTTGTTTCAGATATTCTGCACGATCGGCGTATTTTCTTTTATCTTTGCCCATAAATTTATTATAGCAAAAATAAAAGGGAACGTGTGTTCACAGCCAACTGCGCTACCGCTGCGCTACCCGGGAAATATAACTTTCGATTTTCGATTTATTATTAATCTGAAACTTTGATTAACAAAACAAATCTGCCGTATTGGCAGTACTAATATTGTAAATAAAACATTAATTTTAGTCAAGAGTGGCTAACCAAATATTTACTATTATTAGACAATATTAATTGAATATAAAGGAATTGTATAATATAAAATACTTAATGAAAAATATATAACGTGACTTATTATTTGATATTTGATAAAATAATATTAAATAATAATAACAAACAAATAAAAAAAGGAGGTGGTTCATTTGAAAAACCATAGGCCGGAAGAATATATTGACCACTTAAAAGATCAGCTGATCGACTTTCATAATGCAATGCTTGTCCAGAATATTCCGGAAAAGAAAATAATGTTTATTATCGAATTACTCAGAAGAAAACCTTGCTTGTTCCTCGTCGACAATGGTAAAGAAAATTATTACCTGGCTGCAGCTACTCGACTGATTAGTCGATATATCCGTTTTAAATTCCCCGAATTTTCCGAATTCAACCTGGAGGATAAAAAATTTATCCTTTCAAATGCCGCCGACTTATACTATAAGAGAAAAAGCAAACAATACAATCAGAAACTTCCTGTTCCAATTTCTTAAAGGGCATCATAACGATGCCCTTTGACATTTTTATTTAAAAACCCCGCGGAAAGACCGCGGGGATATTTGAATATTTTGGTTATATTAATATTTAGTAATCCCTCAGCTTTTGGATGCCTTCGTGCTTCTGGATCTTCTCCAGGGCCTTGGCTTCTATCTGGCGGATGCGTTCGCGGGTCACGTCGAACTCGCGGCCCACTTCCTCGAGCGTATGGGCGACACCGTCCTCCAGGCCGAAGCGCATCTCCAGGATCTTCTGCTCGCGCGGGCTCAATTGGGTGATCACTTCCTTGACATAATCTTTCAGCAGCTGCAGGGCGGCCGAGCGGTCCGGCGTCACGTTCTTCACGTCCTCGATGAAATCCTCGAGCGTCGAATCTTCCTCATCCTCGCCCACGGTCGTTTCGAGGGATATCGTATCCTGGGAAATTTTGATGATGTGGCGCACTTTGTCGATCTCCTCCCCCATTTCCGCCGAAATCTCCTCCGGCAGCGGTTCGCGCCCCAGGTCCTGGATCAGCTGGCGCTGGATCTGCTGGAACTTGTTGATCGTTTCCACCATATGGACCGGAATGCGGATCGTGCGCGACTGGTCGGCCAGGGCGCGGGTGATCGCCTGGCGGATCCACCAGGTGGCATAGGTCGAGAATTTATAGCCTTTGCGGTATTCGAATTTTTCCACCGCCCGGAACAGTCCGATATTGCCTTCCTGGATCAGGTCCAGCAGGGACAGGCCTTTGGCGCCGGTGAACTTTTTGGCGATTGAGACAACCAGCCGAAGATTGGCTTCGATCAGCTTCCGTTCCGCTTCCTTATCGCCCTTTTCCTTGCGTTTGGCCAGCTCGACCTCCTCCAGGGAATTGAGCAGCGGTACTTTACCGATCTCCTTCAGGTACATCTGGATCGAATCGGAAGACAGCTTCGACAGGTCGGTCAGGTCGCCCTTAAGGATATTGACGACGGTTTCGTTCTTGTCTTTCCTTTCCTCCAGGTCAAGTATCCGGCCGGTATCTTCGATGATCTGGATAGCGTTTTTCTGCAGGTCCTCCAGGAATAATTCGTACTCGAAAACATACTCCTCGACTTCCGGGAATATATATAAAAGCTCGGTTTCGGTAACGAAACCGCGCGACCGGCCCTTGACGAGCAAATTCTTGATCTGGCTCTCGGTCGGATGGACGATTTCCCGCGGCTCTATCGGCTCCGCTTTCCGTGCCGGTGTCTTCTTGGCAATTGGCTTCTTCTTCGCTGTCGTATTTTTGGCAATTGGCTTCTTCTTCGCTGTCGCCTTCTTGGTTACCGGTTTCTTGGCCGGCTTCTTCCTGGGTGCCGCTTTTTTGGTTATTTTTTTCGCAGGCATTATGTTAGCTTTTATAAAATAAAAAATTATATTTAAAAATACTATTATTGCAATTTATGAGTACGCCCGTAAAATAATTTTCGCTCAATGTTTTTATCAAAATGAGGATGTTTATTTTGGTAAAATAATTTATTTTAATCTTGGGACAATCCCCTTATTTCCTCGGACAGATACTTAAGCTCCTCCATTAGGGGCAGACTATCATCCTTGTTCCCCTGGTGTTCGATGGCGGCAACCTGGCGCTCAATCTCTCTCATACGCCTTGCCAACCGATTTTTTTTCAATTCGCCTACCATTCGGGCAACTTCCAATTTAGCTGAATTTAGCTCAATTTCCGAATATTCTTTCTCAGCTAAAAAAACCAGTCGATCTAACGTTTTTAACTGGCTGTCGTTGGTTTTTGCCCCATTTTGCGTGGGAATAGCGTCTTTTAGCCACTGTTTAAAGGTTTGGTAATTCAAAACCGGCAAACCGGACGGTTCGTCGTTATTTTTACTGTTGATTTTATTATAATAAAATAATAAATTCCTGTAAAGGGCCTGGCTGACATCCCCCTGAATATGCTCAATTTGGATATTTTGCAGTATATATTCGAACAATTCGGGAAATTTGAAAACCAGGGCCAAAAGCAATTCGCTCATTTTTTCTTCACGGCTTTTGGGGGCGGAAGCTTTTTCATTCTGTTCTGCGGCTTCCGGTGCCGGTTTTTCCTTGGATGCGGCTTGGCTGATAGCTTCTCTCAGCAAAGTTTCCTGTACGTCAATTTGCTGGCTCAGGGTTTTCAGCCAAAAGTCCTGCTCGATCCGGTTCCCCAGCCGTACGATTATCGGCAGTAGTTCCTTGGCTGCCTGGCGGCGGTCATCGACGCGCTCGGTATCCAGGGACGAAAAGACCCGGTCGAAATAATACTGCATCATCGGTTTAGCCTTATCCACAGCCATGCGCCAGCCAGCCGGATTCTCACGGATACACTCGTCCGGATCCTTGCCGCTTGGCACCTCGATAACGCTGATGCTCATTTCCGCCCGCATCGCCTCGCGGATTCCACGGTCGGCCGCCATGGCGCCGGCGGCATCCATATCGAAAGACAAGGCAATGTTCTGGCTATAGCGCTTAAGTATCTGGATCTGGTCGGCGGTCAAGGCCGTACCCGAACTTGCGATCACGTTGGCAAAGCCGGCCTGATGGGCGGTTATCACATCCATCTGCCCCTCGACGATTATCGCCCGATCCTGCTGTTTTATCTGGAGTTTCGCCTTATCCAGACCGAACAGTATCTTGCTTTTGTCGTATACGATCGTCTGCGGCGAATTTATGTATTTGCCCATTTTTTCCGTTGCCTCCTTTTCCGGACTGACTCGGGCGGAAAACGCGGCGGTATTGCCGTTAACGTCATTGATCGGGAACATGATCCGTCCGCGGAAACGGTCATAATACCGCGAGCTGGTGTCGGATTTGGCTGTCATGCCGGCCAGGAACAGCTCCTGGTCATTGAAACCTTTGCCGCGCAGGAAGTTGCCGGTCAGATCCCAGGAGTCGGGGCTATAGCCGATCTGCCACAGCTCGATCGTATCCTCTTTGAGTCCCCGGCGCGCGAGATACTCGCGCGCGGACTTGGCCGCGGGCGCGTCCATCAATGTCCGGTGATAATATTTCCGGGCCAATTCCAGGACATCAAGCACGCGGTTGCGCCGGCTCTGGAGCTTGGGGTCCTGGCGCGTCAATACAACCCCCGCCTTGGGCGCCAATATGCGCAGGGCTTCGACAAAATCGACCCCTTCGATCTCCTGGACGAAGCTGAAGATGTCGCCGCCCTTGCTGCAGCCGAAACAATGCCAGATCTGCTTATCGGGACTGACCATGAAAGACGGGCTTTTCTCCCGGTGAAAGGGGCAGATCGCGCGAAAATTCATCCCCGCCGCTTTGAGGGGGATGTATTCGCGGATCACGTCCACTATATCCAATTTTTGCTTGATCTCTTCGGAGGGTTGCATAATCGACTTTTGACAATTGACAGAAATATTAAAACGTTTGTATCTTGTTTCTTATACCTTGCCTCTTTACTGGCTGGCGGCGAAGAATTCCTTGAGCTTCCTTAAGGCGACGCTGCGCATACTGATCTCGTTTTTCGCCGCTATCCCCATTTCCGCCAGGGTTTGTTTTTCGCCATAGGGCTGGAATATCGGATCCCAGCCGAATTCGCTTTTGCCCCGGGGTTCTACGATCGTGCCCTTGAGCATTCCTTCAAAAAAGTAATGTTCCGTTTCGCTTTTGGCGTAGCCGATCACTGTCCGGGCGACCGCGGCCACGCGGCCGTCGCGCAAAGCGATCTTGGCCAGCCCTTCATTTCCGACTGTTTCGAGAAACCATTTGATAAGCGGGCCGGGCAACCCGTTCAAGGCGTCAAGATGCAGGGATGTATCCTCGACAATAAGTTCCCCCGTATTATGGGCGTAAGCCTCCGTAAGCTTGGCGGCGATGATCACCTTGGGGTCAAGCGACTGGATCTCGGTCAGATCGATCTTAAGCATCGTCAGATCCGGAATAAACATCTGCGCTTCCCGAAATTTGTTTTCGTTGCCGGTAATGAAATTAAGGGACATAATAGAGATTTTTGATAATTTATAATTTCGATCTATTAATTTTTTAATAAAGAAATAAATTTCGGGGGCAAGCTCTTAAATTTTTAATTTTGTAATTTTGTAATTTTTAAATAATTATAACTTTTAAATTCGAATATTTAAACAGGACGAAAAATAGGGTGGTTTGAAACATTTAAAATTATGAGATTATTTACAAAATTAAAAATTACAAAATTAAAAATTATTTTCTGTTTAAGAAAATATCTTCCACCACGGTTTTTTATCCTCGCTTTTCTTATTACTCCCCGATTCCCGCTCTCCGATTCCCGTTCTCCGCTCCCCGATCAACGACCTTATCCGCGCCGCTTCGCTCTTTACGATTTCGCTGTCGTATTCGCCGCTATGGGCGTTCATACCGTCGTAGCTGGGTTTTTTCTGGTCCAGGTGCAGGTTGAAAATAACATTCTCACCCATGTGTACGAGATAAACATGAAAACGCGGATAAAAATTACCGGACAAACGGCGGACAAAACTATCCTGGCCGGTATGCCGATCCCGCAAATACGCATAACCGGCCCGCCGCATAAATACCTCCGGCGCCTCGCTCAACTGGCTCTTACTTATAATAATTTTCATATTATTACGATAATATTTCCGCGTAAAATCAGCGGACAAAAGATTAATATTTGAAAAACTGCGAATAGCCACTATAGAAATGAAAAAGCGTGTTCTCGTGTCTTGATATTATAAATTATCCACCATTTTAAAATAATTTTCAAAATATTTGTCAAGTGCGAATTTATCCCGGACCAGCTTTTTGCCCGCTTCCCCCATTGCCCGCGCCAGTTTCCGGTCGCTGATAATCTTAATGATCGCCTGCGTCAACTGCTTGACGTTTCCCGGTTCGACCAGAAAGCCGTTTACGCCGTCATTGATCACTTCCGGAATTCCTCCGGTATCGCTGCCGACGAGCGGCTTGCCCAATGACGCCGCCTCGATCAGCACCAATCCCAACCCTTCAGAAAGCGAGGGCAGGACCAGACAAGTACATTCTGACATTTCTTTTTTTAACGCCGGCCGATCAAGCCAACCGATATATTCTATCTTCGCGTGCTTCTGTCGGCGGGCGGCCGCTTCCAGCGTTGGCCGGTACGGACCGTCGCCGGCGATCACCAGGGTAAACTCCGGATAACGCTTAGCGATCTCTCCGAACGCTTCGATCAAATACTGCACGCCTTTCAGGCGGTACAGTACGCCGGCATAGAGGATCTTCGGCTGCCAGACATCCGGACCGTCGGGTCGAAACAGCTCCGTATCGATAAAAGCGGGAAACTCGATAATGTTGGAATTCGGCGCATAGACTTTAACTTGTTTCGAAAGGGTATGTGATACTGTCCGCACGGTATCCGACCGCATCAAAGAGAATCTCGCCAGACGGATGAAAACGGCTTCCGCCAACCCGGGAAAAGGAATTTTGTGTTGGAAGAACAAACTCTTGATCCAATCGGAATGCGCTTCGACCACTAATTTCCTGCCCGTAAATAGCTTAAGGCAGGCGCCGACAAACCCATCGAAAAGCGGCGCCTGGCAAATGATAACATCTATTTTAAGCTCCCGAACAACAATCAATCCGCGGATCAATGACATTATTATCCAGATAACCGTACCATATTTCGGAGTCAAAAAGAATTCCACCCCGTATTTCCGGCCATGCCGGCCATGGCCCCGCGCCAGGATATAAACATTCATCCTTTCGGACAAGCCGCGGAATTTCTTTTCCAAGTCCGGATCATTCTTATCCAAGTCATAATCCTTGGTACTGATAAATAATACGTTTTTCTTGGTGATTTCGTTCATGGTAAAATATTGAAAATTTCTAATTGCAGACCTAAGTATATTTCTACCCGGTTTCAACCGGGGTCTCGCGGACTTTAGCCCGCCGGATCATACGACGAACCCGAACTGAAGTTCGGTAGCATGATTCAAAATTCGATAGAATTAATCAAACTATTCCAAAAACCTCGGATCTCTATTTAGAAATTACTGGCTTCCTTTCGCTCAAAAATATCAACTGTTTCACGGATCATCTTCTCTCTGCTGAATTTCCCCGTATCCGCTTGCGCTTGATTAACCATCTTCATACGTCTTTCCTGGTTATTAAAGATACCAATAATTGCCGACTTTAGCTGTTCCCGGTTATCGTATTCTACCAATATGCCATTTTTATCATTCTCTATTACCTCGATATTTCCACCGACGCGGGTAGTTACGACCGGCGTGCCCAGCATCATCGCCTCGATCACCACATGCGGCAGGCCTTCATAGCCGGTATTGAGGACTAAGAGGTCGGAGGCCTTGAGATATTGCCACATTTCGTCCTGGGGCAGTCCGGGAATAAACCTGATCCGGCCCTTCTCCCCGCTTTGCCCGATCTTCGCTTCAATACTGGCCTGTTCCGGGCCTTCGCCGATCAAGATCAGGCTAATATCCGGTATTTTCCGCCGCAGGTCCGGCATCATGTCGATCAGGGTGCCGAAGCCTTTCCAGGGCACAAGCCGGCCGACCGAAATAATGACCATGCCGGCAAGTGAGAGCCGGTGCCGCAATTTTTCTTCATTTTCTTCCGTTTTAGCGGGTTTAACGGAATTATAGACCACGTTTATTTTATTTTTTTCCACTCCCCAGCCGCTAACTATCTTTTTGAGATATTCACTGGGGGTAATTACCCGCTCCGCCAGCCGCGCTGTCGCCTGACCGGTTTTGCGCACCATCTCGATGCGGCGGTTATAGTGCTTATTCTGGAATTCATCCAGCGAATCGGCTACGCCGTGGCATTCCTGGGCATGCTCCCAGGCATAATCGCCGGTGACTTTGAGGATATACGGCTTGTCCCGCAATAGACACGCCAGCCGCGCCGGCAACCCGGCATTGACCGTGTCCTGGATATACACAATATCCGCTTTCGGAATCTCACGCCAAACAGCCAGAAAAAACCTCCAGTATTTAACCAGTTTATTACCGCTATTAAATATCTCGACCACCTTTGCTCCTCCATTACCAGAACTGGGATATTCCCGATTATTTGTGTCTTGTATCTTGTATCTTGTATCTTTATCAACTTGTTTTGTGTTGTGTGTTGCGTGTTGCGTGTTATGTGTTGTGCGTTGCGTGCTGCGTGCTGCATGCCGTTCGCCATAAGTAACCACTTTCACCTCAAATCCTCTCTCCGGCAATTCTTCGCATAATATCTTAGAATATGTCGCCGGACCGCCGATGGTCGGCGGGAATATCGGCGTAGCGATCAAAATCCGATTTTTCCCAGCTGGCTGCTCCCTGTCCGCAGACCCGCTATCACCGCTTTTTTTGAAAACCACGAACCGGTAAACCAGGAAGTTCGCGACCGCCAAAACCGCTCCGACAATGACCTGGGCGAGCATATACCAGATGCCGAGCCATTCCACGGACAGATACATCAATCCGGCATTGGCCAGCATCCCGCCGAAGACTGTTATGAAATAAACGGCCATCTGGGAGTAGAGCCGGTCGCGGGACTTGTCCCGGAAGGTCCAGTATTTCTGCAGAAAAAAACTGACGAAAAAAGCGATCAGGAATGACAGGCAGGCGGAGACCAGATAATATACGCCGAAAATATCGGTAAAGACATACAACAAGCCCAGGTTGGTCGCCGCCGCCGCCCCGCCGCTGATCACGAATTTAACGATCGTCACATGACGATTGGCAAAACGGATAAAAAATTTTATAAATTTAAGCTTTTGAGACTGGTTTTGCATTCAGATAACATCGGATTTAATAACCAAGATACAAGATACAATAACCAAACAATAATCAATAACCAATTGCCGAATAACCAAACGGCTTGATTATTGGTTATTGGATTTTGGATTTTATTTGGTTATTGTTTCTTGGTTATTGGTTATTTTACAATGACTTCTGCCTATAGTTCCCGACGCGCTAAAACATACACTCCCGCCGCCCGCACGTCCTCGTCGCTCAAAAATGAAAAATCAGGATGCAAATTTTCACGCTTAATTCCATCGTCCCTGGTCTCAATCTGGGTATCGATAATTTCAAATCCGGCTTTGAGGATCGCATCGCGGTGGCGCGACCACGGTTCGCGGTTGATCCCCCATTCCCGCCGGCCGCGGATGATCTTCCATAATCCCGGCCCCACGCTCCAGTGCCCATTCCAGCGCCAGGTCGTATTGTGGCATTTGAAATCGATATCAAGCGACAAATACGCCCCCGGTTTGAGCCAGCGCGCCAGGGTACGGTAGGTTGTTTCAATGTCCTCCACATGCTCCAGCACGGCCTGGGCGACCACCAGGTCGACTGAATTCTCTTTTATTACCGATTCATCCTGCCAGGGAGATTGGTAGAATATTCGCGGGGCCTGGCCGGGCGGCGGTTCAGCTGCCACTTCACTCTGCAACGCGGCAATATTATCGTGATCCAAAGAGTGTTCGAAGATCGGATTGGGCAACAAAAAACGGGGAAAAGAATAATCCTTGAGGGTCGGCTTGATCAAGGGAAATGTCCCCGCGTCGGGGATTGGGTGCCGTTCGGCGAACATACCGGCCAAGCGTTCGAGCACTGCCCGGTTGCGCTCGGGATTGGCATAGGTTTTTACGTCCAGGGCATAGTACTTCTCCACCCCGCAGAGGAGCGCAGCCAGGCCCACACCGAGCGAATCGCCCGGGCCCAGCTCCGCCACCACTGCCGGCACGCCGCCGAGGCCATGCTGGCGGACCATAACCAGGTGCCGCAGCCAGACGCTGTAGCAATAATCGGCACTGTCCGTCCCGCCGGTGCCCAGCTTCAGCCAATCGTAGAGGAAGGGGAAATTATTTAGTATGGGTTTAATAATCGGTTTTATGTTCATAGATCGAAACGCAACGCTTTAAATCAAAATACAAAAATCAAAACGACAGTTCAAAATGCAATAAATTACTGTCATTGCGAGCGCCGAAAAATGGTTTCTTAAAAGACATATTTGGCTTTAAAGCTAGGATAGTTATTTTCACGTACGCGGCGGCGCGAAGCAATCCCGCGCCACATATAACAAGACGCCGGTTTGGAAATATTGATATCGAAGTAATTCCCTCGCGCCCCGGGATTGCTTCGTCGCGGCGGCTCCTCGCAATGACATTAAAAAATTTGACATTTTGTTTTTGCTTTCTGGATAATATTTATTTTCAATTTTTAATTATGCGCCATTTTTTACGATCTGCGTAAACAAAGCCTCCATCTTCTCTGCGATCCCATCCCATCCGTATTTATCCTTCACCAAATTCCGGGCATTTTCCACGATTCGTTGTCTCAAATCCCGATCATCCAGATACTGCTTGACCGTTTTGGCGATCGAAGCCGGGTCTTTAATCTGGCAAAACAGGCCGGTCGGCGCTTTGTCCGGGTCATGTTCCGGATCAGAAAGGAAATCGACGATGCCGCCGACCGGCGTCGCGATCACCGGAATACCGGCCGCCATCGCTTCGAGATACGCGATACCCTGGCCTTCGGAGAGCGAAGGGCGGATAAATATGTCGGCTGCCCGGAGATAAGGCGGCAATTGGTCGTTGGGTACGGATCCCATGAATCTCACCCGATTGGCCACGCCCTTTTCACCGGCCAGTTTTTCCAGGGTTTTTCTTTCGTTTCCTTCGCCGATCACTGCCAGCCGGACATTGCCATCCAAGAGCGGCAAAGCGGCGATAATATCGCTTACGGCATTCTTTTTCTCAAGCCGCGAGACCGTTATGAGCCAGATATCGTCCGTATTCCTGCCCAATTGGCCGGCGGCGGCCTGTACCGACTTATCGCTTATTTTGTCGAACTTATCGAAATCGACGCCATTCGGTATCACTGCGATCGGACAACGCACCTCATTGTTTTGGGCCCGCTTCTCCAGATGCCCGCTGATCACCTGGATCCGGTCAGCCTTTCTGAAAGGCAGGAGATGCCATGGCCTGATCAGAATTTTGTACAACAGTTCGTTGCCGCCGACATAGCGCCTCAAGTGCTCTTCCTCATCCCCTTCCTGCAGGGTCAGGAGCAATTTGGCTTCGCGCTTCTTCGCCATCTTGAATAAGCCGGCCGCTATCCCGGCCTGGCTGGCCATCATCGACCAGACCAGATCGTATTTCCTCTTTTTGTGGAGACTCAAAGCCTTGTCCACTCCCAAAACCGGCAACAGGAATTTGTCCGCCTGACCGCCCATCCCGACCCGATAGACCGTAACATTTCCGACTCTCTCCGCGGCCGGCCATTCCCGTTTAAAACGCGCCGTAACAAGATCGAATTCAAACTCCGGCAAACGATCGGTAATTTCCTTGATAGCGATCTCCGCCCCGCCGATATGCGGCAGATAAGCCGTGGAAAATATCAAAATTCTCATTTATTTACGAATTATATAAAATCGAAATTCAAAATACTTAATACTTAATACTACATACTTAATACTAACCTGTCCGATCCCCGATTTACGATCCCCGATTTATGACTTACGAAAAACATCACAACCCCATCTCTTTCTTATATCCCTCAAGCCATTCGGGCAAATCCATAGTCGGCTCCCAGCCCAGAAGCTCATTGGCCAGGGAATTATCCGCCAAAGTTTCGAACGGCTCGATGCGCGAACCGATAAACTCGGTCGGACCGCCGATCATTTCGGCCAATTCATTAACACTGTAATTTTTACCCCGGCCGATATTGATGACTTCGCCTTTGCCGACACTGCCGCTCTCCGCGGCCATGATATTGGCGCGTACCGCGTCTACCACTGACGTGAAATCGCGGCGTTGCTTGCCGTCGTTGGTTATCGTCATCGCTTCGTTGTTCAGCCTTTGCCGGACAAATATTCCCATTACCAGACAATAGGCGCCCTCGAGTAATTGCCGGCTGCCGTATACATTGAAATAGCGCAGGCTGACGGTAGGCAGGCCGTATATTTCCGAAAATAGCCGGCAATAAAGTTCGCCGACGTATTTTTGCAGGCCGTAGGGGCTCAAGGGGTGGGCCGGCATATCCTCCCGGAGAGGCATTTCCCTCTGGTCTCCGTAAGCTGAAGACGAAGCGCTATAGACCAGCTTTTTCACTTTCGCGTCGCGCGCCGCCGTCAGGACGTTCAGGGTCCCGTTCAGATTGATATCATTGGCGGTAACCGGGTCTTCTATGGAAGGCTGGACGCGGGCGAAAGCAGCCAGGTGGAATACATAATCCACGCCGGCAAATAACGGCTGGATCGTTTTAAGCTCCCTGATGTCCGCCTGCTCGAACCGCGCTTTGGCATTGATATTTTCTTTTTTACCTGTGCTGAGATTATCGATAATGATCACCTCATCGCCGCGTTCGACCAATTTATCCACCAGGTTGGAGCCGATGAAGCCGGCCCCGCCCGTAACCAAGCATTTTGCCATATTTTTGCTATTAGTTAAATATTAAAACGTTTCTTGAAATAATTTTCTTCGTAACCATTATAGTCAAAAATCTCGTTCGCTTCATCGTTCACTTTCCTTATATAATCGAAATATTGCTCGTCGGTAAATCGTTTGAGTTCCAGCTCGTCGCATATCGTTTCGAGCTCTCGTTTGATTTTGTCTTTTTCATCCATATTGTTGATCAATTTCTCGGCCTCGAAATAGTAACTATGCCCCGGTACCTGGCAAAGCGCGAATTCCGCATCCCGATACCGGTACACTTTGATATCCCTGACACAGAGCATGCCCTTGCCGTATCCCAGGGCGGCATAAATTTGGACTAATGTATCAAAGGTTCCCGGTTCGGTCTTGATCGACAATTCTTTGCGCTGGTCACTGCCTTTCCATTCGCCCAGTTTGATGATTATTTCCGGGATACCGTTGGTGGCCCTCAGCCGTATGTCTTTTGTCCGGCCTTCGAGCTCCTGCCCCTTAATGAAAGTCGAATAATCGATTAAAACTCTTTTTTTATCCTTAATGAACTCCCCGTTATTTTCCAAGAAATCCGCCAGCTCGCCATATCTGGATTCGGATAAAGGCCCCCGCAATTCTATCTCTATATTTTTCGGATTTCCGGTATTTGGCATTATATTAGAAATTAGAACTTAAATCTTAGGAATTTTTTATTTTCACATCTTTCCCGTATACCCCCTCAAGGATATCCAGGTCTTTTCCACTGTCTAGCAAGTATTTCATATTTCTCTTCGTGATCGCGTCCAGAACCATGAGACCCTCTTTGTCACCCAAATCTTCATACATTTCCCGGAAGGCGGCGAAATCTTTGATGAAACAATGTCCGCCGAAGCCGCGTCCCGCCGGCATACCAGGGCTGGATGAATGCACCGGCTGCCAATGGGAATTGCCGAGCCGTTCATCGTGCGCCATCGCCTCCGAGAGTATCCGCCAATCACAGCCGAGTTTTTCCGCCAGGTCATAGAGCATATTCATATAGAGCACCTTGATCGCGAGCAGATTGTTGCCGCCGTATTTGATCAGTTCCGCCTCTTTGGCGGTGCAAATAAGCTCATACGGCGCTTTTGGCAGGACGCCAAGGACGGTCTGCGCTTTCGCTTCCAGATTCATCGGACATTTTCGTAATTCCGATAATATTCCGATTCGGGTTGGCCGCATCATGGGCGGCAGACGATTCACGCAGGAATTCCGGCGAATGCATCACGATAACCCCTGGATTATCCTTTTGGATAACCTCGGTCTTGCCGGGCAACAAGGTTGATTTGATGACCGCGATCCTGCCCTGACCCACGCTTTTGACCGCGATCCGGATAATGGAATCATCAAATCCTTCAGGCGTGGACGGAGTGGGTACGGCGATAAAAACGATGTCGCATATCTTCACCTGGTCGCCATTCTCGTGGTAGGGCGGCTCGAGCGCATAACGAACGACATTATAGCCACGCTCTTCAAAATTGTCCGCGTAATGCTTACCGATCCAGCCCTGGCCGACAAAGCCTATTAACGGTTTTTTTGATATAGGCATAAAATATTTAAAATTAGCCTAAAATTAAAAAACTAAGTCGAATTAACTTAGTAGGGGAAAACCTTTAATCTAATACTTATTATCTAATAATCGGGATTAAAAGTCAAACTATGAAGAACAACCAGACAACTAGTAAATAGACAGCTAGTATTCACTGACAAAAAAATATACATGGTTATGAATCAATATGGAAAATACATCATTTCAACCCTGGCAAACATTAATACTCCAGTTGCCTGAATACAAATTACTTGCTTCAAACCACCGAAATACGCTAATATATAAATATATGGATAAAAATTCATCAAAAATCCTTCTATTAGAAACCAAGGGCGACTTGGGCGGTGTCCCGGTATTCTTATTGAATCTGGCGCGGGAATTGAAGTCCAGGGGCTACGATGTCACGGTCGCCTTCGGCGAAGGCGATTATCTGCCGGCCGCGCTTGACCTCGAACACATCCCCTATCATAGGCTGCGCTGGCTCAAACGCTCCCATAATCCCTTTAGCCACCTTTTGTTCATCTTCGAATTCAAACGTTTTCTCAAAAAAAATCATTTTAGCACCGTCCATATCAACAGTTCCAACGCGCTTGTTGCCGTCCTCGCCTGCCGCCTCTCCCCCCTCCGTCCGAAAACGATCTTTACGGTGCACGGACTCTCGCTTCTTGACGATAATTACCTTCTGGATTCCTGGTTCAAATCCGGCTACCATTGGTATTTCCGGATTCTTTTTAAACGGGTAGATGAAATTGTATTCGTATGCAACCATAATCGCGATGCCTTGGTCAACCAGGGCTTTGTCAAAACGGGGAAAGTGATATACAACGGCCTTGACGCAAACCGCCTCCTCATCATGGCCCAGCACGAAGCCCAGGCCGCCCTGGCCGCCGCGGCCAATCCGCGCCTCCGGGTCAACTGGCTCGACTCCTTCGTGATCGGCACCGTCAGCCGTTTGGATTACCAAAAAAACCAGGATTTCCTGATCAATATTTTCCCGGATATCCTGCGTATCAAAAGCAATACGGTACTGATAGTAATCGGCGAAGGCGAAAAGAGGGGGGAATATGAAGAACTGATCAAAAAAAACAAACTGGAGAAGCATGTATTCCTGGCCGGCGCAATACCCGACTCCGCGCGCTTCCTTAAGGCTTTCGATATGTTCGTCCTGCCTTCCCGCTATGAGGGTTTGCCGATCACCCTGATCGAAGCGGCCATAGCCGGCCTGCCGGTGCTCGCCACCAATGTGGGCGGCAATCCGGAAGTGCTCAATAACTCCGCCGCCCAGCTCTACGCCCTGGACAACAAAGAGGAATTCCTGGAAAAATTCCGTATTCTGGTCGAAAACAAGATGGAACGCATGTACCTGGGCGAACAGAACAAACAGTTTTCAAAGAACTTCAGCCTGAAAAAATCAGTAGATGCGTATTTGGAATTGTATAAATAGCAAGAATCGGGAATCGTGCATTGTTTATTATAGCGTAATCCACGCTCTCCTATTTACACCATATTGATGGCCTTTTTTTATCTAATATTAAATATTTTATTAATATAATTTGATCTATAATACTTCCCCCCTCTTGACAAAAATCATCCCTTATGTTAATGTGACATCATCGTGGCGCTGTACAGTCTACAAGTTCTGCCCCTTCATGGAAATTACGCTTACTGTACAGCGCCCGTATAACAGCTCTTTTTAACAATTTTGCGTCCACCTGGACGCTAAAGGCCGCTTCTGAACATTCAGGACGGCCTTTTTTATTTTTAATACAAAACCCGTTTGTAGTCTCTACGACCCTCTCTCCCTTCTGTCATATCGACAACCCTTCCTTCCTTCTGTCATCTCGACGACCCTTCCTTCCCTCTGTCATCTCGACAACCCTTCCTTCCTTCTGTCATCTCGACGACCCTTCCTTCCCTCTGTCATCTCGACAACCCTTCCTTCCTTCTGCCATCTCGACGACCCTTCCTTCCTTCTGCCATCTCGACAACCTTTCCTTCCCTCTGCCATCTCGACAACTTTTCCTTCCCTCTGCCATCTCGACAACCTTTCCTTCCCTCTGCCATCTCGACAACCTTTCCTTCCTTCTGTCATCTCGACGACCTTTCCTTCCTTCTGTCATCTCGACGACCCGCGGGAGGAGAGATCTATAATACGTGAAATTCGCAACTAGAAGGCTTTGTGGGCAAACCGCGTATTATAGATTTCTCACTCCACTGCGGCTCTGTTTCGAAATGACAGAAAAAAAGGAAGCTCCGTTTCGATATGGCAGAAAATCCCCAAAACAAAAAACTACCCCTAAATTACAGGGGTAGTTTTGATATATAAAATGCGAAACTATCATAAATTGCGAAAAAACGCTCCCCGCTCTCCGAAAATCAATTCCCCAGCGAATCGATAAACTCCTGCGCGTACTGTCCCATGGTCGGATCGAGTGCGATCACTTTTTCGGCCGCGGTCCGGGCCTTTTCCTTGTCGCCCAGCTGGCCGTATAGTTTGGCTAGTTTGATCCAATTGTCGGCGTTCTTCGGCTCGATATTATTGGCCAGCGCTTCGTAGAGAACCAATACTTTGTCCCAATCCTCCGTTTCCACATAGTGGTTAATGACCGACTTAATATAACTGGCGGGAGTCAGGTCGGATGCCCCGGCGCCGTTGTTTATCGTCAGGCATTGGTCCATAGCCTGCCAGGCTTCAGCGTCCCGTTTGTAGTACTGCAGGGTGCGCGCCAGGTAGCAATAGGCCGGCTCGTATTCGGGGTTGAGGGACGCCGCGTATGTAAGGGTGCCGATCGCCCCTTCTTCGTCGCCGCGGTTGATCTGGATCTGGGCCTTCTGGAAATAGACCGGCGTCCGGCCGGGAGTAGCCGCGATCGAGGCGTCGATGGCCGCGAGCGCCTGGTCGGAATAGAAGAAATAGCGGTCCTGGTTGTCACGGTTGAAATTCGCCGCCAAGTCCAGCATCTGGGCATACATCATCTCATTCAGGCTATCCCGGGGGTTATAGTCAACATTCGCTTTGGCTTCCTGGATATTGAAGTCGATGATCTCCTGGGCTTTGGCGCGGTCGAGCTTGCTCAGGCTCGCGGGATTGCCGACGAACAGGCGGTTCATGCTGGTACGGCTGTCCCGGTCCAGCACGGTATTGTAACCGAGCGCCCGTCTATAGTTCTCATATGTACCGGCAACATCTCCCTGGGCCCAGGCCCGCTGGCCATCGATCGTAGCGATAAGCATCTTGAGCGGCTTTATATTAAATTGATACATGACAGTGAGAACGATTACGCCGACGATCGCGAAAGAATATATTTCCTTGTTGACCAGCGGCTGATCGGCGGGGCGCTCGAAATTCTCGTCATGTTCGGTGAGCCAGTAGACGAAGCCGAGCGTGATCATCAGCGCCATATAGGTAACGAGCGAATCGAACACCGCCAGGTTCTGGACGAAATAGGCGGTAATAAGCCCGCTTACCAGTACGAATTCGTGGAGCGATATCCGGCCGTTCCGGTAACCTTTGACGAGATAATAGCCCAGAGCGCCAAAGATCGACAGGTACATAAGCAGGCCGAGCGCGCCGGTCGTGGAGGCAATGTCGATCACGTTGTTGTGGGCGCGGTCGAAATAAGTTTCGCCGCGGGCGAAATTATAGAATGAAGGGTCGAAATATTTATCAAAAGTTATGGCGAAGTTGCCGAAACCGGTGCCGAGCAGCCAAAGGTGGGGGAAATCTTTCAGGGCCGCGCGCCAGGATACGAGCCGTGTCTGGAAAGTTCGCTTATTAATATTGATATCCTGGACCGTCCGGTTGATGAACGCGCTATGCCGGGTCAGGAAATTATCCCGCTGCAGAATGAATACATAGACAATGAACGAGGTAATGATGACGAATCCGGCCAGGGTGGCGATCTTCACCTTGCGGTTCTTATGCAGTATCCCGTACAGGAAGCAGACCGCGACCACGCTTGCGCCCAGTCCGACCCAGGCGCCGGATGTTTTGGCGGCGACAAAACCGGGAAACATCAGAAGAAGCGGGATCAGATACAGCCACCTGAGCCCCTTATGATCTTCCTTGAAGAACAAGAGAAGGGAAAAATACATGTTAAAAAGCAGATAGCCGCTCACATAGGCGGTGTTGCCGATCGTGCCGTAGCGCGCCGTCGGTGTGCTCTGCGCGTCCAGAGACACGAACACGGCAAACACGGTCGAGACGATCAGGAATATTTTCCAGTCTTTCCAATCGCGCATTACGGTGATAATAATGAAATAGAACGCCAGGAAATGGAGAATGTGGAATACGCCCAGCATCCGCTCGATATCGCCCCAGAAGGACAAGTTGAAATCAACGCCGGTAAAGCTGGATATCGCCATGGCCGCCAGGAACCCCAAGAGGCCGAACCAGACATAGTGCTTCTTGGGCCGGTATTCGGGGTATTTGATGATGAAGGCCAGCCAGATGATGAACAGCACTTCGATCAGGATATTGAAGGAGATCTGCTTGGAAGTGATGAATGGAAACAGAAGATTTTTAAAAACGAAAAAGATCACCAACAACGCGGCATAACAGCCGTATTTGAGAATGTTTAAGTAGGTGTTTTGACTCATAATTTTTAAATATTTAGGCTAATTTAAGAAACTAAAAAAGAGGCATGGAACTAAGTTCAAATTATAGCAAAAGATTGGGTAATGTCAAACTGAAAATAAATCAAATTGAAAAAATCAAAAATCAAAATGACAATGTAAAATGCAAAATCAATAATTATTATGTCATTGCGAGGAGCCGCAGCGACGAAGCAATCCCGAGGCGTTTTTTTATACTGTCATTGCGAGCGACAGAAAAAACTATTATCTACGGATAATATTTGGATGAAGATATAAGCAGTTATTTGTACACACGTGAAGTCGCGAAGCAATCCCGGGGCGCGAGGAACCAACTTTTTTAACCGCTTCGTAATCAACGCTTTGTGCATTGTGGCACGGGATTGCTTCGCGCCTCCGTGTGCGTGAAAATATAATCCTGGCCTTAAGGCTAGATACATCTTTTATACAACTATTTTCTGGCGCTCGCAATGACAGTAAATTTTTGCATATTGAATTGTCATTTTGCATTTTGATTTTTGATTTGAAGCGTAATTTTTAATTACAGTCTCTCGAAATCCGCATTGCTGATCCCCAACCCCAAAGTCCGCATAATAGCAAAGGCATCTCCCGGCCGGCCCAGGAAATAGCGCTTGCCGTCCGCGGGATTGACGTACCAGGCTTCGCCGTGGGACTGCACCTGGAGGAAGATCTTGCCGGCCTGGGACGCGCCGAATGAAGTATCGGTGGTGATGGTATTGCCGCCGCGCGGATCATAGCCGTTCTGCACTTCCTGGCTGTCCGGATAACCGTCGCCGTCAGTGTCCGGTTTGGTCTTGTCGGTCTTGATCGCGTCTTCGAACATATCGGATAAGCCGTCACCGTCGCTGTCAACTCCGGTAACGGCGGCCAGGCCGATCGGGATACGGCTTAGATTATCGTCCGTAATCCCCACTCCCTGCTCGCGCATGACCGTGAAAGCGTCATCCGGCCGGCCCAGATAAAACCGTTCTTCCCTCGCCGGGCTTACATAATAAGCTTCGCCGTTATTTTCGACCGTCAGCAGTATTTTGCCCTTTAGCCGGGAATACATTTCCCGGTTGGTAACGGCCGCTGTTTGCGCGTTAACGGCGCCCGTATCGCTTTCGCCGGCACTGTTGTCTCCTTGGCCGGCGGCAGTCGGAGTATCGGCCGTCGCCGCTTCCTGCTGCTGTGCGTTGCCGATACTGAACGGAACGGCGGTCGATTCGATAACTGTTCCGGGCTGCGCGGCCGAACGGACGTAATATTCATAATCCCCGTCACCCAGCTTGGCGGCGGAAAGGCTGTGGGCGGTAACCAGCTCCTTGCTGCTGGCCGTGATCCATTGTGTCGCTCCCTGTTTTCGGTAAAAGACCAGCGAATCCGACAATTTATCGGTCGTCCAGGTGAATGTCACGTCCTTGCCGGCCGCCTGATAACGCGGGCCGGCCGTGACCTTGACGGAATCATCCTTGGGGGTAGTGAACTTAAGGTCCTTGGCTTCCTTGCTGATCGTACCGAAAGTGGCGGTGATACGGTAATCGTAGGCGTGGTTGGTTTCCAGGCCGGTCAGGGTGCGCGAGTGCTCCAGGGCGGTATCGGAATTGGCATCGATCCAGCCGGTAAAATCATAACGCTTGTATTCCAGCTTTGAGGAGGCGGATTTGCTCGTATGCCAGCTGATCTTCGCTGAGCTGGTCGAATAGAATTCGGCCTTGATGTCGCCCAATTCGAATTCGTCGCGGGCGGCCTGGGTGTCGTATACCCGGACCGTTTTCGTAAGGGTGTTATTCGTTTTATCCTTTTCGTGCAGCCGCTCGTTGGTATTAACCGAAAAAGACAAGGTGCGGTCGCCCGCGTTATTGAAAAATTTGCCGGTATACGTATAGCTGAATTCCGCGCCCGGCTGCAGGGGGGAGCCGTAGGCCGGATAAGCGCCGCCCTTGAAGCTTTCGACTTTAAAATCGGGAAAATTATAACGTACCTCTTCGTCGATCGTGGGGAATACCAGGATGTTCTTGTCGTAGCGCAGGCCGGCGTCGGACATGAGCATTATCTTGCCGGTGTTCTTGGCCTTGACCGTGATGCTGACTGTTTCCCCCAGGAGGGGCGAGTCCTTGCTCAGCTCGATCGAAGACACGGACAGGTCGATCGCGGTCGGCGACACGACGGTGACGTCCGCGCTCTTTTCGTTGTTTTCCTCGTCTTTTTCTTCCAGCTTGTCGTCTTTGTCTATCCTGAAAACCAGGCTTTTCGCCCCCTCGGTCCGGAACTTGCCGTAGAACTTGTATTCGTAGGTCTCGCCGGTCCGGATCGGGTTATCGGAGCCAAATTCCGGCTCTTCTTTCTCCCTTTCGGTAAAATCGGCAAAGGAATAGTAATATTCATTGGCCGCGTAATTGGATTTGACCGTGGCAAAACCCTTATTCTTGACCGTGACCGTGATGATGCAGTCCTGGTCGGCCGCCGGGCTCGACGGATAGACGCCGATTGATTCGACTGACAGGTCGTTCTGCGATACGACATTGACCTTGATATAGTCGTAATTATTCCCTTCTTTCCATTCATCGAGAAGATTGGCGTCATCCACGCCGAAGCCGACATTCTTCTGGCCTTCGCTGAAGAAATAACCCTCGATCGTATAGGTAACCGACTTAGCCGGAGCCAGTGATGTGCCGGCTGCGGTCTGGGGCATGATCAGCCGGGTCTGGTTCCAGTCCTGGAAATTAAGATTGACGCTTTCCAGCCCTGCCATATCGAAAATCGTCTCGTCGCCGTTATTGACCACGGTGGCAGTGATCGTTACGGGCTCGTTCCAGGCCGGTTCCGCCGGATCCACCTTGATCTTGGTCAAAGCCAGATCGACCGCCGCCCGCGCCGGCCGGGCCCCGAAATACAGGATACCGATGAATAAAAGGGACGCGAAAAGTATGAATTTCTTATGATCCATATTGTTTAATGAATTACCCCGGGGCAGAGCCCCGAGGTATCGGGGATGTTCCGATGTTTTTGTTAATCAAACAGTTTTAGCTGACCTTCGTGTATCTTTTTGTAGCTTCCGCCCTGTTTTTCGATATATTCCTTAATCATCTTTTCATTACCGTATTGTCCGACCGTGTTTGCATAAAAACCTGATGTCCAAAGATTTCCACCCCACAATATTTTCCTGATTTCCGGATGCTTCTTGAATAGCCCTTTTCCAGTTATGCTTTTGATCGTTTTCACCATTTCTGAAACCGACATGCTTGGAATTCCCTGGACTAAATAGTGTACGTGATTTTCGTCGGCTCCGATTTCTACAAAATTCATTTCATAGCAAATTCCAATTTCCAGACAAATATCTTTCAATGAATTTTCAACTTCAGGAGTTAGAATAGAGCGTCGATATTTTACAGGAAAAACTATGTGGTAGAGTAGCAATGTCTTGCTGTGCCTTTTGTATATATGTTTATCATCTTTATCCATATATACATAGTTTAGCTGTTAATCAACCTCTTGAAAACCTACGGTTTTCAAACTTTCCCTCCTGAAGGAAACCCCGGGGCAGAGCCCCGAGGAATAGTAGATTTAATGTTAGTATTTGTATTTATATTATATCATTTTTTATATTTTATTAAAAATCTTTAAATTATTAAAGTTAAAAATACAAAATTTTACTGTCATTGCGAGGAGTCCCGAAGCCTCGGGACGACGAAGCAATCCCGGGGCGCGAGGAATTTATTACGATTTTTAAATTTTTGGTTCTTTGAAAAATTTTATGGGTAAAATGACAATCATATTTTATAATTGTCATTGCGATCCGCCGATAGGCGGAGAAGCAATCCCGTCCCACAAAAAACTAAACTTTGATGATAGGGCAGTTTTCGATAGGCGTTCATCGCGCCCCGGGATTGCTTCGCCCCGATGCGATCGGGGCTCGCAATGACAGTAATTTTTTATCTTATTAATCTACGATCCCCGATCTCCGGAAAAAACCAAAACCCCCTCGGTGCATTACCGAGGGGGTTGTTTGGTTTATGTACTATCTCAACAGTAACTAGGAAAGACTATTTCGTCAGAGAACCGCCGCGGACACTGGATATACCAGTTAAGCGCGGGTGAATGACGGCGGTATCAACGCCGGCAGTACCGGTCTCATGGACGTAGTCCACATTCGTGTCAATGGTCTCGAGGGTCACCTGCAGCGTGTTGTTGGCTTCAACTGTGCCGTCGACAGTCGCGCGGATAACATATTCCGCGGTGTCGCCGGGCCTGATGGTCAGGTCGGCTTCGGTGGCGCCATAGGTGTCGAGGAAATTGACCGTGAAGGTGTTGTCGCTGAAATCCATCGCCGTAGCGGTCGTGCCGCCGTATTTGGCCGCTTGCTCGTCATTCGAGCCGCCGACGCGGTAGACCAGGAAGTCAGCCAGGCTGAAGCTGCCGGAGGTCGCCACACTGAAGGTGGTGGTCGCCAGCTTGACACCCAGCGGATCGCCATCGATGTCGATGTTGCCGGAACTCGGTACGGTTACCTTGAAGCTGAAGATATCCTTCGCGGTACCGGTCTGGAGCGTGGCATTAGCGAACGCAGTGGTGATGTTGGACACGATCGCACCATAGACATAGGAAGTCTTGGTATTGCCGGTTGCGTTAGGTCCGCCAGCAGTGGCAACCAAAACTTCACCGGTATCAGAACCAGTCACCTTGGTGGTATAGCCCGCGGCATCATCCGGAACATTCAACAGAATGGTCTTTCCGGCCGCAGCGGTCGCATCGGAGCTCGGTGACGATGAGTAATCAATGCTCTTGACCATACCGAAAATATAGAGATAGGTCGATCCGGAAGTCGGAACTTCGACATTGATACTATCGAATAATGCTTTCGGATGAGCATCCGCGTTCATATCCGCGCTGCCGAGCGCTGTACCGGTCATATCCTTGTTGTCATAGAGGTACAATCTGCCCAGAGTGGCGTTGGTGGCATCACCGGCATTATAGATAACGAGATCTTCGACGATCGCAGCTTCTTTGGCGGCAGTCAATTTGACGCGGCCAAGTAACGGCATGGAGCCGGCCAGGACGTTCTTATCGTTATTGATACCGGATAATTCAGTATCCATAACCATGGTATAAGAACCCTTGGTGGCTACAGTGATCATGCCGCCATCGGTCGCTGAGATCGAAGTCGGTGAAACCGAATTGTTATCGCTATCTTTGACGATGAAATTGCTCGCGCTGGCATTGTAGCCAACGGTAGTAGTGGCGCCGCTGGTCGGATTATCCTTGACATCGCCGCGGACTACTATATATACACCGTTCGATACGCCTTTCGGGATATTCAAGGTGAAACCCGTGAAAGCGAAAGAAGCTTTGGCCAACGATGTTTCGTCATCAAGCTTGGTTTCGGTGTTGTCGCTATTTACCTTATAGAGATAAATGCGGCTGAAGGAATCACTGAAATCATAATCGTACCCAAATGTACCATCGATGGTAAGCTTGGACATTTTCAGGTCATCGACATTGTTCGCGGTGACTTTACCCTTGAACAGCAGGACACCGGAAGCGTCTTTTACGACCGTATTAGCATTGGTCGTTACTGTTGCCAGAGTATAAGCCGGAGCAGCAACTGTCATGGTCTTGCCCGTAAGGGAAAGGGAAGACAGGTCGCTATCCGCTATCGCGGTTTCGTCGCTATCCTGGAAATTAGCGGTAAAGCCATTTCCGTTCGCGAGGTTCATCGAAACCACGAAGGTCGCGCCAGGAGTTTCGAGATCCGGAATATCACCCTGGATCTGGAAATTATACTGGACGCCGGATTCGAGATAAAGATTCTCGAAATTCACGGTAGTTGCGCCAGTAGTGGAGGCGGGGGTGTCGGAGGTGGAATAGGATACGTTATTACCGGTATCTACCATTTCCACGTTCTCGAGCGGATGGTTGTTGGCCGCGCCATTTGTGATCGTCAACCGCAGATTGTCAATATTGACATCCAGGTTATTGGATTTGATCTTGAAGTTGGCGAAATTGACATTGTCGGTATTATCCTTGACATCTTCCGCCTGCGGTCCGTCGAAAGCGACGTTGATTTCCGAACCGGCGATCTCGATGGATGAACCGGTACCAGAGCCAAAGGATGAGCTAATGGTGGCGCTGTAGAAAGTACCATAGGCGGTACCGCGCGCATCGATATCGGCGATATTGTTCAGATAGAACTGAACGGTTTTGCCGATATCATCGACCACATCACCGCGAACAGTCGCGCTGATGGTCTGGCTCTTCTTGAGCTGCAGAGGGGTGTCAAGTACGAAATCGACATACTTGTTGACCATGGAAACACCGCTGGAAACGATATTGCCATCAAGATCGAGTGACAGATTCTTGATCGAAGAATCACCGGCAGTTCCTTCCTGTTTCAGGCGGATGCGGTAAATGTTGACGATCTCCCTGTCATCGTTCCTAATATCGAAATCTGATAAAACGACATTGGTCTCACCGATCTTGGCGGTCGAATTGTTCGCTTGGCCGGTCACGGTTACGGTAGCGGCATCAACCGAGGCCAAAGCCATGGTATTGCCGGCAACCGGGAAGGAGCCGCTTACGCTGGCGCCGTCAGTCGTGACGTCGGAAGCTTTGGCGATCTCGAAGTAATGATTGCCGGTTTTGGTGGAGCCGATATTCATCAACAAGGATACTTCCTTGGTCATACCAGCCGGAATCATCAGGTTAACCGCGGTGAAAGTGATGGTATTGTCCGAAGTGTTGACCGTCCGCTTGGTGGTCAGGCGTTCGTTACCCAAAAACAGGTAACCGCCGTCAAAATCAGCCGGATCGCCGGTGCCACTGCGGGTAAAGGTTACGTTGCGGACCGTTACATTACCGTCATTG
Organism: Candidatus Parcubacteria bacterium; assembly: GCA_963814275.1. Taxonomy (GTDB): domain Bacteria; phylum Patescibacteriota; class Patescibacteriia; order Patescibacteriales; family UBA12075; genus CAWFCE01. The sequence goes on along the minus strand of CAWFCE010000001.1, from coordinate 269,768 downwards.
GAAGCGGTAAAGTTCACTACCGTGAACGGAACCAGGGTCGAATTGGACGGAATGTTGCGGCTGGCCGGAGTGTCGCCCGCGAGGGCTACGGTCAGGCCGGTACCCGCGCCGGGTATGCCGCCCGCACCTTCGGAGGTGTCGGTCAGGTCGGCTTCAGCGCCCGTTATCGGGCTGCCTTCCGCCGGCATGTCGATGGTCGCTTTCAGGATATCGTCCCATTTGAAACGATTCGCCAGGAAAGCGGCCTCATCGGCGATCGGGCGGGCATTGCCGCTGGCGTCGATGTAATACACGGTCGCGTCATCGCCGAACATGACCAAAGAACCGGCCGGATATGCATCCGCCGTGGCCTGTCCGCTCGCGACAGTGTAGTTGGTGAAGAAGCCATCCGGCACGTCAATGACGCGCTTGGCCCACATATCACCGTAAAGGGTTTTTGCCACCGCTTCGCTCGGGACCCACAAAAGGGTTCCTCCCGGTTCGACGGCATATACCTTCGGATCGGTCGTTATTTTTACCAGCTTGGTTCCGGGACGAACGGTAACGTTCGCGCCGAGCGGATATGATTCCAATTCGCTCTGCGGTACGGTCACGACGTTCGAAAAGTCGGAATACCAGCTGAAATATGTTTTTTCATTAGGGAAAACGTAACGCTTGTTATCAGCACCCAAGTAATAAACGGATGAAAGTCCGTCCATCTTGATGAGATCACCGGCCTGGGCGACAGCACCCGCCTTGGGGGCGGCTACTACGCTCATAGTCAGCACGGTCATGCCCATTACGCCGACAACAAGAGCTTTGCGTAATTTTTTCATAATCTACTGGAGTTTCGCCCAAAGCGATTGCCCGGGGCGAAATTAATCCTTTTACGCCTGGTCTGAGTACCTAGAGCTGATTTAAGCAAATAAGCCGGAATCCCGCTCCCCCCTCGCCTCTTGGGTGAGGGAAAACTATTAAGGGTCGGCTTGCCGGCGCCTTCATTGCCTCCCCGCTTCCGGTTCTCACCGAAAAGACGAGGGGGAATTAGCTTGCTCATTTGTCCTGGATCAGCGGTTCACAGCCAGGCGAATTAACTTAATAAGTGCGACTTGACTCCCGGTACACCCGGGATCGACCTTTGCGTCAGGTCGGCCTCCCGCCCCTTTCGGGGCCAAAGGTCTTCTGCCGCGCATCCCTGTTGGCAACAGGCTAATGCGGACAAGTTTGGTTACCGCCAGGTAACCAAACTTGTCAACACTAGAACGATTATTGTACGTATCAACATTGAACGTCCTGAAAGATACAACCTGCCTGCCCTGCCTACCGCCTGCCTGCCGGTAGGCAGGGCAGGCAGGTAACCAAACAAATCCCAATAACCAATGACCGAATACCCAAACCTTTTGATTATTGGTTATTAAAAAACATTTTATTTTTTATTTCACCTTTGTCCCGAATCAATTGTCCTTGTTGCGTGTTACGTGCTACGTGATATGTGATATGTGTTATGTGTTATTAGTTCACATTCTCCGTCGTACTCGCCTGCTCTTCCACCCCCAGCACTTGCCCATCCTCTTCGCCATTCACCTCCGGGGTCGTGGTAGCTGGTGTCGAAGTCGGTGTTTCTTCTTCGCCCTTTACCTGGCCGACATCTACCATATCGATCAGGTCGCCGGCTTCATTGAGCTTGGTCAGGGTTTCGTCGTAATTCTTCTGTCCCAAGAGTACCTGCGCTTCCTCGATCACTTTGGTCGCGTCGGTGGCGGCCGGTTCCGCGGCTGCGGGCGTGCCGGTCGCGGTGCCGGTCGCGGTCGCGGTATCGGGCAATACCGGTTCGCTCATGGTAGCGGCCTCGCCGGGAACAGCCGTGGCCGGCGGCGCTGCCGGCTCCGATATTTCCAATCCCTTATCGTCCCGCCCCAGATTGGCGGCAAATACCTCGGTATTGCTGGCGGCCGTATCTTCGCCGGCCGGCGCAAGCGCCGGCGTTTCGGCCGCGGCCGGGGTCTTCGCCGGCTGTTTGGCCTGCGGCGCCTGCTGGGCGTTGATCCTGGCGATTCGGCTCTTGGCATCGCTTATTTCCTTTTTGAAATTCTGCACCAGTTTCTCCACGGTCTCGCTTTTCTCCGCCGATTCGGTGGCCGGTTCATCCAGCACCTTCCTAAGCTCTTCAGCCCGGTTGCCGGCAAATGTCAAACCCAGCTGGGCCTTTTTGGTATCGTTGAAGGTCAGGGCCAATTGGGTCTTTTCGTTTATGATCTTGGCGATATAGAGCGAGTCCCCCGGAATACTGTCTTTGGCCGCCTGAATGCCGACTATGCCGCTCGTAAGGAGAATCACGACCAACACAAAAACCGCCAACACCGGCTGAGGCACTGCCTTGAGCCAGCGTAGCGGCATGGTCCAGACCGCTTTCGGCGCGGTAACGTAATTACCGGTATCCGGTCCGTAGATCTGGTTCATAAGTATCTCCCGGTTGGTTTTCTGCCAACCGGCATCGGGCCTTACCTGCCTCAATTTCTTCAGTTGTTCGATGATTATCTTATCGTCCATATATGATACTTAGTTTGCGTAGCTGCTGTCGTGGATGGTCTATTTAATAAAACTATACTTCTATCGATCTTTTGTCCGCGGATTGTACGCTGATTGCTACCTGCCTACCGCCTGCCTGTCGGCAGACAGGGCAGGCAGGCGCGGATTTTACGCGGATAATAGTTTCTATATTTTTGATTACTCACACTATTCTTATTTCTGTTATCTGTTATCTGTTTTCTGCTATCTGCTATCTGTTATCTGTTATCTGTCATCTGTTTTCCGATTGATATCGTTTTCTTCGCCGGTTAATTCTTTTAATGCGTTCAGGGCGCGGTAGATGAGGACGCGGGTATTGCCTTTGTTCTTGCCCAGCGCTTCCGCCACTTCGCCGATCGACATTTCGTTCACATAGCGGAGGATGATCGCTTCACGGTATTCATCTTTCAACTCTTTGAGCTTAAGCGTGATCGCTTCGTATTCGTCGCTTATCATTACCTGCTTATGCATGTCCTGTTTATCGTCAACCAGGGTCCTGGCCAGGTTCTCATCATCGATCGAGGCGTCTGCCAGCGGTTTCTGTTTCCGGTAATGGTCGATCACCGCATTGCGGGCGACTTTGTAGAGCAGGGCTTTCAGGGTCTTGTGGTCCTTCAATTGGTTATTCTGGATATAGTCCCAGGTCTTTAAGAATATATACGAAGTCAGGTCTTCCGCCTCTTCCCTGCTTCCCACTTTGAAATAAACAAATCGGTAGATATGTTCCAGGTACTTGTCATACGCCTTGATGAAAGCATCCTTGTCTTTCTTCTTCAGGCGATTGTAAATGAGTTTGTCCGCGATCATGAAATGGGGATGGGTCACGCTTTGTCTCTTCCGTATGCTAATTAATACGGTGAATCAGAGAAAACGTTACACTAAAAAATATATTAAAATATTAAATATAAACAGATACAAAAATCCGACTCGTCCGAGCCGTTTTATTGATTAATTTTCCTAAATATTAGGACAATATTGTTTATTTACTCCTTAATATTCAAGAGGGAAAACTATATATGGATAGGGAAAACTTTTTGATAATAAAAAAAAACCATCTCTGGCACTTTTTAGAATACCATAATATTGGTGATTAGTAAATAGTTTGTCACGTACGCAAGACACGCAGAATATAATATACAACATACATAATGTGAATATAATCCTCTAAATAGGTCATGTACATTTGGGAAAGAAAAATGCCGATATGGTTTTACTCGCGTTATAATTCTTAAATAGTAATAAGACATAAGTAATAAGTAAAAAGTCCGCAAACAGGGTCATTAAACTAAGAAGAACTTATTACTTGTGTGTTACTACTTATTACTTTTACAAAAAAACATTAGGCGGTTGAATCCGCCATATGTTTAAAACCATCAAAAGTAAATAAATTTCACAACTAAATAACTCTTGTTATTTCCCGTATTTTATGCAAAGATGTTTATAATTAAATTCATTAAAGTACATAATGTAATAGACAATAAACGCAACAAAAACGTTCGGTTATCTACTAGCTTCTAAACTGTGATCGTATTACACTAGACAATATCTAAAAAACATTTTTTAATAAATATAATATTATAATTTATAGTATAAATAAACTTAGACTAAAAATAAAAATAATAGTAATATAAGATTTAATTATTTCTTTAGTATACATATTTGTAGACTTAAATCGCTTTAAATGCCTGATTCAATCAATTTTCCTATCCTGCTCCAGCCGCCGAAGAATAATTCACCTGAACCCAAAAAACGGGGACGGCCAAGGAAAAATCCGGAAGAGAAGATAATAAAAGCTATTATCTCCCAAGAAATCCGGCATACACTATGGGTGCCCATATCCATGGCTGCCAAATTCGGCGCTGTCCACGCCAAAACCCTGCGCCGCGCCCTCCAGGACCGCCAAATCAGGTATAAGATCGCCGGTAACCGCTATCTCCTTGATTTCGGCTCTGTCCTGCGTTATCTCCACTCCAAGACCAAATTACGCAATAAATTGAACCAAGAAGGCCTCGGCCAATATATCGCCAAATGGCGCGAATAGCACCTGGTTTTCAACTTAATCGCAATAATTACGCAAGCACCAAGTATGTGGCAGTCAACAAAAATTAGCTATTAAGAAACTTGCGGCTAGATACAAAAATCAGATATTAAATATTAGATATTGGCCGATTATGTCAGGATTGTACAATACTGATTCCCTATATTCCAAGATCCTTTACCAATACCCGAGTTCACTTTCCTTGGGCTCAACTAACGTTGCAAACATACGGGCATAAGCACCTTTGCCGCAAATCTGAAGCTATAAATGCATACTGGACAAAACGATAACATACGGCCTAAAACAAAAATATAACCGCTTCAAAAGGAGTATTCCTATGGAAAAACCGACCGCACGTCACGACAAAGCAACCAGGGCACCCGGCATTGGCACCCGCCGAACAGCAGTCGATAGAATTTTCAGGAATAAGCTGAAAAAAGCCTTGGACGGTTCTACGCTGCAAGAAACTTATATAAAAACCTACCAAACCGAAATCGATCTAGGCAAAAACCCCCGAGACGCAGCCAAATTCGCCAGAGATATTCTGCTAGACATCATTAAAACGGAGTTGATCTATCTGGAAGCGGGGGGATGATAAAGAAAGCTGAAAGAGAAAGAGATTTCGGAAAGACAAAAAAACAATCCAGCAGCGGTCGCTAAAAATTAAGGGAGGTCTAAAATGAATGATCTAACTGACGAGAAGAAAGAAACGGCAAACCCCAAAATGATAAAACCGATCGTGGTTTTGTTGGAAAGGATGAACGAAGTCTTCAGCGACAACAAGCTTCCGATCCTTTACCTGGGAGTATTGTCGGAAGAATTACTTAAGTCGGATACCGCCACGGCGGCTCAGAGAGCACGCAGATACCTTGTAAAATCGATCAACAACGACCTGCAAGCCATCGAAGCCGATCTTCGAAAAATGTTTCCGTAATGCGATTATAAGTTAAACCGCTGGAAACTTCAAAAAAGCAAAACCCTCGAAATATAGCGTTTGTCGAGGGTTTTTTATTCCATATTTACACCACACGCATTTTTCCGTCTGACACCTCTTCTGTCTCTGCCTTTACTTTTTAAGTCCGAACGTAACGCGGCACACAGAGGGGGCATAATGACTCGTCGGGATACGAACTCAAGCCTCGTGTAACCTGCGCGATGCACCGGTCTTTTGCAATATGGTTTTTGTGTTTTTGTATACAACAAAAAATACCCCCGAGTGCTCGGGGGTATTTCGTATTTGACTTGGCTGTATTCACGTCTGCTCAAGCAAACTTCAGCGTACGATCCGCGTATTGATCCGCGTAGCATCCGCGGAAAAATGAATATAAAACTTCATTACACTGCCAATACTCACAATTCCATATAAGCCCAATCCAAGCGTAACTACTACAAAACGGCGTCCTTAACCGCTTTTGACAGACGGAACTTGACCACGGTTTTGGCCGGGATCTTGATCGTTTCACCGGTAGCGGGATTGCGGCCGTTGCGGGCCTTGCGATGCGCCTTTACCAGCTTTCCGAAACCAGGAACCACGAATTCACCGCCTTTTTTGACCTCTGAATAGGCCATAGAAGTCAACTCATCGAGGACCATGTTAACGTCCTTTTTGCTCAGGCTGGTTTTTTCGGATAAAACCGCGAGCATTTGCGACTTTGTCATTTTTGCCATACAATTTGTGTTCTTTAAAACTTTAATAATTATATGGATATTTATACATGGATTTAAAGGCTTTTCCACAGTCTCTACTTTCCATATTAAACATTATAGCGTAAAAAAACTGTTATTACCAATGAAAATAAGTATTTATCCTGTTTTTTCCGTTGTACAAAAATTATAAGTAAAAACGCGTTAAAAATGACCAAGGCGCAAGATGCAGTAACCAAACAAATATTGTGTAACAAATTACCGAATAATCAAGGTATTTAAATATTGGATATTGGGATTTGGATATTGTTTGGTTATTGTATCTTGGTAATTGGTTATTGTTCAAACCAACTTTTAAAAATCCAAAAAGCTCCGGATTACACCGGAGCTTTTATTTCAAAATACTGACTATTCACATATGTTTTTCCAGGTTTGCCACCAATCCTTCCTTGGGCTGCATGCCGACCATGGTTTCGACCGGATTGCCATCCTTGAAGATCATCAGAGTGGGAATACTCATGATACCGTAGCGGGCGGCGGTTGCCTGGGCCGCTTCCGTATCCAGCTTGCCAATAACCGCTTTGCCTTCCATATCCTTGGCGACTTCCTCAACGATCGGCCCCTGCATCTTGCATGGTCCGCACCAATTGGCGAAAAAATCCACCAGCACCGGCTTGGTCTTGGAAGCATCGATCACTTCCTTCTGAAAATTCTCATCTGTAAATTGCATTGTCATAATTTTAATTTATTTAATTATTAGTAAACTTTAATAAAATTTTTACGAATAATCAACAATAATAAATTCTAATATCTAAATCCTAAACAAATTCCAATGTTCCAAATCTCAAATTCTAAACTTTACCGGGTAAACTCAAATTATATATTAATATGCAGCCGAGTTTAAGAATTTGTGTCATTTGAATTTGAAATTTGTTTAGAAATTAGGATTTAGAGTTTGTAATTTATAAACAAGAAAAATAATTATAATTCTGTTTTACCATTAACTATAATAAAACTTCAATTATGTTTTAACGTTTTGACAGTTCTGCCAACAGCTTCTTGACCATTACGGCGTCACTCTTATTTACGCCCTTTTCCAGGCAAGCATTCATATGCTCCATTATATACTTATCCATGACCGAATTCAATCCGCTCCTGACCGCCTTCATCTGTACCAATACGGCCAGGCATTCCTTGCCTTCATCGATCATCCGGTTGATACCCTGGAGCTGGCCAATCAGATTATTATTAAGTTGAATGATATTTTTCATAATATTAGATAAACATTCTAATAATACTGCCGATAAAACCATTATATCATACACCCCCAGGGGGTGTCAATATATAAAATATTTATATCACACAGCACATTTCACACAGCACGCAACAAAAAATAAAATAAAAAATTGCTTTTGCATTTCAAGCCATTATTTATGCTAAACACAAAAATACTGAAATCAAAAGTATTTCCCAACAAAAAAACGCCCACCGCAAATAAATGAGACGTATGCTCTGTGCTACGTGCTATGTGCTATGTGTTCTCTGTTACATGTCATTCCATCTTCCTGACCTCCCCCACTCCATCAGTTATATAATTAACTGCCGGGTCGCCGCGATAATATATTTTGGCCGCGCCATCCGCTTCGGCTTTTAGCAATCCGGTAACGCTCAGTTCCGCCTGGCTGGCGCCATCGGCCATGATGTCGGCGTTTTCCGCAATAAATTCAAAGCCATTCAGTTTCGTGACGCCGAATAATTCAGCTTCGAGGTCCTTGCCTGTGCCGCTCAGATTGATCCGCGGCGCTCCGGAGGTCTCGATCGTAATTGCCGTGGTTGACGCGGACAGATCCAGTCTGGCGCCGCCGGACAACCGGCTATTGATGGTTTTATAATTTCCTTCGAAATCGGCATTGGAAGCGCCGTAAATCTCCAGGTTAAGTTCATCACCCTCGAAGCCCTGTGCCGTCACCCGGCTCGCGCCCGGCGCGGTTATCTCTATGAGTTCGGGCATGGTGATATCGAATTCGACGCCGCTGCCCCCGAAACAGAACAGGCAAATGCCGTTCGGACGTGCCTGGTCGATCGTCAGGCGCCTATCCGCTACCGACAAACGAAGCTTCTCGATGTCCGCTTCCCGGCCGCGGGCGCTGATCCGGTATTCGTCACCCGGAGTTATCGTCGCCCGATGGCCGTCCATGACAAGCACTTTGTCAAAATCACTATAATCGAATTCGCGGACTACCGGGTTCGTTTCCCGATATTCATCGATCCGGCCCTGTATTACCGGCGCGGTATCGAGCGCGACCACGCCGAACACGATCACCGCGATCATCCATATTCCGATCAAAACGCTGTTGGATGCGGCCCGAAAGGTATTTTTGCGGCTGACCAATGCGGAGCCGAGAAGCAATATGAACACCAGAGGAACGAATATCACAATAAACAGGGAGATCACACCCAGGTAAAACTCCGGAACCGACTGGACCATTTCCGCCAATGGGATATCGGAATGGATATACGGCGAGTCGAGATTGAAAATCAGGGTGGCGGCGGTCAGGCCGGTAGCGGTCATGGCGAATATTGTTCCGATCATGATCGCCAGGCCGACAATAGCCGCGACCACCCACGCGAACTTCCTGGCCACGCGGCCAAACACCCGGAACAAAGCGCCGAGAAACCGGAAGGGCAGTGAAATAAAGCGCCGAACGCCGCTTACGTCCATTTTCCGGATTCTGGATGATTTTTCCTTGGCTGCCTGTTCCAGTTTTTCGAGCGTAACCGCATCTCCCTGCATTTCCAGCTTTTGGGCGCCGGTTTTCGCTTCCGGCATTACGACCCAAAGGACGATATAGATAATGACGCCGGCGCCGCCGAAAAAGACCGAAATGGCAAACAGCAGGCGCACGATCACCGGATCGATCCCGAAAAAAGCCGCCAGGCCGGAACAGACTCCGGCAATTACCACGTCGTCGGGATTGCGGTACAGGCGGCGGCCGGTCTGGTATTCTTTCCGGCCGCTTTTGTCCTGCCTGGGCTTGCCGTCCTCTTCCCCTTCGCCGGCTTCGGACCGGGTATCTTCCCGGATGATATCGTCCACCGTGCCCATTATCTTGATCAATTCATCGATGTCGCCCTTGGTGACCACTTGCTTATTCTTATTTATCTTTTCTCCCAGTTTTTCCGCGATCGAGCTTTCGATATCAGCCACGATCTCGCTGCCGTTTTCGGTAGCCTTGAAATGCGACTTGATGGCATCAAGATATTTATTCAAGCTTTCGTATGCATTCTCATCCAGAGTGAATACGATGCCGCTCAAATTGACTGTAACTGTTTTATTCATAAAGTTAAATAGAATTAATATCAAATATAGACTTTTTTCTATTTAATAAACAATATAATCTAAAAACTCTTTTTCCGCGGATTTTACGCTGATTACTACGCGGATACTTCGCGGAAAATTGCTTTCTTGTCCAATGTTATTTGTAATTTGTAAATTTGTAGTTAAATTCGTATATTCGCGTGAACTGTCATTTGTCTTTTTTCTTGACCAATGACTCAATGGTTTTTTTGAGGTCCTGCCAGGTTTCCGTAAGCGATTCGATCGTTTCCTTTCCGGTTTCGGTCAGAAAATAATATTTGCGCGGCGGTCCGCTCGATGACTCTTCCCAGGTGTAATCCAGGAGAGCGGAATTTTTAAGACGGGTAAGGAGCGGATAGATCGTACCTTCCACGACTATCAGGTTCGCCTGCTTCAGCTTGCCGATAATATCGCTTGCATACATCTTCCCCCGGAATATCACCAAAAGGATGCAGTACTCCAAAAAACCCTTGCGCATCTGCGCCCTGGTGTTCTCAATATCTTTTTTCAATTTCTCATCCATGATATTTCAATTAGTTTTAGTTTTTTGCCGAAGTATAGGGCTTAAAACAATTAGGATATACCGTCATCTTCGGTCCGCTGAGTAGGCGCTGATTAATCCGCTGATATATCGCCGATAAATAATTTTCTGATAAATAAAATTTTGCTGTTTAACTTTATACATACATCATATCACATATTACCTTGTAATGCAAGGTACTAGGCTGTGGATAAGTATACGTATCAACTTATGGCTAATAATAAATATAATACGATTATTTTGCGTTTAATTTAATTACCAAGCAGCATATATCACGCAGCACATAGCACGTAGCACATAGCACAAATTACGTAGCAAAACTAACATAAAATAAAAAAGTTTAAACTATCCACTCCCCCTCTTCAGCCATCATACTTAATACTTAATACAAAATACTTAATACAAAAAAAGCCCACCACTAACTGATGAGCCTTATGCTATGTGCTACGTGCTATGTGCTACGTGCTATGTGTTACGTGCTATGTGCTATGTGTTACGTGCTATGTGCGACACGCTGCGTGTCCTCAGTCCCTTCACTCTTCTTGAAAAACATATAATACAAGATCGGCACGATAAACAAGGTCAAAAAGGACGACAGCATCAAGCCAAAGATGATCGCCCCGCCCAAAGCGCGCCATAAAGCGTTCGATAATGTGATCGGGATAATACCCAAGATAGTAGTGATCGAAGTGATGATAATCGCTTCGAAACGGGATTTGCCGGCATCGATGATCGCATTTTCGAACGATATATTGTATTTCAGGTTCAGATTGATCTTGTCGATCAGGATGATGGCATTTTTGACCACGATCCCGAAAAGGGCGAGAATGCCGATCAAACCGGGAAAGCTCAGATTGATGCGGGCAATTGCCATTCCGAAAAAGACGCCGATCAGGGCCAAGGGGATGGCGACCAGCACGATCATGGCCTTTTTGAATGAATTGAACTGGATTATCAGGGTGGAAATGATCAACAGCGCGGCCAACACCATCGCTTTGATGATCGATATGACCGACTCGACGTTCTGTTCGTTTTCTCCGCCGTAAACGATACTGTAACCGGCAGGCAGGGTATATTCGGAAGCTAACTTCTTCTGGAATTCGGACAATACGACGTTGGCCCGCGTTTCACCGGTAACCCCGGCGGACAGAATGACCGCCCGTTTCTGGTCGATCCGGGTGATCGATTCGACCGATGGCGCCAATTCGACCTTGGCCACGTCTTTTATGAATACCGGCTGTTTGGCCAGATTCAATATCTGTATATTCTGGATCGCGGCCAGATCGGGAATGCTCTCCGGTTTGAATTCCGCCCTGACCTTGATCTCTTTGCCGCCCAGGATCACAGTCGACACATCCGTGCCGGCAATCGCGGTCCGGAGTACCGAACCGACGTACGCGGCATTCAGGCTGTAGAGCTCCATTTTATCGGGCATCAGCTCGAAAGTATATTCGGCCGGCGCCTCCTTGAGCGATATATCGGCATTGACCACGCCCGGTATGGCGGTCAAAAGCGGCTTCAGCTCGTTGGCGATCCGATCCAGCACCTGAAGGTCGTCACCGACAACACGGGCCTCGAAGGCGCTGCCGGAAGGCGGTCCGCCCTGCAAAGATTCTACGGTCACTTCCGCGTCCTGAATATCCGCGAAATCCAGGCGCATTTTTTCCGCCAAGTCGTAAGAAGTTATGTTGCGCTTTCCCGGCTCGACCAGATTGACAGTGAGGGAAGCCAGGTTCCCCGAACTGCTGGTCGGACCGATATCTGAGCCGCTGGAAGACCGGCCGACGACGGTGGAAAAATTCTTTATTTCCGGATAACGGAGCAGCTTCTCCTCCACTTGTTTCACGATCAGATCCGTCCGGTCCAATTTCAGGCCGGTCGAAGCGCGCAGATTGACGAAAATCAGATTTTCGTCCGACGCGGGAAAAAATTCGATCGGAATAATGCCGATTGCCGGCAAAGAGACAGCCGCGAGAAACAAGCCGAAGGTCAAACCGATGATAAAACGGCGCCGGCGCTTATTTATCAGTATACCGCAGAGAAACCGGTCATAACGGGGCAAGATGCGGTTCAGACTGACCACGCCATGGAGCCAGCGGCCTAGCCGGTCTGTCGAGTCCGTGCTTTGTTTGCGCAGTTTTTCCTTGATCGAATTGTCGTCTTTCCTCTCCTTTGCCGCCAGCTGGGCGTTAGCCGCCAATAACGGCCGGCCTTTCCGCAAGTACCACCTGATAAGGAATAAAATAAGGAAGAAGAATACGCCAGCCGCCAAATATCCGTAAATATTATTGAAGGTTAGGGCAAAATAGCTCGCCCCGAACATCAGGAGAAGCAGGGGAAAAAATACTTTTTTCGTAAACCGCACCCGCTCCAATACCGCCGCCAGCGGATGATTGACCATCAGCGCGATCAACAGCGAGCTGATAAGAGTTACCGATACGGTTATCGGGATCGACTTGATGAATGATCCGATGATTCCGGTAGCCAAAAGCAGAGGCAGAAAAGCCCATACCGTGGTCAGGGTGGTGGTAGTCAGGACAACCTTGAAATCGTTCAAGACCAATAGCACCGCCTCTTCGGGCGTGAATTTGCCGGTAGCCATATATTGTTTGGTAGCGGACACAACTACGATCGCGTCATCAACCAAAAGTCCCAAGGACAAGATCAGGGAGAATATAGAAAGAAAATTAAGGGTAATGCCGGACAGGTCCATCACGCCGAAGGTAACGAAAAACACCATCGGCACGGCCAGTCCCGCCACCAGCGCCTCTTTGAGGCCTACAGCCAAGAAAAGTATGCTGAATACCAAAAGCAGGGTTAGGATAAAATCATGGGTCAGGCGGGTAAACTCATCGTTTATGTCCTTGGCAAAATCGGTGATTGTCACGTAACCGGCGCCTTCGGGCTGAAGCTTGATCTGCTCGTCGAGGATGCCGTATGCATTTTGGACGGTATTAACGATATTGCCGCCGGTCTTTTTGATCACACTCAGGGTGGCGGCGGCTTGCGGTATTGACCCCTCGGTCGAAAAACGGGAATATACCGTGCGTTTGATGGCCGTTTCGGCAACGTCAGCCACATCCTTCAAATAAACGATCGCTCCCTTATCGGTATGGATAAGAGGAATATCGGCCAGCTTGGCGGCATCGAAGAACCGGGCATCGGCCCTGACGGGATAGGTGAACTCCCGGCCGTCGAAATTCCCGGCCGGAATGACCAGGTTGGTCGCCTTGACCGCGGCGTTGGCCTGGTCCGGCGTGATATTATAAAACGTCAGCTTATTGGGATCATAAGAGATCCGGAATTCCCGCTCGTCGCCTCCCGATACCACAACTTCGCGGATATCGGGCAATTTTTCCAGCTCATCTTTGATGTCGTCGGCGGCCTGCCTCAACTGGAATCCGTCAAATGGCCCGGTCAGGGCAACCGTCAATATCGGCGTATCGTCAAAAGAAATTTCGTTCACCACCGGTTCGCTGGCATCATCGGGCAGATCGTTCTTCAGGCTGTTTACTTCATCCCTCAGCTTCCTGATCGAATCGTCCAGATTGGCGCTGGCTTCGAATTCCACCGTAATACTGGAAACCGAATTATATGAATAGGAAGTAACTTGCTTGATATTCTTCAGGCTGGCAATCCCGGTTTCGAGCTTCTTGGTCACCAATTCTTCGATATCGCTCGGGCCCACGCCCGGATAAGCCGTGATAACGACAGCGATCGGAATCTTCACTTCCGGATTGGATTCCCGCGGCAACTGAAAAAAAGAATACAGGCCCCAGCCCGTAATTACCATGATCAGAAGCAAGACTACCCGGAAGCGGGACACGAAAAAATTCAGCCAAGTCTTTCTTAGCCGTTCATTGAAAGTTAATTTAGCCAGATACAGCGTATCGGCAGATCTATGCGATTGTTGCTTTTGGCTTGTTTCTGCCATGATAAATATATTTGCGCGAATGCGCAAATCTTACTACAAATTTACAAATTACAAATAATTTATCCGTATTTGCAATCCGTAAATTTGTAACTTAATTTGCACGTTCGCGTGAAGTAACCCAAAAATTTATATAACCTGTTTTAATCTACGGAAACCGGATCGCCGTCCCCTATTATCTTGTTGTTTCTGATTATGATCAAAGCATCGGACGGCAAGTCGACCTTGATTTCCGCGGTTTCCCCTTCCACCCTTACGACTTGCACCGGCAGTTTAACGGCCTTGCCGTCGCGGACCGTAAAAATACTGTTCTCGTTCTGGCCGATCTCGACCGCGGAAACGGGCAACAGCAGGTTATCCTGGCCGAGCGCGTGTTTCACGACCGTCAGATCGACCGACATCACCGTTCCCAGCGAATAGTCAAACCCGCCGGTTTCGTCCGGCTTTATCTCTACCGGGAACCGTTTTGTCATATTGTCGGCGGAAAGCGAAATGGCGCTGATCGCGCCGGAAGTGCTGGCCTGTCCGTTATCCCTGATCGTGGTTTTCTGGCCAAGCTCCAAATATGGCAAAGTGTCCTTGTCGACATAGATCGTCAGTTTAACGGTTGCCGGTTCGCTTACGATAGCGATCAATTGGCCGAATGACACGGTATCGCCCGGACTTACGAATTTCCTGGTCACCGTGCCGTTTATCGGCGATACTATGATATGGCTGTCATAGGCGTTCTGCAAGGCGACTTGCGCGTTCTGATAGCTTAAACGCGCCAGATCAACCTGGCTTTTGGCCGAAGCCAGCTGTGCGTCAACCAAAATTTTCGTTTGTTCGTATTGGTTTTCGGCCGAGGCCGAACCTGACGCGGCTTGGTCCAGCTGGGATTTATTCCCGGCATTGATATTATTCAAATTCTGTTCTGCCTGTTTTTCCTGGTCAAGCGCCAGCTCATAGGCCTTGGTCAAAGCCTCCAGGTTCGCATCATTGCCGAGCTCGGTATTCGTAAGCGCCTGCTGGGCCCCTTGGGCCTGGCTCAGCACCCCGGCCAACTGGCTTTGGTATCCGGCGGCTGCCGCCTGCAGGCCGGAAAGGGAAACTGTCCCCGTAATTCCGGGGTTCAAGGGCAGGTTCAGGGACGTTACGGAATTGTCGAACACGTATTTGGCCGCATCCGCGAGCGCTTTGGCTGCATTTACGGCAACTATTGCCGCCTGGATCTTCTTCGCGCCAACGGTAAAATTTCCCGCGCGGTAATCCGCTACTGCCTGCTTGGCGGTTCCGTAGGCGCCGATCGCGTTCGGCAGGGCATTGATATCGCGCGCTCCCAGATCATTCTTGTAGGCCAGGTTGACCGGCGCATCCGCATCCAGATCGGCAATATTGTTAATGGCAACAATTGCCGACTCGGCGGTATTGACGGCTGAATCGGCGACTGTACCGGCATTGGTCTCAGTGTCGGCCAGTCCTTGGTCGGAGATCGCTTTCCGGTTATCCAGGTTGGCTTTGGCCTGCTCCACGGCGGTCTGGGCCGTGGCCAGCGCCAACTCGGCGCTCTTCAGCGCCTCAACGGTGGTATTTCCCAGATTCGTCTGCCCGGTATTGGCCTGGTCGCGGCCGATGACGGCTTGGTTCAAATCCTTCTGTGAAGACAACAGCAAATCCTGATAATTGCGTTCAGCCAGATTAAGCGAAGCGGCCGCTTGATCTACGGCGATTGAAGCCTGCCTTACCTGGGTAGCGGTTATTATTCCGGGAACCGCTGACGATACAGTACCGGTGTCATCGATAGTGAACAATGTCTGGCCGCGATCAACCCTGTCTCCGGCAGAGATCCGGACCTCTTTTACCGTACCGGCTGATTTGGCCAGTATGTCGGCTTCGGAATCAGCGTTTACGAGCGCCGGATATTGGCTTTTGATAGTGATTTCCCGGCTGTCTCCGGCCGACTGGGCGCCGACTTTGATCGATGGCTGAACCGCTTGTTCTGTCGGCTGGCCGCCGCTGCTGCAGCCGGCTGCCAGCAATATCAAGGGTAATATTAATAATACAATTTTTATTCTCATATAAAGCAAAAATGCTGCCTCCATCCCGTCTATCCCGAATTATTCGATAATTCCGGCTAAAATAAGACAAAAACAGCGTTTTTTTATTATATATTTAAATATAACGGCAAATATCCAATATCTGGGGCAATATTTATTCCCCGAATTCTTGATATTAATATAAAATTTGATTTTTGGCAAATTTATTTATGAGTTTTTATGATAAAAAAAATCCCCGGATTACGGGGCATATCATCTATAGTCCTTATACAATATTTTGTTTTCAACTTTTGGAATTATGACAAATATTGTTTATTTTTTATGGATTGCGATTTCACTATTATGATTTAAAAATTCGTGTTATTCATGCCTTTTGCCTGCCGCCCGGCAGGCAAGGAAGAGAGGCGCGATTAGATTTATGGATTCGTGACTACAGCCATTTCTTTTTTTTGAAATAGAGTACCATGCCTACCGACAATGATATGAAGACCACCCACAAAGCCGGATAGCCGAAGCGCCATTTGAGTTCGGGCATATATTCGAAATTCATGCCATAAACGCCGGCGATGAATGTCAGGGGAATGAAGATCGCGGCAAAAATGGTCAACACCTTCATCACTTCGTTCATCCGGTTGCTGACATTCGAGAGGTAAAGGTCGAGCATGCCCGAAACCATATCGCGGAATGTCTCGATCGTCTCCACCACCTGGATGGTATGGTCGTACACATCGCGCAGAAATACGCCGGTAGTCTTCGCGATCAGCTTATAATCCCCGCGCAGCATATTGCCGACCACCTCGCGCATCGGCCAGATTGATTTGCGCAGATATATGAGTTCGCGCTTCAGACGGTATATATGGTTCAGGGTCGATTGTTCGATATCGCCGATAAGCTTCTCCTCGATCTCCTCGATCTCCTCGCCTACCTGTTCCAGGATCACGAAATAATGGTCGACGATCGCGTCAATGATGGCGTAAGCCAGATAATCAGTGCCCATTTTGCGGATCTTTCCCTTGTCGCTGCGTATCCGCTCGCGCAGCGGATCAAGTATGTCTTCCTTTTGCTCCTGGAACGAGATCACGAAATTGGGACTGACTATCAGGCTGACCTGCTCGCCGATGATGTTATTCTGGTCCGGGCTGTAATAGGACATTTTGGCCACGATAAAAAGGTAATCGCCATAATCGTCGATCTTAGGACGCTGGGTGGTATTGGTGATGTCTTCGAGGATCAAGGGATGGAGTTCGAACTTCTCCCCGACCGCTTCGATTACTCTCGTATCATGGACGCCGGTAATGTTCAGCCAGGTAACGCTTGGCTTATCACGGTAAACCAAAGCTTCGCCGATATCCTTAAGATTTTTTTCGGTTAGTTCGTCTTTATTGTAATCAATCAGCTCGATCTTGACTTTGTGCTCCCTGACTTTGCCCAGATAGGCGATGGTCCCGGGCGATTCACCGGCCCGGCGCGGAGCTTTCGGCGTCATTTTGGAAATGCTTGATAAACGCAAAAAATGATGGTTTTTCATAATTATAAATAAATATTTGCCCGTTGATATCTATAAAAATCCCCTATAATTAAGACATGCAAATAAATTCATCCGCTGATTTTACTCGGATATATAACTATCAAATAATTTTAATGCATATCTGCTAATATATTATACCAAAAACCAACCATTCTGGCGAATTATTATATCAATCATATAACGTTTAGACGATTTATTTATAATATTCATATAATTAATAATATCGGCGAAAAATCCGCGTCGAAATCAGCGTAACATCCGCGGTTAAAACAATGATAACAAGTAAAAGATAATTGACGAGATAATTTTCGATTAGAATTCAATCTACTTACATACTAAAAAACCACCGTGAGTATACCCCCGGTGGTTTTTAGGTTTCCCGATATAATAGTTTATAAGGAAACGGGTCTTCTTGGTTCATGGATGTTTCGCTTTCGATATTATTCACCCACAGCCCCGGCCAGCTCCTGGTTTTCCCTCAAACGGAAAAAATAGGTGCTGATAACGGTGCCAAGCGAACAGCCGACGGCATAAAGCACTGCCAGATGCCAGTTGCTGATGTCATCGACCATTTGCTGCAGGACATAATACCAGATAAGCACATTGACCATTGTGACCGCACCGGAAGCCAAAACTTTGGTCTTGGTGACCAGTTTTGTCCAAAGGGTGACGATCAACATCTCCAGAATACCAATAAAGAATAGCATCATAGTTTTGCTTCTTTATTAGCGTGCCTTAATTAAACGTTCGACTTTTATACGTCCAAAACAAAAACGTCCCTACCGTCTAAAGCAGACACGTTTTCGTGAACTGGTTATACTTTAACTTATTAATGCTAATTTGTCAAGCGCTATTTTTTGGCTTATTTCCGCTTAATGTCTTCAAAAATAAGTTATAATCGTCTTTAAAAAACGAAGTTGCCATATGATATATCGCATAGGTGATAAAAAAGGCGCCGAATATATCGATTGAATAATGCAAATGGCCCAAAATAACGCTTATGGCGCCAATCACGGTAGCGGCCAAAAAAGATGACATAAGCCAGCGATTTTGCTGGTACGCCAGGGCGAACAGAAACGGCAGCCCGGTATGACCGGAAAAAAACAATTCACTATCAAAAAAAACCTTTTGAAAAACATCATTGGTGTTGATGACGGTTCGGTCGACGGGCGGCGCGATATGGGTCAGGCTGACGGAAAGCGAACGGATCAAAATAAAAAGCGCCATCATTTTGAAGGTAAACGGAATGCGCCGCGGATGGGCAAAGGTCAACACCGCGACCAGGACAAGGAAAATTATCGTACCCTCGATGAAGATATGGCTGACATTGAATACCGGAATATTGTTGAGCAGGATATCAGTGACGGGATTGCTGGCGGCTTTGTTCGCGAATTTGCCGGCAAAATTATTCGCCACCAAACTCAAGGCCAATAAAAAAAATCCCTCCAGAAAAGACATGATATACCTTTTGTTTGACCAAATGGATTTTTCTTTCATACTCAAGTGTATAAGGTTTTTATGCTATATATAAAAAATTGATTCTCGGATAGTCTTATGGGGAAAATTTCAAATCTTATTCACTACCCCATCTCATAAAGACTTAAATACTCAAGGGTTGATATTGATATAAAAGTGAAACACCGGAATATACCCTAAATCTTAATGGGAAACTGGTTATGTGGAAGTTAGAAATTGGCTGGTTTCGAAGTGCGTAAAAACTAATTTCCAGACACCAAATAAGCAATTTCCAAATGTATTATATTATAGCGTTTCACTTTTATTACAATATTAAACCTTAGGGGTTAATACTGGAATGAAATGAGAGCACTATTGTTAATAAATTCCAAGCACCAAATTCCAAATAAATCCCAAATTCAAAATTTCAAATTCAAAACCCTGATTACACGAATATCGGCTTTAACAAAGTGTTTTGTATTTTAGATTTGTGATTTTGAATTTATTTGGAATTTGGTGCTTGGAATTTGAAATTTTATATATTCAGCCGCTCTCAATTCATGGCAATATTAACTTTTAGGGCTTAGAATATATGGGAATAACATTGAATATACCTATCGAATTTAACCCACAAGATTTTCCAAATAAGCAATAAATCAATAACTCTATGCTAACCCTTCAAGAATAGTTTTCAGGTTATCCGCCAATCGATCGCTGCTCTCTGCCAGGGACAAACTGCGGGCCCCTTCGGACAAGCGGAGCCTCAGTCCGCCGTCATTAATCAAACGCCCCAGATATTCCGCGAACTCATCGTCATTTTTCGCTTTAAGGCAATTCACATCGTGTTTCAGCCAGCCCTGATATACCGGGATATCGCGGACCAGGATCGGCAAACCGGCAGCAGCCGCCTCCAGGATTGCCATACCCTGATTCTCTTCATATGAAGGGAAAACGAAAATATCGAGTGAATTGAACGCGGCGTTGATGTCGTCGACATAGCCGGTAAAGCGGCAATTGTCCGGCAAATTCATGGGCAGGGATTTCACCATCAACGAACTGTATATCTTGCCATACCAGATAAACCGGCTTTCCTTAAACTGTCCTGCCAGTTTCAAAAAAGTATCTATCCCCTTTCTCGGTACGGCCAATCCGACAGTACCGATCGCTATCCCGCCAAGGCCATAGCGTTTCCGATAGGCCGCTTTTAGTTCCTGGTCGGGATAGAATTTTCCGAGGTCGACCCCATTGGATTGTACCGCCAATTTTTTCCGGGGAAGCCCGTAGGCAGCAAGCAAATTCCTGGTATACTCGCTCGGACACAATACGATATCGGCCTTAGAATAAGCATAAGCCAGGTATTTTTTCATTAGCGGCGCCAGAAGAGCGCCGAAGCGAAAAACCGCCCGCGTGTCCTCGGCGGTTACGTGCGACCAGATGATTACTTTCTTACCTTGCCGCTTGGCCTTATTGATCAGATAAAGCGATTTCAGCCAGGGTGTATTTATCATCAGGATGTCGCAGCTGTCATTCCAGCTTTCGCAATAGGGAATATTAAGCGTTTCTAAAATTTTTTTCTGGTTCTTATAGGAAGACAGCAGACCGGTGCCGATCCGCCGAAACAAAAAACCTTTTTGGAATTTAAGAAATTCTAAATAAAGGCACACGTTCATATTTTTGCCTTAAGGCATGGCGGTAGGCTCGTTCCACCTGTTCGGCGGTGCTCTCCAGGGAATAGCCGCGGGAAAGCTCCCGCGAAAGCCTGGAAAATTCGCTTAACTGCTTTTTATTATTTATAAGACCTAAAGTTTTTTCCGCCACAGTCTTCGGGTCGTCATTGGACAGAAGAAGGCCGTTAACACCGTCAACGATCAATTCCTTCATTCCGTTGGCTGCGACCGCTACGACCGGCAAACCGCTGGCCATTGCCTGCAGTACCGATATCGGCTGATTTTCACTTAAGCTTAAGGTAATAAAAGCATCGCTTGCTTCCAGGGCTTCCGACAATTTCCGGCCAAACAGATAACCGGTAAATATTATCTTTCCCGCCAAACCGAGCTTAACGCTTAGATCTTCCAGCTGGCTCCGTTCGGGACCGTCACCGACCAGCATTAATTTCA
Organism: Candidatus Parcubacteria bacterium; assembly: GCA_963814275.1. GTDB lineage: Bacteria > Patescibacteriota > Patescibacteriia > Patescibacteriales > UBA12075 > CAWFCE01. The sequence goes on along the minus strand of CAWFCE010000001.1, from coordinate 248,573 downwards.
GATCCGGTTCCCTTTTTGCCATTAGGGAAAATGCCTCGATCAGATGGCTGATGTTCTTTTCGTAGCTGATCCGGCCCATATAGACCAAATACTTTCCTGCTATGCCATACTCTTGCTTTATCTTAACCTTTTTGTCTTTATCGGCCGGCAGGAAAAACCCGGTATCGATCGGATTGGCGATTATTTCGATATCGCGCCTAAGGCCGTATGACCTCATTTCTTCGGCCAGCGAACGGGTGGGTGACAGTACGATATTACAGCGGTTATAAAAAAAAGCCGTATAACGCCAGGAAAATTTTTTCATCGGCCGATAATCCATTTTAATATGCCGCAAATAGTGGTCATAAAACGTATGGTGAGTGCCGATAAGCTTGGCTTTGGCCAGCCTGGCGGCTATCACGGCTTCCCAACCGGCAATGAAAGGCGTATGGATATGGACCACGTCCGGCTTGAAACGCCTGATATCGCGCAGACTGAAGCCAAAGGGCACGATCATCCTCTCGCCCATATACCCCGGGAATTTGAAAGACGGCAAATGGTATACCCCCACTTTATTCGTCAATTCCTCCGGATACGGCAAGGCCTGGCGGACATAGGGAATATAAAGCCGCACGTCATGGCCGCGTTCCGCCAAAGTAATAGCGGAATGATAGACGACGTCCGCCACGCCGTTTACTTGGGGATAGAATGTGTCGCTATAAATTGCGATTCTCATACTTTTTTATGAAATTGATTATAAATTCCGCAACTTCCTCCTGGGCTTCGGACGCGATATAGTGGCTCCTGTTTTTGGAAACGGCTATTTCCGCGTTTTTCATGGCGGCGGCCATATCTTCCACTTCTCTTTTCGTCACGAATGCGTCGGTCGGCGTATAAATAATCAGGGTTGGCGCCTTGATCCGTTTGACTGTTTCCCGATAATCGTACGTCACAGTCTGCTCCAGCATCCATAGATTGACCGACCAGGGCATCGTATTGAACCCGTGCATGGTCGATTTCCAATAGCTGTCGTATTTTGTCGGATGGTAATACTCGTAATTTTTCCTTTTCTCCCACCAGAACAAATACGCCAGAATATTTACCGCCAGCCGGCCGAGCGGCGTGATGAAGCTGATATTGCGGTAAATGAGCGGATTGACATGATTGGTGCTGATCAGGATCAGAGACCGGACTCGGGGTTTGTAGCGGTCAAGATACTCCAGGACAACGGCGCCGCTGAATGAATAGCCGACTAGTATGAAATCTTCGATTTTTTCTTGTTTGATTATCCCGTTTAGATCATCGGCAAAAAGTGCCAGCTTATAAAGTCTCTTCAATCGTCTTTGCGCAGATAATCCATGGCCGCGCATTTCCAACAAAATGCTATTATAGCCGATTTCATCCAAACGTCGGGCGGCCATTGACCAGGTCGTATGATTGGCGGTCAGTCCATGCAGGAAAACGACTGTTGGCCTGCCAGAGTGCCGGTTATTGATAAAATAATATATCTGGCCAGCCTCGGTATCGATATGCTTACGTTCCAAAAATTTTTCTTCACCCATAATCATTTTTTATTACGGCGGCGATAGTAGAAATAATACCAACCCGACAGGGCCAGGCCGGCAGTAACAAACACCAGGGCCAGAAGATCCAATACTGTTTTGATCTTCGTAATCGCATTGCCGTAATAATAACCGACGGCTAAAAGAAGAATCGACTTAGGCGCGGTACCGAGAAAATTATACCAGATAAAGCGCCAGAAAGGCATTTTTGCGATCCCGGCGGCAACCAAAAAGGCGGCTCCGATCCCGTGCGAAAGCTTGCCGATCAAAAGGGTGCGGCCGCCGTTATTACGGAAATGGGTTTCCAGCTGTTCCACCCTTTTTTCGGTAATTCCGAAATGCCGCCCCCAGCGAACGGCAAATTTGCCATTGCGCAACCGACCCAAAAAATAATAGATAATATCCCCGCCCAAATCTCCGGCGATAACCAAGGGGTAAGTTATAAAAAAATTCAAATTGCCCAGTGACATGAAAAAACCGGCAAGAATCGTAATTATCGGCCCCTCGATAACCACCAGGGGGAAAAGGATAAAATATCGGAAATCAAGGAGCATCTGGCTGACTTGCGGAAACGTAAAAATCATTTCAGTAATGTTACGTAATTATTATAATTATAATAAATTAAAATTAAGATAAAATTAATATTATTTATAACATAACTATAACAGCGGCTAAACGCTATTATACACTATATTAAACAAAAAAATAATAGCCGTGTCAAGTCCCCTGGACACGGCTATTTAAAATTTCCGGCCGAATTCGGCCGATTTTATTAGCTTCGCCATATTTTATTGTCCTGATAAACGTATGTTACGTTTTACCTCCGCCAGCTTTAAATTCATTATATAATTGCGTTCCTTTCCAGTCCGCATCTCTTGCAGGTATATTAGTACCTTTAAATTCGGTGTATTTACTGTCTCCCGGTCCTTTGACATGTATAATGGCGCCGATCCTACACCAAACAACTCTGTATTTGGCTTTTTTTCCTGTTATACGCCAGCAATCCTTGCTTTCGTCTATATCTTCCATACGCCACCTCCCACTTCGTTATTCACTTTAAAATTTCGGGTGCGAAACTATTCCAAAGATCAGGTTTCATACATAATAATAATACATAATTTTTATTAATAATAAATTAAAATAATATGGTAAATACATAAAAGCGGGATATTAATTCCCGCTTTTAAAATATTGATTATCAGAATCCGGATTATAGTGCCGCAATTTAATTATTTTTTTTCCCAAAGCCCATGCTGATTGCAATATGCACGAGCGCTGATCGATTCCGCCGTTATGGCGAATAACGCTTTTGGCTCGTCGCCCGGTTTCAGGTTCTTCCGGTATACCCTGCCATCGGCTACGAGTTCGATCCACTCGATAAAATGTTCGGCCTCCATCGGATGGGCGATTTCACCAATGGTAACAGTGATGTTTTCTCCGCTTTTTTCAATAACAGGAACATGCTTTTCCTGGGCGGCGTCTTCATAATTCGGCTTTTTCAAGACCATTGGCGCGCCGCAGCAGACCAATTCGCCGCCGCCGGCATGCAGGACTTCGACAATATTGCCGCAGACCTCGCATTTATAAACGTCGTTTTGTTGTGTCATTCGTTTTAGGCTATAGGGTTGTAGGCAACAGGCAATAGCCTTGCCTACACCTTTATAGCATGATTATTGTTAATCATTTTATTTAGCATTTTCATTACTTCATCCAACAGTTCTTCCGCTTTTACATAATCATTCGGTTTCACGAAATTTAATCGCTTGGCAATCTCTAATTGGGTTTCCAGTTCCGACCCTGATGAATAGCTTATAAGCAAGAAATGAACGAATTGAGGAAGTGTACCCCTTCGCTTACCTTCTGCAATGTTTGAAGGCATTGACACTACGCATCTTCTTGATTGTGAAACTAATCCGTATTTTTCTTCCTGGGGATATTTTGCCGTTAATTTATATACCTCAACGACCAAATCCATAGACTTCTGCCATACTACCAGGTCTTTATAGGTCGTTTTGTGATACATACCTCCTTGTTAAATAATAATACTAAATATAAACCTACGCCTACCGCCTATTGCCTATTGCCTACCGCCTAATCTAAAATTCTTCACACTTGACCTGAAAATAGCCCTGGGGATGGCCGCAGGACGGGCAGACCCCGGGTGCTTCCTTGCCGGTATGTACATAACCGCATTTGCGGCATACCCAGGTAAGCTCTTCGTCTTTTTTGAATACCGAGCCGCTTTCAACCGTGGCCAAGAGCTTTTTATACCGCTCCTCGTGGTGCGCTTCTGCCTTGGCGATCATCTTGAGCCGCGCCGCCACTTCCGGCAGACCGTCGGCAGCGGCCTGTTCGGCGAATTCGGGGTACATCGTGGAATGCTCATAGTTCTCGCCGCCGATCGCCGCTTTCAGGTTCTCGACAGTAGTGCCGATTGCGGTCGGTACGCCGGCTTCCGCAACTTTGATTTCTTCCCGGCCTTTTCCCTGTTTATCCTGAATATTGTTGATCATCCGCATCAGCCATTTGGCGTGCTCACGCTCCTGGTCGGCGGTATCCAGAAATATCGCCGCCAATTGTATAAAACCTTCTTTTTCCGCCGATTTGGCATAAATGGTATAACGGTTCCTGGCCATACTTTCGCCAATAAAAGCGGCCGCCAGATTTTGCAAAGTTTTTTCCATAAATTTCCTACCCCCGCTAATGGGGCTAAATTAATTTTATTAACAAACCAATATCCATCCACTATTTAATTATAACAATTAATCCCATCCAAGCAACCCCTACAACCCTACCGCCCACAACCCTATTGCCTACCGCCCACAACCCTATTGCCTACCGCCTACAACCCTATTGCCTAAGATTGACATACCGGGCAATAATGCGTCCCCCGCCCGGCCACCTTGGCCTTTTTAATGGCTGTTCCGCAGCGCTTGCATGATTTCCCCTGCCGTCCGTAAACTTTGAGCAGCCGGACAAAATTGCCCCTCTGGCCGTTGCCGTCCACGTAATTATTGAATGTCGTCCCGCGGTTCTTGATCGCTCTCTGCAACACGGGTTTTACCGCTCCATAAATTGCCTCTATTTCGAAGTTTTTTAGGCCACTGGCCTTTCTCGCCGGCCTGACTCCGGCCCGGTATAGGATCTCATCGACATAGATATTGCCAAGCCCGGCAATAATTTCCTGATTCAAAAGCAAAGCTTTTATACTGGTATGCCTGTCCTTAATTGTCCGTTTAAAATCGGCCAATGTGAATTTACTGGTCAACGGATCCGGGCCGTACCTCCTTCTGATCAAACTTAATTTGTCCGTATCCGCCAGCGATAAATAACCGAATGTCCGCATATCGTTAAAACACAATCGACCGCCGTCAGCGAAATGAAAAACCACCCTGGTCCATTTGTCCGGCAGGCAAGTGGGGTCGGTTCCGTCATCATGGCCACCGGCGACAATTTTCTCCCCCTGGCAATATACCAGCTGGCCGGTCATCTTGAGATGAACCAGCATGGCTTTGCCGCCGTTCTGCAGCCGGAATATCATGAGCTTGCCGATCCGCTCGATCCCGCTGAACTCGTTATTTATCAGATTTTTTTTGAATTCAGCCGGTCTGTTTTTGACGATCCTGGGCAGCAGTATTTCTATGTTTTTTATGGCGATTCGTAAAACCTTGGGGCGCAGATCGCGCACCACGGTTTCCACTTCCGGCAATTCCGGCATATTGTCGATATTGAATATTTAGTTCTACTATTATAAACTTATATGTCTAAAAATCAAAATACAAAACGCAAATTTATAATTATTAATGTTGTGCTTGGTTTATAAATAAATAATAATTTTAGGAATTTAAGTTGTCATTTTAATTTTTACATTTTTAGGTATTTTTAGTATAATTAATATACTAGAGTTTATAAGTCTTATTATGCGTCATTCCTTGTTCCGGGGGTTTTCTTTCGGGTTGACCTCCGGCATTATAACCACGCTCGGCATGATGGTCGGCCTCGAATCCACCACCGGATCCAAAATGATCGTCTTGGGCGGTATTTTGAGCATTGCCATCGCCGATTCCTTTTCCGATGCCCTGGGCATCCATATCTCCGAAGAGGCTGATAACGGTAAGAACGAAAAAGAAATCTGGTCCGCAACCATAGCGACCTTTTTGTCGAAATTGGCGTTTTCATCGACTTTTATCGTGCCGGTTCTGGTTTTTACCCTTCAGACCGCGATCATAATTAGTGTTGCCTACGGTCTCATCCTGTTGGCGCTTCTTAGCTACTTCATCGCCCGCGCCCAATCGGCCAAACCTCACCGTGTGATTGCCGAGCATCTGCTGATCGCGGTAGTCGTGATAGCAGTCACCCATTTCGTCGGCGACCTGGTAAACAAAATATTCCGTTAATACGCCGCAGGAACGCATAATTTTGCGTTCCTGTATTATAATAATTATTAGATTTGTAAATCTAAAATTTTTAATTTAAACCGGCCTTATTGTTCAAGGTCTTTTTTCTTTTCCTCGAATTCTTTCTTATCGATCTCCCCTTTGGCATAGCGCTCTTTCAAAATATCCAGGGCGCTTTTACTTCCGCCGCCGGGAGACTGGTGCCTAAGATAAGGGACGGCCAGAAATATCAAAACGCCAATCACGGCAAGCCATATTAATCCGCCAAATAACATAAACAGGCTATTTCCCCAGGTGCCAAAACCGGACATATGCCCGCCATCATTACCATCCATAAACAGCTGGAACACGGGGACAATTGAATTAATTAAATACATAAATATTCACTGTCTTTTAAAATTATAATACTGAATTATTACAAATGAGTTAACAAAAAACCCACCCAATCTGAAACATACTGATCTCATTAGGGTGGGATTATCCAGGTAACTTTTTTATACAATTTTTATGGCCATCAATCGAGCGGATAGATTATCGCAGAATACGAGCGATTGTAAAATAGGGGTTGATTTAATTCGCCATTCGCCATTCGACATTCGCCATTCGCCATTCGCCTCATTCTGACTGCAATTTCGTGAAATTCGCGTTCGATATGCCCAGGCCAAGGTAGCGCATCACGTTGAACGCGTCTGCCGGACGGCCCAGGAAATAGCGCTTGCCGTCAACCGGATTTACGTACCAGGCCTCGCCATGGTTCTGCACCTGGAGGAATATCTTCCCGGCCTGGCTTTGCGCGAAACGCGTGGATATCGTCCAATTGACATTCGGCAGGAGCGGATTATATCCTTTTTCTATTTCTGTCTTGTCGCTATGCCCGTCATTGTCCGTATCCGCTACGGCAGGGTTGGTACCGATCGCATCTTCCAGCATATCCGGCAAACCGTCGCCGTCGCTGTCCGGACCGGTCAAATTACCCAGGCCGATCGGTATTTTCTGCAGATCGAGCGATGTAATGCCGACACCCTGCTCGCGCATAACGGCAAACGCGTCATCCGGACGGCCCAGATAATGCATTACTGCCGTCTGCGGATCGATATAATAGGCTTCGCCCGACTGTTCGACCGTCAACATGATCTTGCCTTTAAGCTGCGAATACAGCTGGCGGTTTTTGGCCGGTAGGGCGATCCGGGCGGTCTTCGCCGCCGGTGCGGATACGGGGATAGCGGCAACCGGCGCCGGCGCTCCGTTCAGATAGATTCGGGCGGTGTTCTCCGAGATCGCCTCCAAATCCCCGGCCGCGGTAGCATCCGCGGGGCTTATGGATTTACTCGTCCCTCCACCGCTAATATTCGTATACAAACCGCTGTTATATGATATAGCCAGAGGATTTACACCCGCGACATCCTGGCCGGTCGCATCCCGCGCCGTAATTACCGCTTCTTCGCCGGATAAAGTAAGGAGGCCATAGCCGCTTCCGCCGGCTACGATCCCCTGCGACCACACGCCGCAATCCGAGCTCCGGTCAGGCCCGTGGAGGCGGCACGCTGTCTCTTCCCCGCCCAGGTTCAGGTCAGGCAGTGATAATTCCGGATAACCGGAATTGTCGCCGTTATCGATCGCGCCGCCGGTATGGAGGTCGGCGGATACGAATATGACTCCGTCGATATTTCGCGATTTGAGATAAGCCATCAGTTCCAGGCGTTCGGCGCGGAAATCCCACCAGGTATCGTCGTTTTCCGTCGTCGGATTCCAGGCCGATGGGGTGACAACGATCTTCCAGCGGGCGGACGAATACCAGAGGGCGTCCTTGAGCCAGGCTTTCTGCCCGGTAGGCATGCCATCCGGGCACAGATCGCCGTCCAGCATGGAACGGCAGGTATCGCGGCGCAAGCTCTCGCGGTTGCCTCCCCTTTCCCCGTCCGCCACGTATGACGGATCGCGGTATGTATCCGGATCGCGCTGGCTGCGCACGTCCAGCATGAATACCTCGGCCAGATCGCCGATCTTGAATTGCTGCCAAATGCCGTCCTCCGGACGCGGCCGGAAATAGCTGGGCCAATATTCGTCATATGCCGCCAGGGCATCCTGTTTTGCCGGGCTATTCTTATCGCTGTCATTTTCGCCGTAATCATGGCCGTTCCAGACGTAAGCCACCGGAGTCCTGCTGTATATATCACTCTCTAGCGCTTGTCCCGATTGTTTTTCCGCGCCGCGGTTGGAACGGTACATGGAGCGGAATTCATCGCGGCTCCCCGGATTACCATGGTCCTCATCGCCTACAATCAATACTACATCGGGATTTTCCCGTTTCAGCGCGCTCGCCGCCGGTGCGGTCTTTGCCGGATCATTGGCGAAATCCGCCACTAAGCCGATCGTCACGGATGAAGGATGATAGCTGAAAGTCTTAAAACGTGGCTCCGGGATGGGTGTTTCGTCGTTATCGTTAACGTATATCCTATAATAATAAACCGTATCGGACTTTAAGCCGGTGAGCGGTAAGAAGGCCGTAAAGTCTCCGGCCGCGGCGGTCGTAACCGTATCGGACCAATTCCAGCCGCTCTCGAGTTCCGGATCGCTCGTATATGCGGCTTGAACCTCGGCCGCGGCGCCGGTGCGGACCCAGACGGTAGCGCCGGTTTCGGATACGGCGCCGACCAGCGGTCCATGGGTCAGCTGCGCCGCGGAGCTTTCCCCTACCCGAAAAACGAATTCCCGAATATGGAATTGCGGCCAGCCGGCCTGGCTGGCTAAGGCGCTGCCATCGGCTTTGATCTTGACCCTTTGCCTCGCGCTGACCGCGGGAGTACCGCTGATTATGCCCGTGTCCTGGTTAAGCGACAGCCCCGCCGGCAAGCTCCCCTCATAAACGCTCCATTTGAAAGGCCGCTGCCCCCAGGCTTTTAGGGACTGGCTGTAAGGCTGTCCGGGAGCCGCGGGGCTGACGGCAGTAGTGGTAATGATCATGCCCGTGCGTGTCGCCAGCGAAGCGGCCAGCATACTGGTTATTTCGCCAACCGCGCTGCCCGTAAGGTTGTTTTGGCTGTATGGGTCGGCGGCCAGGTCGTAATATTCCTTTTCGCCATTGATATACTCCGTATACCAATAGGTGCTGCCGGCCAAACCGGCATAACCGGTTTCCGGCGAGAACGATTCGAAATATATTTCATCCCGCCAGCTGCTGGTCAAGCCGTCCAATAAGGGCAATAAATTGCGGCCGTCAGTCGTCCGTTCTATTCCGGCAGCGCCCAATATGGTCGCTCCGACGTCCAGATCGGAGGCCACCAGGTCATTCATCACCGCCGGGAGGGAGTTGGGCGCGCTTACAACCAGCGGAACATTTAGCGTTTCGGGATATGCCCCGTTTTTGCCCCACAGCTTATGCTCGCCCCAAAGATACCCATTGGTTGAAGTATAGATAAATACGGTATTATCCATTTCCCCTGCATCCTCCACCCGGTCGATCATGCCGCCGACCATCCGGTCAACTCCCGAAAGCGACCGGAGCTGTTGCCGGTGGTATTGGTCGCGTGATTCCTTGAGCTCGTTGAACCGTTTTTCGGCCTGAACCTGTTCCCAGATCGGCTTGTCGCTTATGTTGTTTTCGCCGTAAGCGCGGCCGCGGTAGGAATAGTCCGGGTATAATTCCGCCTCCTCCTCATCCGGCTCCGCCGGCCAGCGCAATGCGTCACTCGACAATACAAGAAAATACGGGGAGCCGGCCGACTTGTCGATGAATTCTTCGGCTAATTCGCTTTCGCGGTCGTTCAAACTGCCGGTTTCCGCCTGGAGTTCGCCTTTAGCGGATCCGGAACCGCTCGTTCCGTTAACCATGGTATAATTCCCGTTCCCGTCCGATCCGCTGACGGCATGGAATTCCGTCCATCCCGGAGGAACCAGCCCGTTTTGATCTTCATACTGGTCCAGATACGAACCGATAAAGCCGGTCCGATAACCGGCCGCCTGCAGCCGGGTCGCCACGGTATCGCGGTCCTGGAAGCGCCGGGCGCCGCCGTTGGGGAAATCATTGGTCAAGACACCGGTATTTTGCGCCAAAAATCCACCGGACAATATGCTGGCCCGGGCCGGACTGGCTGCCGGCGTGGTTACATACGCATTCGGAAAATAGGCCCCGCGGCTCATCAACCGGTTCTCGACATTGGGCATGAGCGGTTGGCCGTATTTCGTCCTGATCTCGGAGTTCACCCCGTTGGGCCCGATCGTATCGGCGCGCTGGTCGGCGGTAATTATCAGGATGATGTTCGGTGGCGCTGCGCTTATTGCAACCGGCGCTTCAGGCGCCGCTTCCTCCTCGGCCCGGACAGAAACATCGGCTAAGGGCAGGGAAGCCACAAGAGACAACAAAAAAACGATTAGAATTCGTCTAAAAACTTTCATATTTATACACAGAATGATTTATTACACTATAATTGTACCACAAACGGCAAATCATTGGCTATTGGCGGCAAGAGTGATTTTGAGGTACAATATTATTACCAACGTAATAAATACGTGATATCTGTCACCCCGGAGCCCCAAAGGGGCGGTAGGGCCCCGAGGCGTATATGAAAAACTTTGTTAAACCCCGAAAAGTGCAGGGTGGCGCGTTAAATTATACTATAGTCATTCTTGAACGGCATAAAGTGGCCCGGGATCCTATCGGCCTGCGGCCTCCAGGATGACAGCAGATAACCAAACTATTGGACATGGAAAACTTTCTGCAGACTACAATAATATTAACCGTAATAGCGGGTTTGGCTTTTCTATTATACGACATCCTGGTTTACCGCCGTACCCGCGTGCCCTATGTGACGACACCGCGCGCGTACTGCCAACGGTTATTAGCCGAACTGCCGGTTGGCGAAAATACCGTAATCCTCGATCTGGGCTGCGGCAAAGGCGATTTCCTTTTCGCCGCGGAAAAATACAATCCGGATACGCTGATCGGCTATGAACTGTCCCCCCTTCCCGCATGGTATGCCCGATTAAAAGCTTGGGTGAAAAAATCCCGCGTAGAAATACGCCGCCGCGACTTCTTCGCCGCCGATATATCACGGGCGGATATAATCTATCTTTTTCTGGTACCGCCGATGATCGAAAGGCTCTGGCCCAAGATCAAAAAGGAGGCAAAGCCGGGCGCTATAGTGGCCGTATTGTCCGATAAAATCCAAAGTGAGTCCCCTTATAAGATAATTAAAACCAAACCGGACAATCCCAAAAGCACGAATTACTATCTTTATAAAGTAAAATAAATATTTCTCCAAATCCGTTTGCGCCTATTGTTATAATTGCCAAACAAAATCGCGATTAATCACGCGCCACAGGCGCAAATCTCAAATGCTAATATGGATACGATAGTCCCCTTTGCCATCCTGGAACATTTGACTTACACCGGAATATTCATCGCGCTGTCTTTGGCCGGTTATCTGATACCATTGCCCGAAGAGGCTATCCTGATATCGGTCGGCTACGCGGTAAGCGCCGGTTTCAGCACTTTGCCCAAGGCAATCGCAATCAGTCTGTTCGCGGTCATTATCGGCAATAATTTCCTCTATTGGTTCGCCCGCACTAACCGGCATTTTTTCGAAACGAAACAACAGAGGCTCAAACCGAAGATCCTGGAAAAATACGATAATATGTTCGAACGCCATGCGGGCAAGGCGATTTTCAGCACCCGGTTCATACCCGGCTTGCGCTTTTTCGGTCCGTTTTTATCGGGCGGCCTTAAAATCCGCTGGAAAACATTTTTCTTTTATAACACACTTGCATCGATAATATACGCGCCCATATTTATTTTTCTCGGTTATCATTTCCATAACGGGCTAGCGTCGATCATATTACGGGTCAGATCCATTCAACACCTGGTTTTTACGGTTATTATCATCTCCCTATCCTTATTTGCCGCAATAATGATCAAAAACCGCGTATACAAAAAAGACGATAATAACGCTGAAAACGGTCCGCCGACCGATTTACGGATATAGGACTTAAATATAATGACATTGTAACGAGCACGCAAAAACAGCCTTTCGGCTGTTTATTTGTTTTATCGAATAATTTTCGCTTTTGAGCATTTACCGCGTTTCCCGGATTTAATTATACGCCGTTGATGTGTTCTGCCCTCAGCCGTCTATACTCAAGTTGCGTCAAAACGACGATCAGTGCGTCAAAAACCGTTAGCAGGATCAGATACGGCGAGTGCGTAAAAGTATAGCGGTAGACTTGATAGACGATGAACAAAATTAAAAATACGATTGCCAGAGGATATGCCCAAAGCCGCTGGCGCAATAATGACGCTACCAGAAAAACTTTCACGATCCCGTGGGAAATCAAATAAAAACCGCCGAAGTGCTGTCCGCTTACCGATAGCGAATCCGCTGATTTCAAAAGGTAATTGGCGATAAAATCGCTTTTGTCTTCGGCCAACTCTTCCCGGGTCAGGATGAATATCCAATGGTTAATGGCTCCCGGATTCGTCAAAAACAGGAGTATCCCGCCGAAAAATTCCACGACTCCATCCAATCCCTTGAGAGCGATATTGATGATGAATAATCTATGGGTGATCTTTTTTGCGATAAGCTTGGCCATACATATTAAGCTTACCACTTTTTAAGGCAACACGCCACTGATAACAACTTTACGTTGCACGACACGCAATTCATGGAAAAATTAAATTATTTGGCGGTCGGACCGAGCGATTTCAGGAGGGCTTGCAGATCCGCTCCTCCGGTACCGGTAGTGCTTTTCCCGCCAAGAAGCGCCTGAAGCAGGGCGGAATCACCAAGCGATTGGCTTGTATTGCCGCCATTCTTTCCGGCTGTCTGCCCTCCCAGGAGGGACATGAGTAATTGATCCTGTTCGCTTAAGGAGCTTTGCGCCTGGGTAGAATCGCCAATTGGTGCCTTGTCGGTAACGGTCGGCATCGAAACGCTTGACGGCTGGGCCGGCGCTATTTTCCCCGAACTGACATGCGGATCCTGTGTTGCCGCAAACGTGCCGGACATGATTATATTGGCTGGTTTAACGGCGTTTTGTCCTGTCTCCCGGCTGATATAAACCGTCCGATACTCCGATTGGTCGCCTTCCGTGGCCATGGTCAGGATCGCGCCGCCTGACGCGGTGTCAAAGGTCAGCGGTCCGGCATCGATAAAAGCGGTACCGGCCGGCGCTTTCGCTATCCACGCTTCATAATGCGTATCTCCGGCAGGCGCCGGGAGATTGATCGCCCCAAGCCGCAGGAAAGTATTGCCCTGGTATACGGCCATCCAGGCTTCCCCGGCGGCATTGCCGCCGCTTTGGTCAGCCAGGGAGATCTGAGGCGAAGCGGAAAATAGCGCCCCCAGGTCGAAATTGACATTAATTTCCTGGAAAGTGCCTGTCGCTTTTTGCGTTCCCGTGTCCGGCGCCTGGATCTTGCTCGGAGATGTGGATGCCGCCGTCCCCGAAGCCCGCTGGAAATTCTTGGACATTTGCTGGTTGTATTGCGCCTCGGTCATCGGTACTACGGTTTCACTGGATTTCGCGGCAGCCGGATTTTGAGCGGCTGGCGCCAGGCTGGAGCTCTCTACCGGCATTAACGTATCAAGCCGCGCTTGCACGGCCTTGCCTTCGCTCGCAATTACGTTTTTAAGCTGCCAGGATACATAGGCGGCATTAATTGCCAGATAGCCGCTTATCAAAGAAACTATAATCGCGGACACGCTCAATACCGCCGGCCACCGCCGCTTCTTCCTGAATGAAGCTTTTATTTCCGGCGATCGGGAAAGCATTTCCGCATAATCTTTTTTTGTGCTGTTTTTCATAATTTTTTGTTAATAGTTATATGGAGTTCTTTTGCTTTTATACACCTTAACACCGGAATATTAGTGAATTGTTAGCCGTGAGTTAAAGAATTATAAATTAAGGCGGCCATTTTTAAGGAAAATAAAAATCGGCAGAACGCAATTGCTGGTTCTGCCGACTGAAAAATGTCCAGTTGTTAAATTAATTTTTTGCCTTTCCTGCTGCGCGTCAAGCCTAGTAGACCCGTAAGCCCGAGCGCCAACAAGGCGAATGTTGCCGGTTCCGGCACCGGAGCAGCGCCGTCGTGCGGTTTATCGCGATAATCTTTATGGCGCTTAAAACCTTCAAATACGGGTTTAAAATCGCCGCTATGTGAAAATTCTGATTTATTCTCCCGCCAATCGTCAATTTTTCCAAAATTATCGTAATTATGGAAAATGTCTTTCAACATATCGGCGATATTCAATGTGGCAAATGAATGATTGCCGCCAAGAATTTCATCCGAAAATTGATAATGCTTGATTTGCAGGGCTCCTGCCGGATTCGGTATCATCAGGAAAACCGATAAAAACAATAGAAGATAAAAGCTTTTTTTCAATGCTTGCCTCCTTTCATGAGATTTTGGTTCCAAACGTATTTTGCCTGCCGATTGAATTGGACTGTTCACCTCCTTTCGTTATCGGAAAGACTGATTAAGCGCCTATCTATAAGCGCACAAGAACAAATTAATAAAGATCACTACGGACTGTTATCCTGCCTCCGCATTAAGCTAAAATTTAGCATTAATAAATTAATATAATATTAAACTAATTTTAAGTCAAGTCCGGCCCGTTTCTATCAGAGTATTGCCTTTTGAATAAAAAAACCGGCTTATTCGTCAAAAGCCGATGGTTGGAATTTCCAATATTGTGGGTGCCAGTTTGTAGAAGGTCTGTCCGGAACAGATAACCCTTGCCCGGGCCATTTTTATAACCAGCGATTTCTCATGAATATGGAAAGCAATATTCCCGATATAACCACTGTGCCGGAAATTATATAGGCAATTGCCGCCGACGAATCCATCAAGGGCAACCTGATGTTCATGCCGTAAAAACTGAATATCATGGTCGGTACGGTCAAAAGTATCGTCAAGGCGGTTAGAATCTTCATGACGCGGTTAAGGTCATGGTCCATTATATTGGAGTAGGCGTTGCGGATATTGACCGCGTGCCGCAATATCGATTTGGCCAGTTCGACCTGCTGTTCATAAGCGACGGAAAGGTCCTCGATCAGCTCCCGGTCCTCTTCATAAAAATGGACCTGCCTGCCTTTAAGGATATTTTCGAGCGCGGCATTGGTCGGCACCAGGGCGGACAAAAAATCGTTCAGGATCTTCTCCAGATCGACGAATTTCACGATATCGCGCACGTTTATCCGCTCCAGCTTCACCCGCAAGGCGCGCACGTTTTTATCCAGCTCGAGCAAAAAATATCCATATCGCTTATTTATGGCAAAAAGAAACTCCAGAAAAAATTTTGTTTTTTGCGTGGTATAGACGTCTTTTTTTCCGTCGAAAACTGCATCGAAAAGGTCTATCTTCTCGCGGGCTACGGTGAAGACGAAATCTTCCCCGATGGCGATCATCACCGGAACTGTGACAGTCTCGTTCCCGCGCCGATGCGGTACGCGCGTAAAAACATAAGCGACTTTTTTCTCGACTTCCAGGCGCGGTACCTCGAACTCGTCCATCGCGTCGCGCAGCAAATCCGCGTCTATCGACAGCAGTTTTGCCAGCTTTTCCCTCTCTTCTTCGTCCGGTGCCTCGGCTACGACCCACGACCCTTTCCTGAATTTATCGCTGGCCTTGAGCCGCCTTTCCTTGATCGAACGGAAATAGATCTTTATCATAAGTTTAAATTTATTTATATTTTTATTATAACAAATATCGCCATATTTGGCGATTTTAAAAACTTATTTTAATCTTTATGAAGATTAATAATAAATATTGCGAAGTGTCATTTTACATTTTGTCTGCGCAGTTGATCGCGTATTTCGGTTAGTAGCTTGACTTCATCGCTCGGCTCGGCCGGTTTGGCCGGCTCAGCAGGCTTTTCTTTTTTCATCCGGTTGACCATTTTAACGGCCAGGAAAATAGACCAGGCAACGATCAGGAAATCGACGATCGCCTGGATGAAACTGCCGTAGCCGAGGACCGCCTCCCCGCTCAGCTTGAAACTTAGCCCGGAAAAATCTACCCCGCCCAGGATGATGCCGACCAGAGGCATAATAATATCATTGACGAAAGAGGTGACGATCTTGCCGAAAGCGCCGCCGATCACGACCGCCACGGCCAGATCGATCACGTTGCCCTTTACGGCGAATTCTTTGAATTCATCGATGATTTTCATACGTACTTATATTATTATAAATTCAAACGCCAAATGGAAAAATTCAAAACTGCGGCAAAGCTTACCCAGAGGATATAGGGAATCATGAGATAAGCCGCCCGCCTGTCAATTGCCCAGAACAAAATTATAAGCGCCAGGATCGAAACCCAGAGTAAGATGATCTCAAAAAAGGCCAATTGCGGATTCTTGAGACCGAAGAACAGGAAGGACCACAGGGCGTTCAATGCCAGATGAACAAAGAATATTATCAGCGCCACGCGGGATAGACTGCCTGAATTCCATTTTTGCCAGACAAAATAGGAGGCCAGGCCCATCATCGTATACAAAATCAGCCAAACCGGCCCGAACAGCCAGCCCGGCGGGTTGAAGCCGGGTTTATTGAGCCCCGCGTACCAGCCGGGTATGGCCGGCCCGGTAAAGATCGAACCGATCAATCCGGCCGCTTGGCTTAACAATATAAAAATTGCCGGCCATAGATACTTTTGCATCATAATATTATTATTTAATTAGAATAAAGCGATGCTTTAATTATAACAAAAACCGCCGATTTTGGCGACTTATAGAACATTTTTATTTTATGGCAATTCCAGGGTGTCTGGATAAAGCCGGCAAGCCATCTTTAATAGCGCCTCAGGAACAACCTGATTTAAAATTAGATTTCGAGCTACTCGCTTATTCCATATCGTAGCACCGGCGGGCAATTATAATGTTTTCCCACATAGAAAAAAATGTTATAATGTAGTCATGGCCAAATCGAAAAACAAAGTTCTGATAATCTATGCGACCAATTCGGGCAGTACCTATGTTGCCGCCAGGATAATTATGGAAGTGTTGTCGTCGGAATATTCCGTAGCCCTCAAAAAAGCGGCTGATGCGGAGCCGGCGGACCTGGGGCGGTATGACCTGGTCATCCTGGGCACGCCAAACTGGAATTTCGGCGAAAAGGAGGGTATGCCGCATGAAACGATGCTGCAACTCATGAATAAATCGCGTGAGTCGGCCTTTCCCGATAAAAAATTCGCCGTATTCAGCTGCGGCGATTCGTCTTATACTTATTTTTGCGGCGCTGTCGGCCATTTGGAGGAATTCGTGGCACGGTCGCATGGCCGATTGGTGGCAGACTCCCTTAAGATCGACGGCTTCTACTTTAATCTGGAAAATAACAGCTGGCTGGCGGAACAATGGGCCCGGAAGCTTATGGGCAAATTAAAATAAACTTATCATTGCCTCTGCCATTAAATATAAAAAACCGGACTGCCCAGTCCGGATTTTTGTCGGATTGCGAAGAGCCAGGCGATCCGGCGGCCTTTCACTGGAAAGCGGCCAGGAGACTGCCGATATCCCTTTTGGCCGCCGCTCCGGCAAGCGGCTTGTCCCGGCCGGCCGGCATCTGCTCTTCATAAGTCGGGCGGCTGGCCTCATAGAACACGCCCACCGGTATCCTCTCCTCCCATTCGCAGGTCTTGTCGAGCGCCGCCCGATAATCGGATTTGTCGTGCGACTTGTCCAGCTCGTAAATATGGCGCTGATAATACATATGGGTATAAACTTTGTTGAAAGTCACACAGGGCTGTAATACATCAATGACGGCAAAACCTTTATGCCGGTTCGCCCTGACCATCAGCTCCGTCAAACCGGCGATATCCCCGGCATACCAGCGGGCGGCAAAAGTGGCGCCGGCGGTTATAGCCAGACGCAGAGGATGGAGCGGTTCCCCCCGGCTGCCGGCCGGAGTGGATTTGGAGCGGAATTCCCGGGGCGAACGTGGCGAAGTCTGGCCGGTAGTCAATCCGTAGATCGCGTTGTCGTGGAGAATGACCGTAATATCCTGGTTGCGCCTGGCCGCGTGCAGGAAGTGGTTGCCGCCCTCCGACAAGCAGTCACCGTCACCGGTGAAAACGAATACGTTCAGGCGCTGGTTGGCCAATTTGATCCCCGAGGCTACCGGTATGGGCCGGCCATGCAAACCTTCGAACGCGGTCAGTTTAACGAAATTAACGATATGCCCGTGGCAGCCGACCCCGGCGACCATCACGGTATTACTGTTATTCCAGTCCTCAGCCTCAGCCGCATCCTTGAAAGCGGTCCAGATGCCGAAGTTGCCGCAGCCGGGACACCAGCTGGGCTTAACGGGAGTGGTTAATCTTTTATGCGAAAAAGACGTCATAGCGGTTTTTATATTATTTCTTTCCGAATATTTTGCTTATTTCACCGGGATAAACCGGCCGGCCGTCAAATTTAAGGAAATTTTCCTTAATTTCTATCCCGGTTTTTTCTTTTATGATGCCCGCCAATTGGGCCGTATAATTGCATTCGATATTGATGATCCGGCGGGCCCGGCCCAGAATGCGCCTGACGGCTTTGGCGGGGAACGGATTTATCCAGGCCAGCTGCAGGAAATTCACGTCCGGATTATCCTGAATGGCGTCCAGAATGGCGCCTTTGTTGCTGCCCCAGGAAACCAGGGTGGTTCCCGCCTTGGCCGGGCCGTATAATACAGGCTCTGGCATATCCTCTTGCGCGCAAGTTTCAAGCTTGGCCATGCGCTTCTCCATCTGTTTTCGCCGGTTAGCCGCGTCTTCGCAGGAATAGCCGGTCTCATCGTGCTCGTCGGAATTGGCCAGGATGTGGCTGCCCGCGCCCGGTATGGCCCGGGGCGATATCCCGTCCGGCGTGCAAGCGTAGCGCTGATAATCTTCGGCCGGATGGTCCGTTAGCTGGCCGCGCTTTACCTGGTAATCGCCATAAGCGAATGGCGTGACGCTTGATTGGCTTTCGCAAAGATGTTTGTCCAGGAGCAGCACGACCGGGGTTTGGTATTTGTCGGCCAGGTTAAAAGCTTCCAATGTCAGATAAAAGGCCTCCTCCGCGTCCCCAGGCGCCAGTATGATGCGCGGAAAATCGCCCTGATGCGCGTGTAGGATGAAGCGCAGGTCCCCCTGCTCATTCCAGGTGGGCAGTCCGGTGGCCGGGGCGCCGCGCATACCCTCGACTATTACCAGCGGCGTTTCGGTCATACCGGCCAGGCCATACCCCTCGGCCATCAGGCAGAACCCCCCGCCGGAAGTGGCGACCATAGACCGCGCGCCGGCGAAAGACGCCCCGATCGCCATATTGATCGCCGAGATCTCGTATTCAGGCTGCACGTAAGCGAAGCCGAACTTCTCCTGAAGCGGCGCCAACGTATGGAGGATATTCGAGGTCGGCGTCATGGGATAGATAGCGGCAAACTTCATTCCGGCCGCGACCGCCCCCAACGCCACGGATTGGTTGGCGCTGACTATCATCAGATCGCCGGCTGCCCGGCGTTGTTTCAGGGCCGGTCGTATTTTATCCGGGTAATTTTTGATCATATAATCATGGCCCGCCCGGCATACCGCGTGGTTCTTTTCCACTATTTCCGGCTGCTTGTGCGAAAAACTTTCGGATATTATATCCAATAAATGTTTAAGGTCTCCGCCCAGCAGGGCAACCACCGCGCCCAAGACCAGGGTATTGCGCGTGAGCAGCGTTCCGCCGATCTCTTTGGCCAGGCGATGGATGGGCAGAGCCAAGGCGATGACACCGCGCCCGGACCCGACGAGGGATGAGCCTCTTTCATTATCGTAAATGACATACGAACCCGCCGACAGCTCATGCTTATGCAGGTCGATTGTCTCTTGGTTCAACGCGACAAGCAGATCGGTCGATTGCCGCGGGGAGCGGACTGGCTTCTCCCCCACCGTGGTCTGGGCGACGTTATGCCCGCCCCGGACCAAGGAAGGATATTCCACGTAATTGAATGCGTGGTATCCGGACCGGACCGCTATCCGGGAAAACAAAACCCCGGCCGACATGATGCCGAATCCGGCTTCTCCCCCGATTTTGAACGTAAATGCTGGTTCCATGCACTTATTATACCATTTTATCCACCGGCGGCCAAATGCCATATTACCCGGCCGACCGCCTCCCCCTGTCCGCAAAAAAAACAAAACTACAGAATTAACTCTGTAGTTTTGTTGTGGGCCGAGTAGGACTCGAAGGGGCGGAAGCCCCGTACCGCACTTGCTAATGAATGTTTTGATAGTAAATATTTTGATGATTTAATAGCAGAAATATTATAATTCAAGGTTTTTATAGCTTCTCCGCACACCCGTCCCACAATACAAAAACAGCGCTTGTGGCGCTGTTTTTGTATTGTGGGCCGAGTAGGACTCGAACCTACGTAGGCGCAAGGCCAGCAGATTTACAGTCTGCCCTCGTTGACCGCTTGAGTATCGACCCCCGAAAATGACGAATTACGAATGTCGAATGACAAATTATCGTAAAATATTATATAGAAAAATATATTTGTCATTCGACATTCGTCATTCGAAATTTGAAAGAGCCGACGTGGGGATTCGAACCCCAGACCTACTCCTTACCATGGAGTTGCTCTACCAGCTGAGCTACGTCGGCATAATAACTTATATATATGAAAAAAACATATTCTCCTTACCATGCCCCGCACGCTGCGGGGTACCAGCTGCCTGTCCAGAGCTTGTCGGGGGAAGCTACATCGGCCTACCTTCGCTGAAGCTGCGGCAGGCAGGCATAATAAATAAAAAATACTGTCCGGCGCGAACCTACTATGAACAGTACCTAGCTGTACTTTATGTAAAATATCCGACTATAATTCGTCCAATTGGCGCTTAAAATCGTTCAATTTCTGATTTTCCGGATTCACTTCCTTAAGCGTCCCGTAAGCGTCAAGGGCGCTTGATTTGTCTTTACTTATTATACTGATTTCGAACTTAATGTCAAGGTAGCGTGGATTATTCGGTTCGATCCGGAGCGCCTGATTTATTACCTGCAAAGCATTTGCCGGACTTTCCATCGCCAAGTTAACTTCCGAAAGATCGAAATAAATTTCCGCTATTTGGGAGGATATTGCGTCTTTCTGCGTTCCGTCCCCTTCGCTATTGTCGGTTAATGAAGCTTTCTCCTGGTCCTTTTCAATCAGCCGCATGGCATGCTCCAATGTTTGTTTAGCCTCATTATAATCTTTGCGCTCATAATACAGCTGTCCCAGTTTTTTGAACGCGCTCCATTGATGGCTGTCGACACCGATAATTTCGATGTATTTGCGTTCCGCCTCGTCATATGTACCCTTTTTAACCAAATCATCGGCATCAATCATCAATTTGCCGATAATGTCCTCTCCCCCGCTTACGGGCGGATTGCCTGGTTCGCCCGACTCCTTCGCCTCTTTCAGCTTCCGGTATGTCCAGGAAAAGAATGAAGTGATGCCTTTCGATGCCGGTACGACCAGGCGCGCGGCCTTGTGGTAATAACGGAAAAAATTCCGCTTTAATCGCGAACCGATAATCTGTTCTTTCATCCTGGTTTCCCGTTCGGCCTGGATCGTATCAACGTCCAGTGAGGCCAGCACCGAAAATTTTTTGACAATAATCGTAATGATGACACCAAGAGAAAAAAGGATTATAACCAGTGGGATAATATTGTACATATTATTTTTATTTTTTGTTTATATTAATCGGATTCTTTCGATTGATCGGCCGGTTAGCGGGCGCTTAAGTCTCCAATTCATCGACGTAACATTGCCCGGCGCTGCCGAAAAGCTCCATTTTACCCGCTGCCACATCCTGAACCGCCTGAATCGTCGGCATCAGCAATTTGCGCGGATCGGTTTCGTCCGGCTGATCCTTGACCGACTGCCTCAAGGCGGTAGAGAATGCCACTTTGATATCGGTCCCGATATTGATGATATTAACGCCGTTTTTAATGGCGTTTTTGATCTTTTCGTCATCCACGCCCGATCCGCCGTGCAGGACGAACGGCTTGTGTGTTTTTTCCTTGATTTCTTTCAGGATATCGATCTTTATATCCTCGTTATCGAAAACCCCGTGTGCGGTACCGATCGCGGCGGCAATCGTATCGACATCGGTTTCTCTGACGAAAATCACCACATCTTCTACTTTGGCGATCGGAATGTTGTGTATCTTGCCCGAAATCACGCCATGTCCGCCCATAATCGCCCCGATTTCACCCTGCACCCAGACATTCTTGCTGCGGGCCAATTCCACGACCTGTTTGGTAACGGCGATATTTTCGTCCAGCGGCAGATTCGACGCATCGATATGCACCGAAGAAAAGCCGGCTTTAATGCATTCAAATACGTTGGTAAGGTCTTTGCCGTGGTCCAGATGGAGGGCAATGGGCACTTGCGTGGCCACATTCTTGGCAACGGTCGATACGATATGGGTGATGGGCTTCAGGCCCATATATTTGATGGCGCTTTCCGATACCTGAATAATGGCCGGCGACTTGGCCTGCATCGCCGCTTTGGCGACACCCAAGACCGACTCCAGGTTGTGGATATTAAAAGCGCCGACGGCATAACCGCCCTCCTGCGACATTTTTACGATTTCTTTGATATGAACCAGCATATAATACGAATGTTACGAATTATTTTCCGAATGCCCCGAATGTTCGTAATCACTATTTAAAACTCTTTTTGGAGCTAAACGGTATTGTCTAAAATTCATAAGGATACCCAATTCCAGGTTTAAAGTGCGTAAATATCTTTGCGTCTGCAGGTAATCTTCCTTAACTATAAAATTTTTAGCCTTAAATTCAATTATAATAATATTCTCAATTATGAAATCAACAATACACCTTATTCTGGTTTTGCTTAACAAAATTTCTTTAAATCTATATTCTCTTATATAATTAATTTTTTCTTCAATCAATAATTTCTCGAAATAGTCTGCGTATTGTTTCTCGTTTTTAAACCTACCCATTTCTCTATGAGTCTTAAACAGCAAACCATTGATTATATAGGAAAGGTCTTTATATAGAATTTTTACCATCATAATACATTCGGAGCATTCGGATTCGCCATTCGGGGCATTCGGATTCGCCATTCGGGGCATTCGGATTCGCCATTCGGGGCATTCGGATTCTATCACCCGGCGATCGCGGTCGCTACCTTTAAAAATTCTTCCGCTTCCAGGCTGGCACCGCCCACCAATAAACCGTCCAGGTTTTCCAGATCGGTGAATCCTTTGACATTCTTGGCGGTGATACTGCCGCCGTAAATAATTTTGAAATTATCGTTAACCACGTTCATTCCGAACATATCATTGAGGGTCAATCTGATGATCTTGTGGGCATATTCGGCTTCGCTCGGTTCGATCGCCGTACCGCTGCCGATAGCCCAAATCGGCTCATAAGCGACGATGACCTGCTGCCGGGAGGCGATGTCGATTCCGGAAAGCGCCTGCTGCAGCTGGTCATAGAGCACGAAATCCCGGCGGTCGGTCTTGCGTTCATCCCAGTTCTCGCCGATACAGACGACCGGAGTCAGGTCTTCCGCCGCCAGTGCCGCCTTAATCTCGCGGTGGATCATTTCATAATTCTCCATCTGGAATTTACGCCGCTCGGAATGTCCGATGATCGTATATTCGCAACCTGCTTCCAGGAGGGTCAGAGGGGATATCTCGCCGGTATACGAACCGCGAGCTTCCCAGAATACGTCCTGCGCCCCAAGTTTGATTTTACTGCCGTTCAATATCTTTTTTACTTCAAGCAAGGCGACAAAATCCGGGCACACCACGATATCGCCATCGGTAAAATCCTTAAAACGATCTTTTACGGATTTGGCCAAGTCAAACGACTCTTTCAAATTCAGTTTCATTTTCCAATTGGCGATAATTACTTTTTTTCCGCTGTTTGACATATGATTGATGTTATTGTGCTTTATATTTTTATATTGGCAAAAAACTCACTTCCAGTCTACTTTCACAGTATAACATTTATATCAACGGAAAACAACGTCCGCCCTTCCCTATTGCCATTGGTAATTATCAAAAACCCACGATGCCAGCTCTTCAGCGTAGCGAAAGCGGTCGGAAGGATTGGGTGTGCCCAATACCACGGTAATTATTTCATGTCCGGATTGGTCGGTAAACTGTCCGGCAAAGCAATAACCGGCGGCATTAGTATGGCCGGTTTTTCCTCCGCTTAGACTGATCCCGTCTTGCGGATATTGTCCCAGCAAAATATCGGTATTGTCGGCGGTTCTTTTGTCTCCGGCAGCAGTAACAAAGGTATAGCGCGGCTCAAGCAGCGCTTTTTTTATTTCCGGGTGCCCCATCGCTTCCTTAAGCAAAACGGCGACCTCCCTTGGCGTGGCGGCACTGCCGCTTAAGAGTCCGATCGGATCCGCGAAACTGGCTTGGCTCATACCGAGCTCAGCGGCCTTGATGTTCATTTCCGCCACAAAATCATCGTCATTAAAACCGCTCACGCTAACCAGGGCCTGGGTGGCCGAATTTCCGGATGCGGTCAAACTGATATTGAACAGGTCCCGCACGGTCAATATATCCCCTTTGAATATATGTATTTGTCCGCCCTCAACCCGGTCATCCGCCCTGACCTGGTAATTTTCGTCCCAGCCCGGATTATGGTCGAGGAACACCAGGGCGGTCATAAGCTTGGTGATACTGGCGATCGGCGCGGGAACGTCGGGATCGCGGGCATATAATTCCACTCCGCTCACCGGATCGAACGCCAATCCTTGAAAAACTCCATCGAACCGGCACCAGGAATCCATGGGTACGGGAAGGGCAGGCGGTTCGACGCGGTTTGCCGGCAAAGTGTTGCGCATATCGCTCTTCAACATGTCAAGCGCACGGGCTGATGCCTCTTCGCTGACGCCCAATACCCGTCCGGAAATATCGGAGGCGGTAACGGAGGCTTGATTGTGGAGCGCGGCGGGAGAACCGATGAACATTAAACACAAAACCAGCGCGCTTAAAAAAATAGCAACTGCGTATCGCATGGGGAATTATAAAAATTTATAATTTGTAATTTATAATTTATAAACTTTAAAATACCTTAATCCGTAACTGTTTACAAATTACAACTTATAAATTATAAATTAATCCTCCGATTGGTTATTATTTATATTTTCCGCTTTATCGGCAGAAGATTCATTATCGGATAAAATCCTGTCAATGGTATCATCCTTATGCAGGCGCTCGAAGTCGGGCAGTTCTTTTATATCATTTATACCCAGGAAGCGGATAAAGTCGAAAGTTACGGTATAATACGTCTCCTGCTTGGTTTTGTCGTGTTTAGCCTCGACTAAGCCGCGCAAGAGCAAATTGCGGATGATCAGTGAGCAATTCACGCCCCTGATCCGGTCAAGATCCAGCTTTGAGATCGGTCCGCGGTATGCGATGATAGTGAGCGCCTCCAGGCTGGGCCGCGACAATTCGCCGGTCGTTTCGTCTTTGATGAATTCCTGCACCAGCTTGGCGTGTTCGGGCGAGCTGACCATCTGGAATTTATTGCCGTTTTTTATTATCTGAACGCCCTTTTGGCTTTGCCGGTATTCCTCCACCAGCTCATCGCCGGCCTTTACCAATTCATCTTTTTTTACTTTTAACAAATCGGCCAATTGGCTGACTGCCATCGGTTTGGCGGAAATGAACAATAAGGCTTCTATTTTTGACTTCAACATATGGTATGTATATAATCCGAATCTATGAATGACGTTCCGAATGCTCCGAATGCTATATTACGAATTCGGATATATTTGCGGCATTCGGAGCGCCATTCGGGGCATTCGTATTATGCTTTATGAATTATTCCGATTAATTATAATTTCGCCGAACAATTCATTCTGTTCCAACACCACTTCCCGCTGGCGCATCAGTTCGAGGATGGCCAGGAAGCTTACGATAATTTCGGTTTTGTTCTCCGCCTGAATCAAGACTTCGTTAAAACTGGTGGTAATGCGATCCAGCAGCAGATTCTGGATATGGGCGATCTTTTCCTCGATCGTAATCTTGCGGTCGAGCGTTTTTTCGGCCAGTTTTTCCGGCGGCTCCAAACGGGTAATAATATCCGTGAATATCTCTTTTAGATCGCTCTTGATCAATTTCTTCGGCGGCGCGAAAAGGTGAATGTTGTTCAGGATCACTTTGCGGTTGAACTCGCGGGCAAACATGAATTTTTTCCGGCCGAGCATTTTCTGGATTCCTTTGGCCGCTTCGATGAATTCTTTGTACATCTTAAGCTGCTCTTCCAGTTCCTCGATCTCCTGCTCTTCTTCGGGATACAAATAGGGCAGGAGAGCCTTGGATTTTATGAGCAGCAGCCGTGCGGCAACAACCAAAAAATCCGCCATCTCTTCCGGGTTTATCCGTCCGGCTTCGCGGATATATTGGACATATTGGTCCGCTACCTTGGCCAGGCTGACTTGGGTAATGTCAAGCTCCTCCTGTTCGATCAGCTTGATCAGAAGGGAAAGCGGTCCTTCGAATTTTTCCAATTTGAAATTGATCATATGTTATAATCCGAATGCTACGAATTACGTTCCGAATGCCGCGAATATATCCGAATTCGTAATATAGCATTCGGGGCATTCGGAACGTAATTCGTAGCATTCGTATTATATTTATTTTTTCTTCTTCTTCGGTTTAGTCACCTTTTGCTTCTTTATCGTTTTCTTCTTGCCGAATACCCCGACTATCGCTTTTTCCAATTCGATAAAATCTTTGACCGCCATCTCTACCGAGTGGTTGAACGAACCGGAGGAAAACACCGCCTTTTTGGTCTTGGTCAGGCCTTTTTCCACCACGACCGGCAATTTCTGCAAACCGCCGAACGCACTCAGGGCGCCGGTCTTGATCTTGAGGGCGTTCTGCATGATTTTCTCGCCGGGGATCTTGATCGCCTTATACGGTTTGTCCGAACTGGCGGACAGGCATTTCGTCAATTTGGGGAAATCGAGATTCTGGTCCGCCGGCAGGATAACCACGTAGTAGTCACGGTCAGCTTTCACGTAGAGCGCTTTGGCGATTTCATTCATCTTTTTTTTCATGGTCGCGGCCGCGTCCATCGCCGTATAGACCGTCCGATGCTCCAATATCTCGTGGTCGATCCCATGCTCTTCCAGATATTTCACCAGCTTCACCGGTAATTTCGTTGTCATCTTCTTTTTCCTGACTGTCGGCTTTTTGGTTTTTTTGGCGGCTGGTTTTTTCGTGATTTTTTTATTTGGCATAATATTATCTAATATTAATTGTCTCCGCGTTATAACTGCGTATTAATTGGCGACAAATCCGCGGTTAAAATACCGCTAAATAGAAAATCATTATTTTTAATTAGACAAATTAAAATTAGCTGCTTTCGACTCTTATATTATAACACTTTTTTCAAAAAAAACCAACCAAATTCTTTTAGAATGGTTGGTTTTGGGGATTAACAGGCTGGAAGCTGTCGTCTGGGGTGAATTACGCCCCCATTGCGTCACGACAGACGATGTTATCTTGATGTATCCGCGATAAGGCGGAAACGATTACATCCGAAAATCGATTCAATTCAGATGCAAAATTTAATATCTCTGGAAACGATCAAAATCTTTTTCTTACTGTCCATAATAACCTCCTGTTCCGTAAAAATAAGGATGTTTAAAAAAATCCGGGATTTAAAGCCCGCCGGATTTCCGCCCCGATTATTTCCTGTTCACAGCAAAGGTAAACAAATCCATCTTCCTTTAAAATACCGAGAAACGGATTTTCTTTGGCAGGCTCGCATACATCCATAAAAATAATTTTTGCCCCGCCGAACAGAAAATCACTTTTACAATTTTCCAATATTCTTCTGGCCTGGCCATGGTCCACTCGCATATCCAGGTCATAAATGACCAGTTCGAACTGATGAAACAGGCATTCAGCAATCATAAATACATGATCGATATGGACTATATCATCCCTGCCGTAACCCATTGACGCCAGAGCGGAAAACAGTCTTCCGATATTACCATTGTCCGTAATCACCAAAACTCCTTCCTTCGCGCCGTATTTTCCTGTCATCGCATCGCTCTCCTTTGCGTTAATCAGTCTTTTGTTATATGCCTTGGCACCTCGAAAATGAATAGGGCAATAAAATTCTTAACTATTAACGGATAAAAAAAGTATTTTTTACCCGGAAAATTGATTCTGGCCAATTCAATTCTTGCGAATCCGTAACAATGGAAAACCGCGAAAAGAATTCGGGCCAGCACCCCAGTCAATAAATCAATCGAATTCAAAAAACCAAATTTGATTTTTTTTCTTATCTTCCGGCTATACATGCGTCGCCCCCTTGCTTAAGTTTTAAAGATCCCAATATTCCAATGATCCAGGGAATAATCGCTGGATCATTGGATTAACCACTTATTTTAAATGAATTTTTCCATTATGTCAAACTCAGCGTTATGCCGCTTCAATTGACCGGAATCGGCCTTTTGACATCGGGATTATCGCCCAGGTCATGCACTGCCTGCTTAAGGCATTGTTCGCCGGACGCGTGCCGCCAGCGTTCATCGATAAAGGCATTCACTCCCTCATTTTCGGTCGTATCGGTCAGGAATGAGGCGCAGAGTTCATAAGTCCGTTCATCCACTGTCCGGTATTGGATCGGCGCGTTGGTTGCCGGGTCGCGCAAATTTTCGTCACCCAAATAGCTGAACTCTGTTTTAAGTACGTCCAGATTTTCCGGTAATGAACCGTATTCCTGGTAATACGTGCTGACTGCGCTGTCGATCTGGTTGAAATTATTTATCAGGATATCGTCCAGGCGGCGATTGCGCGCTTGCGTCGGCGATTCCACGATGAACAACGATGCGGCAAAGGCCGCGATAATGACAATGAGCGAACCGTAAAAATACATATTGATGGTTCTGTCTTTTTGGCCCGGTACCGATTTCCGGCGGATATCATAGAGATAAAAAGTGAATATCGAAGCGGCAATCCCGATAGCAGCCACCGCTTTCAGGAGAAATTTGGCAGTCAGCTCGCCGTCCAGGAAATTGTTCAGGGTGCCGATCAGCCAGCCGATCATCACCACTGATGATACGAAGAGGATGAAATAGGTCAGCCAGCGCCGGATCGCGGAATCCGGCTGCAGGTCGCCTTTGTCGATACTTTTGAAGATCTGCCTGATCGTCAGGAAAAAGATCGGCACACTGATGACGAGGGCCGAGATCGCGAACTTGAGCTGTTCGTCCGAGAAGCTGCCCTGGAACAGTCCGGGCACGTCCGGGATCAATTTGTTGATGATCTGGAAAATGATCATCCCGGTCGCGATCGACATGAAGACCAGGGCCACCAGCGACAGCATATAGAAGAACGCGTACTTGGGTGCGTTGTTAGTTGACATAAATTTATCTTAATAATTAAATTTAAAAATTATTTTTCTCCGTTATTGCCGCTCTTCTCATCCTCGATCTTTCCCCAGACATAATCGTTTATCACTTTCGCCCTGACCAAATCGTAGCCCTGCATACCGTTTAATTTTTCCGCGTCTTTGCGCCTGATGAAACCGGGTATATCCTCTTCCAACTTATCGCTTTTGGCCATACCGTCCAATTCTTTATCTTCAATATTATAACCGCCTTTGCGCAAACTGTTGATCGTTTTTTTAAAATTAACCGGATCGTTTTTATACTTATCTGCCAGCAATCTGATCCTTGTGTCCGCCTTATTGATAAAACACTTTCTGTCCGCTATCTGCAGCCAGACATTCGCCAGATCTTTGATTTCCCGCTGTTCGAATCTGATATTTTTTTTCGCGCATTCCTGCTCGATCATATCCAAGACCTCTTTTGCTTCGCTGAGCTGCGCCGACCCCATATCGATATTCGGTTTCAGGCCATATGCCGCCAGATTATCGATATTCTCCAATTTGTTCACGCTGTCCTGGATCTCCCCCAGTTTTTTTCCGACGGATTCCTGGTCCAGATCCAGTATGGCCGTGATCTCGTCTCCGCCATGGCGATACGCCTTAATAAAGAGGCTATCCCTGATTTTTTGCTCGGAAACCGTCCTGCTTATACGACTCAGAAGCTTATCGCCCGAACTGTGGCCGGCCGCAGATTCGTTGGCCAAAGACAAGAATGATATATCTCCCATCATAATCGCCAGGTCAGTTTTGCTGAAATCGGCCTGGCGGATCTTCTCATGTACTTCCTGCGGCGTATCGCTTGCTTCAACGCCCAATAATTCCGCCAATCTGGTGTTGACTCTCTTGAAAAGCTGCTTCCGCTGTTCCAGGCCGGTCACACTGTCAATAATCGCATCGCGGTATTCATCGATCTTTTTGTTAAGTAAACATACCAGATCACTGACATCCTCATTAAGTTCGTTATTTTCCCTCTCTAATTCTGCTTTATCCCGCTCCATCCGCCAAGTCTTTGCTTCTCTTTCCCCGTATTCCCCTTTCAGTCTTTCGAACATACCCGTATGCTCGGCGGCCAACACTTGGCGCAAGTCAGGGTTCTTTTCCTCGTATTCGCGGCCAAGCTGCTTTTCCAGAGTTTCGATCTGCTTCGGCTCTTCCGGCTGAATTGTAATTTTCTCGTCCATATATCGATAAAATGATTAATATATTTCGGAATTATAAAAAATATGATATGTATATAATTTTACAATATTTCTCAATTTGAAACTCGAGAAAAACCTTATAAAATCCGTGTAAATCCGTCAAAAATCCGTGATAATTAGTGTAAAAATGTTTAATATTGCCTTATCGTAATTTCCCGCAGCCGGCCGAAAAAACAATTTTTCTCATTTCTCAATATCCAATTTCAAATTTTCAGTTTCTTGATCTTTTCCACCACGTCTTTCCAATCCTTGACCCTGACAATACCCTTTAATTTATGGAATGTATGGTTGTAGCCCGTATCGAATAGAAATACTTTCGTGTCGTCATCGGCGCATTCCTCGGCGTAGTGGGGAAAATCGTCGATCATCACCTGACAGCCGAATTCATTGCAGATCACGCCCTTGGTCTTGTGTCCGCCTTTGGCAATATGAAAGTCGGTGCATTCCACGCGGACGAACTGGCCGGGGAAATACCGTTCAAGCCATTTCCTTGTTTCCGGCATAACCTCCGCCGGTCGGCCGGTAATGACCATCAGTTCGTGGCCCATTTTTTCGAGCGCTCTGACTCCGGCGACCGCGCCCGGGACCGGTTTGATACGCTTGAATTCCGCGCTCGTCAGGAACGAGTAGATCTTGCCGATAGCGGTAGTCCGGGAACCGCCCCAGGTCTGCCACCACCTATCCGTGTTCCATTTATGCCGGTCCATCTTAAGGCCGAATTTTCCTTTGATATATTTGTCCAAAGGATTGGCGAAATCCGCCAATACCTCATCAATGTCGATTGCGATTAACATAGTTTAACTAAATTTAATTATACCAAAAACCGACTAAACATAAAATTAATAAGAATGTTCCGGCTATTTCAGCCGGATTAGCCCGGTAAAGCTGGCTAAATTTTGCTTTGCAGCGTGTCGATGAACTCTTCGATCATTCCCGTGTGTTCGCCTTTCTTAACCGCGGCCGTCCGAAGCATCAGCTCCGCCACCGGCTCTGAGCCGGCAATTTCTTTCAGGTCTTCAAACACGCGCTGGCGCTGGGCGCCGCCCTGGGTGGTGAAAAACGCCACTTTCGGCAGCTTGCCGCGGTAACTCTCCATAAATGTCCTGACCGCGGCCGCCATCGTACCGGCCCAGACCGGCGTGCCGACCACGACCAGATCATAGCCGGCGGCATCGGATTTCAGATCACCGATCGATGCCTTAACTTTCTTCATCGCGTCCTTGCCGGCCATCATCCAGCCGACCGCGCCGCTCCGGTCCTTATGATCGATCAATTCCTCGACATCCCCCTGCAATTTTTCCCTGAGCAGCTCCGCCACCTTCCTGGTCGTCCCGGTTCGGGAATAATAAACGATTAATGTTTTCATAGCCTTGATTGATATTTAACGTAATTAATCATTAAATCCTTTAAGGCTTTGCTATGTGCTGCGTGATATATGTTGCGTGATCAAAACTCCGCGCTCTTGGGCACTCGCGGGAACGGGATCACGTCGCGGATGTTCTCCATTCCGGTCAGATACATGAGGAAGCGTTCGAACCCGAGTCCGAAGCCGGCATGCTTCACCCCGCCGTATTTCCTGATCTGGCGGTACCACCAATAATTATCCAGGGGCAAACCCGCCTCCGCCATCCGCTTCTCCAGGACATCCAGCCGCTCCTCGCGCTGGGATCCGCCGATGATCTCGCCGATGCCCGGCGCCAGCAGGTCCATCGCCGCCACGGTCTTGCCGTCGTCATTCAGGCGCATATAAAAGGCTTTGATCTCCCTGGGGTAATCGGTCACGAATACCGGCTTTTTATATACCTCCTCGCAAATATAGCGTTCGTGTTCGCTTTGCAGGTCTATTCCCCATTTGACCGGAAATTGGAACTTCTTTTCCGCTTTTTCGAGAATTCCGATCGCCTGACTATAGGTAATCCGTTCGAAATCGCTTTTCTCCAAGTTATCCAGGCGTTCCAGCAGGCCCTGGCCGATGAATTTGTTAAAAAATTCCATCTCTTCCGGCAACTCCCGGCGGACATAGGCGATCAGATATTTGATCATAGACTCGGCCAGATCCATATTGTCATCCAGGTCGGCAAAGGCGACCTCCGGCTCCATCATCCAGAATTCGGCCGCGTGCCGGCTGGTATTGGAATTCTCCGCCCGAAAAGTCGGCCCGAACGTATAGACGCCCTTAAAGGCGTGGCACATCGCTTCGGCATTGAGCTGGCCGCTTACCGTAAGCCCGGCTTTCTTGCCGAAGAAATCCCTGTCGAAATCCAGTACTTTTCCCGCGGAAGTTGATTTCACCGGCAAGCGATCGACCGGTTCGTCGACCGGAAAAGAAGTTACCGTGAACATCTCCCCTGCCCCTTCGCAATCGCTGGTCGTGATGATTGGCGCGTGCACATAGACAAATCCTTTCTCTTCCTGAAAAAACTTATGGATAGCGTAAGACAGGGTCGAGCGGACCCGGAAAACCGCGGAAAAGGTATTGGAGCGGCCGCGCAAATGGGCGATGGTGCGCAGGAACTCGAAACTGTGGCGTTTCTTCTGTAGGGGGTAATCAGCCGCGGCTTCGCTTACCACTTCTATTATCGCGGCTTTTATCTCGAAATCCTGGCCGGCCCCTTCGGACTGGACGAGTTTTCCCTCCACCCGGACGGCTGAACCGATCGGGGTTTTGGCCAACTCCTCATAACCGGCCAGTGATTTATCCATCACCACCTGGATCCCGCGGAAAAAACTGCCGTCATTCACTTCCATGAACCCAAAAACATTGGATGAACGGACGGTTCTGACCCATCCCTCGACTCGAATCTCTTTGCCTAAATACTTATCACTCTCGCGGTATAATTTTTTTATCGGCAAAATATCCATTTATTAAGTTATAAAGTAATAAAGTTAAAAGTTATAAAGCCTGGCTTAAAAAACTCTTTCCCATCTCCAATCCATGACCTCCGATCCACGATTCACGATCTCCGATCCACGCCTGCCCCGAGCGGGCAAAGCGAGCCGAGGGGATTCACGATCCAAGAAGCTTGATACCCAGATCCTTCAATTGCTTCCCGCTCGCCTCATGCGGACTCTCCATCATTACGTCGCGGCCGGCGCCGTCTTTGGGGAAGGCGTATATATCACGGATCGAATCAAGGTCTAAAAGGGCCATCAGGATGCGGTCCAGTCCGGGCGCGTTGCCGCCGTGCGGCGGCGCGCCGTATTCGAAAGCCCTGATCATCGCGCCGAATTTGGCGTCCACCTCATCACGGCTGTAACCGGCGATGGCGAAAGCCTTGTACATTATCGCGGGCTCATGGTTCCTAATCGCCCCGGAACTGGCCTCAAAACCGTTGATTACCAGATCGAATTGATAAGCTTTGATATCGAGCGGATCTTTCTCGTCCAGGGCGCTCAAGCCGCCCTGAGGCATAGAGAACGGGTTGTGGCCGAAATCGATCCGGCCATCCTCGATCTCCGAGAATTCATACATCGGGAAATCCACTATCCAGCACCAAGCTGCCTTTTTATTGTCTTTCAGGCCCAATTTTTCCGCACAGGCATTGCGTACCGCGCCCAGCGTGTCACAGACTATCCGCCATTTGTCGGCTCCGAAGAATATGATATCGCCGGTTTTGGCGTCCAACGCCTCAACGATCTTGCCGGCCAAATCGTCTCCCAAAAATTTTACGATCGGCGATTGAAGCTTATAGTTTTTCCCGTCTTCCCGCAATACGATATAGGCCAGCCCTTTGGCGCCTTTGCTTTGCGCCAGAACGGTGAATTCGTCTATCTCCTTGCGGGTAAACTTGGCTCCGCCGTCGACTTTAAGCGCGTGGACGGCATGCCCCTCCTGGGCCGCCATATCGGCAAACACTTTGAAGCCGCATCCCTTTACCAGCTCAGTGACCGGTTTGATCGGCAGACCAAAACGCAGATCGGGCTTATCCGTGCCGTATTTTTCCAGGGCTTCGCGATATGGGATTTGCGGAAAACGGCCGTCTTTTTCCACGCCGACAAGTTTTTTTCCGCTGAATTTTTCCGTCAGCTCTTTCATGAGCGGTTCCATAGCCGATAAAATGTCGTCCTGTTCGATAAAGCTCATTTCCATATCAAGCTGGTAAAATTCGCCGTAATGCCGGTCCATACGCGTATCTTCATCGCGAAAACAGGGCGCAATCTGGAAATATTTGTCCAGACCGCCGACCATCAGAAGCTGTTTGAACATTTGCGGCGCCTGCGGCAAAGCGTAGAACTTGCCCGGGTGGAGCCTGGACGGGATCAGGAAATCGCGCGCCCCTTCCGGGCTGGAACTGGCCAGGATCGGGGTCTGCACTTCGGTAAAACCCAATTTCCGCATGTAATCGCGGCAATACTGTATGAATTTGTCCTTAGTGTCGAGCAATTTCTGCAGCTCCGGTCGGCGCAGATCGACAAAGCGGTATTTAAGCCGCAAATTCTCTTTAACCTCGATATTCTTCTCCTCTTCCAGCTCGAAGGGCGGAGTCTTCGACTGGCTCAAGATTTCCAGCTTATTTATCTGCACTTCGATCTCGCCGGTGGCAAGCTTGGGGTTGACCATATCGTCCGGCCGGGGAATTACCTTGCCTTCCACCCGGATTACCCATTCACTTCTCAGCTGGTCGGCTTCCTTATGCGCCGCGGCATCGAACTTGGGATCGAATTTGATCTGGGTCAGGCCGTAGCGGTCCCTAAGGTCGATGAAAATGATACCCCCATGGTCGCGCCGCCGATGGACCCAGCCGCAGAGGGTGGCCTTTTTATCCACGTCCCCTTTCCGTAATTCGCCGCATGTATGTGTTCTTAGCATGTTTGCATTTAATTTTCCGGTTATTCCAAAACGGGAAAATTATTATTAAAATAATTATTATAAATTAAAAAGACAACAGATAGAAGATAACAGATAACAGACGAATCTAAGGCATCTTACTGTCGTCTGTTATCTGCTATCTGTTATCTAACAAAAACCGTCCGTCTCCATATACCACAAATCATGATATACAGGGACGAACGTTTTACCTTTACTCGGTTTAACATCCGCGGTACCACCCTTATTCCCAATACTTCGAGCGTAACGCACTACGCTTCGACAGGGCCGCTTTTAACGCTATTACGGGCGCACCCGGCAGGTTCTACTCTCCCGAATTACCGGGATTTCTTCCTGCGCCGCCCTGATAATCATCGATAATCAGGATTCCCCGGTGTCAGCCGGGATCAAACAGCTTTATAAGTTGTAAATCTATTATAAAGAAATTACGAAAAATAGTCAAGAATAAAGGGGCGGCCGCGGCTAATGCGGCTGCCCCTTTAGGGTTTGAAAAACAAAATGAAAATATCAAACTACTCCGGAAGCAATGGCTGTTTGGCCGCATTCAGCTGGTCCGTCAATACACCCACCATGGCCACCAAGCTGTTGATAAGATCTTTTTGCATACTGGGCGTGAGATTTACCACTTCCAGGCGTAGCGAGTTCGGTGAAAGCGCGGCCAGCGCCTCTACGGACTCCCGGGCTTTTTCCTGATCAACATAACAGAGATTGATCGCCCGGCCCGAATGAGACCGGATATTGCAGAATTCCCTCGCGTCATGGCCGCCGTTATGTCCGTTGTTGAGGATTTCGGCGATCAGCTCGCCGATGGATTTGCACGTCGCCCGGATAGGTGATAACCCCAGAGGCCTGTCATCTGCCGGCGGTTGGTATACAACGGCGTTTTTGTTTTCACCGGCGGGCGGGGCGGCGGCCACTGTCTCCGCTTCGACGGGCGGTTTGTCCGCATCCACGATGCTGGTATCGTTTCCCGTTTCATTCCCGTTTTCAACCGGAGATACGGCCATAGCTTCCGCTTCCCGCGCCGCCGGCTGACTCCTCGGAACAAAACTGCCGATCCGCTTCTCAGTTGTCGGATTATAGGTGATCCACCAGGCCTCGACAATTACTGCCAGTTCATCGGCCAGGGATCGGCCAATCGCTTCCACTTGGGACAGCCTGGTCTTTTTTACGCGGCCGACACGCCCTTCGGGACGGAAATCGATCCAGGATTCTTTCTTGTTTTTGCCAAACTTGCGTTTGATATCCGGATCAAGCGCGTACGCAGCGACGATTTCCTTGCGGGTGAAAGTCTTCTTTTTCCCGTTATCGCATTCGCTATAGAGCAGGAAGCTGATGCTATCCTGTTTTTCTCTTTCGAGCAGCGTTGTCGCCGCTTGTCCCAGATTTTTCGCCTCCGGCAACAATTCTGTGCTCTTGTCCGGAAACACCAGATAATACGCGTGCCTCCTTCCCTTTTTCACTTCACCGGTCTTTCCAATTTTTTTATTAACGGTCATATCTTCTTCCTCTCCTGTCTTGGCGGTAATGTTTTCATCGCCCGGTTTTTCATTATCACCGCCTGAATCCGGTTCCATTTTGGCAATCTGTCCCGCCCGGATGCCCTTGCTGCCGGCGGGACGCGATTGGTCGCTGTTTTCGTTCCGGAGTGCCGCTGCCGGTTTGGGCGCGAAATAACATTTTATGAATTCTTTGACGGGTGCCAGATCAGGGGCGGAAAAATCGCCTTCAGCCAAAATCTCCGGCTCTTCCCGCTCCAAATCGAATTGATAGACGGGGATAGCCGCTTTGTCTGTCTGCAGGTTTATAAATTCACCCTTTTTCAATTCAAATTCGAGGCGCCCGTTAGCGAATAAGGCTTTCAATATTTCCGCGCATTCAGCAACAAGCGGCGACGCACGATTGTGGAAAACCCAGCAATGCAAGCAATTATGCTTTGCTTTGTTGCCGTAAAATTCGGCAACCGGCTGGCAAAATACCTCACGACATGGACATTTGATCCAAATCGCGAGATCCCTGAATCTGGCGAAACATGCCGTAGGATACCCGTTCATCGCCGATCCCAGCTTGTGGAAAGAGATCGTCAACAGGTTTATCCCGTTTATTTTCAGATAAACTGCCGCGTACCTGATGATCTGTACGAATTCCATTTTTTTCTCCTTCCCGGCTTTGAATTTCTGCCAAAATTCATCTTTTTTCCTTTTTGAAGCTTTGTCCGATAGTTGCAACAAATCCAAGGCTTGGCCGTCAGTCAAGCCGTTCGGATGGCCGTCATCAACCGGCTTTTTCCTATTGGATTTGCAGCTGAAGATCGGCTCGCCATTGCCGTTGCTTACTTCTATCATACCCAGGGTATTCTTCCACTGCCGTTCCCTTTCTCCATAGAGCTCGGCGATATCCCGGGCCACTCTTCCTTGCCCTTCTTCGTCGTTGATCATCTTCCACATCGCGCAGCGCAGGCACCTCTCCCTAAGACGCAGAGAGTTTATCTTCAACTTCTTTTCGGAAATATAACTGCAGAAAAAGGATACAACACAGGGGGAAAATGAACATTTTTTCCGAAATTCACGGTACTCCGGTATGGTATTCGATCCGACCACCTTGATATGGCAAGGGTTGATCAAGATTTCACCGGCTTCATTTTTTACCCAAAGCTCCTGTTTCAAATACACTTCAGTTTTATCCATATCATCACCTCCTTTACGGGTGGGTTCGCGTTTGATATTTAAATAAAAAGAACGGGGCTAATTCCCTTCGATTGTCGATAAAAAGCCTAAATTATT
This sequence comes from Candidatus Parcubacteria bacterium, assembly GCA_963814275.1. Lineage (GTDB taxonomy): Bacteria > Patescibacteriota > Patescibacteriia > Patescibacteriales > UBA12075 > CAWFCE01. The sequence goes on along the minus strand of CAWFCE010000001.1, from coordinate 210,441 downwards.
TTAATATTAGAATAATTATCAAACCCTGTCAATAAAAAAGGGCCAGCGCATTAATATGCATAGCCCCTTATTATTTGTCATTTTTCAAATTTGCCCAGACCAGTCAGGCCTTGTTTATTTTCTTCTCTGTAATAGCCCCTCCCTCTTCGATCAGTTCGTAAAGCCGGATGGTGCCTGTCGCTTTTTTCTGAAATTTTTTTACCCAACCTACAGCTTCCTTAAGAGTTTTATTTTTCAGAAGACGGCGGGAACCATCGAGTTTCATCAGATAATCGGCTTTCTTCTCCGGCGGTTTCTTGATTTTGCGCAGAGTAGGGGTTTTCTTTGCCGGAATGGCTTTGGGCGCAGATACGAAACGCCAGGGATGGCATTTCGTGCCCAGATTAATCCTGTTGACCCGATAAATAGGGGCGGCGTTTTTTATCACTACGGCAACACAGTCGCAGTACACCTTGATAGTGCCGAAAGCGATCGCGCTCCGTATCCCGGATTCATCCGCAAATTCCTTTTTTACCGGATCGAAAAGTTTGTCCGGCAGGTCAAGCGCTTCACAATTATTGGCGCAGGCTGGCTCCCGGAAGCGTGCCACCTTCCGTATTTTCTGACATGCCATATAGAACGGGCAATCTTTTTCGGACGCTTCATCGCCGGCCAGTTCCTTCCGGATCGTCTCAATCGGGATTTCCGCCATTTCGATGTCGATCATCCGCATTATTTTGCCGTGCGGCAGTTCTACCGTAATGAGCTTCACCCCTTTAACGAAAAACTCTTCTATTTCCGTTTTTACCGGCTCTTTCTTTTTTGTCCCCTTTCTTTTTTGCCTTTTCTCCAGCATATTATAGATCTCCGATTCTTGCCGCAAAACAGAGCCTGCCCGCCCATTTTTGTTCTTGAAAAATTCTTCCACGGTACTGTTTTCATCCTCATCCAGGCATAAACCTTCCAATTCCTCCAAATCCTCGAAATTCAATTCTCTTCTCATCTCATTCTCCTCTCACTTTAAAAAGTTACTGGATGTAATCCATATATATCGCGATCACCTTGATCGCTTCTTGGGCGGTTTTTTTGGTTGACGAAATTTTTGTAAAAGTGCAAATATCGTTATTTATTGCTGATTTTAGCAAATTTATCGTATCTATTGAAAGATATGCCGTATTTTGTCCGCCCTTTTTATGTGCCGGGCAAACCAGTCCGCCCTGGCCGGGATCGAAATAATATGCGGCTGATTCCACCGGCCGGCGGCAGACCGCGCAATGTCCGAGATCCGGCTTATAGCCCAAGCGGGATAATATTTTCAAAATAACCAAACTGGCCGGCAGGGATGGATCCAGCGCCTCTGCGGCCATATTCTCGAGGGAATCGAAATATTTGATCAGCCAGGCAAACAAAATCTCGTCGCTAACTCCTTCTTTGATAAAACGGAGAAAAAATGCTATCGCCTTGCCGACCGCCGCTGTTTTTTCGAAATTGCTTTTAATACCCGGCCAAGCAGACAGGTTGACGGCGCTGCCGATATAGTCGAAACGCTTGCCCTTGACCACCATTATTCTGGTCCGTGTCAGCGGTTCCAGGTGGCCGGCCATCTTCGAACCGAGATCTCGGGTACCGCGCGCTATCAGGACCATCAGCCCCTGGTCTTCACTATAGACGATAACGCGGCTGTCGCGTTCCCGGAAAGGCACCCGTTTCAAGACGATAACGTCAGTGATGAATGTTTTCTGCATATTAGCTCAAACCATCCAAATGGGTTTGTAAAATCAACATAGCGGCAATCTCATCGCGATTAGCCTTGATTTTCTTTCCGCCCGGAAGCGAGTCCCCCTGTTTGCTGGTCAGGCGTTCATCGATTTCGATTACCGGCAGATCGATCAGTTTATTTAAATTACCGAGAAATTCCAAGTACTCTTTAGTCAAGTTAAGCTTCTCTCCCGACATTTTTACCGGCCGGCCGATCACGACCTCGTCTATATTCTCTTCGTTTAAAACAGCCAGAAGCTCCTTTAACGAATTTACGGTTTTAAACGGTGAAGCTAGCCGCACCGTACTGTCGCCCAATGCCAAACCGATGCGCTTCTCCCCCCAATCCACTCCAAGGTACCTTTTTTCTGTTTGCGGCATAATGTGTTTTTAAATAATTCGTAAACCGATATTCCAAATATTCCACAAATACTAATTTCTAATATCTAAATTCTAAACAAATTCGAATATACCAAATTCTAATTATCAAACAATAAAATAAGTGCCAACTATTACATCCTAAATTTCAAATTTGGGATTTGAAAAATTTGGATTTGTTTAGCCTGCCTGCCCTGCCTACCGGCAGGAAATTAGAAATTATAATTCAAAAATTAATTTATGGCAGTGTCAAAATCTCGCATCCCTTATCCGTTACCGCCACAGTGTGCTCGAATTGGGCCGAGAGGCTGCGGTCCGCGGTCACAAAAGTAAAGCCGTCATCGGCCGTTTCCACTTGCCACGAGCCGATATTGACCATCGGTTCGATCGCCAGTACCATGCCGGGCCGCAAAACCTCATTCTTCAGGCTGCGGTCGGTTATCCTGTAGTTGGGGACATGGGGCGCTTCGTGCACCTCGTGTCCGACACCATGGCCAACCAGCTCCCGGACGATCGAATAGCCGCGTGATTCCGCGTAATCCTGGATGGCCGTGCCGATATCGTTCAGGGTCTTGCCCGGCTTGACTTGCTTGATGCCGGCATAGAGGCTTTCCAGCGTCGCTTTGACCAGTTTCGCGACCTCTTCCCCCGCTTCGCCCACGATCACGGTCCGGCAAATATCGGTATAATAGCCCCCTCCGGGCGAGAATCGGTTGCGCGGCTTGCCCGTATTCGGACAGGGATATTCCAGTCCCAGATCGACCTTGACGATATCGCCGTTTTTGAGCACCCGCGCCGGCAAAGCGGGCGCGTGGACGACTTCGTCATTGATCGATGTGCATAACGCAGTCGGAAAAACCTCGTCATCGGGCATTTTGAGCCCCTTGAACGCCGGCCGGCCGCCGAATTCCGCGTATAGCCTGATCGCTTCCTCTTCCAATTGCCCGGTGTCGACCCCGGGCTGGACAAGCTTCGCGACCGCGTCTAAAATAGCGGCCAATTTCCTGCCGCCCTCCCTTAGTATCTTCAATTCTTCTTTCGTTTTAATACGTATCATTTGTTTTGTTTCATAAATCGTAAACCAGGGATCGAAAATCGTTTATTACGGGCATAGATACGATTTACGTTCCCTGATCCCCGTATCCGAATTAAACCTTAGCATATCATCCCCGCCAAATCAAGAATATCAGGTAAAGGCCGTATATCGCCAGCAAAGTGATTCCCTCCCTTTTTTCCAGGACATTGCGGCGGCCGACATAGATCAATATGATCAGTAATATCGTGATCAGGAACAAAAGCCCCAAATCGACATTCAACATTGTCTGGAAAGCGATCGGCGATACAAAAGATGATATGCCCAGCACCCACAGGAGGTTGAAAATATTCGAACCGACGACGTTGCCGATGGCGATATCGGTCTTGCCTTTCCGGGCCGCCACGACCGAGGCGGCCAGTTCCGGCAAGCTGGTGCCCACTGCCACGATCGTCAGACCGATCAGGGTTTCACTTATGCCCGCGGCCGCGGCCATCGCGGTCGCGCCGCTGACGATCCAGCGGCCGCCCAGATACAATCCCGCCAACCCGGCGATGATCATGCCCGACGCGGCGGTGGTGGCATATTCTTTGGTGTCGCCGGCTATGCCTTCAACCGCCTTTTCGATGACGCTTTCTTCTTCGCGGGAAATGCCGAAAGTGTAGACCATGAATATGGCAAAAAACAATATTAATATCAGACCGTCGCTTCTCGTCAGGGTATTGGCCCGGCCATGATCGATCAAAACGTCGTTGGCCAAAAATCCGACCGCCAATACCGCCAATAATGTATAAGGGATCTCTTTCCTGATGGTCGCTTTTTTCACGACCAGGGGCGCTATTATCGCCGACACGCCCAGGATCAGGAGCGAGTTGGAAATATTGGAACCGATCACGTTGCCGAGGGCGATGCCGGTGCTGCCCTGGATGCTGGCCAGAAGACTGACGATAAGTTCCGGCAAGGATGTGCCGAACGCGACTACGGTCAAACCGATGAAAAAGGCCGACACCCCGAAGCGCTTGGCGATCGAAGAGGACCCCTCAACCAGAATATCGGCTCCTTTGACCAGAAAAACGAAACCGAGGATGAAAAGAATAATGGTTAATAACATAATATTTTGGGTATAATATGGGATTTATTCGTTTAGTGATAATTACTCTGACACTATCCTCATCCGCGTGATAATTTCAAAATAGTAATAAGTAATAAGACATAAGCAATAAGCCTTTTCAATTTTTAATAGCCTTAGCTACGCGCTTATTACTTATTTACTTATGTCTTATTATTTCTGTTGAATAATTTTAGCCAACAATTGTGTAAATTTTTTATAATATAAATTGTCAATAACAGAATTTTTGAAACTGCTTAAATATTCACAAAAAATAATTTTATCGATACAACAATGTTAAGCCGCCTTTCTCGCTTCGTCCTCATAATCATCCGCCTCGCCGTCTGCCGGCAAAATATTCCCGCTGTCATTGTCATTCGCGGCCGCTTCGTCATGGCGCTTTCTTTCTTCGACCAATTTCTTGAAATCCATGCTGGTCTTAAGCGGCTGGCCGGAATGCGGATCGATGAGATCATTGGCCACATAGTCGATATCGGTATCCATATACTTGGGGTCATGCTGCCTGGTTCCGGGTATCAGGCCGGTCAGACCGCCCCCGCCCGCAGATAAAGGCACGATTGAGGGGCTTCCGGATCTTTTCGCCGGCATGGCTTCCGGCCCGCTGTCTTCTTTCGCCTTGGCTTTCGCGCCGGTCCCCTCACCCACTGAAGCCGCGGTCTTTTCGCTCTGCACGACCGAGGCGGCGCCTTGCTGCTTATCGGAAGTGGCGCTAGCCTGGCCGCTATCGCGGAAATCGTCTTCGCTGAATTCTTTATTGCCTTTTGCCGCCTGCTCGGACGAAATAGCGTATGCCTGACCTTCGATACCCAGCCGCTTATAAGACGCCTGGCTCATATCAACAGCCTTTTTCTCGCCCCGACTCTTATCGTGCCGCTTTTTGTCCAAATGTACAGCCGCTTTGTGGCTGCCCAGTTCGGACACCTTCATCTGGGAACGGATCATCCGCGCTTTCTGCTCTGCGGACGGGCCGGTTTCTTCCACTTCGTATTCCGGGATCAATTTGTGGGCGAATTCCCTGCGCTTTCTGATTTCTTTGGCCGAACCCTCGAATTTGACCTCGACCTCCTGTCCCTTTTCGTCGGTATAGGTAAATCCATGTTTTTCCTTTTCAATATCGCGCATTACTTTACTCACTTTTTTACCCACAATATCTTTTGACCGTTTAACGATATCGGCCAATTTAAATTTTCTAATCTTGTTTTCCTTAAAACTTTCATCGCTACCCTTGATCTTGGTTCTGAGTATTATTTCTTCCTGATTCAGACGCCGGCGCAGAGGGCCCTGGGCGAAATCTACTTGACGAAATACCCTATCTTTATTTTTAGGTTTGGCGGACAATATATCCTTGGGCGGCTTGTTCGTGCCTGGCCCGGTCGATTTGGGCGGTCCGCCGAAACCGAATAAACTGCCTATGTTAGCCATATTTTATAAAAATTTACTTATTATTTAATCGAATTTTAATTCGAGATTTGTATCAATTAAATTCCAAATTCCAAGCACCAAATTCCAAATAAATATCAAATTAAAAATACCAAATTCAAGACTGAGATTGTTTCAAAATATCCGATAATATTGTGATATTTTTTTGAAATTTTGAATTTGTAATTTCTAATTTATTTGGAATTTGTTATTTGGTGCTTGGAATTTATAATTTGGGAAAGAAAAACATTAATCCTTAAAATGGCAGACAACAGATATGTGAATTATATCCATACTATGCTGCCCTCCGCACTGCCTGTTCCTCCGCTTCCTCCGCCTCCGCCGCCGCGATGATCGCCATGATCGCTTCCTGCCGGTCCCGCAGCGCCTTATCCTCTTTAGCGGCCAGCTCTGCGTCCAGTGCCGGTAAAAATTTCTTCTTAAGCCTCATGACTATCTCTTTCCTGTCTTTTGCGTTAACTTTCAATTCGTCCCGGAAATAATTCAGCAATTGCCCTTCTTTTGTCCTCCCTTTTAGCGCCAGCTGATGGATACATTCCATTAATGCCTCTTCGTCAATGCTTCTTTCGATATTCCCGTCTTCATCTTTTTGTTCCTTGATAAGCGGGAACTCCCCTTCCGGATGGATTTTTTCCAATTCCTTATCGAAATGCCCCTTTTCGAACTCCACCCCGCTATTTACAATCTTCTTGTCATCCATGTTAATTTACTTTAATTATAATAATTTTATAAATATTCTTCCCGGCTGTTATCTGTTTTCTGCTATCTGTTATCTGTTATTTATACCTCACCGCCTCCATGGCGCTGATACGGGCGGCGCGGCGGGCCGGGTAGAAGCCGGTGATGAGGCCGACGATCGAGGAGAAAAGGATAATGGTGATTACGAACCAATACGGCGTGGCGAACAGGTCGATGCTCTCCCCGCCCAAAGCGCCCGCCAGGACATTGACGCCGTAATTGAACACCTGTCCGCCTAAATAGCCGATCAGGATGCCGCCTACCCCGCCCAAGAAGCCGATAATGACCGACTCCGCCAGGAAGAGCTTCCAGATATCGACGCTGGTCGCGCCCAGGGCCTTCATCACGCCGATCTCCTGGGTACGCTCCAGCAGGGCGATGGTCATGGTATTGAACATGCCGATCGCCGACACGATCAAGGCGATAATGCCGAACGACGCCAGGACGATCTGGACGATATTGAAGACCTGGTTAGCCTGTTCGATTATATCCGATAACGCGCTGACCAGATAGCCTTTTTCGATGATCGCGTCCCTGGTCACATTGAGGACATCTTCACTGTCTACCTTGACTTTCAGCTTGCTGTACCTGGTGAACCCCAGATCCACCCCGACCTGCCGGGGCAGGAATACGTAGTTGGAGCTTTCCTCTTCGATGATGCCGACAATCGTGAAATCGCCGTCAACCTCAACGAACTCCCGGATAAAACTTTCTTTATTTACCTCTCCTTCTTCTGTAAAAAAAACGAATTTTATCCTTTTGCCGATGGCATCCTCTTCGGCGATATTGAACAGCTGCAGGGCCGATGACGATAATATAACTTTGCGGTTGTCTTTGGCGTCATCGGTATAGAATTCGCCCTTTTTCAACACGGTCCCGTCCAGGCGGAAATATTCCTGGTCAGCGAAATTGGCGGTCAGTTCCGAGGCGATCTCGTCAACGGTCATTTGCGCCTGGGTGGTGACCAAGGGACTGATCCGATCCACTCCCGGGATGGCTTTGATATCGTTGATCGAATCGTTGGTCAGCTGGATATTCTCCAGATCCCCGGTGCTCACGTCAAGCGACAATAGGGCCTCGGAAGTCGTGATCCGCTCGAGAATGAGCTGCTGCAAGCCGTAACCGAGGGAAACCAGGAAAAGAATGGCGCCGATACCGACGCTGATGCCCAGGATCGTCAGCAAGGTACGCGACCGGTTGGTGCGGAACATACGGGTGGCTAAGCGTAATACGTCGGTTGCTAACATAGATTTGTTACTGGTAATTGAAAAATTGGGATTAAAAACCGGTAAATGGATTAAATACTTTTGATATTTCGGAAAAATTGCGGCCTCATCAGATTGCGATCAGCCCTCATCATTTCTTATCATCCTCGGGTTTTGCGCTAGCTTCCGGTCCCGGTATGGCCGGTTCCGCGGGTTTGGCCTCATTTTCCTGGCCGTCATTTTGCGGCAGATAATCCTTCAGGTACTCGCTTACTTTCGGAGATATATTCTTAAGCGCTTCTTCGGACGCGGCAGTCAGCTCTTCCGCCTCTTTGGCTTGAGCCGCCAGCTTGTCCGCGTTCAGGGCGTTTTTCAAAAGGTCTTCCTGCGACGGCGGCGCTTCGTATGCCATCCCGGTTTGCGCCAATTGGGCTGCCTCCTCGCCGGTCAAATACAGGGTACGGCCGTTATCTTTTTTCTCACTTCCATTATTGTCCGCTGTAGGCGCTTCTGCTTCTGGGTTTTTTTCCTGGGTTTGTTCGTCCGCGGCCGGAGGCGGAGAAGCTTCGTCTTTCGGGGCATCGGAATCATTAACTGACGCCGGTTTTGTTTCGCTTTTTGAATCGCTATCCTTATCCGCAGTATCCGCCTGCAGCGGTTCAGCGGCTATTTGCGCGGCAATATTCTTCTCAACCGCCGACAATTCCGGCGCTGGCTTGGGTTTTTCACCGGTATCGGCAGGAGCGGTTTCGGCCGAATGTTCTTCCATGCTTAAGCGCTGGACAATGCCGAAGCCCAGGATCAGGATCAATTCCAGCTCTTCGGTCATGGCCTTGGCGGTTTTGCTGTTCAGGCCGACTCCCCCTGTCTTAAAAGGTTTGTCCAGCTGCTCATAATAACCGTTTTTTTGCAGCACGCCGGTCAACCGTTCTTTGACCGCAAGCTGGAGACGGTTGATCTGCACCTCATCCAGATTCTTATAATGCTTATAATAACAGGCCCCCAGGAGATACCAGGTAACCTTCTTGGCCTTCTCGTCGTCATTTATCTTTTCGTGTCCGCCCAGCTCGTCTGTCCGCTGCCGCTCTTCCTGGTATATATAATAGGCGGTCCGGATTATCCGGTTGACCCGCCTTAAAATTTTCTCCGCCGTACGGATGTCGAATCCGACGCCGCCTTCCAGGGAATTCTTGTGCAATATTTCGTAGAACTCCTCCTGGGAGATCGTCCCCAGAAGCCGCCGCTGGATAATATCCTCCAGGATCCTGGTTTCTTCCAGACTGCGGCTGGCGATGAAATGGTGCGCGAACGCTTTGGCCTTATAGGGCATGATCAATATGTTGATCTGTTCGGGAGTAAGGCCGTGATAGGCGCGCAAAAGGTCGTTGATCTCAGCGGTAGGCGATTTGGGCGCCAGCTCGCGCTTGTCCGCCTTGTGCTTGTCCCGGTTGACCACCTCGCGGGTGATGATGCCGTCCTTCATGTAGAATATCCGGTCGCCGTAAACCAGGTTTTCCGGATTGTGGGTGACGAGGATGACGGTTTTCTTCTCTTTCTCATTGAGGGCCTGCAGGATATCCAACACGTTCTTGGCCGAAACTGAGTCGAGGTTGCCGACCGGTTCGTCCGCCAGGATCAATTTGGGGTCGTTCACGATGGACCGGGCAATGCCGATCCGCTGCTGCTGTCCGCCGGACAGTTCGGAGGGGATCTTTTTGGCTTGTTTCAATATGCCGAAGCGCTCCAATAATTGCCTCGCCCATTGGTTGCGCCTGCCTTTGTGCACATCAATGAACATTTGCGGCAAAGCGACATTGTCCAACACGCTCAGACTGGTGATGAGGTTATACTGCTGGTAGACCATCCCGATCTGGGTCCGGTGGTACATGGCGAAATCATACTTGCTCATCAGGAACATATCCTGGCCGAATACGAAGGTGGTATTCTGGGCGGGGCGCTCCAATCCGGCGATGACGTTCAAGAGGGTTGATTTGCCGCAGCCGGACGGCCCGAAGATTATAATGAATTCCTCGGGATAGATCTCGAAATTAATATTGATCAGGGCCTGATATTCGTTGTCTTTGCCCTGATTGTAGGTAAAATTCAAATTTTGCGCCTTGATGATGGCTTCCATTCGCTAAAATTAAACAAAAATTAAGGAAAAAAACCACCAAGATTTTCCCCTTATATTATAGGAATATATAAGGTTATTATAACACAAAATGGCATCAAATTAAAATTTTTCAAATATAAACGGGGAGGTATCTCGAATGAACGCAAAAAAAATAATCCAGATTATAATCCGGATTAAAAATAGGAAATAAGAAAAAAAAATGATATTTTGTTAATTGTTTTTAGCCAATATTTTCGTGGATATGAACAAACCGTTTAAACCGGATAAATTATGCAAGCGAATCAGCAGGGCTTAGCCCTTTGAAATAAAAAATTTTTGAAGGAGGCAAGCCGGAGCTTGCCTCATCTATTGAAGGATCAAAATTAAATGCTTTTCAAGGGGCCAAGGGCGATTTTTGACCAGTTCTCGACTATTACGTCCGTGGCATTACACTTCTCTTCCAAAGCGCGGAGAGGAACGAGCCCGCCTGCGCTGATTTCGGGGTCGATCGGTTCGACTTTTTCGCCATTGATCATGACAAGATAGAGAATGCCAAAATGGACTTTACCGACCTCGTCTGAGTCGTCATTGATATACCCTAGCGTCTGCATGCGTTTTTTACCGAATATCTTTATTTCTTCTTCGATTTCCCGGAGAGAGCTTTCGTGGATCGGATTGCCCTGCTTAGTGTCAATTTTTTCAATGTGTCCACCGACCCCGCAGGACCATTTGCCCTGCAATCTTTTTTCCGCATAGTTCTGGTCGACCTTGGCTCGCTGGTAAAGAAAGACCTGTTTGAGCGCGGGATTGTAGATAATCGAATAACCGACGGGTTGTTTGTAGTCGGGATTGATTTCAGCTTTGTCTTTGCTCATCCAGATGTAATTTGACAATATCACTGATTCAAAATCGAAAGCGTCGGCTGCTAGATAACCTTCAAAGAATTTATCCGCAAAAAGCGCATTTCGTTCAACCACCATAATTTGTTTCATTGCATCCTCCTTTTTCTTTCAAAATGTTCAATAAATAACGGCTTCAATGTCAAATCCTTCAAAAATTTTTTATTTTAAAGAGCTAGATATTGTACAACTTACACCGATAAAGCGACGTTTTTGAAATTCCTTGTTATAATCAATAATCATTTTCAAAATTCGCACGAGGTCTCTGACAAAATACCAAGCCGCTTATCGTGGTGTTAGGCGAAGTAAATTTATTTATATAATTTTACATTATCCAATCATACTTGCCTGAAAAGGCGTTAAGTATAAATAGAAATATATATAAAATACCGGTTAATATCGGAATGAAATGAGAGCACTATTGTTAATAAATTCCAAGCACCAAATTCTAAATTCCAAATAAATTCAAAATCACAAATCCAAAATTAAAAACACTCTTTAAAGCCGATATTCGCGTAATCAGGGTTTTGAATTTGAAATTTTGAATTTGGGATTTATTTGGAATTTGGTGCTTGTAATTTGTAATTTTTAAGGATTTACCCGCTACACTTTCATCCCAATATTAACCAATACCTAGTAATAATAACGCAAAGGCTATGCCCTTAGCAGCACTAATAAGTATTTCTAGTTTTGTCATTTTTTTTGGTTTTTCTTGGTGTTTAATAACGTTTTTGTTGTCCATACAATTATATAAATAAATTTATTTCGCCTAACAAGTGATATCCGAATTTGTATAATTTTTATTTAATACTAGCTATTATTATTATATTTTATCACTGACATAACGGTATTTGCTGTTACAAAAAGTTTTCTTATCTGTACTTAATTAATTTTAACAATATTTGCTTACATTGGCAAATTTATTTACAACTATTACGCATCAAAAAAACCGGCCGATGCCGGTTTAATATGGTTTAAAATATTCGTGTCAATCCGTCTCTGATCCGTGCCGATCCGTGGAAAAGGTTCAATATAGTAATAATCATCATCAACCGCCAAAAGCCCAAAACTCCGCCTCTCAAGCTCTATGATTACATGCCCTCATACTCCCGCATGGTGAGCTGGGATTCGATCTGCTTTACCGTCTCGATAACCACCGCCACTACGATAAGGAGCGAAGTGCCTCCCAGGGCCAGGGCGCGGGTGTTGGTCACTGCGCGCAGGATCAGCGGCAGGATGGCGATCAAGCCCAGGAACAACGCGCCGACGAAGATGATCTTGTGGGTCGTGTTCGCCAGGTACTGGCTCGTATGCTTGCCCGGACGGATGCCCGGGATGAAGCCGCCCTGCTTCTGCAGGTTCTCCGCGATCTGGTCCGGATGGAAGATGACCTCAGTATAGAAATATGTGAAAGCGAATACCAGGACGAAGTAGGAAACCCCGTAGAAGATCTGGTTATTGAACAGCCGGATCACCCATTCCGCCGCGGACGCGATCCAGGCCGAACGGGCCTGCACGAAAAACTGCGCGATCATCGACGGGAACAAAACGACCGAAATGGCGAAAATGATCGGGATCACGCCGGCCATATTGACGCGAAGCGGCAGGTGGGTGCTGGTTCCCCCGTACATGCGGTTTCCGCGCACTTGTTTGGCATATTGGACGGGAATATTACGCTGGGCTTCGGTAATGTATACCACACCGATAACGGTGACGATCGCCACCAATACGAAGCCGAGTATCAGGAAAAGTTGTGACTGGTCGAAGGTGACGATCACCTGCTGGATGGCCTGCGGCAAGCCGGACACGATGCCGGCGAATATCAAAAGCGAGATGCCGTTGCCGACATTTTTCTCGGTAATGAGCTCCCCAATCCACATCAGGAATACGGTACCGGCCGATATGACCAGGATCATGCCGGCGATCTGCAGTCCGGATACATCCGTCAGGATAGCGGTCGATGAGCGGCGCAAAAGCGTGATCATGCCGAACGCCTGCAATACCGCCATCGGTACGGTCAGCCAGCGGGTCCACATATTGATCTTTTGCCGTCCGGATTCTTCCTTCTGCATCTCTTCCAGTTTCGGCATGACCATGCCCAAGAGCTGGAAAATGATCGAAGCGGTGATATACGGGCCCACGCCCATCATGACGATGGAAAAGTTCTGCATGCTCCCGCCGGAAAAGATATTCAAAAGCCCCAAGATCTGGTTACCGGAGAAAAAATCCTTCAAAGCCGCGGTATTCACTCCCGGTACGGGGATGTGGGCGGCCAGCCGGAAAATAACCAGCATTCCGAGGACATACAATATGCTGTTCCTCAGGTCCTTGGCGCGCCATATTTGTTCGAGCTTATCCAAAACCATATTTATCGCTTTTTATCCGCATTAATTACACCCTCCAGCTTCTCGATCTGCGTCCTGGCCGACTCGCTCACCCTTACTTTGCTGAATTTCAGTTTTCCTACCTTAAGCAACCCCGAGCCGAGTATTTTTACCGGCATATTGGTATCGCTGATCATTCCTTTCTTATATAAAGACTGCGGCGAAACGGTGTCTCCGGAACCGTAGTGCTCATTAAGCAATTCCAAATTAACAACTTGGTTTTTCGGTTTGTCCGATTTGAATCCGCGCTCTTTCGGAGTCTTCAATAAGATCTGGCGCATACCGAGGCGCTTCAGATTGGATACGCCGGCACGGGATTTCTGCCCCTTCTGTCCCTTGCCGCTATAGGTGCCGTGGCCGGTGGCGTTTCCCCGCCCGACGCGTTTCCGTCCCCGGGTGGCTCCGGTTGCCGGTTTGATTGTATGTGGAGTCAAAGTCATATGTATAAATTATTTGGCCGGATTTTTAGGCACGGATTTTTTATCCTCGGTCGCCGGCAAAGCTTTTTTCTTAGCGTCATTATTGCCCACCTTCGGTACTTCTACTTTTTTAATATTATCCAAAGCCGCCAAAGTGCATTTGGCGACGTTTACCGCGTTATTCGTCCCTAAGATCTTGCTGGTGATATTCTTAACCCCGGCCAATTCCAAAACTATCCTGACCGCGCCTCCGGCGATAACGCCTTTTCCTTTGCGGGCCGGCTTGAGCAGGATCTTGGCCGCTCCCATTTTATAATAAATCTCGTGCGGAATGGTATCATTAACGATCGGTACGTCCACCAAGAGCTTTTTCGCCTGATTGACCGCCTTGGTCACCGCGATCGTCACATCTGCTCCTTTGTCGATTCCGACCGCCACTTTGCCCTTTTTGTTGCCGATTGCCACGCAGGCGCGAAAACGCATGCGCTTGCCGCCGGCCATTACGCGGGTAACCCGGGCAATATCCACGATCCTCTGGTCATACTCGTCGGGCATCCTTTCCGGTCGTCCGCCCCGTCCCCTTTTCCTTTCTGCCTGCCGCCGGCCATAAACCGTACCGCCCTTTCCGGCCGCCGGACTGTTTCCCGGCTTTTGGCTCGCGGGAGAATTTGGATTGTCTTTTTTTACTTCAGCCATATTATATCAAAAAATATATATGTTAATTATTTACCGAAAATTTTAAAATTGCAGACCGGCTTCCCGGGCCGCATCGGCTGCCGCTTTTACCCGGCCATGGTATTTATATCCTCCCTTATCGAATACCACCTGGCTGATCTTCGCGTCTTTGGCTTTTTGGGCCAGAAGCGCGCCCAGCGCCGCGGCTAATTCCGCTTTAGCCATCTTCTTCCCTTTGATTTCTTTACTGTTGGCGCTAACGATAGTGCGGCCGCTACGGTCGTCGATCAACTGCAGGAACATACCGGTATTCGACTTGAACACGCTCAAACGCGGACACTTCGCTGTTCCGGAAATCTTCGCCCTGATCTTCAGGTGGCGGCGCTCCCTTTTTACTGTCTTGTCTTTTGTTTTGCTCATAAATATGGGATTATCTTCAAATCCATTAAATATTTTATTCTCCCTTAGACGCGGTCTTTCCTTCTTTGCGTCGGATTACCTCATCGACGTATTTGATGCCTTTACCCTTATAAGGTTCCGGCTTCCGTACTTTTCTGATCTGGGCGGCGGTTTCTCCCAATAAGTGCTTATCGATCCCGTTCAGTGTTATGACATTGGCTTCCACCTGGGCGCTGATGCCGTCAGGCAAAGGAAAATCGACCGGATGGGAATAGCCGACATTAAGAGTCAGCTTCTTGCCGCTGACGGCCGCCCGATATCCGACGCCGTTGATCTCCAGTTTCTTTTCGAAACCTTCGGTCACCCCGACAACCAGATTATTGACCAAGCTCCGGTAAAGTCCCCAAAGGGCCCTTTCCCGCTTGACTTCAGGATTTTTAACGCTGACTGTGATCGTTTGGTCCTTGATATCGACCAGAACCGATTTGTTTACCGTAAGCTTAAGCTCGCCTTTCGCCCCTTTAACAGTAACACAACCGTTTTTGATTACGGCCTGGGTGCCTTCCGGCAATATGATCGGTAATTTTCCTAATCGTGACATATGTATTCTGACATGAGAACAATCTCTTGTCTGCTACTTTCGTTATTTAAGTTTATTTATTTAACCACAGCTTAACCGCCGATTTAACGCAGATTACTGCCTGCCGGCAGGCGCGGATTCAACGCGGATAATTATTGTGTGATTATACGTGTCGAACGAAAATATTCTACTTATAAATAAATTTAAACTAGTATATTTCGCAGATGATTTCCCCGCCCAAGCCCTTTTTCCTGGCCATTTTATTCGTCATCAGCCCTTCCGGGGTGGAAATTATGGCAATCCCCAGATTATTCAATACCCGCGGCAATTTGTCGCTCTTCGCATAAACCCGCAAGCCGGGCTTGCTGATGCGCTTCAGATTATTAATATAAGAGCGGCCGCTTTTTTTATACTTTAAAACCAGCTTCAGTTCGTCAAAAACGGAGCTATTGTTCTTTTTGCCGGGATTTTTGAGTACTTCGACGTCCAGGATCAGCCCCTCTTGCTTCATTAATTTGGCAATTTCGTATTTCACTTTACTCATCGGCAAAAGCACCTCATGTTTCTTCACCAGGGAGGCGTTGCGTATTCTTGTTAGCATGTCAGCAATTGGATCTGTCATACGTGTCAAATAAATTATGTGTCAATAAAATTATTGAATTATTATTAACAGCGGTTTATGAACTGAAATTATTAACGATTTA
Organism: Candidatus Parcubacteria bacterium; assembly: GCA_963814275.1. Classification (GTDB taxonomy): domain Bacteria; phylum Patescibacteriota; class Patescibacteriia; order Patescibacteriales; family UBA12075; genus CAWFCE01. Next base: position 194,608 of record CAWFCE010000001.1, on the reverse strand, counting down.
TACGTAAAATTATACTGATCTACCAGGATGATCGTGTTACCCCCGGTAAATCGCCATTTTCCGCCAATTCCCGAAAGCAAATCCGGCACAGATCGAAGTCGCGCATATAGCCGTGAATACGGCCGCAGCGCCAACAACGGCGGATCTTCCGCGTGGAAAACTTCGGTGTTCTTTTCGCTTTCGCGATCATTGCTTTTCTAGCCATGTTTTTATGCTATTTGTTATCTTTTTTAAATGGTAAACCCAGCAAAGTCAGCATTGCCAATCCCTCTTCCCTGTTCCGGGCGGATGTGTGCAGGCAGATCTCCAGGCCGAATACATTCTCCACTTCGTCCGCCTTGATCTCCGGGAACGGCAAATACTCGTGAAAACCAATGGTGATGTTGCCATTCCGGTCGATACCCTTATCGCTAATGCCGCGGAAATCGCGCACCCGGGGGAAGGTTATATTTATCAACTTTTCGATAAAATCATACATCCGTTTCCCGCGCAGCGTAACCGTCGCGCCGATTATCATCCCTTCCCTGATCTTAAACGCCGATATGGCCTTTTTCGCCTTGGTCAGGATCGGCTTTTGTCCGGTTATGCGGGTCAATCCCAAAACAACGGAATCGATATATTGTTTTTCCTTATAGTGCCGTCCGAATCCGACATTAACCACCGCTTTCTTGAGTATCGGCACCTCGAAATCGTTCTTGAAGCCGAACTGCTTCCTCAGTTCCGGCATTATCTTCTTTTTGTATTGTTCTTGTAGTCTCATATACTAGGTTGGTAGGCGGGTAGGTTGGTAGGCGGGTAGGTTGGTAGGCGGAAAGCAATGTCTTTGCCCTACAGCCTACTGCCTATTGCCTAAATGCCTATTGCCTAATCAATCGTTTGTTTACATTTGACGCACACCCGGTATTTTTTCTGCTTACCGGTCTTCTCCGACTTTACGGTTTTGTGCCTGGTCCGCGACGGTTTCCCGCATTTGGGGCAAACCAGGATCATATTGGAGACATCCATCGGCGCGGGAAATTCTATCCGTTGCCCTTTTTCCCCTTGCCGGCGCGGTCGCATATGCTTGATCAGCAGGTTCAAGCCTTCGATGCTCGCCTTGCGGCGCGTCGAAAAAACCTGCAGCACTTTGCCCGTTTTGCCGTTATCCTTGCCGGCCAATATCTTTACTTTGTCTCCCTTTTTTATATTCATATGATTACGAATTTATATAACGATATAATTTGAAATTTACAGGACCTCCGGGGCGAGCGATGCGATCTTGAAATATCCCTGGCGGCGTACTTCGCGGGCGATCGGTCCGAAGATGCGGGTGCCGCGGGGCTCCTTTTTTTCCTTATCCAGGACCACGCAGGCGTTTTCGTCAAAGCGAAGATAGGTCCCATCGTCCCGTCTGATCTCTTTTTTCGTCCGGACCAGGACGCAATGCACCACATCGCCTTTTTTGATCGCCGTATGCGGGGTCGCGTCTTTGACCGCGGCGGTAAATACTTCGCCAATGCGGCAATAGCGCTTTTTGTAACCGCCCAGCACTTTAATGCACATTACGATGCGCGCGCCGGAATTATCCGCGACTTTCAATTTTGTCTGTACCTGTATCATATTAAGTAATAAGTTTATAAAGTTGAAAGTTTATAAAGTCGCCTGCTACACCGCTGCTTACTGCTTTAGAAACTTTTTACTTTATGAATTTTATAAACTTTTAGCTGTAAATCACCCGCCAGCGCTTGTCCTTGGACAACGGCCGGCATTCGATGAACTGAACCTGGTCGCCTTCGTGGAATTGGTTCTTTTCGTCATGGACCTTATAGTTCCGGCTGACCGTATAGCGCTTATTATACTTGGGATGTCGCTTCACCCGGTCAATGCGGACTACGATCGTTTTGTCCATCTTATCGCCTACGACCACTCCTTTGAACTTTTTCTTGATAATGGTTTGGGGTTCGGGCGATGATTTTTCTTGTACTATTGTTTTTTCAGCCATATGTATTTAAATGCTAAAATTATGATTTAGCGGCATCTCCCGCAGTTTCGGAATTAACCTCTGCCTGGGCGCCTCCTGCCGTCTTGTCCGCTTCCTTGGAGTCTCCGGTATTGAGCAAAGTCAAAACCTGGGCGATAGTTCTCCGCACGCCGCGAATCTGGCGAATATCTTTAAGCTGCTTATTCGCGTCTTTGAACCGCAGGTCGCGCAGCTTCTCCCGTGTTTCCGACAGGATCTTATGCAACTCACCCTTATTCTTCTTTTTTAATTCCTTTAACTCCATATATATGATTATAAAATAATATTATCTTACGACAAATTTGCATTTGACCGGGAGCTTCTGGGCAGCCGATTCCATTGCCTTCTTGGCCATCTCCACGGTAATGCCGTCCATTTCGAACATTACCATCCCCGGCTTTACCACCGCGACATAATGATCGACCGCGCCCTTGCCTTTGCCCATCGGGATTTCTCCGCCCTTCTTCGTTACCGGCTTATCCGGGAAAATCCTGATCCAGACTTTTCCGCCGCGCTTGGTGTAGCGGGTCATTACCCGGCGGGCGGCCTCGATCTGGCGGGAAGTCACCCAATGGGGTTCCATGGTTTTGAGGCCATAACTGCCGTAGCTCACGGCAATCCGGCGGGTTGCCTTTCCGCCGCGGTTACCCTTGTGGGACTTGCGATATTTAGTTTTCTTTGGCATTAACATATGTGAACTGTTTGTCTAATGATAATTATCTTCGCGGTTTTTTACCTACTACCTCCCCCTTCTGTTCCGTTTCCTTGACGAATTTATCGCCCTTGTATATCCAGGCTTTTAAACCGATCGCCCCGTAAGTGGTGCGCGCCGCGCCGCGGGCATAATCGATATCCGCGCGCAGGGTGTGAAGCGGTACCTTACCGCTGGACAGCATTTCGGTGCGGGCGATTTCCGCCCCGTTCAGGCGTCCGCTGACTACGATTTTGGCTCCCAGGGCCCCTGCTCTTTCGATCCGGGACAATGCCTGCTTCATTACTCTGCGAAAAGGCATTCTTTTCTCAATATCCAATATCATCGACTGGGTGATTATCTGGGCGCTAAGATTCGGGCGGTCTACCTCGTAAATATTTATATTTATGTCGCCTGGTTTGTAATTCTTGAGGAATTTATCATGGATCTTCTTTTTCAGCTCATCGACACCGGTTCCGCCCCGGCCGATGATCAGTCCGGGTTTGGCGGTATAAACGCCGACGCTGATCTTATTGGCGCTGCGCTCGATTTCCACCCGATCGACTCCGGCCTCGCGCAATTCACGCAAGATAAAACGCCGGGTGCTGACATCCTGTTCAACTTTTCGCGCATAATCCTGGCCTTCATCGAACCATTTCGAAGGCCATTGTTTGGTCACGCTGATACGGAATATTTTTGGATTTATTTTCTTTCCCATATATCTGAATATTTATCGCTTAGTCTTGTAATACGTTATTTCGTAATAAATATTGGTTCTCTTAAGAATGTCTTTACCGCTGATTTTACGCCTATTGCCACCTGCCTACCGGCAGGCAGGCGCGGATTTAACGCTGATAATCGATTTATGTATAAAAACCGGTAATCCGCAAAAATCGATTAGCCGCTTTTGCGGCGGAACATCTTGCCCATAAAGCCTTTTTGGCCTTTGCCTTCGATCTTCGTATGCTGGCCGCGTCCTTCCATTCTGGGATCGGCTATTTTTTTGCCTTTTTCGGCACTTGTTTCTGCTTCGCTTTTCTCTTTGTCTTTCTTATCGGCGATTTTCACCCCTTCCGCCTCCTTCGGCCGCTCATCCAGCTTGACCGGCGCCGCCACTGCCTGTTTCTTGGGGCCGGTCTTGCCGCTTTCGACCAATTCACCCAATACCAGATCGATATGGCTGGTCCGTTTCCTGATCGGAGTCGCCCGGCCGCGGGCGCGCGGCTGCCAGCGCTTCAGGGTTGGCCCTTCGTTAACGGTTATTTCCTTAATATACAAATTATCCTTTTTCAATTCAAAATTATGTTCCGCGTTTGCCTGCGCCGAGCTGATCAGCTTGATGATCGGTTTAGCCGCCAGCTTATTGATAAAATTCAGCTGATCGAGCGCTTCCCCGGTTTTCATCCCACGGATAACGTTCACTACCGACCGAACTTTTCGCGGCGACATCCTGATATGTTTTATATTGGCTTTTACTTCCATAGTACTCGATATTAAAATCTATGATCTATTATTATGGCTTGGCCACACCTGGCGCATCCTTCACTAGCTGCTTGATTTCGCCTGGTCTTTGGCCATCTTGCCCCCGTGGCCTAAGAATTTGCGGGTAGGAGAAAACTCGCCCAGCTTATGGCCGACCATATTTTCCACTACATATACGGGTAAATGCTTTCTGCCGTTATGGACGCCGATAGTAAAACCAACCATCTCAGGGGTGATGGAGCAGGAACGGTCCCAGGTATTTATCACCCGTTTATCACCCGGTTTCAGGTCTTTTATCTTCTTGATCAGACGTTCGTTTACGTAAGGTCCTTTTTTAAGACTTCTCGACATATTATTTAAATACTTATTAGTGTTATCGATGTTTTCGCTTTTCTAAAATGGTTATTTTAAATTATTGGCTTTACCGGCGTTTGCGGCCGCGCCGCTTAATGATCAGGCGGTTGCTGGATTTTTTGAGCTTTCTGGTTTTTACTCCCAGCGCCGGTTTGCCCCAAGGTGTTTTGGGATGTTTCATACCGATCGATTGTTTGCCTTCACCGCCGCCATGCGGATGGTCGATCGGATTCATAGCGGTGCCGCGTACGGTCGGGCGGAAACCAAGATGGCGCATCCGTCCGGCGCTACCCAGCGTGATATGCCTTTTGTCGGGGTTGCTTACCTGGCCGACGGTACACAGGCATTCTTTCTTGATCAGCCGGATCTCGCCTGACGGCATTTTGACCTGGGCCATTTTCCCTTCCACGCCCATTACATATACGGCATTACCGGCTCCGCGCGCGACCCTGCCGCCGCGGCCCTGTTCGATCTCGACATTATAAACGGCAACTCCCGCCGGTATGTATTTAATCGGCATGGTATTGCCCTGCTTGATATCGATTTTTTTCCTGGAGCTAAGCACGCTATCCTTTACAGCCAAACCGACCGGTGCAATGATATAACGCTTTTCACCATCCTTGTAATTCAACAAAGCAACACGCGCTCCCCGGTTCGGGTCATATTCGATCGAAACGACCACTGCGGGAATATCGTATTTGTCGCGCTTGAAATCGACCAAACGGATACGGCGCTTCTCTCCGCCGCCGCGATGCCTGACGGTTATCTTGCCTTGCGCGTTGCGCCCGCTGATACGCTTTTTCGCGATAGTCAGCCGTTTCTCCGGGCTGCTTTTGGTAATATCGGAAAAATCGTCAAACGTAGCTTGTCTTAAAGCGGCAGTATTCGGTTTTACTTGTTTCACTCCCATATTATATATTATTTCTTCTATTTTTAATTCAATTCATCACATGTGCTTTCTTCTTGGCTTTAATCGGGGGGTTTTCAACATGTACCAGGCTAAAGCCTGGCGGACCTTCGGCTGAAGCCAAGTGGAAGCCTGACGGACCTTCGGCCCTGCCTGCCGGCAGGCAGGTGAAGCCGAGTGGAAGAAACGAAAATTATCAGACTCCTTCGTAGATGTTTATGGTTTTGCCGGCTGGCAGGGTTACGATCGCCTTCTTCCAATCCTTGCGTTGTCCAAAACGGCGCCCGTAACGAACCTTTTTGCCGCCGACAGACAGAACATTGACGGCAGTCGGCTTGACCCCGTATACATCATTGATTGCTTTGGCAATCTCGATCTTGTTCGCGCCAGACTGGACCGCAAACACGTATTTATTTTCCGTTCCGACATTGGCGGCTTTTTCCGTAATCAGCGGTTTTACCAGGATCCGGTAAGCATTGCCCCGTTTATTCACGGCAACAGTCTCGGCTTTCTTCGAGCCTGTTTCTTTCGGAGACTTAACCGCGCTGTCCTGATAAAGCTTTTTCATCGGAGCGCTTGCCTTGGCCGATGCGGCCTTATCTGCCTTTTCCTTGGCCGGCGCTTTTTTGCCGGCGGCTGGCGTTGGCTTCTGGTCTGTATTTTTTTTACTGAATATTCCCATATCTCAATGATGTTAGGTTTATTTATGAAAACTACGCGCCGTACCGTTCTTCCAGTATGCTCACGGCGCCTCGGGTGATAACTACATTCCGGTATGTAAGCAAATCGACGATATTGACATTTTCGATGTTGATCATCTTGACCCCGGCCAGGTTGCGCGCCGAATATTTTGCCGTTTCACTCTTATTATCGTTAATCAGCAGAATGCTCCGTTTGCTTGCGGGCTTCACCGGTGCGGACGGTTCTTTTTTCGGTTTTTTAGCCTTCTCTTTATTGTCGGCGGATACCACTTTGGCCTTCGGTGAAAAAGAACCCTGTTCGATATTTTTCAATATACCGCCTACTGCCTTCGTTTTGTATTCATTGACAACCAAGCCGTCCAAAACCGCCAGCTGATGCTGGACGGCCTTATCGGACAATACCATGCAAATTGCCTTTTGCTTCATTTTGCGGTTGATCTGTTTTTTGAAATTCCTATCCTTGGTCGGTCCGAAAGTGACACCGCCGCCGATCCATATCGGCGACCGGCTTGACCCCGCCCGGGCCCGTCCGGTTCCTTTTTGCCGCCATGGTTTTTTCCCGCCGCCGCGTACTTCGCTCCGATCTTTGGTGTGGGCCAATACCTGCCGCTCATTAGCCATCTGGGTAACGTATGCCTGATGCACCAAGGATGAATTCGGCTTGACGGCGAATACTTTGGCGTTCAAAGAAGCTTCGCCGGTTACTTCTCCGTTCTGGTTGTGTATGTTAACTTTTACTGGCATAATTTTGATAGTAAATTACTTTTCACTTTTCTCGGCTGTTTGGTTTTCAACATTGGATGCGGCCTCTTTTTCCGTATTCGTGCCTTTGGCGCCGCTGTCTTTCGCCGGTTCTTTTTCCGGAGCCTCTTTTTCCGGAGCCGCGGTTGCCGGCTGGTCCTGAGCATTTGATTTCGCGGAAACGGTAACAGACAACTCCCCTTCGCCGGATACCATCACCAGGCCGTTTCGCGCGCCGGGAACCGCTCCCTTGATCGATATAATACCGTCAGCGGTATTCACTTCAACAATTTCAAGATTTTTGGTCGTCACACGGTCGCCGCCCATCCGTCCGCCCATCCGGGTGCCTTTGAAGACGTGGGCCGGGCCGGTTGCGCCGACCGAGCCGGACATTCTCAGCTGGTCTTTATTGCCATGCGTTTTTTTGGAACCCTTGAAACCATGCCGCCTGACCACACCCTGGAAACCCTTTCCTTTGCTGATCGCCGTTACCTGGATCTTGTCTCCGGCCGCAAATGTCGCGGCCTCTATCACGTCGCCCGCTTTCAGATCTTCCGAACCCAGCTCAAATTCCCGCAAATAGCGGAAATTGCCCAGTCCTTTCATATGCCCCTTTTGCGGTTTTTTGATATTTTTTTCTTTTCTCACGCCATACCCGATCTGAACCGATTGGTACCCGTCGTTATCCTCGGTCTTGACCTGGACAACAGTGCAGGGGCCGGCCTTTACGCGGGTAACAGCCACCACCTTTTCGCCCTGCCAAACCTGGGTCATATCAATTTTTTCTCCAACTATGAATTTCATATCTAAATAATGCTATTTTCCAATTGTATGTTAGTGATTTTTAAAATTTACTTTACGCAAATCTACAAGTTTTCATACGAATTACGATATTCGGGAATTCGTATTTTGATTTGCAGATTTGCGGCTAATCCTCCCGAAAAACAAAAAGCCGGTTACAACAAAAACCAGCCAGTACGCGAATTTAAATTTTGGCGATTATTTTGTTGTGATTATTTCCTGTCGCTCGCCATTCATCTTCCGGTACTTTCTTAAATGCATATTGGCCTGGCCAATTACAGAGTTGCCGGAAAAATATTATAGCGGCTGCTAATTGATAATGGGATTATAACTTATAATAACAAAAAAAGCAATACCCGGGAAATAATAATATAAAATTATCAAATATTGGCTAATTTTAAATAAAAGCCAATGATCACATTTTGATCTCGATATCGACGCCGGCCGGCAAGCTAAGGTTGGTTAAATCTTCTATGGTCTTAGCTGACGGATCGACGATATCGATCAGGCGTTTATGAATACGCATCTCATATTGATCACGCGCGTTTTTGTGCACGAAAGTCGACCGGTTCACCGTGTATTTTTTCTTCTCCGTCGGCAACGGGATCGGACCGAATACCTGCGCGCCGCTCCGGTTGGCCGTATCGATTATCGTACGGGTCGACTGGTCGATAATTTTGTGATCAAAAGCCTTGATCTTGATCCTTATTTTTTGCTTGAACTCATCGCTTGACGCCTTGGGTTTGGCGGCGGTAGTGGTTTTTTCTGACATTTTGGGTTGTGGTTATAATGATTTAATTATATTAGAATTTCTCTATTGTTTGCATAATTGTCCTTTCTTCGATTTCAACAATTTTGTCTGCCGTAAACGGGGTAATAACACATTTCTCAATTTTCAATATCAAATAATTTTATTTCGCAAATGATAGTAAAAAGGTATCTGTCAGGTAATGGCTGGCATTAATATAAACGTGAAATTATATACAAATAAGCACTCCAAAGCCCCCGTAAAAACGGGGGCTCAAAAAGTATTTATTTGATAATTTTGGTAATAACTCCCGCTCCCACGGTGCGTCCGCCTTCGCGGATCGCAAAATGCTGTTTTTCTTCCAAGGCAACAGGACTGATCAGTTTGACCTTCAGGTTCACCGTATCGCCGGGCATAACCATTTCCGTTCCTTCCGGGAGTTCGACCTCACCGGTAACGTCAGTGGTACGGATATAGAATTGCGGCTTATAGCCTTTGAAAAACGGTTTATGCCGTCCACCTTCTTCTTTGGACAGGATCAATACTTCGGACTCGAATTCGGTGTGCGGAGTGACGGTACCCGGCTTGGCCAATACCTGGCCGCGCTCTACCTCATCCTTCTTCACGCCGCGCAGAAGCAAGCCCGCGTTATCGCCCGCCCGGCCTTCATCCAGCGACTTATTGAACATTTCAATGCCGGTCACAACGGTCTTGGCGGTATCGCGCAAGCCGATTATCTCGACTTCTTCATTGACCTTGATGACGCCCCGTTCGATCCTGCCGGTAACCACCGTACCGCGTCCCTCGATCGAGAACACGTCTTCGATCGGCATCAGGAAGGGGTGGTCGACATCGCGAACCGGTTCGGGAATTGCCTCGTCAACTGCGGTAATGAGGTCCATAATCGCCTGGGCGTCTTCGCCGGCCGGGTTTTCCAGCGCCTTCAGGGCTGAACCGCGGATGATTTTGGTTTTATCGCCGTCGAATTCGTATTTCTTCAGAAGATCACGAATCTCTTCTTCGACCAGGTCGATCAATTCCTTGTTTTCCACCATATCGCATTTATTCAGAAACACCACAATTTCCGGTACGCCGACCTGGCGCGCCAAAACGATGTGTTCCCTGGTTTGCGGCATCGGGCCGTCAGTTGCCGCCACGACCAATATCGCGCCGTCCATTTGCGCCGCGCCGGTGATCATGTTCTTGACATAATCGGCATGGCCGGGACAGTCAACGTGTGCATAGTGGCGCTTTTCCGATTCATATTCCACGTGCGCGGTAGCAATCGTGATACCCCGCTCTTTTTCTTCCGGCGCTGCGTCGATCTGATCGACATTTTTGTGGGAAGCCTTGAAGCCTTTGGCTTCCAAAACTTTCAATATCGCGGCCGTAAGCGTGGTCTTTCCGTGGTCAACATGACCAATTGTCCCCACATTAACGTGGGGTTTTGTGCGTTCAAATTTTTCCGCCATGTTTCGTCTGGTTACGGCCCCCGCCTAATAAGCTTAAAATCGCTTTAATTGATATAGACGGAGTTTTTTTCCCGGTTAGCCGGGAAACCAGCCGTATGCAAATTAATTAATTATGAATTTTATTTTATATTTAAAATTTTTTGCTTATTATATGGTTTATCGGCAACTAATCATCTTTTCGGCCATATTCATGCTGGCACTTTCGGAGATTTGAAACTGGAAATTGGAAATTCAATTATCGGTAAAAGCCTAATTTCCAATTTCTAATTTCCCTACAGTAATTTTACGCATTAATTAAATACACAATCGTAATTCAGCCTAAGTCGTTGTCTTTACGAATTTAAATTTCTTCCAAATACTGCCGGTCTTCTTCGATTATTTCTTCCGCGCCCTCTTTCCGGTCTTCGGGAATAATCCAGTGGTTGCGGCGCTTCCCGATGTTAGTGTCAAAATTACGCTCCCTAAGCGCTTCGTTTTTCGATAATGCTTCCGTGATATAGTCGGTTTCATCCATTATTTCCCGCACAGAAGAAAATTCCCGCGGCCGTTCGAAAGTCGGCCGTTCCGTATTGTAATTATTGGCTTTACCGGTCTCTATACGGCTTTCCTGTTCGCTGTGCCAAATCGCGATATCGCGATTTATTTTATCAAGAAGTTCGTTTTCTGTCAAGCCGCGTACTTCACTCTTTTCCACTACCAATTTCTCGTATTCGGACAGGCTCATTACCACAAATGGCTCCTCCCGCCGGTTCAAATCGTACACGATCAGCCGGTCGCCGGTTTTGCGGGCCAATGTAATCGCTCTTTGTAGCTGATTATGCATATGACAATGCTTATATATTACGCTTGTATTGTATAAAAAATGTATTTAACCGTCAATACGGTCTATTCGGGATTTCTTGCCATCCGGACGGATTAACGGGTTTTTTTAGCATCTTCCCCGATGATTTCTTCGGCTATACTCTTCGGCACCTCCGCGTAATGGTGGAATTCCATCGAATAATTGGCCCGTCCCTGGCTCATGGAGCGCAGTGATGTCGCGTAGCCGAACATTTCCTTAAGCGGCACCATAGCATCGATGACTTTGATATTCGCCCGGTCGGTCATCTGTTCGATCTGGCCGCGTTTGCTGCTCAGGTCACCGACGATATTGCCCATATAGTCTTCAGGCGTGGTAACCTCTACTTTCATAATCGGCTCCAGAAGGATCGGCTCGGCCTTGCGGCAAGCATCCTTGAACCCGAAGATCGCCGCCATCTTGAAAGCTGCTTCGGATGAATCCACTTCATGGTATGAACCGTCGTAAACGGCGGTTTTGATATCGACGATCGGATAACCGGCCAAAACGCCCTGGGTCGACGCTTCCTCAACGCCTTTTTGCACGGCGGGAAGATATTCCCTGGGTATGACCCCGCCCTTGATCTCATCGACAAATTCGTTTCCCGCGTCCGGCTGGGGTTCGACTCGGAGCCAGCAATGCCCGTATTGGCCGCGGCCTCCCGATTGTTTGATGTATTTGCCTTCCGCTTCCGCCGATTTCTTGATCGTTTCACGATAGCTGACCTGCGGCTTGCCGATGTTCGCCTCAACACTGAACTCGCGTTTCATGCGGTCAACGATAATTTCCAGATGCAGCTCGCCCATGCCTGATATAAGGGTCTGATTGGTTTCTTCATCGGTTTCGACCCGGAATGTCGGGTCTTCCTCCGCCAATTTTTGGAGCGCAACACCCATTTTTTCCTGATCGGCCTTGGTCTTGGGTTCGACCGCGATCTTTATTACCGGTTCAGGGAAAGTGATCGATTCCAATAGCACCTGGCGTCCTTCGTCGCACAAAGTATTGCCGGTAACCGTATTCTTGAGTCCGATTACGGCGGCAATGTCGCCGGAATATATCTCGTTCACTTCTTCGCGGTGATTGGCATGCATCCGCACCAAACGGCCGATCCTTTCCTTGTTGCCGGTAGAGGAGTTCAGGACATACGAACCGGATTTCAGGATACCCTGATATACGCGGACAAAGCACAATTTACCGACATACGGGTCAGTCGCAATCTTAAAAGCCAATCCGGCAAAAGGGGCATCGTCCACGGCGGTGACTTCGATCGTTTTTTCCGGATCCTTGGTGTCGTGGCCGACGATAGCCGGCACTTCGATAGGCGAAGGCAGATAATCGACAACCGCGTCCAGCACCAGCTGTACTCCCATATTCTGCAAAGCGGTACCGGTAAATACCGGGAACAGCTGCGAACCATTAACCCCGATCCGGGTCGCGCGCTTCAATTCTTCGATCGAAACCGTTTCTCCGTTCAAATATTTTTCCATAACCGCTTCGTCATTTTCGACGATGCGCTCTATCATAACGCTTCGGTGTTCCGCGACTTTTTCTTTCATATCGTCAGGTATCGGTATTTCAATGACCTTTTCGCCGAAATTGCCCTGGAATTCATAAGCTTTTTCCGTCAAAAGATCGATGACGCCGTGCATTGTCGATTCCTGTCCGAGCGGCAGCTGAAAAGCGACCGCTTTATCGTTCAATCGCGTCTTGATCGAATCAAGCGACATATAAAAATCCGCGCCCATTTTGTCCATCTTGTTGACGAAACAGATCCGCGGCACATGATATTTGTCGGCTTGGCGCCAGACTGTCTCGGATTGCGGCTCGACCCCCTGGGAGCCGTCGAATACCGCGACTGCGCCGTCCAATACGCGCAAACTGCGCTCCACTTCGACCGTAAAATCGACATGGCCGGGAGTATCGATGATGTTGATGCGGTGGTCTTTCCAGAAACAGGTAGTAGCCGCCGAAGTGATGGTGATCCCGCGCTCCTTTTCCTGTTCCATCCAGTCCATCTCCGCCGCCCCTTCGTGTACTTCGCCGATCTTATGCTTCTTGCCGGTATAAAAAAGCACCCGCTCGGTAAAGGTGGTTTTGCCGGCGTCGATATGGGCCATTATTCCTATATTCCTGATTTTATCCAATGAATATTGTCGTGGCATAGTATTTAGATAACTGATAACAGACAGCAGATTGCAGTAATATATGCCGTCTGAGTATTGAATTAATTCGTATAATTATGAAAGTCGAAATATTTTATTTTCAATTTTTCCCGAATTTTACCGGGATTTCCACCAGATTCATTTCCGAACCGTCGATTGCCCGTTCGTAAACCGCGATATATCCTTCTGCGGTATTATTGAACTCAAAGCCCAAAGTGACCTGAAAGGGGCCACTCTTGCCTTTGTCGGCTTTGATCTCTACCGGTTCCATGACCATAGTCCCGTGCTCCAGGTTACGCAATTCCACGACCAGCATATTGTCAACTGCCAATCCCGTACCCTTAATGGTAACCGGGCTATAGATGATGTCCCCGGCCTTAACACTGGATATCTCCAGATTATCCGGGCTGATTCCCATTATTTGGTCCGTTATCTGCTTTCTGTTTTCTGTAATCTGATTTGTTTCTTTAATATCTTCTTTGGCCTTTGCGAGGGCATCGAGCGCGCCGGCGGGAGAATTGACCCGGGCTGGATTTTCGATTCCCGCTGTTTCGTCCAAACCGGGCACGTCCGATTTATCCTGATTCGTTTTCCCCCAATAAAACATGCCCCCGTAAACAAGGGCAGCTATGATAATAACAGCCAGTAAAACGCCAACTAAGGCCGAACCGTTTTGATTTTTCAAACAACCTGACATTATTTAATTCAGATATTAATTATTCGCAGCAGTTAATATGCCGCCGGGAGTTGCTGACATACTCCTCCCCATTCGGACAAAAAACTATTCGGGGCATTCGGATGTTCGATGACCGGCCGGTTAACTGCCGCCTTCCCATTCGTAATATAATTACCGTGCGAAATGCGCGAAGGCCTTGTTGGCTTCCGCCATTTTGTGGACCAGTTCTTTTTTCTTTACCGCGTTGCCTTCTCCTTCGGAGGCGGCGATGATCTCATCCGCAAGTTTCTTCGCCATCGGCGAGCCTTTGTGGCTCCGCGCCGCTTCGATCAGCCAGCGGCAACCGAGTGAAAAACGGCGTTCTCCCCGTACCTGATACGGTATCTGGTAATTGGCGCCGCCGATACGCCGGCCGCGCACTTCGACCAAAGGCGATATCCGTTTCAACGCTTTATTGAATATGTGCCGCGGATCCTGTTTCGTGCGATCCTTGATAATATCAAAAGCCCCGTATACCACCTGCTGGGCAACGCTCTTTTTGCCGTCAAACATCACGTAATTGATGAATTTGGCGACATCAAAATCATTATACTTGCTATCGCCGGATATTTTCCTTTTTGGCGCTGGTTTTCCTCTCATATTTTATAATCCTAATGCTTTAGATGATTTAAAACGCTTATATTATTTAATCCGTATGTTCCGAATCGAATTGGCCGTATGTAAATATTCGTAATATTCTCCGCCAGCGGCGGATCAGCCTATGGCCGGGGAAACGATTTGCGGATTCGGATTATATTCAATTATTTTTTCTCCATCTTGGTTCCGTAGCGGCTGCGCGACTGTTTTCGCGCCGCAACTCCCTGGGTATCATAAACGCCCCGGATAACCTTATAGCGGACACCTGGCAGATCCTTGGTGCGGCCGCCCTTAACCAAAACGATCGAGTGTTCCTGCAGATTATGGCCTTCGCCCGGAATATAAGCGGTTACCTCCATCCCGTTGGACAAGCGCACGCGGGCGATCTTGCGCAACGCCGAGTTCGGTTTCTTCGGGGTGGTAGTCGTTACTTTAAGGCATACACCGCGTTTGAACGGAGCGCCACGCCTCAGTTCGGTCCTTTTGCGATGCAAAGTATCCAAAGTGGTCTGCAATGCCGGAAATTTGCTCTTAACTTTTGTTTGTATTCTGCCCTTGCGGACAAGCTGATTGATAGTTGGCATAAATTAATTAAACACGATAAAATATTTATTACAATTAGCGAAACACTCCGTTTTGTTTCGCCTTCTTTTATGCATTTAACAAAAACAACCCCTTTAAAAAGGGATTAATTATTTTACGTTTGCTATATTACTTTAGCAAAATAAATGTTAATAGTCAAGCCGGATGAAAATTGCCTGATCCAATCGGCAATTAATTGGGATAAATAATATATTTTCCTCTAATAATAGCATTAATTATTCCGTAAACAGACAACAGTAAACACTAAACAGCAGCTAGCGCCCATGGGCATTTTATATCTTAGCGTTTAGTCATTATTATTCCGTCGGAAAAGTATAAAAAATAATAGCCGGATAGCCCGTCTTACCGCTCAATTATTTGCGCTATTCGTGGTAAGATTCGTAAATTCGTAATCAAAGGAAAAAAGACGCGAATGAGTGGCCGACAATCATGTTAAAAAACCAATAGATCAAAGGAGTTAAGAGTGAAAAACCAATCAGCACGAAAACCATTACCAGGATCATGCCGAATCTTTCCAGGCTGGCATAACCGGATTGGAGGCTGGCGGGCAGGAACGGCATCAGGATCTTGGAGCCGTCCATGGGCGGTATCGGGACTAAATTAAAAAGCATAAGTAGCAGGTTGATCCAGACGATATAGGCGAACAGAACCATCAGGGTCGGATTCAGGCCGGACATGAACCTTAATATCAAACCGAAAAAAAGCGCAGTTATGAAATTCGCCAATGGTCCGGCGAGCGCCACTTTGGCGCCGCCGTATTTGGCATCGCGCAGATTATAGGGATTATAGGGCACCGGCTTGGCCCAGCCAAAAACAAAACCGGCGTTGGTCAAGATCAATAAAGCAGGCAAAAAGATCGAGCCGATAGGATCGATATGAGGCAGGGGGTTCAAGGTCAGCCGCCCGGACATCTTCGCGGTCGGATCGCCCAGTTGGTCCGCCATCCAGCCGTGCATGTATTCGTGGATAATTGCCGAAAACACCAGCACCAGCACCTGAAATATGAGGAATTGTATATTCATAACTAATTATTGCGTATTAACTATGCTTTAATTATACAATAATGATATCGGATAAATTTATTATTAATATCAACATAATAGCAGAGAGCAGGAATATATTTTAAGGCTGTTTTCCGCTGTCGGCCATCTTTTGTCTAAATAATATATTTACTTCAAAAGGATCATTCAGCTAAAAAAAAATAAATAACATATTAAAAAACGGTTATTTTATTATTATAACTATATCATAGCTTGCATTTATTAGCAAAACATGTTAGCATTAATTTTGTATTAATCGGATAAATAAACAGGGCTAATTACGGCCGGGGCGCGGACGGACACATAAAGTGGCTTGAACCCGCCGAAAGCCTTTTAGTCTTCTGATACTTAATGTAATATATGGCAAAGCAATGTGATTTGTGCGAGCGCGGTTCGACCAAAGGAGCGCGGCGTTCACACTCCAACATCAAGACCATTCGCCGTCAAAATATCAATTTGCAGACCAAGCATGTCGACGGAAAGAAAATGCTTTTGTGCACCAGGTGCATCAAGACCATGGTGAAATTGAAATAGGCGGCGATCGACCCTGCTTATCATAGACCGAAACACATAAACCCGGGAATACCCGGGTTTTTTGATTGCCTGATAATGCCGGCAGTCTGGCAAGCGGAAATCAGAGCGTAGATATGGGCCGAAATGACAATAGCGGTGAAAATATCAGTAAGCCACGTCGAATGTCCCGTACCCCATCAATTCGTCGCTGTAAATTTCTTCCACATTCTCGACCACTGCCAGGGGCGGACCCTGGCGGCACCAGGCGAGAAAATCGCTGAGCGGAGCATCGCCGCCTTCCGCCTCGATAAAAACCGAACCGTCGTCTTCATTGCGCACGAAGCCGGTAATGCCCAGTTCAAGCGCTTTTCTTTTCGTCTGCTCCCGAAACCACACTCCCTGAACCCGTCCGGATATTTTTATAGCCAGGTGTTTATTCATAATATTCCAATAATGGCCCAAAGCAAGGCCGGATATGCGGACATTGCCCTCTCCCGGGGGGAGGGGCAGGATCGCTAGTGTCAGGCGGTAAAAGATGCTCCGTGGCCGGGATATACCGTCATTCCCGGTCTGATGGATTTATTTAGTAAAGCCAAAGAACTTTGCATCGCGGGCTCTGAACCGCCCGGCAAGTCGGTGCGTCCGATTCCGTCCGCGAATAACGTATCGCCGCTGAATACCGCCGTTGGCCCCATTAAACAAAAACTCCCCGGCGTATGGCCGGGGGTCGGTATGACCTGCCAATTTTGCCCGCCGATCAGGAGCAGGTCATTATCCATGAGCCAGCGGTCGGGAGTGAATTGCAGGTAAGGTTTTTCCCGGTGGTGGATCATCAATTCGCCGCCCAGGGATTTTTTAACGGCCATATTGGCGCCCGTATGGTCGGCATGATAATGGGTGTTGATGATATAATCGAGCGGCTTCAGATCTTTCGGGAAAGCGGCGACTATTCTTTCCGGCTCGGCGCCGGGATCGATCACCGCCGTAGTTCCGCCGGAGACCAACAGATAGCAATTCTCCTCGAGCGGACCGACTATGATTCGTAAAATATCCATATTTGTGCTTGCCCGGCCTCTGCGGCCGGCGCCTGACACCGTCCTCATCAGATTACTTCCAGAAGCGTTACCACCAATACCAGCACAACGAATTGAATCGCGAAAATCTTCAGGAAACTGATGCCGACTTTGGTGGTATCAATAATCATATAAAAAATAATTGCGCTATTAACCTGGTTAAAGGCTATCAATTAAATATTAAAATCGGATTATATATTGATATAAAGTTTTTGTTTGACCAGCTGGACCACATCTTCGAGCCGCCAATCGGTTTTCACCAAAAAATCGAATACGCCGTATTTGGCCGCTTCACTGACATTGTCCGCGTCGCTTAAATTCGTAAGCATAATGACCGGCACCTCGGCCCCCCATTTCTGGTCCTGGCGGATACGGCGGAGAAACTCAAGGCCGTCGACTTTCGGCATGATAATATCGAGCATGATCAGATCGGGATGCTCGCGCTCGGCCATACTGAGCCCCTCTTCGCCGTCATGCGACTTGTAAACCTGGAAACCTTCCTTCTCGAATTTTTTCCCCAAAGCATCGACCATGGCAGCCTCGTCTTCGACGATTAATATTCTCTTTTTGTCCATATGATTTTAATTTATAATGAGTTATAAAATAATCCCTACTTATGGCGATAAGCCGGGTATTCGATCCCGGACAATTTTTTCGTGCCCGGTTTGCCCCTCATTCCCTTCAGGGGTATGGTTATATTGATCGTGGTGCCCCGATTACGCTTATCCAGCGGAACATCGGCGTCTTTCTGTCCCGAATTCAGGAGCAGCTCCAATGACGGGGAATGGAACCAGATCTTACCGCCGGATTTTTCGATTATCGCTTTGACGATATACAATCCCAGGCCGGTACCGACCGATTCGAGCTTTTTGGCATTCCCGCCGCGGAACAATTTAGTGAACATCTTCGGTTGCTCTTCGCGGGGGATGCCGATCCCGGAATCGGAAACCTTGATAAAAATATCATGTTCCGTTTTTTTGATGACTATCTTGATGGTGCCGTTTTCCGGGGTGTATTTGACGGCATTGGAAATTATGTTGGCGAAGATCATTTTCGTCAGCCGCGGATCGAGCGATAGCGGCGGAAAATCGTCATATTCCTTGATCATGTTGATTTTCTTCGCTTCGATTTCCGCGGCAAAGGGCTTCAAAGCCGCTTCGGCCCGCTCGATAATATCGGTCGGTTCGGGGTCGATGCAAAAGGTGCCGACATCGATGCGCGACACATCCAATAGCGCGTTTACCAATTCGATCAGCCGCTCATTGCTTTTGTAGACTTCTTTCAGGTATTTTTCCTGTTCTTCGTTCAGCGGTCCCGCGTCACCCATTACCAGATAATCGACGTACCACTTGATGATCGATAACGGCGTCCGCAATTGATGGGAAGCGATAGTGACGAAATCGGTTTTGGCCTGGTTAAGTTCCCGGTGTTTCGATACGTCTTGGGCGACGCCGGTCTGAAGCCGGCCCATCAGTTCGTTCAGGGCGTTGGTCAGCTGGCCGATCTCGTCATTATTCTGCCGGCCCAGGCGCTTGAACAGGTTTCCCGCCGCTATTTCCTGCACCTTGAAAGTCAAACTGACTATCCGGCGGGAAAAACTGTGGCTCATCAGGTAAGTAGCGATGAAAGACAAAACATACACGAAGCCGCCGAATAGCAAAATGCCGATCACCGAGCCGCGCAGGAAATAGGCGCTGATTAAGACGAATATGCTCGCAAACGAAATCATCAATAGCAAAATGCGGTCGGAGAGATGAAGAAAAAACCTCATAATCGGAAATAAATGATTTAGTATTATTGTTTTTATTGTACAATAAATTACGAGTTTCGTAAAATATTTTTGCAAGCGGTTTCCGAAATATTAATTTCAGGCTATAATTATTTTATAAAACCAATAAACATTCCTGAACCCATTTAAATTTCGGATTTTAACCAATATTTGCCATATGGCCTGGAAATTTATGATTTTCATTATTATCGCCCTGATTATCATTATCGGTGTGCATTATTTTCTTTATGCCTCTTATACGCGTTTTTTTCGGATAACCGATCCGGGCTTAAAACGTATAATTCTGATAGTACTGCTATTTCTGGCGGCCAGTTTCATACTCGCTTCAGTATTGACCCGATACGCCGACAACACCGTTACGACCGCTTTTTATTTTGTTTCTGCCCTTTGGTGGGGAACGGTCGTTTACCTGCTGATGGCGGCAATGGCCGGCTGGCTAGTTATTTTAGCCGGCAGCCTTTTGTCTTTGGCTTTACCCGTTCGGATGATTGCCTCGCTGCTTTTGGGGGCCGCGGTACTTGCCACCGGTTACGGGGTCTGGAACGACACGAAATTCAAACTCAGACAATACGATATCATAATCCAGAATTTGCCTTCAGCTTGGGAGAATAAACGGATAGTCCAAGTTTCCGATATCCATTTGGGCGTCCTGAACCGGGTTGATTATCTCAACCGGTTAATCACCCAGATAAACCGGCTCCAGCCGGATATAGTGGCGATCACCGGTGATTTTTTTGACGGCACCGGCCCCGATCTCGACCGGTTCGCCCTGCCGCTCAATCTGCTCAAAGCGAAAAAAGGCACTTATTTCATAAACGGCAACCATGAAACCTACGTCGGCGCGGACAAAGTCGAAAAGGCGCTCAATAACACTACGGTCCGATATCTGCGGGACGAAACTGTCTCGATCGACGGCCTGACCATTGCCGGGATGGATTATCCCGGCCCCTTGGCTGCCGGACGTACGGACGGCTTTCTCGACCGGATAGCGACCGCCGGTCCGCTCATCCTGCTGAATCACACACCTTCGCAAATCGACAAAGCGAAGCGAGCCGGCGTATCTTTGCAGCTTTCCGGCCACACCCACGACGGCCAGATCTGGCCACTCGGCATCTTCACGCGCCTGATCTTCGGACCATACCATACCGGCCTGCACCGGGACGGCAATTACGCGATTTATACATCGACCGGTACCGGCACCTGGGGCCCGCCGGTCCGAACCGGCTCCAGTAACGAAATCGCCGTTTTCACGTTGAAAAATAAATAGTTGATCCGATAACTGTCAAAAATACAAAAAAGAGGCCTAAGGCCTCTTTTCATATTTTATCCAGCGGCAATCCTGCAGGGTTGCCGGTTTAATTTATAGTCCCGTCCGCAGGGTTTGGGCAACCTGGATACCGCACGCTAATATCCTTTAACGCTAAATACGCGGTTCTAAATCCTATCGTAGTTTAATCGTCTTGGGTCGTGCTGGCACTAGGGCTCAGGATACTGAGCCCCTACGATATTGTCCAGGCAGAAAATTCGGCGTCGTAACTTTTGCCTCCTTTATTATCTCTCGGCCAAAACCGCGCGCGGCTTGTTCTGGATACTGGGGCCGACTATCCCCTGTTTCTCCAATATGTCCAGGATTCGGTTCGCCCGGGGGTAGCCGATCGAAAGCCGGCTTTGCAGCATCGTGGCAGAGGCCTTGTTATATTCGAAAATTATTTCTTTGGCTTTTTCCAAAAGCTCATCGTCTACCTCATCGGCATCTGTTATGCTTAATTGCCCGGGATTCTCCCCCGCTATATCTTCTACATACCTGGCCCGGCCAGCCTGGGCTTTGGCATACTTAACCACGGCTGTTACCTCGTCTTTGCCCGCGTAGGCCCCCTGGATCCGCACCGGTTTGGAAAGGCCGGAATCGATATAGAGCATATCGCCCCGGCCGATCAGCTTTTCCGCCCCGGTAAAATCCAGTATAGTCTTGGAATTGATGCTGGATGTCACCTGGAAAGATATCCGTCCGGGCATATTGGCTTTGATCAAGCCGGAAAGGATATCGACGCTCGGACGCTGCATCGCCAATATCAGATGGATGCCGGCCGCCCGGGCTTTTTGCCCCAGGCGGATAATCGCCGCTTCCGCCTCCTTCTTGGACGTAGACATGATATCCCCCAATTCGTCCACCACGACCGCCAAGTACGGCATCCGCGTTTTCCGCTTATTATATTCCTGGATATTCTGGCACCGGGCATCGCTGAGTATTTCAAGGCGGCGGTCCATTTCATTGAGGCACCACGACAGGGCCCTTATCGCCCGCTTATTTTCGGTAATGACCGGCGTGATCAAATACGGCAAATCGTTATAAACATTCAATTCCACCTGCTTGACATCGATCAGGATCAATTTAAGGTCATCGGGATTATTTTGGTACAACAGTGAAGTGATCAGGGAGTGGAGAAAAATCGATTTGCCGCTATTGGTGGCGCCGGCGATAAGCAGGTGCGGCATTTTGGCCAGGTCCGAAAGCCAGATATTGCCGGTTACGTCCCGCCCCAGGGCGATCATCGTATTGCTTTTGCGAGTTCGGAATTTTTTCGATTGGATTATTTCCTTCAGGCTGACCAGTACTTTTGTCTGATTCGGCACTTCCAGCCCGATAAGCGACTTACCGGGGATCGGCGCTTCGATCCGCACCGGATGCAGGGCCAGCTCCATGGCAAGGTCATCGGACAAGGACTTGATCCTGGCTACCGGTATGCCCTTGATTGGCTTGAAAGTATATTGCGTCACCGTCGGGCCCACCCGTACTTCGCCCATCGCGACCGGAATGCCGAATTCATTCAGGGTCCGCCTGATCACATCTTGATTGCGGCCGATGTTGCCGCTGGTCGGCCGCTTGGGTTTGTTTTTCAACAGATCAGGCGGGAAATTTATTTGAATGCCGCTTCGCGGCCAGATGTTCAACGACAAAATTCCATTGCTTTTCGTTTCGGTCGCTCTTTGTCCGCTATCATTTCCGTGGCTATCCTCGCGCGTGCCGTCTTCCCCCTCGTCATCTTCGATATCATACTCTTTTATGACCGTTTTTCTGTCATTTGTGTCGGCTTCATCCGTTTCGTCCTTTTCGCCCGTTTCTTGTTTACGGATCATTTCCGATTCCTTTCTCAAAAATGGGATTAAGGCTATCCCCAGGCAAAATCGCAAAAATATGAAGATCAAGCTATCTTTACCCATCAATCTGCCCAAGCTGATTTCCAGAAAAAGCAATATCGAAATGATCATTCCGGCCGAAAACAGCGCCGCCGCCACAGCCGGACCGACATACGGCAAGAGCCATTCGACGGTATGCCTGCCGATGATCCCGCCGCCCGCTTCCAGGGCGAAAAAATACGCCAGCGAAGAAAAACAGTCCAAAAATAAAAACAGCCCGATCAGATTCGCGCTATTGAAATTCCTTTCTTCTTCCCGGTTCAGGCCCGTGGCCGAGAGACCGAGCATGGCCGGCAATACCCATTTTCCGTTGCCCAGAAGCTGTGTAAAAATTTTGTTCACCGCCATACCCGCTTCGCCGGCCCGTCCGGCAAAGCTCAAGGCGAACGCTATCGCGGACATCACCGATATAAGGATCCAGACCCCCTGCCGGGCTTCGTGGGACACACTGAACTCAGGCCGCAGCCAACTCGGCCATAACCGGAGCTTTTTTTTGCTTTTTCTTTTTGTTTTTACGAAGAACATATTTATCGTTTCTTTTTGATCGTTTTTTGTGTATGAAGAACAAATAAAAAAACAACCAAGGCGAAGAATTAATAACGGCTGGGTAGGCCGAAAATAAACCAAAATACCCCCCACATTATTGTGAGGGGTATTTTAAGTTTATATATACAGTATAGCAAATATAAGCAATTTTGTCAACCTTACCGTAAGAATTTATGGAATAAAAAACAGGGAAAACCCTGCTCTCGCAAAACATTATTGCCTTACCAGATCCCCGATCTACGATCTACAAACTTTTGTTCTTCGCCAGATCACCCAAGGTAAAGCGCAGTTTCAGTTCCTCTTTTTGTTTTTTCGTCAGTTCCTCGAACATCTTCCGGTCCCAGTTGTTGTGTTTGAGGAGGTTGCCCATCCACTGGCCGGACAAAAGGTGCGGCATCATAATATAATCCGCGCCCGCCTGATACAGGTCGTCGAGGAATTTGGAATGGGAAAGATTCGCGATGATCAGAGTCTTCTTGTTGGTCAGGCGGATATGCTTGATTATCGATAATTGGTCATCGGCGCGCGGCAGGGTGGAGATGACCATCTTGGTCTGGTCGATGGGCAGCTCGCAAAGAAAATCGATCTCAGTGGAATCTCCGAAGAAATACGGGATACGCCGGATCTGGAGCTTCTTGATCGCCATCGGATCGAAATCAACAACCGCGAAGCTTACTTCCATTTCCTTTAAGGCCTCGCAGATCTTCCAGCCCAGGCGATGATAGCCGAAGACCAGGACGTCATAAGTTTCGGTTTCTTCTTTGATGCTGTGGTGCTTATCCGGTCCGAATATGCGGAAAAACGGTTCCATAAAACGGTATATTTCCGAATTGTAGGTGATCATATAGGAAGAGAAGAAGATCGTCACCAGGGCGACGATCGTGAAAGTGGAGAGGATATCGCCGTCCACATAGCCCAGTTGGCTGGCCATAAAGAGAAAAACGAAACCGAATTCGCTTACCTGGGCGGCCGTCATACCGGCCAGGAAGCTGGTTTTGCGCGTGAACTTAAGGAATCGGAACAACAGATAAAGGATCATCGGATTGCCGACCAGTACGAACAGGGAAATGATGATGCTGGGAATGAATACCGAGAAGAAATCGGTAACATGCATCTGCGACCCGAGAATAATAAAAAACAGGGCAATAAAAAAATCGCGGATCGGACGGATGCGGCTGGAGATCTCTGTCCGGTAGATTGACGAACCGAGCGAAAGGCCGGCGATAACCGCCCCTACCTCAAGGGTAAGGCCGGACCAGGCGGCCAGTCCGGCGACCGCGAAACACCAGGACAAGGTGAAGATGAGGAGAAATTCGGTAGATTCGGCCACTTTTTCGAGGATCACCGGCAAAAGCACCCGCGACAGGAAATACACCAGGGCCAGAAGAATGACGATCTTAACCAGGAGCAGAAGAAGCGAGGAAATGATCGGTTCGCCCGATCCGACCGAGGGCAGAAGAATCAGCAGAATGATCGCGATTATATCCTGAATGAGCATCAATCCGATCGTATAACGGCCGTAGACGGTGCGCTGTTCCCGCTTATCGGACAATAGCTTCGTGATAATGATGGTGGAGGAAAAAGTGATTGATATCGCCAAATAGACGGAAGCGGTATGGGAAAAACCCAAAAGCGACAGGATCATAAAGCCGAAAAACGAGGTAAAGATCGCCTGGCCCGTGCCGGTCACGGCCGCCACTTTGCCGATCTGCCGCAGGTAGTCGATATTAAGCCCCAACCCGACAAGAAAAAGAAGGAGTATCACTCCCAGCTTGGCGAAAACGTCAAAGTACTGCTGGCTAGAATCGATCAAATTCAAAAACACCGGTCCGATCACGATGCCGGTCAGGATATAAGCGATAATGAGCGGCTGCTTGAAAAGCTGCACCAAAAAAGCGATGCCGATGGCAATCGCCAGCACCAAGCTCACATCTATGAAAATCGAATCGGTCATGATTATATTATAACATATTTTGACTGATTATAAAAATCATTATCTATATAATCAGTAAATTTTTCAAAATTATTGAGCCTAATGTCGTAGTGGTGTAGCGTGCTACGCCCCGGCCGTGGTTGATGCGGCCCGATGGCGCCGCCACGGTTGGGGTATTGCGCGCAATGCCCCAACGGGCAGTAAAATACCGTAAAATAAATCCCGCTCCGGTTATACCGGAGCGGGATTCAATATGCTAAATCTACTATCGGATACTACTCTGTCGCATTTATTGAATTATCATCTGACACACCGAGTGGAATTGATGGCATGACGGCTCCGCCGTCGACCGTGCCAGTCGCCGGCGCTGAGACCGCCGCGCCTTCGCGCATTATGAGCGGCATCGGTTCCGGCATGCCAGCCGCCCCCTCCCCACCACGCTCATCCAGGATCTCTTTGGCCAGGAACACGACGATATTGTCACGGTACAGATTGGGTACGTCTGCTTTATTCAATATCGGGAACACCAGGGCGGGCACGTACATTTCTTCCCCTCTTCCGTTCGATGAATTGTAGCGCCAGTACCAGACCAGCTCCTGGGCGGGCGTACCCAGTTTTACCGTTACTGTCTTTGCCCCTTCGCTGCTGCCAAGCGGCCAGGGGTTGCCGCCGTTTTCCGCCAGTTTTCTGATCCGTCCCATATCGGTTTCCATAATATAGTCGGAGCGGTCAAAGCCCAGAGTCTTGAGGCCGTTCACATTCGCCACTTTCTTGTCCCGGATATTTATATTGACATTCATCCCGTTGGCATAGCCCGACTCATCGTAAGCTGTCTGGCCTTCGATGATCAACGGATAAACTACCGTTACCATGTCCGGTATATAGGCTGCGCTTTTGTCCGCGGCCATATCATACATAACACGCCAGTCACTGCGCACCTGTCCGGCGCCGTAATTGGACATATCGATGCCGTAAGAATCAAGGAACGAACCGGCAATCGCGACCAGTTCGCTGTCAGCCGGAACATCGCTTGGCTGAAGGCGATAGCTGTCATAGCAGGCCTGATCCTTGCACTCTCTCATCGGCTGGGGCCAACGGTCCCATTCCATATCGATATTGACCATACCATCAAGAAAATTGAAATAAAGGGAATAACCGTTGTCCCGATCTTCGTTGACAGTCATATTCGAGAGCTGTAAATTGCTGAATTGGCTGAAATTAACAGCCGGCAGATCAGCGCCGCCCACCAGGCTGCCCAGGTTGGCAGCAGTGCTTTGGCTCACATTGCGCCGGTATACCGGCAGTGTTCCTTCCGGCGCCGTCAGATCATCGCCGACATAGCTGTATTCGTAATTAACCCATTCATAGGGCGGCATTATCGCTTTGCCCGGAACGGCCGAACCTCCGCCACCGCCCAATCCGAAGGCCATCTCCGGCGCGGCAACGGCATTCCCCTGCGTCAAGGCGGCTGAATCGTCAGCCGGTGCCGGGGTGGCATCGGTGCCGGGTGGCATGAGCGGGCCGAAAGCATCGGCGCTTAACCGGGCGATCTTCTCCTTCGACTGCCCGGACAGGCTATCCGTTACGGCCGCCAGGTTCGCGGTCGAGGCGGGGTGGTTGAGATAATTCATCACCGGAATGACGATTATCAGGGTTATCACCGCGCCCGCAACTGCGAACGCGAATTTATTGATATTCATAAATTGCGCGAGCATACTCGCCGGTTTCCCGTCCTGAAGCGAAAGCGCCTCGGCTTTGGCCATGACTTCGCGGCGCAAGGCAGCCACGAATTCATCGTCCATTTGCACATTCGGCCGGGTAGCCAGCAGTTTCTCGATTATTTTTCGTAATTCTTCTTCGTGTTTAGCTAAATCGGGATCGATCCCATACAGATCCTCGAGGATTTTATTTATATTATTGTTCATATGGTTCTGCCTTATATAACGGACAATGATTGAAAAGGTAACTTAATAAATATAGTAATCATTAAAGCTAGCAAATTTACTGCCAATACATTTCTGTCATCCTGGAGGCCGCAGGCCGAAAGGACCCCGTGCCACTTTGCACCGTTCAATAATTACCACCGATTAATTTAACGCGCCACAAAATGATATTCGCGGGTAACCGCGGTTTGGCCGTACGCGCCCCTGCGGGGGCTCCAGGATGACAGGAACAATGCAACCGCTTAAATATGGTTATATTGAATTGCGGAATTACCATGCGAGCAGGCTGGCTTGATCGGATTCATGAATTCGCGATCTGGCTAATTTTGTAATAAAAATAAAACGAGAATAATCAGCGGTACTTCTTCCCTTAATTTGGTGATAGTCCGTGAATACATCATCTTGCAGCTGGCTTCGCTTTTGCCCATGATCTCGGCGATTTCCGCGTAGCTCATCTCCTGCCATACCCGCATCGTGATGATATCCCGCTGTTCGGGGCTCAACTTGGCCAGATAATTCCGGATCTCCTTAAGTTTTTCCCTGGCATCGATTTCACCGTCCGCGTCGCCGCTGCCGGCCAAACCGGCATGGTCATCGAGATTATCGTGCTGTTTGGCGGTGCGGTAATGGTCGATTACCGCATTGCGGGCGATCCGGTAGAGCCAGGCCTGGAATGTGCCTTCGCCCATCTGAAATCCGCCGATCTTTCCGATTGCTTTCAGAAATACATGGCTCACGATATCTTCGGCGGTTTCTTTGTGCCCCGTCCGATAAAACACAAAATCGTATATCTTTTTGATATACTTGTCGTAAAGCAGGCCGAACTTATCTAGCTGGCCAGCCTGACAGGCTTCGATCGCCTTGATTTCAATTGTTTCCATGTTAGTGCGAACTTAATATATAAGGGCTTTCGACTGGCGGCTATTGCCCGCTTATCCCTTGCCTTAAGCATACAATAATTCGCTAAAATAAAAAAGTCGTTATAAATAATATAACGAATCGGGCCGAAAATGGTAACAAAGTATCCAGTCGCTTCAATATTCTTCTTTTTTCCTGCCGCCCACCACGCTTCCGCTGCCCAGGCCGCAACCGATGATCGCCTTCATTACTTGTTCGACCGGTACATCGATCGGCCGGACCTGGCTCGGGGAAAGGATGAAAATATTTCCGGAAGTGGGATTCGGCCCGGTGGGGACAAATACGGAAAAACTGCCATCGGCATGCTCATCGGTGATAAAACCTATCTGGCGCGTGGCATTGCCGTACGGATTGACCAGGGCCACCCGGGAAAACGGCATTTTTTTAGTGCCGATCAATTGCAGAAATACTTCTTTAATTAGGCTATAACCGGGCAGGATCATGAAAAGCTTCGTTTCCACCCGGGCGAAGCGGCGGCGGCCGCGCGGGGTACGAAGAAGCAAGCCGACCAAAAATACGATAAACAGCACCAAAATGAGAGCTGCGGTTTTTACGAATACGGTTTGGTCCTGAGCCCGCGGCGCCATTAATACGACGAAAGGCTGGATCAGTTTGAATATCAATTTAACCCCCCAGGACAGGAGGGCGACCAGAATCAGGATCGGCAGGGTGGCATTGATCCCGGCCTTGATGTTTTCCCAGATATTATATTTGTCTTTCAGCATAAATCCTTTTTGAAATTTTAACGAAAGGCATAATAATTATAACAAAAAAATCGCCGGAGGGCGACTATGGCCTATAAATATGCTTATTACTTAATTACGCTGATATATCAAATACGAACGATATTCATTTTAAAGACTTTTAAAATCCTAAATTATAATCTAGGAATTTTAGAGATATTATTCCGCGGGTTCGGCCTCCTGGCAGATATCGTTTCCGGGAAGTCCATCCTTGCCGGCCGGATCTCCTTGGCCGGCAGTCCCGCCCTGCCCTGGCGGACAACCATTGCCGCCGTCTCCGCCGTCTCCGCCGGCATTGCCGGTAACCGCTCCGCCATTGCCGCTTTGATACTGTCCCAATCCGGCCAAACCGGGTACGACCTCGCTTGCGCCGCCATTTCTGCCGTTACCGCCGGGACTTACCCCATCGCAAGCGCCGCCGTCACCGCCGCTGCCGCCGTTCGCGCTTACCGATCCGCCGCTGCCGCCGGTATCCCTGGCATCTTCGGTCCGCGATATCCCTCCGCCCCTCAGGTATATCCAGGCTGATCCGCCGCTGCCGCCTTCGGCCCGGGCATCGCCGCCGTTGCCGCCCCTTCGGCAAGCTTCGCCGCTGCCGCCGCTGCCGCCTTCGGCCCGGGCATCGCCGCCGCTGCCGCCGGACATGCTGCCGATCGCCAAATTATCGATCCCGCCGACCGAGCCGACCAGCCGCACGGCTTTACGGTTATTTTCCGTTTCGCCGCCGATTGCGATCGCGTTTCCCCCCGCCTCCCCCATATCGCCGTCTTTGCCATAAGCAAGCGCTTCGCCGCCGTTGCCGGCCTGGCCCGGATCGATCAGAAAACCGCCGCTGATATCCAGGGTTTTGCCGCCGACGATCTTGAAATTGCCGCTCTGTCCGCCCGTACCGCCGCGGGCGATTGCGTCCGGGCAATCCTTTTTTGTCTCCGCTTTGCCGCCGTTGCCGGCTTGGCCCAGACTAAGGTCGAAACCGTTAATGATCACGATCGGCGCCTCCACCAGCAGGCGCAGGCTGTCCTGACCGTCAGCCCCTGTCGCCCGGCAATTTTCGCCGATATCGTCTTTGCCGTCACGGCTATCCGGCCCGACGAGTTCGAACTGGGACAAACCGATAGAGGGAACATTGAGCGCCTGCAGCACGACCAAGGGCTTGATTCCGGCTGGCGGGGTATCGATAACCATACGGCCGCCTAAATTGATCGGGCCGCCGGCAGCCAGCGCGGCCGGTATACCAAATGAAAAATAACGGGTAGCTGGTGCCGTCTCAATTCCGTATTCAGCCGGCTTATCCAAAAGGCCGATTTGCGGCAATCCTTCCGATTCGGCCGGGACAAAAGGCCCGACCCGGTTGCCGTTACCCCTGTCCCGTGCGACAGAATCGTATAATTCATCTATTTCCGTCCGGCTTTGCGGTATATTCTCGTATTGATCGACGATGATGACATGGCCGTTGGTTTCCAGTAACGCTTCCGGCGCCAGAGTCAGCCCGCCCCGGGCGACTATCACGATCCCGGCTCCAATGTCGCCGTCTGCCAGCAAATTTCCCCGGTCGCAGTCCATTTTTCCGTTTATCCGGACATTGCCGTTTACCACGAGGCGGATCGGCCCGTTTTGGCAATTGATTTCGCCATTTACCGACAGATCCCCCTGGATAGTCAAGACTGCTCCGTCCTTAATCGTCGCTTTATCGCCGGTGGCAATGGTATAATCTTTGCTCATCACCGTATTGACCGCAAAAACATTTCCGCCGGCGTAGCGCCACCAAAGCGCCCCAAATGCAACAATTACCAAACCGATAATTATATATAAAGTTTTCCTGCTCATAGGCCGCTTATTACCATATTAAATTTTGTTTAATAATACAATAAAATCTATTTCCAGGCAATATTTAATGTCAAATCCTACTTAATTTATAATTTACGTCTTTGTGATTTTCCCAAACAAAAAATCCGGAAAATCCGGATTAGCTTATCAATACCCCCGCCCTGGATCCGGGTATTCGGGATGATCTGCTGTTTCCACCTGGCTTCCTGGAGTCCCGGAGGGACGATAGGACCCCGACGCGCGTGCGACGGGCGTTGTATTGCCCGGGATATTGCAGGGTGGCGCGTTTAATTAATCCGCGGTAATTCTTGAACGGTGCTATATGGCACGGGGTCCTATCGGCCTGCGGCCTCCAGGATGGCAGATATATATCCTTAAAAATTATCGCAAATTTGTCGAATCCTAATTCGGGGCAAATATTTTAGCGGAATGTGCTATAGAATGTGCTATAGAATGTGCTATTTCAATTCGCAAACCACCGTGCATTTTTCATAAAGGCATTTCGCTTCATACGGACAGTTCGAGCGCAAGGCAAAGGCAGGCGGGACCTGGCAGTCAGAGTCAATCTGGCACGTTTCGCCGGCTTGGGCAGTGGTTTCGGCAAAATGCACTGTAACGCTATATCGACTGTCGCTTTCATTCCCGTTCTGGACGGCGGCAGACGAGAAGACCAGGGATCCGTCTTCCGTGGCCGGCGGCACGAACTCCAATTCAGCCGTAAACGGCACCAGGGAATCCTTGCTCCAGACTCCTTCCGGGCGGGCGGAACCAAGAGCAAGCCGGCGGCCGGTTCCGTCCAGGAGATTTACCGGGAATCCGTTATCGACAAACCAAACGCCCGGTGCGGTACCGGAAATCGTCAGCGGGCTACTTATATAACTGTTCATATCGGGCAAATCGACCGTGACCGGCGCCCTTGAATCCGTTTCCGGATCGTCCATATCGCCGCTATCCGTTAAAAAGGTTTTGTCCGATAAAGATGCTGGATTCTTCTGCCGCTTCAATACCGGAATGATGTCGGGTAATATGACCGACACCATCATGAATAAGCCGACAAAAATCACGACAAACAGCAAAGATAAAATGATTACGATTTTTTTCATATTTACGATACTGGAAACTGGCAACTCGATATTAGGGATTGGCCCGGTAATCAAAAACTAAAATTCCAATTTTATGCTGCCCATTTCAAATTTCCATAAACAATATCAAATATATTATCCCCGGACAGACCAATCAAAAAATATTACTTAAAAACGCCACTAAGCATTATATCCATCCCCGGCCTGTCTGTCTTTTCCCCAATCTTTTCCAGGGATATCAAAACATTCCCGTATGGCCGCAAATCTTGCGTGGAAGTATAGGTAAGCGCGTAACCGCCGCCGGAACGGTCCAGCGCGCCCGTCCATATCACGCGGTCATTATCGTCTATCAGCCAGCCGGCGTACCGGCTGCCGTCCGCTGGCGGCGGCAGTTTGGCGGTCAGGGTATGGATGAACGAACTACCATCATAATCCCTGGTGGCGATGCCCTGATTTGCCGATCCGTCAGAGGGCTTGAGCGCCGCGGTCTGGGCGGTGAATTGTTCCGGTACTGTCGCCATATTGGGATTCTGCCTTGACGCTTCGTCCAATTCGCAGGTATAGGCGCAGGTGTCGACGCATGACGCCTCGTCATTGGGGCAGACCGATCCGCACTCGTTAAAACTTCCTCCCCGGTCATCGCAATCCGCGCGGATCTCCGCGGTATCGATGTCCTGCGCGGTAGTATAGACGATCTTATCGCCGAATATCGCCTGGATCGGCAAAGCATCGCTATGCGGGACGGTCACTTCCACTATATCGAGAAAAAAGTATATAGCCGCTGCCCCTGCGATTCCTATGGCCAGGGCAGCCAGGTATATCGCCTTAGGTTTTTTCTTGGTATCCATTTACTATATTGTAGCCAAAAATGGCCCTTATGACAACATTGGCCTGGAACTTCCGGCAAAGCGTTGTTTATTGTTTTTTGATTGTCTTGGGATCTAAATACAAACGGCGTTTATCCTCCGGAAACCTTTCGATCGCGTAGCGCAGCATAGTGCGCGGCATTTCCCGGCTATATTTCTTCAAAAAAGATTCTTCGACTGCCTGGTCGCGTTTGCCGATCTCCCTCAGCATCCAACCGCCGGCTTTATGGATAAGGTCTTCTTTGTCGTGAAGCAGGATACGGGCGATCCGCAATGCGTCGCTATAGTCATTATCCCGGATAAAAGCGAGGGTGGCTACCATCGCGATGCGCCGCGGCCAAAGGTCATTCGACCGGGCCATACGGAAAAGGGGTGCGCGGCTTTTTCCCCGCAAATAGTTACCGGCTATATTAGGCGCCGATACATCCACCAAATCCCAATTATTGATCCGCTTTATATGGCCAATATAAAAATCGTAGTACTGTTTCGACTTAGTCGGATCGGCGGCATCATCCCGGTATTTCAGGCACAAGACCAACAACGCGACCAGCCGATGCTCATGAATCGATGAATGTAGCAGCCGGGAAAGGTCGATAAGCGGCAGATCGAGGTAATTCTTCGCGACCTGGCGCTGAATCGGCACCTTAATGCCCAAAAAAATATCGCCCTCGCCGTATTCCCCCGGACCGGTCTTGAAAAAACGCCGTGATACGGCCGCTTGTTTCGGATCGGCCAATTTCCGCAAATCGCGCTTCAATTGATCGCATGATAAAAGCATAATATAAAAAGGCCCGGTCATGAGCGCAATGCTATGCCGGGCGGCTTAAACCACGGTTAAAAGAAAGGATACAAAGAAATGTAGTGGATGCAAATAACGATCAGCAGCACCCAAAAGGCTAATTTTAATTTGCCCCAAACAGTCCGGGGCAATTGGCCGTCGTAGTCATTTTCGATAATTTTGTCGTGGCATCCTGGATCGATTGGGTCAATGTCGTTTTTTATCTGTTCTTCCATGGCCTTCCTCCCTTGCCCGATTTGTAATTGAAAAAACATTTAATATCCTGCCTGTATTTTAACCTTTTTTTCTTTTAAAATCAAGCGACGCAGAGTTTATGCAGTAGCGCTTATTGGTCGGCGCCGGACCGTCATCGAATACATGGCCCAAATGGCCGCCGCAGCGCGCGCAGCTTACTTCCACGCGGTCCATTCCCTGGCTTAGGTCCCGATCGAGCTTAACCGATCCGGAATTGGCCACATCAAAAAAACTCGGCCAGCCGCTCTGCGAATCGAATTTCATCTCCGAAGAGAACAATTCACTGCCGCAGGCGGCGCAAACATAGGTTCCGTCTTCGTGATGATGCACATACTTCCCGCTAAAAGGCGCCTCCGTCCCTTTCCCGAATATTATCTTTTTTTGTTCAGGTGTCAATTTATTTTGCATAACCAAAGAGCGCTTTTGCCCCTTAAGTTTCATTAAGCAAAATTTATTAATCACTATTAGCAACTAGACATTAGCAATTAAAATTTTCGGATTTTATTCTTCCACAATGAACTCACCTACCATCCCTTTCGACCGCTGGTCATCGACGCTGCTATAGAACGTGAAAGTACCGGCTTTGTCGGCTGTAAATTCGACCGAAGTGCCCTGTCCGGAACTTACGATCGAGGTGCGGACATCGTATCCTTCCAGCACCCAGTCATGACTGCCGCCCAGGCTGGCCAGAATAACCTTGACCTTATCCCCTTTCTTCACGTGAATTTCCTTTTTGGAAAATTCATAATCACGGGCGAAAATCGTCACGACATTCTTGCCCAGCTCTTTCGCCTGGGTGTTCAATTCCTCCTGTTGCTGCTTAAGCTTGGCCTCGATATCCGCTTTTTCCTGATCCGTCAACTGCGGCGTACCACTCGCGTTCGTGCCCGTAGCGGCGGACGGATCATTCACTTTCAACGGCGGCGTATCGGTTGCGCTGACACCTGCCACCCGGCCTGCGCTATCATTAGCCGGGAATTGGCCGGTTGGCAGATCGGCCAGGCGATCGATACTGGACGCGCTGATTCCGCCCAAGCGGCCTGTTTGGCCGTACCAAATGACCGCCACGCCACCCAGCATCAATACGATCACTATGAAAGTCCCGAGAAGCACCCATTTTCCGCCATTACCGTTATTATTTTCTTTTAATAAATCCAGTTTTGCTTGTTTCATAAGATTTTTTTCACATTTACGATTATTTCCTGTTTTTATTATATTGGATCATTCTTATAATTGAATTAAAGAAACCGGGCCATTTTGGCCCGGTTTCTATAATTTACGGCAAAATCTCGCAAAGTCGCGGCCGTTCTCTCAATATAAGGAAAATTCCTCTGCCATAATATTGTGGATTTCCTCAAGGAAATAATCGCGGGACAGCTCCGCCAGGCTTTTCACGTGTTTTTTCACCCCCATGGCCACGGCATAGACCTTCTCGTCACCGATGCGCCTGACAAGCGCGTGGTCATAAAAACGGCGTGTCGGATATTCCGCGAGTTCGCTGTCGGGCAGATCAAGGATCGGCTCACCCCGGTATTGCCGGAGTTCATTGAGGTTCCATATCACTTTTTTGATGGCATCCATAATCACGTATATCCGGCCATTCTCGTCGCGCACCAGAGTATTGCCCGGCAGGCGGTCATAACCCAGCACCACCGGCCGGCTGCCGGCGGCCGCGTTTTCTCTTTCCGGATTCTGGCCAGCGCTTTTCTCCCGTTCGGCAAACAAGATGCCCGCTCCCCCGCCCCCGGATACGGGGCCCCTGTCTTCGGCGCGGGATGTATCATCCATGCCGTTATTATCCTGCGCCCCGGCATCGATCCTTTCGGCCGGACGCGCCGGATCGGTACTGATATAGCCCGTGATCTCCGAGCGGGCCAGCACGGAAACAGGCAGAAAAACGGAGATTAATATTATAACGATTTTCCTGGTTATCGGTTTGGTCATATTCAGTTAATTTTATTCGGTCTCGATGCCGTAAGTTGTGCCGTAATTTCCGGCCAAAGTCCCCGGCGGCACTTTCATCTGCACCAGTATCGACAGCTGGCGGCCGGCGGCGGCCGAAGTATCGATCGTACCGATGGCGGCGCCGTTTGCGGGATAAGCGCCATTGTCCGCGATCTCGATCCAGCTCGCGCCATTATCGACGCTATAGCGCATATTTCCCCCGGCATCGACCGGCATTGGCCCCGACCAGGGACCGAATTCCATTTTCAATCCGGTTTCGGACAGGTCCCATACGGTGATGTCGAAGCGCCACTCCCAACCGGCCGCGTAATCGTCATTCGCCCGCGCTCCCGGCCGTGTCATCGTCAGCGCGTCGATACTGATCCCGCAGGGCAGGGTGGCAAATTCCGCGTCCGCTGTCGAATCCGCAGAGCTATTGCCGGCATTGGCCGCGTTGATGCGGTAATGGTATACCTGGCCGCAGGACAGGCCATAGAGATCGACGCTTACATCGCTATTGGCGACAACCGCTGTTTCCGCGCTCTGGCTGCCATAAGCATCATCCGGCCCGTATTCCACTATGGCCGTACCGTCGGTATTGACCCGGAATACGATTGTCGCCCCGACCGCCGTGACCGACCGGACCGGGTCGATATCCGGCGTGACCGTCACCAGGACAGTACCGGTCAGGTCATTGCCCTCGTTTCCGTTCAATCCTGAATTCTGCGGCGTCGGCGCGGCAAGCAGGGCAAAGTCGGCAAAATTATCGTCTGTATCCTCGCCATCCGGCACCCGGCTTAAGCTCTTACCGGTACTGACAGCGGGGGCAGCGGCACCCTCGTGGAATGAAGCACTGCCGAAACCGACATAATCGATTATGCTCGCGTCCGGGCTGGCCGGCAGGATCGCATCGCTACCGTTCACCAGATAGACGACATTATCGGCTGCCAGGGAAAAGGAATCGTCTGCCAGGAGATCGGCCTTGTCTTTCAGGCTTTGCGCCGTATCGGCGCCATCGCGTACGACCAGAAAATAACCCCCGGCCGGCAAAGTACCTGCCAAAGGCTGGACATACTTGGTCGAACCGCCGGCGCTGAATTTCTGCAGGCTCCAGCCGCTTAAGGGGATAGCGGACGCGGTCGGATTATACAGCTCCACCCAATCATCGTCCGCTCCGGAAGCACCCTCGATCCGCAGTTCATTTACGACCGCGTGGCCGGCGATGGCGGCCGACACGGCTAGCGGAATACAAAAAACGGCGATGGCGGCCAAAATCGAATAAGCACCAGTCCGCCATACAGCGACGACGGAAATAATCTTCTTTTTTCCCATAATCGTTCCGGTTCGAACGGATTAAGAACGCAATAATCCATTCGAACGTTAATTCTTATTAATACCGGGAAAAGTATCGGGATTTAATCCTGATTCGTATTCCGGCTGAACCGGGATCTACCCGCCACTAGATTATAACCGAAGGCAATTAATTTAAAATAATGAAAATATATGGAAAAAATAAATTTTTTATAAATAATTACGGCTGGAATACTTGTCGGGCAAAGTTTCCGTTGGCCAAAAAAAGTCCGCTACCGGGTATCCGGCGGCGGACTTTGGATATATTTTGAATCTATTTGCCTTCCCAGTAGGCTTCCGCTTCATTCTCCATTTTATCCAAACGGTCATAGTAATCGGGAAACTCGTTCAGGTGGGCCAGGGCGATTTTGCCTGTGGTCAGCGGATCGTCATTGGAGACGTTGGTGTGCGGATCAACCACGCCATGCTCAAGCTCAACGTCCATGCCGCGGCGGAATTGTTCGACAGCGAACTTATCCCAATTGATTCCCAGTTGTTCGCCGATCGCTTTCGCCTCCTCATCGCTAAAATGTTTTTTTGTACTCATAGGCAATTTAATTTATTTGAATATT
Source organism: Candidatus Parcubacteria bacterium (assembly GCA_963814275.1). GTDB lineage: Bacteria > Patescibacteriota > Patescibacteriia > Patescibacteriales > UBA12075 > CAWFCE01. Next base: position 157,427 of record CAWFCE010000001.1, on the reverse strand, counting down.
AATAAAATACACAGAATTCACTATTGCGGCGGGCCGCGAGTGATTCTTCGGAGTGGCCGCTCTGCACGCGGAATATTAGCGTAGTGGGATTAAAATCGATAGCGAATTATCCGCGCCTGCCTGCCGGTAGGCAGGTAAGATCAGCGTAATAATCGGCGAATAATCGGCGGTAAAGCCGGAGTATATGCAAAAACATGCTTTTCGGTACGTAAACAGCGACAAGGCTTGAATTTCATATTACATAAATAAACGCTTTATTTTCCTTCTTATACTTTTTCTTCTTCGATTGAAATAATTTTTGGTTCTTGCTCAACCAATCTAATTTACCGCGCCTATCCTCCAGGGGGATGGTCTTTTTGATCTCTAAGTCAGCGATATTGAAGCCGGCGCTCAAAATGATAGTATTCGGACGGCATTCAAATTTCAACTTCTTCCCCAGCCCGTGCATTGAATCGGGATAAAGATGGCAATAAATAAAATCCGCCTGGCGGACATTCACCCGGTGGACCGGCTGGCGGATGATCTTGATCCGCGTATATCGCACCATGGCCTGGATCCTGGCGACGATATAAGGAAACAGGCTGGGCTCGATGCCGACCATGGCGGCATCGGGGAATTCTTTTTCCAGGGCATGGAAAAAGCCGGAACGGCCGGTACTCAATGCCAGAAAAACCGGTTTGGGTTTTTCTATCGACAACTCGCGCATGATCTGCTCGACCACCCAGGGCCGGGAAGGCAGGATCGGAGCGAAACCGCGCAACAGGACATCAAATACGAATCTGGTAAAAAAATATCCGGCGACAACGATTATAATCCCTCCGGCAATATAGTAAACCATAGTTTATTATTATTTCATCTTGCTTAAATATTATTCGAATTGCCTGTTTTCTGCTTGCTAAAAAATAGTTATCAATAAAACCTTATGAAAAGACTATCCACATAATTTATTGAAACTCGGTTTCTTTTATCAAACAAACTCAAACTGCCGGAAAAAGAACTCATTCAGGCCAAAATCCTCTTCGGTATAAGATACAAAATATATTTTTTCGAAATTATAGAATTTATGCGACCTGACCCACTCCCATACGGTATTGAACGCGATTTCCGTCGCCTCTTCCTTGGGGTAGCGGTATATTCCGGTAGAAATATTAGGGAACGCGATTGTACGCAAATTATGCTCGAATGCCAGGCGTAAACAATTTCGATAGCAATTGGCCAACAGTACATCCTCCATGCCGTTCTCACTTCCGTATTTCGGACCGATAGTGTGTATCAAATGCTTTGCCGGCAGCTTATAGCCTTTTGTTATTACCGCTCCGCCGGTGTGGAAGTCCTTTATCTCTTTGCACTCCTCTTCCAGTTTTGTCCCGGCCGCCCGATGTATAGCGGCATCGACTCCGCTGCCTCCGGAAAATTGCTCGTCTGTGGCATTGACGATGGCATCAAGCCCTAACGTGGTAATATCGCCGTGCCAAACGATTATTTCGGTGCTATACCCGTCCGGGATTTTCTTTAGTTCTTGGTTTTCGCTCATAGTATAATGGCCGATAAGGACGTTTTTCCTTTTAGGCGTATAAACTAGATTGGAATAAAATAATTTAAAATGTTATGGTCCTATTCAAATAATATCGCAATTAACAACATTTAACAACTTACGGTGATTGTATCCATGCCACTATTCCCGGGGCGGCCAGATAAGGGAGGAAATAGTTACGATCACGGAGTAAAACAAGGGCATCGGCGCTGTATAAAACATGAAAATGAACAATACATAAAACCTTTTTTCTTCTTCACCGCTTATGGCCGCGATGGCATTGGACAGAAAAAGCCAAAAAAGCATGATTACCACCCAATAACCGCAAACTGCCCAGGATCGCTTCACGTGGCTGCTTAATTTCATATAAACTTCAGCTTAGATATTTTCTTACAACTTATCTTCTTTTATCTCGCAATTTCCAATTTTTCTCACCGGATCCAATAATGCTGTTTTATCGAATAAACCGATTATCAACCGACAAACGAGCTATATCTATCATTCTATCAAATATTGCTAAAGTCGGTCAATTTTTAAAATCGTTTTGACAGTCTTTATTAATATTGCTACTATTTTTGTATGATCCATTTCAACTATATAGCGCGCCAAGATCAGATTAATAATAATCCCGTTTTTGCCGGGGCTGTTTGGCATAGTTGCGTTTCCGCATAAAGTATCGATTCAAATACTGCCAAAAGCCGCCCCGGTGATACCGGGGCGGCTTTTAAATTTCGGCAGTTAAAAAGGAGGGAGTTAACATTCAAATAATTTGTTCTTAAAAAAGATAAATTGGGCATACATATCAAACGAAAAGGGAGTGAAGATCATGAACAAAATCAAATTTACACATCGTTATTTGGTGCTTCCGGAATCTGCCGCCAAAAGCTTGGGGGAATTTCTAAATATCGATTCGGCCTTTAACAAAAACGATATTTCCTGCCAAGCATATCCGTATCCGGACGAATTGGACAAAAAGACCATGAGCAAAAAACCCCGCCGTCTGATCGAATGCAGACATCCCCGCGCCCAAGACACATCAAAATTCTTCCTACGCATGGTCATTAGTTTTTTCTATGACTATGGATTATCCCCCGTTCCTAATTGGCTAAAACCTGGGGAGGCAAGAGCGTATCTGCGCACACTCCGAGCAGCCGGGGAGGCGAAACCGGACATAAAGAAAAAAACCGGACATCAAAAATGAAAGATGCCCCGATAATGTCGGCGTAATGCCGATCCAATACCAAAAAACCCGCTTCATCTGGAAGCGGGTTTCTTTATCTTCCGTTATCGATCAATCCGACCGGTATCTTTACGAAGAAGGTGGTGCCTCGCCCTTCTTCCGATTCGAACCAGATCCTGCCGCCGGTTGCTTCGATAATTGTTTTGGTGAGGTTGAGGCCGATGCCCGTGCCGTCGACATTCAGTCCGGCGGTATTGTGCGCCCGGAAAAATTTCGTGAACATCTTGTCCTGTTCGGCTCGGGGGATGCCGATGCCGGTATCGGCCACTTCGATCAGCAGATTATTCGACCGCAGTTTGAGGCCGACCTTGATACGGCCGCCCGTAGAAGTATATTTGACCGCGTTCGATATGAGATTTTGCAAAATAATGCGGAGGACGTTGCGGTCCATCGAAACCGGAGAAAGTGATTCATCGTAATCCCGCTGCAAAATTTGTGCTTTGTTATCCATCTGCGGGCCGACCGCGGTAATGACTTCTTCGGCGATCGTTTTTGGCGATAATATCTCGGGTTCCGCCTTGAAAGTACCCATATCGATCCGCGATAAATTCAGGAGCGCCTGCACCAATTCCGAAGTACTGGCGATATCCTGGTATATTTCCTTCAATGCCCGGGTCTGCCCCTCGTTCAATTCGCCGTCCGACCCCCGCAGGAGCAGGTCCAGGGACAAACTGATGCTGGTCAAAGGGGTGCGCAGCTGGTGCGAAGCCAGGGAGACGAATTCCGATTTGGCCTGCTCCAGGCGTTTCAGTTCCGAAATATCGATTTCCAGGCCGGCGAAATATATTATCCGGCCGCGGTCATCGAGGATGGGATAGATATGGCCTTCGGCGTCATATTCGGTTCCGTCCTTCCGGCGGTTGCGGAATTCGCCGATAAAAGGCTCTTTTTTTTCTTTTATGGTCCGCCATAGATTCCTGTATACTTCCTTGCCCATCAAACCGCCCCAGAGCTCCCGGCCGCCCGCTTTTTTGCCGACGATTTCCTTCGGACTGTAGCCGGTTATCTTCTCGACCGCCTGATTGGCGTAAACTATCATGCCCTCCGGGTCGGTGATCACGATATGGTCGGATGCTTTTTCCACCGCCAGGCGGAACTTATTAAGCTCCGCCTCCGCGCTCTTCAGCTTGTACAATATAAAAGTTAATCGCATTAACAGCAAGCCGCCAACTATGACGATAACTACCGTTTCGATTATGGCTTCCGGCCAATTGAGTTCGCTAATTTTATGCCCGAATATCAGGTGGGGCAGGTCGAATATCTCATCGAACCAGGTCAGCGCGACCAGGGATAAAAACGCGGCAATAACCATAGCCCTTAACCTGTAGTTGTTCCAGCTGTAATTCAATAGAAATTGGCTGCGCTGCGAGCTGGTCAGCTTATTGAACCTATTTTTTATGAATTTAAGCGATTGTAAAATAAGTATAACCATGAAGTATCGTTAATTCGATTCGGCTGTATTTTACTAAAAATAAATGAAAAAAGCAAGTCCCCCGCTAGGCTGCTTACATTTTTACTGGCCAAAAAATTTGATCCAATCATAAAACAAATCTTGCAAATAATCCCGAATAAAAAAATAAAGCCCGAATATCAAATCATCGGGCTTTAATTCAAATAATGCTTAAAATTTGTCAAATGAGCGAAACGGTTTGCTCAGTAAGAAGGGGCGTCTGATAACTTTCGGCATTTCTGGATATTAGCAAGCACCGTTGTCACGTCTCCGTCTCCTCCTGTCTCGAAACCGCTTGTTTTGGTGTTTGGATAAAGTTTCCGATATGTTTCATCTACTTCCCGGTAATATTTCGAATGCCTTTGATTTTGCGGGTCTCTATGTCCTCCTAGTCCACAATTCATTTTTATTCTCCTTTGTTTATATTTAAGTTATTGTTTTTTGTGAATAACGGTAATTATTATTCTATTATTACATTACAATCTTATTTCCATGAATTATATCGCAGTATAATTAGTATATAATTAAAAAATTCAATCTCTCTGAAAAAACAATTTTTATTTTATTTTTCGGCAAAATTAACATTAAATTAATATATTGTTATTATACTTATAATGAAAGTTTAAAAAAATAATACTTTATTATGACCACGAAAAAATCCGACAAATCGAACGATCAAAAAAAATCCGACTGGCAGGAAAATTTCAAACAGACCGGAGCCGAACTGAAGTCGCTTTTCAAAGACGCGAAAACGAAATACGATAAAGTCGATGACAAGACCAAAAAAAAGGTTATCGTAGCTCTGGCCGGCGCTGTCGCTCTTCTGGCCGGCGCATTTGGACTTAAAAAAGCCAGGGACAAATGGCATAAAAAAGAAAAATAAAAAGGGCTATCGTGGCATTAAACCGTGATAACCCTCAAGCGGATTGAAAAAAATTGGCTTGTTCACCTAATACATAAGCTTGAGAAAACGACAAGCCGATTTGAGGCCTTGCGGAAAGTACTCACAGATATCGAGTCCGGTATTTTTTTCAATCTTCAGGCCCGCCTCCGTAAAAGTCATTGCGCCTTTGCGCAATGCATACGCATGAATTTGTAGTTGCCGGACAATCGCCCGGTGGCCATTATTAATCTCTTTCGTGCCAGAGAAAAACATGGCGAGGCGGAGAGCAAATTTCCGAGTTTGTTTGGCAAGCTCAACTGTCGAATAGGAATTTTCCATTGATTAGCCCTCCTTTTTCAGTTTCGGGTATTGCTGAGCATTGATTATATTTTATAAAAATATTTCGTTGTTTGTAAGTAATATAATACAAAACTTATATCCCGTCAAACTCATTTGCCGACCACGATCATATTTTTCTTTTTAACTAACATCGGTTGGTGGTCGCCGGTCGGGTAGTCGCGTATGGCATTAAATAATATGTTTTCGTCGTAACGGTAGCCCTCGCCGAAGCGCGTGCCCGGGTCATTGGTGATGAACTCGTTGGTATCCGGATCATAGCCGCGGATCAGGAGGTTGTGGCGTTCCGGACCGGGCGCGGTAAAATGCGGGTTGCCCAGGGCCTGGCCGTCAGCCGGCACGATCACGGCGTTCCCCTGCTCCAACTCCCTGATAATATCTTCCCGGGCAATATCGTGTTTGACAGTGAAATTTTCAAAACCGAAATAACCCCTGATTATCCGCCCGGCCGTGTCGTCCGCGGAGGTATCGACATACGAGCCGTAATTTTTCTCTTCCCAATCGCTTATTTCCAAAATAACCGCTTTGGCTTCTTCCGGCGCCAGGTCCAGCCCGCGCGCCCAGTAAACCGCCATCAAAGCGCTCGCTTCTTCACAGCCGTCCTGTTGGCGGGTATCGCTCCATTCGCCGAACGGGGCCTGGGAACTAAAAGGCACTGCCAGGTCGACAAATTCGGCGGTATCTTCGGCTATGGGCGGCAAGTTCGAGTTTTCGGGAAGAAAAAATTCCTGGCTGGATGTTGCCGATATTTCGGGATTATTCCGGTCTGGCGGCAAAATAGCCGCCGGCTCGGAGTCATTGATGCTCAAATTCGTGGCCCAGACAAAAACACCGATTGCCAGAACGGGCAATGCCCAAAAAAACGGATAATTCTTTTTTCTTTTCCGGTAATACATAAAAGCGCTATCTGGCTCCAGAATAGCACTTTTTATTTTAAAAGCAAACCCATAATTTCAAAAATTCAAGAGGATGATTCTGCCGGCCGCATTTGCCCGAAACGGCGCCGGACATACCAGACGGTAAACAAGGCGCCGGACCAATTGACCATAAATATCCCCCACCAGACACCCAGGATGCCCCAGCCCAAACTAACCGCTAACAGCGGAAAAAGCAGGGCCGGCAATGCGATCTGGCGGTACAGTCCGATCCACACCGCGTACATCGGACGCTTAAGGCCCTGCAAAGCCGACACCGATATATACATCATCATATAGGCAAAATACATCAAAGAGGATATCCGGAGATAAACCCGGCCGATATCGATAACCGCCGGATCGCGGGAAAACGGCAATAATACCCAGCGGGGGAAAAGAAAGACCAGGCCGGCGCCGACAACGACAATCCAAAATCCGTATTTCATCCCCAAGCGGTATGCTTCTTCGGCGCGGCGGTGGCGCCGGGCGCCGTTATTCTGTCCGACCAGGGTCAATACCGCAATATTGAGGCCGATCGTCGGCAGCAGGGCAATCTGGTCGATCCGGGTAGCCACGCCGTAGGCAGCGACTGCTTCCTGGCCGTAAGGAGCTACGAAATAAGTAATTATGAAAATGCCGATCGCAACGGTCATCATGTTGAGTGAGGCGGGGAATCCTTGCCGGGCGATTTCGCGGAAGTATTTTATATCCGGACGGAGGAACTTAAGGCAATCACGGCAAAGTATGCCGGTTTTGGTCGCCCGATACCCCATATAAAAAGCGCTTAAGAGCTCGATCAGGAAAGTGGCCCAAGCTACCCCGGCCACTCCCAGGCGCGGCAGGCCGAAACCGCCATAGATGAACCAAGGGTCCAATGCAAGGTTCAATAGAAATCCCGCGATCAATACATTACGGAAAGTCCGGGTATCGCCCTGGGCGTTCAACGCCGAATTGATCACGAAATTAAGCATAAAAAACACCCCGCCCAATAATATTATTTTCAGATACTGGTAAGCGATGGCCAGATAATCACCACTCGCGCCCAATATCCGGAGCAGATACGGCGCGGACAGCAGGCCGCAAATGGTCAATATTACACCGACAAAAACAGAAAAAGCCACCGCCTGGGTAGCGTATTTTTGCGCTTCGGCGCGTTGTCCTGACCCCAGGCTGTTGGCGATCAGGGCGGCGGAACCGGTGGCTATCCCCGACCCCAGAGCGATGATCACAAAAAACACCGGAAAAGACAGGGAAAGGGCGGCCAGCGCCTGGGTAGAGACCAAACCGGCATAATAAGTATCGACCACGTTGTACATGGTATTGAAAAAAAAGCCGATCGATGCCGGCAGGGCGATCATGCGAATAAGCCCCGGTAGGGGCTTTTCTATCAGGTCATTATTATTTTCCATATATTCAATTGTTAAATAATTATTATTAATCATATTGTAATGGGGTTAATAATATATTAATTTCAAATCTATTTCATTTATCCGATGGCGCCAGATACTAGCCCATATTAAAATAAATTAACATTGGAATTAATCCGGTTGGCATTTTTACTTTCTGTTTGAATTTGTTAAATGTTACGATTCAGCACTAAATTCCAAATATTGTAATTACTAAATCTGCCATAATACTTATGCAATACTTTTCAAAACTATTTCAATAAATAACATGTTTTGAATTTGATATTTTGAATATTGAGATTTATTTGGAAAAATTCTGGTGACTTGTTTTTTATCAGTTTCATTTCGTTGCGCACAGTATATCCTGGCTCGCATTCAGCGGCACAAAGCAATATGGCCGATAGCCGGATTTTTCGCAGCATGGCCCGTCTTCAAAGCCGCAATCGGCGCGGGTAATGAATGATTGGGTAGTAATGACGTAGCCGTTTACGTAAGCGGCTCCGACACCGGTTTCGTCATAGTCGGCTGTTAATATATTCTCGCGGTGGCCCGGACTGTCCATCCAGCCTTTGACCGTGTCCCTGGCGATAGCAAGCTCACTGAACCATTCGGTGTCTGCTACCGTTACCGTGCTTCGTCCGCGGTAAAGGTTCTCCCGCAGCGCAGTTTCCTTGGCTATCAAGCCTATTTTGTCGCCGACATCTTCAAAACCGTCCAAAGCAGAACGGAAATTATTATCCAATAATTCACGTTCGCCGGGACATTCATCCAATTCGGCAAGTACCGGATCATCCTCTCTGGCGCGCACGGTAATACTGGCCGCCGATACCAGGGCGATATTTTCTCCGGCGCGGCTATAATAATGGACGCCGCGCTCGGCCAGGCGGTCGGCGTTATACGGCCCAAAATCCCTGCCCTCATGGTGGATGATCGGATAATCGCAGGAGCGGTCATAGCCGGTAAAACCGTCGTTTTCCGCCGCCAGATTAGCGCTGTGCTCCCGGGCGACATTAGCCAGGTCGCTATTCCATTTGAGCGCTTTCTCACCGGCATTCAGGCGTTCATGGTTGACCAGTTCCATGATATAGAATTCGAGCTGGCGCAGATCGATCTCCGCAGCGTTGGTTACATATTCCGGCACGCTCATTTCGCCCGCCACTTGAGGGGCGCGATTCATCCGTATCGCCGCCAGATTGCGGTCCGTAATACCGAGCCCCAACTGGCGCATTGCCGCGAATGCATCGGCCGGCCGGCCCAGGTAATAACGCCGGCCGTCGGCCGGGTTCAGATACCAGGCTTCGCCGTGTCCCTCGACCGCCAAAAATATATGTCCGGCCTGGACACGCGCGAAATTCCGGTCGATCGGAAATACGCCGCTGCCCCGCGGATCATGTCCGTTCAAAACTTCTACCGCGTCGGAAAAACCATCGCTGTCGCTGTCCGGTTTAAGCGGATCCAGCGATAATGCCTGTTCCAAATTATCCGCCAATCCGTCGCCGTCGCTGTCCGGCTGTCCGGACCCGAGTATGCCGATCGGCAGCCTCGCCAGGTTGGCGCCGGTAATGCCGATCCCCTGTTCGCGCATTAGCGCGAATGCATCGGCCGGACGGCCGAGGTAATAGCGCTCAAGCGTATCGGGGCTGACATACCAGGCTTCGCCGTTCTGCTCCACTTGCAGCACGATCCGTCCGGCCACGGCCGAATCAAGCCCGCTGACCCCCAATGAGACACCGGGAAACATAAAAACCTGCGCCAAAATAAGCAAAATGGTTGCGGGGATGCGATACATATATAGTTTCCTTATGGTTTTATTCCTCAAACGTTTGCTAGGATTATTTTACCAAAAACATAAATATTCACCTTAACAATTTCTAAATCCTAATTTCTAAATTTTTTATGCCTTATTTTTCAAAATCTCCAATATCTGGTTCAGTTTCTCGTTCTCGATCCGCGAGAGTGACTGCTGCAATTCTTCAATTTCCTCTTTGGCCCGCACGTTAGTGACGTAATCATCGTGGGCCTGGAACCGGTCGCGCTCATTCTGCCGGTTTTGCGCCATCATGATAATTGGCGCGGCATAGGCAGCTTGGGTGGAAAAAAGCAGGTTCAAAAGAATAAAAGGATACGGATCCCAGCGGTTTATGGTAGCAAACACATTTGCTGTCATCCAGACAATGATCATAACCGTCTGGAAAACGATATAATACCACGATCCGATCAAGTTGGCCAGCTTATCGGCCATTTTCTGCGGTGACGACAGGCGCAGGGCATGCTCCTCGTGCCAAGTTTTTACTTTTTTTAACTGATTTTCCATAATATTTTTATTTTATGAATTAAATATCTCATTTGTTTTAATTATAACAAAAACCGCCATATTTGGCGATTTTATAGATTTCCATTTTCTCCCATTAGTTTTTAAATATGTTTAGTTTTCATTATAAAAATTAAATAAAAAAGGCGGACAATTGGCAAATTGCCGTATCTATCGGAAAAGCATTTTCATGGAAAATATTTTTCATAATATTCTTATTTTTAGTTGTTATCATTAAATACAAATAAACACGCAACAGAAAAGAGGGGGCAAGTGGAAAAAAAATTGAAATTAAATCACGGGCAATTGGCAGAAGTATGGCAAACATTGGACAGAAAGGAGGATTTTTTTAACGCAGAAAAATCGGGACAACCGACGAATGACAGTGATACCACTATTGCGTTATTAGTGGCCGACCAGTACGGAATACATGGCAATTGGAAAAAGGCGGCAGTCGATGTTAAGTGTTTGTTTCATAGAAGAAAGTTTATGGCACCGGGAAGAAGAATCGATTTTGACAAAATCGGTGCGTATTGTTCGGTGTTGGCTAAGTTGGGCGCATTCGCTTTTGGCGCTATCTGCCTGGAACTAAGCCCCCAATATGCGGCCGCGCTTTATTTGGCCGTAAAACGGCAACAGAATTGTTCCTTCGAACACGCTTTGGCTGAATTAAAGGCTAATAATCCGGAATGGGTCTTGGATTGAATTTTCTGGTCAAACGAAAAACCACCCCGTCGTTATCGAGGGGTGGTTTAATTTTATCGAAAAAATCTAATTTGCTATCCAGGTCGCATAAGGGCTCGCGTTACAGGCCATGGCGGCATACGGAACGACTTCGGAGTTAAAGGGGTCACCGCCGTAATCGTAATGCCAGGTGATCAATTCGTTCGCGGTATTGGCGCCGATATGGCAGCCGCCGACAGCCGGTCGCGGACACGGCTTCGAAGAAAAAGTGCCGCTGCCGGCGCAGTGCAATTTCATATTTTCCAAGGTTCCGAAGTACGAACCGATATAATCGAGACAGGTGCTGGCGTCATCGATCGTATTGCAGGAACCCTTGGTTACCGACTCGAAGCTGATCTCATCGCCGGAGCCGGGGCCTGTCGGTTCATCCGCGGGAAGTTCTTCGCCGGAGCCGGGGCCAAATTCGCCGGGACCGTTGCCCCGGTCAAGATTATCGCCCGTGGGGGTTTCTCCCGGTTTTAGTTCATCGCCGGAGCCGGGGCCTGTCGGTTCATCCGCGGGAAGTTCTTCGCCGGAGCCGGGGCCGAATTCGCCGGGACCGTTGCCCCGGTCAAGATTATCGCCCGTGGGGGTTTCTCCCGGTTTTAGTTCATCGCCGGAGCCGGGGCCGAACTCTCCGGGACCATTCCCCCGGTCCAGATTATCCCCGGTAGGGGTTTCTCCCGGACCAAGCTCATCACCCGAGCCGGGACCGACCTGTTCCGAATCTGCCGGAGGAGCCGGTTCGTCCGAAAACCACCGGTCCAGCGTGGCATAGACCAAGCCGCCGGCCACGACTACGGTCGCGGCCGTGCCGACCAATATCGCCTTCCCTTTACCCATATATTTACAGTTATTATTGCCTCGTTGTGTTACTTTACTATTATATTATAGCTCACCGAATAACATTGGGCAAAATAATATATATTGATAAAAAATAAAAGCAGCAGCTACGGTAAAATTCTGTATTAGCTGCTGCTTAGTTCATGACAATAGCTTATCTCCCCTTCGCCATACTGGTCAATTTTTTTGTGTCTCCTTTTTCCAGGTTTAATCTTTTCCGCGTCCTTTCTCCCCGATCTTCGTTCTCCTGACAATCCTTTCATTGCTCTCCGTCAGTAAATCCAGAGTATCCAATATTTTTCTCTAGCGTGGCGAATGATCGCTCAATGCATTGTTCAGGCGCCGATCCAAATTCAATTGCGATACCGGACGGCTTAGTTCTTTTCTTATGTCTTTCGGTAATAAGAAATAAATAATTGATTTCGTTTTCTCCAATATTTCGATCCTTTCCGATATTTCAGCAAGGAGCCGTTTGCTGCTTAATCCATCCAAATCGACGATGCCGGCAATCATATCCATTGGCATCCTCCTTTTTTTTAATTAACAATTGCCCATAGACTTTACTATTACTCCGAATTTATCAAAGAATATTCGTCTGTTTTACACGCCCAAAACGGAATGATATAATAAATATAAGGACTTACTACCTGACTATTTATGAATTTCGAAAAAATTAACCCAATCAATGAGGAAATAGCAAAGACCCCCGTACCGGAGAATAATACGTTGCCGCTTAAACAAATCGAATCAGAAAATTTCGCCGAGGGCAATGAATCGACGATCCGGAAAACCAAAGTGTTAAACAAGAAAAGCGAGGAGAAAACGATTGCCTTAAAGCAATCCCTCAGGCACGATTTCGCCGATGATAAAGAAATGGCCAAAAGCCGGGAATTTTATGAATTTCTGAAAAACTGCCCCGCTTTCGGCAAATTCGTTCCTGATACGCTTTATTTCAAAGCCAGGGAAACGGAGGATGATAAACCCCGGTCATATAACATCCAGCCTTTTATCGACGGCGAGCGCATCGACCGGGTCAAAGACGAAGATCTTTATCGCGACCCCGAGGTCGTCAAAGAACTGCTGGAACTCTGCGACGCCGGCACAAAAATCCTTAAAGAATCCCGTAAAAATAAGGCTCATAAACCGGATTTCATGTGGACCCCTGAATCCGGAAACTTGCGCGCCAGACTGGGCGCCGTGCTATCCGATCCCCGCTATTCGAGCAATATTGTAATCGCGAATGAACCGGACAAATATGGACGCCGGGTATTTTTCGTCGACACCGGCGTTAACGCCAGCGAACGGAGCGGCAAATTGAACGAACTGCAAGGCCGCCACATCGTCAGTCCGCTAAGCCAGGCGCATTTCAAGCGTTGGCGGAAAAAATTGGAAAAAATTATCGAAGAAAAATTTCCGGAAGTATATCAGGCCGATAATGACGATTGAATATTTTACTGTTAAAAATTAATTTATTATAAACAAAAAATACTGATTTTAATCAGTATTTTTTATTATGTCGGGATAGGCGGAATCGAACCGCCACTACATGCACCCCATGCACGCGTACTACCACTATACTATATCCCGTGGTTTATTTGTCTTCCCTTAAAAAAACAAAAAAAACTAAGCTCAACTTAGTATCTTTATCTTAGTAAATATATTTGATTTTGTAAACAAACAGGCTGGCTATGCGGCAAGACATTAAGAATAGTACTAGTATATTCGCAATAATTCGTAATTCGTAGGAGTACCAAAAAAGCTTCACCAGTTGGTGCTTATCAAGAATTGGCTCGATCCAATGGGTGCTGCTAAAGGTTGTTTAGCGGCCGACTCCTAGTCAAATTAATTAGATACATGCCGTATCCGATAGTTTGAGACAAGAATCAGATTTTCCCCTGTGCTCCTATCCTGATACTTCTTGTAAGATATCAGAAACGCGGTAAAACCGAACTGACAATTTGATCCAACTCTTGTAAAAGCTTTGGTGAAGCTTTCTCGGGGCACGAGCCACATGCGGCTCACGCCCGTCAAAAAATTTATGAAAGAACGTTTGGTAAATCGGATTGTTCCGGTTCAACTTGTCGTGTTTATTACTTCTTAAATCAATTCAAATACCTTAGCAAAGATATTAATTCTGATTTCTGTTATCATTTATATAATATCATATTACACGTTAAAAATAAATTAAAGCAGTTCAAATATTTTCCGGCTATTTTTTATGAGTTGATGAGAGGGGGCGCTTTTGATAATTTTTAACCGGGAAAAAGGCGATTACGAAGAAAAATTTTTTTTAACATCGGCATTGATATCCAAAGAATCCCGAATAATGCGTAATATACGGCGACAAACAGCCAACCGGTCCGGTATTCGTTATTCCCGGCAAAAGCGGCCGCGTATCTCGCCACAGCGATTATGTAATCCAAAATCAAACGGGCGGGAAGCAGAGCGAGATAACCGAAGCCGGGCAGAAAGAAGGCAATGACCAAGCCTCCGACCAAGGAAACGAACAAGAACGGCAATACCCATAGGACAACGAGATTGCTCATGGGCGCCACCCAGGTGAATGAAGAAAAATAATATGCGGTAAGCGGCCAGGTAGCTAATTGGGCGGATATGGTTACCAGCAGTATCGCCGCGACCCCGCCGCCGGCTGTGGGAATCGAAAACCTGTCCTCCAGCCGCCGATAGAGGGCAGAGCCCAGGGGATAGAAAAAAACCAGGCCGGCAACCGCGGCAAAAGAAAGCTGGAAGCCGATATCGTCCCGCAGAAGCCGCGGATTCATTAAGAGCATCACGGCCGCAGCCAGCACCAGTGAATTAACGGCCCGGTTCAATCGGCCGAGCTCCATCGCGGTCAAAACCAAAAACCCCATAATACCGGCCCTGATGGCGCTAGCCGGCAAACCAATCAATATGATATAGAACAATAGAAAAAGCGTCGCCAGGTAATATGCCTGCCGGCGTCTGAACCCCAGATAGATGAGCCCGGTCATCACCATTGCCGAGATAATACTGATATGCATTCCGGAAATGGCCGCCAAATGGCTCAAACCCGCGCACGAAAACGCTTCACGGACATCTTCAGGCAAGCCGCGCTTATCGCCCAGAAGCATTGCCCGCGCCAATGACGCCGGTAATTCGTCCAGCCCCCTATTGAGAATATGCTTCATTTTATTCTTTATCGCCAAAACTCCGGCAACCAAGCGATTGCCCTGACCGGATCCGACCGTTTCAACAACCTTGGGATAATAACAGACCGCATAAACGTTATAGCGCGCCAGATAGCGGTCATAGGCAAAATCATCGAATGGTTCGGGCGCCATGAGTTCGCATTCTGTCCTGATAACATCGCCGTATTTGTACTGCGGATAAAGGGCTGTGGCGACCAATAGTTTTCCGTCCGCTTTTTGCGCCTTATCCGTTTTCCCTTTTATCTCAATCGATTTCACCGTAATCTCCAGCCGCTGGCTTGCTTCGCGGACATCCGGTTCACCCGTGATCAAACCGGTAACGTCCGCAAAATAGCCGTTGTAGTATTGAATATTCCCGGACGAATTTACCGGCATGCTTAACGCATAGCGCCACAGGCCGAAAAAGAAAAAAGCCAAGACCAACAATAACGGCGCCAAAGACAATCCATTTTCCGACTTATCTTTGTTTTTCCTTTGTCTGTGAAATATAGCCGCGCTGGTTAAAAACAATATTCCAGCAACGAACCAATGCAATTCATAAGACAAAACCGATTCCGGCAAAAAAGAAGCGGAGCCAATACCGGCGATAAAGGCCAAGCAGGAATAAAAGAATATTTTCGATTTCGACATAATATTATAACGGTGTAGGGGCGTAGCGTGCTACGCCCCGGCGGTGGTTGGCGCAAAGTGCTTGCGGATCGCCACGTTCTGGGGCATTGCGCGCAATGCCCCTACGATTACCTGGGGAATAATTATTTGTAATAATATTTTATCTGATATTCGGTAAATCGATTTTTAGGATTATTGATATCTTCATACCACTTGATCGGATTATTTTCGATATAATATCGAATGTACTCCAATGATTTTTCACTATCGATTATATGTTCATAATAATTTCTCTGCCAGCTAAAATTTTTCCATTTTGGAAGCACATGAATTCGTCTTGATTCCTCAGATTTAAATGAACCGATTATCGTTGATAAGGATCCGGATGGTTGTTTAATAAAACATCGTTTATCCATATTCGTAGGGGCGTAGCGTGCTACGCCCCGGCGGTGGTTGGCGCAAAGTGCTTGCGGATCGCCACGTTCTGGGGTATTGCGCGCAATGCCCCTACGGAAATCCATATCATTAATGCCAATTATCCCGTGGATATGATTCGGCATAATTACAAACTCGGCCAATTCAACAACTTTATGATGTTCCGGAATAGACAGCCAAACATCATTTACGATTCGGCCTAATTCCGACAACTTGATTTCGCCGGTAATAAACCGATCTTCTCCCGCGACGATTTTTCCCAAACAGCAAGTTTTGTTCTTGACGCAAATTGTTACAAAATAATAACCAGGCGAACTATAATCGTAATCCCGCATTCTGTATGATTTACGTTTATGTTTTAGTTCATGAATTTCCATAAATAAAAACACCTCTTGGAGGAAAGGTGTTTTAATATATTTTTTTATTATAATATATGCCTACATGAAAGCGGGTGGACAAAACCGAATGAAATTATTAACAAATGCAATTAAATAATTATTGAATCGAAAATTATTTCTTTATCCACTTCAAATATGATTCCATAAATTCTGTCAGGTCGCCGTCCAAAACTCCGTCCACATCCTGCGTTTCATGTTCAGTCCGGTGATCCTTGACCATTTTGTAAGGCTGCAGCACATAGGAGCGGATCTGTTTGCCCCATTCGGCCTTCTGCGCCTCCCCGCGCAGTTTCAATTCTTCGGCTTCGCGTTTTTCTTCTTCCAGCCTGAACAGTTTGGCCTTGAGGATCTTCATGGCGGTTTCCTTGTTCTGGTGCTGGCTGCGCTCGTTCTGGCAGGTGACTATGATGCCGGTCGGCAGATGCTTGATCCGGACGGCCGAATCAGTCGTATTCACCCCCTGGCCGCCCGGTCCGGAGGAGCGGAAAACGTCTATACGCAGATCAGCCTCGTTAAGCTCGATCTCCGCCGCATCGTCCAGATCGGGGATCACTTCGACCAGGGCGAATGAAGTATGGCGCATCGCCTCCGCGTCAAAAGGGCTGATCCGGACCAGCCGATGCACGCCGGATTCGCTTTTCAGGTACCCGTATGCGTAGCGACCCGGAATGCGCATGGTCATGCTCTTGATGCCGGCTTCATTACCGATCGTCCGGTCGACGATCTCTGTCCGCCAATTCATCTTTTCCGCAAAACGAAGGAACATCCGTTCAAGCAGCTGCGACCAATCCTGGGCGTCAACCCCGCCGGTACCGGCATGGATCGAAAGGATCGCGCCGTTCTCGTCGTATTTGCCGGAGAATAATATATAAAATTCCAGTTTTTCGTATTTTTTGAGAAGTTTGGCGTATTGTTCGTTGGCTTCGGCTTCGATTGAAGCGTCATTTTCCTTGATCGCTTCGGCCACCAATTCCTCCAGATCGCGTATTTCCCGGGAAAAATCCTGCCACTCGTTAACTTCTTTTTCCAGATCCTCCGCCCGCTTGCTTATATCCACCGCTTTTCCCTGGTTATCCCAAAAGCCCGGCTGGTTCATCTCGGATCGCAACTCGTGCACCTTTGATTTTTTTCGGTCAATATCCAAAAGCTTCCGGGTTTCATTGACCCGTTCACGCAAATTTTCCAGATTTTTGAGCAAATTTTCCATAACCGGTAAATATTACTTTAATATTATTATACAACAAAAATTAGCTTACTGTCTTGTGATGGCTATTGAATATCCTTCGAATCACGCGCTGGATATCGACCTCGTCTATCAGGATGTCGTCCACCGGCAGGTCGGAGGCGAGAATTCTGGCGGCCGCTTCCTTGGTCCGCTCCCGCTCGACGCGCAGAACGATCGAATGCGGATCGAACCTATCCAGCTTGCCGTACTGTTCGGCCTGGTCACGGGTAATACCGTCCCCGTTAAAAGTAATTTTCAGCTCTTTATAAGGAGCATACTTTTTGATCACTTCATTGAGCGAACCGTCATAGATGATCTTGCCGGAATCGATAATAATAATCCGCTCGCAAAGCTCCCTGATGTCTTCCATATAATGCGAGGTCAGGATGATGGTGGTCTTTTTTTCGCGGTTATATTTGCGGATAAAATCGCGGATATTCTTCTGCGCCACCACGTCCAGGCCGATGGTCGGCTCGTCCAGAAACAGCACTTTCGGGCGGTGCAGAAGGGCGGCGATCAGTTCGCACTTCATCCGCTGGCCCAGTGAAAGCTTCCGGACCGGCACGTTGATGATATCCTTGACATCCAGAAGTTCGACCAATTCATCCATAACGGACCTGAAATCCTCATCGCTCACTTCGTAGATTTCCTTGTTCAGGATGAAACTTTCCATCGGCGGCAGGTCCCACCAGAGCTGGTTCTTCTGCCCCATCACGATCGCGAACTGCTTCTGGTATTCCTTCTTCCGCTCCCAGGGGGTATGCCCGAGCACCCTCGCTTCCCCGGAACTGGGGTAGAGAATGCCGGAAAGCATTTTCAGGGTGGTGGTCTTGCCGGCGCCGTTCGGGCCGACAAAGCCGATCAGCTCCCCTTCTTCGATCGAAAAATCGATCTCCTTGACCGCTTCGGCAAAAAGCTTCTCCCGTTTGAACAATCCGGTAAAGGACGCCATTAATCCGGGCTGTTTCTTATAGTACTCGTAAGTCTTCTTCAGTTTTTTAACTTCGATGATAGGCATATTATTATGATAATATAATTACTACAAAAATACGACATCGTTCGATTGGCTTTACCTGCCTGCCGGCAGGCAGGGCCGAAGGTCGTTGAGGCTTCCACTTGGCTTTACCTGCCTGCCGGCGGGCAGGTAAAGCCAAGTGGAAGCCTGGCGAACCTTCGGTCTTTGGCGTAAGCCCGGACGAACGCTAAAGCCAAGTGGAGGATGCATTTATTATTTATCAAATACCGACGCTTTCGTATTTCTTTAAACCCATTTTATAAACCAATTTAATTATACCATAAAGCGCAAGAAGCCAGGCGGATATTACACCGATACTCACAAAACCCTCCCCAATACTCATTTTGCCCAGATAGATCTGCATTGGCACGAAAAACGTATAGGCAAAGGGGAAAAACAGGCTGATCTTAACGTAAATTAACGGCAGGATGTTGATCGGGAAATAAGAGCCGGAAAGCATTTTTTCCAGTTGCCGGAAAGACGACTGGAAGCCGGAAACCTGGATGAACCAGAACGCGATCATGCCGATCAGGATCGACAGGAAGAGTTTGACAAAATAACTGATGATCAAAATGGCCAGAATGATCAAGACGGGCAAGAAACCGCTGGGCGGCAACAGCCGGTTCCAAAATATTATGATCGGCAGCAGCATAAAGGACGAGGAAAAGATCGTTACGCTCACCCGGCCCAGGGCGGCGGACACGATATAGCCGAGAAATGATATCGGTTTTACCATGATATTGGAAAGGCGCCCATCGTGGATCAAGCGTGATATATTGGCTTCATAGACATAGTTGTCGCTCAAAAGGGCAAACAAATAACCGACCACGATATAGGTCATCATTTGCGGATAATCATAACCGCCCACTTCGGCCGCGGAGCGGAAGATGGCCGTCCATATTATTACATTGAAAGCCACTTGCACGAATTCCCCGAGGCGAAAGGACAAGATACTTACCCGGTAAAAAAAAGCTTTCAGCCATTCGTTGCGGCTAACCGCGATGATCTTCCGCGCGAATGTCAGATACCGACGCTTTCGTATTTCTTGAGGCCGATTTTCCATATGTATTTCACGATGATATATAATATGATTAGCCAGATAAACTGCACCAAGACCCCGTATAACGCCCCGCGCAGATCGATCTTACCGATAAAGAACTGGGTCGGGACATAATGGGTATAGACGAAGGGCAGGGCCAGGCTGACATTGACGAAAGCGGCGGGCAGCAGGTTGACCGGGAAGTAGGCGCCGGAAAAAAAGCGGATGATGACATTGGCGGCCGTCTGCACGCCCGAAACATCGATCGTCCAGAAAGCGATCAAGCCGACCAGGATAGCGAAAAATATTTTGATGACAAAGCTCATGGCCAGCATCAGGCAGAACACGATCGAGCCGAAAAAATCCAAGCGAAATACGAGAAAACCGTGAAATAATAAAATATAGGCAACGCTCTGCAGGATCACAACCATAAAGGCCACCATTACCCGGCCGATGGAGCGGGCAAAGGTGTAGCGCAGGTAAGAGATCGGCTTGGTCAGGAAATTGGACATCGTGCCGAGCAGAATGTCGCGGGAAACGATCGATTCGAAGCCGTAGTTGTTGGTCATGAACAAGATCACCCAGCCAACCACGACATAGGTCATCATCTCCCGGAAGCTGTAACCGCCGACCGATTCAACGCTTCGGTAAGCCGCGTACCAAACCACTACCAAGGATATTAAATTGACGAAATTACCCAGCACAAAAGCCAGGATATTCGCCCGGTAGGTAAACTGCCGCTGGAATTCATTGTTGATAATGGTCCAGTACTTTTTCATGTGATAAAGTCAAAAGGTTATTATCGGATATCTTCCGTTCCGCATTAGCCAAAGGTCGTTGAGGCTTCCACTTGGCTTTACCTGCCTGCCGGCAGGCAGGGCCGAAGGTCGTTGAGGCTTTAGCCTCATACACCGTAAAATTTACCCAAAAATTAACTATCTATTCACAAACTTCTTTACATTTAAACCGCTCAATTTCTGTAAATCCACCTCACCTTCCCTGCTTTCATCTATTTCGATTATCTCCCTGACCAAGCTTACCATTTCCTCATAACCGTATTTACCGGCCATATACCAAAAACTTGAATACTCATTTTCCATCAAGTCGTTAAAGGTGCTGACTTCCCGATGTTTTATCAAATTACCGATTATATATCCGGCCACTTTCCAATCCATGCTTTCTGACGTGACAATTACTGTTTTCAGGGTTTGCCACATTTCCCGGTAGGGTTTTTCGAATCTTTTATTGTATTCATAAGAAATTCCACCCCGCAAATATTGTTTTACTTTATTGAGCTTAACTCCCTTATCCAAATAAAATTTTAAATGATAATGATTTTTCGAAATACTATATGCGGAAAAAGGGATACTCAATAATTTATTTATCTTTTTGATCTGGTTTAAAACGATTTGCTTTTGCTCGGACGAATCAAAATACGGGAAATGCATGAATGTTGAGTCGGTCAGAAAATAGATGGCGTCATCGGGCCAATATGTGGGGCTGTTTTTCAAAGGGGCGTAATGGGGCATTTTTTGAGATTTTAATTTTGTTGCGCTTTATTATGTACCAGGCTAAAGCCTGGCGAACCTTCGGCTGAAGCCAAGTGGAAGCCTGGCGAACCTTCGGCCCTGCCTGCCGGCAGGCAGGTAAAGCCAAGTGGAAGCCTGGCGAACCTTCGGTCTTTGGCGTAAGCCCGGACGAACGCTAAAGCCAAGTGGAGGATGCATTTATTATTTATCAAATACCGACGCTTTCGTATTTCTTTAAACCCATTTTATAAACCAATTTAATTATACCATAAAGCGCAAGAAGCCAGGCGGATATTACACCGATGCTTATAAATCCTTCCAAAATACCCATCTTGCCCAGATAGATCTGCATTGGCACGAAAAACGTATAGGCAAAGGGGAAAAACAGGCTGATCTTAACGTAAATTAACGGCAGGATGTTGATCGGGAAATAAGAGCCGGAAAGCATTTTTTCCAGTTGCCGGAAAGACGACTGGAAGCCGGAAACCTGGATGAACCAGAACGCGATCATGCCGATTAGGATCGACAGGAAGAGTTTGACGAAATAACTGATGATCAAAATGGCCAGAATGATCAAGACGGGCAAGAAACCGCTGGGCGGCAACAGCCGGTTCCAAAATATTATGATCGGCAGCAGCATAAAGGACGAGGAAAAGATCGTTACGCTCACCCGGCCCAGGGCGGCGGACACGATATAGCCGAGAAATGATATCGGTTTTACCATGATATTGGAAAGGCGCCCATCGTGGATCAAGCGTGATATATTGGCTTCATAGACATAGTTGTCGCTCAAAAGGGCAAACAAATAACCGACCACGATATAGGTCATCATTTGCGGATAATCATAACCGCCCACTTCGGCCGCGGAGCGGAAGATGGCCGTCCATATTATTACATTGAAAGCCACTTGCACGAATTCCCCGAGGCGAAAGGACAAGATACTTACCCGGTAAAAAAAAGCTTTCAGCCATTCGTTGCGGCTAACCGCGATGATCTTCCGCGCGAATGTCAGATACCGACGCTTTCGTATTTCTTGAGGCCGATTTTCCATATGTATTTCACGATGATATATAAAATGATTAGCCAGATAAACTGCACCAAGACCCCGTATAACGCCCCGCGCAGATCGATCTTACCGATAAAGAACTGGGTCGGGACATAATGGGTATAGACGAAGGGCAGGGCCAGGCTGACATTGACGAAAGCGGCGGGCAGCAGGTTGACCGGGAAGTAGGCGCCGGAAAAAAAGCGGATGATGACATTGGCGGCCGTCTGCACGCCCGAAACATCGATCGTCCAGAAAGCGATCAAGCCGACCAGGATAGCGAAAAATATTTTGATGACAAAGCTCATGGCCAGCATCAGGCAGAACACGATCGAGCCGAAAAAATCCAAGCGAAATACGAGAAAACCGTGAAATAATAAAATATAGGCAACGCTCTGCAGGATCACAACCATAAAGGCCACCATTACCCGGCCGATGGAGCGGGCAAAGGTGTAGCGCAGATAAGAGATCGGCTTGGTCAGGAAATTGGACATCGTGCCGAGCAGAATGTCGCGGGAAACGATCGATTCGAAGCCGTAGTTGTTGGTCATGAACAAGATCACCCAGCCAACCACGACATAGGTCATCATCTCCCGGAAGCTGTAACCGCCGACCGATTCAACGCTTCGGTAAGCCGCGTACCAAACCACTACCAAGGATATTAAATTGACGAAATTACCCAGCACAAAAGCCAGGATATTCGCCCGGTAGGTAAACTGCCGCTGGAATTCATTGTTGATAATGGTCCAGTACTTTTTCATGTGATAAAGTCAAAAGGTTATTATCGGATATCTTCCGTTCCGCATTAGTCAAAGGTCGTTGAGGCTTCCACTTGGCTTTACCTGCCTGCCGGCAGGCAGGGCCGAAGGTCGTTGAGGCTTTAGCCTCATACACCGTAAAATTCACCCAAAAAATAACTATCTATTCACAAACTTCTTTACATTTAAACCGCTCAATTTCTGTAAATCCACCTCACCTTCCCTGCTTTCATCTATTTCGATTATCTCCCTGACCAAGCTTACCATTTCCTCATAACCGTATTTACCGGCCATATACCAAAAACTTGAATACTCATTTTCCATCAAGTCGTTAAAGGTGCTGACTTCCCGATGTTTTATCAAATTACCGATTATATATCCGGCCACTTTCCAATCCATGCTTTCTGACGTGACAATTACTGTTTTCAGGGTTTGCCACATTTCCCGGTAGGGTTTTTCGAATCTTTTATTGTATTCATAAGAAATTCCACCTCGCAAATATTGTTTTACTTTATTGAGCTTAACTCCCTTGTCCAAATAAAATTTTAAATGATAATGATTTTTCGAAATACTAAATGCGGAAAAAGGGATACTTAATAATTTATTTATCTTTTTGATCTGGTTTAAAACGATCTGCTTTTGTTCGGGCGAATCAAAATACGGGAAATGCATGAATGTTGAGTCGGTCAGAAAATAAATGGCGTCATCGGGCCAATATGCGGGGCCGTTTTTCAAATGGGCGTAATGGGGCATTTTTTGCGATTTTAATTTTGTTGCGCTTTGTTATGTACCAGGCTAAAGCCTGGCGAACCTTCGGCTGAAGCCAAGTGGAAGCCTGGCGAACCTTCGGCCCTGCCTGCCGGCAGGCAGGTAAAGCCAAGTGGAATCCTAGCTCGAGGCGCTTTGGTAATGCTTGAGGCTTAAACGCCACAGAAATACCGCGGTTGAAAAAAATAAAATACTGTAAATTAATGCCAGTATGATATTTGTCGCGGACAACATTCCCAGCAGAGCCTTGGCCGGAAAAGCGATAATTATGATTACGGGCATGAAATAAGTAAAAATAACCTGGACAACCGGGCTGTAAATTTCCGGGGGAAAGCGGCCGATGGTCATGGATTCGCGGTAGAACCAGACGAAATTTTCGCTTTCCAGCGTCCAGACAGTGATCACGGCGGACAAAATATGGATACCGACGAGAATCAGCATGCCGATCAGGACAAAGCCCACATAAGACGCGATGTTCACGGCTGTTACGGCATCGGGAAGCTTCAAAACAGTGTAAACTATCAGGGCAATGGTGGGTAAGAGAAAAAGCATATCAAGAAGATCGGTCAGCCTGGTCAGGGAATAAAAAAGCGGACTGACCGGCTTAGCCAGGATAAAATCGAAG
The DNA here is from genome assembly GCA_963814275.1 of Candidatus Parcubacteria bacterium. Classification (GTDB taxonomy): domain Bacteria; phylum Patescibacteriota; class Patescibacteriia; order Patescibacteriales; family UBA12075; genus CAWFCE01. The sequence continues at coordinate 133,129 of CAWFCE010000001.1, read as the reverse complement.
TTGCCTTTCCGGACATCGTCGCGAAAAAGGTATATGCCGCGGAAGAAAGCCTGGGGCAGGACATCCATCAGGTTGAATGTCAGGAAGAATAAGATCACTGCATATTTTCCGTAGCCGGCCAAATTATCGGTATGGCGGAAGATGGAAACGATCAAAAGCAGGAAAAAACCGAAGCGGACCAGCTTACCCAAAAAATAGCTCAAAGAATCGATCCGGTTGGATAGATATGATCCGATTGCGCAAACACTAAGCTGCTTCCAAACCTTAAGATATTTTTTCATAATCGCTTGATTATTTTTTCAGAAAAGCGTTATGGTTAAAATTATCCGACATTCAACATCCATAATTCGAAATCTGTCACGCCCCTTCGCCGCTATAACGCTCCAAACCCTTATCCCAGATCACCTTCGTAAGCAGGCTGAATCCGACCAGCCAAAACAACTGCCAGGTCAATCCGAGCATTATTTGCGGCCACCCGTATCTGCCCAAATAAATGCTGATGGGGAGATACAGGAGGTAGAAGAAGGGCAACCGTGAAAGAACGGCAAACCAGAATGGGGAAAGGATGTTGAGGGGGAAATAAGCGCCGGAGGCGGATTCCAGGATCCATTCGAACAGGAAGCGCGGCCCCATCGCTTCGCGCGACCAGAAAGCCAGCAGACTGACAGCATAGGAAATGACCGAATAGAGTAACGCCGCCAAAATAATTGACAACAGGCACGCAGCCAATAAGAGCCGGCTGCTTTGCGTAAAAATATCTACCCGCAGGATCAAAACAAAAAGCGAAACTTCCACTACCGCCGCCAACGTATTCACCGATCGCTGGGCCAGCTCCCGGAACCAATTGAACCAAAAATAATTCACCGGCTGGGCCAGATATTTGGAAAAATATCCCTGGTTGATCTCATGAGCCACATCGCGCGACTGGGCGCCGAAGATGACCGAGCGCAGGATATTGATGCCAAAAACGTAAGCCACAAGTTCGGCCTCCGTGTAGCCGGCAAAAGAGCCTGTTTTCAGAGTGAGGGACCGCCAGACATAGAACAATAGCAGCATCACGACCACATTCCGCAGCCGGCCCAGCAGGAAATTGAAACGGTAAGCCATGATCCGGGCGAAGCTTAATCGAAATACTGCCCAATACTTTCGCATATTTTAACTTATATTAAATAAAAACTACTATAATTTTAACATATCAAAAAAAGTTTGGCAATTCATTACCAAGCCTATTTACTTATAAATGACTGCGGTCCTGATTCTTTCGCAAAATCAGGACCACACCCATTTAAGCGAACAAAAAGACAGTTGGCGGGAAAGCCAGCTGTCTTTTCAATCGATTTTATTTATTTGTGATTAGTGTAAATTCGTATACAATTCGTGTTTATCCGTCATTTATGATTGCATTTCTTCGAGTTTTATTGACACGGTTTTTTCCTGTCCCTGGGATAAAATTTTCAGTTTGACCGTGTCGCCGGGCTTATGCTGGCCGATTATACTGGACAAAGGATGGTTTTCATCAAGTTTCTGGCCGTCTACTTCGAGTATAATATCGTTTTCTTTAAGGCCTGCCTTGTCAGCCGGCGAACCGGGAATGACAGCCAAGTCTGCCGTAGTATCTCCCCGCACTATGAGCGCGCCGTAATTGACGCTCAACTGGTTCTGGTCGGCCAGGTCCTGGTTAACCGGTATATAGCGCACTCCCAGCCACGGCCTGACGATCCGGCCGTATTGCAGGACGCTGTCATACACGTTCCTGGCCTCATTTACCGGAATGGCAAACCCAATATTCTGCGCTCCCTGGACGATGGCGGTATTGATGCCGATTACCTGTCCGGCAAGATTGAGAAGCGGGCCGCCGGAATTGCCCGGATTGATCGAAGCGTCGGTTTGGATCACTCCTGTCAATTGTTCCGCTCCCAGTCCGCCGCCCCCCGCCACTACCGAACGGGACAAGCCGGAAATGACGCCGGTGGAAACCGTATTATTGAATTCGCCCAAAGCGTTGCCGATCGCTACGACCGATTGCCCGATCTTGACCGAAGAGCTGTCGCCCAGGTCCAAATAGGGCAAATTCTGCCCGTCGATCTTCAGGATCGCCAGGTCATTAACCGGATCGCGCCCGATTACTTTGGCTTCGTGCTTCGACTCATCGTTCATTAATACGGTATAATCCGCTTGTTCGTCGGACACGACGTGCTTATTGGTCAGAATATAACCATCCGAATTGATCAGAAATCCGCTGCCGCCGCCGATCTCCTGTTTTTGGGTGCCATTCTGTTGTTGGTTCTGCTGTGCGTTGGGGTCGAGAATACCGCCGAAATTATCACCGAAAAACTGGCGGAAAAAATCCGATCCGCCGTTCGGCAGTGAATAATAACGTTCGACTATCGGCAGGTCCTTTGAAACGATAATCGAAACTACCGCCGGCCTGGTTTTGTCCGCGACGTCGATAACCGCCGAATTCTCTTCGACATTGATGACGCTGTTGCCTGACGGGGAATATGAAGCCAGTTGCGGCGCCCCTCCGAATACCGCCCGGTTGAACCAGGCGGCAAAACTGTTATTACTGATCGCCAAACTTCCGGCCCAAAACCCCATCACGGAACCGACGCTTGTACTGACGATTATCGAAACGACCAAAACAGTAATAAATGATTTTTTAAAGTTATTGTCCATAAATTTTTTCTTATTAATTGTATTTATTTAAGTTACGATTTAACTAATGTTAGGTTTTTTAATTGCCTAAAAATATAATTTATTATAATCCGGCCGTCATTTTGCCAAACTTAATGGCGAGAAGAGCCCTTGCCGTTAAATTCTATATATACAATACGCAAAACCTCATTATAATATTTCAAGTATAAAAAAACAGCGTTGCCGCTATTATTGTTTAATTTTACTGCGATTATATTAAAATTTGTATAAAACAGCATTAAAATCCTCAATTCTGCCTTTTTTTACCATAACTCCCTCTTTTTTAAGCAGCCGGCTTTTGGCGACGGGACCGGTGGCAAACCCGCCCAAAAAACCATTGCTTTTTACCACGCGATGGCAGGGTACGCGGGGAGCGAATGGATTTTTGTTCAGGGCATTACCGACCGCCCGCGCGGAGTGCGGCCTTTGAACGGCCCGGGCCAGCATGCCGTAGGTCGTCACCCGTCCGCGCGGCACTTCTCTCAGCTTGTCATATACCGCTTGTTCGAATTTCGTAATTGTCTTCATTTTAGCTGCTGCCTGATTTGGTTCAATAACTCAGGCGAAATTTTGTTGACATCAACTGTATTCGTATTGATATTTTTCGTCGCGCCTTCGACGAAATTATTGATATAACTGTTGAGCCAGGCATTTCCCCAAAATTCAGTCGGGTTGTTCTTTAAATCGTCCAAAATCCGCGGGATATATATCCAGGCAATTATTATCGGCATAACTATTATAAAGATCTTGACCAGGCCGAAGATCCGCTGCCAAAAAAGGTAGGACCGGATCTTTTTCGTAATTTTCAAAATTTCTTCGCTGACTTCCAGATTCTTTTTTATAACCGCATCCGTGTCCCCGTCGCGAGAATTTTCTTCCTTTTTCGCGTCCTGATTATCTTTGTTCAAATTTTGGTTAACCGCCATAATTTTATATTAAATTATATTAAAACCGGGAAACAAGAAGTGTCTATGCCCAAAAATACAGTAATCGTAATATTTATTAAATAATTTGTTGGCTCGTAATCTTATCTAATGGCACAATGCTCCACATACTCGCTGCCGATTTCGCGCATCTTCTCCATTTGTTTGCCGGTATAAGTTCCGACATTCTGAAAGCTTGGATTTATCAGTTCGGTATCGGTCTTGAACGCCTGCAGATACCACTTAGCCGCCCCCCTGATCAAATTTCCTACCCGCCTGACCTCTGCCGGCAGGATCAATTCCGGAACCAGCGTGGTGCGGAATTCATAAGGCAACCCGCTGTCCATTATTATTTTAACGCTTTCCTTGATCTTGTTCAAATCCGGCTGGATACCGGTTATCAGATCGTACTTTTCCGCCGGCCCCTTAATATCCATGGCGATATAATCGATCAACCGTTTTCCGATGAGAAGCCTGAGCGTTTCCGGATGCGTGCCATTCGTATCCAATTTAATCTTAAAGCCCTGTTTTTTGACCGCGGTTATGAATTCGGGCAGATCGGAATGGATGGTCGGTTCTCCGCCGGTGATCACTACCGCGTCCAAGCGGCCCCGCCGGGATTTGAGAAAATCAAAAAGGTCATCCTCGCTAATGGTCGGATGGCCTTTTTGGTACTGGTCGCCGGCAGCGCCGGGCTTGTTCTTATTTGAAGCTGGCTGGCCAGTTGCGTTCGGCCAGACAAGCATAGGGTTATAACAAAACTGACAGCGGAAATTGCAGCCCTGGGTAAAGATGATGGCGGCAATGTGTTCCGGATAGTCAAGCAAGCTGAATTTTTGCAAACCGCCGATTATCATACTCCTGGGTTTTTGCCGGTTTTACGAACAGCGGCAATTATCAACTTTAAATTTTATCCTGTGGTCATGTTCGGCCGTTTTGGCGTCATTCCATTGTTTTACCGGCCGCAGATAACCGGTAACCCGGCTGTACACTTCGCACTCCTGGCGTTTTGTTTTGATCGGACTCATAATTTTTGTGTTAGTTTATGTTTCTTACCGACAAGCATGGGGGCAAGGTATAAACTAAGGATTATTTTATATATTATTCGATTATTAATATCATTGTACACGGTATACGCAAATGTACAAATCGGCTACAAATATACGAATTACAAATATTCTATTGAACCTAATATTACAATTTATAATTTGTAGATTTGTAAATAAACCTGTAAATTCGGGTGTCTACGCGATCGATTGGATCAAGTCCCGCTCCAGGTCGGCGATATCCTTCTCGCTGGCCATGTGCCTGACTTGCACCGTTTCCAGACTTTCGCGGTCGCCGCTCATTTCGCCTTCTTCCTGATAGCCAAGCTCTTCGTCGCATTTCGGACAATAGCGGTGCTCACCGGACAAATAGCCGTGCTTGGGGCAGATCGAAAATGTCGGAGTGATCGTAAAGTACGGCAGAGTGTAGCGGTAAGATATCGACTTGACCAATTTCTTGACCGCCTCGGATGATGGCAGAGCCTCGCCGATATAGGCGTGCAATACGGTACCGCCGGTATATTTCGTCTGGATATCATCCTGCAGATCCAGTGCTTCGAACAGGTCATCGGTGAAGTTGGCGGGAAGCTGGCTGGAATTGGTATAATACGGCGACGCCTGGCCGCTTTTATAGGCTTCCATATTGGCGACGATCATATCCGGGTAACGGTCGATGTCGGCGCGCGACAGGCGGCGCGTAGTTCCTTCGGCCGGGGTTGCTTCCAGGTTGTACAGGTTATTGGTATCATTCTGATAATCCATCATCTTTTCCCGCATGAAATCCAGCACCTCGAGGGCAAATCGCTTACCGTCAGTGGTCGTAATATCCTGTCCGACCGGTGCGAAGTTCAATAAGGCTTCGTTCATGCCGATTATTCCTATAGTTGAAAAATGGTTCTTCCAATATTCACCGAAGCGCTCTTTGATATTCGATAGATAATACTTGGCATAAGGATAAAGCCCGGCATCGGTCAGGTCTTCCAGTATTTTGCGCTTCGTTTCCAGGCTTTCGCGGGCGATCTGCATGAGACTCAGGAGCCGGTCGTAAAATTCTTCCTTGGTCTTCGACAAATATCCGACCCGCGGCAAATTTACCGTGACCACGCCGATCGAACCGGTCAGCGGATTGGCGCCGAATAGCCCGCCGCCTCGTTTCCTAAGCTCCCGGTTATCGAGCCGCAGGCGGCAGCACATCGAACGCGCGTCTTCCGGGCTCATATCGGAATTAATAAAGTTGGAAAAATACGGGATGCCGTATTTGGCGGTCATTTCAAAAATCTTTGACGCTACCGGACTATCCCAGTCGAACTCCTTGGTGATGTTGTAAGTGGGGATGGGAAATGTGAACACCCGTCCTTTAGCATCGCCCGACATCATGCATTCGGCGAAGGCCAGGTTGAGCATGTCCATTTCCGGCTGAAAATCCTTGTACTTTTCCTGTTGCGGCTGGCCCCCGATTATTACGTGGTCCTCTGCCAAGGTTCCGGTCGTAACGATATCTAGCGTAATATTGGTAAACGGGGTCTGAAACCCGACCCGCGTCGGTACATTGATATTAAAAAGGAATTCCTGCATGCTCTGCCTGACTTCTTCATAGCTCAGATTGTCATAGCGGATAAACGGCGCCAAATAGGTATCAAAGCTGGAAAAAGCCTCCGCTCCCGCCACTTCGCCCTGAAGGGTATAGAAAAAATTTATAATTTGGCCCAGGGCGGTGCGGAAATGCTTGGGCGGTTTGGATTCGATTTTTCCCGACACGCCGCCGAAACCCCTGAGTAAAAGGTCTTTCAAGTCCCAGCCGGCGCAATATGCGGCCAGCATTTGCAGGTCGTGAATATGGATCTCGCCGCTTTGGTGGGCTTCGCGGATATTGGCCGTATATACTTTGTTGAGCCAATAATTGGAAGATATGATCGAAGCCAGATGGTTATTAAGCCCCTGGAGCGAGAAGCTCATATTAGAGTTCTCTTTTACCCGCCAATCGGATTGCTTAAGGTAATCTTCCATTATATCGACCGAATTGACCATCAACCGCATCTCCCTCAGGCGCGCGCGCTGATCGCGATAAAGGATATAGGCCTTGGCGGTTTTAATTTGGCGGTTCGCTATCAAAACTTCCTCCACGATATCCTGGATCTCTTCGACCGCCGGGATCGAACGGGAATGGAATTTTTCGTTGATTTTACCGACGACTTCCTCGGTATATTTTTCGGCTAAATACTGGTCCGGCTGACCGACCCCCTCTGTGGCTTTATAAATGGCTTTGGCGATATTCTTTGTGTCAAAATCGACGATTTCGCCGTTACGTTTTCTTATTTGGGTGATAGTAGGCGGCATGGGATGATATGGGAAAGACCGCTTATTTCGTCTTTCCTTTTTTATTTTTTAAAAGCTTGTTAAGTTCCCTCTGAAAGGTTTGTACGTCTTTGAACTGTTGGTAAACGCTGGCAAAACGGATAAAAGCGATCTGGTCGGTTTTCTTAAGATGCTTCATAATAACCTGTCCGATCTCCATGCTGGTAATCTCATTTTTCCGCATTACCTGGATATCTCTTTCGATTGAATTGACCAGTTTTTTGAACTTATCGTCGGTAACCGGTCGCTTTTCCAGTGATTTTTTCAGTCCCCGCACCATTTTGTCCCGGCTATATACTTCTTTGCGCCCGTCCCGCTTCATTATCGACAGGTCGAGGATTTCCATTTCTTCATATGTGGAAAAGCGAAATCCGCATTTTAAACATTCGCGGCGGCGGCGTATCGATAATCCGTCACTGGCTACCCGGGAATCGACGACCTTGGTATCTTGATAATGGCAGGCGGGGCACTTCATATGATGAAATATTCGGTGAATTTGCTAGGCTGTTCCTTCAATTTCTATTTACATTATTTATAAACTGTTTTGCCGCTTATTAAAGCCGGGCCGGTACCCATAAAACTTCGATCATACTATGGACTGCCCCAGCACGATCAAGGTTCTGCCCGTAACTGCCCGGAAAATCGGCATCTTTTAAAGGCAATAAAAAAACACCGCTTTCCAGTCGCTCGCTTATAAGGGGTATAAGGGGCAAAAATGGTGTTTAATCGAAATTTCCTCCAAACACTATATCTTGTATCCACTATATCCATTATACCACAATATATGGATAAGTCAAGCCTGCTTATTGGCCTAATTTTAGGACAGCTGTTTTACTTACTCAGCATATCACGTAAGAGAAAAAAAACAAGCCCGTATTTACTGTGGAAAAGTTACAAAAAGTGGATAACTTTTTTATAAATTAAAACTGTTAACAATTATTATTTTATGTGTTATAATTTTTATTAGAAATTATATGAAAATAACGGTTGACCAAAATAAATGCATCGGTTGCGGGCGCTGCACGGAAATATGTCCGAATATATTCCGTTTAAACGCCAACGGCAAATCGGAGGTTTTTACCACCGATACCGATAACGGCAAATGTGCCGTCCGGGCAGCTGATGAATGTCCGGTGGAAGCGATTTTTGTTGAAGAATAGAGCTATTTATCGCTGTCTTTTTTCTTGGGATACAAACGGTCAAATAGGCAGTTTCCGATCATCTGTTCCGGTTTTTTCAGGTTAAACAGCGTCAAAATCGTTGCCGACACGTCTGCGATCATGCCATGTATTTCCATTAGGCCCTCTTTGTGGGGGTCTTTTGTTTTGCTGTCCGGGGAAACATACCAAAAAGGAACCGGGTTGGTAGAATGCTGTGTGTCGATCTGGCCGGTTTCCAGATTGATCATTTCTTCGATATTGCCATGATCAGCGGTAATCAACAGGCAACCGTTCATTGACAGAGTGGTCTCGACCAGCTCTTTCAGACAACCGTCCACGACTTCCAGGGCTTTGATTCCCGCCCGAAAATCCCCCGTATGGCCTACCATATCGGTATTGGCGTAATTTACCAGAATAAAATCATATTTGTTGCTTTTTATGGCTGCGATCAGCTTGGCGTTTATTTCTGCCGCGCTCATCTCCGGAACCGTCGCATAGGAAGGGGCGTTCTTGGAAGGGACAAAAATACGGTCTTCCCCGGGAAAGGGATCAGGCATACCGCCATTAAAAAAATAAGTGACGTGGGCGTATTTTTCCGTTTCGGCGATGCGCAATTGCTTCTTGTGGTGCTTGGCCAGAATATCCCCGATCCGGGAGGTGATTTTTTGCGCCGGAAAAATGGCCGGTATTTTCAAATCCTCGGAATATTCGGAAAAGCCGACATAGTATATATGCGGCGGAACTTTGGCATGCTTAAAATTATCGAAACCAGGGTCGGCAAAAGCGTATGATATTTGCCGCGCCCGGTCGGCCCGGAAATTAAAATTGATTATGACATCGTTTTCTCCCACCAAACCGGCCGGACCATTGTTCTCATCGACCATCACGATCGGTTCCAGATATTCGTCGGTTTTATTTTCACCATGCTGGCGCATGATTGCTTTGATGGGGTCGCTAGTCTGCTCGCCGTCGCCGTCCACCATGGCCAGAAAACCCCTTTCTACCCGGTCCCAGTTACGATTGCGGTCCATGGTATAATAACGGCCGACGATCGTGGCCAGTCGGCCGATACCGATCTTCTTGAATTGCTCTAACAGATATGGAATATACCGCAAACTCGATTGAGGCGGGGTATCGCGGCCGTCGGTAATGGCATGGACATATATTTCGTTAATACCCTGTTCTTTCGCCATTTGCAGCAAAGCGACTGCGTGGTCGATATGAGAATGTACTCCCCCGTCGCTTAAAAGGCCCATAATGTGCAATTTTGAACCTCTTTTTTTCGCCTTGGCAAAAACCTTAAGTAATATTTCATTATTGAAAAAACGCCGGCTCTGGATGGCGGCCGTGATAGTCGGCAAGTAGTGGTAAATTATCTGGCCTGAACCCAGGGTTTGGTGGCCGACTTCGGAATTACCGAATACGCCCCAAGGCAAACCGACCGCCAGACCTGAGGCTTCCAATAAAAGCTTGGGATAATATTGGTTCAATTGATCGATGGTTGGCATTTTGGCGCAGGACATCGGATTGCCCATCTTGGTCTCCCATTCGCCCCAACCGTCTAGCACCACCAATACCACCGGACGATAAGAATATTGCATACTTTATATTATAACATAGTTATATCCCATTTACGAATATGCCGAATTGCCAGAAATGCATTGCGTTTAACTTTACATAAGACTTATTGCTTATGTCTTATTACTTATTACGTTTGCCGAGAAATTTTGCCAGATGGACCCGCTAACTGTTAAAACCGGCATGTGTAAGTCCTGATTATACAAAATTTATAACATGCAATTAACTCTTGCTGGTTATATCTCTTCAATCTCCAATGGCCGTTTCGGATGTTTTGCGTTATACCGGGAAAGCTTTTCCCGATTACTGACAACCACGATCGAACCATTCTTCAGGGGATTGGCCAGATAGTGTTTGGCCGCGTCCGCGATTTCGCGCTTGCTGACTTTTAGCAAGTGGTTTTTGAAGTTTTGGCGCTGTTTATCGGTTATACCGTACAAGCGGCGCAGATAATCTTTTTCCGCCGCTTCCGCCGGCGTATTCGGTTTCTCCGTATCGGCAACCGCCATCAGGATCGCCCCGGTTACGTCCTCCTCGCTGAATTTGCCGCCAGCCAGCATTTGCACGGCACGGTTAAAAGCTTTCAGGGTGGACTCAATATGAGGGTCGCGATAAGATCCGAACTGGAATATCCCTTCGCCCGCATCATAGCGGGAAAAAGCGCCGTATGCGCCGCCCTGCTCGCGGATCAGATTGTGCAAAAACTGCCGGGAAAGGATCTTGCCGGCCGCCAGTATGGCCGGAGCCGCCTTCTCCGTGATGGCCGGAACCGGCAAGCTGGCGGCAACGAACGAAACGGCGGTGGCAGTAAAACGGCCTGCGAAATATCGCTTCGGAATAAACTCTTTTTTATTTTTAGCGGCCGGCTTGCCCGCCAATGACCCGATTAGGCTGTCCAGTCCAGAGGCGGCGGAAGCTGCTATCGATCGTTCTCCGATTATCGAACCGGCAGCTACATTGTCAACGGTAAACACCTGTTCTGCCAGGCGGGCCAAACCGGCGCCAACGGAAATCATAGAGGATCTTGTTGATATTGATCTAAGGTGTTCGTACTGTCTTAATCCGTACCACTCCTCTTGCTGCGCCTTAACGGGCGATAAACCGCTGGCCGACAGCGACAGGGCGTAGTTATGGCCTTCGCTCATTATGCTGTTTTCCATTTGGGCCGACATTTCCGCCAAATATATCCGCAGCCGTTCCGCGTCGGAAAAATCATAAGCCGCCAGCAATTCTTTCAATAACGAAAGAAGTCTTCGCAATTTAGTATCCAGACATTTTCCCTGGACGAGCAATAGGGAACGTGCGCCTTTATATCTGCCGTATCCGTTTTGGATGACAGGCGTGAAGGTTATTCCCCCGGTATAGGCGTCTATTTCCCTTACCAATGAGCTGTATGGGCGTTTCCGGGTGTTATTTTGCGGCAATACGAAGCAAAGCAAGGGGATATAGGGCAACAATTCGCCGGCAACCTTATCGAGGGAAAAAGCGATATCGACATACACGATCCCGTTCGTCGGCATTTCATAGGAATATAAAGAAGACTTGCGTGAAACGAATCGGGAATTTACGTGCTCCACGCGCCGCGGGATATCCCGGCGCATAAGATTGGGCAGGCAGGAATCATCTCCTTCTTTTTTCTGCCAGGATCTAAGCGCCTCTGCCCGATGTTTTATCGTCCTGGCATCTGCTGCGGACAAGCCCTTATACTGCTTATCAAGATGCGCCGCGGCCGCGCGTTCCCGACGATCGAAGATAGCGGTATTCGGGGCGAAATGATATTCGAGAAAATGTTTATTATCCAGCAGATAACGTTTGATGGTTCTTTCGACTAATTTTCCGGACACGGCCTGGCGGCGGATCCTGGCCAGACGCGGCTCGATAGCCAGTTCGTCATATGGGTCGCCGCCGTGGATCCAGGGTTCGATCAAATCGAACCACAATTTAAGTCCATAGGGGTATGGATGATTGCTGATTTCACGCTTGCCGAATTCCTGTTTATTGAGAGCCGCGGTGATCAGATCCGGTTCTATCCCCTCGTCCACGATCCGCCGCAAGGTTCGATCGATCAGCCGGAATACCGCGGGTACGGCGGCCGGTTTCAATCCCTTGAGGCCGCAGACAAAAATCGATTCCTGATATTCGCTGGTCAGGCCGCTCATGTCGGCCATATCCGCACCCAATCCGGAACCGATCAATTCTTTCTTGAGCGGGGACGCCTGGTTGCCCAGTAGCACTTCTTCCATCAATTCAAGGGCCAGCTGTGCGTCCGTATCCGTGATAGGGGCCGTTAGCCAGGCCATTGCGGCTTGGTGCTGTCCGGTTTTTTTCGAAAGGCTTTCGACCGGGTAATAATCCGTTATCCGCCGCGAACGCTTCCAGCGCTTTTCATTTTTGATTTGAACGGCGATCTTCTTGGCGCTGTATACGCCGAGCACCTCCTGCTCAATCACCCTGAGCAGCTCTTTTAAAGGCAACTGCCCCGAGCTGTAGAAATATGCATTGCTGGGATGGTAATATCGTTCATGGAACCGCACTAGGTCCTGGTGGGTCAACCGCGGTATATATTCCGGATCGCCCCCGGAATTGAAGCGATAATTGCCAGACGGGAAGATAGCTTGTTTTATCCCCTCGCACATCAAACGTTCGGGAGAAGACAGCGAGCCCTTCATTTCGTTGTAGACCACTCCTTTGACCACCAGCTTGTCGCCGTCTAATTCCAGGCGATGGCCTTCCTGGAGAAAATTCATTTCCTTAAGCAGGGGGTGGAACGCCGCGTCCAGATAAACCTTCAGCAGATTGAAAAAATCCTTGTGGTTTTGTGTCGCGAAAGGGTAGGCGGTCCAGTCCTCTGAAGTAAAAGCATTCATGAAAGTTTGCAAACTGCGCCGGAGCATGGAAAAAAACGGATCGCGGACAGGGTATTTGCCCGAACCGGTCAATACCGTATGCTCCAAAATATGCGCGATACCGGTATTATCATGGGATATGGTCTTAAAAGCGACGCAAAAGACATTATTCTTCTCCCCATCGGCCAAATGAACGTAACGCGCCCCGGTAGCGAGATGCTTAAGCTCATAAAATACCGTTGGCCTGGGCTTCAGCGGGTTTTTTCTTAAAACCTGCCAGCCATGGATGATTTGTCCCGGTTTTATTTTTTGATTTTCCATATTATTTCTACAATTATTATTTGTATAGATCTTCGTCTCAACAAACCTTTTATTTAAAAAATGAGACCATGCGGCCCCATTTTATATAAATAAGTTATATACCTGTTGTAACATTAATTCGGATGTCCCGCGTCCGTAGGGGCGGGTCGCCTCTGGCAAAACACCGCATTATTTTCTTTGCGATAGGCGCCGGACTACAAATTCGGCACGTCCGAATGCGCAAATGCCTACTGCATTTTCTTAGCGATAGACGCCGGACTACGAATTCGGCACGTCCGAATGCGCAAATGCCTACTGCATTTTCTTCCTAATAAAAGCCGGGATCCCCAATTCATCGTCTTCGTCGGATTCGGTAGCGGTCGGTTTTTTCTTGGCCGGTTCGGCTTGGGCGGCTTTAAGCGGAGAGGGTTTGGACTTGAATCGGCTGACTTTTTCTTTTTCTTCTTTTTCTTTTTCCGTAATATATTTATTGGGTGAATAGCTGTTTTCGCTCGTAAGACGCTCCCCTCCCCCGATCCGGCCGTCAAAGCCGGTAGCGACTACGGTGATCTTCAATTCGTCTTTCATCTTATGGTCGATTGCCGCGCCAAATATGATCTTGGCATCCTCATCAGCCGAAGCAGTGATGATCTTGGCCGCTTCGTTCACGTCGCTCATACCGAGCGACTCGCCGCCGGTGATGGTGAATAATATACCGCGCGCGCCCTCGATCGACATCTCCAGAAGCGGTGAACTGATTGCCGTCTTGGCCGCTTCGATCGCTTTATTCTCGCCGCTGGCGACGCCTATTCCCATAAGCGCCGAACCGGCGTTGGCCATTACCGCCTTTACGTCGGCAAAATCGACATTGATGAGGCCCGGGATTGTGATCAATTCCGCGATCCCCTGCACCCCCTGTTGGAGCACCTCGTCGACCACCCGGAAAGCATCCAGAAGCGATGTTTTCTTGTCGATCACCTGAAGTAATTTATCGTTAGGAATGGTAATGATAGTGTCCACCTTATCCGCCAGATCGGTCAGCCCGCGCTCGCCGATATTGCGGCGCTGGGCGCCCTCGAAGGAAAACGGCTTGGTCACGACGGCAACCGTCAATGCCCCCAGGTCACGAGCGATTTCCGCGACGACCGGAGAAGCGCCGGAACCGGTGCCTCCTCCCATGCCGCAGGTTACGAACACCATATCGGCATCCTTCAGCGCGTCCCTGATCTCGTTTTGCGACTCTTCAGCCGCTTGGCGCCCCAGCTCCGGGTTCATCCCGGCCCCTAATCCGCGGGTGATGGTTTTGCCAATATGCAGCTTTTTGCCCGCCTTATTATAATGCAGCGCCTGGACATCAGTATTTACGGCAATAAAATCAACTCCCCTGATTCCCGTATCCACCATTCGATTAACTGCCGCGCCTCCGCCGCCGCCGACGCCGACGACCTTAATTTTGGCGAAAGTTTCTATAGCCGGTTTTACTTCTGCCATATGAGAATTATCGCTAATAATAATTAAAAAATTTTGGGCTTAGTATATGAATATTTAATTACTATAATTGTAATATATTATTATATATTTAGCAAGAGAATGCAAAAAATTTCAAATAAAGCTGTATAAAAAATTTATACAGCTTTACTATGCTCGCTATCCTTTGAAAATACTATGGCGCCAAGGATGAAAACCATTTTTTGACCTTCCCGAATGCCTGTCCCAGGGAAGCGCCCCCGGGAAGCTTCAGCCCCCGGTGCGAAACGGATACATGGCTGCCCCAGGCAACCAATCCCAGGGCATTCAAGAATTCGGTATCATTAACTTTATCGATAACAGTAGATATATTGCTATTGACTCCAAGTGCCACCGGCAGCCGCAGCTTTCTTTTCCCTACTTCGACTATACCGTTCAGCTTGGTACCACCGCCGATCAAAAATACTCCTCCGGGCAGCATCCCCGAGCGCTCGATCTTCTTCAATTCCTCGTCGATCTTTTCGAACATTTCCTCGACTCTGGCTTCGATGATTTCCGCCACGTATTTGCGGGAGACTTTCGGCAAATCATCCGGATCGGATCCATCGCCGGCCAAATCCCCCAAATCAAGCTCTTCTTTCTTATTGTATTTTTCCGGCAAAGCGCTGCCGTGCTCCAGCTTCACTTTTTCCGCCAGATTTATCGGACAGCGCAGGCCGATCGCTACATCAGCGGTAATATGCTCGGATCCGATCGGAATGACAGCGGTGTGTAAAAGTTCGCCTTCCTCGAATACCGCCAAGCTGGTCGTGCTGGCGCCGATATTCACCAGGGCGGCCCCCAGCTCTTTTTGCTTGGCGCCGATTACCGCTTCCGCGGCGGCCAGCGGCGACAATACCAAATCTTCAATATCGAGACCGGTACGGAATATCGCCTTGGTCAGGTTCTTGATCTGACTGGAGAGCCCCTGGATGATCAGCGTCTCCACTTCCAAACGCACCCCGGTCATGCCGATCGGATCCTTGATGTCTTCCTGGTTATCGACGGTAAATCTGACCGGAATAACATGGAGAATCTCGTAATTCGGCGGCACCGACAATGCCCGGGCCGCTTCCAGCGCCCGTTCGATATCGTCCTGGGTTATTTCACCGTCGCTTCTGGCTATCGCAACCACCCCTCGGCTTTTTTCACATTTGATATGGGGGCTATTGATGGAAACCCAGGCGCTTTCGATCGGTACGCCCACGATGCGCTCTGACCGTTCCAGGCATGCGGAAATCGAGGACGTAACGTCCTCGATGGATTTTACCGCCCCTTTATTGATGCCGTTAGCCGGTACCGTAACCGCGCCGATTATCTGCAGTTTATCCTCGTTTTCCCGGCCCTGGCTTCGCTGGCCGACAACCAACCGGATAGCGCTGGTGCCGATATCCAGCCCGGCGATTATTTCATCTTTCATAATGGAATAATATGATATTTACCAATGTTAGTATTATATACTATTTTTGCATATTAGCCAACCCCTGTTGGATGCCAATGCCAATTGTGTTGATATTATAAACCAAAAATTCGCAATTTAAGCTTTTGCTATAAAAAATATAATAACCAAGCTGCAAGACACAAGCTGCCTGCCGCCTGCCTGCCGGTAGGCAGGGCAAGCAGGTAACCAAACAAATCTTGAATAACCAATCACCAAATGACCAAGCCGTTTGATTGTTGGTTATTTTGTGTCCTTATCTTTTACTCGGGTTGTATCAGTATTCGGAATATTAGGATGAATATCGCTCATTCAATCGAATAGGTGCGGCACAAAGACGATCAAACCGACAATTACCGCGATAACCGACGCTAACATAACGGCGGCGGCCATTACATCCTTTATTTCCTTGACATAGCTGTTTATCCGCGGTTTCAATACATCCGATACCCGCTCGACCGCGCTGTTGATGATTTCTACAAGCAAAACCAAACCGATCATCATTACGATAACCGCCCACTCCATCTGGCTTAAGCCGACATATAAACCAAGAAATATGATCAATACGCCGACAATGCTTTGGATAAGCAGATTCTGCTCTTCCCGAAAAACCGTAATTAGCCCTTTTACGGCGTAGCGGAAACTTTTGAATAAACGTTTGAATCTGATCATTTTTTATGTAATTAGCAACTGGAAAATTGAAATTTGGCTGTTACTTTTGATACGGTTGGGCCATTAATGTCTTGCCGCCCCATAAAGTCGGTCCGAATTTCCAATTTCCATTTTCAAGCTACTGATAAATTCCTCTCCCAAAGCGATCATTTCCTTTTTTCCTTTGTCCGTATCATCCCGATAACCGAGCAGATGCAAGAGGCCGTGGACCAGGATGAACACCAGCTCCTCATACGTACTCGATCGAAACCGCTTAGCCTGCCTTTCGATCTGGGCCGGATCGATGATGATCTCGCCCAAAAAATCATCTTCACCCGAAAAGGACAGAACATCGGTAACCCGGTCGATCCCGCGGTACTGCCGGTTCAAGCGCTTAATGGTCGCATCCCCCACAAAAGCGATAGATACATTATAACCGGTCTTATCGTTTCTCCCCAGAAAACATTCAATAATTTTCTTCAGCTGCCGGTTTGGCAGTTCTTTGCGGGTTTTGTTGTTTATCTCGATCATAACCGTTAAGACGCAGTCAGGCTTTTTATCATCATATTAAAAATGCTCTTATAGCCAATGACGCTGGTCAGGCCGGCGTTATATGATACGGTGTAGATTTTATCCCCGCCCGGTTTCTTCAAATATGCGATCAAGCCATCATCGCTCATGACGCCGCTCCAGCCGGCTTTGTAGATTATCTGTTCCGGCCGGATAAACGGCGCGTTGAATTGCTCTTTGTACCAATCCTCGATATCCGTGTTTCCGCCTTCATCGCTTACGATCACTTGGACGAACTGGCTGTTATCCGGCTTGAATATTATCGAATCATCGCCGCCCGCCGCGCTAACCGGCCAAGATGACGGGTAATAAAGCGAGTATTGATAGGTGCTATTCGAATATTTATTGATCCCGGGGTTGGTAATGATCGTGCCGCTGCCGGCGGGATTGTAAAGATTCATAAGCTCAGAAGAATCGGAATAACCGTCGTTATCGCTGTCCGCCTCGTTCATATTGGTGCTAAGCAGGATCTCTTCCAAGTCGCTCAACCCATCCTGGTCGGCGTCAGAAGCCGGAATAAACGTTTTGGCCGGGGTAGAGGTGGCCTCTGCCGGGGCATCCTCCGCCATACTGCTGCTTGCCGTTTCGGCGGTACCGGAAGCAATTATAAGATCGGGCGCGCTATCAATACGGGGCTTATCGCCGTTTACATCTGTCGTTTCCTTACCGTCGGTTGGCGCGTCTTCAGTTCCGGAATTAAGCGGCTGGCTAACGGTAGGATTATTATTCGATTCTTGGGGGGGCGGCGGAGAAACGGGGATGATCGGCTGATCCAGCATTTCATCCAGCGGCACATTGTCTTCTGCCGGCGCCGGCTTGCTAACCGACAAATAATAATAAGCAACGCCAAATGCCGCCACCAGTAAAGCGGCTCCCAGAGATAATATCAGGAGGCCGGTTTTTTTGTGTCCGCCCGAGGTTTTTTTTACGACATGCAGATAACGCTTAGGCATAGAATGGATCACTGCCTGGTCGTGTTCTTCTATGGCCGGGTTACCGGGCTTTATCGCGTCCTGTCCTTTGTCGGCAGGTTTTTTCTTATCGAACATAATTGGATAATTGGAAATATTGGAATTAGGAATTCAAAAAAATTATATATTATCGTTATAACACATAAACCGACGAATTATCCATTAACAAACATCCAATTTTTTTGCTAATTTCGAAATTTATCAATGGAATAACGATTTATCGGTAAACGTATTTTTAACCTACTGGTCCAGGTCATACAGCCTTCCTTCCCCGCCCGGATTATAACCTTGTCTTACTTCTTCGCCGTCAGTATAACCGTCGCCGTCCGTATCGGCCTTATTGGGATCGGTCTTATAGACTTTTACCTCTTCCCGATCGAAGAGACCGTCATTGTCGCTGTCGACGCTGTTCATGTTCGTGCCCAGTTCGACTTCTTCCTGGTCGGACAAGCCGTCATTGTCGCTGTCGGTTAAAACAGTCTCATCGGAATCGGTCATCACCGGTTCAACCGGCTGTACGTTGGCAGCGGAATTCGCGTCATCTGTTTCCTCTAACGCGCCGTTTTCGGTTTTTGTCTCCGTTGTGCCGCCGTTTTCTTCCGGTATCGCCGTTAAATCAGTATTTTCCGCATTCATTGGCTCGTCAATAACGGCATTATTTCCGCCGATCAGCCGGATCACGTACTGGTAGCCGAATACGCCGCCGGCTACGAAAATGCCCAATCCGGCGAGCAATATTACCGGCATCAGGATCCGGCGCAGCTTGCCGCTGGTCGCGGGCGGCGGCAGATCCGGCCCAGCCGCTCCCGGCGTCGGCTCCTTAGGTTGGAATACCTCCGGTTTCGTTGTCTCCGCTACCGAACCGGTATCGGTACCGGAAAATATGTCTTCCAATCCGTTTTCTGGAGCGGCAACCGGAGGTTCGCTGGTATTTGGGGCAGATACCGGCGACGCGTTTTCGTTCGCTGCCGGAGCCGGAACGGAATGTTCCGCCGGCATATTGCCTGTTATTTCTTTATTTACTTGGGGGTCAAGATCATCAAACATATTATTGTACAAAATTAATCCCGCGCCCGACCCATACATAACGGTAATTACCGCTATGCAACTAATAAGTACGGGATGAATTAATTATTTATAAAAAATTACAATACTTATCTTAACAGCTTATCGTCTATTTGCCAATTAATCAATTAGTTAGAGTAACGGCCTGCACCTCGGCGGCTTCACTTATATTAGGAACGGAAGCGCTATTTAACGATTGGACTTTGATATAATAACGCGTATTTGGTGTTAGGCTGCTAATAGTATAGTTTTGCTGTACGCCGGGCAGCGTTTGACTGTTCGCGTCGGCTGCCGGTGTCGTACCCCAGCTAATCCTGGTCTGCCCTACCCCCTCTGCGGCCAATTGCCATTCCAAGGATACGGTGGTGGAGGCGACAATGAATGTTTTCAATTGGTAGGGGGCGGCAAAGGGAATCCCAATTACCTGATTCGACTGCGTACTTTCGTTGCCTTCGCCGTCAACCGCTTTGACCCGGAAAAAATAATCATTGCCATTGGCCAAACCGGCGCCGGTCACGCTAACCTCGGTATAATTGCCGATATTTTCGGTATAGCCGTAAGGTCCGCCGTCTTGAACGCCGTACATTACGATATAGCTATCCGCCCCGGGAACGGCTGACCATGTTAAATCCACTTTCTTATCGCCCGCCACCGCCGGATATAGCGTAGGCTGGCCCGGCGCCGCCGTATCGGAAATATTCTCGACGGTTTTCTCGCCGAAATAATCGCTTTCCGACTGATCGGAGTAAAAAGCTGTCATATTAAAATAATACGTCCGTCCATCGGTCAGTCCCGATACCCGGCAGCTGAATGACGGCTCACCATTCACGCACAGTACGCTGTCATTGTTTGTTGTCCCGTTATTTCTAATGGTGGCATAATCATTATATGTGCCGGACGAAGTTCCCCAATACAGCTTATAGCCGGCAATATTGGCGTCGCTGGTGATATCCGCCCAGGTGGTCGATGCGCTGCCGCCTTGCCCGGTATTAACCACCGTTAATTCCGTGGTCGAATTCGGCACTGCCGCCCGCGGAAAGAAGAGCTCTTTCAAAATATCGCCATTCCTGCCGCGGATAATCTGGTCTTCGCCGCTCACGATTGCGGGCAAATCGTCGTATGTACCGTATTTGCCGTTATCACGGCAATAGTACAGTTCAAAATGAGTATCGCTGCAACCACTGAACATAAGTCCCGGCGAGCAATTGCTCCCTTCATCTATCCAAGGGCTCCAGACATCGCCGTCTACCGGGGGCCAGGGATTGGCACAGATAAAGACATAAACCCGGGCCGCGCCGGTTTTGCCGTCGCCCGCCGATGAATAGCCGGTTTCCGTCAAACTGATATCAGCTTTGACATAGGTATTGCCTTCCACGCTGGAGGTAGCGGCTTTGACCAATTGCCGGTCGCCAGCAGCGGTGTAGGCAGTCGGTTCGTGGGAAATTACCGCAATATTGGCATTATCGGTCGACCAATCCCAATCCCATTTATATCCGTCAACCGGGATTATTTTTTGATTATTCGCATTATAGGCGGTTGCGATAAAAACCCTATCGTCGTCCCGGACCGTATCGAAACTTTTATCGTATATGTCGTTATCGTTTTCCGCTGGATCGTCCTTATTAGTCTGAAAAAGATAGGAAACGGGGGTTATCCCCACATGGTCGATCTCACAGACGCCCTGATTCTGGTCCTGGTCGCCCAGGGTACGGAATGACCAGACATAGGCATGGGTATAATCGATTCCGTTGAATTCGTTATTGCCGCCTGACGGACTCGTGTACGGTCCGCTCAAATCGGCATTAAGCCCGATTCCCCATTGGCTTGTTACGCCTGTACGGCTGTCCAGGTTTTTATCACCGCCGACAATGGCATAATACAGCTTATCCCCGTCAAGCAGCCGGCTCGGCGATATTTCCAGCCGGCTGGTGCCGTCAGGCAAGTTGCTGGCGTTTACTTTTACCGATATTGCACAATAATTATGGCCTGTACCGGGGCTGGTATAGGCGTAAGCGGAATCGCGCAGAGAGATGCGGTCCCATAATCCCTGCCAGGCGGTTTTAAACTTATTCCAATATCGACCCATAAGGCTCCAGCTCACCGGCTCGCGTCCGGAAACGGCCAGATAAACCGTCCCTTCCGGGCAGGGCACGTCATACTCGCCGACGATTATCACGTTACCATCCAGACTGCCGATATCCATCGGCTGGTTGAAAACCGCTTCGATCGGCGTATTGCGGCAGACATTATCGTCTCCGTCCGCCGGATAATTGCCCGTAACGCTTGGCCGGGCGCGGCAGCAAGTATCGGTGCCGCAGCCGATATCCTGCGGGTCAATCGCACAGTCATTATCTTCACCGCAACCGCAACATAAGCCGCGATTGTCTCCGCTACAGGGGGATTTATCCGGCTGGCAGACCAAATTCGGGTTAGCCGGATTGAATGCATTGCAGCTGGCCGCGTCAAAAGGGTCGCAGCAGCAGCGGCAATCGGCATTTGCCGTATTGGAAACGCACCCCAGGCCGTTGGTGCAGGCAGGGACGCCGGTATGGCAGGCTTCGAGGCTGGGCTGGATACAGGCAGCGCCGATAGTAGTCGGTGAATTATCTATCGGGCAGCGAGTATCGCAAGTGGCCACATCTGCATAGGCTCCGTCGCTCACTGGAGCGGTACTTGCACAGATCAAAGGATTTACGGAATCGCAATTGAAGTAAGCGCAATAACCATCGTCCGCTCCGCCGCTGATGCTTTCGCCGCCGTGGCAGACATTGCCGTGTTTGGCATCAAGGCAGCAACCGTCCTGACCAAGGCACTGATCGGCCGACAAGCCGGCGCAATCGAGACAGATCCCGTTCGGATTGGTACTTGTGTCGCAATATTGTCCGGTATGCCCTTCACAATTACAGGCCGCGGTCGGGTCGGCGGCGGAGGCGCAGCCGCTGCAATAGCCAAGCGCTTCCGGACTGCCGTCGCCGTTGGTATCGGCGCTGCCTTCACCACAGCTGCCTTCGCAGGTCAGAGGCTGGCAGCAATCCTGGGCGCTAAAATCGATCCGGCAGCAGCATTCGCAGCCGCCCGGATCGTCATATTCGCAGGTATCGCCGGAAATGCATTCACTGTCGCCGGCGCAAAGATCGTTATATGTAACACAGCTTCCTTGTCCATCCTTGTCCGGGTCCTGACAACCGAAACCGGCCGGACAAATTTCGCATATGCCCCCGCTTCCGACCTCGACGCAGCGGTTGTTGGTGGTCCGTTCCCATGCGCTATCGGGACAAGAAGCGCTAGTGCGGATATGCCAGCGGTATTCGCCCGTCGAATCGACAAGCTCGCAGCGGGCGACTACGTCATTGCCGAAATAATCCTGAACTGTTTTCGAGCAAATGGACCCATCGATCTCGCAACGGTCATCCGTATTGCTGCAGCCCGTGCCACAGCCCGGAACTCCGCTACAGTCAAAATCGCAGGCAATGCCGGTATCGACTGTCTCAGGCGCGTCCGGACTGCAAAAACCGGCGGTATTGGGGCACTGATACGGCTCGCAGCTGCCGATTCGAAGCGAACGCGCCCGGCAGCTGTCATTGGCGACGTTCTCCTCGCAAAAACAAGTATCATGGTTGCATTGCCAATCCGGCCCCAATGAAGAGCACATATCATCCGACCAATCACATACGCCCGGGCCATTCAAAGGAATGGAATCGCAGGACAACTGGCAGCGGCAAGTGCCGGCATCACAGAACAAACCGTCCATACATTCGGGATTATCCGGACAACTGGGAGTAGAGGCATCACGGCAGGGATCGCCGACGCCGCCCAGACCCAGGCTGGTATTGAATTCCCATTCATAGACCGATGACCCCAGGCCGATATCGCAGCCGTCTGCCGGATCGGCCGGATCATCGACGCAGCGGCCTTCCCGGAATGTGCCGGCCGGACAGCAGAACTGGCTGCCGCAAGCCGCGTCCGGATCGGGCGCGCCGGTGCACTCGCCGACAATGATATCGATGCTGTTTCCTTCGTTACCGCTACGAACGGCCCGTACCGGTCCGGTAATCGCGTCATCGGGAATGGTGGTAATGATATTGTTGGGAACAGCCGCGTTTTCCCATGTAGAAAATATATCCTGGCTAACACCGGAATAAAATAATACCGAACCGCTCGATTCCGGGCCGAAATCCTCGCCCCAGAGCGATATCGTATCACCGACCGTACCGACGGTCGGCTTGATCAGGCAGAGATTGGGACGAATCACGTCGTTGACGGTAAAAGTGTCTCCCCCGCTATCGACCACGGTTCCGGCCAAATCCATGGTTATGATATAATTTCCCGCGACCAGTCCATCCGGCACTTTGACGATCACCCGGGTATCGCGCCAAAGCTCGCCGGCGCAGACATCGGGGAATTCATAACTGGCCTCATTCACGCCCACGGGCCCGAAATATACATGGCGGCTGGCGGTCCGGTTCGGACCGAAACCGTTGCCGTAGATCGTCACATATGTTCCCGGCGCGCCGTCAGAAGGGTCAAAGTTGGTAATGGCCGGGCCGAGTACCGGCTCAGCTGTTTTCGTAAACCTGAGAAAATTACTGTTAAGCAGTCCGCGGCCGAGAAATGTCGTAGTCTGGCCCTCTTTTATATTAGGCACATTGGCGGTACCGTTCGTACCGCCGAATACCGAGTTAAGCGCCGTAACATTCGAAGAAAAACTGCCGAAAAAGGCGGTGCCGCCGGCCATGTTAAGCCCCTGGTAGCTAACCGGCGTATTGAACGGCCCGCGGTCGGGAGTAGTAGAGCACAATCCCGGCCGCTCTATCGAATTGTATATGAAATCAAGTTCCGGACCACGGCCGTCCGCGCCGGTCGTATCTTCGTATCCGTCATCCGCGGTTACCCGGATAAGTAAATTGCTCAAGAGGGGGGAGCTGATCGTACCCGGTATCTGCGCGACGATCTCTTTGTCATTCCAAGTCACGCCGCAGCCGGGAATAGAATAGCTCGCATTTTCCCCGTCGATCTCCACCGCGCCCGGAACCGTGCCGAAACCGCGGCCGGCAATCGTGATCAAATTGTTGGCCGCGCCGTTGGCGGTATCGGTATCACAGTAACCGGTGGAACAATCGCCGTCCTCGCGGCAGGGATTATTGGTTGGCGAATCGTCATCCTGCCGGCAAAATCCGCCCATCGGCGTGATCCGGTCAATTTCCGGCGGACGCTGGCAGAGGCAGCAATCGTCCACTCCGCCGTCGTATCCGGCATCCTGGCAGTCGGTACCGGCCGAAGTACAGCTACAAAAATCAGATGAACAACGGTTATTATTCAGGCTGCAATCCACTCCTGTCGTAATCGCGCAATCATCCGCCAGGTTCACGCCGCAGGCCGCTCCATCGCAAGCGCCGCAGCTGCCGCCGCAATCGGTGCCGGTTTCGTCCATATTCAAAAGTCCGTCGCAGCAATGCGCCGGCCTCATGGTCCGGCTGATCGTAGCGCTCTTGCTGTGGTCGTCCAGGTCGTAAGCGGTGGCTCGGAAGGTAACGCTGTCACCGGCGCTAAAACCGCCACCGTCCCAATGGAAAGTGGCAAAAAAGGGATTGTCGCTGGCGCTGTTCACCTCATCACTTTCTATTGTGCCGTCGATAGATAATTCGATATTGGTCACCAAACTGTCGTCGCTTGCCCAGGCGTCAAGCGGATTGTCGGTACCGACGCATACCTGGTCGAAACTGAGGCCGACCTGCGGGTCCTGGCAATCGACGGTATCCCCGACCGTGAAAGTGACGGTGCAGGGACTGGCCGCTGTTCCGCAGCCTTCCGGCAAGCCGGTGAAAGGATTAATCATCTGGGCGAGTTCATCGCCGCTTAAGCTCCTGATCTCCTGCGCTGCCACTGTCACAGTGTCCCCGGCGGCAAAACAATTTACCGCCCCGCAGGTATTGGCCGGGCATAAACCGGCCGCGGGCGTAAATATTATGCGGCTGCTATCTACCGTAGTGATGCCGGCGATCGGTCCGGTGCTGCCGCTAACGGCAAAAGTAACATCATCAACCGTCGCGCTATCGACCCGATAATTGAAATCGAAGCGGATCCGGGCATTTTGAATGACGTTGGCGCTGGCGTCTTGCGGCTTGGTCGAATTGATCCGGAACGGCTCTCCCGGACCGATACCGCCGCAAGGCGTGGCCGAACAACCGGTAGCGCAGCAATACTGGCCGGCATCACAGCACTGTGGACCGGCGCTATTGCAGCATGTCTGGCTCGTATCACAGCAGTAATCCGGTCCGCCCTGGCAGCATTTGCCGCCCGGACAGTCGGCGGTGCAGGTGGATTCGAGCGAATCGTTAACGAAGTTGATGATAAAAGTCACGATGGCAAAAGCCGCCATAATTATGATCAATCCGATCACTCCGGCAATCAATGTTTTTTTGGCCTTTTCCACTTTCTGGACATTGCCGGCGGAAGTCATCCAGAGAAACCCGCCGTACAGGATGATAATGACCGCGATAATGCCCAAAAAACCGATGAAATACCGGACGATACTGACGATCAGGTCGCGGACATCGGTCGTGCCGGTCGTCTGCAAACCGAAATTGGCGGCATAGTTCAAGCCCAGGTCGGCAGCATGGACCGGCAGGACGGCAAACCCTGCCGATAGAAGAGTCAAGACGAATAAAAATATTACTATTTTATAGGGAAATCTTTTCATTAAATAGTATTAAGTATCTGGTATTAAGTATTAGGTATATTAGCAAGCCGCTTAATACCTAATACTTAATACTGGATACTAAAAACTACGGACAGGTCTCTGCCGTACTGGCTGTTCCGCTGCAACAGGAAATATCGCTGGGGCTAAGCGAGCAGGCCGGGCCGTCCGAAGGACGGAAGCAATTCTGGTATATATCCCTGACCCCCGAGCCGGCCTGGACGCGGTATGTTACGGTTTCGGCCAGTTGGGCGTGATTGATTGTCGCGTTGGTGGAAATAACGAAACCGCTCCCGTCATAAATATCCTCCTTAGAGATCCAGTAGCCGGTCGGCCTGTTGGCCATATTCCATAGATTGATATTCTGGTGAGTAACCCGGTCGCCGTCGCGCGTAATAGTTGTCCGGCCGGTTTTCAGGCTGCTCGAAAGCATCGGCTTGTCGAACTGGATCGTTATCTCCTGGTCAAGCGGTCTCTCGCTTGCCGGATGGTTGGCCGGTACGGTCACGGAAATGCTCGGCGGAGTGTTATTGATATCGTGATTGGTATAGAATGTCCAGACGAAATTGTCTCCGGTCGCGGGATCAGGCGGATCGTTGTTTTCGCTAAAATCCGAAACAGGACCGTCCGCGTCACTGTCGCGGTTACCGTCCAGGGAATTTCTGGTCGCGTCCATCACCCCATCCAGCGCGGCGCTTGATAATGGATAATTTCTCAGGGCGGCAGCATCATAACAATGGCCGGCTGTGCAGCTCGTATAGGGCGTCTTGGCGGAACAATTGACGCAAGCTTCCAGGGTGGCGGCGTGCAGCCAAACCTGGATCTGGCTATCCGGTGGCAGGCAATAGATCGGATCGCCGCAGGAATTCTGGCCGCACTCGTTATCGGGAATGAATTCGACGGTCCGGTATTGGTTGGAAACGACGAACTTTCCCGCCACTTCCCCGAAACCGACCCGGGTAACCCGAATGGCATCCACCAGGGAAGTCGGCCCGGAAACCGCGATCGGGTTGATCGCTTCGTTGAAATTGATCTGGACTATGGCGTTCATCGGCTGGTCCCAGGCGTCCTCTCTGACCGGCGTCACTCCGGCATCCACTCCCCCGCTCAGATGATTAGCGGGCGTGAAGCTGAAAGCGTCGGAGTTGTTTGTGGACAAGCCGATGCTGTTGCCGGCGGCGCCGGGCACCTTGGCAGTTATCGTGATAGTGGTACCGCCCACCGTACTTGTCACCTGGGGATGGCTGGTATTAATCTTGGAGCTAATATTAGAGGCTGTTACCGCGGCAGTGCCGCCTAAGGCGATCTCATTATCCCCGGGGATAGCCGTGATTTCCACAAATCGGTAAGTAACGCTGCCGATGCGCAAATTATCGGACACCGCCATGCCGACGACCGGCACCGTCCAGGCATTGCCGGTTTCATATTCACCGGGGGCAAGAGTGCCCGATCCGCCAATAACGGTCAGGGTAAAGCAACCGGAAAAAGTCACCTGGCTGCCGCTCATTGTCGCGTTGCCAAGCAAAGTGGCGCCAGAGTCTTTACTGAATGTGACTGTCCCGGAATCAGCGTCTGAGACATAAACGGAAATATCTCCATTTTGGCTGCAGGCGGGATTGACCGCGGCAGTGGCATTATTCCAGGTAGCGGCAGTAGGGCTCCTTTGCACACCGGCTGCGCCCAATCGGGCCGATCTACCGAACTGGGGCTGCTTTTCAACCGTGGCCAAACCAGTGGCGTAATCGGCTGCGGCAGTTACTTCACTGTCGGGAGAATCGTCCGGTGGCGGAAAAACCCCTTTTGCGAGTACCTGCGGCGGCTCCAGGTCAACCCGGTTGCTGACAGTGAAATTCCAGGACAAGAATTCGGTATTGCGGCAGGTCGCCAATATGCTCCGGCCGTCTTCGCCGCGGATATCACTGGAAAAATAAACAGTATATTCGATATTTTCCGAAGGCGAACCAAGGAATTCTGCCGGGGAAATGACAAAAGTGTTTCCCGACTGGCTGACCAGGGCATTCACTATATTGGAAGCATCGCAGTTTATCCAAGCCCCGGCTCCGCCGTCCCATTCGCACGAATCGCCCTGATTAGACTTGAAGATGCGGATATTGGCCGGTACGATCGGGTTGCCGCTGCAAGCGGAATTGCCGCAAATATCGACCGGATTAACCGGATCCTTGAAGGTCACCATGATCGGGGTGTTGCGGGCCACGTCGGTCTGTCCGTATTCGGGATAAACGCTTTCGACCGCGCAGGCGCCGAGCGCGCCGATCCCGCCGCCGTAATTGGTATGGCCCGTCTTCGTTCCCGGTCCGTATATGGAGTCGTGGAACAGGTTGACGATAAAGGTCACGATCGCGAACGAAGTCAGGATGATGATCAGTCCGACCACCCCATTGATCAGGGTTCTCTTGCCCCGCTCCAACCGGGCCGGGTCGCCGGCGCTGGTCATCCAGAGGAAACCGGCATACATGATCACGGCCACGGCGATGATTCCCAAAAAACCGAGAATATATCGGATAATATCGACCAAAAGTTCCCGGATATCATTCTGGGGTGCGACCGGCAAACCGATATTGGCTGCGGTATTCAGTCCTAAATCAACAGCCTGAGCCACGGAACTAAAGGCAAAAATCGAAAAAAATAAAAAAAGCGCACCTGCCATGATTAGGGTCGGGCGCCGTTTTATAAGACTTTTTCCGTAAAGTAACATCCTACTGATTCGCATGGGTAATAATTAGCAAAAAATTACTGATTGACTAATCCACAGTTATATAATATTATTATAACATAAAAATGTATTCTGATACAAATTAAACGGATGAAATTGGAAATTAGAGGCTGGAAATCAGGAATGATGGTAAACGCCAGTTATTGTTCGAAAAATCGTTCATCAATAAAACATTAAACATATACTGAGAGCTGATACCTCCAGATGCTAATGTACGGATATTTATTATTTAAATCCAAATTTCTAATTTCTAATTTCCAATTACCAATTCCCTAACACATTAAAAGAAAAGCGTGAAAAACGAAATAATATATTAAAAACGCTTTCGGAATAAAATAACGACCATGACCATCGACCAGGTAATAAGCCGAGTCAAAGAGAACGAACCGCAGGCTGATCTTGACCTTTTACGGTTGGCTTATGATTTTGCGGAAAAAGCGCACCAAGGCCAGAAACGGCGCACCGGCGAACCGTATATCCAGCATTCGCTCCATACCGCGTTCGTCTTGGCCCAGATCAAGGCGGACTTCAACACGGTTATGGCCGGACTGCTCCATGATGTCCCCGAAGACACCGAACTGACGCTGGAAGATGTAAAGAAGAATTTCGGGTCCGAAACCGCCAAACTGGTAGAGGGCATAACCAAACTGTCCAAGATCAAATACCGCGGCGTAGAACGCTACCGGGAAAGCCTGCGAAAGATGTTCCTCGCCATGGCCCAGGACCTGCGCGTAATCCTTATCAAATTTTCCGACCGCCTCCATAATCTCCGCACCCTGGACGCCCTGCCGCCGGAAAAACGCCTACGCATCGCCCAGGAAACCATGGAAATATACGCACCGATCGCCGGACTGCTGGGCATCTGGCGCCTCAAATGGCAGATGGAGGATATTTGTTTCAAATATCTATACCCGGAAGACTACAAAGCCCTGGAATATAAGTACGAAGTGGAAAAGAAAATGGAGCGCAACCAATACTCGCAAAAGGTCAAAAATATGCTGGGCGCAAAACTGAAATCCGCGGGCGTACCCTACCGGATCGAAGACCGATTCAAGCATCTCTATTCGATATACAAAAAAATGCAGCGCAAAGACCGAAAATTCGATGAGATCTATGATGTATTCGCGATGCGCGTGATCGTTCCCACTATTTCCGATTGCTACCGGACGCTGGGCATCATCCACTCCTTGTGGAAGCCGAAATCCGACCGGATTAAGGATTATATCGCCGTGCCCAAACCCAACGGTTATCGCTCGCTTCATACGACCGTATTCGGTCCGGACAACAAAGCGACCGAATTCCAGATCCGTACCCAGGAGATGCATGAAGAGGCGCTCTACGGTATTGCCGCCCACTGGTACTACAAGCAGAAAGAAGGCTCCGAGGTCGCTTTTAACCGCCAGCCCGCCTGGGTCAAGGAAATCCTGCGCATCCAGCGCGAATCGACCAATACCAACGATTTTATCAGCAACCTGAAATTCGATGTTTTTCATGACCGGATATTCGTATTCTCTCCCAAGGGTGATGTATTCGACCTGCCGGAAGGGGCGACCCCGGTCGATTTCGCCTATCTGATCCATACCGAGGTGGGCAACAAGGCCATGGGCGCGCTCGTAAACAATAAAATGGCGGCGCTGGACCTGGAGCTCAAAAACGGCGATCTGGTCGAGATCATCACAGAAAAAAACCGCAAAAGCCCCAACCGCGACTGGCTTAAATTCGTCAAAACCCAGCGTGCGCGCGAAAAGATCAAACAAGCCACCAAGCTATCACGGTTCGAACAGATCAAGCGGATCATCCCCCGTATTTAATGGTCAGGAATTTTAAACGTTATTCAAATAAAAAATAATTAAAATCCTAAACTCTAATTTCTAAATTCTAAACAAATTCCAAATTCAAATGGCCAAAAAATCAAAACGGGTCATTTAAATATGCCCTTGCCGCATATTCCGCGAGTTTTGAATTTTGAATTTGGAGCATTTGAATTTGTTTAGAAATTAGAGTTTAGGATTTAGTTTTTATTAAAAAAACCCGCTCCTTAAAGCGGGCTTTTTTATATTTAATTCAACTTACTTTTCATCCAGCGGCGCCGGCGCCGAATACCGGGGCGTATAAGAAGGGCTTGTAATCGACCTGCGGCAGGGCGTAATTGACATCGAAATAGTCGAATACTTTCGCGTCCAATTCATCCAGGTTGTCCGTCCCCCACCAATTGTCTTCCACCGCGGGGGAGGCGCCCTGGGATTTTACCAAGACGTTATAATACTGGCTGTCGGTGATATTATTCTGTTCGATGGTAATATGGTCGTAATAATCCGAATCCCGGAAAATGATTCCATTGGTATTGTCGTTGAGGTCGTTGAACTCAAAATCAAGCCGGAAACCGCCGACCGTAACCCCATAAATGATAATTCCGCCGTCAGTATCGGGGTCGCCGCCCCGGTTGTGGCTTATGGTGTTGTGCACCACGGTCGCAATCCGGTCAAAATTGGCGTATGTGCCGTTGTCGCGGGGCGAGGCGATCGTACCGCTATAGACCACGCCGGTATAATTGTTGTTTAGGCTGTTGCCGCTTATCGTCGCCGGACCGGAAGCATAGATCGCTGTCCGGCAGTCGCTGATTTCACTTGAAGTAATGTTCAGGCTGCGCGCGTTGGCGGCCCGAATCCCCGTGGTGGCGCCGGATAGCCGGACATGCGACATCGTGAGCGAACCGCCATTTACCACTTCGATCGCCCCCCAATCGCCCGGACTGCTAGTAGCCTGCGAAGAAGTGATGGTTACTGGCAGGCTAAGCGTGCCGTTCGCTTCCAATCCGCCGTTTACGATCATGCTGACTCCGCCCAAATCTTCGATACCGGAGGCAGTCGCGAAATTTACGATTACACCGGCATTGATTTTTAGAACAGCGCCGGCATTAACCGTCAATGTATCGGTTACCCGGTAAGGGCTGCCATCCGTTGTCCATACCGTATTGGCGGTGATGCTTCCGCTTACTTCCGTGCCGGTTATCTGGCAGCTGGCTTCTTCGCCGTCCAATAGTCCGTTACAATCGTTGTCAGCCCCGTCGCCGCAGTTGTCGTTGTCGGTATTTTCCGCTTGGTCATACCCCCCGCAGGAGCAGGAACAATCGCTGCAGTCGTCTTCTATGGCCACGCATGAATTATCGTCGCCAAGCTCATATTGCCGGTAAACACTCCCTTCGCACGCCGGTTCCGGGCAGACAACCGGTTCTCCCGGTTCCGGTTCCGGTTCCGGTTCTGGCGGTGTTTCCGGCACGCCATAACCGGCCGCGACCGGTATTGATTCCAGGCTGGCATTCGTAATGCCCAGGCCCAATTCGCGCATTACGGCGAAGGCGTCCGATGGACGGCCAAGATAGCGAAGGGCCAGATCGGCCGGGTTGATATAATACGCTTTGCCCAGATCCTCCACCTTGATGATGATCTTTCCTTTAAGGCGCGCCGGAGCGATGCCGTTGTAGGAATCGAAATCACGATTCGTAATGCCCAGGCCCAATTCGCGCATGATACGGAACGCGTCGGCCGGATGTCCGAGAAAATAGCGTTCTTGGTTCGCGGGATTTACGTACCAGGCTTCGCCATGCGCTTCCACTTGCAGGAGAATCCAACCGCTTAGCCGTTCGGCCAAACCGGCCGCCCGGGCCGCCGAAAGCGCCCCGAACAAGACGAGGACGGCAAGCGACAATATTAACAAATGTTTTTTCATAAAAAATAAATTATTTTCATTATTAAATAAAAAAATCTTAATACCCACAAATCGGGAGAAAATATCAAAATATTTCTGAAATACTGTACAATATTGTTGTATTATTCGTTATGCCAGCAATTGATCCTTAAGCATATTGTACCAAAAAAAATTCCAAAAAACAAACTGCAAAAAAGCGCCCCGGTTTTACCGGGGCGCTTTTTGTATATACGGAAAGAATCAATCTATGATTAACGGAAATCAGGCTCCTAATACCCGTTTGACGATATCCTGCACCGTCTTGCCGTCTGCCCGGCCTTTAAGCTTGGCCATGGCAGAACCCATTACTTTGCCGAAATCGCCCGGTCCGGCCTCGCCGAATCCGGCCACGACTTCTTTGACGATTTTTTCGATCGTTTGTTCGTCCATTTGCTCGGGCAGATAGCGCTTAAGGACTTCGATCTCGGCCCGTTCCTTCTCAGCCAGCTCAGCACGGCCGCCTTGGTCATAGAGTGCGGCGGCGTCCTGCCGTTTTTTAACTTCGCTTTTGACCACCGCTACCGCCTGGCCGTCGTCCAATCCGTCTTTGGCCACCAATTCTATTTTTTTGTTCTTGAGCGCCGTAATCAGCATCCGCAAAACGGACAAATCGAAGCTATTCTTGCTTTTCATGGCCAGCTTCAAATCATCTTGTATTTTCTCCACCAAACTGCTCATTATAAAAATACTTTTTAATTATTAGGTTCCGGATTCGTCATTCGACATTCGTCATTCTGCGTTTACGCCCCTTACCAGCGCCCTTTCGGCTCATCCTTAAGTTTGCCGATCTTGCGCAGATATTCGTTTTTTTCGCGAGTTTCTTTTACGATCAACGCATATTCTTTCTGCTTGTTCTTATTTTTCTTCGGCTGGATGTAGCGCCGGCGGCGCACTTCATTGAGCTTGCGGCTGCGCAGCAGAGTCTTATTGAAGCGGCGTAAAAACGCTTCGAAACTTTCGCCTTTTTTTCTTTTGAATTCAACCACGGTAGACACCTTCCTTTCTAGATAGATTTATTTATCAAAATTTATTATTTATATTAACGGATTAACTATTCCCGTTGTTATTCAATCTTTTGGACAATTCCTGGTTGATCTTTTTGTGGTCAACAACCTCCTGGGTGCCGGAGTCCATATCCCGGATAATTATCGTGCCGTCCAGCATTTCTTTCTGGCCCAATATCAGAGTATACTTTGCCTTCATTTGGTTGGCTTCATCCAGCTGGGTCTTCAGGCTGTCCTTGGTAAATGCCTGGCGCACGCGGTATCCTTTGCGGCGCATATCTTCGAACATCACCATCATCTTCCGGCGTGACTGTTCGCCCAGCTGAGCCATAAACACTATATTGTCATTGTCTTCCTTTAGGGGAATGTTCTTCTCTTTTATCTTCTGGATAACCCTCTCCAGACCGAGGCCGAAGCCGCAGCCCGGAGTCGGCCGGCCACCCATCCGCTCAACCAGCATATCATAGCGGCCGCCGCCGCAAAGCGAAGATTGCCGTTTGGCGGAGCCGGACGCGTCGTTCCCCGCCCCCTCTTCTTCCTGCGCTACCGGGGTGATTTCAAATACCGTGCGGTTATAATAATCGAGGCCGCGTACCAGGAACGGGTTCAGATTATAAGGTATTTCGAGTTCATCCAGATATTCCAGCACTTTGATGAAATGGTCGCGCGACTCATCGCCGAGAAAATCGACTATCTGCGGCGCATCCTCCCGCACCTCCTGGCATTCGGGCTCCTTGCAGTCAAGCAGCCGCAGCGGACTGCGCAGGAAACGGCGCTTGCAATCGGGGCAAAGCCGGGAGCGTTTCCCCCGCTCTTTATAGAATTCGGTCAGTTTGTTGATGTATTCTTCCCGGTCGACTTCATCGCCGATACTGTTTATCTGGACCTGGACATCGAGCTGCAGCTCGCTGAAAAAATTATAAGCGATCAAAATGAGCTGGGTATCGGCAACCGGATTCGATTCGCCGAAAAATTCAAGGTCGAACTGGGTATGCTGCCGATAACGGCCGGATTGCGGCTTCTCATGGCGGAATACCGGTCCGATCCAGAACATTTTTATCGGCTGGGGCAGGTTGAACATGCCGTGCTCGATATAGGCGCGCACCAGGCTGGGGGTAGCTTCCGGCCTCAAGGAAATTTTGTCGCCGCTCTTGTCGACAAAGGAATACATTTCCTTGGATACGATATCCGTCTCTTTGCCGGTTGACCGCTCGTACATCGCGGTCCGCTCGAGGATTGGAGTATCGATCCGGCGAAAACCGTAAGTGGCGGCCAGATCGACTGCTTTTTGGACAAGCAACTGATAATATTTATATTCATCAAATAAAACATCCCGCATTCCTCTTAGGCGGGAAAATTTATTTTCTGTCCTCCCCTTCGGCTTTGGCGCCATTTTTCTGTTAGCCCCGGCTGCCGGCCTCATGTTGGCTGTTTTTGGCATAAACAAATGTTATGATAAATTCTTTATTAATAGGCGTTAAAGTGCTTTGATCCGTAAAAAGCAACATCTATAAAAAATACGCGTTTTGCCGAAATAATCCTTGTTCGCCCGCTAATTTAAAAATAGTAACAAGCAATAAGACATAAGCAATAAGCCTGTAATCAAGAATATAAGCTTCAAAAGAAGGCTTATTACTTATGTCTTATTGCTTATTGTTTCATAGCCTATCTACTTCATAGCCTATTTCAATTATCAATTCCAGCCCTCACGCAAAGTATTTCAATAATCAATTAATCGAATAATCCGGCGCGGAAAATAAATGGATCCGGTCGAAAGGCCAGCCGCGCAAAAGTACCCGGCCGGTAATGAAGCTTTTGTTAACAGGACCGAAACTGCGCGAGTCTTTGGATGAATTACGGTTGTCTCCCAGGACAAAAAACTCGTTATCGCCCAAAACGACTTTATCTTCCGACAGGCCATAGGTTTTTACCCCCTCGCCCAGATACGGTTCGTCCAGTTTGAAACCGTCCGGATGCTCCTGATTGTAGATATATACGCTGCCTTCTTTTATTTGCACCTGCTCACCGGGTAAACCGATCAGGCGCTTAATGAAGAATTCCTGCGGGTTGCGCGGATAACGGAATACGATGATATCGCCGCGCTGCGGCTCGTTAAAACGGTAAGTGATCTCATCAATGATCAAATATTCATGGTCGAAGAAATTCGGTTCCATGGACGCGCCTTTTACGTAAAAAGGCTGGATCAGGAAATAACGCACCGGTATTATGATCACCAGTGATATCACCACGATCTTGACCAATTCAAGAATAAAATTAAAGAAGCTTTTCATTTGAAAATTGTTAAAAACGGTAATTCGCATCCAAAAACTTGAATAACTGAAATTATTCTTAAGTTCCTATGCACAATAACCGATTTTTCGCTTTATTTCGTTATTTAATATCTTTATAACTATAACACCATTCTTTAAAAAAATCAATCCATTAAAATTAGCTTTTATTGGCTAAAAATCCTTGCATTATTTTGCGCTTCAGGTTATAATCTATTCAGTCGTTTAAAGCGGCGTTTGTTTGGTATTGGCTATAATATGTAATACGCATATTTTTGCGATTTCTGTTTGCTTCTCCCTGCATATTGAAATTCTGTCAACAACAAATGCCCAAGACACGAGACGCAAGATACAAGTTACAGGCAATTTCCGATTACCGCTTATCGAATACCAAATCACTTGATTGTTGGTTATTAAATAATAATATTACATTTTGACATTTGACTTAAATTCAAGTCAACTCATAAGCCAAAGAGATAAAATAAACCAATGTCTGCTGATCCATACCAAAACGAACAAAAAATTAATATCAGGACCGTGGCCAAGGGTAAGTCCGACGCGGCCCCGATTATAACACCGGCAGCGGCAACAAAGGCCGGGGGGAAATCAGGAACCGGAAAGCTCGTCCTGAAGCTTTTCGGTGTATTTGTCATTTTCGCTTTTACCGCGCTGCTGGTTTTCGGCAACCGTGTATCGGTTTCGGAAGAAAGCGCCGGATCATGGCTTACCCGCCTGCCGCTCGTTAAACAGCTGAAAAACCTGGCGGAAAGCGCCGACCGGTCCCTGAAAGGGGAAGCTGATGACCGGATCAACATCCTTCTTTTGGGCATGGGCGGAGTTGCCCACGATGGCGGCTACCTGACCGATACGATCATGCTCGCTTCGATCGAACCCAGCACCAATAAAGTGGCATTGGTTTCGATACCGCGCGATTTGACCGTTCCGGTGGAAGACATGGGTATGCAGAAGATAAACAGCATCAATGCCTTTGCGGAAATGTCGGCCAAGGGCAGCGGCGGACTGGCGATCAGCCAGGCGGTGAGCGATCTCTTGGGCGTTCCGATCGATTATTACGTCCGCGTCGACTTCGAGGGTTTTGTGAATATCGTCAATGAACTGGACGGCCTCGATGTCTATGTCGAGAATACCCTGGATGATTACCGCTATCCGGTTATGGGCAGGGAAGACGCGGAGGATTATGAATCGCGCTTCGAGCATCTGCATGTCGACCAGGGATGGCAGCATATGGACGGCGAACTGGCCCTGAAATACGCCCGTTCCCGGCACGCCGCCGGGGCCGAAGGTTCCGACTTCGCGCGCGCCCGCCGCCAGCAGCGCATTATGGCCGCCGCCAAAGACAAGCTGCTCTCCCGATCGACCCTGCTCAATCCCGACCGGCTACTGTCGATCCTGAATGAATTCCAGGATCATGTCGCCACCAACTTCAAAATCTGGGAGATGCTGAAGCTCTGGGATATTCTCAAAGACGTATCCAAGGATGATATTATCACCCGCGTCCTCGATAGCAGCCCCGGCGGCTTATTATACGAGTCCTATAATGACCAGGGCGCTTTTGTACTGACGCCGCGCAGCGGTGATTTCGCCGAAATCCAATACTACGTCAAGAATATATTCGCTGACGTGCCCGCCGAAGACAAAACCCAGGTAACCAAAGAGCGTCCGACAATCGAGGTCAGGAACGGCACCTGGATAAACGGATTGGCATCGCAGGTCGCCCTTGATCTGGAAAAGCTGGGGTTCGTAGTGGTCCGGATCGGCAACAGCAGCCGGCAAAACTTCCAAAAAACCGTAATTTACGACCTTAGCTACGGCGAAAAGAACGATTCTCTCAAAATATTGCGCCTCCATACCGGCGCTAATGTTTCGCTCGCCCTGCCCGACTGGCTGGTCGAAGATATCGCCCAGGAAAACAAACTCGAAAAAAGCCCGATCCAGCCGGATTTCATCATCATACTCGGCCAGGAATCCGACAAAACCGGATCCGGCGCGGATAATCCGGAAAATGAGGCCAGTCAATAATTCCACGCAGCACGCTTACGTGCAAATATATTAGACGTTACATGTTACGTGATACATGCTACATTTTATGTGCTATGTGATATGTGTTATATGCATATGATATGACTAATTCTAATTCTGAAAAAAAACTTCCCTTGGTTGTCATCTTCGGCCGGACCAATGTCGGCAAATCGACTTTGTTCAACTGCCTCACGGAAAGCCGGCAGGCGTTGACTTCAGCCGCGCCCGGCACGACCCGCGACTACAGTATCAGGCGCATTTCCTGGAACGGCCGGGACATGAATTTGGCCGATACCGGCGGCATCATCGACCTTCACCGGCCGCGGCAGAATCGAACAGCCGTCGATATTGACGCCCAGGCGCAAAAACAAGCCCGCCGATTACTCGAGCGGGCCGATTTGATTTTGTTCCTGGTCGATGTCAAATCCGGGACCCTGCCGATAGACAAAGAACTGGCCCTATACCTCAAAAAGATCATACCTCAAACGGAAAAACGCGTTATTCTGGCGGCAAATAAGGCCGACAAGCCATCACTCAGGCTGCAAACGGCGGATTTCAATCGCTTGGGGCTGGGCGAACCGATGCCGCTATCCGCGGCCAACGGCTCCGGTACCGGCGACCTCCTGGATCTGCTCGTCAGCAAGCTGCCAAAAAAAGGGGGAGGAAAGCAACGCGTCTTCCGGCCGACATTCCGGAAAAAGACAAAAAAGATGATACGGAGCCGGCGGGCCCTATCCGCATATCGATCATCGGCAAGCCGAATGTCGGCAAATCAAGCCTGGTCAACGCGCTCCTGGGAGAAGACCGCGTGATCGTTTCGCCGGTTCCCCACACCACCCGCGAACCGATAGATACCGAATTGTCCTACCAGGGCCGAAGGATTACGCTGGTCGATACCGCCGGCATCAGCCGGCGCGGCCAGCAATCCGCCCGCCGCCGGTCCTACCGGGAAACCCTGGAAAAATTCAGCATCCTGAAATCCCTGGCCGCGGTCAAACGGGCCGATATCGCCATCCTGGTGATAGACATAAACGAACCGATCACTCGGCAGGAAACGCGCCTGCTCGAGGCGGTAGTATCCCGCGGGGTCGGCCTGGCGATCGTCGCCAACAAATGGGATCTTGTCCCCGACCGGAATACGAAACACTATACGGAGCTTATCTATTCCCACTTTCCCTTCGCTACCTGGACTCCCATCCAATTCGTTTCCGCATTGACCGGCGCGAAGGTCAACAAATTGTTTACCCTGGTGCTGGAAATCGCATCAGCCCGGGAGAACCGGATCAGCGACAGCTCTTTGGGCAAATTCCTGGGCCAGCTGATCAAACGCCATTCTCCCCCGGCCCGGGCGGGAAATAAACGGCCGCACATCTATGAGATCAAGCAGACCGGAGTCAACCCGCCGGCTTTCATGGTCCGGGTGGGACCGCGCGATTCGCTCATTGACTCGTATCTTCGCTTTATCGAGAACCGCTTGCGGGAAAAATTCGGCTTCGAGGGCACCCCGATAAAGATCTATGTCGAAAAGGAACGAAAGATACACGGCAAGCATACCACGGAAAACATTCAATAAATAAAAAATAATCATATAAATCATATAAATCCCTGCCCATCTTGAACACGGCTAAATGGCTTAATTATTTGCAGGGATTAATAAGATTTATAAGATACGGATATGAAAATAATTGTCGGTTTGGGCAATCCGGGGAAAGAATACGAAAAGACCCGCCATAATGCCGGTTTTATGGCGATTGATGCTTTGGCGGAAAAATACGGATTATCCTGGGAGGCCAATAAAAAATTGAAATCCGAAATCGCGAAAGGCGATGATATCGTCCTGCTTAAACCAATGACTTTTATGAACAATTCCGGCGTGGCGGCCGCCCTGGCCATGAATTACTATAAATTATTACCGAAAAAATTCGCCCTTTTGACCGCCAGGAATTCCGACTTGTCCCCGACCTTGACGGTAATCAATGACGATATCGATATCGCATTGGGAAAATACAAATTATCGGTCGATTCGCGTTCAGCGGGCCACCGCGGCGTCGAGTCGATCATCGCCCATCTTAAAACCAAGAACTTCCGCCGCTGGCGTATCGGCATCATGGGCGATAAACCCGACCGGATGCCGGCCCGGAACTATGTGCTGGCCAAATTCACCGCTGGCGAGCTTGAAACCATAAAAAGCGCTATTTCCCGGATGGTCCAGGAACAAAACCTATAAAAATAATAATAGAAAAACCGCCCCGATCGGGGCGGTTTTTTCGATGTTTTTCCTATCCAGACCAATACCTAGAAGCAGGGGGAAAACCCCCTATTAAGGCTTCCGCGATCAAGGAGGGGAGATCGCTTCAGCCCACTCCTAGGTAATGGTCTGGATGCGTTTGGCGATAAAGTCTGTATAAAAAACGCGATATATGCTATTATAGAACATAATTATGATTTTTTGCAACCGTCTTATTTTGTTCTCATCCGACATTTATCAACTGATAATATGGCTGTCCGACGCATTACTGCTTGTCCGTCCGCGACTATACATAGCAAACACCCAAGGAGGACAAGTGTTTGTACATACGCACGTAGGACAAGCAGAAATCCGGCTGCCAGACACGAAAACCGATTATAAATTCAGCTTTTTAAATAACATATTATGTTAGCATAAATTCACGGTAATGTCAAGGGGGGTAAAATAATATACATTATATATTGAATATTATTCAATAATACAAATAACTTAGGGAGTAATTTTGGGCCAGAGATTAAAAATTGGATATTTAAAATAAATACCGAATATCTAACATCTATTTTTTTCTATTCTTGCCATCATGCGGTTATTCATATAAACAATATTAAAAAAATAACAATACCTTTCCGTGAATAAATAATGAGATTTTCCAACCTCGACCTCAAGTACGAGATTGCTCTTTCACATTTTCCCAAATTCGGCCCGCGGCGCCTGAATGCTTTGCTGAAATATTTCCCCGGCGCCAAGGAGGCCTTTAATGCCGGCCCGAAAAATCTGGCTGCGGCGGGCATCGAGACAAAAGTGGCGGACGAATTCGTTGCCTTCAGGCCGGATATCACTCCCGATCGGATCATGGAACGGCTCGGTCAGGAAGAAATAAACGTGATTGGCCTGCACGACGAACGCTATCCGGCACTCCTCAAGGAAATCTATAATCCCCCTCAATTACTATATACCAAAGGCATCATGGAGGATGGCGATGATCTGGCAGTCGCCGTAGTCGGCACGAGAATGGTAAGCGCCTATGGCCGGCAGGTAGCCGAACAGATGGCCGTTGGCCTGGCCCGGGAGAGCCTTACGGTCGTAAGCGGCCTGGCCCTGGGTACGGATACGCTAGCCCATGCCGCGTGCATCAAGGCCGGCGGCCGTACTGTTGCCGTGCTCGGAACCGGCGTTAACAATAATTCCCTGTATCCATCGTCGAACCGATATTTGGCGCAAAAAATAATTTCCGCCCAAGGGGCGGTAATTTCCGAATTCCCCCTTGATACGCCTCCCTGGCGGTCCAACTTCCCCCAGCGGAACCGTATTATCGCCGGACTGGCCCTGGGGACTTTGGTGGTCGA
The DNA here is from genome assembly GCA_963814275.1 of Candidatus Parcubacteria bacterium. Taxonomy (GTDB): domain Bacteria; phylum Patescibacteriota; class Patescibacteriia; order Patescibacteriales; family UBA12075; genus CAWFCE01. The sequence goes on along the minus strand of CAWFCE010000001.1, from coordinate 91,922 downwards.
AGCCGGTGAACGATCAGGCGCCCTGATTACCGCCCGATACGCCCTGGAGCAAAACCGCGAAGTTTTTGCCGTTCCCGGCAGCATCTATTCACCTACTTCCAAAGGAACAAACCGGCTGATCCGCCAAGGCGCGATGGCTGTGTTGGAAATTATGGATATCCTGGAAACGCTCGACGTAAAAACGACCTGCCAGCATATCGATAACAAAAAGCTGATTCCCGCCACTGAGGAAGAGGCGCTTCTCCTCAAGCACCTGGCGCGCGATCCGCGCCACATAGACGACCTCATACGCTTGACAAAACTAACCCCGTCTGCTATTAATGCAACATTGACAATGATGGAAATGAAAGGATTGGTAAGGAATTTGGGGAATATGGAGTATGTGATTACGCGGTAATTGGAAACTGGAAATTAGAAATTCGTTTATTTGCTTATGTCCGAATTTCTAATTTCAAATTTCTAATTTCAAATTTTCAAATCCATGGATCTAATCATCGTCGAAAGTCCGACCAAAGCCAAGACGCTTGGCAAATTCCTGGGTAAAGGGTTCAAGATCGAATCCTCCTTCGGACATATCCGCGACCTGCCCAAGAAAGTAATGGGGATCGATATCGAAAACGATTTCGAGCCCACTTATGAAATACCGGCGGCGGCGCGCAAAAATGTAAGCAAATTGAAGACTTTGGCGCAAAAAGCCGACAATGTCATACTGGCGACTGACGAAGACCGCGAAGGAGAAGCAATCGCCTGGCATCTGGCCGAAGCGCTCGATATAAATCCGGAAACCGCCGGCCGCATTGTTTTCCACGAAATCACCAAAGACGCCATTCTGGCCGCCCTGAAAAAGCCGCGCACGATCGATATGGGGCTGGTGGATGCCCAGCAGGCCCGCCGCATTCTCGACCGTCTGGTTGGCTACGAACTATCGCCATTTCTCTGGAAAAAAGTTTCCCGCGGCTTGTCTGCCGGCCGGGTGCAAAGCGTCGCGGTCCGACTGGTAGTGGAAAGGGAGCGGGAGATCAAGGCTTTTCAGCCGGAGGAATATTGGACGATCGAAGCGGATTTTTCCCGGCTTGACAATGCCGCGATCAGCGAAGACCAGGCAAAGGAAATATTCCGGGCCAAATTGAGCCGGATCGAAGGCAAGACGCTGGACAAGCTGGCGATCAAAAACAAGGCCCAGGCCGACAAGATCACTGCCGATCTCAATGGTGCCGAATATGTTGTCGCCAGCGTCGACAGGAAACAGCTGAAGAAAAACCCGCCCCGGCCATTTACCACCTCCACCCTCCAGCAGACCGCCAACCGCTGGCTGGGCATGAGCGCCAAACAGACCATGAGAATCGCCCAACAGCTCTACGAAAACGGCTATATCACATATATGCGTACGGATTCCGTATTCCTGGCTGGCAAATTCCTGAACGAAGCCCGGGATTATCTGCACGAAACCCTGGGAGAAAAATACGCCCTCAAAAAACCGCGCCAGTTCAAAACCACCGCCAAAGGAGCGCAGGAAGCCCACGAAGCCGTCCGGCCGACCGATGCCGGACTCGATCCGGAAAAACTCGAAAGCAAACTGGAACGCAACCAATACCGGCTCTACAAACTGATCTGGCAGCGCGCCCTGGCCGGCCAGATGCCGGAAGCGGTCATGAACGCCACCGCCGTTGATATCGAAGCCCGCGACACCGTCTATCAATTCCGCGCCACCGGCCAGACCATGGAATTCGACGGTTACCTGAAGATCTATCCGGAACAATCCACTGAAGTGGTCTTGCCCCGGGTAAATAACGGGGAAGCCCTAGAACTGCATCGCCTCGACAAAGATGAACACTACACCAAGCCGCCGGGCAGGTACAGCGATGCCGGCCTGGTCAAAATCCTGGAAAAATACGGCATCGGCCGTCCTTCCACCTATGCGCCTACGATCGCGACCATTATCGAACGCAACTATGTCCAGCGCGATGAGAACAAAAAACTCTTCCCTACCGATATCGCCTATGTGGTGGTAGACCTCTTGGTCAATCATTTCCCGCGCATAATCGATTATGAATTCACCGCCCTGATGGAGACCGATTTTGACCGGATCGCCGCCGGCGAAAACAGCTGGCGCCCGGTCATCAAAGACTTTTATAGCCCGTTCCACGCCAATCTGGAAATCAAATATAATGAAGTAAATAAATCCGATATTATGCCTGAAGAAAAATCCGAAGAAAAATGCGACAAATGCGGCGCCCCCATGGTGGTGAAGATCGGCCGCTGGGGCAAGTTCCTGGCCTGCTCGGCCTATCCCGAATGCAAGAACATCAAAGGAATGGGCGGTAATGGCGCGAATACCGATCCGGAAACGGAAGAAAAACTGAAAAAACTCCAGGACAAATACAAAGACGAAAAATGCGACAAATGCGGCGCCGACATGGCGATCAAAAACGGGAAATTCGGGCCCTTCCTGGCCTGCTCGGCCTATCCCAAATGCAAAAATATCAAGAATATCCAGGAAAACGGCGGCGCCACCGGCATCAAGTGCCCCAAATGCGGTGAGGGCGATATCGTCCAGAAGCGTTCGCGGCGGGGCATATTCTACGCCTGCAACCGCTATCCTGACTGCAAAACAGCCTTTTGGGCAAAACCGACCGGAGAAAAATGCCCGGTTTGCGGATCTCTGATGGTCGAAGCCAAGTCCGGCCCCAAATGCTCGAATAAGGAATGCAGTGGCTAAGATCGTGAATTATTTATAGATCAAAATATAGTATTTAAAAAGACGGTTAATTAAAATAACCGTCTTTTTTAATTTTCAATAATCCAGTAACCCAATTTTCAATAAATATCAAATATCTAATATCCAATTTTCAAATTGCACAGTTTAAATATTTGATATTGAAAATTTAATATTGTTTGGATAATTGGATTATTGAAAATTAATAAAACTCTATTCATGATATTAACATGAAATTTACAAGTCGCATCATTTATCCTTGCCTTTGTCCGTATGCTCCTTAATCACCTCGACCAGTTTCTTGACCCCTTCGCTGATAAGCAGAAGATAAGAGGTTGAATGTTCGATCTTGTCCTTGATCGCTTTGATCAGCTCATCAAGCTTGTGCAGGCGGTCGCGCATGTCTTTGACCGCGCCGAATACCGTACCCAAGATCCGGGCCAGATAATAGATCGCCCAGCAGGAAAAAACGGCAAAGCCGAAAACGGACAGGGCAATGGCAATGTTCAATAAATCTTTGGAATTTTCAAACATAATTTTTAGATTTTATATAATCTTTAAATAATTTTCACTAATCCAATAATCCAAGCTGCCTGCCGGCAGGCAGGTTTTCAATCAATTATCAATTCTCTAATTGGCTAATAACAAGAAACGGATAATTTAGACAATTAGTCAATTAGAAAATTGATTGAGTCACTGGGTTGCTGATAATTAAAAACATCAACAGTTAAAAATTCCTCACCTTCGCCTCGAACTTGTCTTCCAAATGTTTGACCAATCCGGCCTGTATCTTGTCTACTTCATCCCCGGCCAGGGTGCGGTCCGCCTGATAGGCGACGTGAAAAGCCAGGCTCTTGTTGCTTTTGCCCAATTTCTCCCCATGATATACGTCGAATAATTCCACCGAGCGGATATACTCGTGAAAATCGGATATCTCACGGAATATATCGTTGTATATTATGTTTTCCCTGACAATAAAAGCCAAATCCCTGACTAGCGGCGGATACTTGGCGAATTCCCGGAATTTCTTTGCGCTATATTGCGAATACAATTTCAAAAGCTTGGGCAGGCTAAGCTCTGCGACCGCGGCCGCCTTTTTTATCCCGCATTTTTTGGCGCAGGCAACACCAGCCTTGGCGACAGTGCCGATCGACTGGCTGAAGACGCTGATTTCCGCGCTTTGTCCCGGTTCCGCCCAGTTCGGTCCGTGTTCTAATGCATTATAAACAACCTCCAAGTTAAGCCTTTCCAGCAGAAAAGCCAATAACCCTTTAACGGTGCCGAAAACATCATCGCCCGGATCACCGGCCGCCAATACGCCCAGCCGGTCTTCCTGGTAGGGCAAATGGCCGCCCTGGTCATCCCTATTGATCCCGCCCTCGATCGGCAAAAATACGCTGCCGACCTCGAACAAGCGGATATTGCCGTAACGGGCCTGGTTGGTCGGAATATTTAAGAGCAGATTCGGCGCCAGCGATTGCCTTAGGAGGCCCTGGTGGCGGTTGACCGGATTCAACAGGCGCAAGTGGCGGCGATGGTCAATGCCCATTTTTTTGAGCTGGTCCTCGCCGACAAAAGAATAATTGTATACCTCGGCCAATCCGGCGCCGGCTAAAATGGTCTTTATGCGCCGTTCGAGCAAACGCGGCCGGTTGATCTCCGGGGTGGCCATTTCCACCTGCGGCATGGATGGCTTGAAATTACCGTAGCCGAACAGGCGGGCAATTTCTTCGGCAATATCCTCGCGGATCGAAATGTCTTTGGTCGCGCGCCAGGTCGGTATCGATACCTTGAGGAGCTTATCGTCCTGAATGACAGTAAAGCCGAGAGCGGCCAAAGTCTTAAGCACCCGGTCCCTATCCAATTCCTGGCCAAGGAATTTCCCAAGCCAGTCCCAGTCGATATTTACCGGACCCTGATTGAGCGTGAATTGTTTGACATCGGCGATCTCGCTGACTACCGCCGCTTGCGGCAGGATCTTTTTGATAAGTTCGACGGCGCGGCAGAGGGCCAATTCGGCCAGATTGGGGTCAAGGGATTTTTCGTAGCGCTTGGCCGCTTCTGTTTTCAGGTCCAGCGCGGCCGAGGTCAGGCGGATGGACACATGGTCGAAATTGGCCGACTCCAATATCACTGTCTCGGTATCTTCTTTTACTTCGCTGTTTTCCCCGCCCATAACGCCGGCAATCGCTATCGGCCGCTCGCCGTCGGTGATGAGAAGCATATCTTCGCGCAGATCCCTGTTCACTCCGTCCAAGGTAGTTATCTTCTCCCCTTTCTTGGCCTTCCTGACCAGAATATTCGCTTGGCCGTTATCGGTTTTGGAGCGGGTGATCAATGAGGCGCCAAAAGCATGCAGGGGCTGTCCCAGCTCCAGCATCACATAATTGGTCACATCGACGATATTATTGATTGGCCTGGTTCCGGCCGCGACCAGGCGGTCCTGCAGCCACTGGGGAGAAGGTTCGATCTTGATATTGCCGATGGCCACGGCCATATAGCGGGGACAAAGCTTGTGGTCATCGACTTTCACCGTAAGTGAAATGCGGTTTTTGTCCTTATTCTTGGCGGATACCTTCACGGGCGCGGGGCTAATGGCCTTGAAGGGGCAATCCAGGAAAGCGGCTATTTCGCGTGCCATGCCGTAATGGCTCCAGAGGTCCGGCCGATGGGTGATCGATTTGTTGTCTACTTCGAATACGACGTCTTTGACTCCGAGATAATCGGCAAATGGCTGTCCGATTTTGGCTTTGCCGCCGAGGACCATGATTCCCGCGTGGTCTTCGCCCAGCCCCAGTTCGTCTTCGGCGCACAGCATGCCGCGCGATTTCATTCCGCGTATCTCCGCTTCCTTGATCATAAGCCCGTTGGGCAGGACGGCGCCGACCAAAGCGACCGGCACATGCTGGCCGGCTTCGATATTCGGCGCGCCGCAGACTATTTCCAGAGTTTCCGATTTCACATCGACTTCGGCCAGCTGCAATTTATCGGCATTGGGATGGGGTTTGACCGCCAATATCCTGCCGACAACCACGTTCTTGTATTTTTCCGCTTCCCGGGTGACGCCGTCGATCTCGACCGTATGCATCGTCAATTTGACCGCCAGCTCTTCCGGCTTGAGCGACCGGGGCAGGGAAACGAAATCTTTTAACCAGTTTAGAGAGAGATACATATTTTATAATTCCTAAGTTCTAAATAATAATTTCTAAGTATTTCTACCGAACTTCAGTTCGGGTTATGTTTTTTTAGCTTGAATATTCCTTAATTTATTAATATTTACTTCTCCCCAGCTGTCTTCATCCGCATCGATAACCTGATAAACGAGTTCCTTCGCCTCATTATCGCCATATTTATCCGCATAATACCAATAGCTTGAAAATTTATTTTCTCTTAAGTCATTAAATGTTCCGACTTCTTTATGTTTTAGCAAATTTCCAATAATATATCCTTTTATTTTTATACTGGCATCTTCATCCCATACCCTATAAATTTTTCTGCTTTGCCGCATTTCCGGATACGTAACTGAAAATCTTTTCTTATACAAGAATGATATCCCTCCCCTTAACGATTTTTTTATATTATCCATTCTCTTGCCCTTAGGCAAATAGAACATTATATGATAATGGTTTATGGCGATGCTATAGGCCATTATCGATACATTCATTTCCGATTGTAATTTTTTGAATTGATCCAGAACGATTTGCTTTTGTTCATCTGTCCGAAAATATGGATAGTGCAAATACGCGGAATCTGTAAGAAAATATACTGTATCATCCGGCCATGTTAATTGGCTTTTGTTGTCATTAAACATTTCCTCCTTTTATAAACCCGAACTGAAGTTCGGTAGAATTAATCTTCTACCCGGTTTTAACCGGGGTTTGGCGGACTTTAGTCCGCCGGATCATACGGCGAACCCGAACTGAAGTTCGGTAGAATTAATCTTCTACCCGGTTTTAACCGGGGTTTGGCGGACTTTAGTCCGCCGGATCATACGGCGAACCCGAACTGAAGTTCGGTAGAATTAATCTTCTACCCGGTTTTAACCGGGGTTTGGCGGACTTTAGTCCGCCGGATCATACGGCGAACCCGAACTGAAGTTCGGTAGAATTTATCAAAATTGTTCCAAAAACCTCATATCTCCACTATTGAACAATCTGATATCATCGATGCCGTACCGCATCATCGCCAAGCGGGTCACTCCCAGGCCGAAGGCAAAGCCGGAGTATTTTTCCGGATCGACACCGCCCGCCCGGAGGACATTGGGATGGACCATGCCCGAGCCGATCATCTCCAGCCAGCCGGAATGCTTGCAGGCCGGACAGCCGGCGCCGCCGCATTGGGTGCAGGCCATATCCACTTCCAAACCGGGTTCGACGAACGGAAAATAACCGGGGCGGATGCGGATCTTTACTTCTTGGTCGAATATCCCATTAAGCATTTCTTTCATTACTGATATCAGATTGGCCAATGATATTCCCTCACCGACCATCAAGCCTTCCAGCTGATAGAAAGTGGTTTCATGCACCGCGTCGGTCGCTTCGTTGCGGAAAACCCGGCCCGGCACGACACAGCGCAGGGGGACGCCGTATTTCTGCATCGCCCGCACTTGGACCGGCGAGGTTTGCGTCCGCATCACCAGGCCTTTGCCTTTTTTATCTTTGCTGTTTTTCGTGGTAGCAGGGTCCGGTATGTCTTCCGCGTAAAAGGTATCCTGCATATCGCGCGCCGGGTGCCAATAGGGCACATTGAGCGCCTCGAAATTATAGTATTCGCTTTCCAATTCGGAGCCGTCCAATATCATGAAACCCATCGAACGGAACAGGTCTTCCAGTTCGTTCTGGATCTGGGTGATCGGATGAAGGTGGCCGGCAGGCGGCTTGGTCCCCGGCAAAGTAACATCAACGAACTCCTGTCCCGGGCCGGCGGTAAATTTATCCCGGGCCGCCCTGAATTTTTCCATCAGCTCCTTTTTGGCTTCATTCAGGATCTGGCCGATTTCCCGTTTTTTCCCTTCTTCCAGGCTGGTAAGTTGCTTCATCATCCCGGCCAATTCGCCCTTGCGTCCCAGGTATTTGGTCTGCAGCTCCTCAAGCGATTTCAGGCCATCCACGCCGATTATTTCTTTCAAAATCTTATTTTTTAATTTTAATATTTCATCTTTCATATATAATGTATCGAGTATTATGTATTAAGTATTAAGTATTAAGTATTATACTTTATATCCTACCCTGAAAAAATAAATACTTAATACTTAATACTCGATACTTAATACTAATTCAACTATTATCTCTATTATCCTGATTCTTGACCTTTGCTCTTTGGCTCTTGAATTCCGTTCCCAGCATAAAGAATTCCAAGATCGACAGTACTACCACCAGTATAACGAGATTAAGCCAGGTAAAAAGGCCTTTGGACAAGAGTACCAGGCTGATGACAACAAGCAGGGCGAAAAGGAACGACTGGCGGAAGGCTTCTTTGACATGGCGCCAGACCAGCTCCTGCCGGATGGCGACGAAACGGACCAGGAAGCCGATCAGGGCGCTGGTTCCGACCAGGGACAGGAACAGCGAGGAGTAAAAGAGCAGCAAGCCGACCAGGCTGGTCACTTGCGGGTCGATGGTAAACAATATAAAAATCCATGCCCCCCAGCAAACCAGGGTCAAAACGGTCATGATTATGATGTAAGAACGCAGTGTCATGAATTATTTTATCTAATGTTAGTTTAACAGTATTTTTTTTATAAGTCAAAGACTTTTTAACCGGTTCGATTAATATTCAAATTATTAATAATTACGATGAAGAAACTTGCTTCTCGCTATCGCTCGAAGCGAAATTATACTCGTCCGCCACTGGCGGACTCGTGAGATTTGCCAGCCTGCGGCTGACGAGACTGATGGAGACTTTAGTCTCGCGGGCGTTAGCGAACAAATTTCAGGGAGCGTGCGACCGAATCTCGCGCCGCAGGCGCAAATTTCGTCCTGAAGCGAAGCGGAGGGACAAATCTCATCCCTGCCTATATTCACAAATATCGAAAAAGTCGCAATAGCGGCACAATGGTCCCGGCTTGGGCGGGAAAACGCCGTCCGTGAAAGCCGCTTCGATCGCTTCGATATTCTTGATGATCTTCTTTTCCATCGCCGTCAGGTCCCGGTCGCTGCCGACAAAATTGATCTCGCTGTTATCGTTCAGGTAATAGAACTGGAGATCGGCAATAGGGCGGTTCATGGCCTGCCGGGCGGCCATCTGGTAGATCATCAATTGCTCCTTGTCCTCAAGCGTGATCTTGCCTTCGCTCTTGGGGTTGCCCGTTTTGTAATCGACGATCCGGATGCCGTCTTCGCCCAGGTCATCGATCCGGTCGATCTTGCCGAAGATCCGGTAACCGCCCAGCTTGAGATTAAGCCCTTGCTCGAGCGAAACCGTGACCGGCCAATTTTCCGAGTATTTAGCGTAAAAAGCCTGCAGGCTTTTCTTGCCCAATTGCCGGTACTCTTCCTTCTGCTTCTTGGTCTCATACCAGCTATCGATCCACGCTTCTTCGTAAATCTTCAAAACCTCCTCTAACGATATTATGGCTTCCGGGCCATTAGCGCCGCTATTACCGTCTTTATCTTTTGGCGCGTCTTGGCGCCCGCCCCGAGCCGTGCCGGAAGGTTGTTTGGCGCTTTTGGCGTAAGCCCCCAGCAAGCTGCCCTGCTCGAAGCTCTTTCTTTCCATAATAAGCTGGAAAAGCCTTTGCAATGTCAGGTGCATGGTCTGTCCGTAGCTCAGGCTGGCCCGGCCGTAACGGGGGATCTTGAGGATATGGGCGAAGCGGTACTGGTACGGACAATTGCGGAAAGCGGCCAATTGGGTGTAAGAAAAAAAACTGGGAAGTTTGTATTCCGGTTTCTGCGCGCCTTTAACGTTTTCGGAGAGCGGAGAGCGGGAATCGGAGAGCGGGAACAAGCTGACCTGTTTGTAGCCCCCGGAATCATCCATCTGCAATCCTGATTCTACGAGGAAGCGGGACGGTTTCTTCTTGCGCATTCCGCCGTAATCTGGCGCCCAGGACAGGAATAAGCCTTTTTTGGCGCGCGTCATGGCTACGTAGAAGAGCCGGCGCTCTTCTTCCAGATGGATGTCCCCGGCGGGCAATATCTCTTTGACCAAGGCGTCCGGAATTTCGATCGCTTCTTTGCGTTCGATCGTCGGGAAGCGCTTGTCGACCAGGCCGGCCAGGAACACGTATGCGAATTCGAGCCCCTTGGCGGCATGGACGGTCATCACCTTGATCGCCTCCGGACCGCTGTCCGGATCGGGGCTGATCGACCCTTGTTCGCCGGCCTCGATCTCGAAATTAAGCTCGGCCAGGAATGCTTTGACGCTCTTATCGTCGCTGGCCGATTCGAAAGCGGCGACCCTTTTGATGAATTTATTCAGATAACCGGTCTGCTCCTGTGCCGCCCTTTCTTCCAGTCCGCCCAGGTACTTGAGATAGCCGCTGTCCGCGAGAAACGCGATCACCACTTCTGTCGCGCTCTTGCCGCGCGCCAGGGCGGAATGCCTGGCGACCAGGTCGAGCACCCGGCTCACTTTGGCCACCAGTTCCTCCCCAAGTCTAAACTCTCTTATGCTTTTCAAAACTTCATAGAGCGACCAGGTCTTTTTCTTGGCCCAATAATTGAAATTGACCAGGTCCTGGGGAGTGAAGCCGAAGAGCGGCATATTGAGGATGCGGAATACGGCCGGACTTTCGTGGTAATCATCGAGCAGTTTCAAATAAGCGATCACATCCATTATCACCGGCTTGGTGTATAGCCCGCGCGAAGCCAGATAGATATAGGGCAGGCCGGCGCTGTCGAGGAAAGAGCAGATCTCCTTGGCGCTGTCGTTGGCCCGGACCAGAATAGCGAAGTCATTCCAGCTCGCTTTTTTGTCTTTGATCTTCAGGTCGGCGATTTTCTCCACCACCTGCCGTATCTCATCCTGGTTGTCCTCCCCCCTGATCACCTCGATCATCCCTTCCCCCTCAACTTGTGCCTCAAGCTTCTTGCTTAAAATCTGGCGATCCGCTTTTTTTTGCGTCTTTTGCTCATTCAAAGTAAACTCCAGCCGGTTCGGGTTATTAAGCTGGATGAATTCATAGCTTAAGTCCAGGATATTCTGCCGGTTGCGGTAATTCTTGGTCAAAACAATATCTTTCGCCCGCGGAAAATCCTTTTTGAACTGCATGATATTGGAGATGCTGGCGCCGCGGAACTTGTACACGCTCTGGTCATCGTCGCCGACCACGACCAGGTTGTCCTGCGGCGCGGCGAGCAATTTGATCAGTTCGTATTGCGCCCAATTGGTATCCTGGAACTCATCCACCAGGATGTATTTGAACTGCCGGCGATAGTTGTCCAGGATAGCCGCCCGTTCGCGGAACAGCTTCAGCGTATAATTGATCAAGTCGCCGAAATCGATCGCGTCATTATCGAGCAGCAGCTGCTGATAAACATGATAGGCATTAGCGACTTCACTGATGCGTAATATTTCTTGCTCTAAAATCTCTTTGGTCGCTTCGCCGTCGGCATTTGATAAATTTGTAATTTGTTTGGAATTTGAGGTTTGGGATTTGGAATTTTCTTGTATCTTGTTTCTTGTATCTTGTTTCTTCTTGTCCGAATCTTGTTTCTTGATTCTTTTTCCCTTGCTTCCACTAAGCATCTGGTCTAAATTCTGCCGCAATTCTTCCGCGTATACCAGATAATCGGCCGGCGAAATATCCTCATCTTTAAGCCGTGAAAAATGCCTGACCAGGGCGCCGATGAATTTGGTCGGATTGCCCAGGGGGCGGTAATAGTCCAGCTCGAACTTGTCCAGGTTCTTGCGTATGAGAGCCCACTGTTCGAACTCGTTCAGGAGCCGGGCGCCGGCGGGCAGGCCGATATCGAGGCCGTGGGCGCCGATGATCCGCTCGCCGAAGCCGTGGAAAGTGGAGATCCAGAGGTCGAGATAGCCCATCGGCAGGAGCCGGTCGACGCGCTCTTCCATCTCGCCGGCGGCCTTTTCGGTGAAGGTCAGGGCCAGGATCTCTTCCGGCCTGGCCCGGCCCTGCTCGATCAGGTAGGCGATGCGCTGGGCGATCACGGTGGTCTTCCCGGTTCCCGCCCCGGCCACTATCAACAAAGGGCCGTCCTTATGGGTAACGGCCTTCAGCTGCTCGGGGTTTAGGTTTTCGAGAAGATTATCCATTATAATATAAAATTTGTAATAAATCAATAATTACAATTTTTAAATTTTGTAATTTTTAATTTTTAAATAAATTTTAAATCTTAATCTCTAAACCGACTATAAAAACAGAATGGTTTAAAACATTAAAAATTTAGATTTATTTATAAAATTATAAAATTAAAAATTTAAAAATTAAAATTACTATTTCTCATAATCCAATATCGCCTTCAACACTTTGCTATTATCCGCCAATACGTCGAATTTAAGGATCTGCGCCCGGGGTACCAGCATCGTGCCGCTCGGGCCGTAGGTTTCTTTGCCCATTTTGACGATCCTCAGGTTCGCGCCCTTGTCTTCCGGCTGGCCGTCCGTATTATTGGCCTGGTCATAGTCGTAATAGACGTTTTTGATCTCGATCGGGTCGGCGGTGGTATCGACCACCTGGCCGTAATACGATTCGCCGTTGGTCAATTCGATCTTATACCAAGCCGCTTCGCCGCCGGCCGGTGGGGCTGGCGTTTCACTGCGGGAAGAGAAAAGGAAATAATAGGCAAAAGCCGCAACCAGGGCCAGGGCCAGGATGATGGTCGCGATCTTATATATGCCGGCCGGATTATTGCTTTCTTTGGCGCGTTCAATCGTCTGGAATTCGCGCTTGCGCTTCTCTTCTTCCCTGTCTTCATCGCGGTAGACTTCATCGATCGACGATGCCCGGGACAACGGCTTCTTCTTCATCACCGGCCTTTCCTTGATGACCGGCTTCGGCACCGGTTTCGGGGTTGGTTTGACTATCGGTTCCGGCTTGGGTTCCGGCTTCGGCGCGGGTTCGGCCGGCCGCTTCGCCCGTTCCATCTGCTCTTTCAGATTGACGGTTTGTTGGAAATTGTTGGACATAGCTTAATCAATAATATATTTACTCTAAAAAACGGTCTTATAAACTTGCAAGCTGTCTTAATTTTTAAATTTTTAATTTTGTAAATTAATCGTAGATAATTTTTAATTTTGTAATTTTTAAATTTTTAAATAAATTCTAAATCTTAATTTCTAAACAAGGAGAATTGGGACCGTTTAAAACATTAAAAATTAAGAAATTATTTATAAAATTCAAAAATTAAAAAATTAAAATTTAGAGATATTTATTTAAAAATTCAGTTCGTCGTAGTTCCGTTCTTCCTCATCGATATCGACTACTATCACATCGGGCTCTGTATCGGTTGCGGTCTCCGGAGTCCCGGTTGCGATATCGGGAGTGGTGGTCGCGATCACATCCGAACTGCTCGCCGTTACGTCCGTTCCGGTTGCGGTCGGATCATCCGGCTCCGGCGTTAAGGTGAAATATTGGTCGCAGGCGTCGCCGATGCCGTCGCCATCACGGTCTTCCTGAAGCGGATTGTAATCATTCGGGCAATTATCCAGCATACCGAAAGCATCATCACCGTCCGGGTCGTTGGCCGCGACATATTCCTGATAAATATCGGTCAGATTGTCTGCCTGCCCCGCGCTTGCCGGGCGGTCTGCCGCCAGCATTGATGGCGGTACGCTGGGCGAGGGAAGGGTCCGTACCTGGACCGGCTCATAGCCGGGAAAGACTCGGCCGGCCAGGTCAAGGGTGGCGCCGATCAGGCCGGAGTATGCGGTCACTTCCACGCGCGTGGCGGCGCCGCTCTCTGCCGCCCGCGCCTGCTCGGCCTTCAGGTCCTTGATCCGGGCTTCGTATTCTTCCTTCAATTCCGCCGCCAGATACTGGCCCAGGTCCACTTTCGATTTTCGGGAGACTTTGCGCACGTTTTCCTTGAGCTGGTATTCCCAGGCAGCGCTTCTTTTGTCCAGGTCGAGATAGGTATAGGCGATGTAGTAATAGCTGTCATCCTGCTCGACCCGCTCGATCTTGAAGTCCATATCGAAATTGTCCAGGTCGGTATCCAGGAGCAGGGTATTGTCGGTTCCCTGGGTACTGACGGTCTTGCCGCCGATCACGGCCTGCCCGGCATCGGTAGCGGCGAACGCGCCGGTCCCAGCCACCAAAATAACCGCTAATATAAGCAGTGTCAGGTTATTGTATTGGATAAAATGGATAGCCTTATTAAACATGGGATTGCGGGTTAAATGTATAATTATTATACTAAAATGATTGGGTAAAAGCAAACCGGATTTATAATTTTCAATAATCCAATAATCCAATTTTCAATCAATATTAAATATCTAATATTTAATTGGCTTTGCTCGTCTGGAGTATTTTGGAAAATATCAGAAGCAGTTCATGTGCTTCTTTCCAGAGGCGGCGACAGTCGTCGGCGTATTGTTCGTTGGCCCGGGCAATCAACCTCAGCCAATGCTTACTTTCTCTGATTTCTTTCTTGGTAATGCCAATCTTATGGCGGAAATCCTTTTTACTTTCCGCCTCGCAAGCTTCACAATAGTTGGCACCGGCAGAACCGGACGAACTGACTGCTTGGGGGACCAGTCTTTGGTTAATAGCATTCTGAGGCAACTTTTTCGCTAAATCGATCACTTGTTCACCAAAAAGAGCCAATCTTTCCTCAAGATCATAACCGAATGAGTTATTCCTCCTTGTCATACCTAATTGAAAATTAATTATTAAATATTGATTGGATTATTGGATTATTGAAAATTGAAAATTCTAGAATATTTATCTGCATTAAATCCGCGGATTTACTTAAATTCCAAGTGTCCCTGCATCTTGATCGTCCCGCCCTTTATCTTGAATTTCGGCGCGCCGGTGAACTCGAAAGCGCCGACGTCATAAGCATTGTTCTGCGGGCGGGCCGTTCCCACGATGTCATCGGTTATGAGCGTGATCGGCGTACCGGCGTCATAGAGCGGCGAATAAATGCTCTTGATCCGGAAATCCCCATTGGCATAATCGACGAAAGCCGCCGCCCAGCCGTCCGCCTCACTCGCCCCCGGACTGATATCGATCGGATTGTCCCCGTCCAGGTCGTCGGAGGCGTTGTGGTCGAGAATATCAAAAGAGCTAGAAAAATCATCGGAAGTGTTGAAAATTACGTTATTTTTAACAACTACATATGCATCAGGATAGGACGAGATGCCTGTTGTCGATGACGATATTGTGTTGTTATAAATATATATGCTAGCGTTTGAACCACCTTCGTCAAATCTTAAGTAAATCCCTATTTGATTATCAGTCATAATAATATTATTGGTTAGATAAAAAGTTGAACTCGTACCAGCATTATTTAACCTAATGCCCGATCCCAATGTCGTGTCATTACGTCTATTATCCAATAAACATGAATCGATTGTTAAATTAGTATTTGACTGGCCAGTATTTGCCCATATATGAACACAGTAGCTTCCAGTTGTTGAATCACTACAATCGCTTTCAATCCCAACCAACTTAACATTTGAATCATTTATTAGTATCTGCTGATCATAACTATTTTTTAGAACATAACCGCTACCCGATAAACCATTATGGCGTTGGCTTATGCCTACTTCATTAGTATCTTTCGGTGTATATATTTTTATATAGCTGGTTGTGGCAGTCGTCCATCCGTCTATATTAACTGCTAAATTGTCAGGACTTGTCGAAGCGTAGCAGGGTACGAACATGGCGGTATTGGAAGCTGTTAAATCAAGGCTCGCTTTGGGATACAGAACTAGCTCGTCAACACTGCCGTCAATCCCGTCGTTCACATCAACTTCAAGTTGATCCTCCCAGTCATCCAGGAATTCGTGCGCCCGAAAGATACTGACCGGGGCCGAGGTGGTGGCATCCGGCAGGGTGCCGTCGCGTGCCTGGACTTCGTACTGGGTGGAGGAGGCGCGGGCGGTGATGAAGGCTAATTGGTAATAACCGCTGCCGCCGTATTGCAATACATCCCCCACGCCCACATTATCCGGCAGTTCATTGGCGAAAACTGCGGTCGTGGTCGCGTTGCCGCCTGATACTTTCGTGATCGTCACGGTATTGCCGGCTCCGGCCAGGTTGCTCGTGTCGTTGCCGACGCTGCGGTAAATAATCGTCGGCCCTTCGAGCGCGCCGATGTCCCATTTGGCGTCATAACGCTCATTCCCCTGCGCGTCGTCCGTGAAATGCAGGTTCACATCCGCACTTAAATTCGTGCCCGCGTCGCGCGCAGCCGTATCCTCGGGCATTAGACGGAAGTCCTGATTAGCTGAATCCAGGAAAGTTACTGTGGCATTATTTACCGGACTAGACCCAGGAGCATTCGACTGTGTCGGTCCAGAAAGATTATGGCTGGCAGTTAAATTACTGTAAGAGCCGGAGTAATTGTCTATATTGTTATAGGAAATATTGTTTTTCATTGTAAACAAATTTGCATTGATAAAATAAAAACCATTTCCACAATCGCTGACTGTATTATTATAAATATATCCACCACCACCTACTCCGCTGTCTAAAACTATTCCTGATCCGCCACAATCGTATAAAATATTATTATAAATTTTATAAACGCTAGTTGACTTACCAAAAACTTTCAAACAATCATAATATGAATCTCTTTTAACAATATTATTTGAAAAAGTAATATTAGCACTTGAAAGATAGTTAAATAGTATAGTTCCGCCCCCCCCTGTTGTTCCGGTGCGATAAAACTGTATGCCGTCAAATTCTATAGCATTGCTTTCATTAAATATAATCCCATTGTTAACTAAACGATACTTATTATCATCCCACTTCCCCTGATGCCGTGCCGTATCAGTCGTATAAACCTTGATATAGTTATATTTCCCAGTCGTCCAGCCATTTATAGTTACCGCGCTCGTATCCGCCCCGGCCCAGGCTCCGTCGATCTTGGCGACGGCAATGGCCGGGTTGCCGGCGTTGGCCAGGCGTACGCAGTTGGCGGGCGCGCCTTCCAGGCAGACCCATTCGCCGGACTGGAAGGTGGAACTCGCTATATTGTAGAGAAGTATCTGGTTCGACGAAGTAGCCACGAGCGTGGTCGAAGCCACGGCAAAAGAAGTCGTGCCGTAAAGCGATGAGCCGAACGGGATGTAACCGGTGGTGGCGTCGATATCGAAGACGAGCGTGGTGGTCGCGGTCAGATCGACATCATTAGCGTCTTCCCAGGTCGCCAAAGTGCCGAATTCAGCATCAAACCCCTGATACTTAATACTAGATACAAAATACTGACTGCCGTCGTCCGCGCCGATGTCGTAGGTATGGATCGGCGCTCCGTCGATGTCGGTAGTGACGATATCCGATACCGACGACGTGCCGGCGTCGAGAGCGGCGGTGTCGTCCGGGGATATGTGAAAATCTTTATTCAATTCATCGAAGAAAATCACGTCAGTTTCCATCTTGTCGTGAGCGCCGCTGGCCGGCTGGTCGCCGGCAATATCGGAAATATTATAATCGGAAGCAGTGTTGAATGAACTATCAAACCCATCAGTGCAATTTTGCACGATATTATTTATAGCCAGAACGGATCCGCCCACCCCAGCCTTCCATTCCGAACTCAAACCATAATCACAGTTATAAAAAGTATTATTATAAGCATAGAATGACGAACCAGTATCGGCGATTATACCCGCCCCAACATCGTATATGATATTATTCCAGAAATAAACAGTCCCGTCATAAGCGTCATTGGCGAAAACTCCGTAATTTACGCTATAAGAAGCATCCCCGATCCCTTTTATTATAGAGTTGGAAATCCATACTTTGACGCTGTCTTGCCTGATATAAATTACCCGGTAGGGGTTCGAATTGGTGGGGGTCATGCTCACCTGCAAGCCGTCGATTTTTACGTAATCGTCATAAATATCGAGATGATTCGGGTAGCCAGTGGCTTCCAGCCGGTACCCGTTCGTATCCCATTTGCCGCTATGGCGCTGGCTAACTCCTACCTCGGAAGCGGAAACCGGCGTATAAACTTTAATATAATTAGTTTCACTGGTTGTCCAACCGTTGATATCAACTCCGCCTGAACCGACTGTATCAGCTGCGTCAGCATAACAAGCTACGTTCCACTGTTCTTTATTGGCCACCAGATCCTGCCCGCCGGTCCAGGTATCAAAATCTCTTACTGCTGCCGGAATCCCCGTGTTTTCGGTACCGCCAAGCGCATCGTCCACAGCATTCTGAAGCGACGTATACGCCCGGAAAATACACCAGCCGGTATCATCAGTAACCGCGTCCGGTGTAACGCCGGCGGCGTCTTGTACCGAATAAGCGAAGTTGGAACTGCGGCCGGAGATGAAGGCTATGGACGAGCTCGCATTATAGACGATCGCGTCCCCGACTCCGATATTATCAAGCGTTCCGCCGTCGAAGGTGGCCGAGGAGCCGGAGATGTTCAGGTTATTGGTGGATGTGGCACATAATAATGCTCCGGTCGAGCCCGGACCGACACTGCGGTAGATCGTATAGAGCGCGTATTCGTCGGCGCCGATATCCCAGGCATTAAAGGCCGGGCGGGCGTCGCCGTCGATGTCGTCGCTGAAGGACAAAGTGGAGGTGGACGAGAGATCAACGCCTTTGTCTTTGGCGCCGGTATCGTCCTTGGTCAGATGAAAATCACCATTAGCCGCGTCGACGAAGCTGAAAGTCTGGTTTTGATAATTAGTGCCTATTCCCGGACTATCGGCTGCATCGGTTGAATTATTGGTCGTACCGTCAGTGAATGTACCATCAAAAGGATCAGTAGTGCTGGCAACGATATTATTTATGGCAATCGTAGCACCGCTTAATATCCCGGTATCACTACAGTCATATAACGTATTATTATAGACATAATCTCCGCCCAATATGCATAAGGTTAAACCGGAAATTATATTATTATATATATTCGATTCCTTAGCGCTTAGATCATAAATACTGAACATGCCTCTCTGGCCGTTGCTTTTGGGACCGCCAAAGAATAAATTATTATAAACATAAACAGTGCATCCATTCGCTAAATTAATGCCGCCCGACAAACTAATGGAGTTATCAGACGGATAGATTTGTAAACCTTCTATATAATAATTTCCCGCATTGGAAATTGAAATTGAAACGTAATTTTGCGCGTCGGAATAATCATACCAAATACGATAAGCGTCATAATCGGCAGCCCCATTGTGGCGAGCCATATCGGTTGTATATATTTTAACGTAATTATCATAATCCGCCCCCCAACCGTTGATTCTGAGATAAACCGTATCGGTAGCATTCCATGTTCCGTCTATCTTCGCTATCGCGATCGGGCTGGCCCCCAGGTCGTCGCCGGTTCCGGAAATCGTCCAATAATTAGAGGCATCCTTACGCCAGGTATCGGAGGAATGCGCTACGACAGGCGAGGTCGTCCCGGTAACCCCGTCAACGAGAATCTGTCCGGCCACGGTGGTGGCTACGACCGTGGCATCGATACCGGAGTCGGTTGCGCCGCCCCAGTAAAGTTCGACCGTGTCATCCTCGTCAAGCTCGCCGGTACCGGTACCGGAAAACACGCGGGTGGCCGCGGCGGTCAGGTCGCTTTCCACTTTGTCTTCCCAATTGCCGGTCCCGCCCAGATGACTATAATCCATATTGCCGCAGTCCCCCCCGCTTCCCGGGGTTTCGCAGATCGTAGATACAAATTCCACGGGGACTTCGTCCGCGCCGATATCGGTCGCCCCGCCCCGGGCCGTGCCGTCAATATCGGTGTTCAGCGCCAGATATGGATCAGAATAGAGATTTATTCCTTTGTTCTTGGCCACAGTATCGAATTGGGCCAAATGGGGATCGTTATTGGCTATATCCACAAAATCAGGAAGGCCATACATGTTAGTGTAAATCACATATACCTTGCCGGAAAGCATGATGTCGTCGTTAACTGACAACTGGATATCGGAATCAACAGCTGTGACATATGTATAAGTATTATCGGAGGTATTCTTTATTACCATCCCGGTTTTTACCGTCGTCAGGAAATCCTGTCCGGACTGGATAAGTTTTCCCGCGGCGGCAGAATCGGTGGTGCCATTATCGGCGGCAACGCCCCAGGCAATCGCACTGGAAGGAGTCTGGCTTGTCATATTATAAGCCGATTCCGAGCCCGGTGTACTGCCATAGTTTGCGGTATTGTTATAAGCAATATTATTTTTGGCAATAAACGACCCGCCATTATGATAGAAAATACCGATATTGCAGTTATAAACGGTGTTATTGTAGAAATATGTCGTGCTATCCGTATCATCCTGTTCGATGCCTTCCGCGTTAGGCCCGGTACAATCATAAATGATATTATTCCATACCCGGGATATTGTCTGTCCCGAGATATAAGCGGGAACGATACCTATCTGATACCCGCCGCCGGTATTTTCCACTCCCCTGACAATATTGTTGGAAATTGAGAATTCTCCGCTTCCATCGGCCGTACCCCAAATAGCGAAATAGTTTCCGCTGCCGGTATCGGCGATGAATCCAACTTGCAATCCGTCAATTTGGACAAATTCCTCTTCGGAAGTGATGATCGTAGTATTCGACTTCATGATTCTATACTTATTATCATCCCACTTTCCCTGGTGCCGGGCCGTAACGGTCGTATAGATCTTGATATAATTATATTTCCCGGTTGTCCAACCGTCTATATCGACCGCACTCGTATCCGCCCCGGCCCAGGCGCCGTCGATCCTGGCTACGGCAATAGCCGGGTTTCCCGCGTCGGACAGTCGGACGCAATTTGCTGGCGCGCCATCGACGCAGACCCATTCACCGTCCTGGAAAGTCGAACTGGCAATATTGTAGAGCAATATCTGGTTAGAAGTCGTAGCCACTACTGTTACCGACGCTTCGGCGAAGGAAGACGTGCCGTACACGCTGGCGCCGAACGGGATATAGCCGGTGGTGGTGTCGATATCGAAAACAAGGGTGGTCGTGGCGGTCAGGTCAACGTCATTAGCGTCTTCCCAGGTCGCCAAAGTGCCGAATTCGGCGTCCACCCCTTGATACTTGATACTGGATACAAAATACTGAGAACCATCGTCCGCGCCGATGTCATAGGTATGGATGGGATCGCCGTCGATGTCGGTGGTGACGATGTCGGAGACCGAGGAAGTGCCGGCGTCAAGGGCGGCGGTATCGTCGGGAGAGAGATGGTAATCACCATTCAATTCGTCAAAGAACTTTACGGTTGCATTGACAATCGAATTTGAGCCTGGGGCAGTATCATCTGAAGATATATTATTACCCGATAAGGTAGACAGATTTTCATAGCAAACACTATCGCATGATGCTGCGATATTATTATAGGCTTCCGGCTGGCCAGGGCCTGAATTTACCGAAAAACCGACATTACAATTATAAACAGTGTTATTGGTGATTATTTCCCGGTCGCCATAATCATTAATATACATACCATAGGTTTTATGGCTCACCAGTATATTGTTATATATATAGGTTACCGCTCCCGAAGTATTACCTCCTACATAAATTCCATAGTTAGCACTGCCGCCGTAATTCGATGATCTAATTATGTTATTCGATATTTTAGCGCCGCCGGTTTCATTATTTGAGAGCAGGATGCCCATTCTGTTGGTGCCGGAAGAGTTGGGCGCGGTATCGATCTGTAATCCGTCAATCCAAACGTAATCATCGTAGACGTCCAAGGTATCGCCATCAACTTCCAGACGATAACCATTGGCCGACCAAACTCCATTATGCCGTTGGCTGGTACCGACTTCGCTGGATGAATTGGGTGTAAAAATCCTTAGATGATTGGAAATTCCTGTGGTCCATCCTTCGATATCAACCGTTGTGCCATCGGATGCATCAGCGTAACAGGCAATATTCCACTGCTCCTTATTACTGACCAGGTCACGCCCATCCGACCAGGTATCGAAGGATACTGGGATATTGGTATTGGTAGTGCCGGACTCAGCGTTTGCTAATGACGTATAAGCCCTAAAAATACACCAGCCAGTGTCGTCCGTAACTGTATCCGGAGTAACACCGGTCGCGTTCTGAACGCTATATGAGAAGTTCGAATTGTTGCGGCCGGAGATGAAGGCAATGGACGAGCTCGCGTTATAGACGATCGCGTCCCCTACCCCGATCTTATCGAGCGTGCCGCCGTCGAAAGTGGCGGTAGAGCCGGAAATGTTTAGGTTATTCGTGCTGGTTGCGCAAAGGAGCGCGCCGGTCGAACCCGGTCCGACACTGCGGTAGATCGTATAGAGCGCATATTCATCGGCACCGATGTCCCAGGTACCGTTAAATGGCCGGGTGTCGCCGTCAATATCTGCGGTGTAAGCAAGGAACTGGTTATCCGAAAGATCAATTCCCTGATCACGAGCGACTGTATCACTGGATGAGAGATGAAAATCATTGTTATCGATTTCAGCGAAAGCCGGTGAAGTATTGGTGGCTGTATTGTTCCCCGGCAATCCGTCGCCGGTTGTAACATTATAATCCCCACTAGCGGAACCATTATTTATATCGGCACCATCGGGCACATAGGCGATCGTATTCCAATAGTGGACATCGGTATTGGTATGGGAGTAATAGAAACAGTTTACATCTCCGCCGTTGTTGCTGCCGTCATCCTTGTTAATACAATCGGTATTATAGAAATAAACATGATTCTTAGTGCGCCCGGAAAGTACGATCAAGCGGCTATAACCCGTAGGGTTCAGGTCGTTGTATATTGTGTTATTTATAAAAATCGTATAGGTATCAATGGTCGCCGCGCCGCTGGGTGCATCGGTTGTTACTGCAGATATTACTTTAGCGCTACTTGAGTCAATATTTTGAAAAAGATTGTCGGAATATACTACGAAACCGCCATGCTGATCTGAATATAAATAGGTCATTTGCAGCCCAGAAGTTCTGACAAATTGTTCATAATTGTTCATGCCGGCACTGTTTCGATACTTATCATATGACCAGGTGCCATCATGCCGGGCGGTATCGGTTGAATATACTTTAATATATGCATCACGTGATGTTGTCCAACCGTCGATTGTCACGAGTGCTGTATCGCTCGCATTCCACGTCCCATCGATCTTGGCTACCGCGATCGGCGAAGCGCCGAGGTCGTCGCCGGTGCCGGAAATGGTCCAGTAGTTCGAGGCGTCCTTGCGCCAGGTGTCCGAAGCGTGGGCGATTACCGGCGAAGTGGTGCCGGTTATCCAGTCGACCATGATCTGGTCCGAGGTGGTGGCGACCACGGTGCCGGCAATGCCGGAATCGGTTGCGCCGCCCCAGTAGAGCGAGACGCTGTCATTCTCGCTTAATTCGCCGGTGCCGGTGCCGGAGAAAATACGGGTGGCGCTGGAAACGATATCGGCCTCGACCGCGTCCTCCCAGTCGGACAGGTCGCTGTAGTCCATTTCCGAACAACTCCCCCCCGCGGACGTATTTTCGCAGATCGTCGAAACATATTCGACCGGCACCTCGTCCGCGCCGATGTCCGGCGCGCCTCCGCGTGCAGTGCCGTCGATATCATAGGCTGTAGGCAATAGGCTATAGGCAGTAGAAGTGCCTGAATCACGGGCGGCGGTGTCGGAGGATGAGAGATGGAAATCGTTGTTGGCCGCGTCGAGGAAGGTGACTGTTTTATCGTGAAAGGCGGAATCAGGCGAAGAAGTGTTTCGGAAATATTGTTTGCTGACGATGTAATACCGCCTCCATAATCATGATAATCGTAACCATTGTTATTTGAAATATTATTTTTTAATGTCGCCGGCAAATTACTATGAAGATAGATTCCAAAATCATTCCCATACAAAGTGTTATTATACACCAAGGCCTGCCCGCCTGCCGAAGCCAGCGAGTAGCCAAGATTTATTCCGGCATGATAGGGATTGCCGTTTTCAGAACCGGTATTGCCTGTCGCATATCCGTATATGACATTGTTCCATATCCGGCAATTCGGCGTATAAAGAGTAGAGCTGATGTTATGGCCTATTCCGTAATCACCGGTACCATCGCCTATAACACCCTGAATGATATTATTGCTGATTTGCACTTCGTTATCAGAAGAATACGGGGAAAGGTCAATGCCGACTAAGTAATTGCTTGAACCGCTTCCTGACCAGGCGGATTTTATCTGCAGGCCGTCAATCCTTACGAAAGACGAAACAACGGTTATGTTGGTATTCCAAAAATCACCCGTCAGAGCCAAATTATATTTATTTTCGTCCCACTTCCCCTGATGCCGGGCTGTATCAGTCGTATAGATCCTGATGTAGTTATATTTTCCGGTCGTCCAGCCGTCGATATACACCGTGTTCGTATCCGCCCCAGCCCACGCGCCGTCTATTTTAGCCACCGCGATCGCGGAATTGCCGGAATTGGCGGTTATGCAGTAATTGGTTGCGGACGAGGCGCCCTGGATATATATCTTCTCGCCGGTCTGGAAATAACCGCCCGTGGTCGAACTGGCCGTGATATCGTAAAGGAGCAGTTGGTTCGAGGAGGTGGCGAGGACAGTGGCCTTGCCGGTGGCACCGCTCGTCTCACCGGCCATCACGGTCCCGGCTGCGACGCCGCCGTCTGCGCTCGAACAATTGAACACAAGCGTATTGGTCGCGGTCAGATCGACGTCATTGGCGTCTTCCCAGGTTGAGAGCGTACCGAACTCGGCATCAACTCCCTGATACTTAATACTAGATACAAAATACTGAGAACCATCGTCCGCGCCGATGTCATAGGTATGGATCGGATCGCCGTCGATGTCGGTGGTGACGATGTCGGAGACCGACGAAGTACCAGTGTCCAGAGCTGCAGCATCATCCGGGCTGAGATGGAAATCCTTGTTTTGGCGGTCGAAGAAATTCAGCGTCGTATTGATGACTGAATTTGAACCGGGCGCAGTATCGTCATCCGACAAATTATTATACGAATTACTGTTCCAACCGCTGTGATGATAGAAGCCAGTGTCACAGCCCTGGACAATGTTATTGCGCACATTTTCGTTAAAATTGCTGTTATCGCGGCTGATCCCGATGTTACAGTTAATTACCGTATTATTATATATCCACCCGGTAGAACCAGCCCAGCCCCAGGCCAGGATACCCTCATTTCCGAAATCATAAACAATATTATCCCAAACCGTTGCGGTATAGTTCAGGATAATACCCGCATTCCAGCCCGTTGCGGTAGTCGTATTACGGATGATATTATTGCTGATTTTCGCGTTGCCGTTGGAACCGGGATTAACTACAATGGCATGCTCTTCATTAGTCGTCTCACCGGCGATTTCGATCTGCAGGCCATCAACCCAGATATAGGTGTACAAAAATTTTAAAGTATAAGTATAGCTGCTGCCGCTGGCCGTGGCTTTAAGCCGGTATCTGCTCGTATCCCAGGCGCCGTTATGGCGCTGGCTCTCGCCGACCTCGGTCGGCAGGTACGGCGTATAGATCTTCAAATAATTGCTCGGGCCGGTGGTCCAATCATCGATCGTCACGCCGCCTCCGCTGTATTCAGTGTCCGCGTAACAAGCGATATTCCAGCTCTCTTTGTTGGCCACCAAGTCGCGGCCGTAATCCTCACTCGCAGCGGTCCCGCCCGGTTCCCAGTCGTCGAAATTCCGGAGACCGGAAGGGATGCCGGTATTCTCTATCCCGTATTCCGCGTTATAAAGCGAAGTGTAGGCGCGGTAGATGTACCAGCCGGTATCGCCCGAAGCGGTCGTGTCCGGCGCGGTGCCGTCGGCGTCCTGGACGGTGTAGGCTGTGGAAGAGGCCCGGCCGGAGATGAAGACGATATTGTCGTTCGAGTTATAGACGATCGCGTCCCCTACCCCGATATTGTCAGGCCGGCCGCTCGTGAAGGTGGCGGTCGAGCCGGAGATGGTCAATCCGACCGACCCGTTGCCGCGGGAGAGATAGGTGGTATTATCCGGTCCGACCGAACGGTAGATCGTGGCGAAGGAATACTCGTCCGCGCCGATATCCCAGGCTCCCCCGGCCGGCCAGGGGCGGCTGTTGCCGTCGATATCGGTCGAGAACAGACTGCTGGGCGTACTTGTGCCATAATCTTTGGCGCCGCCGTCGTTTGCGGCCAGATGGAAATCCTCGGCGCCGGCGGTCGTGGACACGAAACTAAAAGTCTGGTTCGTGCGGCTGTTCGTACCGCAGGTATCGGTATTATCGGACGCGTTATAACCGGAACCGGTGTCGCAACTCCCTGTATAAACAGAAGCAGTAGTATTGGCGGCCAGGTTATTGACCACGACCGCATAAGACAGTCCGCTGGCCGTAATAACGAAATCGTTGTTATAAAAAGTATTGTTATAAAATTCGCCGTAACCGGATTTAAAATAGATCGCGTTCGAGTATGCAGCTCCCGGGCTGGTGAAATCGTAAAAAATATTATTCCAGAGTTTGAGATTGACTTGCTCGTCGCTGAAGTCCCCGGCTTCGATCCCGGATCCGCTGCCGGCACCGCTTAGCAGGACAAAATCAGCCCTAAAGATATTATTGGATAATTTTATATCCGAATCCGGATTATCGACCCAAGTCCATACTGTCCGGGGGTAATTTTGCCCGCCCGCGCCGGCCCCGCGCATGATCTGCAAACCGTCGAGCCAGACATATTCCTCGGAAATATCGATTGCCGCCCAGCCATCGGTGGAGTCTCTCAAAAACCGGAATTTCGTGTAATCCCATTTTCCATCGTGTCTGGCTGTATCAGTGGTGTAGACCTTTATATAATTGTCATTATCCGTGCTCCAACCGTCGATATCCAAATAAGTACTGCTCGCGCTCCAGGCGCCGTCGATCTTGGCGACCGCGATCGGCGATGCGCCGAGGGCGTCGCCGGTGCCGGTAATGGTCCAGTAGTTCGAGGCGTCCTTGCGCCAGGTGTCCGAGGCGTGGGCGATTACCGGCGAAGTGGTGCCGGCTATCCAGTCGACCATGATCTGGTCCGAGGTGGTGGCGACCACGGTGCCGGCAATGCCGGAATCGGTTGCGCCGCCCCAGTAGAGCGAGACGCTGTCATTCTCGCTCAATTCGCCGACGCCGGAGCCGGAGAAAATACGGGTGGCGCTGGAAGCGATATCGGCCTCGACCGCGTCTTCCCAGTCAGCCAGGTCGCTATAATCCATATCAGCGCAGTCCCCGCCCGCGGCCGTATTCTCGCAGATAGTCGATACATATTCGACCGGCACCTCGTCCGCGCCGATATCGAATGCTTCGCCGCGTGCAGTGCCGTCGATATCATAGGCTGTAGGCAATAGGCTATAGGCAGTAGAAGTGCCTGAATCACGGGCGGCGGTGTCGCTCGGTGATAGATGAAAATCATTATTAGCGGAGTCGAGAAAACTAACGGATGCGCCCGTCTTCGAATGCACGCCCGGCGCGCTACCGTCATTGGAAATGTTGTAATCATCATCCGCCTCCCAGCCGCCGCTGTAACCATCGAAAGCATCTCCTGATTCCATTATTACGACATTATTCATAACGCTGTAACCGATCGTATTGTCAATCCACATCCCTTTCGAATGGATATTATATAAAGTATTACTATAAATTCGGGACACATCGGCAGATGCATACAGGTTCATGCCTATTTTACAGTCGTAGATCAAGTTATTATAAGCATTAAGGCTTAGACTATTTTCATAAATTTGACCGATACCCGTACCGTTATTATTGTCACTGCTTCGGATAATATTATTACTGATGTCGGCCGTGCCGGAATTATCGCCCTCCACGTAAAATCCTGTACTGTCATCGAGCAGATATATCTGTAAACCGTCGATTTTGACATACGATGCGTTAATTACGATTTGGTGGTTGGTACTGCTGAGACGATATTTGTTATCGTCCCATTTTCCCTGATGCCGGGCAGTATCGGTCGTATAGATTTTTATATAATTATATTCCCCGGTAGTCCAGCCGTTGATCGTGAGCCGGCTATTATCCGCTCCGCTCCACGCCCCATCGATCTTGGCGACGGCAATGGCCGGGTTGCCGGCGTTCGCGGTAATGCAGTAATTGCTGGCCGGGGAAGCGCCCTGGACATAGATCTTCTCGCCGGACTGGAAGTAGCCGCCGGTGGTGGAGCTGGCTTTGATATTATAGAGGAGGATCTGGTTCGTGACGGTGGAGAGGACCGTGGCCGTGCCGGAGGCGCCGCTGGTTTCGCCGTACATATACGTCCCGGCGCTGACCGCGCCGTTAGCGCTCGCGCAGTTGAAGACCAGCGTCGAAGTCGCGGTCAGGTCGATATCGCCGAGGCCGTCGTTGGCGTTCTCCCAGGCCGCCAGACCCGAGAAATCACCGCCTGATTCCATCACGGTCGATTCGAAATACTGGCTCCCGTCGTCCGCGCCGATGTCGTAGGTATGGATGGGTGCACCGTCGATGTCGGTGGTGACGATATCCGATACCGACGAAGTACCGGCGTCCAGAGCTGCAGCATCATCCGGGCTGAGATGGAAATCCTTGTTTTGGCGATCGAAGAAATTCAGCGTCGTATTGATGGCTGAGTTGGAACCCGGCGCGGTATCGTCATCGGAAATATTATTGCCTGAGCCGGACAAAAAAGTTCCGTCAAAAGCATCGCCCGTGCAATCCTGGGTGATGTTATTCGCGGCTACAACTGCCGGATAATCTTCTGATATACCGTATTCGCAATTGATAATGGTATTATTGTATGCATACGATCTGCCATAACTATATATGCCTGTGCCCCAGTTATAGATTATATTATTCCAAATATAGGCGGTTTCATCACCGTTAAATATCGAAATAGCCTCCCAATATCCTGCGCCGTCAACATTACCGAATACGATATTATTGCTTATATAAATAATCCCGTCCACCCGGTTTAAAATTGCCCGGGCAGGCACACCAAGCGTGGTTGTCTGGGTGGTTTCAATTTGCAAACCATCGATCCTGATATATTTTACGGAATTATCGATCGAATACGAAACGCCGCTGGTTTGCAGTTTGTATTTATCGTCATCCCAAACCCCGTTATGGCGCTGGCTGGCTCCCACTTCACCGGGTAAATACGGCGTATAAACCCGCAAATAATTCTCCGGTCCGGTATTCCAACCGCCGAATATTACACGGACCGTATCCGCCGCGTCGGCATAACAGGCGATATTCCACAGTTCGTTGTTGGCGACCAGGTCGCGGCCATAATCGTCGCTAGCCGCTGTCCCGCCCGGCTCCCAATCGTCGAAATTGCGGATACCGCTCGGAATGCCGGTGTTTTCCTCCCCGGATTCGGCAGCATCAAGCGAGGTATAGGCGCGGTAGATATACCAGCCGGTATCGCCCGAAGCGGTCGTGTCCGGCGCGGTGCCGTCGGCGTCCTGGACGGTGTAGACTGTGGAAGAGGCCCGGCCGGAGATGAAGACGATATTGGCGTTCGAGTTATAGACGATCGCGTCCCCTACCCCGATATTGTCAGGCCGGCCGCTCGTGAAAGTGGCGGTCGAGCCGGAGATGGTCAATCCGACCGAACCGTTGCCGCGGGAGAGATAGGTGGTTTTGTTCGGCCCAACCGAGCGGTAGATCGTCGCGAACGAATACTCGTCAGCGCCGATGTCCCAGGCTCCCCCGGCCGGCCAGGGGCGGGTGTCGCCGTCGATGTCGTCGCTGAAGGACAAAGTGGAGGTGGACGAGAGGTCAATGCCATTGTCTTTGGCGCCGGTATCGGATAAGGTCAGATGGAAATCTCCGTTATCCGCATCGATGAAACTGAAAGTCTGGTTTGGTAATTGGTGCCGACACTAGGATTGTCAGCGATGTCGGTCGCATTGTTGGTTGTACCGGACGCGCCGCAAAGTACCAGAAGCGCTATAGGCTCGTATCGTCGATGCCATCAAATTATTTATGTAGCGAAAATCGAAGTACCGCCGCTCATCCGTTGATGCCTGATTCGGAATTATATATAGTATTGTTATATATTTTTATATTCATTTCCTTGATCCACAGTTCATTATACGCGAATTGCCGCCTATTTGCACGTATAGTTATAAAATACATTATTCCAAATCTTTAAATTAATCTGTTCATCACTCCAATTAGCCGGCATTAATGCCATAGCCATAACCACGCCGGTCAACCATTCAAAATCAGCCTTTATTATATTGTTCGATATCCTGATGTCGGAATCGACCGATTATCGATACGCGGTAAATCTATCGATTTCGGGTAATTGCGCCGCCGGAGACCAGATCCGCTCGAAATTTGTAATCCGTCCGAAGCCGGCATTATTCCTCAAGCTGACGTTAATGTCATTATTACTGCTTATGTAGAAATACGCAGTCGATATTTGTATAATCCCATGCACTCCATCGTGTCGGGCCGCGGCTGGTCGTATATATTTTAATATAATTATCATTATCCGTACTCCAGTCATCAATTAAAACCTTACCGACTGCGTATCACTCGCTGTCCAGCTCCCGTCGATCTTGGCCACCGCGATCGGCGAAGCGCCGAGGGCGTCGCCGGTGCCGGAAATGGTCCAGTAGTTCGAGGCGTCCTTGCGCCAGGTGTCCGAGGCGTGGGCGATTACCGGCGAAGTGGTGCCGGTTATCCAGTCGACCATGATCTGGTCCGAGGTGGTGGCGACCACGGTGCCGGCAATGCCGGAATCGGTTGCGCCGCCCCAGTAGAGCGAGACGCTGTCATTCTCGCTCAATTCGCCGACGCCGGAGCCGGAGAAAATACGGGTAGCGCTGGAAGCGATATCGGCCTCGACCGCGTCTTCCCAGTCAGCCAGGTCGCTATAATCCATATCAGCGCAGTCTCCGCCCGCGGCCGTATTCTCGCAGATAGTCGAAACATACTCGACCGGCACCTCGTCCGCGCCGATGTCGAATGCTCCGCCCCGGGCAGTGCCGTCGATATCGTAAATCGTAGATCGTAAATCGTAGATCGTGGTTGTACCTGAATCACGGGCGGCGGTGTCGGAGGATGAGAGGTGGAAATCTTTGTTTACACTATCAACAAAACTTACCGACACGACATTACCTTCTTCGTATGATGGTGAAATATTTGTCGTGTCGCCGCTGATGTCGGAAACATTATAATCAGATTCGGAACCGAATGTACCGTTAAAACCGTTAGTGCTATTTTGACTGATGTTGTTTTTCAATACTGTGCATAATGAAGGTGAAGCGTAAACGGCGTTAAGATCGCCAATTATTGTATTATTATAAATTAAATTATTGCATGAAATAGTATTTACGCTAATTCCGCTGGCGTTAGCTATGCCCGCCTGGTAAATGATATTATTGCCAATAGCCGCTAAATCATTATTTGTGATGTATACTCCCCCAACACTTCCGTCACCGATCGATTCGGTTTGTATAATATTGTCCACAATGTAATACTCACCTGATCCCACCAATGATATTGCCCAGCGACTTGCGGCGGTTGACAGGGCATATTTAATCTGGAGTCCTTCAAACCTCACATAATTACTATAAACGTCAATTGCTCCAGAAGAACTGGTGATACTTAGTCTATATTTATCGTCGTCCCACTTACCCTGATGCCTGGCTGCATCGGTTGTATATAATTTGATATAGTTATATTTCCCGGTGGTCCAGCCGTTTATGTCGAAAGTATTCGTATCCGCCCCAGCCCAGGCGCCGTCGATCTTGGCGACGGCAATGGCCGGGTTGCCGGCGTCGGCCAGGCGGACGCAGTTGGCGGGTGCGCCCTCGAGGCAGACCCACTCACCGTCCTGGAAAGTTGAGCTGGCTATATCATAGAGCAATATCTGGTTAGAAGTCGTCGCTACTACCGTTACCGAGGCGACGGCAAAGGAACTCGTGCCGTATACGCTGGCACCGAACGGGATAAAGCCGGTGGTGGCGTCGATATCGAAGACGAGCGTGGTGGTCGCGGTCAGATCGACGTCATTGGCATCTTCCCAGGTTGAGAGCGTGCCGAACTCGGCATCCACTCCCTGATACTTGATACTTGAAACGAAATACTGAGAGCCGTCGTCCGCGCCGATGTCGTAAGTATGGATCGGCGCTCCGTCGATGTCGGTGGTGACGATATCGGAGACCGATGACGTGCCGGCGTCGAGGGCGGCGGTGTCTTCGGGGGAAAGGTGGTAGTCGTTATTCAATTTGTCAAAAAAGTATATTGTTTTATTTATCTGGTTGCCGACTCCTCCGTTGTCATCAGCCGTATTGTCGCCTGATAAATTATTAAGGACGTGATTAGTTGGGTATGTGGAAAGATTGCCAAAATCATTGTTATTGTTATTGATGGATATGTTATTTATTATGTAGCTACCGGAATTCGGGTCATTAAACTGAGAAATACCTTTGTCGCCGTTATTTAAGACCGTATTATTAAAGACATAGACGGTTTGAGTGATACTTCCGGCTAAGCAATAGATCCCGACATCATTATTGTCATACACTATGTTATTGTATACATAAGCGTTGTAAGTCTCATTATAATATAGGTAAATACCATGCTCGATACTGCCGTGAATAAGGTTATTAGAAATATACAGATCACCATCCATGCCGTAACCGCAACGGGTGTTGATAGCACCACTATAGCCGGTTCCTTCAGACATATCCGAATTGGAAGCATCTATCTCCAGGCCGTCAATTTTAAGATAATCGATCCCGTATGTGATTAGTGCTTGGCAACCGACATGATTGGTCGGACGCAGAATATAGCCTGTACCAGGCTGGCCGGTATGGCGTTGGCTGATACCGACTTCGTTCGGCTGTACGGGAGTGTAGAACCGTAAAAAGTTTTTAGCGCTGGTTGTCCAGCCGCTGGTATCTACGGCATGGGTATCCACAGCGTCTGCGTAACAAGCGATATTCCACTGCTCTTTATTGGCAACCAAATCACGACCATCGGACCAGGAATCAAAGCTGACTGTGCCGGGAATACCGGTGTTGGTTATACCATTCTCGGCTCTGGCCAGCGACGTATAAGCCCGGAAAATGCACCAGCCGGTATCATCGGACACTGCATCCGGTGTAACACCGGCGGCGTCTTGGACCGAATATTGGGTCGAAGAAGCCCGTCCTGAGATAAACATTATTGACGATGAAGCGTTATATACTATTGCATCTCCGACACCGACTATATTGGTTATTGTATCCTGGAAATTGGTTATTCCGGACGACACATCCATGGAGTTGGCGCCTCCGCCGCATTGCAGCGGTGTCGTCCGGCCAGGTCCGACACTGCGGTAAATAGTATACAATGCATACTCGTCCGCCCCGATGTCCCAGGTACCGTTAAAGGGTCGGATGTCGCCGTCGATGTCGTCGCTGAATGATAAAGTGGAGGTGGATGAGAGGTCAATGCCCTTGTCTTTGGCGCCGGTATCGGATAAGGTCAGATGGAAATCGCCGTTATCCGCATCAATAAAACCGAATGTCTGGTTATTGTATGTATTTACGAGTCCGGACGCACTATCGGAATCATCGGTGGCGTTGTTGGCTGAATAAGGCGAAAAACCTGTAGCATCATAAAACGAATCAGTAGTGCTGGCAATCAAATTGTTACTGGCAACAACACCCTGGTTATAATTCGCGATTCCATAATTACAATTATAAACCGTATTATTGTATATATGTGCCGTTCCACCGCCGTTTAAGCTTATAAAGCTGCTGTTGCCATCGCTGGAGAAGAAATCATAAGCAATATTATTCCAAACCTCCAAATGGCTTTCTGAAGGACCTGCCCCGATCGCATCGCCATAGTGATCCAACGACGAAAAATCTGCGGTCATTAGATTATTAGATATCCGTAAATCTGAATCTTTCGTATCTGAATAAATTTGCATCAATGAGCCCCAATTATTCCCGGACCTGGTGATTTTCGCCTGCAGGCCGTCCAATCTTATATAATCAGCATATATCCTGATACAGCCATTACCGACATCGTTACAATACAGGCGATATTTCGTATAATCCCAAACACCATTATGCCGGGCAGCATCGGTCGTATATATTTTTATAAAATTGTCATTATCCGTAATCCAATTCTCGATATACAACATGCTTGTAGGAGTATCGCTAGCGCTCCAGCTCCCATCAATCTTGGCCACCGCGATCGGTGATGCTCCGAGATCGTCGCCAGTGCCGGAAATCGTCCAGTAATTGCCGCTCGTAACCCATAGCTGGGAACCCGTAACTCCGACCAGCGGCGTGGTAGTACCGGTGATACCGTCGATCAATATTTGGTCTGAAGTAGTGGCTATGACATAGCCGGTTACTGTAGTAGTGCCATAATTCGGATAAATTAAGCTAACCTGGTCATCGGCATCCATTGTCCCTGTTATCGAACCGCCGAATACCCTAGTGGTGAAACTGGCCAGACTGGTATTCTGACCGTCCGGCGCCAGAGCCACTTCCCAGTCAGAGAGATGGCTGTAATCCATGTCGGTCGCACAATCTCCTCCGCTACCCGGGGTTTCGCAGATAGTTGATATATATTCGACCGGTACTTCGTCCGCGCCGATATCGAGTGCTCCGCCTCTGGCAGTGCCGTCTATATCATAGGCTGTAAGCAGTAGGCTGTAGGCAGTAGAAGTGCCTGAATCACGGGCGGCGGTGTCGGAGGGGTCGAGGTGGAAATCGCCGTTGGCGGAATCGACAAAAGAAACGCTGGTGCTGTTTTTCGGATTGGTGCCGGGCGCAGAGTCGTCATCGGCAATATTATATGAAGAACCAGTGAAACTGCCACCGTATCCGCCGCCGCCGTTGACGATATTATTTATCGCAATGGCCGGATTTGAGCCGGCGATTCCGGTACTGCAACCATAAATAGTGTTATTGTAAATATATTTTGTAGACACGCCCCAGGCCCGGATGCCACTGCTGTCATCGCCGCCGAAATCATAAATGATATTATTACTTATTATTATGGTCAGATCGCTATCGGTTAAATAATAAATCGAGATTCCGTCGCCACCATAGATATTATAACCATAACCGGCATTAAATATGTTGTCATTTATACTGATAACACCATGACAGGTATCCTTTACGTAAATTTCACCTTTATTCGAACCGAAGTATCCAAAGCCTAACTGCAAGCCTTCGATATCAACATAATCCTCGCTAACTTCAATTAAGCCGTAAAGTCCACCGGGTTGGGCATACAAATTATATTTATTGTCGTCCCATTTCCCCTGGTGACGCGCCGTTTCGGTCGTATATATTTTAATATAATTATATTTTCCGGTCGTCCAGCCGATGATTCCGACCGGTGCATCATCCGAATCGCTCCACGCCCCGTCGATCTTGGCGACCGCTATCGCCGGATTGCCGGCGTTCGCGGTAATGCAGTAATTGCTGGCCGGGGAAGCGCCCTGGACATAGATCTTCTCGCCGGACTGGAAATAGCCGCCGGTGGTGGAGCTGGCTTTGATATTATAGAGGAGGATCTGGTTCGTGACGGTGGAGAGGACCGTGGCCGTGCCGGAGGCGCCGCTGGTCTCGCCGAACATATACGTCCCGGCGCTGACCGCGCCGTTGGCGCTCGCGCAGTTGAAGACCAGCGTCGAAGTCGCGGTCAGGTCGATATCGCCGAGGCCGTCGTTGGCATTCTCCCAGGCCGCCAGACCCGAGAAATCACCGCCTGATTCCATCACGGTCGATTCGAAATACCGCGCCCCGTCGTCCGCGCCGATGTCGTAGGTATGGATGGGATCGCCGTCGATATCGGTGGCAACGACTGAGGAGACTGAAGCCGAACCTGCGTCCAGGGCGGCGGCATCATCCGGACTAAGGTGGTAATCATTATTTTGGCCGTCAAAGAACAAGAGGACGGTATTCTGTATTGACCCTGATCCGGGCGCGGTATTGTCGGAGCTCAAATTATAACCTGATGAATTCCAGGTGCCGGAATTAAGGACAAAACCGGTATCGACCTGCTGGACGATATTGTTAACCGCCTCGACGCCGCCGTTGCTATATACACCGCTGCCGGTATTGATGATCGTATTATTATATAAATTTGTTTCCTGATAAAAAAACGCGCCCCAATTGCTCCAGTCAAAGATAATGTTGCTGTAAACATTCGCAGTATGCCCGTCTTCATATGCCCCAAAAACGCCGTAGCCGGCATTATTATAGCCATTAAAAATATTTTCACTAATATAGGCGTCGCCGTTACCTGAGCTTAATCTAATTCCATATGTACTACCGCCAGGATCGTCATTTTTAACCTGCAGACCTTCAATCCGGATATAATCGATATTGACATCGATCGTCGGCTCCTGGGTTTCGCTGATCACGTATTTACTCGAGTCCCAGACGCCGCTGTGGCGCTGGCTGGCGCCGACTTCGGAAGAGTAGTCCGGCGTGTATACTTTCAGATAATTGCTTGCACTTGTCGTCCAGCCGTTGAAATCGACTGAATCCGCGTCTTCCGCGTCGCCGTAACAGGCGATATTCCACAGTTCGTTGTTGGCGACCAGGTCGCGGCCGAAGTCATCGCTAGCCGCGGTCCCGCCCGATTCCCAGTCGTCGAAATTCCGCAGGCCTGACGGGATGCCGGTGTTTTCTATGCCGGATTCGGCATCATCAAGCGAAGTATAGGCGCGGTAGATATACCAGCCGGTATCGCCGCTGGCGGCCGTGTCGGGCGCGGTGCCGTCGGCGTCCTGGACGGTATAATGGGTCGAATCCGTTCTGCCTGAGATGAAGACTATGTTATTCGAGGAATTATAAACGATCGCATCGCCGACGCCGACATTGTTCGGCCGGCCGCTCGTGAAGGTGGCGGTCGAGCCGGAGATGGTCAATCCGACCGACCCGTTGCCGCGGGAGAGATAGGTGGTTTTGTTCGGTCCGACCGAGCGGTAGATCGTCGACTGCATGAACTCGTCCGCGCCGATGTCCCAAACGCCGTTAAAGGGCCGGGTATTGCCGTCGATATCGGTCGTTATGCCGGGGATTACGTTCAGGGTCGAACTCGAGGTAATATCGAACCCCTGGTCGCGGGCGCCGCTGTCATCCTCGGCCAGACGGAATATCGAGTCGCCAGCAGAAATAAAATTAAAGGTTGCGTTGGCCGCGTTATGGATACCGCCGCCGCTCGGCGTTTCATCGTTGTCCGTGGCGTTATAATCGGATCGGATATCAAAATCACCGTACCAAGCGGTCGTCGAGCTGGCCACCAGATTATTGATCAAAACATTGCCACCATAAATGCCGATTTCGCAATTATAGACAGTATTATTATAAATATATGTTTCTCCGCTCTCCCAGTCTAAAATGCTGGCACTGAAAATAAAATCATATATTACATTATTGTATATATTCACATTGGACGAAAAGCTGCCATTGGCGAAAATACCGATGCCATTATCCCCGGCCGTGCCGTTTTTCGAATTTCGGATAAGATTATTAGACAGAGTTATCAAACTCTGCGGATTGTATACATAATCGACTGCCACCGCGTTAACATACTGGCATTCGGCGGCATTATCGAGATAAACCTGCAAGCCGTCAATTACGATATAATCGTCATAAAGATTGAGCGTGGTGACGTTACTACCGCAAGACGTTGAAGTGTGTGCGATGCGGTATTTTGCGTAATCCCAATAGCCCGGGTGGCGGGCAGCCGGGGCGGTATAAACCTTGACGTAGTTGTCGGTATCGCCGTCAAAATAGGTTATAAAAGTCTGGGTGTCGCTCGCGCTCCAGGAGCCGTCGATCTTGGCGACCGCGATCGGCGAAGCGCCGAGGCCATCCCCTGTTCCGGAGATAGTCCAGTAATTAGCGGCAGAGCCACAGGCTTCGTACGACCAGCGGTAGCCGGAAACGGCGATAATAGGCGTAGTCGTGCCGGTGATCCCTTTGATCAGTATCTGGTCGCTGGTTGTGGCCGCGACCGTGCCGTCTACCCCCAGATCGGTCGAACCGTTACAAAGATTGACGTCATCATGTCCGGCCAGTTCGCCGGTGATCGTGCCGGAAAAAACACGCGTCGCCATGGCGGTCAGATCAAGCCCTTCCGAGCCGTAAGTAAGGTCAAAACGCCAATCATCAAGATGCGAATAGTCCCGGTCCGCGCAATCCCCGCCGGATGTTGTCGTTTCGCAGATGATCGATTCGAACTCGACCGGCACTTCGTCCACGCCGATGTCGATCCCCCAGCCCCGGGCCGTACCGTCGATGTCATACTGCACCGGCGCGTTCGCGTCCCAGAATACGCTAGAAGTGCCGGCATTGCGGGCGGCGGTGTCGGAGGGCGAGAGATGGAAATCATCATTAGCGGCGTTAAGGAAAGCTACGGTGGTTGTCGTCTGGGAGTTATTGCCGGGCGCGGTCCAATCTGAGGAAATATTATTCGATGAATTGCCGTTCCAATTTTCGTTATAACTCTCGTAATCGGTATTACAACTTTGTACTAAATTATTATTTACCGTTGCATCCTCATATGAATCATGGTAAATACCTTCATCAGCATCTATAATCGTATTGTTATATACATATTTATTACTCCAACCATATAGTACTATACCAAACACCGTTGTGTTGTAAATGATATTCCCCGAAACAAATCTATTGCCAGTGTCGCCGTCTAACCTTATCCCGGAATAAATCGATTGAACTATATTATTTGATGCCCAGGATGAATTTCCACTTAAATTTATTGCAATAGTTGATCCATCGCCACCGCTTCCCGTTATCTGCAATCCGTCAATGACAGTATAATCCTCTTCATTAGCTAAAATATCACCTACCATAATGCTATTTCCGAGACGATATTTACTGTCGTCCCACACCCCGTGATGCCGCCCGTACGGGTCGTCCGGATCAGTCCAGATTTTAACGTAGTGGTCCGCGTCCGTGGTCCAGCCGTTAATAGAAACATTATGGTCATCCTCACTTCCGCCGGTACTGCGGCATTTGGCCGTGGCGATCACTTCGTCGCCGGCATTGGCCAGGACGATATAGGTCGAAGAGGCGTCGGTGCCGGCTTCGTAGACCGCTTCGCCCGGGATAAAGGCACCGGACACGGTTTTCATAAGCGCCTGGGCGCTGGTTGAAGAAGCGGTCATGTGCATGAGGACCGCGGTCGCGCCCGAGTTCTGCCCGATTACGCTCGTGTTATCGGCCAGGGTGCCGGATGCCGTCGAGTAGCTGAAGACCTGGGTCGAGGCCAGGGTGAGATTGACGTCCGTCACCCCTTCCCAGGCGTTAAGCGAAGTATGGTCCGTACCGAAGGCATCGTCCGGGTCGACGGTGGCGACGTATTCGACCGGGCCGCGCGACTCGTCGGCGCCGATATCCCAGCCGGCGCCCGAGAAGCGGTAATCGCCGTCGATGTCGTAGGTTATGACGCTGGCAAGGCTCGAACTGCCCGCATCGATCGCGGCCCTGTCGTTGTCGGCCAGATGGTAATCGTTATTCGCGGCATCATCAAAATTCAAAGTTACATTAGTTTGCGAATTAGTCCCTGGTGCCGTATCGTCGGATGATATATTATTTGAAGAGTCGGTCGTATAGGTGTCGTAGCAATCAGAACCGCAATTCTGAACAATATTATTAATAATAACCGCATCATAAGTATAATGGTTTTCGAAGCCATAATAACAATCATTTAAGGTATTGTTGTAAATATAATTCGTCTGATAACCCATTCCGTTATCGCCGGAATCGGTATGAATACAGACACTATCGGCGGAGCCAAAACCGTAAATGATGTTATTTTTAATAACCGATTCATAATCAGCCCAATAGCTTAAAAATATCCCGTATCTTGGGCCGCTACCGATGCTATTCGCCTCACTGATTAAATTGTCGGTAATTGTGGCGGCGCCGGCACCGGGCGTTATAACTCCTCTACCGGCACTATCGTAGGTAGTATTTTTCAACTGCAGCCCGTCCACGGTCACATACGGATTGTCTATACGAAACATTGTTACCGAATCGTCTACAGGCGCCAAATGGTACTTAGTATCATCCCAGACGCCGCTATGCCGCTTGCTTACCCCCACTTCAGTAGACAGAAACGGTGTATAGATGCGCAGATATTTAGCTTCGCTGGTGATCCAGCCGCCAATTGTGACCGTCTCAGTATCTGCCGCATCCCCATAACAAGCGATGTTCCACTGTTCGTTGTTGGATACCAGATCCCGTCCGCCGCTCCAGCTGTCGAAGTCGCTGACCGCGCCGGGAATGCCGGTATTTTCCGTGCCGCCGTCGTCAGTATCGACCGCATTGGCGAGCGAAGTATAGGCCCGGAAAATGCACCAGCCGGTGTCATTGGCGACGTCGGCGGGCGCGTCTCCGGCGGCTTTCTGTACTGTGTATGAAGTCGAGCTGGCCCGGGCGGAGATGAACATGATGGAGCTGGAAGCGTTATAGACGATCGCGTCACCGACGCCGATATTATCGGAAATTGGAAATTGGAAATTGGAAATTGAACCGGAAATATCCATTTCGTTGGTTCCGCCGCCGCACTGTAACGCCCCGGTACTTCCCGGTCCGACACTGCGGTAGATCGTAGCCTGCAGTGAACTCGTCCGCGCCGATGTCCCAAACGCCGTTAAAGGGCCGGGTATTGCCGTCGATATCGGTCGAAAAGCTTATGTACGGGTCGCTCGACAGGTCTGTCCCCTGGTCGCGGGCGGTCGTATCGGTCGAGGCCAGATGGAAATCTTCAGAACCGGCGGTCGTGGAGACGAAATCGACCGAAGCGCTGATATCGTCTGATGTCGAAGAAGCATAGGTGGCATCGTCGCTGATATTATACCCCGAGATATCGCTGAAAGAACCGGTAAAAGCATTGCCACTGGTATTTTGAACAATATTGTTGGATGCAATATTGGTAATATGCTCTGACTCAATGCCGATCGAACAGTCGTAAACCGTGTTGTTATAAATATAGAAATTACTGGTTCCTCCACCCGCGAAAATGCCGCGGGAACTGCCACTCTGTGTAAATCCGTAAATTATGTTATTATATATTTTTCCATAATTCGAATAGGTCAGAATTCCAAAATTATTACCATTTCCCTGTAATATATTATCTGACAAATCCAGATTCGTAACCCCGGCAGCTGACACACAATACGTATTGTGTGTATCAACTTGCAGGCCGATTATCTTGATATAACCTGACGTATTAGCTTCGATATTAGCGCCGGAGTCGTGGGTCAGGCGGTATTTGTCGTAGCTCCATTTACCGCTATGGCGCTGGCTGATGCCAACCTCTCTTGGTTCGGTCGGGGTATAGATTTTTAGATATGATGATGAACCGGTTTGCCAGTCATCACTCAGGGCGATCCCATCGGTATCGGTGGCGATCCCAGCATAACAGGCGATGTTCCATTGTTCATTATTAGCAACAAGGTCGCGGCCGATCGTGAAAGTATCGAAATTCTCCACTGCGTTGGGCAAACCGTCATTCTCGTCGTTGCCATAAAAATAATTTGCTATATGCTGGATTTCATCGTAAGCCCGGAAAATGCACCAGCCGGTATCGCCGAAACTCGCCGGGCTCGAAGAGGCGCCGCGGAAATTGCGGACATCATAATTTGTATTGGAATTACGGCCGGAGATAAAGGCAATAGTCGATGAGGAATTATAGACTATCACGTCCCCGACCCCGATTTCATTGGAAATTGGAGATTGGAAATTGGAAATTGACGAAGTACTGGTGATATTCATCGCGTTCGCGCCGCCGCCGCACTGGAGGGCGTAGTCCTGGTCCGGTCCGACACTGCGGTAGATCGCCGTCGGCGGGTCCCACTCGTCCGCGCCGATATCCCAGGCGGAGCCATAGGGCCGGCGGTCGCCGTCATAGTCGGCCGTAATGCCGGGGACCACGTTCAGGGTCGAGCTCGAGGTAATATCGAAGCCCTGGTCGCGGGCAGCGGTATCGCTATCCGCTAAGCGGAATACGCCTGTCGACGTCGAGACGAATTCGACCGTGGCCGAATAAATCGCATTGGCCGGAGGCGCATCGGATGAACCTGGCGATATATCTGTTAAATTATATACGGAATGACTGTCGAATTGGGACGATTCATAATAATCACCGTTGCATTTCTGCGCAATATTGTTAGCGAAAATGATATCACCGACTGTATTCGGCAGAACGCGATAACAATAGTTACTGTCATATACCGTGTTGTTATATACATAAGCGCGGCCATAAAGGATTATGCCGACCGAACCCCAGTAGACTCCCGCCGGGTCGATACCATAAACAATATTGTTCCAGACATAGTAAGTGGTCGGAGTTCCGTCTGTATTCGTTATGATCCCGAATAAACTGTCCTCATTAGTGCTTGAATATACACCGCTAATAATATTATTGGATATTCGAATAACATCATCTTCATCAGATTCCCAGACAATAATCCCTTCAGTATAATTATAATCATTGTTAGTTATTTCACATTGTAAGCCGTCAATCCAGATATCGCCGTCATCCGTTCTGACACAGTAATCTGTATTATTGGTGGCGGATTCCTTGATACGGTATTTCGTATCGTCCCAATAACCCTGATGCCTGGCTGTCGGGGTCGTGTATATCCTTACATAATTGTCCGAATCCTGGCCGAAGCTGCCCAGCCAGACATTGCCGTCGTCAGCTCCTGACCAGGCACCATCAATCTTCGCGGTCAGGATCGCCGAAGCACCGAGACCGTCGCCGCTGCCGCTGACTGTCCAGTAGTTACCGGTGGCGCAGTTACCGCTGTGGAAAGTCCAGCCGGAACTGACGATCAGGGGTGAAGTGGTGCCGGTTACGTCTTCCACGATAATCTGATCCGAAGTGGTTGCTTCAACCGTTACATCAATGCCGGTGTCAGTTGAACCGTCGCAGACGTTAAGGATAGCGTTATGGCTGAGCGAACCGGTAATAAATCCGGAAAAGACGCGAGTCGTGGTTGCACTAAGGTTAAAACCGACATCGAATGCGTTATTCCACCCCCAAAGCGCATTATAATCCTTATTCGCGCAGTCCCCTCCCGCGTTTTTATTCTCACAGATCGTGGACACGAATTCGACCGGCACTTCGTCTGCCCCGATATCGATCCCCCAGCCTCGGGCCGTGCCGTCGATATCATCCTGAAAACGGACGGCAGTTGAGGGATCACCGTAAAATGGCGTCGATAATCCCCGATTCTTTAGCGGCGACTCGGCCGTTATATGGAGATCGGGCTGATCATCGTTCGTATTTTTGAAATTTGCCTGGTCAAGCGTGATCTGTCCGTTGTTATTATTTGTGCCGGCGGTAGTATCATTGGAATAATTATATTTAAAATTTGCCTGGGCACTACTGTATTGGCTCGTGAATCTATAACCGATTCCGGATCCTGTGTTAGCAACATAGTTGTTATATACCAAGGGTTTGTAGGTATCACTGCCTGTATTTATAACCTCTATCTCTATCGCTTCGTTGGCAAATTGGCCAAAAATCGTATTATTAACAAAAAAACTCTTATTATCTGATCCAGCACCGTCAATCGCAAACCTTACACCGCTTCCGGTGCCACCGGACAAACTGATTATGAAATTATTATAAAATCTAACTCCACCCGTATAAAAAGCATTATGGGAATAACCGAACAAATTGCCATAATCACCTCCACTCTCCTGTATTAATAAATTATTCCTGATTATGGAACCGTAAGCATTATATCCTTGGTCCAGATATATAGCAGAACCATATGGCCAGTTATCGTCTGTCCTGATAATTTTTATGCCGTCGACAACCGTAAACGGTTGTCCGATCAGAATATTGTCGGTATAATCGCTGGAATCGGTCGATCTCATAGTATAACCGCCACCGTTGACTGTACCGTCATGCCGGCCATAAGGATCTTCCGGGTCAGCCCAAATCTTGACATAGTGATCCTCGTCCGTAGTCCAGCCATTAATAAAAGCCATTTGGTCGTCAACCGATCCCCCGGTCGAGCGGCACTTAGCTACGGCAACTGCCGGAGTGCCGGTCGAGGATAGGGTGGCGTTATTGCCGGTGGCGCCGTCAAGCTCTACTACTTCGCCGTTTTCGAAGATGCCGGAAATATTATAAAGCAAAATCTGCGATGACGAGGAAATATAGGTGGTCGAGGCGGTCGCACCCGAATTCGCGCCGGTCACGTCGGCGCCGACCGGCCACCAGCCGGCTGAAGCCGAGATCGAGAAC
The DNA here is from genome assembly GCA_963814275.1 of Candidatus Parcubacteria bacterium. GTDB lineage: Bacteria > Patescibacteriota > Patescibacteriia > Patescibacteriales > UBA12075 > CAWFCE01. The sequence goes on along the minus strand of CAWFCE010000001.1, from coordinate 47,956 downwards.
ACTTTGGTCGCGGCCGCGGTCAGGTCCCCCTTGGTCGCTTCCTGCCAGGCCTCGAGCGAAGTGAAATCCGTATTGGCCCCGTTGTCCGGATCGACGATAGCGGTGAATTCGGTCGGCACAACCACCGTAACCGGTGAATTGGCCGTATCCGGGGTGCTGGTGCAGGTCGGGCTGGCGTTGTTGTCGCAGGCAAAAGCGTACCAATTTTGCGCGCCGGAGCCGTCGCTCGTCCAGCTGCAGGAATTGGACGAGCCGGAATTGACCGCCGAAGAGGACACGCAGTATGCGCCGGCATCGCAGGCCGGCGGCGTGCCGGCCGTAACCGCGGCCGTAGTACAGACCGCCAGATACCATTGGTCGCCTTCCGCGTCCGTGGCCGTCGCCTGAAAAGTGACATCACTGCCCCGGTTGACCGGGTCCGGAGTATCGGCGGTGGACACGGTAATAGTCGGTGGATTCGGTGGCAGTACTTCCACCAGGCGGATATTATCGAAGCCCAGCTGGCCGTCGATATCATCGCCCGTTGCCGTCGGGGTAGAGCCGGTAAAAATTCCGGCCGCTTTTGTCTTCGCTAACGGGCTTGACGAATCGGTCGCGGTCACAAGCACGGCCGACTCGGTAATATCGGTCATGGTAATCACCGGATTCGCTCCGCTGTAATCGATCCGGCATTCTATCGTGTCATTGTTTAAAGTTCTTGCTATGTTCAGAGACTGGCTCAGGATCGAATTTCCGCCGGAAGATATCTTGGCGATCTTCGCGTCCACGGCGCCGGAAGCATCATCATCGGTATAGCAGGCGTAATAATAATCAGTGGCGCCATCGATAAAATTAAGCAGCGCGCCTTCCGCGGCGGCGGCCGCCACGCTCCCCCTGTCAATGAATTTGTAATCCACATAATACTCGTCAGTGGTGGGGGCAGGACTCATAATATAGCCGAACCCGTCATTGGTTTCGTCCAAAGTAGAGCCGCACGTTGCCGTCCCCAGCAGGCCAGAAGTGGTGGTAGCGTCAGGCGTCCCGTCAAGTATTATCCTCGAACTCCAGCCGCTGCCCACCGTGACAGTCGTTGAAACCGGCAGCTCTGCCTCCGGAACGCTGTTGCAGGTTTCCGTGAAAATCACATTATCCGCCGCCCAGGCACGGTTAAGCAGCAGTATGGCGGATACCGTTATCATGATCGCATAGATTGTCGGCTTAATAAACTTCATGATAAATTTATAATTTGTAATTTGTAATGAATAAACAATACCAAATATCTAATTTGTAATAATCAATAAATTCTTTTTTCAAATTTAGTATTATTACTTACAAATTGTTTATAAATTACAAAGTGCCCCGAGGGTATAAATTATTACCTATAAATTTTATTTTATTTCTCCTTCAAAACGCTCTTCTTCTTACTCACGATCCCCCAGTCAAACGTCTGGTCGGCAAAGGGCTGGCCGTTCATCAGGTCAATCGCTTTGAAATCCGTAAACGGTTTTTTGGTCAGGTCGATATGATATTCCCGCGCCCGCAGGGTTTCAGTCCGCGGTTCCGGCTGATAGTCGCGGCCCTCGTCCTTGGCCTGCTTTTTTTCATCCGCTATTCTTTGCTTTTCCTCATCCGAGAGTTCGCTGTCCGGGATCTCGCGTTCTTCTCCCTGGGTCAGCTTCTGCTTCTGGTCTTCGGTCAGGTTCATTTTGAGCATCAGATAGCTGATCGATTCGGTCTTGGACCATTTGTGGTCCGGATCGGTGACCAGGAGCACGTCGCCTGCTTTGAGACTGCTGCGGGCATCCTCGACCGGATCGTTTTTGTTCGACTGGCTTCTGACCACCACGGCCACGGCATAGAGCTGCTTCGGCGCCGGTTTGAAGACGAATACGCGCAGAAGAACGCCGATAATTATCACGGCCAGCACAACTCCCAAAATTACCAGATTGCGTCTGGTCGAATGGCGCCGGATGATTTCCAGCACCCGCTCCCACCATTTGGGGGATGGCAGTTCGCTTTCTGCGTCCAGCTCCTGCTTGGGCAGGGCTTCCTCCTTTAATTTTTTGATGTTTTCTTTGTCCATATTTTCTTATAAATATTATAAATCTTTGCAAATATTTAGCAGAGATTCATATGATTTATATGATTAAATTTATTAATAATTTTCAATAATCCAATAATCCAATTTTCAATTAATATATAATATCTAATATTTAATTGGTTTTGCTTGACTGTAGAACTTTGGAAAATATCAGTAGCAGTTCGTGGGCCTCCTGCCAGAGGCGGCGGCAATCCTCGGCATACTGTTCATTAGCTCGAGCGATAAGCCTTAGCCAATGCTTGCTTTCGCGTATTTCTTTTTTGGTAATTCCGATCTTGTGGCGGAAATCTTTTTTGCTTTCCGCCTCACAGGCTTCGCAGTAATTGGCACCAGACGAACCGGCGGAACTCACTGCCTGGGGTACGAGTCTTTGGTTAATTGAGTTCTTGGGCAGTTTTTTCGCCAGATCGATCACTTGTTCCCCGAATTGGGCTAGTCTTTCTTCGAGGTCATAACCGAAAGAGCATTTCCTCCTTGCCATATATTAATTGAAAATTAATTATTAAATATTGATTGAATTATTGGATTATTGAAAATTGGATAATAGATAAACAATATATTCAATTACGCAGATCTCTATACTCGGAACTTGTCGCCACACCATAATTCTCACTCTCCCCCGCCACCGTCCCTTTCTTCGAATCAAGATAAATGAAAATATTTACCAAAATAGAAAGCAAAACAAAAATAGCCATCGAAATGGCTATCAGGTTAAGACGCTTGGCGATCGGGCGGCTGATGATGGCGGAGGATTCGACGGCAATAACGTTCGCGTTATCGTCCGTGATTTCCGGAATATCTTGTTTTTTCTCTTCAATATAGGCTGCCTGTTTGGCGTCGCGGGCATAGGTTTCCAGATACTCATTGAACCAGGTTTCGCAGGTGAAATAATTGCGGCCGACCTTCTTGGCCTTGAGTTTCTTGCGCTGGACCAGTTGGGACAGATAAGCAGCCGAATAAACTCCGGGTGAGGAGAATTTCCGTAAGGGCACGAGTTTATCTTGCGCTTGGGGTAGGGGCATGGGGCTCTTTGGCTGCTTATTATCTAATATTCGTGTTTAATATAAATTAAGCGGCCAATCAGGGATTGATCGTTTATATACTTATCAACAAGAAAATAAACGAACTCCCTCTGTTCTCTAATTAAACAAAAAAGCCGTACTTTAGGCAGTATAGCTTTTTATTTTGGTAATTTTATTTTAATTTTAGCCCTATTTTAGTGTTTATATTATCTTTTAATTACCTTAATATTATTTTAATATATTTTTTGTTAACCCTTATTATCCACAATTATAACATTTTTGGGTATTTAGGGCAACAAAAAACAGACATAATTGCCTGAAACTTTCATCGTGATAGAATTTTTAAATTTTTAATTTTTAATTTTGTAAATAAATCTAAATTTTTAATGTCTTAAACTACTGTACTACTTAGTTAGACTTTAAAAATTAAGATTTAAAATTTATTTAAAAATTAAAAATTACAAAATTTAAAAATTCGTTATCATTTATTTAAAAATTATCAACGTTTTGTTTAATTAATACCCGAATTTCACCGCTCCCCCATTATACTCAGTCTTAACTTGTTCAGGAGTCAAAGCGTAATTATAAACTTTGACATCATCCAATTTCCCGGTTAACCGCTCGTAATCGGTCCAGCCGCCGATATAGCTGTCCTGGTTCAATTCACCGATCGTACCGGACTTGGCGGTTTCATTATCGAGTACTCCGTTAATGTACAATTTCATGGTCGCGCCGTCCCAGGTTCCTATTATGTGCATCCATCGGCCGGTCGTATAAACGCTTTTACTGTCCAGATTTTTCAAGACGCCGCCGGTGGATACGGACCAGCGGACGCGATCATCGGTATCGAGGAGCATCAGCTGATATTCAAGGAACGGCGAGGCGTCCTGTTTGCCGTGGGTGAACAGATCCGCATCATTATCATCCGGATTGACCCAAACCGATACCGATAACGGCGCTTGCAGGTCCAAATTAGTATTATTGCTGATCTTTACGTAATCACTCACCCCGTCAAAGCTCCCGGCGCTATTATATTTCCCTTCTCGTCCGTTATACCAGAAACTGTCTGACGACGAGGCGCATGTGCCGGTGGCAGCGACACCGGTCGTACCAAGGTAAAGCTGGCCGTCATTGCCATTGCCTGATTCATCATGAATCACTCCGCCACTGCATTCATCAAAGGTCCAGTGCGCGATCGGCGCCCCGCCATTATAATCCCAGGCGATCTGCGCCGGGGTGCGGGCGTAGTCGTAGATCTTGACTTGGTCGATCAAACCGCCATACATTTCCGGCAAATAACACGAGCTGGGCCTCCAGTCACAGCCGACTGCATAATAAATCGAATGTATCCCGAAAGCGTCAGCGAAGAAACAGGTTCCGGACGAATCACCTCGATCGTATGACGGCGTGCTTTTTACGCCGTCGATATAAAGGGCATTACCGCCGTTATCAACGGTCCAAACGGCCTGATGCCAGTCGTTCCCATTGCCCGGAACTGGAGCAAAACCATAATAGTCGCTCGCACAGAATCCGTCCTCCATACCGAAATATATTCGCTGGCTTGATCTCTCATAACCCAATTCCAGCCAAGGTTCGGAGGTGCCGTCGGCGGCAAACATATTTCCGTAATCATTCCCTGTGCTTTCTGATTTGAACCACAAAGAAATAGTGCCTTCGCTTAACGAGTTGTAAGCATTGACTGATAAAATCGTATAATCATCATTACCGTCAAACCGCAAGGCATGCCCGACTTTTCCGACACGTTCCCATTCCGGCCGATAAGCTGAGGTACCTCCGCCCAAAGTGCCGTTATTTCCGCTACCACTGGTATCGTAATTTGTCCCCCCGCCCATTTCCTCAAAGTTGAGCTCGAGCACCGGTGGTGCGCAGTAGTCGTCCGAGCCGGGGACGCAGTAGGCAAGACTAGCGGCATTGCTGCTAGTCGCAGCCGGATCGGATGACCCGGCCGTGCTTCCAACCGACCCCAGGACAGTAGCCGCACCCTGGTTATAAAGGGTTTTTATTTCGTCATCGGACAGGGCGTAGTTGTAGACGCGGACGTCGTCGATCAAACCACCGAAATAATATCCATCTGTTGCGGAATTTTTTCCGACCATTAAGTCATTGACATATACCGGAGTTAACGTTTGAGATATCGACGAGACAGCATGCCGACCATCGACATACAGGGAAAGTTCATTACCATCCCAGGTAAATACCCCGAAATGCCACTGATTGTCATTATATACTTTTGCAGTTGATAATCTTTGGGAGTTTGAAGCGCTGGCCAACTCTCCGGTTAAAGTATTACCATAAAAAACCAGGCAATAACCGTTCCGGTCAGTTGACCAATTACAATTACCGGCTAAATAAGCATTATCCGACCCGCTGGATAATGATTTTTTGAACCATGCGGCTACTGTTCCGGAACCAGGCAACTCCAGGCTTGCATCCGTGGTGACTGATACGCTATCATTCCCGTCAAACTCCATCGCTCCGCCGATTTTCCCGTTCTTGTTCCACATTTTAGTATTCGAATCGTTGGCGCCGCTTCCGCCCGAATTCAATGTACCGTTATTTTTAAATACGCTCGAATCATAAGCCGTATCACCATAGCCCTCATCAAATTTAAGATTTAAGATTGGAGATTGAAGAGCAGGACCGTTAGCCATGTTCTCCAAAATCTGCTTCTGGGTGCGGGTGTAGTTGTAGATGCGGACGTCATCAATTGAGCCATTCCAGTTCACTTCGCTTCCTCCGTCAATCTCGCCTACCCCAAGAAGTAGATCGACGCTATTCAAACTAGCGCTTGTTGTTGTTGGGATCGGGCTGCCAGAATTTGAGCCACGACTTATGCCGTCTATAAATAGTTTAAGTTTATCATTATCAGTTGCACCATGCCCGTCATAAACTGCTGAAAAATAAAACCATTCATTACTTTTTACATAATTCGAATAGTTTAGAATCCTTCTGTCTCTCCAGGCAATTCCATTGGAAATTTGAAAAAACAAATGTCCATCTGACCATGTCTCACCAACAATCATATTGGAACTATCAACCCATTTGTATAGAAATCCTGCTTTTGCATTTAGCACATCCTGCTTAAGCCAGGCGGAAAAAGTAAAAGCCGATGCATTATTAAGAGCGGTTATATCACCGACGTTTACTTCGTCGTCGTACCCGTCAAACTCGAGTGCCCCGCCGTATTTCCCCTGCGTCCAGGCCGGATTGGCGTCCCCGCCGCCGAACTGGCCGTGGTTCCCACCGGAGTAAGTCGAACTTGCGGCACTGTCGTAGACGGTGGAGCCGCTGAGCTCGTCGAAGCGCCACCACGCCACCGGCCCCGGCGCCCAGTCGTAGAGTTTCTTCACCTCGTCCGCGGACAGGGCGCGGTTGTAGATGCGGACTTCGTCAATCCGGCCGTCGAATATCTCAATAGGCGTTAAAATATTATTATAAACCGCTCCAACCTGATAATGAGTCACACCAGTATTGCAATGGCGAAAAAACTTGTTCGTTGCAGCTGATCCGGAAATATAATTTGGCTGCTGCAATTCCCCATCAACATACATATTATTACCGGCGCTGTTCGTTGTATAAACGAGATGGTGCCAGTCGGAAGGATTCGACACGGTTACTTCGGCATTTAGCTGGCCGCCATCACAGGTATTTCTAGACCATATTTCGAATTTATTATTTGAGCTCATAGCAAATTCGAATTCCATAGCGCTACCCGCTCCGAATATTTCGTCATAGCTTGAATTACTGTCCCATTTTACCCAAGCAGCAATCGTACCTTCGGACAAATCATCATAAATATCCGTATTATCAAGTAAAACCCGGTCGCTACTGCCTACTCCGCCTCCCACAAAACTATTACCGTATTTTCCCGCCGTGGTCGAAGCGTTGTCATGGGCTGTTCCGCTATTGCCGTTACCGGAGGAGTCTTCGTAGGTCTCGGCAGTCGTCGGCTCGTCGAATTTCCAATACCCGACCAGCCCGTCGCTCATCCAGGAGTCGGATTTGGAGCCGAAGGAGGCGGCCACGCCGGAATTGGACTTGATCCCGGCCAGACCGGCCGCATAATCCTGCTTGATTTCGTCTGCATTTCTCGCATAAAAATAAATTTTTACTTCATCAATATAGCCCTTCCAATATTCCCCGCCTCCCGGCAATGAGCCAATTGTAACTTTTTCATTATTATCCGTGATGGAAACGCCGGCTGTCTTGGTTTGTGATAATATTCCGTTAATATACATAAACATGGTAGTACCATCCCAAGTCGTAACCACATGGTACCATTTATTAGCTTCTCCGATCGGACCATATAAATCATTGGCATTCCCTCTGATCAACCATGTAAACACGTCTCCCGCATAATCAGTGCTTTGCTGAACTTCAAAAGGTATGCCAGTGCTATCCCAAGCGCTTCTTTTGCTGATGATCTGATGATCGCCGGGTGTTTCCAGGTTCTTTACCCAGGCAGAAATAGTAATTTCATCGAAATTATCAAAATTAGATTCATTGTTTATTTCGACTAAATCATTGCTCCCATCGAAATACAGACACTTCCCGCTCACGCACATGCTCTCGTCCTGCCAGGTCGCGCCCGTGATCGTCCCGTCGTTCCCGCTCGCGCTCTCGTCATGCGCGGTCGTGCCGTAGCCTTCGTCGAAACTCCAATACCCGACCGGCCCCGGCCCGGTTTCCTCGGTTTGGACGGAGAGGAAGGTGGCGGGGGAGTTTTGGTTGTTGAACTCGGTTTCAAACCAGGTATCAGATCGGATAACAGAAGAAATGCGGAATTCGTCCATTAGACCGTTAATTGGCTGGCCGCCGCCGTCATATTCATTACCGATCCGGAAGGTGGTAATAGGATCAATTGAGAAAGAAGTCGTATCTGTGCTGCTCTGCTGGCTGCCGTTTACGAATATTTTACGTTCGTTGCTCGCGTCATCCCAGGTAAACGTCACATAGCGCCAGCTTCCATCAAAGACATTTACGGTTCCGAAATAAGCATACGAATCATCGCCTATTCCGGACATAAGAACATCATCATCGTTATTACGATATATCATGAAGCGGTACTGGTTATTGCTGGCGGCAAAAAAATTATTATAGCCGGCTGCGGCGGTCGTTTCCTTATACCAAAAACTGATCGTACCGGCAGTCGCGATCTGATTGTTTTCTGAAAAAGACAGATTTTCATTAGCTCCGTCAATCAGATAAGCGCTGCTCATTTTCCCAGACCCGCTCACGCTCGCCCCGCCGTTGGCGGTTAAAGTAACCCCCTTATTTGAACTGTCCGTAGTGTTATCCATATGCCACACCGCCCGATAATTATCGTCCCAGACGTTACCGACATCCTCCTGATTGCCGACTCCGGCATTGCCGTAATACATATTTATCACCGTATCATCACCGCTGGACAAATTTGGTATCTTCACCCAGGCCACCAGCACGCCGGTCGAAGTGGCGAAGGACTCGATCTCGTGGGAGAGTTTTTGGCCGTTGTCGGAAATAAAGATGATGTCGTCCCCGTCCGCCTGGGCATGGGCGCCGAGACTAGTGTCGGTCAGGGAAATAAGCACAGGGAAATTCTCGAGATCCCCTGCTACGTAGCTATGATTGATCACGATCGCTTTGCGGTAGGACCAGAAATCGTTCCACCATCCTGCTTTTGCCTCTTGCGCGTCTTTTCTGGAAAAAAATACAAAACCAACCGTTACGATCGCGGATATGGCAAAAATTATTAATATTATTTTATTGTATTTTTTCATTATTTCCGTTATTTTATTTTTTGATTTTTTCATTGCACGCGGTAGGAACGATGATTATTGCGGTATCCGCGTCCGTAGAGACGTTGCATTGCAACGTCTCTACCACGGACGGTGCGATTGATATCGCCAGACCGGCATTCGGGTTCGGTGGGTTGCGCCGCGTAGAGACGTTGCATTGCAACGTCTCTACCACGGACGGTGCGATTGATATCGCCAGACCGGCATTCGGGTTCGGTGGGTTGCGCCGCGTAGAGACGTTGCATTGCAACGTCTCTACCACGGACATTTTCGTTGCCACGATCGGCCGCATCACCGCCGTCCGCGGTCATTATCGATCACGATTATCCCGTGAATATGGTTCGGCATGATGATGAATTCGTCTAATTCTGTATTTTCAAAATGCTGTGGGATTTCCAACCAATATTTTTCCGCTATTACCCCCAAATCATTCAAAATCATTTTATTATTTTGGACCTCCCCGAAAAACAATTCCCTTTCCTTCGTGCAAATCGTTACGAAATATGATCCGTCTTGCGAATAATCATAATCTTTTAATCTGGTTGAATCGATACGGTATTTATTTTTAAATAACCCTTCCATTAATTTTCAATAATCCAGTAACCCAATGATCCAATCAATATCTAATATTCAATATCAAATATTTAAACACTTCGTCGGTTTGAAAATTATATATTTGATATTAAATATTGATTGGGTCACTGGATCATTGGATCATTGGATTATTAATTACCGAATTTAACCGCTCCGCCGTTATATTCCGTCCTAACCTAATCAAATCGATCACTCGCAGTCCCCGGCGAAGTAATCATCGATATCTATATTGTTGCCAAGAACACCGTAAGTCTCCCAGACGCCGATCCCGAAATTTTTTCCGTCGTCCGCGGCATTTACGGGATTATTGGTAAAATAAATATCCGGCGCGTCCGAAGCCGAATCCCAGCAGGGCTTGCCGGTATCAAGGCAAAGCGCGCCGGAGCTGAAAGGCGTATTTTCGGTCATATCCAGCCAAATGCTCACGTTGGTGTCATCGCCCGCGCCTCTGACCATGGCGGCGACGGATACGCCGTTATCCACGCTGATAGTAGTTCCCTGGATATCGCCCACATTGTCCTTCCAGTAAATATTATCGCTTGAGTCCCGGCTTATATAAATCAAATATTGCACCGCACCGCTTCTCAAAATTAATTCTGCGGAATTTGGCAAAACATAACCGCCGAAATCAGTAATCGTGAACTTCGCATATTGGGTATCGGACATAAGCTCGGATACGGAGTCGGCACTGCCCCATTCGTAATCGGCGTCCTTATCGAAACGCAATACATTGCTGGCGATTTTTAAATTGCCGCTTCCGTTCTCAATCCAGTCCGGACCGATATTGTCGTTATCCGGCCGGTTGAAGTCGTCGCTGAATCGCTGGGTGCAGGTGCCGGCGGTAACCACGGTCTGCGAGGGTACGCCGCCAATGCGCATCGCTCCTCCCGTATATTCGGTCTTGATCTGTTCCGGCGTCAGGGGGTAATTAAAGAATCTGACGTCGTCGATCAGGCCGTCGTAATAGTTGCCGCCGATCCGGCCGAGGCGGAGATTACTCGCTTCGAAAGCGGTATCCGTCGTTATTAACACGTGCTGCCAGGCCATCCGGGTAATGCTCCTGCCTGATTTTCCGTTTACATAGATCTGCGGATCGGCAAAGCCGTTGGCGCTTATTCGTCCGTTCGCGAGGGCGACGGTATGGGTGCCGCCGTCCAGGTCGATGACGTAATTGGTTGTGTTGTGCGGGAATATCCAAAAACCGATGGATTCGATATTGAGGTTTGTATCGCCGATGTCAATATAGTCGCTGGCCCCGTCGAAACTCCCAGCCGCTTTATAGGCGCCGTTCTTGCCTAAATACCAGAATGAATTGCTTGAGCTGGCGCAAGTGCCAACTGTAATAATTCCGGTAACGCCAAGGTTAAGCGTGCCGTCATATCCATTCCCGCTTTCATCGTGGATGATCCCTCCGGAACATTCGTCGAACCGCCATTCGGCGATCGGCTTGCCGCCGTTATAATCCCAGGCGATCTGCGCCGGGGTGCGGGCGTAGTTGAAGATACTAAAATGGTCCAACATACCAAGATAAAAATCTGAATTGGTATTTCCGTAATAAGAACCGATTTTGATATTATTAGCAAAACTAACCGCTCCGTATGTGCCGATATTGCCGCTACCCAAATCGTCAGATAAGGTTTTCTCCGTATTATCGATATAAAGTTTCCATTCAGAGCCGTCGGTAACGATTGCCACCTGGTGCCACTCATTATTAAAAAGCTGATTACGGTCTGATGTTGTGTAACAAGCGGAATTTGTTCCCCCTACGGTTGATGCGATACAAACAAGTTGGTTGCTCAATCCGGATGCGCTTGGCTTCCCCAAAGTAATATAAAAATAGTTACTGGTGGCACCCCCTTGACTAATACTATAAACCCTTTCAGCTTGATTACCTGGATCATAGCCTGATTTCATCCAAAACGAAATCGTAGCAGGGGCTACAAAATTCAAATTAGATTAACTTGAATTATAGCTAATATAATCATCGCTCCCGTCGAACATGAGGCACGAACCGGAATGGCAATTATTGGCCTCTTTCCAGACCGGCGAGCTGGCCTGACTAACGAAATATCCGTCATTGCCATGGCCGGACCGGTCATGCGTGGTCGTGCCGGCCATTTCGTTGAAATCCATCTCGAGGACCGGGGCGTCGCACTGCGCCGTGTCGCCGGGGATGCAGTATTTCCCGGCCGCGCCGGTCACGGTCGTGCCGTCGTTGTCTTTGGGCTGGGGCGCGCTCATGACCGCGGCCGCGCCCTGGTTATAGAGGGTTTTCACTTCGTCCTCGTCGAGGGCGTAGTTGTAGATGCGGACATCGTCGATCAGGCCCTCGAAGAAGCTGCCATAACCGTTGCCCGGCCCGCCGTCGTTTTCCTCGGCGCCGATGTAGTTGACGTTTATCTCGGAGCTATATCCGGCGACCGCCGTCGATCCCTGCTTCACCCCGTCGACATAAAGCGACAATATCCTGTCGTTCATGGTCATGGCGGCCTGGTGCCACTCGCTGTCATTATAGGCAACCGGAGTCCGGACGAAGACCGCATCTCCGTCTCCGGTGTAGCGCTCGGTGCGTATCACCGCCTCAACGCGTCCTTCGTTAGTATCAAGCCTGTACAAATCTTCGCTTCCCTCGACCGATTCCCGGGCGCCGAATATCGCCTGGAAACTCGTGCTGGACGTCTTGAACCAGGCCGCTACCGTATTGTTCCGTTCGAAAGAAGTTCCGTAAATATCGTCGAACGGGAAGGATATATAATCGCTGAGTCCGTCGAATTCGACCGCTTTGCCGAATTTGCCGCCCTGGTCCCACATCGCGGACACGCTCTGATTGCCGCCGGTCGCGCCGGGATGAAGCGTAGCGTTCTTCCCGTTCCCGGATGAATCATAAACCGTATCGCCGTAGCCCTCTTCAAATTTAAAATTTAAGATTGGAGATTTAAGAGCAGGGCCGTTAGTCATGTCTTCCAGTATCTGTTTCTGGGTGCGGGCGTAATTGTAGATCTTGATATCGTCGATCAGACCGTTGAAAGAAACCGGCGCTTCCAGCCTGATGCCGATCGACTTCGTTCCGTTTGCCGCCGAGCTGACCGTACCCGTTTCCGTCCCGTCCGGATTCCCGTCATAGTAGAAATTAACCGTTCCGTCCACGGTCCGGGAAAAGGCCACGTAATGCCATTCGCCGACCGGCAAAGCCGTAGCGGAACTGGTCCCGCTGCCTGTCTGATCGACATAGTATGAGAATTTATTGTTATCTACATCCGTACCGACAGTCGCGGCCCAGTAGTCGTTGCCGACATCGCCCAGGGAAATGATTCCGACTCTCGCGTCGGGATCGGAATTCAGTTTCACCCAGGCGCCGACCGTAACGTCGGTCAGGCTCGTATCAAGGCTGTTAAGGACCATGGAATCGGGCAATGACACATAATCATCACTCCCATCAAATCTGAGCGCCCCGCCATACTTCCCTTGTGTCCAAGTCGGGTTGGCGCTGCCGCCACCAAAACTTCCGTGGTTGCCGCCCGAATAAGTCGAACTTGCGGCACTGTCGTAGACAGTGGAGCCGCTGAGCTCGTCGAAGCGCCACCACGCCACCGGCCCCGGCGCCCAGTCGTATAATTTCCTCACTTCGTCCGGGGACAGGGCGCGGTTGTAAATGCGGACTTCGTCGATTTGGCCGTTGAAATAATGCAAGTCACCGCTGCTATAATCAGTCCCCCATACGCCGATATAAGCTGGATGAGAACCTGTAAAACTGCCAAAATTACCCTCCTGAATAAATTCACCGTTAAAATAAAACCTGTATTTATTGTTTTCTAAGGACACAACGATATGATTCCATGTGTCGATATAGTCATCTATATCCAAATAAGTTCCATTTTTATATATAAAATCACCGACAACCAGATACCCATGATCATCAACAGAAATTTCAAAATCAGATCCGTCATAATCTGTAACAAAATAATAATCATAGCCGCTTCTTATTTCCGGTTTAACCCAAAATGAAATAGTTTTAAATGCATCTAAATCAGAAATTTCTACATAATCCCCGTCCCCATCAAACACCCCGCCGTTGCCGTATTTCCCGGCCGTGGTCGAGGCATTGCCGGCAGCCGTGCCGGTGTTGCCGTTACCGGAGGAGTCTTCGTAGGTCTCGGCAGTCGTCGGCTCGTCGAATTTCCAATACCCGACCAGCCCGTCGCTCATCCACAAGTCGGACCGCGACCCAAAGCTGGCGGCCACGCCGCTATTTGATTTGATCCCGGCCAAACCGGCGGCGTAGTCCTGCCGGATCTGGTCGGCCGTCCGGGCGTAGGGGTAGATTTTATATTCGTCGATCGAGCCCTGGAAATCGCCGTACGCGGCGCTTTCGTCATGGCCGAAAAACCAGGAATTGGCTGTGTTATAGACGTCGCTCGTTTCCTCCCGGCTCGCGGTCTCGCTGCCATTGACGTAGATTTTCAGATTTGACCGGTCATAGGCGCAGGCCACGTGCGCCCATTCGTTCAGCGCGAGTGCCTGGCTCGAAGTAGCGGCCGCGCGCCAGCTTGTCCCGTCATGTATTTGGCATAACGGATGTCCGCTTGAGTCCGTGACCAGCCGGATCTCATCATCTTTGACCGCGATCGCTTTATTCGCGATACTGCCGATCGGCTTGACCCAGGCGGAAACCGTAAAGACCATCGCTTCAGCCGTTTCTTCATCGCTGCCGCCTCCGCCCCCGACCGGTACGTACTCGACCAAGGCCCAGAGAGAGGTAAGGTAGATATCCGGTGCCGCGTCCGTTGCCCGAAAACCGATCTGCATTGAACTGATATCATTCGGCTCCCAGGCTAAGCTATCCTCAGGGTTGACATATGCGGTCAATTTATAGCCGTACGGGCTCGGGGCATTGGTCTGGTAGCTTCCGGAGCTTCGCGTCAGGGTCGAACTTTCCGAAATCGTTCCGCCGGGCGTTCCTTTGATGCGAAGAACACCGGCCCGGCTGGTTGCGTCAGCACCCCTGGCCCGGTAGCCGACCTGGACCAGCGTGACCGTATCGCCGGACCCGATCCCCGCACTCGAATATGATTCACAGTCGACATCGAGTATATCGCTGTTATTATCGATATTGGCATAACTGGTGTCGCCATCCGGAGTCGGCTGTTCGTCTACCTCCAGATAGCCATTCGGGCTTTGTGCCGAATCGTCATTATCGCCCGCGGAGTCGGGATAAACATGCACGATACTGCCCTCGCCGGGCCAGGAATTCTGGTCCGAACCGGTTGAATCGTTAAACGCGACATCGTCGAAATATATGTCGCCGGTATAACCGCTGCCGAAGCCTTCGCCGATAAACAAATAATTCCAGGCTTGCGAGGCTACCGACGATCCGCCGGCGAACTGGCTGCCGTTCAATCTGGCGGCGACGGCTCCGGTGCTGTAATTATAGGAAAATTCCAACATATACCAGGTGTCTTTTTCCAAAAGATCGCTTGTTCCGAGAACATGAACGGAACCGCTATAATAATATAGATCGATCGTATCGTCAGTATTGAGCGCCAAACCGACGGAGCTCGAATAATTACTGGTTCCTAAAATCGCGATCGCGTCTTCGGTCGACATGCTGGTGTGGATATTCAGGTATGTTCTGACATAATAGGTATAGCCGCCCAGGGCGGACGATTGGAATTGGACAGTACCCCAATTCGTGCCGTTGGGATTGCAGCGCAAAGCATAATCTCCGCTCCGCTTGGTCGTCCCCTGGATAGACATGGTAGCGCCGGTATTTTCGATCGCAGTCCACTCCATGCCGGCGGTCAGGCTGTCCAGCTCGAACCCCGACGACCAGAGGCGCGCGGCAAAGGCAGGCTTAACAAGGCTGAACGAGATCAGAAAGGCGAAGAAGTAGATTGTGAATTTTATAGATTTCATTATTCTAAACTGGTTGTTATTAATTTCTAATTTATCTAATTCACCTAATTTCCAATAAAATTCCATAATATCTAATTCGAAAATAAATTATTTGGTTACTGGACATTTTATTAGGTGAATATGGAATTAGGTGAATTAAAAATTTTAAAAATCCACATCCCCCACCTCGACATAATCGCCGCTGCCGTCGAGCATCAGACACTTGCCGCTCACGCACATGCTCTCATCCTGCCACTCGGCTCCCGTGATCGTGCCGTCATTGCCCTGCCCGCTCTCGTCGTGCGCGGTTGTGCCGTACCCCTCGTCGAACGACCAGTACCCGACCGACCCCGGCCCGACCTCCTCGGCCTGGACGGAGAGGAAGGTTTGGGGCGAGTTTTGGTTGTTGAATTCGGTCTCTACCCATTCTTCCGGAGGTACCGTATCGGAAATTCTCAGCTCATCAAGTAAAATCGTATCTGAAGTCGCTCCATAAACCCAGCCGTATGTCATATATTCTGTCGTGCAGAGATCAAAATTAGTTGAATTATCCTGGGCTATATTTTGGCCGTCGATATATAGATATACATCCGTGCCTAATCTGATTCCGTTTATATAGTGCCACTCGCCGTCATTGACTATATCATGGTCAATTTTGGCCTCATAGAATGTTCCGTTGCCAAGAACGGCAAAGCTCAATTCCCCGCCGTTATCGAAAAAATCCCAGCCGGTATGCACGCCCCAATCGCTTCTTTCGACTATCCCGGTATGCTGGGTTTCGCTCAACCCGGAAGTATTCATCCAAAAACTAACAATTATATCGCCGTTAAATTCCAATGAAGTTCCGGTAGCTTGATAGTAAAGATCATTCTCATCATCAAATTCGAGTCCGCCGCCTATTTGACCGTTCGGATAAGCAAGCGGCGATCCGTTTCCATATGCGTCATTCCCATGACTGGTGGAATCGGTCGAGGTGGCCATATCGGTATTATTCATATGCCAGACCGCCTGGTAATCATCATTCCACACGTTCGTCGAATCCTCCTGATTCCCGACGCCCGCATTGCCGTAATACATATAGAGCGGTGTATCGTCGGTCGAGGACAAACTCGGAATCTTCACCCAGGCGACAAGCACCCCGGTCGAGGTGGCGAAGGTTTCGATCTCGTGGCTTAACTTTTTGCCTTCGTCGTCGATAAAAATAATATCATCGCCGTCTGCCTGGGCGTGGGATCCTAAACTAGCATCAGTCAGGGAAATAAGCACCGGGAAATTCTCCAGATCTCCTGTTACGTAGCTGTGATTGATCACGATGGCTTTGCGGTAGGACCAGGAATCATTCCACCAGCCGGCTTCTACACCCTTCACGTTACCATGGTGAAAATACCACAAAGCCCCAACGGCTAGGATTGCGAGAGTGAAGACGGCTGCTAAGATGGTTTTTATTGATTTTTTATCAATATATTTCATTGTTTTCGGTTATAATCACAATTTTAATTATCAGTTTTCAGTAACCCCCGCCTGCGTTAATACTTCGGCGGGCAAGCAGTAACCCAATTAATTATTTAATCATCTAATTGGCTATTTTTAACATCATTAGTTAATTGGTTAATTGACAATTGATTGATCATTGATAATTGAATATTGATAATTTATTTTCACATCCAAATATTTTCCTGATCATTCCGGTCATTTTCCCATTGGGCCGGGTTATTTATGATATATTGTCTGATATTATCCAACGAATTTTCATTGCGGACAACGTGGTCATAAAATCTGGTTTGCCAGGCAAATGCGGGATTGATGGTTTTTGATTCAAATTTATAACGGCCTTTAAACCACCGGACAATTTCGCCCAACGATTTTTTGCCCATTGGATTATATTTTCCCGTAATGCCGCCGGTGTGATTGTCATTCGTGTCCGTATGTTGCGCCGCGTCCGTAGAGACGCGATTAATCGCGTCTCTACGGACGCGGGCATCGGTGAAACCGCGGGCATCGCATCGCACCCGGTGTTTTCCGCCATCCGCGGTATTATCGATCACGATTATCCCGTGAACATGGTTCGGCATGATGATGAATTCGTCTAATTCTATATTTTCAAAATGCTGTGGGATTTCCAACCAATATTTTTCCGCCATTTGCCCCAAATCATTCAAAATCATTTTATTATCGACCACGTCGCCGAAAAATAATTCCCTGTCATGCGTGCAGATCGTTATAAAATACAATCCATCACCGGAATAATCATGTCCTTTTAACCTGCTGGAATCGATGCGGTATTTGTTTTTAAATAAACCGTTCTTCATTTTTCCCTCCCTGTGTCATATTTATAAATTTAGTATTTGATATTATAAATTGTTTGAAAATTATAAATTATAAATTATAAATTCTTCATCAATTCCCGAATTTAACCGCTCCCCCATTATATTCCTGTTTAACCTGCTCGGGAGTTAACGCATAATTCCAGATCTTCACATCGTCAATCTTTCCGTCGAAATAATATCCGTCAGGATCATAACCGATTAAAACATCGTTATCGTTGAGAATCGAATGTATAAGTAAGTTTTCTTCCGAAGTTATTAAATTTTGGGTTACTCCGTTAATATAAATCTTTATACAATCTGTATCATGATTATCAATACGGATACCATCATAAGTTACGACAATATGATACCAAACGCCGGTCGAAATCGCATTGTCAGCTGTTTGGGCCGTAAAATTATAACCAAAAGTGTCGGTATTTATATCCATTCTGACACAATTGTTGCATGCGACATCAGAGCCAGGCAGATAAAAAGATAAACCCGGCCAGGAGCCTGAAGGAAGTAATTTTTCTATAATCTGATCGAGAGTATTGGCGGTATCGCGCTTAACCCAGACAGAAATAGAGAATGGATCGTTGTACTCAAAATCAAAGTCAGATTCACCCAAAATGCTCAAATAATCACTTACCCCATCAAAACTCCCCGCATGATTCACTTTCCCATCCTTCCCGTTGTACCAGAAACTGTCCGACGACGAGGCGCAGGTGCCGGTGGCGGTGACGCCAGTAGTACCGAGATAAAGCTGGCCGTTGTTGCAGTCGCCGGTGTCCTTGCAGGTCCGCGACTGGTCGTAGATCGTCCCGCCGGAACATTCGTCAAAGGTCCAGTGGGCGATGGGCGCGCCTTTATTATAATCCCAGGCGATCTGCGCCGGGGTGCGCAGATAATTATAATACCGAAAATTATCGACCATCCCCTTGAATTCCTCATCCGGCCATTCTGAATCATTCCCGATCCAGATCGTATCCGGGTTGATGCTGGCCGGGGAACACTGGGTATTGGTTCTGCTTTCGGTAGCGTATCGCCCGTTGATATAGAAATCGATGCGCGATCCCGCCGCCTTAGAAGCATCATAAGTTACCGCCACATGCCCCCATTCATTCGGTGATAAGTAATTATCTACGGAATTTCTTTGTGAACACATAGAGCCGCCGTTTGTCCAGCCAGCGCTCAATCCGTTATTTACCGTTCCCCAGTAAGTATCGTCGATCGTATGGGCAAAAATCATAAAATAATTATTCGCATCCGAACCCTGCCACCAGACAGCATTCCACTCTTCACCCAGGTCGGTAGAATTTACCCAAAATTCCCATGTATAGTCATTAGCCGAATTAAGGCTTAAAACTGAACTGTCATTGATATTCACATAATCATCATTGCCGTCAAACATAAGCGCGCCGCCCTGGTGGCCGATATCCCACCACTGCGGCCGGTAGCCGGGCGTACCGCCGCCCAAAACTGCCGTCATTCCCGTTCCCGCTCGTGTCGTAGGCGGTCGTGCCGCCGAGCTCGTCGAATTTCCATTCCCCGACCGGCGGGTCGCATTGCGCCGTGTCGCCGGGAATGCAATAATCCTTGGACTTGCCGGTGACGGCCGTGCCGTCGTTGTCGCGGCTGGCGTCATCGCCCATGACCGCGGATTGGCCCTGGTTATAGAGGGTGTTGATTTCGTCCTCGGACAGGGCGTAGTTGTATATGTAAACTTCGTCGATTAGACCGTCGAAAATATCTGAAGCATAATATGAATCAATACCAACGCTTATATTTCCGGGAGAAATATCAGACATGCTCTGAATAACCGACGTCCCCTAAATCGGTTACATCATTTCCGTCGACATAAATACGGAACCTGTTTGTAACTGTCTGTGATCCGTCATAACGGACAATAAGATGGTAATATTTTCCGGTCGTGAATACATTGTCAACAGAATGCGCCGAAAGGAAATCCGTGTCAGCATCACTCTCCCACATAGCCGAAACTCCGGCTGTTACCGGACCGAGATCAGCATCAGTCGTCGTATGCACATACAGATATAATGCTTTATTTAATGTTTCTTCCATGCTGAATACTTCGCTAAATTCATCGAAATTATCCGGTTTGATCCACGCAGACCAGGTATAACCGTTCGCGGTCGCCAGATCGAACACGGGACTATCGGAAACGCTCACATAATCGTTTTCTCCATCGAACTCCATAGCCCCCCCGAATTTCCCGCCCTTGTCCCACATCTGGCTGACCGTATCGTTCGACCCGGCGCCCCCGACCGGATATAGGGTGCCGTTATTATGAAAAACCGAAGAATCATAAGCCGTCCCGCCGTAGCCCTCGTCGAAAGTCAGGTGCAGGACCGGCTGCTTTAATGGCCGGGCCGTTACCCATGTCCTCCAGGATCTGTTTCTGGGTGCGGGCGTAGTTGTAGACACGCACGTCGTCGATTAGACCCTTAAAATTATAACTGCCTGATAAATCGCCGATATTGGTGACATGTGCCGAAGTATCGACATCGGGCCAGACCCCAGAATTAACGGTGGACTTGCTTATTTCCACTCCGTCAACATATAGTTTAACTTCGTCCGCCTCCTTGTCGGCTATCATGGAATAAAAATGCCAATCGCCGTCTATCTGGTCAGTCGTACTGTACGAAGCCCGGTAGATAGCGCTTGGTTCACTCTCTGTATACATACCCCACAGCCTTTTACCGGCTCCACTCCAGCTGCTATTACTGAACGAGAGGCTCCATTGCGAATTGTCGCTATCCACATAATTCATTATCAATACGGCGTGCTGGTTTTCATCCTCCGGCTTAGCCCAGGCTGCAGCGGTCCAGGATCCGTTACCCGGACTCAGTTTCGCGCTTGGCGGTACGGTCACGGCATTGTCATTGCCGTCGAATTCGATCGCTCCCCCGAATTTACCCAGGGCCGGTTCAGGGGGGGCGCCCGCGGCATTGCCGCCGCCGAAATCGTCAGCCAAAGCGCCGGCCACAGTTGAGTTGCTGGTTATCTGCAGACCAATCTTCCCGACGGCATATGTGCCGTCTGTCACGTTGCCGACTTCTGTCCAGGTACCGCCGCTTTCCTTGTAAACAGCGATATGTCCGGCTGCGTCGATGTGCGCGCCCAGGGAATCGCCGGCGGCAAAACTGCCGGCGCTGAAATAATCAAGTCTGGTGCAGGTAGCGCTGCCGTTCACGCACCGGGAATAGATAGTGGCGGTCGAGCTATCGGTCAGTTTGCCGATATATACGTTACCGTTTCCGGAGTAATAGAAAATAATATAACCGGTACCGGCGCTGGGGTCGAATTTGAGTACGACACCCATACTAACCCCTGCCGCGCCGTTAAAGGTAAAATACGCCTCCTGGTCCAGTCCCATATCCTCATTCCAGTAACTGATATTTTCCGAACCGCTTCCCCTGACGACGGTATTATTATAAACAGATAAGCCATTAAGGTAATTGCTCCAGCTCGCTGACGGCGGCGGCCCTGTATTACTACGATTAAAGTCATCGAGTACTCCGTTCGTGGGAAACGTCGTCGCCCCGCCGCTAATATACCCGTTATTCCCGCCCGAGTAGTCGGTCGAAGCGGCCGAATCATAAGCGGTCGCGCCATTAAGCTCGTCGAACTTCCACCAGGCCACCGGCCCGGGCGCCCATTCATATAATTCTTTCACCTCGTCCGGCGACAGGGCGCGGTTGTAGATGCGAACTTCGTCGATCTGGCCGTTAAAATTAATAGAATCATAATGACGGCCGATCCCGAGTTTACCGTTATAACTCATCCAACTCTCTGTAATGTCGCGTGTTTCAACCTCACTGCCATCGACGTATAGCTTGTGGGAACTGGGGATCGCTACAATATGATGCCACTGATTCCTGGTTGGCGCGATATTCGCCTGCCGCCCTGTTATATCAGGCCCCAAATCTGATACCACGATCGGTTGTCCCCCGCTATCGTCATTCCATATCAACCCCCATTTGTTGTTAAAATCTATTGGTGATACCACGATGCCTCCTTCAAATGTAACATCATTTGGCTTGACCCAAACCGATATTGTCACGTTCGACACATCCATGGCGGTCGTAGGATTATCAACATCTATATAGTCCCCATCCCCGTCAAACACCCCGCCATTGCCGTACTTCCCGGCGGTGGTCGAGGCGTTGCCGGCGGCCGTGCCGGTATTGTCGTTGCCGGAGGAATCCTCGTAGGTACCGGCAGTCGAGGGTTCGTCGAATTTCCAATACCCGACCAGCCCGTCGGTCAACCAGCTATCATTCTTGCTGCCGAACGAGGCGGCCACGCCGGAATTTGACTTGATCCCGGCCAGGCCGGCGGCGTAGTCCTGCCGGATCTGGTCGGCCGTGCGGGCGTAGGGGTAAATCTTTACTTCGTCGATGAAACCATTGAAGAAATTAGCCGGCGTGGCCTGGTAATCGCCGCCAATGCGCAAAACGCCGGCCATAACCGGCAAAGCGCCGGAGAAATCCGTATTGGTCGTTTCCAGATTGCCGTCTACATAGATCTTCATATCGGAGCCATCATAAGTGCCGGCCACATAATGCCATCCGTTATCGTTCAAATCGGTTGTTGAAGTGGCTGAGTAGGTCGTACCGCTATCGCGGGCCATGAATTGGCCGCCGCCGACCGTGCTCAGGGCGTAGGGCACGTCCGGGCCGCTCCCGCTGTTATCCGTATAAACTATCGTTAACTTCGGAATATAGCTGCCGTTTTCGAAGCCGGCCCAGATCGATTCGGAATTATCCGGCTCCGAGGCCGCGCCCGCGCCCAGGATCAGGATATGCGCGCCATCCGCCAAGCCGCCATAGGTATCGACCAGATACTGGATAAGCGGACCGACCAAGATCGTGTTCCAGCCGTCGGACCAGCCGGTATGGTTGACCGCGCCCGCGCCTTCTTTCGTATTCGGATATGTGGCGGTCGAGCCCCCCTCCATGACGGGACGGGCCGCGATGCCCGTGATCTGCCCCGGATCAGCGCTGTCGGCGACATAGATATAAAAATCATCGATATCCGCTTCGCCCGACGGCTTATAGATCTCGAGCTTGGTGCCGGCCATATCAATGTCCGTGCCGGCGGGAATAGCCCTGTCCAGGGCGAAACGCCAGCCGGAGTACTCGCCCTTGCCGCCGTAGCGCCCCCACCAGGCTATGCCGCCGGTACCGTAATTCCAGGCGCCGCTTTCGTAATACAACATCCAGTCATCATTGACGGCGGCTGAATGCAACGGGCCGATAGTGGACGGCGGGCTCTTAGCCATTATATACTTGCCCGCGGTCGTGGTCGCGCTCTTCACCCAGGCGGCGATCGTGGTCTGGGTAACGTTCAGGGAATCCGCGTCCGGGATGTTGATATAATCGTTTATCCCGTCAAAATACAAACATTTGCCGGAAATGCACATCGAATCGTCCTGCTGGACCGGATTCCCCTGTACTGTGCCATTATTGCCCTGCGCCGATTCATCATGTACCGCAGCCCCCTGCCCCGAGCCTGCCGAAGGGTCGTCGAACGACCAATACCCCACCGGCCCCGGCCCGGTTTCCTCGGCCTGGACGGAAAGGAAGGTTGGGGGCGAGTTTTGGTTCGCGTATTCGGTCGCGATCCAGTCGTCGGAGCGGACATGTCGCTGGAGACTCGGATTTCGTCAAGAGTTCCATTAAAATCTCTGATGTTACGATCATTACCAATACTGAAATTTTGCGCAGCATTGCTTATGACCCAATTGAACGGTATTAGAATCTTCCATCGCATACCATCCACGTATAATGTATAATCCGTTGATTTTTTACACCAACCGCATAGTGCCACGTATTGTCTACCTTCCCGTCTACTGCATTAGAAGATTATTGATGCTCCCACTTCATTGGACTGAAACGTGTCTTCTCCGGACTATATCTCTGATTACCAGATAATCCCCTGCTCACCGGAATCTATATAATATCCGTTGTTCGCTCTTCCGGCAAAACTCATATGTTGCTGACTGTGTCAGCGGTTTTAATCCACATTGATACCATGAAATCACTTATATTGAAATTCTCATCGGTGCCGACTTCACGTACTCGATGCCGCCAATCTAAGTCGAACGCACCGTCCACCTGCGCGGACGATTTTAGCGGAAGCCGTTCCTTCCGCATTCCCGTCATTGTAAATTTGACGTGCGTTTCTTCGATGGCGGCGGCACCGTCATTCGGCACATGCCACACACCGCGATATGCATTATCTCCAGACATTTTCCACATCCTCCTGATTCCCCACTCCCGCATTGCCATAATACATATATATCGGCGTATCATCCGTGCTGGACAGGCTCGGTATTTTCACCCAGGCGACGAGCACCCCCGGTCGGGTGGTGAAACATTCTATCTCGTGGGATAGTTTTTGGCCATTGTCGGATATGAAAATAATATCGTCCCCGTCCGCCTGGGCGTGGGCGCCGAGGAATGGTATCAGTCAGGGATATTAATACCGGGAAATTCTCAGATCACCTGTACGTAGTCGTGATTGATCACGATCGCTTTGCGGTAGGACCAGGAATCGTTCCACCAGCCGGCTATTACTTCAGGCGTTTTTCGGGTAAACCAAATCCATGCCGTTGCCATAGCCAGTACGAGCAACAACGCGGAAATTAAAAATTTGAAATTGGAAATTGGTTTTAGTTTCATGGTTATATGAATGTTTTAATTTTATTTACGACATTTTCGATATCTTTTTCCACTTCTTCGTTTCTGAAACGTAATATTTTGAAACCCATCTCTTCGATGGTTTCTTGCCGTTCTTTATCGTAGTATCTAGCGCCTTCGTCGTCATGTACCCCGCCGTCCAGTTCAATCACTAATTTTTTGCGTGGCGAACAAAAATCGGCGATATAATAACCGATGCTGTATTGCCGCCTGAATCTGGCCCCCAGCTGTTTGTTTTTCAACCTCTGCCATAACATCCATTCCGCCACCGTGCCGTTCTTCCTCAGCATTTTTCTATATAGACGGTATTTGGCTTGATTGTATATAATCGTCATATTTTTATTCGTGTTTGATCCCTCCGGCCACACCCGCTACCCCTCTGTCCCTTCCCTCCTACGCCAAGGCTACGGCGGGCAAGCGGGACATCTCCCCTTCGTAAGGGGAGAAAAGCCGTTGTAATCTAGCGATTCCTCCCCTTACGAAGGGGAGGTGCCCCGCACGCTGCGGGGCGGAGGGGTAGCGGGCGCGGGAGATGCCTATAGTAATCTAATTACCGAATTTAACCGCTCCTCCATTATATTCCTGTTTAACCTGCTCGGGAGTTAACGCATAATTCCAGATCTTCACGTTATCGATCAGGCCGGGATAAAATTTGTAAGGCGTAATTTGTAATTTATAAACAATATCCAATTTATAATTTATAAACCTTTTACAAATTTAATATTACAAATTGTTTACAAATTATAAATTACAAATTATAAATTCTTTTCTAATTTCCAAATTTAACCGCTCCCCCGTTATATTCCTGTTTAACCTGCTCGGGAGTTAACGCATAATTCCAGATCTTCACATCGTCAATCAGGCCGGGAAAAAATTTGTAAGGCGTAATTTGTAATTTATAAACAATATCCAATTTATAATTTATAAACCTTTTACAAATTTAATATTACAAATTGTTTACAAATTATAAATTACAAATTATAAATTCTTTTCTAGTTTCCAAATTTAACCGCTCCCCCGTTATATTCCTGTTTAACCTGCTCGGGAGTTAAAGCGTAATTCCAGATCTTCACGTCGTCGATCAGGCCGTTGGTATAGTGTGTATATACTCTCCCTATCATAAAATTAGCGCTACTATTATAAGTGCTGGATGGGATAGTTCCGTCCCAATTCAATTCTTGCTGTACGCCGTTTATATACCCTTTCAAACGGTTCGCATTACCTGATTGGGTGCCGTCGAATACTAACACGACATGCTGCCAGTCCGTATTGTTGTTTGCCACATAACCGTTTTGGCCCGCCCCATTGCCTATGTCAAAAATAATATTTCCGTCGGTATACATGGTTATTGTGGTATAGTTATTTGAATTGAAATACTTGCCTAAGTTTACCTTAGCATTAAGGGTATTGCGTTTCATCCAAGCGGAAATTGTCAATTGGCTTACACCGTCCATAAAGTCCAGATCACTTATATCAACATAATCATTCGTCCCATCAAAACTCCCCGCATGATTCACTTTCCCGTCCTTCCCATTATACCAAAAACTATCCGAAGAAGAAGCACAAGTGCCGGTGGCGGTGACGCCGGAGGTGCCGAGATAAAGCTGGCCGTTGTTGGCCGTGCCGCCGTTCCAGGAGACGGCGCTGTCATGGATGGTGCCGCCGGAACATTCATCGAAATCCCACTCCGCGACCGGCTTGCCGCCGTTAAAATCCCAGGCGATCTGCGCCGGCGTACGGGCGTAGTTATAGATCTTCACGTCATCGACCAAGCCTGAAAAACTATAAGCCCCATCATATCTCGCTCCGATACTTAAACCTGTACTAGAGATATCAGTAGGAGTCCCACTATCCTGGTCGGCGGCACCGGATTGGATACCATTAATATAAAAAGTGGTTTTCCCATCGCTTAACCGTTTAGCGCAAACATATTGCCATGCGTTTAAAGTTATGGAATGAGTGTCTGATGATACGCCATGGCTGCCATTGTCGCTTGTAACAACTAGCTTTTCGGTCGGATCACTGCCTACATAAACATAAAATAGGAAATCAACATTAGAAACAATTACTCTTACTATATCGCCGGCATAAGGTTTGATCCAGGAACAGGCTGTTATAGTATTGGTTTGTACGGGATCATTACCGGTGCTAATGTAATCATCATTCCCGTCAAACTGCAAACCATAGTTGTGTTTGCCGTAGCGCTCCAGGCGGGACTGGTGGCGGCAGTTACAAACTGCCCGTCGTTCCCATTCCCGGATTTGTCATGGGTGGTCGTCCCCGTGCCTTCGTCAAAATCCCATTCCCCGACCGGCGGATCGCATTGCGCGGTGTCGCCGGGAATGCAATACTCCTTGGACTTGCCGGTGACGGCCGTGCCGTCGTTATCCCGGCTGGCGTCATCGCCCATGACCGCCGCCTGGCCTTGATTATAGAGGGTGTTTATCTCGTCCGCGGACAGGGCGTAGTTGTAAACATAAACCTCATCGATCAGGCCGTTAAACGGGGAGGCCCCATTAGATTCACGACCTATTCTTTTTGCTCCCGATGGAGTCGCGACTGTTCCTACTGATGCTGTACCATCTGCTGTTCCATCAAGGTAAAACCTGATATTAACTCCACTATTCCCATCTTTTACAACTACAATATGATGCCAATTGGAATCGCTTATAGCCGAAGTTGAGATATAATCTGCAATTCCATGTTCAGAAAAATCGATATGTCCGTCGCCCGTATCTTCAAGTCCCACAGCCCAATAATTAGTCTGCGTTCCTGATTGATAAATAAAGCGCCACGCCCCAAAAGTATCCGGCGCAACCCAAGCTGATATTGTAAAATTGGCAGTTAATGTATCAAGAGAGGCATTATCGTTTATGTCTACATAATCATTCACCCCGTCGAACTCCATCGCTCCCCCGAATTTGCCGTTCTTGTCCCACATATCACTGACCGTATCGTTCGACCCGGCGCCCCCGACCGGATACAGGGTGCCGTTATTATGAAAAACCGAAGAATCATAAGCCGTATCGCCATAGCCCTCGTCGAAGGTGAGATGGAGAACCGGCTGGTTCAGGGCCGGGCCCTCGCCCATATCCTCCAAAATCTGCTTCTGGGTGCGGGCGTAGTTGTAGACACGCACGTCGTCGATCAGGCCGCCGAATGCTCCCCAAACGCTTTTTCCGATAGTTATATTATTGACATTAAAATGGTTCATCCAGTAACCGCCGTTAGTTCCGCTCAGCGTTCTTTCTATCCCGTCGATATACAGCTTCGGGCTGTTGCCGATCCTGAAACGTCACATAATACCATTTCTCCTGAAAACCGCCCTCCAGATTATCCAGATCATATCCATATTCCAAAACCGTGGCGCCGGCATCTTCAGCCTTTAAGTTAACATTGTGGCTGGTACCGTTGAAATATAGATCCAGATGATCATTATAAGCATTGTATAAAAATGCATAAGATCGTCTACAGTACTGGCCAGGCAGTATATTTCATCCAGAACGTTATCGTCCCCTGGCCGGACGACAACTTTAGAATATCTTTACCGGAGCCGATGTAATCATTATCCGCCATCGAATTTAAGCGCTCCGCCGTATTTCCCCTGTGTCCAAACGGGCAGATTGGCGCTGCCGCCGCCAATACTGGCGTTATTTCCCCCGGAGTAAGTCGAACTTGCGCACGCTGTCGTAGACAGTCTGCGCCGCTAGCTCATCGAACTTCCACCACGCCACCGGCCCCGGCGCCCATTCGTATAATTTCCTGACCTCGTCCGCGGACAGGGCGCGGTTGTAGATGCGCACTTCGTCGATTTGGCCGTTCCAGTAATAATTATCAGCCGAGGATTTTTTCCCGATATTGACGTTTTGGCCCGAATTCCTTTGCGACGCCGGTACGGGGCCATCCAGGGCGCCGTTATCAAGCACGCCATTGACATAGATATCGAGTGTTTGCGCGGCAGCGTCATAAACGCCAACCACATGGTACCAGGCGCCGGTCACGGGAATAGTGGCTGAGTCGCGGCCAATATCCGAATCGGCCACTACGGCGATCCTCATCCTGAAAGCATCGGCATCGCCGCGCCGCATCTGCCAGCCGGTGTCGGCTGAACTGCCGTCCTTGCCCACGATCGTATATTTCTGGCCCGAGACCAAAGCGGCCGCGTTGACCCAGGCGGCCCAGGTGGCGCTGCCGGTCAGCTGCAGGGCGCTTGAGCTTCCGACGTCCACATAGTCGCCGCTGCCGTCGAAAACGCCCGCGCTGCCGAATCGGCCGGCCGTAGTCGAGGCATTACCGTAAGTCGTGCCGGTGTTGCCGTTGCCCGAGGAGTCCTCGTAGGTCGAAGCGGTCGAGGGCTCGTCGAATTTCCAGTACCCGACCAGCCCGTCGCTCATCCAGGAGTCGGACTGCGAGCCGAAGCTGGCGGCCACGCCGGAATTGGACTTGACCCCGGCCAACCCGGCGGCGTAGTCCTGCCGGATCTGGTCCGCCGTGCGGGCGTAGGGATAGATTTTGACCTCGTCGATAAAGCCCTGGAAATACCGCTCATTCGCGCCGGGACGGCCGATCAGGGCGTCCGTGTCCCAGCTCGCGCGCGACATGGAAGTACTATAGCTATCGGTTCCGACCAGATGCCCGTCCAGATATAGAGATATACCGGTGCCACCCGGATCCAAAACGGCCGCTGCATGGTGCCACGCCGATGAAGATGCTATTTCGAAATTTATTTCCAGGTAATCTCCCATGCCATACCTGTTATCCCCGTCCCCGTAGTAGAAATTGATCGAATTATTGCCGATCGAAAGATGTATTTCCTCTTCACCGCCCCAGCCATTCCCCGCGGAATCGCCTTCCCAGATAATATGGGTGCCGTATTCGAAATCGAGCGTCCGGAACCAGGCCGAGATCGTCAGTTCGTCCCGGTTGAGGACGGTGCTGCCCGTATCCACATAATCATTCGTACCGTCGAGTCTGAGGCACTTCCTGGAGACGCACATGCTCTCGTCCTGCTTGCACTGCCCCGTAATTCGTTCCATGATTACCCTGGCCGCTCTCATCGTGAACGCCGCCCTCCTGCTCCGAGCCTGCCGAGGGGTCGTCGAACGACCAATACCCCACCGGCCCCGGCCCGGTCTCCTCGGCTTGGACCGAGAGGGATGTTTCCGGCGCGTTCTCAGTATTGTATTCGGTCGCGATCCAGGCGGCGCTCAATTCGGTCGAACTGAACCTGGTTTCGTCCAAGAGGCCGTTGTAATAGCCGCCGGGAGTGACGCCCAGATCCGTCGAGGTGGCGTCCAGGGCCGTGGCCGAGGTAACAGTGACCAGATGCCAGCCGGTGTCGAGCGCCGTGCCGGCCGTGCCGTCGACATAGATCGTCGGCGAAGACCAGCCCGGAGCGGAGAGCGTGCCGCCGGCTACCTGGATATAGGCATTACCGTTTATATCGATGATCTGCTCGCTGGTCGAACCGGCCTTGATCCAGAAAGACGCGCTTTTGATACTGCCGGCCGGGCCGATCGCGACCGAACCGCCGCCGCCGGGAGAATATTTGCGCACCATCCAGTCCGAGGTATTATAAACGCCGGCGGCAAATACCGTTCCGTCCGCCGCCAGATAAATACTCTGGATCTTGTCGGTGCCGGCAGTCAGGTCTTCCTCGACGATGCCGCCGCTGCCCCAGGAGGCGTCGAGTACGCCGCTTGAGTCGTATTTCCGGATCATCCAGTCGTCGCTGGCGTTGCGGACCGAGCCGGCGGCATACAGCTCGTCTGACGAATTAAGCGCCAAGTCCATAGAATTGGACGAGTTGTCGGCAAATGTTACATAACCGTTGCCGCCCGCCCAGGAGCAGCTCGTGCCCGAGCCGTTGCAGAGCTTGCCGTCGGCATCGTACTTGCGCATCATCCAGCCATTACTCGTATCGTAAGTGCCGGTCACATAGATCTCGCCCGTTGCGGATAAAGCAAGCGCCGTTGCCACGGCTTGGCTATAGGCCGCGGCATAATATGTAACGATCCCGTTTGTACCCCAGGTCGTGTCCGGCACGCCGGCCGCCGTATATTTACGCATTGTCCAGAACGGATCGCCCCATTCGTCATTGTCCGGTCCGGCCGCATAAAGCTCCCCGGTCGAGGTCGATACGGCCATACCCTGCACTTTGTTATCGCCGTAATTGTTCTGGTAATCGATCATCCCGTCGCCCCCGCCCCAGGTCCAGTCCGGGGTGCCGGTGGCCGTGTATTTTATGATGAGCCAGTCGTTGTCGCTGTAGCTTTGGTGGTAATAGAAACCGCCGACGTATAATTTTCCGTCCGCATCCGCGTAAAGCCGGGTAATCTCGTCGGGTAATGGCGTTGTTGTATCGTTTTCGTAGGTAACATAGCCGGCATCGCCCGGCCCCCAGGTGCAGCTCGTGCCCGAGCCGTTGCAGAGCTTGCCGTCGGCGTCGTATTTGCGGACCATCCAGTCCGGGTCGGAATTGGCGATATTGTAGTAATAGCCGCCGACATAGATCGAACCGCCGCTATCGAGGGCGATTGCCTGGGCGTAATCATTATGGCTGCCGCTGCTCGAATATATGATCATCCCGTTGTCCCCCCAGGCGGTATCGATCGCGCCGCCCGGCGCGTATTTCCGGATCATCCAGTCGATCCCGCCGCTCCCCACATAGTAGCCGGCGACGAATACCGACCCGTCGGCCGCCTGTACGGCGTCATATGCGGCATCGTTGCCGCCGCTATCGTAATCCGCGTATCCGCCGCCGCCCCAGGTGGTGTCGAGATCACCCGGATCGAATGTGGCAAAGACGCCGCTGCCGCCGATATAGGCGGTCGAGGAAGCGCCGATCGAGGCGGTCCCGTCGCGGTGATAGCCGGTCGAGTCGGCCCCGCTCCCGCCGGCAAGATGATAGACGCCGTTATAGCTCTCGTTCCAGACATTCGCCGCATCCTCCTGATTCCCGACGCCCGCATTGCCGTAATACATAAATATCTGCGTATCATCCGCGCTGCTTAAGCTTGGCACCTTCACCCAGGCTGCCAGTTTGCCCGTTGTGTTATCAAACGCTTCGATCTCGTGCGATAATTTCTGGCCATTTTGAGAAATAAAAATAATATCATCCCCGTCCGCCTGCGCGTGGGTTCCTAAACTGGCATCAGTCAGGGAAATAAGCACCGGGAAATTCTCCAGATCCCCTGTGAC
Organism: Candidatus Parcubacteria bacterium; assembly: GCA_963814275.1. Classification (GTDB taxonomy): domain Bacteria; phylum Patescibacteriota; class Patescibacteriia; order Patescibacteriales; family UBA12075; genus CAWFCE01. The sequence continues at coordinate 16,339 of CAWFCE010000001.1, read as the reverse complement.
GTAGCCGTGATTGATCACGATCGCTTTGCGGTAGGACCAGGAATCGTTCCACCAACCTGCCTCCGCGGGAGTCGCGTCTTTTCTTGTCCAATACAAAATCCCGGCGGTTATCAGCGCGAGGGCGGTGATCGAGATCAGGATGGTTTTGAAATGTTTTGATTTGAGTATATTCATGTTTATCGTTTTGTATAACGGTTTTAAGGATACAAGTTACAAGGATACAAGATACAAACAAATTACAAATTTCAAATCCCAATTTTCCAAACCGTTTGGATATTTGTGATTTGAAATTTGTAATTTGTTTGTATCTTGTATCCTTGTTTCTTTTTCATATTTCTTGTATCTTGTATCCTTGTTTCTTTACACATATTTTTTGCATCCTTATTCATAATTCATTTTTTTTTCATTTTTCTTCTCCGTTTTATTGATTATCGCTGATAGTATATTTTTTATTTCGTTGGCTTCTTTATGCAAATCCTGCATTCTCGGACTGAATTCCGGATTGGCGGTTTCGATTAGTTTTAGCCAATGGATCGTTTCCTTGGCTTCTTTCCTGGCTATCCGCAAACGATGGAGAAAATCTTTTTTACCCAGAGCATCATTGGCTTCCCGGTAATTGGCACCGACCGAACCTGATGAGCCGACTGCTTGTCCCGATAACCGGTTATTAACCGAATCTTTTGGTAAGGCTCGGCATAATCTGATTACTCGCTGGGCAAAAATGGTTGTCCTTTCTTCCAAATCATATATTTTATTTTCCTCCTTGTTTTCCATGATTAATTATATTGTTAAATGTTTGATATTTGTGATTTGAAATTTGAATATTGTTTGTATCCTTGTATCTTGTATCCTTGTATCCTTTTTCAACTATTCTCCGAACCTAACCGCTCCCCCATTGTATTCCTGTTTAACCTGCTCGGCGGTCAGAGCGTAATTCCAGATCTTCACGTCGTCGATCAGGCCAGGAAAAAATTTGTAAGGCGTAATTTGTAATTTATAAACAATATCCAATTTATAATTTATAAACCTTTTACAAATTTAATATTACAAATTGTTTACAAATTATAAATTACAAATTATAAATTCTTTTCTAGTTTCCGAATTTAACTGCGCCGCCATTGTATTCAGTTTTGACCTGCTCCGGAGTCAAAGCATAATCCCAGATCTTCACTTCGTCAATCAGACCATTAAAATTTTCACCACCGCTTATATTACGGCCCATAACGAGGTCCTCATTCGTTTCTCTTGGGGCGTCGCTGCCGATAGCGCCGATCCAATGCCCTTCATCCATCATTCCGTTATAATAAAATTTGATCGTATCAGGATCGCCGAAAGTAAAACTGACTGCCACATACTGCCATTCATTTCGATGCAATAATAAATTATCCGATGTAGCTTCGCGCCATGCCGTGTTGGCCGCATTCCTATATATGAAATACATCCGGCAGTTCGCATCTCCGTTGCTGCATTCCGGACTGACTTCAAAATAATAATTGCCGCTTGATGTCTTGCCGGCCAATACTTGATAATCATCCGTAAAATCATAAATGTTAACCCAGGCACCAATCGTAATAGAATCGCCGCTGCCGAAATCCAATATACTATCGGCTCCGGAATCCTGTATCCGGACAATATCATCAGTATTATCAAAACTCCCCGCCGCATTCCGCTTGCCATCCTTCCCATTATACCAAAAACTATCCGAAGAAGAGGCGCAAGTACCGGTGGCGGTGACGCCGGTGGTACCGAGATAAAGCTGGCCGTTATTACCGTTGCCGCTGGCGTCATGGATCGTAGAGCCCGAGCATTCGTCGAAATCCCACTCCGCGATCGGCGCGCCCTTATTATAATCCCAGGCGATCTGCGCCGGTGTGCGGGCGTAATTGTAAATCTTCACGCCGTCAATCAGGCCATCAGAAAAACCACGATATACCGGATCTTCCGGAGCAAAAGCGCCGATAGACAAAGGCGCGTTGGAGACATCATGCATGGCTACATAAGTGCCCTGTTCAGTTCCGGTAGAATCCAGCAGGACACCGTTGAGATAAAGCTTGATGCCGTCCTCCGATTCGGTTCCGTCATAGGTAAATGCCAGATTTATCCAGGTATTCTCATAATCGGTTAAGGCAGTATCGCTTAGTTGATAAATTCCCTGATTCCCTATATTATCATAAAGTTTGCACATTAGATTGTCAGAACCATCGTCCGTTCCAAACCACCATTCTAGGTTGCCGATATCGTTTTGCCCTTTATAAAGCACGCTAAAAGTTGTGGCATCATACATATAAGCCCAAGCTGATCCGGAAAACGGCTGATCATCCGTTCCGTTACCGAATGTTAAACTCGAATTGTCACTGATACTGACATAATCATCATTATCGTCAAACAATAAGCAGGCGCCAGTATGGCAGAAGCGGGCCGATTTCCAAACCGGGTCGGCCGCATCGGCGGTGGCGCCGGAACCGAGGGTGCCGTTGTTGCCATGTCCGCTCTTATCATAGGTGTATTGACCGGTCTTTTCGTCAAAATCGAGATCGAGCACCGGCGGGTCACACTGCGCCGTGTCGCCAGGTATGCAATATTCTTTGGACGCGCCCGTCACGACTGCGCCGTCATTGTCCCGGCTGGCATCATCGCCCATGACAGCGCTCGCGCCGCTGTTATATAGCGTCTTGATCTCGTCCTCGGACAGGGTATAATTATAGACCTTGACCTCATCTATCAGACCGTTAAAATAACCATCGCTGCCGTTCGTCCAATAACTGGTGGCCAGACGCCAGCTGCCAACCCTCCAATATACAGATGAATACGATCCCATTGCTAAGCTACTCGACTCCTGTAAGACCCCATCTATATACAGGCTGCCCAGAGGAGCCATACTATAAGTGCCTACTGCATGATGCCACTGGCCGTCGTTCAGCGTGGCAGTGGACGCCAAATTTACAGACGCTGAACCAGTCCACCACCCATAGCGTATTTTGCCATCTGTCCCCATCCAAATATGTCCGCTATGACTGCCACTGCCGGTTCCGGTCTGCAAGTTCTCAAAGCCCACCAGCTTGTGGCCGGACGCCACTGTCGTCTTGAACCAAACTGACACTGTGAAATCCGCCGGGTAGTCGAATGAATTCGTAGTGTAGACATAATCATTCGTCCCGTCAAACTCCATGGCCTTCCCAAATTTTCCGTTAAGGTCCCACATCGCGCTTACGGTTGAATTACCGCCTGAACCGCCGGATACCAGCGTACCGTTGTTCCCATAGATCGAATCATCATGGGCCACCGACCCGTAGCCCTCGTCGAACGACAAATGCAATACCGGCTGCTTCAATGCCGGTCCACCGGCGTTCATATCCTCCAGGATCTGCTTCTGGGTACGGGCGTAATTGTAGATGCGGACATCATCGATCAGGCCGTCGAAGTAACGATGATCCGACCGACCGGCACCGATATATAGGTCGTTACTAGCGGCCGAATCGAAACTGCCCAACCCGGAAATATCGTCTATATCACTTTGCAATTGCCCGTTGATATACAACTTATTATGGTCAGTGGTTCGGTCTACAACACCGGTAACGTAATACCATTGGTTCAAAACCACGTCATCATCCATATACTCCTGTGGTTCTGTCGTTCCGTCATCATTAGCGAATATAAAATCACCATTACTAAAAAAATCAAACCGCCAGCCGGTAGCCTGGCTGGCATCTTGTTTATTGATCAAACCAGCGGTAGATGAATCCTGATCAGTCGGATAGGCGAATGGTTTCATCCAATACGATACTGTAAAACTTCCGGTGCCGAACTCCAGTTTGGGGCTATGGACTGCATCAATATATTCATTCCCGGCAAACTTCAATGCCCCGCCGTATTTTCCAGTGCTCCAGGACGGATTATTACTGCCCCCGCCGAACGCTCCGTGGTTGCCGCCAGAGTACGTCGTCGAAGCGGCCGAGTCGTAGGCGGTCGTACCGCTCTTTTCATCGAACTTCCACCACGCCACCGGCCCGGGCGCCCATTCGTAGAGCTTTTTCACCTCGTCCGCGGACAAGGCGCGGTTGTAGATGCGGACTTCGTCGATTTTACCATCGAAACAGAATAAATCATCTCCCCGATTACCTATTGCGTCATCCCACATAGCTACCTCTGGCGTCCCAGTAAACTGGCTCGCGCCGGACTGCACGCCGTTCACATACAATGATGCGATACCGTCGGCCTGTCTTACAACGCATACAAACTGCCAACTATTCAATACTGGGGCGATCGAATTGAAATACGTTTCGGTCGTTCTGGCATCGCTGGTAATAATCCAGCTGTCTGTGTTCATATAAAGATAATAGCTGCCGTTAGCGATAATTGTGCCGCTACTGAATTGACCGGGCGTTTCGGGATTAACCCAGGCACATGTAGTTACGGTATTGAGTTCAATTACACTTTTGCTTGTATATACGCCATCATTAGCGCCGTCAAATACCGCGCTATTGCCGAACTTCCCGGCCGTGGTCGAGGCATTATCGTTTGCCGTACCAATATTGCCGTTGCCGGAGGAATCCTCGTAGGTTGAGGCGGTCGAGGGCTCGTCGAACTTCCAGTACCCGACCAGCCCATCGGTCATCCAGGAATCGGATTTGGACCCGAACGAGGCGGCCACGCCGTTATTCGATTTGACCCCGGCCAATCCGGCGGCATAGTCCTGTTTTATTTGATCCGCCGTGCGGGCGTAGGGATAGACTTTCACTTCATCGATAAAACCGTGGAAGAAATTGTCCGGCGTGGTCTGATAATCGGCCCCGATATGGAGCGCCCCGGCCTTGGTAGGCAAGTCGCCGGTATAGTTCGAATTGATCGTTTCCAGGTTGCCATCGATATATATTTTCATTCTGGAGCCGTCATAAGTCCCGGACACGTAATGCCATCTGTTGTCGTTCAGATCCGTGGTCGAGGTAGCGGAATAAATCGTACTGCTTGACATGGTCATGAACTGCCCGCCGCCGGCCGTGCTCAGGGCGTACGGCACATCCGTAGCGCCAGCGCCACCGCCTGAAGTAGAAAAATTTATCGTCAACTCTGCCAAATTTTGACTACCCGTGTAAGCATAGTCCTCATAGCCGACCTCCTCGCCGGTATTCTGCAGGACATCTTTGGCGATCCAGAGCTGGATATGGTGGTTTTCCGTCAAACCGCCGTTATCGTCCACCAATTCCTGGATAATAGCTTTGAAGTCCGGCGAGGTGTTCCAGCCCGCGTCATTCCAGTTCAGGCCGCCGGACAAAGGCCATCTGGTTGAAGCATCTGTCAAGGTGGTCCCGCCCGCATCCCCGGGATAATCGTTTTTATTGTTTACTAGCGGCGCGTCTGCGCTGTCATGGCCCCATATCCTTAGGGCGTCACTGGCTACTTCCCAAAGCCAGCGCTCATGACCATAGATATCGATCGTCGCCGAATCAATGGTTGCGCCGGAAGGTATATCCTGGTCGAGAACAAAGCGGAAATAGCCGTAATAGCGGTTATTCGCCACATATTCGCCCATATAACCGAGGTTCCCGGATTCACCACTTGGCTCCCATTGGTAACCGATTCCACCTGATCCGTCTATCGCGCCGTCGTCAGCGTCGGTTCCGATTACGCCATTATATACATAGGCCGGATCCTTGCCGATGATGTACTTTCCGGCAGTCGTGGTCGCGCTCTTAACCCAGGCGCTGATCGTAGTCTCCGTAACGTTAAGAGAATCCGCGTCCGGGATATTGATGTAATCATTTGTTCCGTCGAAGAACAAGCATTTGCCGGAAATACACATACTCTCGTCCTGCCAAGTTCCGCCGCTTAACGTGCCGCTATTGCCCTGTCCGCTTTCGTCATGCACCGTCGTGCCGTAGCCTTCGTCCATGGACCAATAGCCGATGGGTGAGGGCCCGACCTCTTCGGATTGGACAGCGAGGAATGATTCCGGCGAATTCTGGTTATTGAATTCGGTTTGGAGCCACTGCTGGGAACGGATGGTCGAAGAGATGCGGATCTCATCCATAATGCCCTTGATCTGATTGCCGCCGTTATAATAATCGCCGATATGAATTACGTTTATGTTGCCCATCGAAAAGGAGCTGTTGTCGGAATCCTGTGAACTGCCATTCACGATTAACGATCTTAGGTTTGCCACATCATTCCAGGTGAAGGCAATATATTTCCAATTACCATCGAATAAATTGGCCGTATTGTAAAATGCGATACTGCTATTGATATATCCGAATAATTGCGTATCCGAACCGTTTCTTTCCAGGCCGAATCCGTTATCGTCATTCTCTATACCGAAAAACGCTTCATAGCCGATGCAGTTTGTCGTTTCCTTGTACCAAAAGCTCATCGTACCGGCGGTGCCGATCTGGCCGTCATTGCTGAATTTCAGGAATCCGCTGGAGCCGTCAAATTCCATTGCCCCGGCCGCCCGGCCGGAATCAGTTGGGCTGGCGCCGGTGTTGGTCAAGTTGACCCCGTTGATCGTGCTATCATCGGTTGAGGCGGATGAGTCGGGCAAATGCCAGACCGCCCGGTAATCGCCGTCCCAGACGTTCGCCGCATCCTCCTGATTGCCGACGCCCGCATTGCCGTAATACATAAATATTTGTGTATCGTTGGTACTGGATAAACTAGGTATCTTCACCCAAGCCACCAGCACCCCGGTAGAAGTGGCAAAACTTTCGATTTCATGTGACAATTTCTGGCCGTTCGAGGAAATAAATATAATATCATCCCCGTCCGTCTGGGCATGGGTTCCTAAATTGGCATCAGTCAAAGAAATAAGCACCGGGAAATTCTCCAGATCGCCTGTTACGTAGCTATGATCGATCACGATCGCTTTGCGATAGGACCAGGAATCGTTCCACCAGCCGGCCGATGCTTCAGGGACGTCTTTCTTGTAAACAAGTACAAAATCCCGGCGGTAATAAGCGTGAGGGCGGTGATCGAGATTAAGATGGTTTTGAAATGTTTTTTAGTTATGCTGGCCATGTTTATTGATATAAAAATGGTTTTAATTTGTAAGGCGTAATTTGTAATTTATAAACAATTTCCAATTTGTAATATTTAATTAATAAACGTTTATAAATTTAGTATTTGATATTACAAATTGTTTACAACTTACAAAGTGCCACTAGGTATAAATTATAAATTATAAATTCTTCATCAATTCCCGAATTTAACCGCCCCGCCGTTATATTCAGTACGCACTTGCTCGGGAGTTAAAGCATAATTCCATATCTTCACGTCGTCGATCAGACCGTTAATGTATTCGCCGTAGCCTGATTATATCCCAAATATTTGGTGTTACTGGTCTTGCTTAGAGTTTGCGGTGAATTCCAATAATTGACTGGCTGGGATATGGCATTTTTGTAAATCCAACTTGCATCATTATATGTATCAAATACCATTGTCATGTGTACCCAAGTATTTAAAGGATAATATTCATCCGGTTCAGCAAGTACGCGGCATGAATTTAGTCCATCAGCCTAAGTACAAAAATTCTTTTGTCCGCCAAGGTCATAAACCCTAATAGTAATACCATTATTATTCCAGGAGTTACCCTTAGTCCAAATAAAACCATACCTTACATCATTCCAACTAGTAGTTCTTTTTATCCAAAATGAAAATGTTATACTTGAAGGTTCTAAATCTCGATTTGAGCCTAAATCTATATAATCGCTCATCCCGTCAAAACTCCCCGCATGCCCAACTTTCCCATCTTTCCCGTTGTACCAGAAACTGTCCGACGACGAAGCGCAGGTGCCGGTGGCGGTCACGCCGGTCGTACCGAGGTGGAGCTGTGCCGGGATTGGCGTTCGCCGCCTTGCCGTCCGCGCCGGGGGCGAAGTCATGGATCGTGCCGCCACTGCATTCATCGAACGTCCACTAGGCGATCGGCGCGCCCCGGTTATAGTCCCAGGCGATCTGCGCCGGGGTGCGAGCGTAGTTGTAGACACGCACGTCGTCGATCAGGCCGTGAAAAAATTCATAATCACTGCCGCCATCCCAGAACGCCCCTATTTTCATATATTGTCCGGTCGTTTCCCAAGACCCGGTTGTGGTATCGGTCTCGCTATTATCCAATATGCCATTAATATAAATATTTTCCGTATCATTCCCCGTGTCTCTGGTAACTTCGACGTGATACCATCGGTTGCTGCTGATTGTGGCATTCGAATTTATCGAAGACAACCCGGAAGACGGCCCGTATGTAAATTCAATTTTATCGGAAGGGTGGTAGATTCTCAATAAATACAGATTTCTATCGTTCGGACTATCGCCATCCCCGCTGTCATCATCATCGTAGCGGATTATATCCTGCCCGTCTGAAGAATAAAGATATCCGCCGGTATTTATCCAGGCTGAAAAAGTTATGGACCCGGAATTATTCATATGAAGCAGGCTGGAATCCGCGGTGTAGACAGTGTCGTCACTCCCGTCAAACTGCAGGCAGGCGCCGGCATGGCAGTAGTTGGCGCCGCGGTGTACGGGGCTCGTATCCGCGGAAACGAAATAACCGTCGTTCCCGTTCCCGGAAGTATCATAAGTCGTGGTCCCGCTCTTCTTATCGAACTTCCATTCCCCGACCGGCGGCGCGCAGTAGTCCAGGCTGCCAGGTACACAATATTCTATACTTTTGGAAAAACTGGAAGTGGCAGCCTGCCCTGAGCTTGCCGAAGGGGTCGAGGGTGCCCCCATAACCGCAGCCATACCACCGTTATAAAGCTTTTTTATCTCGTCCTCAGAAAGGGCGTAATTGTATACATAGATCTCGTCCATCAGGCCGTCAAAGTACGTGTCCGTAACCGTCGTAACATCCGTGCCGATATATATCGAATAACTATCGGCATCAAATGCGGTTCCGTTCGTCCCTCCGCCGGCCGGGACGCCGTCGATATAGAAGGTATACTCATCTCCCGATCTGGTGAAACTCGCCAAATGCCAATCGTTATCGGTGATCGCCTCGGTCGAGTAAAGCTTATCGGTCGCATCCGATTCAAAGACCAATTGATCGTCATGGGCAGGGTAGCACGAAGATCCCGTGCCGCATATGAAAAGGTTATAATCCCATACCGAATTGTTATGTTTGCCGATGATCGAGTCGTAAGTGCCGTTAATAGTATCTCGTTTGACCCATGCGGATAAGGTGATATCCGACGTAATATCGAAGGCCGTATCATGTGCGACGACCACACGATCGTTCACCCCATCGAACTCCATCGCCCTCCCGAATTTGCCGTTCAAATCCCACATTTTAGCCGTCGTGTCATTATCCCCGGACCCGCCGGCATTGAGCGTGCCGTTATTCCCGAATATCGAAGAATCAAAAGCCGTATCGCCGTAGCCCTCGTCGAAGGTCAGGTGGAGGACGGGAAAATTTAAAGCGCCTCCGCCCGAGGCGGATCCGCCTCGGGCGGACATATCTTCCAAAATCTGCTTCTGGGTGCGGGCGTAGTTGTAGATCTTGACATCGTCGATCAGACCGTCGAGAGGATATGCACCGTCCGATCTGGCGCCTATTGCCCTGATGCCGGAATACGAATCCGGTTGTGCTGAAGTTTTTGTGCCATTGCTCACGCCGTCGCGATAAAATGTCGCGCTTGAACCGGAGACAGCAACGGCCACATGGTGCCAGTTGCCGTCATTGACTGTAGAGTCGGAGGCCACCCACGAACCGTATGCAGAGCTCCAAAAGGTGATTTTACCGTCAGAAACCCCGCCGCCGCCGATAAAGATGCTATAACCGTTAAAAGGATCAGTGTAATAATGCCCGCCGAAGATCCCGGCTATCGCTGACGTGGTTTTTACCCAAGCGGAAATCGTTATCGCGCCGGCTATATTCAAATCGTCTTTTGCGGGCAATTCTATAAAATCGTCACTGCCGTCAAATCTGAGCGCTCCGCCGTATTCTCCCTGTGTCCAGGCCGGCTGGCTGGCAGTCGTAGTGCCGAGTGTCCCGTGGTTACCGCCCGAGTATGTCGTTGAAGCGATCGAGTCGTAGGCGGTCGTTCCGCTCTTCTCGTCGAACTTCCACCACGCCACCGGCCCCGGCGCCCAGTCGTATAATTTCTTCACCTCGTCCGCGGACAGGGCGCGGTTGTAGATGCGGACTTCGTCGATTTTGCCGTTGAATGAATACTGATTGTCCATAAATGAGCCGATTCGCCAGGTACCGCTGGTTTTAAAATCTGTTAAAATATCACTATCTTTCGTCTGATCTATGCCGTTAACATAAATTGCCGCTTTACCGAGTATTTCGTTAACTACAACCACGATATGGTTCCATTGGGAAAACCCGATCGTCCCGTCTTCTGTGAGACTAGTAGACACATCGCCTCCGTTTCCCGTCTCGAATTCGATCGCTCTGTTATTCGTCAAATAATGGTTGATATATAGCTTAAAACCGTCATTCGATCCCCCGCCGACCGTATTAGCAATAATGGTTTCAATATTGGAAACATTACCCGGTTTCGCCCATACGCTAATTGTAAATATATTTCCGAAATCGTTCGTGGCATAACTTAAATAATCTGTAGTGCCGTCGAAAGCGGCGCCGTTGCCGAACTTCCCGTCAGATACGTCGGCATTTCCGTTTGCGTCGCCGGTTCGACCGTTGCCGGAAGAATCGATTGCGTCTTCATAGCCGTTGTCATCATCATATGACCCTACCGGTTCATCGAATTTCCAATACCCGACCAGCCCGTCGCTCATCCACGAGTCGGAGCGGGAGCCGAAGCTGGCGGTCACACCAGAATTGGACTTGATCCCAGCCAGGCCGGCGGCGTAGTCCTGCCGGATCTGATCCGCCGTGCGGGAGTAGGGGTAGATCTTGACTTCGTCGAGATTGCCGTCAAATGCCCGGTCATAATTGCCCGAATTGTAGCGGTTGCCGATGTAGGCCGGCTGGGCCAGGTCATCCTTGGCGCTTCCTTCAGGCGCCTGCTGTCTGACGACCGATTGCGCTACGCCGTTCAGGTAGATCACCGGATCGTTCCCGGCATCGGTCCGGTCGTAGGTAAGAGCGACGAAATACCAGGTACTGGTGGCCGTGACGGAATTTACGGGCGTATGCCAGATACCGACAGTGCTGTCGAATACATGGAAATATATAAGATCATGATTATTTCCGTCCAAATACAGCCCCCAGCCGCCGATGGCCTCATCCTCTTTTTGGATTATCCGGCCATAGCCTCCACCGCCGCTGCCGTTGAAGCGGAACCAGGCGGTAATTGTCTTCTCGTCCAGATTGCCCAAAGAAGCCGGGGTGCCCAGGGTCACTACGTTGTCCGCGCCGTCGAACCACAAGCAATTGCCGCTGACGCATTGGCTCGCGTCCTGCCATTGGGGGTCCTGGGGACCGCTGGCAGCCGACTCTCCCAGGCTGCCGTCGTTTCCTTGTCCGCTTTCATCATGCGCGGTCTGCCCCCGGCCTTCATCGAAGGACCAGTACCCAACCGGCCCCGGCCCGGTCTCCTCGGACTGTATAGAAAAGAAATGTGACGGATCATTCTGGTTCGCATATTCAGCGGCAAACCATTCATTTGAACGCGCTTCCGACGATATTCGAAATTCATCCAAATAACCATCTATCGGCGTCCACCACCAATCATCGCCCTGGCCGATCAACAGTATCTCGCCCTGGGTTCCCAGTGAAAACGAAGAAGTATCGGAATCCTGCTGAGAGCCGTCAACGAAGATCTTCCTCTGGTTGGCGGCATCGTCCCAGGTTACGTTTATGTAATGCCATCCTCCATTGAATACATTAGGCGCGGTATCGAAATATGCAGCATCTCCATTGACATAGAAGATAAGATGCTGGTCGCCCGCTCCGCCGTCAGCGTTTCTCATCAGGCTGAATTGATAGCCATCGTCGTTGTCGGAAAAGAAATTATTATACGTAGTGCAATTTACGGTTTCCTTATACCAAAAGCCGATGCTACCCTGGGAATTTATATGATAATCCCCATCGTAATACATACCTTCGCCGTTGGCATTGACCAGCATCGCTCCGTCGTCCTTGCCTGTTCCGGTCGATTCGTTTCCGGTCATCACCTGCAACGGTACGGCCCGTCCCGTGCTCTCCGAAGTCGACGCGGTTGAACTGTCGCGCAAATGCCAAACTCCTTTGTAATTCTCATCCCATACATTCGCTACATCCTCCTGATTCCCCGCTCCCGCGTTTCCATAATACATATAGATCGGCGTATCGACGGTACTGGATAATTGCGGTACCTTCACCCAGGCCACCAGCACGCCGGTCGAAGTGGCGAAGGCTTCGATCTCGTGCGAGAATTTCTGGCCGTTGTCGGAAATAAAGATGATATCATCGCCGTCCACCTGGGCGTGGCTGCCGAGGGAGGTGTCTGTCAAACTAATGAGTACTGGAAAATTCTCCAAATCACCTGTTACGTAGCTGTGATTGATCACGATCGCTTTGCGGTAACTCCAGCTGTCATCCCACCAACCCGCTTGTACTCCCTTCACGTTACCATGGTGAAAATACCACAAAGCCCCAACGGCTAGGATTGCGAGAGTGAAGACGGCTGCTAAGATGGTTTTTATTGATTTTTTATCAATATATTTCATTGTTTTCGGTTATAATCACAATTTTAATTATCAGTTTTCAGTAACCCCCGCCTGCGTTAATACTTCGGCGGGCAAGCAGTAACCCAATTAATTATTTAATCATCTAATTGGCTATTTTTAACATCATTAGTTAATTGGTTAATTGATAATTGATTGATCATTGATAATTGAATATTGATAATTTATTTTCACATCCAAATATTTTCCTGATTATTCCGTTCCGCTACCGTACCGTTCTTCCTCAGTATCTTTCTATATAGCCGGTATTTGGCTTGATTGTATATAATCGTCATATTTTTATTCGTGTTTGATCCCTCCGGCCACACCCGCTACCCTGTTCCCTCGCCCCTACCCCTCCGCCCCGCAGCGTGCGGGGCACCTCCCCTTCGTAAGGGGAGGAATCGCTAGATTACAACGGCTTTTCTCCCCTTACGAAGGGGAGATGTCACGCTTGCCCGCCGTAGCCTTGGCGTAGGAGGGAAGGGACAGAGGGGTAGGGACGTGGGGAGGGAGGAGACGCTGCGGGGCGGAGGGGTAGGGGCGGGGCAAATGAGAGGGGTAGCGGGCGAGGGAGATGTCCATAGTAATCTAATTACCGAATTTAACCGCTCCCCCTTCCCTCACCGCCAATTCACTCCGCTTATCGACCCCTCTCCCGGAACAGGAGAGGGGTGCCCCGCACGCTGCGAGGCGGGGTGAAGATCATATCTGCGGACAAATTTAATTTCCAATTTCCAATTTCCAATTTCTAATTTCGGAGCAAAGCGACCTAATTTCCAATTTCTAATTTCCATATCGCAATAACTCCCCCGCCTCCATCACCGTGGTAGTCGCCATATCCACGCCCGCCTCTTCGGAAACGCCGGATATAACACCGTTCCGCGAATCCAGCCAGACAAAAACGCGGGTGATAAAAAAGGCAACAAAAAATACTGCCAGTAACGCAGTACTAATTTTATAAATATTATTTTTCAGCCGGCTATATACGCCCGGCTTCGCGGATTGATCCGCCTGCGGCAGTGCCGTGGCTGCGGGCAAAGCGCTGTCATTGATTTTTCTATCGCCAATTTCCAATTTCCAATTTCCAATTTCTATCTTAGTTATCTTTTTTACTTTCTCATCTTCTTCGTTAAAAATTTCATTGTACTTCAGCCTCACATCATCGGTCGCGTGCCGCTCCAGATATTCATAAAACCAATTCTCAGTAGTATAAAAATTCCGGCCGATTTTCTTGGCTTTAAGTTTCTTGCGCTGGACCAGTAGTGAAAGATAGGCGGTGGCATATAGACCATCTACCGCGAATCTCCGCAAAGGAACCAGCTTATCGGAATTATTTGGGACAGAGTGCATGGGGACCTTCTAAATACGTTTTAACTTTAATACGTGATTTGCCTGCCCCGAGCCGTGTCGAGGGGTATTTATTGATAACTAACTCGTGCAAATCTGTATATATACGAATTAACACAAATATAAAACTGAATTTCACGATATACGGATACAAAAAAAGCTAACTTAATAGTTTAGCTTTTTTGTTTTTCATTTTTTTATTTTATTTTAGCTTTTTTTTGACCGCTATATTATCAACAAAACATCTGTCAAACATCCCTTACTTATCCACAATTATAACATTATAAGCTCATTAAGGCAACAAAAAAAGCTGATTTAGCCCTGTCTTATTCGCAAAATACTTAATGCTAAATACCAGGCGCTAAGGTGCCCACTCGGTCTCGCCCGAATAAAGCGACCCGGCATCGTCGAAATTGATATAGCCGCCCTTTTCGCTAAAAGCGTAGCCGGATAAGCATTGCGCGGCCGATTGTCCCGGCTTGAATTTCGCATCACCCCTAAAAATTACGCCGTTCTTAAGGATTACCGCCCCGGGCTTTTCGCTCGACCCGTCGCAAATTGCAATCGTGACCTGGTAATAATCGTTTACGCCCGGGTCGTCGAACGAGATATAGCCGAGCTTTTCCGACCAGGCATAGCCGGACAGGTTGCCGGCGCCGTCATTTATTACGGCATAATACGAACCGGGATCGTTAAAGTCGATCCAGCCGGTCTTCTCGCTCCAGGCGTCGCCGGAAAGCGCCGCGCTCCCGACCGTCACACCGTAATCGACGCTCCCGCCCCCGCCGTCCAAAGCGATATAGCCGAACTTCTCCGCCCAGGCGTCGCCGGTCGTGTTGCCGGTGCTGCCGGCTAGGACGAACTTCCCGGAAAAAAGCAGAACCGCTAAAAGGATAATTAATTTCCCAAATCTAAAATCTAAATTATATTTTGTTGTTTTATTCATAACCATATGATTAATAACTTATTTTATTTCACCTCCCCAAATAAAATCGTTATAATCCGGCGCGTTATACCTCCCGATCAGCCTTCCGGCTCTAATGCCGGCGCTTCGGCATAAAGCGGCGAGTTTGCGCCGATCCGTCTCGATCGGGGATTCCTTGGCTTCCAGGCCAATGCGGCTATCAAGGATAAAATCGATCTCCCGCCCGCTTTTCAGAGCATAGTATTGGATTTTTCCGTGATGGCAAAGCTGGTTATACACAGCGTTCTCGAATTTCGAGCCGCTATTCAGATCGGACAAAAACCCGGCCAAACCGTTATCGAGAAAATAGATTTTTTGCGCCTTCACGATCTCCCGGTCCGGGCTTTTTGCCATAACCGGTACGCGCCGAATAAGATAGGTTTTCTCGAAAAAATCAATATAATTCATAACTGTCGGTCGGCTCATCCCGGACAAGCGCGACATTTTGGAATAATCAAGCCGGGTGCCGACCCGGGCGGACAGCAGCTTCATCAGGTTGTGAATATTTTTTTCGCTCCGAAAATCCGCCAAGGACTTGATGTCGATATTAATATATGAGCTTATGATATCGGCCAGCAGGTCCTTTCTTTGCTGGTTATTTTTCGCCAGTACTACTTCGGGAAACCCGCCGTATTCAATATAATTTTCGTAATAATTCCTTAAGCGCTCGTATTCGGCCGGATTGAATTTACGCTTGGCCCAGCTTTTGATCTTTTGGTGCGGCACTTTCCGAAAATCAAGATACTCGCCGAAATCAAGAGGGAAAAGCTCGAATATCTTTTTCCGGCCGGCCAGTGATTCGGTAAAAAGATCTTTAAGATAATAAGAGCTTGATCCGGTAACCAAAAATTTTACGTCGAAACTGTCATACAGATACTTAAGAACGCTCGCAACGGCCGGAAGCATCTGGATCTCATCCAGGACGATATAAATTTTCCGGTCGGTTTTAATTCCCCGCGCAGCCAGGTCGCGGATAATATTGTCATAATTCTTCTGCGAGAAAAGATCGCGGTTATCCAGCCGCTCCAGATCGATATAGAGCTTATTGTCCGAACCGATTTCGGCCAGGAGCTGTTTTACCAGGGTCGTCTTCCCGGTCCGCCGCATGCCGGTCAAAACCGTGATCTGCTTCAGGCGCAAATGCTTCTTCAGTTCCGGATAAATTTTTCTCGGTAAATACATATATTTATTTGTTACTATATGCTACCTATTACTTTATATTTAGTAATACTATTTGTCAAATAATATTTTGTATCCAATATTTCTCTACCCCCTCTCGCCCTTCGGCCTCTTATCCCTTCCTGCGAAGCAATTTTTTCTGGCTCCATAGGGTTAAAACGCTCAATCGTCAATAATTGGTCTACCGTCTTAATAGCGGCTAAATACCAAATACTAGATACCAGATACCAGATACTAAATACT